>NZ_RPFJ01000051.1 GCF_003813905.1 Aureibaculum marinum
TAGTGAACTTCGTGTTAGCCATTGTGAGCTTCGTGGTTAGGCTTTTCACCGCAAGGTGCACTAAGGTTGTTCACAACGAGCACAGAGAAATGCTAACTTTTATATTCCTAGTGAGCTTCGTGGTTGACGTTGTGTTCTCCGTGGTTAAGCTTTTTTTTACCACAAAGGACACTAAGTTTTTCACAACGAGCATAGAGAAATATTATTACCATATTCTTAGTGAGCTTCGTGGTTGACGTTGTGTTCTCCGTGGTTAAGCTTTTTTACCACAAAGGACACTAAGGTTGTTCACAACGAACACAGAGAATAATTACTATTCATACTCCTAGTGAGCTTCGTGGTTGACGTTGTGTTCTCCGTGGTTAAGCTTTTTTACCACAAAGGACACTAAGTTTTTCACAAAGAGCACAGAGAATAATTACTATTTATATTCCTTGTGTGCTCCGTGGTTAGACCTTTTTTTGAGAACAAATTGTTAAAGTCGAATTACAAAATCTTCTTTTTCTTGTTCTTTTCTAAAGAATACAATTCCCCAATAAAAAGTATCAATACTAACGGTTACTTTAGGGTGTTTTTTTATATGAGTCCAAGCTTCTTGCATACCTTTACTCCAATAAATATCATCAAAAATAAAGACAGAATCATTATGAATAAAGGGCAAACATTGTTCAAAATAGTCTAAAGTAGCTTCTTTTTGGTGATTTCCATCAAAATAGACTAAATCCAAGGAGTCTTTAGAATCCGTAGTGTTATCACTAAGTTGCTTTAGAGTTGCAGGTAAGGTGTTGGTAAAATTTCCAATAATTACCTCAATTGTAGATAGGTTAAAATGTTTAAAACTGGTTTTGGCTATATCTGCAGTTTTTGGGCATCCTTCTAGTGTTGCGATTTTACTTTTGGGGTTTCCAAAACTCATGGCAGCTGAAGAAATACCTAGAGAAGTTCCAATTTCTAAGATGGTATCAGCATGTAAATACGATACCATTCTTCCTAATAATTTCGCTCTTTTTATAGAGATTCCCGCATTTTTTGCAATTGTTGCTACTTTTCGTTGTTGGCTTTTTAAGGTTTTTGAACCTGCTCCAAAATCGGTAACTTCAATTATCTTATCACTTTGTAGTAACAGCTGTCTATAATTTATTAGTTTTGAATACCATTTTTTTTGCTTTTTATCATAAAAGCATTTTGTAATAAGATTGTATACGAAAGGAGAGTGTACCCCATGTTGATTGGTAGATTTAACTAAAAATTTAAAATAAGAGGCAATTTGAAATAGCATGCGTATAAGTGCGTTTTACATTTTAAAGTGCAAAATTAAGGATAATAGAGATTTTAAAATTATATTTGCCGACAAGTTAAAAATAATAATGTTACGTAAAATTTTATTTATATTTAGTTTAGGTTTATTAATTACTTCATGTATTCCTAAAAAAGAATTAACCTATTTTCAAGGAGAACCTTCTTCCAATAAGGAAGTTTATAAAATATTAAATGAACCTTATAAATTGCAGGTCAATGATATTTTAGACATACAAATTAAAGCAAATAATGAAGAATTAGTTGCTTTGTTTAAGCAGTCTGAAACACAAACTACTGGAACTGCAGGTCAAATAAGTGCAGATCAGTTTTATTTAAAAGGGTATACTGTAGATAGACTCGGTAATATTAGAATTCCGTATGTGGGGGAGCTTAATGTATTAGGGTATACCGAAAAAGAAGTTAGAGAAAAAATTGAAAGTGAATTGGCTAAGTTTTTTAAAGATATTGATGATATTTTTATCACAGTAAAGTTGGCAGGTATTCGGTTTACGGTAATTGGTGAAGTAAATACTCCTGGACCTTCCGTATTGTTTCAAAATCAAGTAAATATTGTAGAAGCTATTGCTAGTGCTGGAGACATTGCCATTACTGGAGATCGAAAAAATGTAACTATTATTAGAAAACACATTGATGGCACAAAAAAAATGACATTAGATTTAACTGATGTTGCTATTTTTAATTCAGATGCCTTTTACATACAATCAAATGATATTATTTATGTAGAGCCCTTAAAACAAAAGTCATGGGGTACAGGTACTACTGGGGTACAAACTTTTACTACCATTGTATCTGTATTGTCGTTTGTTACTACCACCATTTTATTAGTTAAAACTTTATAATTGACAATGAAGCCATTAGATAAATTTGATCTTAATGTTAATGATATAAAGTCGTTTGACATCAAAGAATATATTTTTAAAGTGCTTTCGCATTGGAAGCTCTTTTTAGTAATGTTGATATTAGGGGTGTTGGTAGCTTTTTATGTAAATATGCGTAAACCTCGTATTTATAGATTAGATAGTATCATTACTGTAAAAGACGAACAAAACCCGTTGTTTAGTTCTAGTACCAATTTGGTTTTTAATTGGGGTGGACCAAGTGATAAGGTAGAAAATATCATTACCATACTAAAATCGAGAACCCATAATGAAAAGGTTGTTCATCAATTAAAATATTATATCAATTATTTGCAAGATGGACGTTTTAGAAAAGAGGATGTGTATGGAAAGGTACCATTTTCTGTAGAATTAGATTCTACAAGCTATCAACTTTTAAACCATCCTATTAAATTAGAGTTTTTAGAAACCAATGAAGTTGTAGTTTCTGTTGATTTTGAAGATACAGACTTGTCCTTAATTAATTATCCAACCAATACAAAAGAAAATTACAATATCAATAAATCGTCATATTCTGAAACATTTAAAGTCAATGGGAGAATAAAAACACCATTCATTGATTTTAAAATCAAACCCAAAAGGCTTAGTTCAGATTTGTCTAATAGTACATATTATGTGTTGTTTTCTGACTTTAACAATACGGTTAAAGCGTATCAAAAAATAAATGTGGGTAGTAAAAAAGATGGTACTTCTATAATAGAATTGTCTTTAACAGGGGTGAATAAAAAGAAAATTGAAGATTATATCAATACGTCTGTTGAAGTGTTGGATAAAGACCAACAAGCTCAAAAAATTGAGTATGCCATCCGTACAAAAAAATATATTGATACCGTTTTTAATGATGCAGCTTTAAATTTAAGGAAAATTGAAGAAGATTTAGGAAGTTACAAGCAACAAAGTGGTGTTTATAATTTAAGTTCACAAGGACAAGCTTTATTGGATGGTGTTTCTGAATTAGATGCTCAACAACAACAAATAACGGAACGGTTACAAAGTTATAGCAATTTAGAAAACTATATAACAAATGGGGGAGACATCACAGCTCCTTTAAATGTTGGGATAGAAGACCCTAACATCGCAAAAAATATTGTAGAATATGTTGAGTTGACTAAAGAAAAGCAGAACTTAGAAAAAAATGTAACTTCTGATTATCCTCTATTAAAAACCTTAAACGATCGTATTGAAACCACAAGAAATGTACTGTTAGAAAATATTACAAACTTAAAAAATGAAACGAAGAATAATCTTGCAGCGGTTAAAAGAAGATTGGCTAGTTTTAATGCTCGTTTAAATACGTTGCCTAAGAAAGAGCAAGGTTTGATACAGTATGAACGTAATTATAATTTAACAGCGACCAATTACGAGTATTTAAAACAAAAACAATACGAAGCAGGTACGGCCATTGCCGCTAATGTTTCAGATATAAAAGTGTTGGATGAAGCAAAAGATGTGGGGCAAGGTCCTATCAGTCCAAATACCTTATTTAATTATTTGGTAGGGGCGTTATTAGGTCTAGGTTTGCCTTTTACTTATATTTTAATTAAAGAAGCTTTAAGTAATAAAATTGTTACTGTTGAAGAGATAGAAAAAACATATCGAATTCCGGTACTAGGTGTAGTAGGTAGTGGTAAAATAGATAGCTATTTAGCGGTGTTTGACAGGCCAAAATCATCGTTGTCAGAATCCTTTCGGGCATTACGTTCTAACATTCAGTTTTTATTTAAAAAAGGAGGAAGTTCAAAAACCATAGTGGTTACTTCTTCGGTAAGTGGTGAAGGTAAAACACTTTGTTCTATCAACATGGCTTCTGTTTTTGCTATGAGTGATAAAAAAACAGTGTTGATAGGTCTCGATTTAAGAAAACCAAAGTTACATATCGATTTTGATGTGAGCAATGAAACTGGAGTGGTTAATTATTTGATTGGACAAAAAGAATTGTCAGAAGTTATTCAAAGTACTCGGGTACCGAATTTAGATATCATTACTTCAGGACCAATACCTCCTAATCCATCAGAGTTGTTGATTAGTGATCAAGCAAATGCAATGATGGAATACTTAAAAGAACACTATGATTATATAATTATTGATACACCGCCTGTAGGTTTGGTAGCAGATGCTATTGAGTTGTTTAAATATTCAGATGCCATCATGTATATTATTAGGCAAAATTATACCCAACGTGGCATGCCTAAAATGATAGATGACAAATATAAAAATGGAGAAGTTAAAAACATAAGTTACGTACTGAACGATTTCTCTGTTAAAAACACCTATGGTTATGGCTATGGTTACGGCTATGGTTACGGTTATGGTTATGGAGGTTATGGAAAGTATAATAATGGATATCATACTGCAGAAAAGCAATCTTGGATAAAAAGAATGTTTAAAAAATAATTTTTAATTAGAATTAACGTTTGCTTTTCTGAAATGATTATCATGAAGACATTAGAAAAAAAAGATTGAAAAAAAATATCTAGAATGTGAGTTGTGTAAAGTACTCATCAGTTATCATATATTGAAATAAGAAAAAGTAATATGAAAGAAACAAAAATTGCAATTATAGGCTTAGGATATGTTGGATTGCCTTTGGCTGTTGAATTTGCTAAGAAATATCAAGTGGTAGGCTTTGATATTAATACAAAAAGAATAGAAGAATTAAGAAGTAATAATGATTTTACCTTAGAAACCTCTTCAGAAGAATTAGAAGGTGTAAATGTTTCGTCTTATGAGACATTAAAGGCTTCAAAAACTGGACTCTGGTTAACAGATGAACTTTCGGAATTAGAATCTGCTAATTTTTATATAGTTACCGTGCCAACTCCAGTAGATAAAGGAAATAGACCAGACTTAACACCATTGTTTAAAGCGAGTGAAACCGTAGGTAAGGTATTGTCTAAAGACGATGTAGTGGTTTATGAATCTACAGTATTTCCTGGAGCAACAGAAGATGAATGTATTCCTATTTTAGAAAAAGTTTCAGGACTAACTTTCAATAAAGATTTTTATGCAGGATATTCTCCAGAACGCATCAATCCTGGAGATAAATTACATACAGTAACTAAAATTTTAAAGGTAACTTCAGGTTCAACACCAGAAATTGCAACGTATATTGATACTGTTTACAAATCTATAATTACAGCAGGTACACATCTAGCTCCTTCTATTAAAGTTGCAGAGGCGGCTAAAGTTATTGAAAATTCACAACGTGACGTGAATATTGCTTTTGTGAATGAATTGTCAAAAATATTCAGATTAATGGATATTGATACGCTAGACGTATTGGAGGCAGCTGGTACCAAATGGAACTTTTTACCTTTTAGACCAGGATTAGTAGGAGGTCATTGTATTGGTGTAGACCCGTATTATTTAGCTCAAAAAGCTATGGAATTAGGGTACAATCCTGAAATTATTTTGGCTGGAAGACGCTTAAATGATAGTATGGGACCATTTGTAGCTCAAGAATCCGTAAAAATGATGATTAAAAAAGGCATTTCTATAAAAGATTCTAATGTATTGGTGATGGGAATTACTTTTAAAGAAGATTGTCCTGATATTAGAAATTCAAGAGCTATTGATATTATAGACGAATTAAAATCTTTTGAAGTACAAGTAGATGTTTTTGATCCATGGGCAACAAAAGAAGAAGTAAAGCACGAATACGGAATTGATTTAATTTGTAAAGAAAGTGATATCAAGAAAAAATATGATGGGGTAGTAATCGCAGTTTCTCATAAAGAATTTAAAACGATGGCTATTGAAGATTTCTGTGCTAAAGACCATATTATTTTTGATGTGAAAGCTACATTACCTAAAGAAAAGTCGAATAGTAGGTTATAATTCAGTCAGTAGTCCTCAGTACCGGTCTGCAGTCAAAAGAGAAAAAATAGTGTTTAATAATGGGATTTAGAAAATTATTGGCATATAAAAAAGGTTTCGAATTAGCAATGGAAATTTTTGAAACGTCAAAGCTTTTCCCTAAAGAAGAGACTTATTCTTTGACAGATCAAATAAGAAGGTCATCACGTTCTGTTTGTATTAATTTAGCAGAGTCTTATAGAAAAAGAATTTATCCAAAACATTTTATAAGTAAATTATCAGATGCAGATTCTGAAAATACGGAAACCTTAGGTTGGTTAGAATTTTCTAATTCATGTGGTTATATAACCGATGATTTAAAACGTAGATTAGAAAGTAAGAATATAGAAATAGGAAAATTAATCAATTATATGATGAAAAATCCTAAAAAATTTGATTAATATAGTTTCATAATTTCCTGAAGACTGAAGACTACCAACTGAGGACCGAATACTATGAACTGTTAAGTGAAGACTGATTACGAAAATATGAAAAAAACATTATGAATAACTCAAATATGAAAGTCCTTGTAACCGGAGCGGCTGGCTTTATAGGCTATCATTTGTCCAAATTATTATCCCAAAATGGGTATCAAGTTGTTGGTATTGATAATATTAATGATTATTACGATCAAAATTTAAAATATGCTAGATTAGCAGATTTGGGGATTGAAAGAGCAAAAATTGAAGACAATAAACCTGTTAAAGGAGCCATTACTTTTGTAAAATTAGATTTACAAGACAAAGCAAATTTGATGGAACTTTTCAAAAAAGAAAAGTTTGACTATGTAGTAAATTTAGCAGCTCAAGCAGGTGTACGTTATTCAATAGAAAATCCTCAAACGTATATTGATAATAATATTACAGGATTTTTAAATGTATTGGAAGGGTGTAGAAATTATCCTGTTAAGCATTTAATATATGCATCATCTAGTTCTGTTTATGGGTTAAGCGAACAAATACCTTTTTCGGTTGACAGTCATACAGACCATCCTATGGCGATTTATGCGGCAAGTAAAAAGGCCAATGAAATGATGGCTCATTCTTATTCTCATTTATTTGATATTCCAAGTACGGGCTTACGATTTTTTACAGTTTATGGACCCATGGGAAGACCAGACATGGCACTGTACTTATTTACAAAAGCCATTGTAGAAGATAAAGAGTTTGATGTCTATAATCATGGAAACATGAGCAGAGATTTTACTTATGTGGGTGATATTGTAGAAAGTATAAAAAGATTAATCCCTTTAGCTCCTAAAAAGAACAATCCGAAGTTTAATCCAGAAAAACCAGTTCCTTCTGCTAGTACAGCTCCATATCAAATTTTTAATATAGGAAATAACAGTCCCGTTCAATTAATGGAGTTTGTAAGAGCGATAGAAAAAGCCTTGGGAAAAAAAGGAAAAATTAATTTAAAACCTATTCAACCTGGAGATGTACCTAGTACATATGCAGATGTAGAGAGTTTATTCGAATATATTAATTTTAAACCTTCAACACCAATTGAAGAAGGAATACAAGCTTTTGTTGATAAATATTTAGAAATGAATTCGTAATCGTTTCAAAAGTAGTCGTCTTTTTTGACAACAGCACACTGGGGTTTTGTTTGATAGAATCCTTTTATTTAAGAACA
Source organism: Aureibaculum marinum (assembly GCF_003813905.1). Lineage (GTDB taxonomy): Bacteria > Bacteroidota > Bacteroidia > Flavobacteriales > Flavobacteriaceae > Aureibaculum > Aureibaculum marinum. The sequence goes on from NZ_RPFJ01000051.1 coordinate 7,707, forward strand.
TGTTATTTACAAGTACTAAATTTTTTATACCATGCTAATACACTCGAACTGAACATTGAAAATAAATGTCATTTCGAGTGTTTTAATATCTATACGGACCAATAAATACCTGCTAACATTATAAAAGAATTAAGCAGAAATAATAAAATAAAATATACTAAAGTGAAAGTTAGAGCAATTATACAGGCTAGAATGTTAAGCAAAAGACTAAGAGGAAAGTCCTTAATGTCTGTTAATGAAATACCATTATTATACAGAGTTATTAATTCAGTAAAGAAGTTTGATTTTATTGATGAAATCACCATAGCAACTACAGATTTAGTTGCCGATGATCCGTTGGAAGCTGCTGTAAAAAAACTAGATGTTTCTATATTTAGAGGAGATGCTCTAGATGTATTAAATAGATTTGTAGAAGCCAGTGCCGATTTAAATGAACACGATATTATTGTTAGATTTACTGCCGATAATCCACTTTATATCGAAGACATTTCTAAAATTGCTTTTGAAAAACATCTGGAGAAAAAAGTGGACTATACACATATTGATGGGTTATCACATATAGTTCCAGAAATTTTTAATGTGGGAGCTATTCGAGAAGCCAATAGTTTAACAAAGGCATATTTTGATAGAGAGCATGTTACTCCATTTTTCAGAAAAAATCCAAGTCTATTTTCAATATTAGAATTGCCAAATGATTTTGAAGGATTACGTCCTGATTTAGATGAGTATTTAACTATTGATACCAACGAACAGTTACATGCCTTTGAAAAAATGCTTACAGCAACGCAATACGATTCAAAGAGCGTTTCTATAGCTGAAATTTATGACTACTTAGATACTATAAAACACACACCTAAAACACCGAAACAAAGAATAAAATTAGATAAGATTTGGGTTGGAGAGGATTATCCTACTTATATTATTGCAGAAATTGGACAAAATCACAATGGAGAAGTACGGCTCGCTAAAAAATTAATTGATATGGCAGTTGATGCTGGTGCGAGTGCCGTAAAGTTTCAAAAAAGAGACATTCCCTCAGAACTTACCAAAGAAGCTTTTGATAAACCGTATGACAATCCCAATTCATTTGGTAAAACCTATGGGGAGCATAGAATGTTTTTAGAATTAGATGAAGCACAACATTTGGAATTAAAAGAATATGCTTCTGCTAAAGGAATTACTTATTTTTGTACCCCTTGTGATGTACCTTCATTAGAATTGTTAGAACGTATTGATTGTCCTTTTTATAAAGTAGCCTCACGAGATTTAACAAATATACCTTTGTTAGAAGCGTTGGGCAAAACAGGAAAACCTGTTATTATATCTACAGGCATGGCTAGTTTGGAAGATATAGATGCGGCTGTTGATGCCTTACAATTGGGTAAAGATAAATTAATGATTTTACAGTGTACTTCTCAATATCCATGTGCATTAGAAAATGTAAATCTTAAAGTAATGGATACGCTTAAAGAGCGATATGGTTTTATAACAGGTTTTTCAGATCATACCTCAGGAGTAGTTGTTTCTACTGCCGCCGCTGTAATGGGAGCGGCGATTATTGAAAAGCATATTACATTAGATAGAACTATGAAAGGTACTGACCAGCCAGGTTCTTTAGAAAAATCTGGACTTACCAAATTAGTTGAATATATTAGAGCTGCTGAAATTGCTACGGGTGATGGAATTAAAGAAGTAAATCCTGCAACAGCGGCTGCTAAAGTTAAATTGGCACGAAGTGTTACCAGTAAGGTAAACATTAAAAAAGGAGACCTGCTTACAGATGAATTAATTTGTTTAAAATCACCAGGAGATGGAATTAAATGGAACGATAGAAATAGTATTCTTGGTAAAAGAGCGGTAAAAGATATTGATGCAGATGTTACATTGAAGCAAGAGGATTTTGAGTGAGTTGGCAGTCTACAGTCTTCAGTCCGCAGTTGGCAGGTGGCAGTCCATGATACGTAGTGCAGATGATGAAAAGTGGATAAGCATGTTACTGAAAACTGGTACAGAAGGACTAAAAAGTTTATATTCTTTTAAAAAAGAAATCGTTAAAATGGGTATTAGAAAATTAATGGCATATCAAAAGGGATTTGAATTAGCTATGGAAATTTTTGAAACTTCAAAATTATTTCCTAAGGAAGAAAAGTACTCTTTGACGGAACAAATATGAAGGTCATCTCGTTCAGTTTGTATTAACTTGGCGGAAGCCTATAGAAAAAGGATCTATCCAAAGCATTTTATTAGTAAATTATCAGATGCCGATTCTGAAAATGCAGAGACATTAGGTTGGCTTGAATTTGCAAAAGGAATGTGGCTATATAAATAAAGATATAAAAAATAAATTAGTAGTTAGAAACGAAGAAATTGGAAAACTCATCAATTATATGATGAACAATCCAGATAAATTTGCCTAAAAGTTATAATACTGAAGACTGTGGACTGAAGACTGCAGACTGAATCAAAACTAAATAAAACAAACATGAGTAACGCCAAGTCGAAAACAACCAATACTGGGCTTCCCACGTCAAGCTTTCCACTTCCTGCGTCTGATATAAAACTGTTTATCACCGACATAGATGGCGTGTGGACCGATGGTGGCATGTATTATGACGAGACAGGTAACGAATGGAAAAAGTTTAATACCTCAGATAGTGCAGGAGTTCTTTTTTTAAAATTACTCGATATTCCTACAGCCATTATTACTGGAGAAAATTCCCAAATTGTGAAACGTAGAGCTGATAAGTTAAAAATAACCGATTGTTTTTTAGGGATAAAAGATAAAGTGAGTAGTGCTGAAAGTTTATTAAATAAGTATAAGTTAAATTGGTCAGAAGTTGCATATATTGGCGATGACATTAATGACATTAAATTACTTGAAAAAGTAGGCCTTAGTGCATGTCCTAACAATGCTCCTGACTATATAAAAAGCAGAGTAAATTGGGTGCTTACCAAAAGTGGAGGAGAAGGTGCATATCGCGAATTTGTTGAATCTTATCTTTCTAAAAAAGAGTTGTTAAATAAAGTGATAGATCTCTATTTAAATACTTCAAAAAAATTAGACCAATAATTATCAAATTAAATGACAGGTATAGTTATACAAGCAAGGAAAGGATCAACAAGATTGCCAAATAAAATGGTACTTCCTTTTTATAAAGAAAAAGGTGTTTTAGAGCTACTTTTTGAAAAGTTAACTACACATTATTCTACAGAGAAAATTGTGCTAGCAACTACAATAAATACAATTGATGATGAATTAATTGCTATTGCTCAAAAGTTTAATATAAAAACATATAGAGGAAGCGAAGATAATGTACTAGAACGTTTTATAAAAGCTGCAACACAATTTAATTTTAAAACTATCATTAGAATATGTGCTGACAATCCTTTTTTGGATATAGAACATATATCTCAATTTATTTCTGAAATAGAGCATAATAACTTAGACTATGTAAGCTATAAACTTCCAAACGGATTACCAACTATAAAATCACATTTAGGGTTGTTTACAGAAGCTGTTTCTTTAAAAGCTTTACTAAGCGTAAGTAAAAGTACTTCCTTATCTTTGTACCAAGAACATGTTACAAATTATATTTATACACATCCTGAAAGCTATAAAATTCAATTGTTAGAAATGCCTAACTATATGGCTAACACTGAAAATATTAGATTAACGTTAGATACCATAGAAGACTTTAAATTGGAACAGGATTTGTATAAAAAAATGAAGTCAAAATCAGTTGAAACATTGGTAAATTATTTAAAAAATAATCAGGTCTTGTTAGAAAAAATGAAACATGAAATAAGTAAACATTCAAAATAATTTATCAACTATTTTTTTTAAGAAAGTTATTACATGAACCTTTATTCTATTTTTAATAATTCAAAGCAAAATTATCCTGATAATATTGCTTTAATGGTAGATAATACATCGTATAGTTATAAAAAATTAGGCGAAATTATTAATAAGATTTCTGATAGACTACTAAACACAGAAGGAAATCAAATTGCATTAATGGCACATAAAAGTGTAATTGCTTATGCAGGGTTATTGGCGGCTTTAAAGTCTGGAAAAACATATGTACCATTAAACCCAAAGTTTCCGAAGAGTAGAAATATCAAAATAATTTCACTTTCTGAATCGAGAGTGGTTCTAGTAGATAATAGATGTATCAATAATTTAGTAGAATTGTTACCAGAATTTGAACAATCTTTAACATTAATTTTTCCCGAAACGGCTAAAGAGGATATTCCTGAAATAGCTTCTCATCATACGATAATTTCTAAGGAAGACTTAATAAATGAAAATAATACTATTGTTGATGTAGACAAAGACCATTTAGCATATTTACTTTTTACCTCTGGAAGTACGGGCGTTCCAAAAGGAGTTCCTATTAGCCATACTAATGTGTTGAGTTACGTTAATTATCTAATTGATAGATATGATGTAAAACCTACCGATAGATTTTCACATGTACCTGACTTAACGTTTGATTTGAGTGTACATGACTTGTATCTATCGTTTAAAGGAGGAGCAGGATTGTATTGTGTACCTGATAACGTAGTTATGGCACCTGCCAAATTTATCAATACCCATCAACTTACTTTTTGGTGTTCAGTGCCTTCTTTAATCCAAATAATGGGAAGGTTTAAAATGCTAAAACCTGGAAATTTTCCTTCTATTAGATGGAGCGTTTATTGTGGTGAACCTTTACCTAAGGCTGTTGCAGAGCAATGGCAAAAAGCGGCCTCTAATACTGAAATAGACAATGTTTATGGTCCAACAGAGACAACAGTATCTATTACACATTATCAATTACCTAGAAATGAAGAGATAAAAGAGAATAATGGTGTTGTTTGTATTGGTTCAGTTTTTGATACTCAAGAATTGTGTTTGGTAGATGAAAATGACATTCCCAACGAGGTTGAAGGAGAAATTTGTTTGTCTGGAAGTCAAGTAGCAAAAGGCTATTGGAAAGATGAAGATACTACTAAAAAACAATTTGTCAAACTTAAAGGAAAAGGAGATAAAATATGGTATAAAACAGGTGACATTGCTAAGTATGAAGATGGATTGTTATTTTATGTAGCAAGAAAAGATTTTCAGGTAAAAATTAGAGGCTATAGAATTGAGTTGGACGAAATTAATGATGCTATTGCTAAAATAACCGAAAAAACAATGGTATATACAATTCCATATCCTGTAGTAAATGGAATTGCAGATAATTTATATACTTTTGTAGAGGGGAATTCAGAACAAGCTAAGAAAGATATTTTATTAAAGTTAAGTAAAATTTTACCCAATTATATGTTACCAAAAGACATTCTGTTTATTCCTGAATTTCCTTTAAATATGAATGGAAAAGTAGATCGAAAAAAATTAATTGAAAAAATTATATAATGAGTACTATTACACATAAAGATAGTTTATTAGAATTATTAGCAACGCGTCTTGAATTGTTAGAAATAAAAAAGGAAGAAGTAGACACTACAAAAAGCTTGTTTGAACAAGGTATTTTAGATTCTTTATCTTTTTTAGAATTTGCGGTAGAAATAGAAGCTAAATTTGATATGGAACTCGATTTTAGTGAATTAGACCCTACAGAGTTTAACTCGATTGAAAAATTGAGTAAAATTATTGAAAATGGAAATTAAACCGTTAACCAAACACGATTCAGAAGTTGTATTTGATACGATAAAAGACCAGTTTAAGCAACTCTATGATTTTATGGAAACCAAAGGTTTAGTGATGCCTTTGGTTGAAAATGGTCCTCAAATATGGATGAATTCCATCAAGTCAACATTAGGAAAACTTAGTAATATTTATGTTGCTTATGACAATAAAAAAATTATAGGCTTTGTAACAGGTATCATTAGATTATCTCCCGCATATCTGGGAAATAAGAAAATAGGATATTTGTCACATTTATTTATTGAAAGTGAATATAGACGCTCAGGAGCTGGTGAAAAGTTGTCAAAAGAATTAGACTTGTGGTTTAAAGAGAAAAATGTAGATTTAATTGAAGTCGAAGTAATTGTAGATAACCTTAATTCTATTAATTTTTTTACTAAAATGCAATTTGAAAAAGATATTATTAAGTTAACCAAGCATGCAAAAATACAATAGCGAGCATTTTTATTCTACTTTTTTAGACGTTGGATTAAAAAGAGGTGATATGGTGTTGGTACACAACTCTTTGTTTTCATTTGGTATTCCAACAGATGTACCTTTAAAAGAACTTTCAAGTTCAATTTATAAACAATTACGAAAAGTTATTGGAGAAGAAGGTACAATTGCTGTGCCTACTTTTAATTTTGATTTTTGTAAAGGAATTCCTTTTTACAGCAATACAACTCCTTCTAAAAATATGGGAGTTTTTTCCGAATATATAAGAATGTTACCAACAAGTTTAAGAAGCAAACATCCTATGCAGTCCATTGCGGTAGTAGGCCCGTTGGCAGAAGCTATAACTAATGGCGACCCACAATCTGCTTTCGGAGAACATGGAGCTTTTGATGTATTGCTAAAAAATAATGCGAAGATTTTATTACTAGGTACAGATTATAATGCAGCATCTTTTATACATATGGTAGAAGAACATAACAAAGTACCTTATCGGTATTGGAAATCATTTACAGCCCCTTATGGTGTAAATGAAGCAGAAACAGTAGACAGAACTTATCAAATGTATGTAAGAGATTTAGAAGTAAACCCTATTTTGAATATGAATTTTATTGAAGAAATTCTTGTTGATAAGAACTTACTTCAAAAAACACAATTGGGAGCTGGTTTTATTCACTGTATAAAAGCAAATGATTATGTTTTGCTTGCTGATGAATTGATTAAAGAAAATCCGTACTGTTTTGTTAGTAATCATAAAAACGAAGCCAATTAATGCAAGAACAATTAGAAAAATATTTTGATCGTTTATGGCCAATCAATCGGAGTTTAACTGGAGATGGAAATAGAGAAACTCTTGATATCCTTTCTGAAATAATACCTCTAACTATTCATGAAGTACCTTCAGGTACACAATGTTTTGATTGGATTGTACCACCAGAATGGAATGCTAAAGAGGCATGGATTAAAGATGAGCATGGTAATACCATTGTAGACTTTGCAGTAAATAATTTACATTTATTAGGGTATTCTGTACCTTTTGAAGGTGAATTAACGTTTAATGAGCTTAAAGAGCATCTCTATACATTACCTAAACAACCTGATTTAATTCCTTATTTAACTTCGTATTATAGTAGAAGATGGGGATTTTGTATGTCACACAATCAATTCCAAAAATTAGATAAAAACGGAATATATACTGTAAAAATAGACAGTAGTTTGGATGAAAAGGGGGCAATGACCTATGGAGATTTGGTTTTAAAAGGAAAATCTGATAAAGAAATTTTGCTTACCACTTATATTTGTCATCCCTCTATGGCAAATAATGAATTGTCTGGACCACTAGTTACTGCTTTTATATACAATCAGCTAAAAGACAAAGAAAATTATTATACCTATCGTTTTGTATTTGCACCAGAAACCATTGGAAGTATTTATTACCTATCTCAATATGGTGAATATTTTAAGCAAAACTTAGAAGCTGGTTTTGTAGTTACCTGTGTTGGCGACGATGGTCAATTTACTTATAAAAAGAGTAGAAGAGGAAATAGTTTACCTGATAGAGCTGTATATACTATTTTAAAACAAACGGAATCTGAATTTAAAGTTATTGATTTTGCTCCAAGAGGTTCTGATGAAAGACAATATTGTTCTCCAGGTTTTAATCTGCCGGTTGTTTTGTTATTAAGAACTACTTATGGGCAATATGCAGAGTATCATACTTCTGGAGATAATAAAGATTTCATTAGCTTTGCAGCAATGGAAAAGACCATTTTAAAGTATGTAGAAATACTTACCCTTATTGAAAAAAATAAAAAATATATAAATCAATTTCCATATTGTGAACCTCAATTAGGTAAAAGAGGACTTTATCCAACTTTGTCAGAAAAAGAAAAAGCAATTGAGATAGACGCTATGATGTGGATGCTTAATTATTCTGATGGAGATCATGACTTGCTAGATATCATAGAAAAATGTAACATAGATTATAAGACGATGATGAATGTAGCCGATAAACTATTATTAAAAGGCATACTAAAAAATTAGAAAATGAAATTAAAAGACAAAATAAAAATAAATGTATTCCCTTCTGTAGTAAGTTTTTTACACGCTTTAGGTTTTAGTTGGGAAAAGTTGGGACGCTTTTCCTTTTTTAGTAAAAGTGTCTTATTAGCTCAAGCAAAATTACTAGGTAAGTTTGAGGTTGACCCTGTTGCTAAACCACAAAAAATTTATGTTTTATTAATGCTATCTCAAAGCACATTTCATTTGTATATTGAAGTACTTTTAGCATTAGGTTTGAAAAAGAAAGGACATCAAGTAACTTTTATTATTGATGACAATACTTTACCTATACAAGAGTTTAAAAGACGTGGAAGTGAGCATAAATGGGATAATCAAACAGAAACTGCTTTTGCTTATGCTTCCAAGTTTTTGGATGACTCTGGATTGAATTATTTCACTATCTCTGAATTTATCAAAGATGCTCCAAGTGAGTTAGAGTATAAAGATAAATACGCTCCTGTATTAGAAGCAAGTCTATTAAAACATTATAAAGTAGGTAGTTTGTCTAAAAATCTACCTGATATTGAAAATAGAACGAAATTATTTAAAAAGGCCATTGGAATAACTGATTATATAGGAGAAAAATTAGTTAAGCTTAAAGTTGATAAGGTAATAATGAATCATGGTATCTATTCTACTTGGGGTCCACCATATCAAGTGCTAGATGCACATAATATTCCAATTTTAGTACATAGTAGAGCTAAGAAAAAATATGCACAGGTTTTTAATTGGAATAAAACGGGTGATTCATGGGATGTAATCGATGAATGGAATAGGGTTAAAGATATAGAACTAACAGAAGCTCAATTGAAAGAAATCACTGATTATATTGGTACGCGTATAATGCATAAAGACGATGTCACAGTTTATAATTTTGGAAATAAAACTAGTAAAGAAGAAACTATAAAAAGTTTAGGTATAGATACTGATAAACCTGTTTATTCTTTATTTACCAATGTGTTGTGGGATGCTGCTAGTGCTCATCGTGAAATTTCTTTTAAAAACCCTATAGAATGGGTTATTGAAACGGTAAAATGGTTCAATCAGCATCCAGAGAAACAACTGATTGTAAAAATTCATCCCGCAGAAGTAATTGCAGGTACCAATATGCCGTTTTATGATATTATACACAATGCAGTTACTCCAAATGATAATGTAAAAATTATAAAACCAGATGCCAAAGTAAATAGCTGGAGTATTTATGAGATTACAGATTTAGGATTGGTACATACTACCACCGCAGGAATGGAATTGCCATTGGTGTACAAGCCATGTGTTGTTGTTTCTCAAACACATTATCGGGGCAAACGATTTACTATTGATGTAAACTCAATTGAAGAATATTTTGAAGTGTTGGATAATTTTGATGTAAATGATTATGATTTAGAAAAAAACAGAATGGAAGCTTTAAAATATGCCTACTTACTTTTTATTCGTTATCAAACCCCTTTTGAAATGTTCTTTGAAAGAACACCTTCAGATTTTAGAGGATTTAGATTTGATAATATTAATGATTTTATAAAGTATAAAAATTTTAATAGTATCATTACTAATATTGAGAATCATCAACCAATATTTAGTAAATAATGAAAAAGAAAATATTATTAACTGGTTATATTGGCTACAAAAATTTCGGTGACGATTTATTATTCGAAATAGCAATTAATAGAATAAAACAAATTTCGAATGTAGAAGTTAGTGTTGTCATTACTAATTCATCAGTAGACTGTGAGTATTTGTATCAATATTATCCAGATCTGATATTGATTAAACTAAATAACACAATACCTGCATTTTTTTATACAAAGTTTGATAAAGTTTATTATATAGGAGGAGGCATATTATTTGATTACAGCAAAAAAGTTAATACATCTAAATTTATAAAAAAATATATATCTAATATATTTCGTTTTAAAATTCCAAGATTATTGGGAACACAATTTGGAGGAATAGGTATAGGTATTGGACCTTACTTTAATAGTCGTAGTTTAATTCTTCATAAGCAAATTTTAAGCTCTTTTCAAATTTTGGGAGTCAGAGATAATAAGTCTTTTGAATATGCGAAAGAAATGAATATTAAAAACCTTTACTTATCTAATGATTTAAGTATAGGTTATGAAAAATTACCTGAAGATGATTTAATTGATTTGTCAAATGAAATTATAATTTGCCCAAGATCATATCATCACAAACCTGAATATGAAAAACATTTAAATGAATTAATAAAATTTGCAGAATTTTTAGAGGAGAATGCATTTAAAACACATTGGGTTTTCTTACAAGAAGATAAGGAAGATTTAATGAAAAAAATTACAAGTAGTTTTAAAACCACTGTTTGGAATCCCTCTAAAATGAGTATTTTAAGTTTTATTTCAATTTTTAATAATGCAGAAGTTGTTTTTTCTAGTAGAATGCATAGTCTGTTTATAGCAGGTTTAGTTAACACTCCTTTTGTGGCGATAGAGTTACATCCCAAATTAAAATATGCAAGTGAATTGTTTTATAAAAATCCAATTGTTATTAGTCCTTTAGAGGATATTGAGGTATATAAAAATGCTTTTAAAAATATTAAAATAAAGAAATTTAACAAAAGCAATTTGGAAAACGAAAAAGAAATATTAAATAACCTTGATTTAAAGTTTTTTGAGTGGATTAATAATTAGTTCGCAAAATATAAATGAAAATTCTATTAAAACTTTTTTCTTTAAAATTGATAGCTTCATTGTTAGGCTTGGCATATTCTATACTTCAAGTTAAATATTTTGGAGCTTCACGTACCATTGAAATTTATTTTGCGGCTCAAAGTTTGGTTTATTTGGTAACCTCGTTGACACAAAGTGGGCAATTGGCAGAAATATTTTTACCTGAATACCATAAACTCAATACTATAAAAAATGGGTTAGGGTATAAGGGCTTAAATGTTGTTATTAATAGAATGGTCATTTTTGGTTCTGTAGTAATGCTATTGGTATTTATTTTTGCTCCTTTTTTAGTGAATTTAATGGTTCCAGGATTTTCTACTGAAGATAAAGAACTGGCAGCATTAATTTTTAGAGTGTTGTTGCCAATTTTATACTTGGCTTTAATAAATTCTTTTTATATAACAGTATTAAATGCAGAACAGCGTTTTGGTAGAGCAGAATTATTAGGCTTAACAAACACTATTGTTAATATATTAGTATTAGTTGTTTTGTATCCTTTTATCCAATTGTGGGCATTGGTAGTGTCTATGCTGTCAGGTAAAATAATAGAATTTATTTTTTACGTATGGCAGTTGTATAAAAATGGATATAGATTTCAATTGATATGGTCTATCCCTGAATTTAATCATATTTCATTTTTTAAAAGCATGCAAAGTACGTTTTTGTATGTAGGAGCTACACAACTCTATAATATTGTATTAACTGCAAGTATTTCGTTTTTACCAGAAGGAGTATATGCGATTTTTAAATATGTACAAAATTTAGCGAATAAAGTAAGGGGACTATTTATTCAGCCTTTTATGACCATTTTCTTTACAAAGTATTCTTTATTGCTTCAAAAAGCAAAATCTGTTGCCAAAGAGTTTAATAAAAACATGTTGAGTATTGTAAACGTAAATGTAATTACGATTATAGGAACTATTTTATTAGGTGATGTAATTATCGATATCATTTGGGGAGGTAAAAAGTTTGACGAAACAGATGTACTTCTGGCGTATGCTTTTCTATTGTTTAATATTATTGCAGTTCTTATTAGTAGTATCGGAGGCATTTACCGCAAAATGGCAGTGTCGCATGGTTTTGCTAAAAAATTGTATTTGTATTGGGTGTTAGCTCAATTGGCTTCTGCTGGGTTCTCTTATTTTTTAATTAGGTATTTTAAAATAAATGGTTTGTATTTTATCATACCTATTAATACTTTTTTAATGAGTAGTGTTGGTTATATCGTTTATAAAACTACAAAAGACAATTTAAGTTTTCAGGTGTTTTCGAAAAATAACATTTTAGGAGTCATTTTAATTGGACTAGCAATTGTGATAAAAAACCAGTTAATAATTTGGGTTAAACTAGATAATTATATACTTTACATTGTATTAGGTACCCTTTCATTAATACTCTTATCTTTGTATCCTATTACTAAAACGTATAAAATAGTAAGTGAAAAAACTATTAATTAATATATATACAGCTTTATTAGCCTTTAAAGACTATCTTATTAGAGATTGGTTGATGTATATCCCTTTTCATTGGATAAGGAGACTGATTATAAAAACGCAACTTAAAAAAGTAGGTCAACACACTAATTTTTTAATGGGTGTTGAATTTAGAAGTCCTAAAAATATTGTCATTGGTGACAATTCAGTAGTAAATAAAAAAGTGCTATTAGATGGTAGAGGAGGGCATTTAGTGATTGGTAATAATGTAGATATTGCACAAGAAACCAATATTTGGACTTTAGAGCATGATGTACATGATAATCAGCATAAAGCTATTGGTGCAGATGTAACGATTGAAGATTACGTTTGGATAGCCTCAAGAGTAACCATATTACCAGGAGTGACTATTGGTAAAGGAGCAGTGGTAGCGTCTAACTCTGTAGTTACTAAAGATGTACCATCCATGGCAATAGTAGGTGGTGTTCCTGCCAAAGTTATTGGTAAAAGAGAAAGTAAATTACAATATAATTTGAATTATAAACCTTGGTTTAAGTAAGGGTATGAAGAAAATAATAGGAATATATCCATGGTCTGAAACTTTAGCTAATGAAGGAGACAAACATCAGCTATTGTTTAAAAAGGCATTGGAGGATAAAGGTTACCAAGTAAAAAAGATAAATCTAAAATTACTCTTTCCATTAACCCATGCATTAAAAAAAGATATAAAAGTTTTAGTATTAGATTGGGTGCATTCATTTTATATTTCACAAAATTTATTGAAAACATTAGTAAAATCTACACTAGGAATTTTGGAATTAATGTTTCTAAATAAGCGTGATACTAAAATAATATGGAATATACACAATTTACATCGGCATGATGAAAAATTTAAAATAATAGAAAAATTTTGTTTTAGACAATTAGCTAAAAAGGTTGACTATTTAAGAGTTTTTGATGAAAGTCATAAATTTAAAGTTGCTGAATATTTACAAGTACCTTTAACCAAAATTATATCAATTCAACAAGGTCCATATTTATATAATAAAAATATAGAAGTCAATATAAATGATAGATATAAAATACCTGTTGATAAAAAGATATTACTAATATTTGGTAGTATAAGGACAGGAAAAGGAATTGATCAGTTTTTAAAATCATTTATAGCTTGTAATTCTGATAATATTTATTTACTGTTAGCAGGTAAGGCCAATGAAAAAAAATTAGAAAAAGAGATTGAAAATTTAGTAAGTGGGGTAAAGAATATTAAATTTGATAATAAGTTTATACCAGATGAAGAAGTTATGGCGTATTTCACCGGATGTGATTATGTGGTTTTGCCTTACATAAATACTTTAAATTCAGGAGTTTTATTGTTAGCTAGGACTTATAATGTTAAAGTATTAGCTAATATGAATTTCATAAATCATGCTAGAGCCTCTGATAAAATTGGCGATTTATTAAATAGAGCTGAATTACAGAAATTTTTAGACGAAATAAGTTTTGAAGATGCTAAATCTTTTTCTGGTCAACCTAAACAATATAATTGGAGTACTATTGTAGAAAAATTTGAAAAGTTAATAAATGAGTAAGAAAATATTAATTATTTCGAGAGCGTATCCACCTGCTGGCGGAGGAGGTGTTCAACGTATTGTAAAGTTTAGTATATATCTTCAGGAAATGGGTTGGGATGTAACAGTATGTTCTATTAAAGGTGAAAATTATAGTTGGATTGATGAAGCAAGATTAAAAGAAATAAGTGATATCAAAACAATAAGGTTAAAAGAAAAACCTTACAAAGGTACTTTATTAAATAAAGTAATTAATAAGTTTAGATTTTATGATTATTACTATAAGTGGGCAAAAGATGTAATAAAACATTTTAAGAATAAAAAAGAATTCGACTATGACTATGTTTTAACTAGTGGTCCGCCACATTCAGTACATAAAATAGGATTAGAATTAAAAAAGAAATTTAATTTTTTTTTAGTTACGGATTTTAGAGACCCTTTTACATTAGGTGCATTTTATCATCCTATAACACCATTACATAAATTTTATCAGAAAAAATTTGAACAAATAATTTATGATAAATCAGACTTAATAATTACTAATACAAATGTAAATAAAAAGGAAGTGCTGCGGTATTTTTCAATAAAAGACGACGGAAAGTTAAAAACCATTTACAATGGTTATGATTCTAAAGATTTACAATTACACGGAGTTAAACCTAATTTTGATAAAGAGAAGATTAATTTATTGTATTTAGGTGGATTACGTGGAGATAGAGTTGACGGCTATTTTTATAAAACTATTAAAAAAGCTATTGAAATTAATCCTCTTTTATTTCAAAAAGTTAAGGTTAATTTGGTGGGAGATTTATCAAGAAAAGGAAATATGATTGAAGAGTTAAACCTTGTTCAGTTATTTAATTTTTATGACGCTCTACCTTACAATAGAGTGGGTGATTATTTGTTAGAATCTGATGGTTGTATAACTTGGCAAAGCCCAGACAAAGGTTATAATGGAACTATTGCAGGAAAGGTTTTTGATTATTTTGGGATGGAAAAGCCAATTTTTTCATTAGGGCAACCTGAGGGAGAATTAAATGACTTAATTAATAATTTTGAAATAGGTATTCATTCGGATGTAAATAATATTGAAACTGCAGCAATGGATTTTATTAGGTTTGTAAACAATATTGATAAGTATAGTCTATCTTACAGAAAAATGGAAAAATCTAAGTTCAATTTCTTTAATAGAAAACAACAGGCCTTACAGTTAAACAATTATCTTCTAAATATTAATTAAAATGTGTGGAATTTTCGGTGTAATTGAGAAGGAAAAAGTAATTGATAAGGAACTATTTAAAGAATCATTATTACTTCTAAAACATAGAGGTCCTGATAATCAAAATGCTGATTTTATAAATGATAAAATTGGCTTAGGACATGTTCGGTTGTCTATATTAGACTTAGATGAAAGGTCAAATCAACCTTTTGAGTTTAACAATACACATTTAATATTCAATGGAGAAATTTTTAATTACATTGAAATAAAAAAGGAGTTAGAGACCCTAGGTTATAATTTTGTTACAACAAGTGATACAGAAGTTGTTATAAAGGCTTTTGATTATTGGGGGAGTGAATGTGTGAAAAAGTTTAACGGTATGTGGGCTTTTTTAATTTATTTGGAAGATAAAAATGAAATTTTTGTTTCTAGAGATCGGTTTGGAATAAAGCCTCTATATTATTCATTTACTGATGGAAGTCTTATTTTATCATCAGAAATAAAATCTATTATAAATTATAATAAGGTTTTACGTAAACCTAATAAAGTTGCAATTAACTCTTATTTAAGAGAGTCGTTAGGAGGTCAATCAGAGCAAACATGGTTTGAAAGTGTATATCGGTTAATGCCTGCACATAATATAATTTTTAAATTAAAGGATAGTCAACTTAATATTTCAAGATATTGGAATTATCCTAAAGAGCAATTAAATATACCTTATGAAGAAGCAATAAAAAAATATAAAAACATCTTTAAAGATGCTGTTAGGCTTAGAATGCGATCAGATGTCCCCATTGGTTTAACTTTATCTTCAGGTTTGGATTCTATGGCAATAGCTTCTTCATCTTTGAAATATACCTCAAAAAACTTAGAATCTTTTACGGCTAGCTTTCCCAATGAAAAGTATGATGAATTTCCTGTCGTTGAGCGTTATATTAAAAATAAAAAAGTGAATGCCAATCGTATTTTAACAGATTATTCAAATTATGTTGGGTCGCTGAATAAATTGATATATCATCTCGAAGCAGGGCATAGTTCTCCAGCTATTGTACCTTTACAATCTATAATGAATAATGCTAAAAATAAGGTTACGGTGTTGTTAGAGGGACAAGGAGCTGATGAATTATTAGGTGGTTATACACATACTTTTATAATTTCTTATTTGTTAAAGCTTTTAAAGAATTTTAAATTTAGAAGTTTCATTAGGGAAATAAAGTTGATAGGCTTTAGGAAATTAATAAATTCATTTGTCTTGTTTTTTAGAAATAATGGAGGAAGTAAATTGAAAACTTTCATGAGGAGAATTTATGGAATTGAGAAAGTCCTGATAAAAAAGGATCTTAATGAATTAAAGAAAGAACAATATTATCGGAATTTGAATGATTTATTATTAGAACAACATAAAGGTGGATTAGTAAATTTATTGCATTATGGAGATTCGGTCTCAATGATGTATTCTTTAGAAAGTAGATTGCCTTTTTTAGATTATAGATTAGTAGAATTTTTATTTAAGCTACCTTTCGATTATAAGTATAAATTGAATAAGGGAAAAATTATTCATCGTGATGCTTTTAAAAATGATTTACCTTCAGAAGTTGTTGATAACACCAATAAAATAGGATTTGTATCACCAATTAAAGAAATTATTTCTTCTAAAATGGTTTCTGATATTTTACTGTCAGAGACCTTTTTTTCAAGAAATATTGTGAATGTAAATTCATTTAAAAATTTATACAAAAGACATATTAATGGAGATAAAGACTATAGTCGGTTTTTATACAGACTCTTGAGTGTAGAATTGTGGTATAGAATGTTTATTGATGAAAATAATTCTTATTAGTTTTGTAAACTATAAAACAAATGATAAAAGAAAGTAGGGTTTTAATATTGCTACATAAAATTCAGCATTATAGAGTTCCTGTGTTTAGAATAATTGCTAAGCATTGTAAACTTACATTAGCGTCTTATGAAGAAGAGCAGGTTTCTCTTTATAAGGATGAACCATTTGAAGTGATATTTTTGCCAATAAAACAATACGGTCCAATAATTTTACATAAAAAGAATATTCATCCTTTAGTAAAAAAGTTCGATGTAGTTATTGGTTTAATGAACTTAAGAACTATAGACATTTTATCTTTACCTTTTAATCCATTTATTAAAACAAAGATTATCTATTGGGGAATTGGAGTTTCTGCCTCAAAAGATAAAGCCTTTGACAATAATAAGAGCTATGATTTTTTAAGAAATTTTTTGTTTAAAAGAGCTAAAGCTTTAATATTTTATACAGAATATGCTAAGAATAAATATATTTCATATGGTTTTGATAAAAAATCATTATTTGTAGCTAATAATACAGTTGAAGTTTTAAACATTAAGAATGACTTAGTTGTAAAAAAAGATAAACTTTTATTTGTTGGAGCATTACATAAACGAAAAGGTATTATTGAGTTACTCGACTGCTATTTAAAAGCTTACTTATTAGTAGGAGAATCTTTGTATAATTTACAAATAATTGGCGAAGGCCCAGAGAAAGATAATATTGCAACATTTATTAAAAAGAATCATTTAAATAAAAAGGTGAAATTATTAGGCGGTGTATATGATCAAAATACATTAAAAAACTATTTTATGTCTTCAATATTATGTGTTTCACCTAATCAAGCCGGGCTCTCTGTTTTAACTAGTATGGGGTATGGTGTTTGCTTTGTTACAAAAAATAACGCAATAACAGGTGGAGAAATATTTAATTTAGAGAACAATAAGACAGGGGTTTTATATAACAATAAAAATGAACTGATAAATGTTATAATTGATTCTTATAAAAACCCAAATAAATATATTAAAATTGGTAACGCAGCAAAAGATTATTACTATTTAAACAGAAAACCTAAAGATATGGCTAAATCAATTATAGATAGTATCAATTACGTTTTAGAATAATGAAAATATATATTACAAAGGGCTCCAGTTGTACTGATCAAGTGAGAGTGAAAAAATTTATCAAATATTTTGATCAAAAAAAGATAGAATTAAAGTTTTTTTGTTGGCTAAGAGATAAATCTAAAGAATCGAAATATACACGTGAAACTTTTATATTGAAAGGAGGGGGAAGTGCAAATAAAAAGTTGTTATTTTATTATCCCTTATGGAGTGTTATTTTATTCTTTAAATTATTAGGAGAAGTAAAGAATAATAAAAACAATATAATTTTTACAATTGATTTTGATTCAGCTATTTCAGTATATTTTTTTTCATTTTTTAAACCAAAAGTTCGTTATATTTATGATATTCATGATGATTTTGCATTGAGGTATAATTTCCCTAGAATAATTAAATATATAATTGAAAAAATTGATAATAAAATAAAGAATAAAGCTTTTAAAGTTATTCATGTAGATGAAAATAGAATAAGAAAAAGGGATAAAAATTACATTATAATTTATAACTCTCAAGAGGATTATTATACCGAAGATAACTTAGTTTTAGATAATAATTCAGTATTTGCATTTACAGGTCTTATAGGTAAAACTCGAGGAGCTTTATCTGTATATAATTTTGCAAAAAAGAATCCAAAAATCAAGATTATAGTTGCGGGTAGGGTAATTGATTCTTATGGTAAGAAACTTATTGAACTCTCAAATATTGAATTTTTAGGTTATGTAACACAGGATGTTTTATTTGAAAAAATAAGAAACAGTAGAGGGATTTTTTCTTTATATGACCCATCAAATGAAATTAATATCTTAGCGGCTTCAAATAAAGTATATGACGCCATGATGCTTGGTGTTCCTATCATTGTAAATAGAGGGCTTTCTGTTGAGGAATTTGTAGTAAAGCATTCATTAGGATTTGTTGTTAATTTTAATTTTGATGAAACTTGGAGTAGATTTGTAGATGTTAATCAAGATAAATTGAAAAAAATTAGACAAAATGGTAGACATTTATACTTGAATAATTATACATATGATAAAAATATAGTGGTAAAAATGGATGCATTATTAGATGAACTTAAGTCATAATGGTTTGAAAAGTTAAGAATTAAACAAATAAAATTTCTTGTGAAAAAAAATAAAAAAAAAATATTAATAGTTTTTGGAACTAGACCTGAAGCTATAAAAATGGCTCCCGTAGTAAAGATTTTTAAAGAAGATACAATTAACTTTAATACAAAAGTGTGTGTAACAGCACAGCATAGAGATTTACTTGATCAGGTGCTTGATTTCTTTTCAATTATACCAGACTACGATTTAGACTTAATGAGCCCAAACCAAAATCTATTTAATCTGACAGCAAGTATACTGAAATCAATAAAAGAAGTTTTAGAAGAGTTTAATCCGGATTATGTTTTTATACATGGAGATACCACTACTAGTATGGCTGTTGCTTTGGGAGCTTTTTATGCAGGAGCTAAGGTTTGTCATGTTGAAGCAGGTCTTAGAACGTTTAATAAATTGTCACCTTTTCCCGAGGAATTGAATAGACAATTATCTAGTAAAATTGCAGATATACATTTTGCTCCCACAAAATTGGCAGTTAATAATTTGTTAAAAGAAGGGATTGATAAAGAATCCATAGTTTTAACAGGAAATACTGTAATTGATGCTCTAAAAATTGGAGGCGAAATTATTAAAACTAAGAAGTTTGATAGTATTAATAGAATAATTAGAATTATTGGTAGTGCAAATAAGTTTATATTAGTAACAGGTCATAGGAGAGAAAATCATGGAGAAGGTTTTAGGAATATTATTTTAGCATTAAAGACAATTGCCTTACAAAATCCTGAAGTTCTTATTGTTTTTCCGGTACATCCTAACCCCAATGTCAAAATACCTATTGAAAATGAACTCGGAAATATTCAAAATATTAAATTGATTAACCCTCAACCTTATGAAGCTTTTATATGGCTAATGAAAAATTGTGATTTAATAATTACAGATAGTGGGGGGATTCAAGAAGAAGCCACAGGACTTGGTAAGTATACGTTAGTTATGAGAGATACTACAGAAAGACCTGAGGCAGTAGCTTCTGGAATAGTAACAATGGTGGGTACTAATAGTGAAAAGATAATAACTGCGACTAATAACCAATTAAATAAGACAATAAATGTAGAAGAAACGAATTTTATTAGTCCTTATGGAGATGGTAAGGCATCATCTATCATTTATAACTCAATGATTAATTTATAAAGATATTTTGGTACTTAACGTTTTAATATGAATAGTAAATACATGCAGGCCATAATAAAAGACGCTATTTTCAGATTACTATTTATTAATATGTTTTTAGTAGTTCTAGGATATGCTGCAGCTTACTCGATAGGGCCATGGTTTATTCCTTTTTTTAGTGTTTTTAAACAGGTTCTAGTATTTGTATCACTGGTTTATGTGATTAAATTAAACGGATTTTCAACTATATATTTACTTAATAAGTTTAACATATATTTATTAATATGTGTAATGATGGGGCTATCTTTTTTTTCCAATGAACCATTTCAATCAGTTTATAAAGGCTTAACTTTTATTTTTCCTTTACTGTATATTATTTATTCAGTTAACTATTTATTACAGTATGGTGCCTATAACTTACTAGTTTCTTTATCTCTAATGATATTAATAGTTTATGCATTTGTACCATTTTCTTTTCTTTTCTTTGGTTTTGACATACAAAAGACCAATATATATGGCTATGAAGAAGGTCGTTTTTTTGTGTCTAATAATTATGGTTGGAGCAGTACATTGTTTTTATTATCTTCAATAACTGTACTACGATTTTATCCTTTAAAAAGAATTTATAGATTATTTATTTTAATTTTTATTCCATTTGTTTTTTATGTATTATTAATAAGTGGAAACCGTGCAGGATTATTATCTGCAGGGTTGGCATTTATTTTTTTATTGTTCAAAGACAAAATATTTTCGTTTATGTTTAAATTTACATTGGTGCTTTTATTGTTCATTGCAGTTGCTTTACTTTCATTGAAAGAAAACTCGGCTATAAGTACAATTGAACGA
Source organism: Aureibaculum marinum (assembly GCF_003813905.1). GTDB lineage: Bacteria > Bacteroidota > Bacteroidia > Flavobacteriales > Flavobacteriaceae > Aureibaculum > Aureibaculum marinum. The sequence goes on from NZ_RPFJ01000051.1 coordinate 28,828, forward strand.
AGAAATGAGGTACAAATAGAATCAGGAAATGAGGGCAGATTGATAGGTACTAATGCAATGCTTAAAAGTTTCGATAACAATCCAGTATATTGGTTTACAGGGGTGGGTATGTTTAATTATACAGAATTACATAAATATGGAGGTATATTACCTGTATATCATAATTCTTATTGGGAAGTTTTATTTGGAGCAGGAATTTTTGTATTTATAATTTTTCTAAAAATCATGATTTATGATCCATTTCGAGTCTTTTGGAATAATATTTCTAATTATTCTTTATTGGCAATACCTCTTATCATTATTCCTTTTTTTGAAAGTAATTTAACAGGGGGACAGTTTTTATTTTTCCCGTGGTTTAGTTATATAATATTATTAAATTCTAAGGAGTTCCGTTTATATAATATAATAAAAAATGGGCACGAAGTTCAAACATATAAAAAACTAGTAAATGAAGAAATTGTTATACATAATTCATAATAAAAAAACATGTAAGAAAAGTTATAATGTTTGTTTAAATTAGAAAAACATAAACTAATCCCTTTAAAAAACTCATTAGTTCTTACTACCTTTGCAACTATTGAAAAAGAAATAAAAATAAAAGGTAATTCGTTTTAAATAGATTCCGTTTTACCTCAGAATGTTAAATACTACATGAAGCAAATCATACAAGACCTTAAAAAAGGAGATACCATTCTTGAAGAAATACCTGTCCCTAATGTCAAAGCAGGAGCCGTATTAATAAAAACTACCAGAACTCTAGTTTCTTTAGGAACAGAACGGATGTTGGTAGAGTTTGGAAAAGCCAATTTTATACAAAAAGCCAAACAACAGCCAGATAAGGTAAAAATGGTACTCGATAAAGTAAAAACAGATGGTTTAAAACCAACAATAGATTCTGTTTTTAATAAATTAAATCAACCCTTACCCTTGGGCTATTGTAATGTTGGAGAAGTTGTTGCCGTAGGAAAAGGGGTTACCGAATTTACTATTGGCGATAGAGTAGCCTCTAATGGAAATCATGCAGAATATGTATTGGTTCCTAAAAATTTAGTCGCTAAAATACCGGATAATGTAACCGATGAACAAGCTGCATTTACAGTAATAGGTTCTATTGGGTTACAAGGAATACGATTGTTAAATCCTACTTTTGGAGAAACCATTGTTGTGGTAGGACTTGGATTAATAGGTCTTGTAACGGCAGAGCTATTAAAAGCTAATGGCTGTAAAGTAATTGGTTTTGATTTTGATGCTGAAAAAGTAGCTATTGCCAAAGCAAAAGGAATTACAGCTATAAACCCTGCTGAAGGTACAGATCAAGTAAAGTTTGTGGAATCATTTACCAATGGCGTAGGTGCAGATGGCGTGATTATTACCGCTTCTAATAAAAGTAACGAAATTATTTCGCAGTCCGCACGCATGTGTAGAAAACGAGGTAGAGTAGTGCTTGTTGGTGTCATCGGATTAGATATTAGTAGAGCCGATTTTTATGAAAAAGAAATTTCTTTTCAAGTATCGTGTTCCTATGGCCCAGGAAGATATGACGAAGAATACGAACAAAAAGGGAATGATTACCCAATAGGTTTTGTACGTTGGACGGAAAAACGAAATTTTGAAGCCATTTTAAATGCTTTATCTAATGGTAGTTTAGATGTAGCACCATTAATTACAGAACGTATTCCACTAAAAGAGTATGATAAAATTTATGGTGATATGGGCAATTCTAAGTCTATTGCCTCTATTTTAGTCTATGATAGTACAGAAAAGCCTGTAAAAACAATTACGGTTACAGATAAATCGTTTAAAGGTAAAAAAGGAGTTATAGGTATTATTGGTGCAGGTAATTTTACCAGTTCTACATTAATGCCTCAATTAAAAAAGCTAAATGCAAATGTAAAATATATTGCCAGTTCTGGAGGATTATCATCTACAACAATGGCAAAAAGATTTGCTATTGCTAATTCTACTTCCGATTATAAAGAGATCTTAAATGATCAGGAGACAGACTTGGTAATGATTACAACGAAGCATAATTCGCATGCTAAATTTGTAATAGAGACTTTAGAAGCTGGTAAAAGTGTTTTTGTAGAAAAACCTTTGGCGTTAAACCATGAAGAATTGAATCAAATTATTGAAGCATATACAAAAAGTGATGCTTCACTTTCTGTTGGATTTAATAGACGTTTTGCTCCGTTAGCTCTAAAAATGAAAAAATTATTAGGCAATGACAATACACCTAAAAATATAATTGCTACCATGAATGCTGGATATATTCCTAAAGAAGTTTGGGTACATGATATGGAAGTTGGCGGTGGACGTATTATTGGAGAGGCATGTCACTACATAGATTTATGTACCTATTTTGCAGATAGTAAAGTAGTTGCCGTTTGTATGAATGCCATGGGGGTAAATCCTCAAGAAAATACGGATAATGCTTCAATTTTATTGAAATATGAAAATGGAACAAATGCGGTGGTTAATTATTTTGGAAATGGAAGTAAAGGCTATTCTAAAGAACGTATTGAGGTATATTCTCAAGAGCGAACGATGATTATGGACAATTGGCGGAAGTTAAAAACATATGGTTTTAAAGGAGGAAACAGTAAATCAAAACAAGATAAAGGACATTACAATCAATTTGAAGCCTTAATTAATCAACAGAAAAATGGTGGAGCACCAATTATTCCTTTTGATGTTATTGTAAATACAACCAAAGCATCATTTGCAGCAATTGAAAGTTTAAAACAAGGCAAGTGGATTGAGATTTAAAATTAGCTAACGACAGACAACGAAACAATTAATACGACGTAAATAAGAAATTTGTAAATTAATAATTTTTTAAGCTCTTTGAAAAAACAACCTTAGTGCCCTTTGTGGTAAAAAGTTTAACCACGAAGAACACAACGAGAATCACGAAGTCCACAAGGAATATGAAAGTTAACATTTCCCTGTGCTCCTTGTGAACAACCTTAGTGCACTTTGTGGTAAAAATACTAACCACGGAGAACACAACGAGAATCACAAAGTCCATTAAGAATATGGTAATAATATTTCTCTGTGTTCGTTGTGAACAACCTTAGTGCACCTTGTGGTAAAAAAAGTCTAACCACGAAGCACACAACGGTTAACACGAAGTTCACTAAGAATATGGTAATAATATTTCTCTGTGCTCTTTGTGAACAACCTTAGTGCACCTTGTGGTAAAAAGTTCAACCACTAATAACACAACGGCTTGCACGGAGTTCATTAGGAATATGAAAGTAAACATTTCCCTGTGCTCCTTGTGAAAAACTTAGTGCCCTTTGTGGTAAAAAAAGTCTAACCACGAAGAACACAATGGTTCGCACGAAGTTCACTAGGAATATGAAAGTTATTATTTCTCTGTGTTCGTTGTGAACAACCTTAGTGCACTTTGTGGTAAATAACACACAACATTATTTACAAAGAAAAAAATTAAAAAACACAACTAAATTAAAGTTAGAACGTTCCATATTAAGTAACAAATAAAAGTATGAAATTAGATATTATCGCTGGGGCAAGACCCAATTTTATGAAAATAGCCCCAATTATTGAGGAGCTACAAAAAGTTAAAGATTCGATTCAATATCGATTGATACACACAGGCCAACATTATGATAAAAAAATGTCTGGTAGTTTCTTTGAAGAATTAGGTATTCCTGATCCAGATATAAACTTAGAAGTAGGCTCAGGAACACAAGCAGAACAAACAGCAAGAATAATGGAACGTTATGAAGCCTTATTATTGAAAGATATGGCAGATTATTGTTTGGTTGTAGGAGATGTAACGTCTACAATGGCATGTTCAATAGCTGCAAAAAAATTGGGTGTAAACGTAATTCATGTAGAAGGAGGAATCCGCTCAAATGATATTACCATGCCCGAAGAAATAAATAGAATGGTAACCGATTCTATTACCGATATTTTTTATACTACTTCTGAAGTTGCTAATGATAATTTACGTCAATTAGGACATGATGAAAGCAAGATTAGATATGTGGGAAATACCATGATTGATACTTTATTGAAAAATAGACCTCGTTTTAAGCAACCTGATGTTTTTAAAGAGTTAAATTTAAAAGAGAAAGGTTATTTTGTAATGACTTTACATCGCCCTGCCAATGTAGATCAAGAGCAAAAATTAAAATCTTTAATTGATGAGATTGTAAAAGGAGCAAAGGGAATGCCATTAGTTTTTCCTGTTCATCCACGTACAGCGAAGATATTACAACAAATAGGTATTGAAGCTGATAATTTACATATGATTGGTCCTTTAGGTTATTTAGAATTTAATTATTTAGTGAGTCATGCTTTTGCTGTAGTTACAGATTCAGGGGGAATTACAGAAGAAACTACGGTTATGAAAGTTCCATGTATGACCTTGCGTGATAATACTGAACGCCCAGAAACTATTACAGTAGGTACAAATGAGTTGGTAGGAACAAATCCTAAAAATGTAGCTCCATATATGGAAAAGCTCCATAAAGGAGATTGGAAAACAGGTGATATTCCTCATTTATGGGACGGTAAAACCGCACAACGTATTGTTGCCGATTTATTGAAGTTGGAAGTATAAAAAACAAATCACTCTTTTGTAAAAATCAACTTAGTGTTCCTTGTGGTAAAAAAGCTTAACCACGGAGAACACAAAGAGAACCACGAAGTCCACTAGAAATATCAATGTTACTATTTCTCTGTGTTGGTTGTGAAAACCTTAGTGCACCTTGTGGTAAATAAAGTCTAACCACGGAGAACACAATGGCCTGCACGGAGTTCACTAGGAATATGAATAGTAATTATTCTTTGCGTCCTCTGTGAAAAACTTAATGTTCCTTGTGGTAAAAAAAGTCTAACCACGAAGCACACAAAGGCTAACACGAAGTTCACTAGGAAAATAATAGTAATTATTCTTTGTGCTCTTTGTGGACTGCCTTAGTGCACTTTGTGGTAAAAAAAGTCTAACCACTAAGAACACAACGGCTCGCACGGAGTTCACTAGGAATATGTTAATAATATTTCTCTGTGCTCTTTGTGAACAACCTTAGTGCCCTTTGTGGTAAAAAGTTCAACCACTAATAACACAACGGCTTGCACGGAGTTCATTAGAAATATGAAAGTAAACATTTCCCTGTGCTCCTTGTGAAAAACTTAGTGCACTTTGTGGTAAATAAAGTCTAACCACGAATCACACAACGGTTAACACGAAGTTCACTAGGAAAATAATAGTAATTATTCTTTGTGCTCTTTGCGAACAACCTTAGTGTCCTTTGTGGCAAAAAAAGCCTAACCACTAAGAATACAACAGTTAACACGAAGTTCACTAGGAAAATAATAGTAATTATTCTCTGTGCTCGTTGTGGACTGCCTTAGTGTCCTTTGTGGTAAAAAAAGCCTAACCACTAAGAATACAACAGTTAACACGAAGTTCACTAGGAAAATAATAGTAATTATTCTTTGTGCTCTTTGTGAAAAACTTAGTGTCCTTTGTGGTAAAAAAGCTTAACCACGGAGAACACAAAGAGAACCACGAAGTCCACTAGAAATATGAATGTTACTATTTCTCTGTGTTGGTTGTGAAAACCTTAGTGCACTTTGTGGTAAAAAAAGTCTAACCACGAAGCACACAAAGGCTAACACGAGGTTCACTAGGAATATGGTAATAATATTTCTCTATGCTCGTTGTGAAAAGCTTAGTGCTCCTTGTGGTGAAAACCTAACCACTAAGAACACAACGGCTAGCACGGAGTTCACTAGGAATATGGTAATAATATTTCTCTATGCTCGTTGTGAAAAGCTTAGTGCTCCTTGTGGTGAAAACCTAACCACTAAGAACACAACGGCTCGCAC
>NZ_RPFJ01000052.1 GCF_003813905.1 Aureibaculum marinum
AAGCCACACAATCTCAATTAATTCAATCTGAAAAAATGGCAAGTTTAGGAGAATTGACTGCGGGTATTGCTCATGAAATTCAAAACCCATTAAACTTTGTCAATAATTTTTCTGAAGTAAGTACTGAACTTATTGATGAAATGAATGAAGAACTTGATAAAGGCGATTTAGAAGAAGTCAAATTCATTGCCAAAGACATTAAACAAAACCTTGAAAAAATTAATCATCATGGTAAACGTGCTGATGGTATCGTAAAAGGGATGCTACAGCACAGTAGAAAAAATACAGGTAAAAAAGAACCTGCGGACATCAACAAGTTAGTAGACGAATATCTTAGATTAGCTTATCATGGTTTAAGAGCGAAAGACAAAAGCTTTAATGCTGAATTGATAACCAACTTTGATGAAAGTATTGGTCTCGTAAATATTATACCACAAGACATTGGCCGTGTGATTCTCAATTTGATTACCAACGCTTTTTATGCCGTTAATGAGAAGAAACAACAAGATAAAAAGTTTAAACCGATTGTATCTGTCAGCACTAAAAAGACAGGAGACAACATAGAAGTAAGCATTTCAGATAACGGTAACGGTATCCCTAAAGACATCGTTAATAAAATTTTTCAACCTTTCTTTACCACAAAGCCCACTGGGCAAGGTACAGGCTTGGGCTTAAGTATGAGCTATGATATTATTACAAAAAGTCATGGCGGTGAGTTAAAAGTAGAAACAAAGGAAGGGATAGGTACAAAATTTTCTATTATATTTACAAATACAACCACATCCAAATGAAAATCAACCGATTAGTAAAACGTTTTATCTTTATTACATGTCTTGTTTTTGGCCTGCTTTTAATATCGTGTAAAACAAACAGTAAATCAGAAACAGAAACCACTGTAGGAGATTATAAAGCCCCTGAAACTATCCCTTTACAGTTTACAGAGCCTGAACCGTTTGAATGGGAAAACATTACCAATGACACTTTAACAACCCCTGTAACCTACTCTTTAAATGTTGATGCCCTGCCGAGTAAACCCTTTGAATTAAATCAATTCAAACCCTTGAAAGCTCCAATAAAGGAATACGATTTAGACTGGGACAACGTACCCTCCATAAAATTAAAGCTAGATTCTGTACCTTTTACTGTTACAAAATCCACCATTAAAAAGCCTACCATCACTAAAATGAAGGCTCCTGTTATTATGGAAGGGACCAAAACCAACCTATTACAACTTTCTGTAAATGAAGGCTTAATCACTAATGAAATAACTTCTATAATAGAAACAGAAGACGGGGAAATTTGGATGGGCTCTACCTCCACATTATCAACAGCGTCTACCTTAACACGCTACGATGGTGAAAATGCCTTTACCTATGATTATCCACGAGTTGTTGACATGACATTTGACCAATTAGGAAGACTTTGGATAGTAACTGTATTCAACGACATTCATGTGTTAGATTTTGAAAAAGATATAGCCTACAAAATAAAACCTTCTGTTGCAGAATTTATAGGCGTAGATATAGCATGTGACCATAATGGAACAATGTACATTGCTTCTTACACAGGTGGATTTTATACCATAGATGAAACGATGAAAAACTTACAACAATTAGAAAATGTAAGTAGCTCCTCTTTCACGATTTTAGAGGATCGTCAAAATAATTTATGGCTTGGATTTATAGACGGTTTGGTTGTATTAAACAAGGAACGAACCTCCTTTAAAAAAATGCCTAGCACTCCCCTTTTTAGTTCTAGCTTCATGGTTTTTGATATAAAAGAGGATAAAATGGGTGCTATATGGATATGTCAAATGGATAGTAAACCAGAGCGTTTACAAGATACGGCGTCTGAAGTATTGCGAATATCATTAAAAAACAAAAAAATAAATGTACTTTCTGATGAAAATGGATTTAACCTACCAGGCCATAGGATAGAACAAGATAGCCATGGAAACTTTTGGATTGCAGGTGAAGATAAAATGTTCGTTTTACATCACAACCTAAAGCAATTTAAAACTATAGAAACAAATAGTACTATGATTGGTGGACCAACAAGAACTGGTCTTTTAAAAAGAAAAGATGGATCCTTATGGATGGGTACAATAGATAAAGGTGTAATTATAACAAATGAATACACACTTCATACAGAATATTTGAGTACAGCTGATGGATTATTAAATAATGAAGTTTGGGAAATAGAAGAAAACTCTAGAGGAGAGCTATGGTTAGGAGTAAGAGGAGGCATTACTATTATTGACCCACAACTGAATACCTTAAAAACGTTAACGAATAAGCAAATAAAAGGTATCGATATTAATTCGATTAATTATATAAAAGAAATTTCTAAAGATATTTATTTTATACAAAATGGGTATGGTTTTATCATTTTTGACAGACAACAAAATAAAATCACCCAACATACTGGTAATGAGAACCTAAACTTAAGAGTTTCTGGATTTGCAGCATTAAACGAACATCAGTTTATGATATACAATTCAACAGGTTTGTATACATACGATATAAAAAATAATAACTTAAAAAAATTAATCTCTAAAACAGATCCAAATATATTACAAACCTTATTTGCTATTAAAATAGTTTATGATGGTTCAGAAATACTTTGGGTTCCAACGCAAAACAAAGGTTTAGCAAAAGTGAATTTAAAGAACAATACCATTAGCTATTTAGGAACAAAAGAGGGTCTCTGTGATAATAACGTGGGTGTAGTCAACTTTTCAGAGGAAGGTGAATTATGGGTAACAACGCTTAACGGTATTGCTATTTTAAATTTTGAAGAAAACGCACTTACCAATTTAAAAGAAGAAAACGGATTAGTACCTGACGAAATGTATGATATCGTTGAAAAAGACGATAAAATGTATGCCGCAAGTGCAAATGGTCTAATTCCAATTGAAAAATCGTCGGTAAAAACGACTGACACCGGATTTTACAACTATAACGGAGGCTTTGGGTTTAAAGCCAATGATTATTTATCAGGCTCTAGTAAATTTCTTAAAAATGGACAGTTTTGGGCAGGTGTTGTTGATCTCGCAAATGTATACAAGCTTGTAGTAATGAACAGTGTCCCGAAACCAGATAGTACCTTAAGTACGGTTCATATTAATAATATGTTCGTGTTAGATGAGAATCTAAAGTTTGACAATAAAGCGGATAATGACTCTCTTTCCAAAACATCCTCATCCCATTCCAACACGAAAAATATGAAATGGGATTCGATTAAAAAGCCCTATAGTATTCCTATTGGCCTTGTGCTACCCTTTAATCAAAACAGTTTAAGTTTTAGTTATTCCAGTGGAGATGTTTTTAATAGAAACCAACTTACGTATCGCTTTATTTTAGATGGCGAAGATTTAGATTGGACCTATGCTGGATCGACTACAAAAACAAAGAATTACTATAATTTAGAGCCTGGTGAATATACTTTTAAAGTGGCTTCGAGAAGTTTTAATAAGCAATGGTCTACACCAGATGTAATGACATTCCATATTAGTCCGCCTTGGTGGCAAACCTGGTGGGCTTATTTAATTTTTGGACTTATAATTGCCAGCATTTTGAGAATTTATATAGCTTTTAGAGCTCGAAAATTAACCCGAGAAAATAAATTTTTGGAAGAGAAAGTTAAGGAAAGAACGAATGAGCTAGAAGCTTCTATTGAAGATTTAAAAGCTACACAATCACAGCTGATTCAGTCTGAAAAAATGGCAAGTTTAGGTGAATTAACGGCAGGTATAGCCCATGAAATTCAGAACCCATTAAATTTTGTAAATAATTTTTCTGAAATTAATGTAGAACTAATTGACGAGATGCAAGAGGAATTAAAAGTGGGTAACTTCGAAGAAGTAATAGAGATTTCTAATGATATTAAGGAAAATCAAAAAAA
>NZ_RPFJ01000053.1 GCF_003813905.1 Aureibaculum marinum
ATCAGCCTAAAGGGTAAAAAGGATTATCAACAATTTAACACCCCAAAAACATCATTATGTAATAATTAAAAATAAAATATTAACTTTGAAGTGAGTGACTAGTGCTTTTCATAGGACACGGTGTTGGCAATAGTTTTTTATTCATTTCCTAAAATTCCATTATATCCACCACCTTTATAATTTCTAATAATTGGTTCAATGGAATTAATATATTGTTTTTCAGATTCGGTTAATTTTTTTCCTTTCAGACTTTTTAATTCCGCAAGTGCTTTTTCCTTTTCTCCGACAACAGTTTGTAAAGTTAAATAACCAATAAACTCCATAATATTCTCTTCATTTTCGTAGTGAATTTTCGGACTTTCTTTAAATGCTTTTTTATACAATTCCATTGCATCATTTAAATTGTCCATTTTTTCAAGAGTCATTCCTTTTAAAGTTAGAATGGAATTACTTTCTTTAATTTCGTTTGGAACTTCATTTAAGATTTTCAAAGCTAATTCAGGTTGCTTATTCCACCAATAAGTTTTTATCAGGCTTTCAATAGTTGTAATATCAGTTGGTTCAATTTCCATTGCTTTTTTGTAGAATACAATTGCACTATCAGACTTATTTTCCATTTGATATTCAATTCCTCTTTCTTGATATTCAATAACTAAAGGATTCCTTTCTTTTTCCTCTTTTTTACAAGAAATCAGAAGTAAAATTGTCAATAAAATTCCTATTATTTTATTCAATTCGAGATTTTTTTAAATTATTGCCAACGTGTTTGTATATGGTTTGTTGCGTGGTTTAAGCAACTAATTTAGTAAATAATTAACGACCAAGAAAGTCCGCGAGGACTTTCGTAAGTAGGCTAGAACTAGCAATAAATTATAGCATCTATGAAAAAGCAGCAGATTGCTTATCTTTAAAGTTCACCAAAACGATAAGATATGAAAACAGAATCTACTGCTCAACCAAAGTTATTCATTGGAATTGACATAC
>NZ_RPFJ01000054.1 GCF_003813905.1 Aureibaculum marinum
CGGTGGTAAGTTCGGCTAATATTTTCAGTTTAAATGGTTCTGAATACCGTCTAATTACTTTGTCATTTCTATACATAATGTTTAAAATTATGTAGCCTTTATTCAGGACGGGTCAAAATTGTTGCCAACGGGTTTGTGTATGGTTAGTTGCGTGGTTAAGCAACTAATTTAGCAAATAAATCACAGATAGAATATTCCGCAGGAATGTTCGTAAGTCGGCAGTGACCAAGCAATTAATTATAGCATCTATGAAAAAGCAGCAGATTGCTTATCTTTAAAGTTCACCAAAACGATAAGATATGAAAACAGAATCTACTGCTCAACCAAAGTTATTCATTGGAATTGACATAC
>NZ_RPFJ01000055.1 GCF_003813905.1 Aureibaculum marinum
GTCCTGAAATATGGCTACAGGTTAATAATTAATTTAAGCTGATAATTTATATACCATATTTGGTGTTTTAAAGTCTAAAGATAAATGTAATCTTATTTGGTTGTATAAATTTATTGCATTTTTTGCCGCTCTCTTTGCGTGAGCCACATTATCAAAGGTTTGATCTAGGTAGAATTCATCTTTTAAGATTCCGTTTACACGTTCTGCCATAGCATTTTCATAACAATGATTTTCTTCGGTCATACTAATATCTATCTTTTTTCTTTTGAGTATTTGTGTGTATACATTACTGCAATACTGTATTCCTCTGTCTGAATGATGTATAAGTTTTTTAATGTTATTAGCTTGATAAATAGCTTTGTTTAAAGCTCTGACACATCCTTTTAATTCCAAGCTATCACTCAGGTCATACCCAACAATTTTTCTGGAATGCATATCAGTTATTAAAGCCAGATAGCAAAAGCCTTTTATGGTTCTAATATAAGTTATGTCACTAACCCAAACTTGGTTAGCTCTAGTAACTTCTAAGTCTTTTATAATGTTATTATACTTATAAAAACGATGATAAGAATTGGTTGTTCTAGCACAGGTTTTCTTTCTAAGTGTAAGCATTTGGTGTTTTCTAAGTACATTAAATAAAGTATCTCTACCCACTTTAATATTGACTTTAGTAAAATCTACATCTAATGATTTTATAAGTTTTCTCACGCCTTCTCTAGGAAGAGATTTGCGTCTTTTTCTAACGATGTTAATAATCAGTTGTTCTAATTTTAATCGGTTATCAGCTCTAGATTTGTATTTATAATACGCATCACGTTTAAGACCAAAACAATGAGATATAGTTGTTAAAGAAGCAAATCCCTTAGATTTCTCTTTGGCTTTAATTAAGGCTTTATACTTAACTTTTTTTTTAGTTCAGTCACAGATTTGTAGCCTAGATCTTCAGCTGCTACTTCTAAGTAAGAATCCAATACCATAGCATCCAGATCCTTTTTAAGTAGTAGTTTTTTTAGCTGTTCAATTTCCTTTTGAAGGGTTTTAATTCGAGATATTTCGTCTTTTGTTTCCACTTTTACTCTGGTGTTCATTAAGTCTTTACGATTGTACTTTTTAATCCACTCATTGACCGTTGTAGGTGCAATAGAGTAGAGTTTACAAAGTTCGCTCTTTGTGTGTTTTCCGGTGGTAAGTTCGGCTAATATTTTCAGTTTAAATGGTTCTGAA
>NZ_RPFJ01000056.1 GCF_003813905.1 Aureibaculum marinum
ATGTATTATTATTTAAACTTTATAAAATTAGATATACTATAAGATAAAATCATAAAAAAGGGGTAATAACTGTCTGAACGCTATGGTGAGTTGAGACAGTTTTTTTTTGCTTTTACTTTAGGTTATAAATGAGTGTGAATCATTATTTAAAATTATTTCTTATCTCTATTGTATTCATATTTAAGTGATTGATTCTGGATATGAAATAATTTTAAAAATATTTTGCTAAAAAAGGTAGGAATTTTGGAGTGGTTGTTGTTCAATATACAAATAGTGAAATAATATTAATCATAATAATAAATTAGATATACTATAAGATTAATAGAATAAAGGGGTAAAAACTGTCTTAACATTTTGGTAAGTTAAGGCAGTTTTTTTTGTAATTACTTTAATTTTTTTAAATGCGATAATAAATGTAATAACTTTAGTATTTTTGGCCTGTTAAAAGTGGAAAACATACTAAATGAGATTTTTAATATTATCGATTTGCTTTCTAGTTTTTTTTTCATGTAAATCTACTCATCAAATTATTGATAAGCCTATAATTTTTGATGAACAAAGGAAGCAATTAACATTAGAATACTTGTCAGACCGTTATGGATTGGTACAAGAAACTCCTACCATTATTCCAAAAATGGTGGTGTTACACTGGACAGCTATTCCTACACTTGAAAATTCATTTAAAGCTTTTGAAAAATCTACTTTGCCCAATTGGCGGCCAGAATTGGTTAATCGAAGTGGATTAAATGTATCTACACATTTTTTAATAGATCAAGATGGTGCCATTTATCGTCTTATGCCTGAAACTATTATGGCAAGGCATGTAATAGGGCTAAATCATTCAGCTATTGGAATAGAAAATGTTGGAGGAACAAAAGATACACCTCTTACAAAAGCACAGTTAAAATCAAATATTTGGTTGGTAAACTATTTAGCAAAAAAATACGATATTGAATATGTCATTGGACATTTTGAATATACTCATTTTGAAGGACATCCTTTATGGTTAGAAAAAGATGATGGTTACCGAACTAAAAAAACAGATCCAGGTCGTGAATTTTTAAATAAAGTTAAAAAGGCAACTAAAAAATTAAATTTAAAAGAAACTCCCAATTAAAACTAGAAGTTTTAACTGAATAGAATAATTTTTAAACTATATATATTAAACATATAAGAATCAATACAAATAGCTATGAGAATAAGAACGTTACTAACACTATGGGCATTTTTAATTACAGGGTTTACTATAGGTCAAACCGGTGAAATGACCACAAATCTCTATAATACTTACAACAAGTATAAAGAGGGGAGTTTGGATAAACGAAGAATTAAACATCAAAATATAAAACCTCTAATAGAGAAGTATCGTAAAAATTCGAAGTTTACAGTTAAAAAAGTTGGAGAATCTATAGAAGGCAGAGACTTAAATTTAATAAGTATTGGCTCTGGAAAAACAAATGTTTTTTTATGGTCTCAAATGCACGGAGATGAGCCAACGGCTACACAAGCTATTTTTGACATTTTAAATTTTTTAGATAGTGATGATTTCTCTAAAGAGAAAAAAACGATACTTAACAAATTAACTTTACATTTTTTACCAATGTTAAATCCTGATGGAGCAGAAGTTTTTACTCGAAGAAATGCGTTGGGAATTGATATTAACAGAGATGCATTACGATTACAATCTCCGGAGGGAAAAACATTAAAACGTGTTAGAGATAGCCTAAATGCAGCGTTTGGATTTAATTTACACGATCAAAGTACATATTATAATGCAGAGAGAACAGAAAAACCAGCAACAATATCATATTTAGCTCCTGCCTATAATTATGAAAAAGATATTAATGAGGTTAGAGGTAATGCGATGAAAGTTATTGTTTTTATGAATAATATTATTCAAAATTATGCACCAGGTCAAGTAGGGCGTTATAATGATGATTTTGAACCTCGAGCTTTTGGAGATAATATTACCAAATGGGGTACTAGTGCAATTTTGATAGAATCTGGAGGATATCCTGATGATGTTGAAAAACAGGAAATTAGAAAATTGAATTATGTTTCAATACTTTCTGCAATTTATACTATTGCTGAGGGAAGCTATGAAGATATTAATATTGAAGATTACAATAAAATTCCTGAAAATGACCGTAAGCTTTTTGATTTAAAAATTAAAAATTTGACATACAACCTTAATGGGAAAGATTATACTATTGATTTAGGTATAAATCATTTAGAGGTTGGTATTAATAAAAATACTGATTTTTATAATGTAGGAAGAATTGTTGATCAAGGAGATTTATCTACTTATTATGGTTATGAGACTTTTGATGCCACAGGATATAAAATTGTTGAAGGTACGCTGTATCCGTCAATGGTACCTTCAATAGCTAGTTATGATAGGTTAAACGAATTATCTATGCTAAAAAAGGGGTATCTTTATGTTAAAATGGCAAAACTTCCAGATGCAAACTATACTACGAAGCCTATTATGGTTTTAAAAGTAACAAAAGCCACACCAAAATTAAGAGTTAGAGTTGGGGCAAACGCTAACTTTTTATTAGAAAAAAACGGAAAGATAGATTATGCTGTTGTTAACGGATTTTTGATAAATCTTAATAGTGATAATCCAAAGTTTAAAAATGGATTGATCTATAAATAATAATTTATTTCCAAGACATTCTTTTTTTTAAGCTATTTATATGGGCGTAATGATGTACAGAATGCCAAGCATAAATTCCGATGTTTTGTGCTAATGATATTTCTTCGTTACTATCAGGATAAATAAAGGTGTGTTGCAATTCGTTTGGTGTGAGCCCTTTTAAAAAGTACACCCATTTTTGATGTAATGCTGTTAAAGCATTTAAAGACAGTAAGATTGGAGCAGATTTAGAGTCTCTAAGTTCTGCCCATCGGTCTTCATAATATGGTTTAATTATGGGTTTTACTTCAGTTAGAGCCCATTTAAACCGGATGTAACTGTTGTGGTGACTATCTGCCAGATGATGAATAACTTGTCTAACTGTCCAACCTTCAGGTCTATAAGGTGTATTTAATTGTTCTTCAGTTAAATTGATAACTAATTTGGATAGTTGTTCAGGAAATTCTTCTAAAATTGTAATCCAATCTCTAATATGTTGTGATGTAATGGGATTTGGAATTTCAGGTTTCCCAATAGGATATTTTAAAGATTCTAAGTCTATTGTATGCATTTCTTTTTCATTTAAATAGCAACAACAGTATACAAATGTAAACATATATCCCTATAAAAAAGACCCTAAATAATAGGGCCTTTTAGTAGTTATATATGTTTATTTGGATACATATTTATTTTACATTAACCAGCTCTACATCAAATATTAAAGGGGCGTTTGGAGGAATTACTCCACCAGCACCTCTAGCACCATAAGCTAAATCAGATGGAATTACCATTCGAGCTTTATCTCCAACTTGCAATAATAAAATACCTTCATCCCAACCAGGAATTACTTGTCCAACCCCTACTGTAAATTCAATAGGCTCATTACGTTTATATGATGAATCGAAAACAGTTCCATCTAGTAATTGACCTTTATAATGTACAGAAACCATAGCTCCTTTTGTAGCATTTTTTCCATTTCCCTTTTCAAGAATTTTATACCTTAGGCCACTTTCTGTTTTATCAAAACCTTCAGAAGCATCATTTAATAATTTTTCTTGTTTTGCTTTTTCTTCTGCTTCACGTTTTGCTCTAGCTCCTTCAAAAACTCTAAAAGATTCAACAGCATTAAAATTTTCAGCCTCAGTACCAACTCTTATAATTTCAACTTTTTCAATTTTATCACCTTGTTGAATAGTATCAACAATATCTTGACCTTCAGTAACATGTCCAAAAACCGTATGTTTATTATCTAACCAAGGTGTAGGAACATGTGTAATAAAAAATTGACTTCCATTAGTAGCAGGTCCAGAATTTGCCATAGATAATACACCTGGTTTATCATGTTTTAAATCAGGATGAAATTCATCATCAAAACTATATCCAGGATTTCCAGTACCAGTTCCAAGAGGGCATCCTCCTTGAATCATAAAATCAGGAATTACTCTATGAAATTTTAACCCATCATAATAAGGTTTTCCTTGAGGAAGTACTTTGTTTTCTAAATTACCTTCAGCCAAAGCTACAAAATTACCAACCGTTCCAGGTGTTTTATCGTAAGTTAAACTGACAAGTATTTCACCTTTGCTGGTGTTAAATTTTGCGTATAATCCGTCTTTCATTTTTTAATATTTAATTTGTGGCAAAGATACTTTGCTTTTAAAAGAAATAAAAAAGTTATTTCAGTTAATTTATTTGTTTTAATATAATTTCAATAGCTTTATCTAATTGAGGTTGATTACCTTCTAATCGATCTTTAAAACTCTCACTAACATAAACATCAGGGCTTACCCCTTCGTGTTCTAAATTTTTACCATCAAGTGTATAGCATCCCCATGAAGGTAAGCGATAAAAAGAACCATCTACTAAAGATTTACTAGTTGTAAAAATAATCCATCTATAAGTTTCAGTACCTACAATGGTTCCTAAGCCTAGTTGTTTAAATCCACTAGCAGTCATTTCTGCATCAGATAGTGATTGTTCATTAATTAGTAAAACAATAGGTTTGTTTCCATAATTAAAATTAGATTGCCCTGTAAGTTTTCCTTCTCTATATTTCCATTGTAGATAGGTTTTTTGTTGTAAGAAACTTAAAACTCCATCATGTACATTACCACCGGTGTTGTAACGTAAGTCTAAAATTAAAGCTTCTTTATCAGCTTCATTACTAACTAAATCTTGTTTAAATTTTATAAGTTCGCCACCACCCATATTTTTCATATGTACATAAGCAATTCTATTGTTTGATTGTTTATCAACATATTCTTGATTAGTATCTTGCCACTGATCGTAAAGTAGATTTTTTATAGCTCCACTAGAAGTTGTATGTATATTTACTAAATGTTTTGTACCATTGCGTTTAAAGGTTAGTGTAATTTCATCCTTAAAAGTAGGTTCTGAAAAATACTTTTCTCTATTTTGTTTAGAATCTACAAGAACTCCATTTACTGCAACTAATTCATCACCAACTTTAATATTTTTGTTTTTAACATCAGCAGGACTTTCTTTTACTATTCCACTTACGATATACGGATTATCGTTTTTAAATAAAATACCTGTTGCTAAAGTTCGTGTTCCGTAATAAACATCTTCTTCTTTTCCGTAAGAACTGAATCCAAAATGTGAAGTGTTTAATTCTCCAAGCATATCATTAAATATTAATCTTAGATTCTCTCTACTGGTGACATAGGGTAAATATTGAGCATAATAATCACGTAATTTTTGCCAATTTTGACCGTGAAAATTTTCGTCATAAAAATTTTCTTCCATACCTGCCCATGCTTCATAGAACATTTGATTGAACTCTTTAACTAATGATTTATTAAATTTGAAATCTAAATTGATTTCTTCCAATTTATTAGCATCAATTTTTAATGTAGAAATGGAGCCATTAAATAAAATGTAATTGTTTTTATCTGTTGAAACTAATTGATAATTACCAATTCGTTTATCACTAACGGTTTCTGTTTTGTTTTTTTCAAATGGTTCTATTGTTGTTTTCCATAATTGATTTTTACCTTCGGAGTGATTAGAAATATAAAGAACAAATGTTTTATCATCTTTTGAAATTACGCTAATGTTTCTTTGTTGACCAAAGTTTGGGCTTATTTGTGTAAGCCTTTCCATACTATGAGTTGGATTAATAGTAACTTTAGGTTTTTGAATGTCAGCTTTTTTCTCTTTCTTTTTATCCTTTTTTGACTCCTCTTTCTCTTCTTTTTTTTCTTCAAACAGTTTGTTAATTTTATCTAATTTAAATGGTGCTTCAAATTTATCTAATGCCATTTGATAAATTTTAGAATTTGTGGTGCCAAAAGGATAACTGGGTTGTAATCGGTCAGATGAAAAATAGATGTATTTTCCGTCAGGAGACCAAACCGGACCAGATTCAGAAACTTTTGTTTTCGTTAAATTAGTTATTTTTTTAGTTGTGATATTATAGGTAAATATATCAGCTTCAAAATCGCGATATGCATTATAGACTATATAATTATCGTCTGGAGAAAAATAGGGATTACTATTGTAAAAGCCCCATAATTCATCTGTTACAATTGTATTTATTTTAAATGTAGTTAAATCGATAAGAACAATATCATTTCTTCCGCTAATGTAAACTCCTTTTGTACGGTCACTATTAAAAGTTATTTGTCGGTTATTTTTATTGTTTTTAGTTAGTTGTTTAGCGTTAGTATTCTTATCTGCATCTATGGTAAACCAGTTGTAATATCCTTTAACGGATTGAGAGTAGAGTAAGGTTTTATTGTTTTTTAGCCATTTTACTTCTTGTACAGCTTCTGAAGGATCTGTTTTTATTTCTTTAATAAATTTTCCTTTACTATCTGATATAAATAATCTTCCCCTTGATACAAAAGCCAATTTTTTATCATCAGGAGATACATCAAAATAGCTTATTTCACCTTTTACATTATAACTTTGATTTTTAGTTAAGGTATTGTTCTTAAAAATATGAATTTCAGGTTTATCTGTTTTTCCTGTTTTAACATCATATACATAGATTTGATAGTCTTTTCTGAAAACAATTTTTTCTCCATTTGCACTTACTTTTGGCCACATTATAGAAGTGGAAAAATCAGTTAATTGTTTTTTAACATTATTGTCAAAAGTATATAGGTTGTATTCACCATTAGCTTGATCAGATTTAAAATAGAGTGTTCCATTTTTATCAAAAGTAGCTCCAAAATCTTTACCTCTATAGGTTGTATGTTTTTTAAATTCTTTAGTTTTTGGGTTGTAAGATTTTATATCAGGATTGTAATCTCCTTTATATCTTTTTCTATGAGCAAAACGACCACTTTCCCAAGATTCGTTAAAATAAATTTCATCATTTAAAGGATGTTCTACTACATTATGTATTGTATTAAAATAATGTTCAAATAAGCGTTTTGGAGTACCTCCATTTCTGTTAATGCCAAAGGTTGTTACAGAATTTAACCGTCCTGAAGTAAAATATATGGTTGAGTTATCCCAACTCCAAGAAGACACTCTGTCATCACTTTCATGAAATGTAAGTTGTGTAATTTCACCTCCATTTAACGGCATTATATAAACATCGTCATTACCAAATTGATTGCTAGAAAAGGCTAACCACAATCCGTCTGGCGAAACACTGGGGTTACTTTCATTTCCTTCCATAGCTGTTAATCTCTCGGCGGTGCCACCTTCGGTGGGTACTTTCCATAAATCACTATCATAACTGAAAATAATATGTTTAGCGTCTGGAGTTAATGTTGGATTATGGGTGAAAAAAGTTTTATTGTGTTGAGCATTTGTATGGTAGGTAAATATAAGACTAATACCTAATAGTACTAATTTTAAAGGTTTCATAAAAGTAAAATTATGTTTGAACCTTAAAAATATTAATAAAAAATAGAAAAGTAGAAGTTATGCAAAAAAGTTTTTAACCTTTTATAATTTTAAAAGTACCTTTTTTTGTACCTATTTTTACTTGAACTAAATATACCCCATTAGGCAAATTATCCATATAAACTTTAGATTCTAACCTATCCGGTTTTTTTGTAATTACTTTTTGACCAATGGTATTGTAAACATTTACCAGAGATATGTTTTCTTTTGCATTAAGTGTTAAAATGTTTCCTGTTACAGGGTTAGGAGCATATTTAAAACCTTCTGATATTAGTTCGTCAACACTTACTGTAGCAGTATTTATTAGTTTATAATGGTCAATTCCTACGCCGTAGGTTAAGGTATTTTCATCATCATAAATAAATTTTACTTTAAAATTATTATTAATATAAGCTGTGATGTCAATAACTTCTGTTTTATTAATGCCAGTATTTGCTGCAGGAGTATCTCCATCTACCAAAAGTACATTTTGCCATGTAGTACCATCCCAAACATCAACCATAAAATTTCCACTATTACTAAAGGTTTGGTGGTTGTAAGTAAGTTCAATAGCGGCACTTACAATGTTTTCAGCTACTAAATCAATTTCAGGACCTTCTAATTCAATATAATTATTTACAAATCCTCCACAACTATTGTCATCAAAAATTACACCACCACTAGGAAAATTGGAGGGTGTATAAAATCCGCTTCCTATAAGAGACCCAGAATAACCAAATTGCCAAGTACAACCAGTTGGGCCAGACGTAGCACTCCAGCCATTAGGCATTGTTGTAGCATTAAAATCTTCTTCTTGAAGTTGAGCACTGCTTATAAAACTTAAACAGCATAACATATAAAGTAAAATTACCTTCTTCATTTAATTAAATTTAAATTCAGCTTCATTTCTCTGAATTCTACTTGCTATATGTTTTTAAGTAGTAGATGCTTTTAGTTTTTTATTAACACTATCTGAAATAGTGTTTAACAGTATTATACAAATTAAATAGGTGTTATATATAACGTTTACTTTATGAGTTTATTTTTTAACATTGTATTATATGAAAATACTTTAAAATAGTTTAAGTTGAAGTGGAGTGTTTTTAGAATAAATTGAATAATCTAGAGGTGGTAAAGATTTGTTACTAAAGTACTTTTTTTTAGCCAATCTAAACTGAAGGTGAACTTGTTCTGCAATTTTACCTTCACCACTCATACGTGTGCCAAAACGACTATCATTAAGTTTTCCGCCATGACAATCGGCAATTTGATTGCATATTTTTTTAGCTCTGTCTGGTAATGTTTTATTTACCCAATCTATAAAAATTTCGCTAATAGCACCATTTAGCCTAACCATGGTATAAGCAACAGATTTTGCACCTAGTTCACTTACTTTTTTTGTTAAATCAAAAATTTCATGATTATTAATTGCAGGAATTATAGGTGCCATCATAACATTAACAGGGATGTTATGATTAGATAATACTTCTACAGTTTTTAATCGTTTAGCAATTGAAGCCGTTCGGGGTTCTAAAATTCTTCTTGTTTTTTCTTCAAGAGAAGTTATAGAAATGCTTACATGTAATAAGTTTAAAGAGGCTAATTTGGTAAGTATGTCTAAGTCTCTTAAAATTAGAGTGTTTTTGGTTATTATACTAACAGGATGTTTGTATTTTAAAAATACGGTTAATAGTGATCTTGTAAGTTCTAATTTTTTTTCAATAGGTTGGTAGCAGTCTGTATTACCAGAAAGCATTATATTTTGAGCTTTCCAGTTTTTACTTTTTAATTTTTGTTCTAATAATTCAGCTGCATTTTTTTTATATAAAATTTTTCTTTCAAAATCGAGACCAGCACTATATCCCCAATATTCATGTGTGTTTCTTGCATAACAATATATACAACCATGTTCACATCCTTGATAAGGATTTAAAGAATAGGCGAAACCAATATCTGTGCTGGTTACTTTATTTAAAATTGTTTTAGGAAATATTTCTAAATATTGAGTTTTAGAATTGTTATAATGCTCGCCTTCTTTTATACAATAATTTAAGAAATCATCTTCTAAAACTTTATGGAGTTTTAAAAAGCGATTGTTGGTATTTATCTGAGCACCTCTTCCTTTTATGTACTTAAATTTTTCGATGTTCAAAATTAGCACATAAAAGAGTATGGTCTTGCTTAGGTTTGTAGCAAATTTGAGTAATTAAAACTCAACTCTTTTTATAAGGTATTTGTTTTATGGAGCAATAGAAAATCTAATAACACCATAGCTGTTAAAGCTTCAACAATTGGTACAGCTCTTGGCACTACACATGGGTCGTGTCTACCTTTTCCTTGTACTGTAACGGCATTTCCATCAGCATCTATGGTATCGTATTTTTGAAGAAGGGTAGCTACCGGTTTAAATGCTACTTTAAAATAAACATCCATTCCGTTAGAAATTCCGCCTTGAATTCCACCAGAAAGGTTTGTTTTTGTTGTGCCATCTGTATTAAAGGAATCATTATGTTCAGAACCTTTTAACTTTGTACCTTCAAAACCACTACCATATTCAAATCCTTTAACAGCATTTATGGTAAGCATGGCCTGACCTAAGCGAGCATGTAATTTATCAAAAATAGGCTCACCAAGGCCTAGAGGTACATTTTGAGCAACACAACTAATAGTGCCTCCAATAGTATCTCCTTGTTTTTTTATGGCTTTAATATGTTCTATCATTTTAGTTGCTGTCTCATTATCAGGACAACGAACTGCATTTGATTCTGTTTTAGATAAATCCAATTCATGATAAGATTTATCTAAAGTAATAGATCCAACAGAGTTTGTAAAAGCGTTTATTTTTATATTTTTTAATAGCTGTTTTGCTATTGCACCTGCTACAATCCAATTTGCAGTTTCACGAGCAGAAGAACGTCCACCACCTCTAAAATCTCGTAAGCCATACTTTTTTGTATAGGTAAAATCAGCATGAGAGGGTCTAAAAGTATTTTTAATATCTGAGTAATCTTTAGATTTCTGATTGGTATTTTTTATCACAAAACCAATTGAAGTACCTGTAGTTTTACCTTCAAAAATACCTGATAAAAATTCAACGGTATCTGGTTCTTTACGTTGTGTTACTATAGTAGATTGTCCAGGTTTTCTTCGGTCTAATTCATGTTGAATAGCCTCAAAATCTAAAACAATTCCAGCAGGACAGCCATCAATAATACCACCAATAGCCGTACCGTGAGATTCACCGAAAGTAGTTAATTTAAATATTTTACCTATACTGTTGCTCATCTATTAAAAATTGAAAAGCAAAGGTAAAATAATATTCTATAATTTAAGCTTCGGATTTATATAACTTTAAGTTAAGGTAAACGATTATCATGAAATACATCATTTCTCTAAAACAGAGGTATTAGTATTAATCATGTTTTTTACAGCTATAAAGTTTATCGCTTGTGATAAATAGTCAATATTGGTTTGCTTATTCAGGCCTGTGACAAGTTACAAATTGATGGAGTGGGAGTAATGTGTATTTTTTTATTGTTAAACTTATTATTAGGCTTACGGGATTACTCCCTGGCGGTCGTGATCCCTTGATTGATTATCCAATACAATTATAAAAACCACAACATACTATCGTATGTTTAGTTTTTTCAGAAATTTACAAAGGCAAGCTTATGGGATTACTCCCTAGCAGTCGTGATCCCTTGATTGTTATCCAATACAATCATA
>NZ_RPFJ01000057.1 GCF_003813905.1 Aureibaculum marinum
AGAGAGGGGATTTTCAATGTTGACGAAGTCTCAAGCTTCTACGTATATAATAACCTTATTCCTCTCTTTTGTCTTTTCTGATTTATGCTTAAATTTAATGAATTGTAAACTTAAGACGTATATAATTTATTGCTAGTTCTAGCCTACTTACGAAAATCCTCGCGGATTTTCTATTCGGTTTTTATTTGTTAACTTAGTTGCTTAACCACGCAACAAACCATATACAAACACGTTGTGTGTAATTTAACGCAACCAAACTCAGATTTGAACATCTAAAAAATAAATGAAATTATGAAAAAAGTGATTTATCTTTTTGTCTTGACTTTAGGAATTATTTCTTGTAATTCCGATGTGGAAACACAAATTAGTAATTCGGATTTAGTCGGGAAATGGAATTGGACAAATACAGACGGAGGTATTGGGAATAATATTCACGAAACACCAACAACTTTAGGAAAAACAGTTCATCTAACTTTAATGGACAATTATCATTTCTCAATATCCGAAAATGGAAATGAAATATCAAGTGGAACTTATGAATTGACTTTAAAAAAATCTATCTATTCTGGAGAAATGGAAAGATTTATTCAATTTCCTGAAAACCAACAATATTTAGGAATTGTTACAAGAGGAATAATTAAGACTTACGAAACAAACAAACTTGATATTTCTGACAATAATCACGACGGAATTGGAAGCGGATTTATAAAAATTGAATAAAAAACTACACACAACAAAGTACTGTGGTAAAAAACAAGTAAAAACTCATTAATTTTTCACTAAAGTACTTTTATAAGAATCATCATATATTAATCCTGATTTAGCAATGGCAAAGGCTTGTTTTAA
>NZ_RPFJ01000058.1 GCF_003813905.1 Aureibaculum marinum
TTTGGGAAGATAAATACTTTTGCGAAACGGAGGACTTAAAAGAGGACACTGAATTATAAGAATTTATTAAAATTTAGAAATAACAAACGTTAGCTAACACCGTACAAAATTTATTGTTGGTTCTAGCCTACTTACGAAAATCCTCGCGGACTTTCTATCTGTGATTTATTTGCTAACTTTAGTGCTTAAACATGCAACAAAGCTTATACAACAACGTAAGCCATTAAAAAACAAACGTGAAAGAATTTTTAAAGAAAATAAAACTCATAGAGTATTTGACAACAGATGTTGAAATTCAAAAAACTGAATTTGTATCAAAGTTTAAACAACATGTTGATGAAGGAAGTACAGGAATGTTTTCTGACACTTTCGATGTTTTTTCTTCAAGCAAGAATGAGTATAAAGGGCAAGTTGGACATGAAGGATTCAAGATAAAGAGGAGGAGAAAATTTTTCGATACAAATATGAATTTAGCAGTCGCAAGTGGAACTTATCGACAGAGTAATGAAAAACTAATTATTGAAACCGAAATAAACGGATTTAGTGGAATGATGATTCCCTTTTATCTATTTGCAATTGTTTTTTATTCCATATTTATCGGAGTATTTTTTATGGCCGATAATATTGAAGGAAATGGTGCTGGATTTGCATTACCATTTATACTAATACACGCGGCTTTTATGTTCGGAATTCCTTATTTCATAATGAGGAGAAGTACAAAACGAATGAAGCACGAATTAGAACGTGAATTTTATTTTATGACAAAAAAATAACGGCTTACAAACATAGCCCAACCGGTAGTAAACATTGAGCCAAACTATAACAAACAAGAAATAGAAAAGTCTTTGTAATAAAAAAAATGAAGAAAACATCAATTCTAGTTAACCTATTTTTAGTAATAATATTTTTTGCTTGTAAAGAAAAAAAATCAACGGAAACAATTATCGCAGAAAAAGAAAAAACTAATCAAGTAATTTTTAAAGTGGACGAAAGAATTGAAATTTTAAGAATTGCATTTAATTTGGCAGTACAAGACTATATTGATCCAAAAATGCTTCCTTGTGATACTGAATATTCAAAACGTGTAAATAACCACTTCAAGGAGTTTAAAAATCATCAATTAATAAAATACATAGATGATTCACCAAATATATTGTTTGATTTTCCAACAATTGGATTGATGTTTAAAAATTTTGAAACTTTTGAATTTGATGATATTTACTCTAAAGAACTTACGGGTTTTAAAATTACAAGAAAAGAAATTGACTCATTACAAACTCTTCTGATTGACTTTAGTAAAAAGTCTAATTTCAAAATGTTTGTTGAGAATAATAAAAATTATTATCGCAACGCTATAAAAACTATCGAAAAGCAAGTTAATGAAGAAAAACTTTTTGATAACATAGTGAACTTTTTCCAATCTAAAGAACAGGGATTAGAATTGATTGTTTTTGTTGAGTTAACAAATAGTGCAAACAATAAAGCTGTATCGTTTTACGATAAATATAACCCAAAGAAAAGAGCAACTATTTTAGGGAATATTTGTGAAACACCTGACAAATCAACTTCTACTAACGAAATATTGGAATTAGATGACAATAGACGGGGAATTTTGTACCACGAAACAGCACATTTATTTACAGATAAGTTATTAAATATATACATTGGAGATTTAAGTCAATACAAATCTATCTGTGAGGATTGTAATGATGTTAAAATAAAAGACAAAGTTGACCATCTTATAATAAATCCTTTACAATGGTTACTACAACATAGACTAAATTCAAAAGATGATGGACACAATTTTTTTCTAAATGAATGCAAAGATATAAGAAAGGATATTTATGCAAAACTGAATGAGTATCAACCAGAAAAAGGGATGTCATTTGAACAAATATATTCTGAATGTATAAATTTAATAAAACAATCAGCATCTGAATATTAACAAAATGCCAACACTTGGCATACTTTATTTCTAGTTAAAGCGTACATCTGAAAATTCACGCAGATTTTCAGATTGCTTTGTACTTGCAAGGTTAAGTGTGTTTTTATAAAGTCTGTCAAATTTTTTTATTTGACTATTTTCAATAAAAAAGATACATAGTAAAATTTTAAAATCTGGCTTGTGCCTAATCCGAAAATAATCGCTAATTTGTACGCTACGAGCCATATTTCAGGACAAGCCATTGAAAAAAATATGAAACGAATTTTTGAACTTTTAATAGCAATAATCTTTCTGACGTCTTGTTCGGAGAATTTTGATATTAAAGACCCAGCAGAATTCAATAAAAAGATTGAAACAAGAACTGACATTGCAACAGCAGAACAATTAATTGAAATCTATTACAACTATCCTCCTAATGAAGGCATGCCTAAGCTTGAAATAGAAAGTAAAGAATTAGGTAACGGATTAATAGAAGTTACACTAATTCATGATGAGCAAGAAGATGACTCGCAAAGAGCAACTAAAATTGTTATGACAGCTGAACTGACAGGCGAAAAATGGATAGTTCATGAAATCAAAACAAATAGAAAATGTTGGGATGGACGGGGACATACTGATTGGGGAACCGATTGGTGCAATTAACAAATGAATAGCTGAACTAAGATATTATTGATTTTGATGGTTGGCAATCTAATATTGATTGGTAAGTACTTTTTAGACAAGCTTAATATTCAATTTGCATTATGTTTGCCAGATTATCCTTGCCCATTATGTCACAGATTATATGTCTAACATTTGGATATATCTTCTTGCTTGAAATTTGATTGCAATTATCCATGGTTTTAAATGGATTAAATTGAAAAAATAAAAACGTATGGTAACAGAGTATATAGCAAAATAACCAACCTATAACAAATGATAAAATTCTTTAGATTATCGAAACACAATTTTGCAAAGCAAAATCAAAGGTCTGCCAGACATTTGGTAGAGATAGCCGCTTGCAGAAGATTTAAAATCCTAAAACATGATTAAGTTCTTCAGACACATAAGACAGCGACTACTCTCTGAAAATAAATTCAGTAAATATTTACTTTATGCCATTGGAGAAATTGTATTAGTAGTCATTGGAATTCTCATCGCATTAAGTATTAATAATTGGAATGAAAACAGAAAGAATGAAGATTTGGAAATTGCCTACCTTAAAGGGATTCAAAGCAATCTAATAAATGATATTGATGAACTTGAAAGGCATTTTAAAGGAGATACGCTAAAATTAGATGCATTATCTTTTTTATTAAGAACTACGGAAGCAGGCGTAGAAAATTCGCAGGTGCAAACCTATATTTCAAATTCACTCTTTGTGTCAAAAGAACATTGGTTTGAAGGGCAAAACGTTGTATTTGAGGATATGAAATCATCAGGAAAACTCAACCTATTACAATCAGAAAAAGTCAAGCTTTCAACTCAAATTTACTATCGGCTTTTTGTAGAGACTATAAAGCATGAAGATATTAATAACCAATTTTACAGAAACTATATCAAAAATAATTCTGAATTGGTCAAAGTGTATCCATTAGTAGAAGAAATGTTTCCACAGCGATGGAAATCAGGTGTGAAACCCGTAAAGTTTTCACCTACTTACTTCGATTTATCCGAAACTGAAATTGATAAAGTCCTTGATAACTATAGTTTGATCAAAGCAAGGCTATACAGTTCTCACATGGCACGCTTGCGTCTCTACCAAAATGCAAAACAACTTGAAAAATTAATTGAAGTATATCTTGAAGAAAAAAAATAACGAAAGCACAACAATGGCTATCACTAATTGCTTGTTCTCGCTTACTTCTGAAAATCCGATAGGGTTTTCAATTTAGTACGTACTTGCAAAGTAAAGAGCTAACCCGCGTAACTAAGCATAGCCGAGACGGTGGCAACAATCTGATTGGTTCACCAAAATAAATTAAAGTAAAATAAACAAAATTGACAATTTACCTTCTAAATTCATTTGGGAAGATATTGAAAATAATATGTTATATCATTTATCTTATACAAACCAACATTACGGAATTCACGCTACTCTAAATGTGTTACCAATAATGAAAAATTATCCAGGACTTCCAGGAATTACTTATTGGGAAGACTTTACCAATGAACGTGAAAAAAGAAACGATTTAAATTTCACATATCAACAATATTTAAAAGAAGAGTTAGCAAATAATCCAGATAATATTCAAAATAAATTATCTGAATAACAACTGTATCAAAATAGCCAGTTGCTATAGAATATGACAAAACTTATTAAAATATTACTGATAATTCTATCAATTATCGGAATTGTTTATATGTTAACTTTTTGGAGTGTTGACTTTTTTTAATGGATTACAAATAACGTTGTTGGATTTGAAAATCAGGCACCAATTTTTAACGGACTGATTTTAATACAAATTGGATATCTGATATTTCGACTTTGGAATTGTAAAAATGTCTCTTAAAATACGAACTAAAGAAAAAATCAACCTCTGAATTTATTCTAAATTACACAATTGAACTTGTAAGTCAAGCTAAAGTTATAGTTAAAAGAATATCTAATAAGACACAGTAGTAAAAAATGTGGTAAAAAAAGTTTGTTTTTTGAGTTATATATTTTTCTTATTTTTACAATGACACGGAATAATTAGGTTGCTTTAACTTCTTTATGTATCAGGATGTTGTAGTTCTGTTATTTCAACTGGTTCTTCACAATTTTATACAAATAGAAAGCTATATTTTGTAGAGGGATTGTTATTTATAGACGACTGCTATAGTTTTTATTTTCTTAGTAAAGTTAAGTCGCTATTCGTACTTCAAAAACTTAGTGTATAATTAAAACTAACCAATATGAAAAAATTAAAATCACATGTATCTCTAACAGTTATACTCCTTATTGTTTTAATAGGATGTAAAATGGACAAAAATGACCAGACATTAACAAAAACTTCTGATTCAGAACTAAAAGCCATAATTACTAAACAAGTTGACAGCCTTTATGCAGTTTATGAAAGGTTTGATTATGATTGGATTGAGTTTTACGCTGACAACTACACAGCTATTTATCCGGACTCACCAATTCAACATTTTACCAAAGATTCGTTAAGATCACAATGGGAACGAATTTATGCTAAATATGATGTGCAACTTATTAACCGTGGAAGACCAACAATTATTCCCTCTGAAGATATGGCTATTTCTTATAATACCTTTAATGAAATATTTATTAATAAAGAAAATTCAGATACTATTAAAAATGTTGGTACTTACATTATAAATTGGAAAAGGCAATCAGATGATTCTTGGAAGATAGTATTTGAAACGTTACAAAATCATAAATAACCTTATACGGCTTGTTTTTTATAAATGTAACACGGTATCTTCAATAAATTTAATTGTTATGGTTACTAAATAAGAGATCATAAAACGGCTATTATTGCTAATGGAGAAAGAGCATTTCATCTTGCTTCTTTAGTCACTTATTTAACCAAAGAAATAACAATTCTCACTTCAGGAGCAAAAGATTTTGAAGCAAAGCAACTAGAAAAGTTAAAGCAGCATAAGATTATTATCATTGAAAAAGAAATCTCTTCAATTGTATACCAAAATGGACAAATGGAAAAAATAATATTCAAAGATGATAGCAGCAAAAATTTTGATTGTGATTATACTTCTATTCCTATTGAGCAAAGTTGTAATATACCCGCAGAGTTAGGTTGTAATTTCACAGAACTTGGGCATATTGAAGTAAATTTTATGCAAAAAACTACAGAAAAAGACATCGTTGCTTGTGGAGACAATAGTTCATTGATGCGTTCAGTAGCTACTGCCGTTTATGGAGGAAACATAACGGGAGCTATGATAAATAATGAACTTACCCATGAAAATTTTTAATAAGGTTGAGGTTATAATACTTAATTTAAACTATAAAATAAATAAACTTCTAGAAGAGGATATCAATTACAAACGTAAATTGACTTTTAGCTTGTTACCATGGTAAATGACAATGAACATAAATCTATTGTCATATGAAATAACAATACTAATTAGTTCTTCGTTATTTTTCATATTTTTACAGCTATACAATATTGGTTGTTTTAATTACTTATTTTTATAGGAGATTATTTTTCTGGTAATAAAAGTAGTTCTTTGCAACATTATTGTAATAGGGAACTAGTGTTATGTATATAGAAAAATATGTATTTCAAAGACTGTTAAAGTTCTTGTCTGTTTCTACAAAAACAAATAAAAATAATAGATTGATAATATTATAAAATGCACTTAAGGTATAAGCTTAATTCAAATGATTTTTTACAACAGGTTTTATACTATAATTCCAATAATAAAACCTCTAAAAAACAACGATTAAAAGTTTGGTTATTTGTAACCTTAATAATATTTTCTATAGCCTTAATAATATACTTTTATAAAGATCAAATTGAGATAGGACATTATTTAGGTGCTATTCCTATATTAATTTTAGGCATATTTTTGTTTCCTTATTTTTATAGAAATGTTTTAAAAAAACGATTTTTTAAGTTGGTTGAAGAAAACTATAAAAATAATTTTGGAAAAGAATTTCATCTTTTTTTTCAGGAAAAAGAATTAGAAATTAACGATACAACCGGAACGTCTAAAATAGATTATTCTTCTTTAGAAAAAATTATAGAAATAGGTACACATTTCTTTTTTGTAATTAATACAGGAGTTTATCTAATTATACCAAAATCTGAATTAGATAATGTTAATATCATAAGAAAAAAAATAAAGGATATAGCAGTAGAAAACCAAATTTTATTTTCATCTGAATTAGATTGGAAATGGAAATAAGTAGAGCTGGTTAACCTTGTCTAATGTTAAGATCAGATGATTAAAATTTTATAATTTGGTGTTTTTAATTTTATTTTTTTCTTGCTATTAAATAACAACTCTAATAAATAAAGATTAACAAAATGCCTAGGAAAAACATACTATTAGTAGCTTTTTATGTGCTATTTTTTACAAGTTGTTACAGTCAAAAAGTTGATGAAGATGTTATTGTTATTATACAACCAAAGCTAGAAAATAACACAACCAATAAAATGAAAGTTCTTTTTAAAGGACTAAAACTTACCGATAGTATTTCTATAGAAAATGTAGATGGATTGGAGCTAAATGATTATCCTTCAAAAAAAATTACGGAGCTAAATGGCAACAAATACTTAGAGTATTATACAAACATAATCCCTACCAAAACAGGAAAAATAAACCTTCCAATAGTTAAAGGAATTTCAGATAGTGTGACGTTAATATCTGAACCAAAAATTGTAGAAGTTGTTGATGCCTTACCAAACGTTACAGAAGACGATATTGTATTAAAACTAACTTCTGATAAAAAGAAGTATAGCTTAAATGATACCATTTCAATTACATTATATGAGTACAGTAAATATTATAACGTAAGTAAAATTACTACTAATACAGATAATGATTTTTCAATGCCAAAAATTGAAGGGAAAGAAAATGAATTAGCCATAGAAATGGAAAGTGATTTTTATAAAGTTTCTGGAAATGCAACCCTAGAAAAATATATTGAAGAAAACTTTTACCTGGAAGAGTTTGATTGGGATCCTTTTAAGGATAAAACTACAATGGAACGTTTAAATGATAGTTTATACCTAAAAAACTTACTTTTTTCGATGAAACTTACCCCGAAACGAAAAGGTAAATACAAAATAAAACCAAGTGAATTTGTTTATTTTGTCTATAAAAGTGAAACCGATTATTTTGATGATTTTAAACCTAATGGAGATGGAAGTTATAAAGTTTCTAGACCAAAAAATAAAAAACTATTTAGTTCTAACTCATTAGAATTTAGTGTAAAATAAATAGCAGACAGAATAAATGTCTGTGGTAAAAAGACTTTACCTTTACAATAATTTAATATAATCATATTTTTTGGTAATAGTAAAAACAGCAAAAAGGTTGTGTATTGGAGTGTGATATAGCACATCCTTAAAAGCATACCAATAAAAATATAAAATAGTAAATCTTATGAGTAAATTTCACTATGCTTTTAAAGTAAAAGACATCAATTCAACCCGTAAATTTTATGTAGATATTTTAGGGTGTGAAGAAGGAAGGTCAACTGACAGTTGGATAGATTTTAATTTTTTTGAAAATCAATTATCCGCTCATGTAAGTGATAATTTTCCTAAACTTGATTATTGTGGTAAAGTAGACGGAATTAATGTTCCAATACCACATTTTGGTTGTTTGTTAGAAATAGATGAGTTTAAAAGAATACAGAAAAAATTAGAAGAAGAAAAAATAGAATTTGTTGTTAAACCACAGAAAAGATATGCTGGAAAAACGGGAGAACAATTCACCATGTTTGTTTTTGATTTTAGTGGAAACCCTTTAGAATTTAAAGCATTTACAAATAGTAACGAAGTTTTTTCTGTTTAATAACAGTACAAGAGTAACTAAAAAATGGACTAGAAATAAGTCCATTTTTTTGCCATAAAAAAGTGTAAAATTTAACGTTAATTACACTACAACTTTCTTTATATTTGACGCTTAAAAAATAAAATTATATGAGAAAATATGCCATAGTATTTTTAGTAATTATATTGTTTACAGCGTGTAATAACAATGATGAATCTATAGATTATAGAGAGCAAAACGAACAAGAAATTCTAGCATATATTGAGTCTAACAATTTAAATGCTCAAAAAAGCAGTTCAGGATTATACTATGTTATTGATGAACCCGGAGAAGGTGAACAGCCTATAGCTACTTCTGATGTTACTGTAGCGTATAAAGGTTACTTTACCAACGGAACTGTTTTTGATGAAAGTGATGCCAATGGAATTTCATTTAATTTACAACGTGTTATAAAAGGATGGACAGAAGGAATTACTTATTTTAAAGAGGGTGGAAGTGGTTTATTGCTTATTCCAGCTCATCTTGGGTATGGTAATTCAGACTATGCAGGTATACCCGGTGGGTCTGTACTTCTTTTTGATATAAATCTAATTTCTGTTAATTGATAAGATAGAGAGGTAAACCAACAAAAGTAATTTTGAAAAAGCCACAACTAAAAATTGTGGCTTTTTTTGTAAATGTATTATCTCTAATATGATGCTTGTTTATTTATTTAAATTTTTTTAAAAAAAAGAGAAGTCTTAAAATGTTATAAATTAATTAATTGTAGCGTATGTTAAAATTGAGTGTATTTTTCAGAAATTTTAATTAAAATAAAAGTTGTGAGAGTTCGTTAAATGGGCTAATAAAAAATAAAATATTTAATCATGAAAAAATTATTAGTAATTGCAGCGGTTGCATTATTTAGTTTTAATGTAAATGCTCAAGAAGAAAATGAGAGTCAGACTTCACAAGGAAAATGGTTGATAGAGGCTAATACAAATTTTGGATCAGCTTCTAGTAGTAATACAGGTTTTTCTTTTACAAACATTGATGGCGACTCTATGTGGAATGTTGGTGTTGAAGGAGGTTATTTTGTAGCAGATAACTTGGCTGTAAAAGCAGGGTTAGGTTACGGTGACTCAAGTTATGATGATGGGGTTTTTTCTTACAAGCTTGGAGGAAAATACTATATTAATGGTAAAATTCCTTTTGGTATTGATGTAAACGGAGCTTCTTCAGAAGGTTGGAATCCTATATATGTTGGAGCACAAGTGGGGTATGCTTGGTTTTTAGGACAAAATGTGAGTATTGAGCCAGGAGTAAGATATGATTATGGATTTAATGAAGATGCTGGAGATGGAGATTACAATCCACTTTCTTTTAGAATTGGATTTGCTCTTCATTTTTAAGGAAAATTTTAGCAACAATATAAAACCGAAGTAAAAAAAAACCACGCGATAGGCGTGGTTTTTTTATTAATCAATCAAATTTTAAATTATGGTAGATTGCCCTATATGGATATTGTGATAATTTATATTTGTATCTTCCGGATATTGTATGTAATCAGCAATAAAATCACCAACTTTTGTGGTTGTAATTTTTGAATCGGGTAAAATATCAGGTGTAGAAATTTTTAATTCTAATGATTTGTCAACCGCTTTATGAATCAATTTAGCCTCTTCCATAAGTCCAAAATGTTCCAATAACATTGCTGCAGATAAAATTGAAGCAATAGGGTTGGCAATACCTTTACCAGTTGCTTGAGGATAAGATCCGTGGATAGGTTCAAATACAGCGTATTTTTCTCCAACAGAAGCAGAAGCTAATAATCCAATAGAGCCACCAATAACACTTGCTTCATCTGAAATAATATCACCAAATAAATTGTCAGTTAATATAACATCAAATTGTGTAGGGTTTAAAATCATTTGCATTGCAGCATTATCAATAAAAAGATAATCAAGCTCAACATCTTTGTATTCTTTGGCTATTCTCGTTACTACTTTTCTCCATAATCTAGAAGACTCTAAAACATTTGCTTTATCAACAAGAGTAACTTTTTTTCTTCTTTTTTGAGCGGCTTTAAATGCAGCATGAGCTATTCTTACAATCTCATACTCACTGTATTCTCCTAAATCAGAAGCTGTTTTACCGTCTTCACTAATTTTTTTCTCACCAAAATAAATACCACCGGTAAGTTCACGATAAATGGTTAAATCGGCACCTTTAATAATATTTTCTTTTAATGGAGATTTATCTAATAATTGTTCAAAAGCTTTAACAGGTCTTATGTTGGTAAATAAACCTAAATCTTTACGCATTTTTAATAAACCTTGCTCAGGTCTAACTTTAGCAGAAGGATTATTGTCGTATTTAGGATCGCCAATAGCACCAAAAAGTACAGCATCTGTATTTAAACACAGGTCTAATGTTTCTTTAGGAAAAGGATCTCCTGTTTTGTCAATAGCCACAGCACCTGCTAAGGCTTCTTTAAATATAAAAGTATGGTTGAATTGATGTGCAACTGCTTCTAATACTTTTTTTGCCTGTTTTGTAACTTCTGGCCCAATACCATCTCCTGGTAAAACTGCAATATTTAACTTCATCTATTTATTCTTTATATCAATTTTTATTTTTTTTATATTTACTATTAGTCTATAAATTAGGCCATGGCCGAAATTTCAATACTACTTGCTTTTATAATTTCATGGATGTCTTCATCAGCAATTTCTTTCTTTTTGTCGGCAAAATTTAAAAATATTGGATAAATTTCATCCAATTGAATTTTGGTCAATTCGTAACCCACTTTTTTAGCTCTATAAGCCAAAGCTGCTCTACCGCTTCTTGCGGTTAAAACAATAGCAGAATCAGTTACACCAACTTCTTTTGGGTCTATAATTTCATAGGTTTCTCTGTTTTTAATCATTCCATCTTGATGAATTCCAGAACTATGAGCAAACGCATTTGCACCAACTATTGCTTTGTTTGGTTGTACGTAAATGCCCATATTTTCTATCACCATTTGACTTGTGTCATATAGTAATTGAGCATTTATATCGGTGTCTAAATTCAAGTAAGGGTGTTGTCTTAAAATCATAACAACCTCTTCTAGAGCGGTGTTTCCTGCTCTTTCTCCAATACCATTTATGGTACATTCTATTTGTCTAGCTCCATTAATAACGCCAGCAATTGAATTGGCAGTTGCTAACCCTAAATCGTTATGACAATGGCAAGATAAAATGGCTTTATCAATGCCTTTTACGTTTTCTTTAAGGTATTTTATTTTTGCACCATATTCTTCTGGTAAACAATATCCAGTAGTGTCTGGAATGTTTAATACAGTAGCTCCAGCTTTAATAACAGCCTCACACACTTGAGCTAAATATTCGTTATCTGTTCTACCAGCATCTTCTGCATAAAATTCAACATCTTCTACAAATGATTTTGCATATTTTACGGCATCAATTGCTCGTTCAATAATTTTTTCATGTGTTGAGTTAAATTTATGTTGTATGTGAGAGTCTGAAGTTCCTATTCCTGTATGTATTCTAGGTCTTTTAGCATATTTTAATGCTTCAGCGGCAACTTCAATGTCTTTTTTAACAGATCTGGTTAAACCACAAACCGTAGCGTTTTTTACAAGTTTAGAAATTTCTTCAACAGACTTAAAGTCACCGGGACTAGAAATTGGGAAACCAGCTTCAATAATGTCTACACCTAATTCGTCTAAACGTTGTGCAATGACTAATTTTTGTTTTGTATTTAGCTTGCAACCAGGGACTTGCTCTCCATCTCTTAAGGTTGTGTCAAATATTTGGACTTTCTCTTTACTCATTATTTTAATACTAAATTTCTTTATTAAAAAACGAATTTATATTTTGTTACGCATTATAAAGCAAAATATAATGTATTTTTACAATGCTTAACTATAGTGTGAAGTATTTAAAACACTGATAATAAACTAAATATCACTTTATTTGTTACAATGACTAGCCCGCAAAAAGATAACCTATTTGTTTTAGTAAAATCATTATCAAAATCAGAAAAAAGACAATTTAAGCTCTATGTTGGTCGTCTTGGTGGTAATACAGATTCTAAATTTTTAGCACTTTTTAATTTGCTTGACAAGTTAAATAAGTATGACGAAAAATCTATTCTTAAGAGTGGAATTGTTAAAAAAGCTCAGCTTTCAAATTTGAAAGCACATTTATATAAGCAAATTTTAATTAGTTTAAGGTTAAATCCATTGCATCAAAATACAAGGGCTCAACTTAGAGAACAATTAGATTTTGCTACTATTCTTTATCACAAAGGATTGTATAAACAGAGTTTAAAATTATTAGATAAGGCTAAAAATTCTGCAATTGAAAATGAAGAGAAAATATTAGCTTATGAAATTGTAGAGTTAGAAAAAGTTATAGAGTCTCAGTTTATTACTAGAAGTTTAAGCAATAGAGCAGATGAGTTAACCGAGCAGGCAAAAATGTTAAGTATTCAAAATACGATTACTAGTAAATTGTCTAATTTGTCATTACAGCTATATGGTATTTTGTTAAAATCTGGTTATGCAAAAAATAATGAACAATACCAAGAGATAACAGAATATTTTAATGCAAGAATGCCTAAATTTAAACTTTCAGAATTAGGATTCAGAGAAAAGTTATGGTTGTATAAGTCGCATTTATGGTATAGTATCTTAACTCAAGACTTTTTAAATTCTTATAAATATTCTAGCAAATGGGTCAATTTATTTCTGAAAAACGAAAGTATGATTCGTTTAAATCCAGTATTCTTTTTAAAAGGATATCATTATTTACTTGAATCTCTTTTTTATACACAGTATCATTCAAAATTTAAAAAAGCTTTAAATAAGTTTGAAGAGATAATTGAGAATAAAAAGTTATTGCCAAATGAAGATAATGTAAATGTATTATGTTTTATGTATCTCTACATAAACAAACTTAATTTACATTTTTTAGAAGGTTCTTTTAAGGAGGGATTGCCTTTAGTTGATGAGATTTTAAAAGGAATAAAACAATATAGAGATCGAATAGATGATCATCATGTAATGATTTTTTATTACAAAATTGCAAGTTTGTATTTTGGTGCAGGAGATTGTAAAAAATGTATCGAATATCTAGATAAAATTATCAATAATAAAACGCTAGAAATGCGTGAAGACTTGTTGTGTTTTTCTCGAATACTTAGTTTGTTTGCTCATTATGAAGTAGGATTGGATTATCATTTAGAGGTACAATTAAAAAGTACCTATAAGTTTCTATTAAAAATGAATGAACTAAATAAAGTGCAGGAAGAAATGATGAAATTTTTACGAACTATTGGAGATGTTTATCCGCATGAATTTAAAAAAGAATTTAGAAAACTCCACACAACTTTAAAGCAATATGAAGACAATCCTTACGAAAGAAGAGCTTTTTTATATTTAGATATTTTGTCGTGGTTAGAAAGTAAAATAGAAAACCGACCTATCGATGAGATGCTTCAAGAAAAGTTTAAGCAAACTAAGAGGTAATAATTCTATTATTTTAGTTGTTTAAAAGATGAGTAAAGGTTGTATTTATAAAACGCAACTTTGCCAAATTGGGTCAGATGGCACCTCACTAATTATTGAAATTGTGTCTTTGCTTACTGGATGTATAAATTCAATTGCCCTAGCATGTAAGCTGATACCACCATCAGTATTGCTGCGTTTAGATCCATACTTTAAGTCGCCTTTAATAGGGCATTTAATAGCTGCCAATTGAGCTCTAATTTGATGATGGCGGCCTGTT
Organism: Aureibaculum marinum; assembly: GCF_003813905.1. GTDB lineage: Bacteria > Bacteroidota > Bacteroidia > Flavobacteriales > Flavobacteriaceae > Aureibaculum > Aureibaculum marinum. The sequence goes on from NZ_RPFJ01000058.1 coordinate 14,173, forward strand.
TCTAAATTTACTTCTAGTAAAAAATAGTTGTCTAATGTTTTTAGTAGCTGGTAATGTAGAATACCTTTTTTGGCATCTTTTGTTGGCTTAGGAAAAGTTGTAGACTTATTATTTTTAGGATTTTTTTTCAAGTAATGAATTAAGGTGTCTCTTTCTTTTTCAGGTTTGTTTTTTACAATGGCCCAATAGGTTTTTTTTATCTCTTTTGTACGTAGCATTTTATTAAGGCGTTCAAGAGCTTTTGAAGTTTTAGCGAAAATTACAATGCCACTTGTAGGTCTATCTAAACGATGTACTACACCTAAAAACACATTTCCTTTTTTGTTGTATTTATTTGCGATATATTGTTTAACAATGTCGCTTAAAGGCATATCTCCAGTTTTATCTCCTTGTACAATATCTCCTACACGTTTGTTTACTATAATAATGTGATTGTCTTCATGTAAAACTTGTAAATTGTCCTTGGTAGATTTCATTTAGATGATTTGTAGTTAATCTGTTGAACTTATAATAAAAAGAAATTGTTTTATTGTTAAGAGAAGTTGTTGAGAATAAATTTAGTTTTTTTAAAAATTATCTTCAGAGGTTACAATCTTATTTAGTTCTTGAATATAATTTAATAATTCTTCTCTGCCGGATTTGTGAGTAGCTGAAGTTGTAAAAATTCTAGGAACAGCTTCCCATCCAGCAGCTAACATTTTATTTTTAAAAATTTGTAAATTTTTAGTAATGGCAGCTGGTTTTAACTTGTCAGATTTTGTGAAAATTAACATAAAAGGAATGCCATTTTCACCTAAAAAACGCATAAACTCTAAATCTACCTTTTGAGGTTCGTGTCTGCTATCTACTAATACAAATGTGCAAACAAGTTGATTGCGGTTTAAGAAATAGCTTGTGATAAAATCTTGAAAAACTTGACGCTTGCTTTTAGATACTTGAGCGTAACCATAGCCTGGTAAGTCAACTAAAAACCATTCGTTGTTTATTTTAAAATGGTTAATTAATTGGGTTTTCCCTGGTTTTCCTGAGGTTTTGGCCAACTTATTTTTGTTGACCAACATGTTTATTAAGGAAGATTTTCCTACATTAGAACGTCCAATAAAAGCATATTCAGGAATTGAATCTTTCGGACATTTTTTTATATCTGTATTGCTTACTACAAATTCAGCGGTTTTTATTTTCACAATAGTTACTTTAAAATTTAACAGTATAAGGTTGTAAATTTAGTTAAAAATAGTACTGGCTATTTTTAGCTAACCATTTGAGTCAATACAGGTTCTTTTTTTTGAAAATTGTTTTATAAATTCTCTTTAGTTAACCAATCTTCTAAATACTCGTTAAATTTATCAGGATGTTCCATCATAGGAGCATGTCCGCATTTATCTATCCAGTATAAAGTCGATTTTGGTAATAGTTCATTAAACTCTTCAGCAACTTCCGGAGGGGTTACTTCGTCGTTTTTGCCCCAAATTAATCCTGCAGGAACATTCATGTTGGGTAAATCTTTGGCCATATTATGTCTAATAGCACTTTTGGCAATGGCAAGCGTTCGAATAAGTTTGTTTCTGTCGTTAATACTTTCATAAACTTCATCAACAATCTCTTTTGTAGCTACTTTTGGATCGTAAAATACACTCTCTGCTTTATGTTTTACATACTCGTAATTACCACGTTTAGGATAGCTTTCTCCCATTGAGTTTTCATATAACCCAGAGCTTCCAGTAAGTACTATTCCGTCAACTTTTTCAGGGTATTGTTTGGTGTAGTATAGTGCAATATGCCCACCTAAAGAATTGCCTAATAAAATGTAATTATTTAGTTGCTTATGCTCAGTAAAAGCTTTGATAAACTTGGCTAAGTTTTTAACATTGGTTTTTAATAACGGAAGGTTGTAAATTGGTAATTCAGGCATTAGGATTCTATATCCCTTAGAGGAAAAATATTCAAAAACCTTGTCAAAATTACTTAGATTACCCATTAATCCATGTAGAATAATAATAGGCCTACCTTCGCCAACTTCCAAGTAGTTAAATTTTCCTTCTTTTTTGTAATTGATTCCCATTAATTATTGGTTTGTTGCATTAATGACAAAAATAATGATTTTGGATTAAAATATTGCAATTCTTTAAAATCATACAGCTTTTATTTCTAAAAAAGTGGTCATCAATTTTAAAAACCTATAAATCAATGCAATAAAATGAAGTGGAGAAAGTTATTAACAAAGTGGTAAAAAATGGTAAAAAGTGGTAAAATTCTGTATATTTGTAATTAAATTTCATATAAAGTGGTAAACCTGATTGGGACATACGAATGTAAGGCTGATAAAAAAGGTCGGTTGATGTTGCCCTCTCCGCTAAAAAAACAGCTAAGCTCAGTGTTAGAAGAGGGGTTTGTTATCAAGCGGGCGGTGTTTCAGCCTTGTCTTGAAATTTACCCAATGAGTGAGTGGAATGTGTTGATGCAAAAAGTAAATAAGCTAAATAGGTTTGTGAAAAAGAATAATGATTTTATTAGAAGGTTTACTGCTGGTGTTAAAAAAGTTGATTTAGATGCTTCTGGGAGGTTGTTAATACCAAAAGATTTGCACTCTTTTGCGGGTATTACTAATGAAGTGGTGTTGTCGTCAGCTGTAAATATTATTGAAATTTGGGATAAAGCTAGTTATGAAAAAGCAATTGATGATGCTACTGGTGACTTTGCTCAGTTGGCTGAGGAGGTAATGGGTGGCGAAAATGATATTCCTGATGAGTTATCATAATCCTGTTTTGCTCTTAGAGAGTGTTGATGGTTTGGAGATAAAGCCTGATGGTGTCTATGTAGATGTGACATTTGGTGGTGGAGGTCATTCTAAAGAAATTTTGAAGAGGTTGGGGGCTGAAGGAAGGTTGTTTGCTTTTGATCAAGATGAAGATGCTTTAAAGAATGCAATAGATGATGATCGGTTTACTTTAATTCATGAAAATTTCAGGTTTGTATCTCGGTTTTTAAGATTTTATGGAGTAAGAAAAGTAAATGGAATTCTAGCGGATCTAGGGGTTTCTTCGCATCAGTTTGATGTTGCTGAAAGGGGTTTTTCTACTCGTTTTGATGCTGAATTGGATATGAGAATGCATCAAAAATCTGATAAATCGGCTTATAAGGTGATTAATCAGTACAGTGAAAAGAGGTTGGCAGATGTGCTGTTTCAATATGGTGAACTACGAAATGCAAAAGCCTTAGCGAGAGTTGTTGTTTCTGAGAGAAAAGAACATCCTATAAAGACTAGTTTTCAGCTCAGAGAAATTTTAAAACAATTTTTGCCAAAGAGTAAAGAGCATAAAATACTAGCTCAGATATTTCAAGCAATTAGGATAGAGGTAAATGAAGAGTTAGAGGTTTTAAAAGAGTTTTTGTTGCAAACCGAAGATTTGTTGGAAGAAGGAGGGAAGTTGAGTGTTATTTCTTATCACTCTTTAGAGGATAGATTAGTGAAAAGATATATCAGAAGTGGAATGTTTGAAGGTGAGCCAGAAAAAGATTTTTATGGAAATATTTCGGTTCCATTTAAAAAAGGAAAATTGATAGTGCCGTCGGTAGAAGAAATTAAAGGTAATAATAGAGCACGCAGTGCTAAGTTAAGAATAGCAACAAAATTATAATGGCAAAGGCTAAACAGACATTATATAATATTTTAAAAGGTAAGTTTTTAGTAGATGAAAGTGCTTCTAAAAATTGGTATATGCTTGTTTTTTTAGCAGGGTTGGCTCTTGTGATGATTGCGAGTTCTCATGCGATTGATAAAAAGGTTCAAGATATAGCAATTCTTAATAAAGAAATGAGAGAGAGGCGTGATGTTTTTATTGCTACTCGGTCTGATTTAATGAAGCTTAAAATGGAGTCGGCCATTATTAAAAAGTTAGAAGAGCAAGGGTTGTTTATTCCTGATAATCCGCCACATAAAATTGTAGTAAAAGAAAAGTAAAAATTGGCAATAGAGAAAAAGAACATATTAAATAGGTTGTATTTGCTTGCAGGGGCAATGTTTCTGTTTGCTTTTGGAATTACTTATAAAATAATTGAAATTCAATTTGTTGAAGGTGATTTTTATAAGAAAAAAGCAGAGAGTTTAACTATTAAAGACGGGGTGGTAAAAGCCAATCGTGGAAATATTTATTCCTCCGATGGTAGTTTGTTGGCTACATCAGTTTCTAGGTTCGATATAAGAATGGATCCTGTAACTGTTTCTGATGAAAATTTTGAAAAGAATATAAAAGGGTTGAGTAAGTCATTGTCTCAAATGTTAGGTAAATCGGCTGGATATTGGGAGAGTTATATTCGTAAAGGTAGAAAAACAAAAAATAGATATTTATTTATTACTCGAAATCTTGGTTACAATGATTATTTGAAAATAAAATCTTTCCCCATGTTTAATTTGGGTACTTATAGAGGAGGTATTATTACTGAGCAACGCACAGTTAGAGAGCATCCTATAGGTAAAATTGCTGAGCGGGCTGTTGGGTATGATGATTATCGAGGTAAAGTGGGGATTGAAGGTAATTTTTATGAGTATTTAAGAGGTAGAAATGGTAAGCGTTTAAAGCAAAAAATTGCAAAAGGTCAGTGGAAACCACTTAATGATAATAACGAGGTTGAGCCTGTTGATGGTAAAGATATAATTTCCACAATTGATTTAAATATTCAAGATATAGCTCATCATGCTTTGTTGGAGCAATTGGAAAAGTTTGAGGCAGATCATGGTACAGTTGTGGTTATGGAGACTAAAACGGGCGAAATAAAAGGAATCTCAAATTTAGGGCGTAATAAAAAAGGAAATTATTACGAGCGATTAAATTATGCGGTTGGTGAATCGCACGAGCCAGGTTCTACATTTAAGTTGATGAGTATGATGGTGGCTTTGGAAGATAAAGTTATTGATACTTCTACTGTAGTAGATACTGGAAATGGAGCCTATAAAATATATAATAGAACTGTAAGGGATTCTCATAGAGGTGGTTATGGTAAAATTTCTATGGGTCGAGTTTTTGAAGTTTCTTCAAATGTAGGTTTGGTTAAGGTTATTGAAAAGGCTTATGGTAACAATCCTCAAAAGTTTATTGATGGATTGCATAAAATGGGAGTGGGTTATAAATTAAATCTACCTATTAAGGGAGAAGGGAAGCCAAGATTGCCTAATCCAAATGATAAAGAAAATTGGTATGGAACTTCATTAGCTTGGATGACGCATGGTTATGGTGTGCATTTGACTCCTTTGCAAACATTGGCAATTTATAATGCGGTTGCTAATAATGGAGAAATGGTGAAACCTCGTTTTATAAAAGAAATTAGAGATCAAGATAGGGTGGTTGAGAGTTTTGATAAAGTGGTTCTAAATCCTAGGATAGCCTCTCAAGAGACAATTGATAAAATGAAGGCGTTGATGCGAAATGTGGTAAAGAAGGGGACGGCTACTAATATTTATAATAAAAATTACGAGCTGGCTGGTAAAACAGGAACCTGTCAAACGGAATATTGGACTGACAATACGCAGTATATAGCTTCTTTTGCGGGTTATTTTCCGGCTGATAATCCTGAGTATTCATGTATAGTAATTATTCATAAGCCTAATAAAAAAATTGGCTATTACGGTAATGTTGTTGCAGCTCCTGTTTTTAAGAAAATAGCTCATAAAATTTATACTAAAAAACCTGTAATTGATGAGGTTAAGCAGTATGAAAAAAGTCCTGAATTGCTCGTTGAAAATTTTGAAAGCTATAATGTAAAGGTTAATAAAAAGTATGAAACCATGCCTAATCTTAAAAATATGAATGGTATGGATGCTGTTGCTTTGTTAGAGAATTTAGGGTTGACAGTAGTTTTTAAAGGAACGGGAAAAGTAAAACAGCAGTCTGTAAAAGCAGGTGAAAAATTTGATAGAACTAAAATAGTAGAATTGACACTTTCGTGAAAAAGTTAAAAGACATATTGTATAGGGTTGCGGTTGAAGCAGTATATGGAAGTACTGATATCAATATAAATAAGCTTGCTTTTGATTCGCGAAAAGTGAATCAAAACGATGTGTTTATTGCTATTAAAGGAACTGTTGTAGATGCTCATAAATTTATTCCGTCTGTTATTGATAAAGGTGTTTCGGTAATTGTTTGTGAAGATTTGCCTGATAATTTAAATTCAAAAGTGGTTTTTGTGGTTGTAAAAGACTCTCAAGAAGCTTTGGCTATAATGGCTGATAATTTCTATGGAAATCCTTCTGAACAGTTAAAATTAGTTGGGATTACTGGTACCAATGGAAAAACCACTATTGCTACCTTATTATATAATCTATTTAAAAAAGCGGGCTTTAAAGTTGGGTTGTTGTCAACGGTTAAAGTATTGGTAAATGATCAAGAATATACAGCTACTCATACCACACCTGATTCATTAGCTATTAATGGATATTTAAAAGAAATGGTTGACAATGGGGTTACGCATTGTTTTATGGAGGTGAGTTCTCACGGAATTCATCAAAAACGTACTAAAGGATTGAGTTTTGTGGGGGGTGTTTTTACCAATTTGTCTCATGATCATTTAGATTATCATAAAAATTTTGCAGAATATAGAGATATTAAAAAATCATTTTTTGATGAGTTGCCAAAAACGGCTTTTGCCTTGGTGAATATTGATGATAAAAATGGTATGGTAATGCTGCAAAATTGTGAGGCTAAAAAATATACTTATGCATTAAAAACAATTGCGGATTATAAAGCTAAAATTTTAGAAAATCAATTAGGTGGATTGTTGTTGACTATTAATGGGAATGAGGTTTGGTCTAAGTTAATCGGTACGTTTAATGCATATAATTTACTGGCAATTTATGCGGTGGCTGACCTATTAGGTGTTGAGTCTATTGAAAATTTACGCATACTGAGTGAGTTGGAAAGTGTGAGCGGGCGTTTTCAGTATCTGATTTCTGATAATGGAGTTATAGCAATTGTAGATTATGCTCATACTCCAGATGCTCTAAAAAATGTTTTAGAGACCATAAGTGCTGTTAGAACTTTTAACGAAAAAGTAATTACTGTAGTTGGTTGTGGAGGTGATAGAGATAAAACTAAGCGACCAAAAATGGCACATATAGCTACGCAATTGTCTAACCAGGTAATTTTTACTTCTGACAATCCAAGAAGTGAGAATCCCCAAACTATCATTAATGATATGGAGGCTGGAGTAGAGCCTCAAAATTTTAAAAAATACTTGTCAATTGTTGATAGAAAACAAGCTATTAAAACAGCAGGTGCAATGGCAGAAAAAGGAGATATTCTATTGATAGCAGGTAAAGGACATGAAACGTACCAAGAAATTAATGGTGTAAGAAACCATTTTGATGATTTTGAAATTGTTACAGAAATATTAAAGGAATTACAAAAATAAACACAAATTAAGATAGATGTTATATTATTTATTTGACTATTTAGATAAACATTATGATTTGGCTGGAGCGGGATTGTTTCAATATATCTCATTCCGATCAGCAATGGCGTTTGTGTTTTCTTTATTGATTTCTACCATTTTTGGACGAAGAATCATTGATAAATTAAGAAGGCTTCAAGTAGGAGAAAGTGTAAGAGATTTAGGGTTAGATGGTCAGGTTCAAAAAGCAGGAACTCCAACTATGGGTGGTATTATTGTTATTCTTGCAACATTAATTCCTGTGCTGTTTTTTGCAAAATTAGACAATGTTTATATTATCATTCTTGTAGTTTCTACAGTATGGATGGGACTTATTGGTTTTATTGATGACTATATAAAAGTATTTAAAAAGAATAAAGATGGATTGAAAGGTCGCTTTAAGGTAATTGGTCAAGTTGGTTTAGGTGTTTTTGTGGGTTTGATGCTTTATTTTTCACCGCAAGTGGTAATAAAAGAAAAGTTGAATACTCCAATTGCGGTAGAGTCACATCAGATGCAAGCGGCAAATCCATCTAGCGTATTTGGTGAAGAGGTAAAATCTCTAAAAACTACCATCCCTGGTGTGAAAAATAACGAATTTGATTATTCTAAATTGGTAACATGGTTGGGTGATGATTATAAGAAATATGCATGGATTCCTTTTGTGCTAATTGTAATTTTTATCATAACTGCAGTATCTAATGGAGCTAATTTAACTGATGGGGTTGATGGGTTGGCTGCAGGTACATCTTCAATTATTGTATTGGCCTTGGGTGTTTTTGCTTGGGTTTCTGGTAATATCATTTTTTCTAGTTATCTCAATGTGATGTATATACCATACTCTGGCGAGATGACCATTTATATTAGTGCTTTTGTTGGAGGTCTTATCGGGTTTTTGTGGTACAACACCTATCCTGCACAAGTATTTATGGGAGATACTGGTAGTTTAACTGTGGGGGGTATTATTGCTGTGTTGGCAATATCTGTACGTAAAGAATTATTGATTCCTATTTTGGCAGGTATCTTTTTAGCGGAAAATTTATCGGTGATTTTACAGGTTAGTTATTTTAAATATACCAAGAAAAAATATGGTGAAGGAAAGCGTATTTTTTTAATGTCGCCTTTACATCATCACTATCAAAAAAGAGGGTATCACGAAAGTAAAATTGTAGTTCGGTTTTGGATTGTAGGAATTATGTTGGCGGTATTATCCATAATTACATTGAAAATTAGATAAAATGAAAAAGATAGTTGTGCTTGGTGGTGGAGAAAGTGGTGTTGGAACAGCAATTCTAGCTAAAAAAAATAAGTATGAGGTGTTTGTTTCTGATAAAGGAATGATTGCTGAAAAATATAAAAAAGTTCTTTTACATAATGATATTTTTTTTGAAGAAGGAAAACATACTGAAAATAAACTATTTCGGGCAGATGTTGTAATGAAAAGCCCTGGAATTCCAGACAAAGTTCCGTTAGTTCAAGATCTATTAAAAAAAGGCATTCCGGTAATTTCTGAAATTGAATTTGCAGCAACATTTACAAAGGCTATGTTAATTGGTATTACTGGTAGTAATGGTAAAACAACTACCACTATGTTAACCAATCATATTCTTAAAAAAGCGGAATTTAATGTAGGAATGGCAGGGAATATTGGTGATAGTTTTGCATTGCAAGTAGCTACTGAAAATTACGATAAATATGTGTTAGAATTAAGTAGCTTTCAGTTGGATGGGATTATGGATTTCGCACCACATATAGCGGTGATAACCAATATTTCTCCAGATCACTTAGATCGATATGACTATAAGTATGAAAACTATATTGATTCTAAGTTTAGAATTACAAAGAATCAAACTGCTGAAGATTATTTAATCTATGACGCAGATGATGAGGCCATCGAAAATTGGTTAAAAAACAATAAGACAAAAGCACAATTATTTCCTTTTTCTTTAGAAAAATCATTTGAAAAAGGAGCATATATAAAAGATAATAAAATAATAGTTAACACTAATTCAAACACATTTACAATGAGTATAGCAACATTAGCATTACAAGGAAAGCACAATACTAAAAATGCCATGGCATCTTCTATGGTTGCTAAATTATTGGGCGTAAGAAATAATACACTTAGAGAAAGTCTTGAAGATTTTGATAGTGTAGAGCACCGGTTAGAGCCTGTATTAAAAATAAATGGGGTTCAGTATATAAACGATTCTAAAGCTACTAATGTAAATGCAGCTTATTATGCATTAGATAGTGTAAGAACACCTATTGTTTGGATAGTTGGAGGGACTGATAAAGGTAATGATTATACGGACTTGTTGCCTTTGGTAAGAGAAAAAGTAAAAGCGATAGTTTGTTTGGGAATAGACAATTCAAAAATTATAGAAACTTTTGGAAATATAGTTGATTTTATAATTGAAACTGCTGGTGCTGAAGAAGCTGTAAAAGTTGCTTACAAAGTATCAGAAAAAGGAGATACAGTATTGTTATCACCTGCATGTGCAAGTTTTGATTTGTTTGAAAACTACGAAGATAGAGGTAGACAATTTAAAGATGCAGTTAGACAATTGTAAATGACTAAAGTATTAAAAAATATAAGTGGAGACAAAACCATTTGGGCTATTATTGCTTTATTGGCACTATTTTCCTTTCTCCCTGTGTATAGTGCAAGTACCAATTTAGTTGGTGTGGTCGGAAAAGGTACCACGCTTGGGTACTTGTTAAAGCACGCTATGTTGTTGGTTTTAGGTTTTGTAATCATTTATGCTACACATAAAATTCCTTACCGTTATTTTAGCGGTCTTTCGGTGCTGTTAATTCCGGTGGTTTTGGTTTTGTTAGCGTATACTTTATATCAAGGAAAAACTATTAGTGGGGTTAATGCGAGTAGATGGATTAATATTCCATTTGTAGGAATAGGTTTTCAAACATCAACTTTGGCTAGTGTGGTTGTGATGATGTTCACAGCAAGGTATTTAGCAAAAAATAGGGAAAAGAAAATTTATTTTAAAGATAGCTTTCTTCAACTTTGGATTCCCGTAGGAATGGTGTTAGCGTTAATTTTGCCAGCTAATTTTTCAACCACCGCCATTATTTTTGTAATGGTTTTATTAGTTGCCTATTTAGGAGGATATCCAGCTAAATTTATTGGAGCTATTTTAGGTTTTGGTATTTTAGTTTTTGCCATATTTATTCTTTCTGCAAAGGCTTTTCCTGAAACTTTTAAAAATAGTAGAATAAATACTTGGGTAGCAAGAATTGAAAATTTTTCGAATCCAGATGAAGAGGCTAATTATCAGGCTGAAAAAGCAAAGTTAGCTATTGCTTCAGGAGAAATTCAAGGAAAAGGCCCTGGCAAAAGTGTTCAAAAAAACTTTTTGCCACAATCTTCTTCAGATTTTATCTATGCGATAATTGTTGAAGAGTTTGGCTTGGTAGGAGGGTTTATGTTAATGATTTTATATCTCTTGTTATTGTTTAGAATTGTAATAGTAGCTACAAAAACGGATACTATATTTGGCACTTTATTGGTGTTGGGTGTTGGAATTCCTATTGTATTTCAAGCGTTAATAAACATGGGGGTTGCAGTAGGATTATTTCCTGTAACAGGACAGCCATTACCTTTAATAAGTACTGGGGGTACATCTATATGGATGACTTGTTTTGCTTTAGGTGTTGTGCTCAGTGTAAGTGCAGATAGAGAGGCTAAAATTGAGATTGATAAGAAGAAAAATGACGATAATCCTTTAAGTGTATTGCATGAAACCATCGGTTAATATATTAATTAGTGGAGGAGGTACAGGAGGTCATATTTATCCTGCTATTGCTATTGCTAATGAATTGAAAAAACGCAATGCAAATGCTACTATTTTATTTGTAGGTGCTAAAGATAGAATGGAGATGGAAAAAGTACCACAAGCGGGCTATCAAATAGAGGGATTGTGGATATCAGGTTTGCAACGAAAGTTGACACTTAAAAATATGTTATTCCCAATTAAAGTACTAGATAGTTTGTGGAGGGCAAATAAAATTATTAAAAAATTTAAACCTAACGTAGTTATCGGAACAGGTGGGTTTGCATCTGGTCCAACCTTGCAAATGGCTAGTAGAAGAGGGATACCTACGTTGGTTCAAGAGCAGAACTCTTATCCTGGAATAACTAATAAATTATTAAGTAAAAAGGCAAATACGATATGTGTAGCCTATGAAGGTTTAGAGCGATTTTTTCCTAAAGATAAAATTGTTAAAACTGGTAATCCGGTAAGGCAAGATCTGTTGGAAGTTTTGGTAGATAGAACCGAAGCACAAGAATATTTTAAAGTTGAAAAAAGCAAAAAAACACTATTGGTTTTGGGAGGTAGTTTAGGTGCAAGAGCTTTAAATTTATTGCTTGAGAAAAATATTGAGTGGTTAGTAGAGCAAAATGTTCAGGTACTGTGGCAATCAGGAAAATTGTACTATCAAGAATATAAAAGGTTTAATGACCTTAAAGGAGTAAAGGTGTTGGAATTTATTGATAGAATGGATTTTGCTTATGCGGCATCAGATATTATTATTAGTAGAGCAGGAGCAAGTTCAATATCAGAATTGTGTATTGTGGGAAAGCCAGTAATTTTTATACCATCGCCCAATGTGTCTGAAGATCATCAAACAAAAAATGCGATGGCTGTAGTGAGTAATAATGCAGCAATTCTTCTAAAAGAAAATGAATTAAACAGTTTTCGTGCTGAATTTGAAAGTCTTTTAAAAGATGAACATAAACAGCAAGAATTAAGCAAAAATATTAAGCAATTGGCTTTGCCAAAAGCTACAGAACATATCGCTAACGAAGTTGAAAAATTAATTAATAGTAACTAAACATTCTAATGAAGAGGCATAAATAGAAGTGCCAAGTTTGAATAGAACCATGAATCTAAATAATATACATAACATTTACTTTATCGGTATTGGGGGTATCGGTATGAGTGCATTGGCTCGTTATTTTAAGGCTAATAACTTCTTTGTTAGTGGTTACGATAAAACACCTTCATTAGTTACTAATGGGCTTGAAGAGTTAGGTGTAGCTATTCACTTTAATGATGAAGTTGAAGCTATTCCTGAACAGATTTTTGATAAAGAAAAAACATTAATAGTTTACACTCCTGCAATTCCTAAAGGGCATACAGAGTATAATTATTTTAAAGATAATGGGTATACAATTTATAAGCGTTCTGAAGTTTTAGGGGCAATTACTAAAAATACATTTTGTTTTGCAGTAGCAGGTACACACGGAAAAACTACTACATCTACAATTTTAGGACATATTTTACATGAGGCCAATTTAAATGCGACTTCCTTTTTAGGTGGAATTGCTGTGAATTATAATTCAAATTTAATTTTAGGAGGTGATAAAATTAGTGTTGTAGAGGCTGATGAATTTGATCGTTCATTTTTAAGGTTGTCTCCAAACGTAGCTTGTATTACTTCAATGGATGCAGACCATTTAGATATTTATGGGGAAGCTGAAGCGTTAACAGAATCTTTTAAAGATTTTGCAAGCTTAGTTTCCGATAAACTATTTGTAAAAAAAGGATTGCCAATTAAAGGAATTACTTATGGTATTGAAGAAGGGGCAGATTATGACGCAAAAAATATTAGAGTTGAAAATGGATCTTATGTTTTTGATATACAAACACCGTTTGAATTTTACAAAAACATTGAGATAAATATACCAGGAAGGCATAATGTGCTAAATACTGTAGTGGCTTTGGCAATGGCTAATAGTTATGGAGTTTCTTTGACTACTATTGCCAAAGCTTTAAAAAGTTTTAAAGGAATACATCGTAGGTTTAATTATAAAATTAAAACTGAGCATTTAGTATTAATTGATGATTATGCTCATCATCCTACAGAAATAAATGCAGTGGCAGATGCTGTAAAAGAATTATTTCCTTCAGATAAAGTTTTAGCGATTTTTCAGCCTCATTTGTTTAGTAGAACTAGAGATTTTTCTGATAATTTTGCTAAAAGTTTATCAAAATTTGATGAATTAATCTTATTGGATATTTATCCAGCTAGAGAGAAACCAATTGAAGGAGTTACTTCAAAATGGTTATTAGAAAAAGTGGATAGTGTAAATAAGAAAATTTCGTCTAAAGTAGAGCTTATAGACAATATAAAAAAATCAGACGCAAAAGTTATTGTAATGATGGGGGCAGGAGATATTGGAGTGCTAGTTAATGAAGTTTATCTAAGTTTAATAAAATGAAAAAGTTAATTCCATTTGTTAAAGGAGTAATGCTATTTGTTTTTGTAGTGTTTCTTTACGGCTTTTCTTCTGCAAGAAATAGTGCAAAAAAAATTAAAAATGTAAACATAAATTTTGAAAATGGAGATAATTTATTTATTACCTACGAAACTGTTAATAAATTGTTAGTACAAAATTACGGACAACTTCAAAGTCAGTCAAAAGAAGAATTATTTTTGAACAAATTGGAAGAGACTCTACTTTCTAATGAAATGATTGAAAATGCGGAGGTTTTTGTTGATGTTAGTGGTGAATTAGGTGTGTCTGTTAAACAAAAAATGCCAATTGCTAGAGTGAATGATGGTGGAGTGGCATATTATATGGATAGCAAAGGCAAGAAAATGCCGTTGTCTTCAAATTATTCTGCCCGAGTACCTATTGTAGAAGGTGTTGAAAATAATCATCTCTCTAGTGAACTTTTTAAGTTGGTTTCGGTAATTGATAATGACGATTTTCTTAAAAAACAAATTGTTGGTATTGTACAACTTCCAAAAAATGAATTTGTACTTAAAACAAGACTCGGAAATCATCAAGTTGAATTGGGCACATTGAAGCAATTGGATAAAAAAATAAAAAAATTAAAAGTATTCTATCAAAAAGTTATAAACGACAAAACTTTAGATAACTATAAAAAAATAAACCTTGAGTACAACAATCAGGTTGTTTGTACAAAAAATTAAATTATGGAACAAGATAATATAGCCGTTGGATTAGATATTGGTACAACCAAAATTGTTGCCATAATTGGGAAGACTAATGAATACGGAAAATTAGAAATCCTTGGAACTGGCAAAGCTAAAAGTATGGGTGTTCACCGTGGTGTGGTAAATAACATTACACAAACCATACAGTCAATCCAACAAGCAGTAGAGGAAGCAGAAAGTGTTTATCCTGATTATAAAATTAAGGATGTTGTAGTTGGTATTGCAGGGCAACATATAAGAAGTTTACATCATAGTGATTATATCACAAGACCCAATTCAGAAAAGGTAATTGATGAGTCTGATATTGAAAAGTTAATTAACCAAGTACATAAATTGGTTATGCTTCCAGGAGAAGAAATTATCCATGTGTTGCCACAAGATTATAAGGTAGATGGACAAGCTGAAATTAAAGCTCCAATAGGTATGTATGGAGGTCGATTGGAGGCTAATTTTCATGTTGTTGTAGGGCAAGTATCTTCTATTAGAAATGTAGGTAGATGTATTAAAAGTGCAGGCTTAGAATTGTCTAATATAACATTAGAGCCTTTAGCATCATCAGAGGCTGTTTTAAGTCAAGAAGAGAAAGAAGCCGGAGTTGCGATTATAGATATTGGAGGTGGTACAACTGATTTAGCTATTTTTAAAGATGGTATTATCAGACATACTGCAGTTATCCCTTTTGGAGGAGGAGTAATAACAGAAGATATTAAAGAAGGATGTTCTATAATTGAAAAGCAAGCCGAATTATTAAAAACAAAATTTGGATCAGCTTGGCCTGGAGAAAATAAAGAAAATGAAATTGTTTCTATTCCAGGATTAAGAGGCAGAGAGCCTAAAGAAATTACTTTAAAAAACTTGTCAAAAATTATTCATGCTCGAGTTGTAGAAATAATTGAACAAGTGTATTTAGAGATAAAAAATTACGGACACGAAGAGACTAAAAAGAAATTAATTGCAGGAATAGTTTTAACAGGAGGTGGAGCAGAGTTAAAACATATAAAGCAATTGGTAGAGTATATTACTGGAATGGATACTAGAATAGGCTATCCAAATGAGCATTTGGCTGGAAATACAGATGTTGATTTGTCTAGTCCTGCATATGCTACATCGGTTGGTCTTTTAATGAAAGGATTGGAAGAGAAAAAGAAAACAAAAAAAGCTGAAAGCATAAAAGCAAATGAAAAGTATTCTAATAATAAAAAATCAAGTCATACTGAAAAGACAAATAGAAAATCAATTTTTGAAAAGTGGGCTGATAAATTTAGAGAGTTTTTAGATAATGCTGAATAGAATTGAAAGAAAATGGTAATGACTTATCTTTTGAATGAAAGACCAGATGAAGTGGCTGTGTTTTAAGAGAAATCTATAATTTGAGAAGATAAAAAATATAAAAAAGAAAAAAATATAATATCCCAAAAAACAAAACTATGAGTACTGAATTTGAAAATCTTGCATTTGATTTACCTAAAAATCAATCTAACGTAATTAAAGTAATTGGCGTTGGAGGAGGTGGAAGTAATGCAGTTAACCACATGTTTAAAAAGGGCGTTGCAGGTATTGATTTTGTGGTTTGTAACACTGATGAACAAGCTTTGAATAACAGTCCTGTAACAAATAAAATACAATTAGGAGTTTCCTTAACGGAAGGTCTAGGGGCAGGTGCTAATCCTGAAATAGGTGAAGAAGCAGCCATAGAAAGTATTGACGATATTAAGGCCATGTTAAGTACTAGAGCCAAAATGGTGTTTATTACTGTTGGTATGGGAGGTGGAACCGGAACTGGAGCTGCACCAATTATTGCCAAAGTTGCAAAAGAATTGGATTTACTTACTGTTGGGATAGTAACAATACCATTTTCTTTTGAAGGAAAAATGCGAAATGATCAGGCTCAAAAAGGTATAGAAAAATTAAGTAAACACATAGATTCTTTAGTTGTTATTAATAATAATAAGTTAAGAGAAGTATATGGTAACTTAGGATTTAAAGCAGGTTTCTCTAAAGCAGATGAAGTATTATCAACTGCTGCTATGGGAATTGCAGAGGTAATTACACACCATTACACACAAAATATTGACCTAAAGGATGCTAAAACTGTACTGTCTAATAGCGGAACGGCTATTATGGGCTCAGCTGTTGCAACAGGGCAAAACAGAGCACAAGAGGCAATTACAAAAGCATTAGATTCTCCATTGTTAAATGATAACAAAATAACCGGAGCTAAAAATGTATTACTACTTATTGTTTCTGGTACAACTGAAATTACAATTGATGAGATAGGTGAAATTAATGATTATATTCAAAGTGAAGCGAAAAGTAATGTTGATATCATTATGGGGGTTGGTGAAGATGAAGAGTTAGGTGAGTCAATTGCAGTTACAATTATAGCAACGGGTTTTAATAAGGAGCAACAGAGAGAAATTTCGCATACTGAGGCTCCTAAAATAGTTCATGATTTAGCATCAATAAATCAAGAGGTTGAACCCATCGCGAAACCTAAACCAGTAAAACCTATAGTAAAACATACTTTAGAGGTTGAGCAAGAAGAGCCTAAAGAAGTAAAACAAGTTAAACCAGAGGACAACGGTAACGATAAAACACCTACAGCTACCAATAGTACTTCAAACCCTATTAATGAGATAGATGTGCATTATGAAGAGGTGAAAGAAGATGATGTTATTGAAGATTTTGTAATTAAAGAAGTAACAAGAAAACAAGAGCAAGCAAAAGAAGTTAAGGAAGTACAAGGGATGTTAACTTTTGATTTACCATTAACACCAAAACGTAAATCTGAGACTGCAGAACAAGATACTAGAGTTAGTGAACAATCAAAAGCATCAAGTATTAGAGATATTGAAGTTGTTGAGCCTGAGTTTATTCAACCTACTGTTACGGCAGACGGAAAAATAAAACATGGCTTAGAAAATTTTATGGATGATGAAATGAAGCAAAATGCTAACATATCAAATGAAATTGATGATGAAGAATTAGCATTTAACGTAAGAGTTGATAAGAGAAAGGTAGCAAAACAAGAAATAAATTCAGATCAAGAAGAGTCTCCATTGAGTCTTACTATAGAAGAGTTACAAAGAAGAGCTGATGATAGAAGAAGAAAAATGAAAGATTTTAATTATAGGTTTGCTAATAGACCTGGAAATAATGATGAATATCAAAATAAACCAGCTTATAAAAGAATGGGTATAGATTTGGATGAAGTTGAACCTTCATCAGAACCTACAGAAAATAAATCTAGAATATCATTAAGTTCTGACGATAATGATGATATTCAGTTGCGTTCTAATAATTCGTATTTGCATGATAATGTGGATTAATTAGTATTTAGTTTTGTTTGTAAAAACCCAAAATATTGTAAAATTTGTTTTGGGTTTTTTTATGAAGCTACAATTTATTTTCTTTTGAAGTATGCGGTATTACCATATTTATAGATATAAATTTTGCTAATTTTCAAAGCCAACTGGTCTAAATAAAATTTTGAAATTTCATAAAAACTCATTCATGTTCTTTATCTTTGCATTTCTAAAATTAGAAAAATGAGTTTACAAAATAAAGTAATGGAAAAGCTTAAAGAAGCAATGCGAGCAAAAGATGCAGTTGCATTAGAATCTTTAAGAGCAATTAAGTCGTCTATTTTATTAGCTCAAACAGAATTGGGTGGAAAGCAGGAGTTGACAGAAGCTGAAGAGTTGAAGCTATTACAAAAATTAGTAAAACAACGTAAGGATAGTGCTGCACTTTATTTAGAGCAAGGAAGAGAAGATTTAGCAAATCCAGAATTGGCACAAGTTGCAGTTATTGAACAATTTTTACCAGAGCAGATGAGTGAAGAAGAGCTTAATAAAGTTATTTCTAATATTGTTGAAAAGACGGGTGCTAGTTCAATGAAAGATATGGGTAAGGTTATGGGAATGGCTTCAAAAGAATTGGCAGGTAAAGCTGATGGTAAAGCAATTTCTAATGTAGTAAAAAGCTTACTTAGTTAAATATATGTTTAGATAATTTTATATCTAAAACATTTGGCCCCGTAGTTCAACTGAATAGAATATCAGATTTCGGCTCTGAGGGTTACAGGTTTGAATCCTGTCGGGGTCACGAATTAATAACGCAAACTCTTTTAAATAAAGGGGTTTGCGTTTTTTGTTTTGTTACTGTGGATTTTTTTGTGTACTTTTTTTGAGAAATAGTCTTAAATGGTATTTAAATTGATTTAAAGTTGATAATATTTGTAGTTAAGATGTGTTTTATTGTTGTTTTCTAGTTTTATTAACTTTTAAGGTTGGTTGTTGGTTTATGTATCCTGATTTTTATTTGTGTTTAACTCTCTTATTATAAGTAACATACCCCCCCCTAAAATAATTCTACTAAGTAAAATTCTCACTAGGAGGCGATGTACACGACCTTTAAGGCTTCAGAGAATTTACCCCTTACCCCTATTTAGTTTTTAAACATTGTCAATCCTTTTATTTTATATGTATATTATTATTTAAGGTATTATAATATATATTATGTATGCACTCTAGTACATAGTAGGTATGCACTCTAGTACATAGTAGGTATGCACTCTAGTACATAGTAGGTGTGCACTCTAGTACATAGTAGGTATGTACTCTAGTACATAGTAGGTATGCACTCTAGTACATAGTAGGTGTGTACTCTAGTACATAGTAGGT
>NZ_RPFJ01000059.1 GCF_003813905.1 Aureibaculum marinum
AGTCAAGTTTATTGGGCATTACAATCTTCCACTCTACGTTTTTTAGCGAAGCTAAAATCCATAGAGGCGAAGTTATTTTACTCACTAACTCAAAGGAAACTTCCTTTGAGTTCCGTATTAACAACAACTAACACTATGTAAAGAGAATAAAACTAACGTTTTACTATCTTTACACATCTTATTGGCATTAATCGAAAAAGAACGGATTGTTTAAAAAGAAAATACTAATAACGCACTACACATCAGTGACTAACAGAGTCTCGAAAAAGACTGATAAAATATTGCACAAAGACATTCGTAAAATCAGTCTATCAGAATTCTCACACTTATTAAGAGAGAATATAGCCGTTGGTCTCTGTCTAAATCCAATTATTGAAAGAATAAAATCAGTAGAGATTGATTTTGATTTTTTTTTCAATAACGATCACTCAGAGAAACAAAGAGAGATATTGAGAGAGTTAGTTTTACTTAATACGCATCATTGGGACATAAACCCAATTGCTTATAATAAACTAAAACTAGTTCTATCCGAATCGATTGCAGCTCTTAAACTTTCAGAGACGGTAACCCAAGAATTTCTAGCATATGAACCAAAAGGACTAGTCTGGAATCAAGAGACTATCAATGCTTTTGATGCATTCATGAACGATAACAGAATGGGAGTTTGGGCTGCTTATAACATGCTGACTTCTCGGAAAAGAGCCATTTTCAATGAAGCAAAGATAGATTTTGAATTAGATGATAATCTCATCGAAATTACGACTTTAGCCGAATTTGAGGAAAACATACTTAAAACAGTAAGAATCAATAATGAACTAAAAGGATTGTTGGAAAAAGAAAGACTAATGCCAACATAACCTATACGCAATGCGGCTGCGGTGGTGCCGAAGCTTCTGAGCTCACCACCCGCCAAAGCTCCGCTTTTGCGTTTTGTAAAATGAAAATTAACTTAAACCAAAACTTTGGCTCACCTCAGTACTAGATTCGAAGATCAGTTTCTCAATCCAGCACTGCGTATAGCCAGACCGTTGTACATAATGCTTAAAAAACTCATACTCATATTCATATTACTAAGTTCTTTCTTGAGTTTTTCTCAAAAGACAAAAGCAATTACTGAATTCAGAAAAGAAATTGACACGATTATTAAAGTTAGAAAGAGTTATTTTAACAATAGAGGTCGTTTAATTAAAGAAGTTCGTTTCGGTGGTTATGATATCATTTCAAAAACTTTTAGAAATAGAATAAAAAATATAACTTATTATAAAAACAGAAAGAAACTAGAAACTAATTGTGAGTATTTTATAAGTTCTGATACTTGTATCGCACTTCCTTTTTCAAAATATAATTATAACAAGAAAAAGAAAACTGAAAAACGAATATTTTATGATTCTGACTCTTTAATTATTTCAATTACAGAAACCAAAGAGTTAAGACAAAAAAAATATGTTACAATTTATGCTTGGGACTTTGACCCTGTAAAAGAACCAAACTATAAAACAGCTTTTGTAATTAAAGATACTTTATTTTTTGACAAAAAAAGGAGAATTTTAGAAAGTTATAGCTACAGAGAAAATTCTGAAAAACCAGTTATTATTGAAAAATACAATTATAGAAAAGATGGTTATACATTACAAAAAGAGTCTTATGGAAAGAAATCTATAATTGAAATTAAATACTCAAAACAGCAAATTTGGGCGAACAAACGAAATTTAGAATATGACTTTTCGAATGGTGAAAATTATTACTATGAATTTGAAAGCTATTAAAAAAGCACTATGTACAACACCATATATAATTTATTGCTAGTTCAAGCCTACTTACGAAAATCCTCGCGGATTTTCTATTCGGTTTGTATTTGCTAAATTAGGTGCTTAAACAACGCAACTAATCTTATACATAAACGTTGCCATTCATTGCTGAACGCACTCAAAACTGAATAAAAAAATGAATAAAATAAGAATTATTGGATTAGTAATTTTAGTAATCGGAATTGTAATCAAATTTGCTGTAGAAAATGATGCAACTGACTTTATTTCTGGAATATTAATTGGTGGTGGGATTGGACTACTTTTGACAGGAAAAGTTGGAAAAACAACAAAATAATTTAAATCTGAGTTTAGCAGGTTTTCGGAATCGCAATCTGAATTGAAAACAAAAAAAATGAACTAAATGCGGAATTTAGCAAGTTGCGGAATTACTCACTCAATCTGAATTGAAAATATTGCGGAATAAAACGCTGATTGAACTCACTCAAAAGCTGAATATGAAAATCGGGATTTGATTGAAAATTTGAACTAAAAAAACAACGAAATGGCAACAACGTATAAAAATAATTGCGGTTTAGTGCTTAATCAAAGGGCGTTTCGTGTTTGTAACGTCTGAATTTCCTTCGGAAATTCCTCGCATACAAACCCGCAACTATTCTTATACAATCACGTTAGGAGTTATTAATACGGATGTTCGTAAAATCCAATGAATATGGAGAGAAATAAGAAGTAAAATAACCGAGACATTGTATTAGATAAAGGGTATTACTTTCACTCTAATCGAC
>NZ_RPFJ01000060.1 GCF_003813905.1 Aureibaculum marinum
AGTTATTTTACTCACTAACTCAAAGGAAACTTCCTTTGAGTTCCGTTTAACAACAACTAACACTATGTAAAGAGAATAAAACTAACGTTTTACTATCTTTACACATCTTATTGTAACCAATTTATCAATGAGTATAAAAAACATTTACATTTCGTTACTTTTTCTCGGGATATTGATATCATGCACAACCGAAGAGAACGTTGATTATAAGAAGTATAACTTATTGACGACCGCGAAAGAAATTAGTGAATTTTATGACATACCTCTTGATACAAGTGGTCTTTCTGAATCAGCAACAATAAAAGAATGGACTGATGGAGCTTTTGATTTAAGTTACTCTTACAGACCTCCAAATTCGGAAAAATACAAGCCTCTAATTTACTATATAGATATAAGTAAAAGGAATTCTATTGATGAAGCCGAAACGGAATTTAATATTATTAAAACTCAATTTAATAACACTTGGATTTCAGCCCCTGATCAAAGCGTTAAAGTGATTGAAAATATATTAGTTTCAGGCGACCAGAATTATTATGCGATTCGAAAATCTAATGATGAACCATTTGGAATTTTACTAGTAGTGAGAAAAGAAAATATAGTTTACTCTATGATTATGTCTGAATTTTATACGGATGACCACAGTCTAGTTATCAGCCTAATTGAACCTGACATAAAGCACTTAAAAGAATTTAAAATAACCAAATAAAACTGGTTACAACAAAGTACTGTGGTAAAAAACAAGTAAAAACTCATTAATTTTTCACTAAAGTACTTTTATAAGAATCATCATATATTAATCCTGATTTAGCAATGGCAAAGGCTTGTTTTA
>NZ_RPFJ01000006.1 GCF_003813905.1 Aureibaculum marinum
AGGTGATTATAACGATAGGGCTCACCTCTTCCCATCCCGAACAGAGAAGTTAAGCCTATCAGTGCAGATGGTACTGCCATATGGTGGGAGAGTATGTCATCGCC
Organism: Aureibaculum marinum; assembly: GCF_003813905.1. Taxonomy (GTDB): domain Bacteria; phylum Bacteroidota; class Bacteroidia; order Flavobacteriales; family Flavobacteriaceae; genus Aureibaculum; species Aureibaculum marinum. Next base: position 105 of record NZ_RPFJ01000006.1, read on the forward strand.
TTTCTTTTAAAACCTTCATTATTTATTTAATGAAGGTTTTTTTTGTTTAATACTTACATAATAAAATCTAGAAGATTAGATAGTACTATTTGATTTATATATTTAAAATGTTTTAGATGTTGTATCTAGATTAGATTTTTATATTTTTAACTGTAATAAATATTCATTCTGTTTATTATTTCTGCTAGGTAAATATATGTATTACTTCCCTTTCATTGAATTGATTTAAAAATACTAATATTTAGTATTACTTTTAAAATTGTAAATTATTAAATTTACAAGATAGCATTTATGATATAGTTTATGTTAAATTATAAAATTATATTTTAGGGTTAGTTTTTTGCATTTTTTTTAAAGTTGTGTTTATTCTCAAAATAAAGCTAGTCTTTTTAATGGTAAAGTTTTATTTGGTTGGGGAAGTTTATGGGACTGAAAAATGGACAGTAAAAGTGAACCTGATAAACAATTTGGATATTTAGGTTTAGAAAAGGGATATGTCGATTTTAAATTGACATTGGATTTTAAACAATATACTGATGGATATAGTGTTTTTTTGTTCGCCAATATCGAGTACTAAAATATGTGGTTAGTAAGTTAAAGTTGCACCACCAAAACATAATACAGGCAGAATTTATGAATTATATTGAAGTGGATGGTTGATTAAGCCAGATGAAAATAAAGATAAATTTTTAATCTTTGGAGAGTGGAATAATTTAAAAGTTCGGGTAAAAGTAGATACTGTATCAACTTGGTTAAATGAAGATGAAATGGTAAATTTAAAGGATGTGAAGATTGGAGAAGCAAGAAGAAAAATAGCTTTACAAATTCATGATGGTGGTGATATTAAAGTAGCTTTGAAAAATATTAGTTTAATTGAATTATAATTATTTTAGAATGATTTATTATTTCTACATTAGGTTTTATTATTATGTTAAATCTTGTTTATTCTTAATTTTTTTATTGGGCACGCAATTTTCTTTTGGACAAAAAGAATTTGATGTTAACACCATTCAAATTGATAAAGACTTATTTCATACCAAAATTGTTATTGATAGTATTTCAGGGTATAAACAATTTATTAATATCTTAAAATTTCCAAATAGTACCTTAGATAATTTGGAATTAAATTCTGTAATAGTATCTGACAAATTTAATAAAACAAGTAGTACTGCTCGTAAATACAATGCTATTGCTGCGGTTAATGGTGGGTTTTTTAATATGAAAATAGGTGGTTTAGTAACCTATTTTGAAAAGAATGATTCAACGATTTATAGGACTGTAGCTGATTCTATACAGCGGAGTAAACCTAGCTATTTTTTGAATGGAGCTATAGTTATTGATAAAAATAAAAATTTGCGACTTGATATAGCCAAAAGTGATTCTTTTTATGAAAAATCAAAAGAAGAATATTTAGTTATGTTAACAGGACCAGTACTTTTGAAAAATGGAAAGGCATTGGCATTAGCTGACATTCCGTTTGTAACCAATAGACATCCTCGAACATGTATTGCTATTTCGGAGAAAGAAATTTTTCTTATAACGGTTGATGGGAGAAGGTCATCTGCTTTAGGAATGAATCTTTTAGAACTACAAGATTACCTAATCGAATTGGGATGTAAAGATGCAATTAATCTTGACGGCGGAGGATCAACAACCATGTGGATTAAAGATAAGGGTGTGGTTAATATACCAAGTGATAAAAATGGTGAAAGAGCTGTATCTAATATTTTGATGATTACTTCAATGACTAGTGCTGATGTAAACTAATTTTAATTATTGCCTGATTTTAATGGATTTTTTGCAATTATAAGTAATCTATCTAATTCTTTATTTTGTCCAGTAATAAACAATAGAAAGAATAATGGTAAATTTGTTAATTGAATTAAAAGTAGTCCGAATAGGTAAGAGATTTTCTTCATTATTTAATTGTTTGTTATATAACAATTAATTTTTGAACTTTCCTACTATGTAATTTATAAATTTAATGAAAAAGCTTATTTTTATCGGATAAACTTATTTAACCTACAACTTTAAATTCACAAGTAATGAAAAAACTACTTTCACTTATCGTGGTTTTGTGTTTGATAAATACTACGCTAGAAGCTCAAAAATCTCCAAAAGTAAACCTTAAAAAATTAGATCAATACTTTGCCAAAATGGTAAAAGATTGGGATGTGCCAAGTGCAACTATTGGGATTGTAAAGGATGGAGAACTTGTTTTTTCGGGTAGTTATGGGGTTAAAGAAATTGGAAAAAATGATAAACCTGATGTGAATACTAATTATGCTATAGCATCAAACTCAAAAGCATTTACAAGTGCTATTTTAGGGATGTTAGTAGATGAAGGTAAATTAAAATGGGATGATAAGGTAAAAGATTATTTACCTTATTTTGAAGTTTATGATCCCTGGGTAAGTGCTAATGTGACAATTCGAGATTTACTAAGTCATCGTGTAGGATTAGGTACTTTTAGTGGTGATGTAATATGGTATAAATCTGATTTATCATCAGAAGAAATTGTCAAGAGGGTAAAATACCTACCTAAGGCTTATGATTTTAGAGCGGGGTATGGTTATTCTAATGTAATGTATATTACGGCTGGTGAAGTTATTAGAGCCGTTACTGGTAAAAGCTGGGCAGAAAATGTAAAGGAACGCATATTTAATCCATTGGGTATGGATAGGACATTAACTAATCCGAATAAATTAGAAGAAATTGGGAATTATGCAATGCCTCATGGAAGAGAGAATGATGAGAATATTCTAATTGATTGGGTCAATTGGGAGGAGATTGGAGCATTAGGAGGAGTAATTTCTAATGTAAATGATATATCCAAGTGGATGATTTTAAATTTGAATCATGGTGTGTTTAAAAATGATACGTTATTTTCTAAAACTACGAGAAACATGGTTTGGCAACCTCATAACAATAGAAATGTTGATCTGACAAAAAAGAATAATTTTAATACTCATTTTAATGCATACGCCTTAGGTTGGGGTATCAGTGATTATCGTGGAAATTTACGTGTTGGTCATACAGGCGGTTATGATGGTATGATTACGGCAATTACTATGATACCAGATAAAAACTTAGGTATTGTGGTGTTAACAAATGGAATGAAAAGTCCAATTATGGCAGCAACTTATTATGGTTTAGATCAATTTTTAGGAGTAGAATCTGTAGATTGGTCTGCAAAAATGTTGGAAAATAGAAATAAAGGTGATCAAAAAGATACTAGAGTTAGCGATAGAAAATTGAAAAGAGTGATTAATACCAAACCTTCTATAGCATTAAATGATTATGTAGGGTCTTATAAAAGTGATATTTATGGAAATATTATTGTTTCCATAAGTGGAGAAGATTTAAAATTGGATTTTGAACATTCACCAGATTTGTCGGCCACATTAAAACATTGGCATTATGATGTTTTTGAAATTAAATGGGATAAAAAGCATGCTTGGTTTAATTTTGGAACAGTTAAGTTTAATTTAGATAATAATTTAAAAGTATTGGGAATCGATTTTGATGTACCAAATGATGATATTTTCTTTGAGGAGTTAAAACCATATAGAGTGAAGTAGAGTTGAGAGTTTTCTTTTAAACTCACAATTTGCTCTAATTAACAAAGTAAGGATAGAACATAAAAATTCAAATTCTATTACTACAAGACTAGTTCAAAAAACATGGATATTTACCAAAATTTTCAGCAATAGAATTTGAATGTTGAAAGTCTATGAATTGTATTTCTTATTTTTTCTAAGCTAAGCTTTTAGTAAATCTCCGTCCCCTTTTGTTGGTAAATTTGTTTTTCCCATTAAAAATAGGTCAACTTCTCTAGCAGCTTCTCTTCCTTCAGAAATAGCCCAAACAATTAATGATTGACCACGACGCATATCTCCAGCAACAAAAACATTTGGAATGTTGGTTTGGTACTTGGTTGCTTTATAATTGCTTCTAGCATCAGTTTCTATACCTAACTGTTCGCTTATTGTAGATTCAGGACCGTTAAATCCAAGAGCAAGTAAAGCTAATTCACAAGGCCAAATTTTTTCTGTTCCTTCAATTTCTATAAGTTGCGGACGCTGTCCGGGAATCATTTTCCATTCAACATTAATAGTTTTTAAAGCAGTAAGTTTACCATTTTTATCTTTTATAAATTCTTTGGTGTTGATTAACCAGTTTCTTTCAACACCTTCTTCATGAGAAGAAGAAGTTTTTAACTGCAGTGGCCAAAATGGCCATGGTGTTGACGGAGAGCGATGTTTAGGTGGTTTTGGCATAATTTCAAAATTTATTACAGATTTTGCACCTTGCCGATTAGATGTTCCTACACAATCAGAACCGGTATCTCCACCACCTATTACAATAACGTTTTTATCAGTAGCTAATATTTGGTTTTTAATTTTTTGACCAAATATGGCTTTTGTTTGTTGGGTTAAAAAGTCCATTGCTTGTACAACGCCGTCAGCATCTATACCAGGAGTTGGAAGGCTTCGTCTAACTGTTGCTCCACCACATAAAACTACAGCATCAAAATCTTTTAATTTTTTAACATCATAATTTACACCAACATTAACATTAGTTTTAAAATTGATACCTTCAGCTTTTAGTATGGCTAGACGACGGTCAATAATACCTTTTTCCATTTTAAAATTAGGAATTCCATAACGTAATAAGCCTCCAATAGCATCGTCTCTTTCAAAAACGGTTACAGTGTGACCAGCTCTATTTAATTGTTGGGCAGCTGCTAGTCCTGCTGGACCAGAACCAACAACAGCAACGGTTTTTTCTGTTCGTGTTTTTGGTGGTTGTGGTTTAATCCATCCTTCTTTAAAGGCTCTTTCTACAATATTTTTTTCAATATTCTCTATAGAAATAGGGTCTTCAATAATACCTAACACACAAGCTTTTTCACAAGGAGCAGGACATAATCTTCCTGTAAATTCTGGGAAATTATTAGTAGAGTGAAGTATCCATGAAGCTTTTTTCCATTCTCCTTGGTGTACCATATGATTAAAATCTGGTATTAAGTTGCCAAGTGGACATCCACTATGGCAAAAAGGAATACCACAATCCATACAGCGAGAACCTTGTTTTATTAATTCTGGTTCATCTAAAGGTATAGTAAATTCTTTATAATGTGTTACACGTTCTTTTACAGGCGTGTAATTTTCATCTTGTCTTTTATATTCTTTAAATCCTGTTATTTTTCCCATTATACTAAGCTAATGTTAATTCTTCGACCATTTCTTCTTCTGTTTCCAAGCGTTTTAAGGCTCGTTTATATTCTGTTGGCATTACTTTCACAAAATTATTTAGGCTGTTTTTCCAATCAGATATTATTTCTTCACCTTTTTTACTATTTGTATAAAGTACATGCTTTTCTATTAATTTTTTTAATTCTAGAGCTTCTTCTTCAGAAATGTTTTCAAACTCAATAGTTTCTGTGTTGCATAAACCATTAACAAAATTATTGTTAGGATCGTAAACATAAGCAATACCACCACTCATACCAGCAGCAAAATTTCTTCCTGTTTTACCTAGAACAACAACTTTTCCACCTGTCATATATTCGCAACAATGATCTCCAACACCTTCAACAACGGCCGTTGCACCTGAATTTCTTACGGCAAATCTTTCACCAGCTATTCCGTTAATATAAGCTTGGCCTTGTACAGCACCAAATAGGCAAACATTACCAACAATAATATTTTCTTCTGCTAAGAAATCTGCTTTTGCAGGTTTTTTAACAATTAATTTTGCTCCAGACAACCCTTTACCTAGATAATCATTTGTGTTTCCTTCTAGGGTAAAAGTTAATCCATGAGCTCCAAAAGCTCCAAAACTTTGTCCCGCAGATCCTGTAAATTTAATATTCAATGTATCTTCAGGTAATCCTAAATGACCATATATTTTTGAAATTTCATTACTTACAATTGCTCCTACGGTACGATTTATATTGTTAATAGGATATTGTAATGTCATTTTTTCTTTTCTATACAGAGCTCTGTGAGAATCTCTTAAAATTTTAAAATCTAGAACATTGTCTAAATTATGATCTTGCTTTTCTGTATTTCTTACTGGTAATTTATTATAAACTTCTGGTCTATGTAAGATACTTGACAGGTCTAATCCTTTAGCTTTATAGTGTTTAATCGCTTTATTTGCATTAATTTTATGGGTTTGTCCTACCATTTCTTCTAAGGTTCTGAATCCGAGTTGAGCCATAATTCCTCTTAATTCTTCAGCGATATAATAGAAAAAATTAATAACGTGTTCTGGAGTTCCTTTAAAGTTTTTTCTTAATTCTTTATCTTGAGTAGCAATACCTACAGGACAGGTATTTAAATGACATTTACGCATCATAATACAACCAGAAGCAACTAATGGAGCGGTTGCAAAACCAAATTCTTCAGCTCCTAATAAAGCAGCAATTGCTACGTCACGTCCTGTTTTTAATTGACCATCACACTCTACTACAATTCTACTTCTTAATTTGTTTAGTACTAAAGTTTGTTGGGCTTCAGCAAGACCAAGTTCCCATGGCAAACCTGCATGTTTTAAAGAAGTTAGGGGAGATGCACCTGTACCTCCATCGTAACCTGAAATAAGTACAACATCTGCTTTGGCTTTAGCAACACCAGCTGCAATAGTACCCACACCAACTTCAGAAACTAGTTTTACATTAATTCTAGCTTCTCTATTGGCATTTTTTAAGTCGTATATAAGTTGAGCTAAATCTTCAATAGAATAAATGTCATGATGTGGCGGAGGAGATATCAACCCTACAAAAGGAGTTGAATTTCTAGCAGCAGCTATCCAAGGCAGTACTTTTTCTCCTGGCAACTGACCACCTTCACCAGGTTTTGCCCCTTGAGCCATTTTAATTTGAATTTCTTTAGCATTGGTTAAATAATGAGAAGTAACTCCAAAACGACCTGATGCTACTTGTTTAATGGCTGAATTTCGACTATCTCCATTAAGATCTTTTTGAAAACGGTTTCTATCTTCACCACCTTCACCAGAGTTAGACTTTCCACCGATTCGATTCATAGCAATTGCTAAGTTTTCATGTGCTTCTCTAGAAATAGAACCATAGGACATGGCTCCAGTTTTAAAACGTTTTACTATTTCTGTCCAAGGTTCAACTTCATCTATTGATATTGGATTTATGTTATCAAATTCAAATAATCCACGAATTGTCATTAAGTTTTTTGACTGTTCATTGATTGCTTTTGAATAAATATCATAACTAGCTTGATCACTTAATCTTACTGCTTGTTGTAATTTTGCAACTGTAGTTGGATTAAATAAATGGCGTTCTCCTTTACGTCTCCACCTGTATTCTCCACCTATATTTAAACCTAGTTTTTTATCAATTTTGTTGTCGGGATAGGCATTCTTGTAACGTTGATTAATTTCTTTTTCAATTTCATATAGTCCAATACCTTCTATTCTAGAAGTAGTATAAGGAAAGTATTTTTCGACAAACTGGGAGTTAAATCCAACAATTTCAAAAATTTGAGAACCTCTGTAGGAATGTAATGTAGAGATTCCTATTTTATTCATTACCTTTAAAATTCCTTTTCCGATTGCTTTATTAAAATTTTCAACAGCTTTATCTTCATCAATACCCTTAATAAATCCTTGTTTTACCTGCATTCTAATAATTTCATTTACCATATATGGGTTAATGGCACTAGCCCCATAACCGAACAACGTAGCAAAATGATGTGGCTCACGAGGTTCTGCAGATTCAATAATTATATCAAAATAGGAACGCTTACGTAAACGGTTTAATTGATGGTTAACATAAGAGCAAGCTAATAATGCAGGGATGGGAGCAAATTCTTGATTTACTCCTCTATCTGATAAAATAATAATGTTAGTTTTTCTTGAAATAGCTTTTTCTACTTGTTTTATAATATCTTCTAGAGCATCTTCTAATCCGTTAAGTCCTTGTGCTTTTGGGTATAGAATTTCAATGGTCTCGGCTTTAAAACTTTCAATTGAAATAGATCTTATTTTTTCTAAATCAGCATTCGAAATTACTGGATTTTGAATTCTTAATTTTCGACATTGTCTTTCTGTAATACTAAATATATTTCTATCCTTACCAAGATTTAAGCTAATGTCAGTTACAATTTCTTCACGGATACCATCTAAAGGAGGATTGGTAACTTGAGCGAATAATTGTTTAAAGTAATTTGAGATTAATTGAGGTCTATCAGATAGTACTGCTAAAGGAGTATCAATTCCCATAGAACCTAACGCTTCTTTACCAGCAATAGCCATTGGAGTTATTACCTCTTGAATATCTTCAAAAGTATAGTTAAATAAACGTTGTCTTGTTTTGATATCAATAGTTTCAATAGGACAAGTTTCGTTGTTATAAGGTACATCTTTTAAATGTAATCTACACTTATCTAGCCATTCTTTATATGGTCTTTCAGAAACAATTTTACTTTTTATTTCTTCATCTTCAATAATGCGACCTTCATTCATATCTACCAAGAACATTTTTCCTGGTTCTAAACGCCCATGACTTTTTACATCTTCAGGAGAAATATCTACAACACCAATTTCAGATGCCATTATTAGTTTTCCACTTTTAGTAACTGTATATCGTGAAGGTCTTAAACCATTTCTATCTAATAAAGCACCTACATAATCACCATCTGTAAATGGAACTGATGCAGGGCCATCCCAAGGTTCCATAATGCACCCGTTATATTCGTAAAATGCTTTACGTTCGGGAGACATAGTTTTGTGTTTTTCCCAAGCTTCAGGAATCATCATCATCATCACTTCAGGTAAAGAGCGTCCAGAATGTATTAAAAGTTCAACAACCATGTCCATTGATGCAGAATCTGATTTTTCTGGTAATACGATTGGGAATAACTTGTCAATTTGAGGTCCAAATACCTCGCTTTTCATAATTTCTTCACGCACTCGCATTCTACTTACATTACCACGTAATGTATTAATTTCTCCGTTTTGACACATGTAACGAAACGGCTGAGCAAGCTCCCAAGTTGGCATTGTATTGGTAGAAAAACGTTGGTGCACTAGAGCTAAACGAGTTACTAAATCTTTCTCTTGTAAATCTAAGTAATAAGAGCCAATATCTTCAGGCATAATAATGCCTTTATAAATTAAGGTAGTATTAGATAAACTTGGAAAATAGAAATAATTACTTTGCGACATTTTTGATTTTCGTATAATATGCTCGGTAATTTTTCGAGCCATATATAATTTAGCTTTAAAAGTAGCTTCATCAATGTCTTCAGATTTTCCAATAAAAATTTGCTCAATATTAGGCTCTGAAGCAAGAGCTATTTCTCCTAAATGAGAAGAGTCTACAGGAACATCTCTCCAGCCTAAAATAGTAAGTCCTTGTTTGGTAACTTCTTTTTCAAAAGTATCTTTACAATATTTGTATTGATTTATGTTTTTAGGAAGAAAAACCATGCCCACAGCGTACTGACGCTCTTCTGGAATATCGAACTCACAAACTCTTAAAAAATATTCATGAGGAATGTCGATTAATAAACCAGCACCATCTCCAGTTTTTCCATCAGAACTTACACCACCACGATGCTCTAATTTTACAAGAATTTCTAACGCATCATGTATGATTTGATTTGTTTTTTCTCCTTTAAGATTACATATAAATCCTGCTCCGCAGTTTTCATGTTCATATTCGGGTAGGTAAAGACCTTGCTGCTCCATAAAATTCAAGTATTTTCACAAAAATACGTAAATAATTAAAAAAAATGCAGGTTTATAAGTCTATTTTAGACGGAAATGTAAATCTATTAAAATTTTTATGAATAAAATGTAAATAGATTAATTTTTCATGGCTTATTTTCTTATTTTAATAATCAAAAAAAATTATTATATAGGTTATATGTTTTTATTCATTCTTGCTATTATTTGTTCAGGCTTCATTATTTTTAAAGCAAAATTTTGTTGACTTTTTGTGTCATTTTGTTTTTCAGTAGATGAATTTTCAGGTTGTTCATCACAAGGTCCGTATGGTGTATAACAATCTCCATCATCATTTTCACATTCAGAGGGGCAGCCCATGAATAAGGTAATCATTAATATACCAATTACATAATTAAATAATGTTATTCTTTTCATAATGTAAGATTTTAAGGTTCTATTTTTATACTAAAGTAGAATAGTTCTTACTCAGAAAAGATAAAACTGTATATAGAGAATGTATTAATTTACAGTTTGTTATGTATGTTGTGTAATTGGTGTTTTGTATAAAAATAGAAAATACACGGTCAAAAATTGGCTTGATGACCGCGTAATGTTTCTATTTCTTAAAACTTAATTATTATATAATTATTAATGTTCATTTAATCTAAAATCAGGATAGGCATCCATACCATGTTCAAAGCCATCTAGGCCTTCTAATTCTTCTTTTTCAGAAACTCTTATGCCAACTGTTTTCTTTAGGGCGAATAATATAATAAATGATGTAACAATACAAAAAGCAGCATAAGAAGCTATTCCTATTAGTTGGCTAACTATTTGTGCACCTCCAGCTTTTTCGCCAAAAATTCCAACAGCTAATGTTCCCCATATACCACAAATTAAATGTACAGCAATAGCCCCTACAGGATCATCTAATTTTAATTTGTCTATTAAAGCCACACCGAATACAATAATAGCTCCGGCAATGCCTCCTATTAATATAGCATCTGTTGGGCTCATAAGGTCGGCACCTGCAGTAATTCCCACTAATCCACCTAAAATACCGTTTAAAAACATAGTTAAATCATAGTTTTTATACATTAAGGTAGAGACTAAAAATGCAATTACCCCGCCAGCAGCGGCAGCTAAACTTGTAGTTACTAGAGTTAATGATGTTAAAGCGGGATCAGCAGACAATACTGAACCACCATTAAAACCAAACCAACCTAACCATAGAATTAATACTCCGGCGGTTGCTAATGGGATGTTGTGTCCTGGAATAGCTTGTGGTTTTCCGTCTTTAAATTTTCCAATACGAGATCCAAGTAACCATACGGCTACCAGAGCAGCCCAACCACCTACGGAATGAACAAGAGTTGAACCAGCAAAGTCGTAAAATGGAGTTTCTAAAGAATCTAAAAATCCACCACCCCATTTCCAAGAACCAGCAATTGGGTAAACGATACCTACATAGATAATTACAAAAATCATAAATGGGCCAATTTTTATTCGTTCAGCGACAGCACCAGAAACAATTGTAGCAGCAGTTGCAGCAAACATACCTTGAAAAAGGAAGTCGGTCCAATATGTATAGCCTGCGTTATAAGCGAGATCTAGTGTGCCTTCTACGTTTAATGGAGAGCTTAATCCGAAACCGGCAAAGCCAAAGAATCCGGAAGCACCTTCTTCAAAACCAGGATACATTAAGTTGAATCCTACTAGACAATAAAGCAATAGTCCAATAGTAATAATAAATATATTTTTAAATAAAATGTTTAATGTGTTTTTTTGTCTCGTTAAGCCAATTTCCAAAAGAGAAAACCCTAAATGCATAAAAAATACGAGAGCAGTACAGATCATCATCCATACATTGTTTATTGTTAATAATTCCATAGCTGTTTCTATTTAGATATTTTTTTTAAAGTTTCACCACCTTTTTCTCCTGTTCTGATTCGATATACTTCTGTTACGTCAGATACGAATATTTTACCATCACCAACATCTCCTGTTGCAGCTGATTTGAGAATGGCGTTAATGGTTATTTTTTCAAAGTCGTCATTAACAACTATAGATAGGTATCTTCGTTGGATATCACTTGTGCTATAACTAACACCTCTATAAACATGAGCTTCTTTTTCATTACCTAATCCAGTAACATCCCAATAAGAGAAAAAGTTAACATCAACTTTGTGCAATGCTTCTTTAACTTCTGTGAATTTTGATTGCCTGATAATGGCTTCGATTTTTTTCATTGTGTTAATATTTATTTAAATTATAGTTAGTCAAATTTGTAAATAGCTGCTATAGTAAATGCGGCTAAGCTATTTGTAGCATTTGAATCATTGTCTATGAAAGGTTCGTAGTCATTGTTCCAAGAGTCTAATCTAATTTCGGGTTTGATTGTTAAGTTTTCAATAGAGTAGCTACCTGTTAGTGTTAAACCTAAAACTGCGGGGATGTCATCTACATCTTTTTGGTGATTTCCAAAGTATTCTCCTCTTAATCCTAAACCAAAAGAGTCAGATAATGAATATTGAGGGTACAATGCAAAACCATAAAAACTAAGGTCGTCATCGTTTTCTACATTATATGCGGCATTTATTCCTAAGAAGAATTCATCAGACATGTCAAATCCACCAGTATAATCTATTTCAAATCCAATTCCGATATCAGAGTCAGCACCATCATAATATAAGTTTAGGTATTGTCCTTTGTATCCTAATTGTGCACCAATAGCGTAATCTCCACTGAAATTGTTATTTACATCTGTAACGTTCATAAGAGCAGCCATTAAGCTAAAATCGTCAGAAATAGTAAAATCAGCTTTTAAGCCTACATGAGAAAATGGTCCATTAGAGAATAGGTGAGAGGTGCTGTAGTTAAAGTTGCCTACAGGAGAAATTACTTCATAGCCTAAGTATGTGTTAAATCTACCTAAAGTTAGAGTGGTAGCTTCAGATACATTCCAATATGCATATAATTGGTTGATAAAAATGTCAGAATCTCCTCCAACAGCTTCTAATCCTCTGCTTCCATAAGCTAAGTCAGCAACCGCTCCTGTTTTTTCACCCTCATAACTTACTATTACATTGGCCATGCCTAAAGCAAAACCTGTCTGATTGGCAAATGATGTTCCAAATGACTGTGATCCGACGTCTGTAGATGATAAATTTGTTTTGTAATATGCATCAGCTGAACCAGAAAAAGAAAATTTGCTCTTTTTTTCTTCAGGTTCTTCTGTTTGTGAAATTGCGTTAAAGCTGCTTAATAGTATTACTAATGTAATAATACTATTCATATTTCTATTCTTCCCTAGTCTTAAGGTTTTAAGAGTTGAAGAATTCTGTGTTTTTGTATTAAATTTCATAAAGTTGATTTTTAATTTGAATTATATTTTTCTGTCTTGCAAGCGGTCAAATGTAAAAATTAATTTTATATAATAGAGGGGGTTAACATTTAAATATGTTATTTTTAAGTATTTACACTATAATATTTTAGGGGTTAAAATTATAAAAAAGCAATAAATTATTGAATTACGGGTATAAAAATAAGGGGTATATAAAAAAACGATAAAAAAGTGGTGATATGATAAAAATGCAATTTTTTGAAAAAAAGTGTTAATTTTAGTAAAGTGTGTGTTATTTTAACTAAAAATGGAGATATAATTGTAATAGATTGGTAAATAGCATATAAAAGAGGAACATATAGTTTTTTTGAATGAGATTAAATAGAAAATAATATGAGTTTTAAGTATAATTATTTAGTATATATTCAATTTTTAGGGTTTCGTTTTCATGGTTGGCAAAAGCAATCTGATGTAAAAACTGTACATGAAATGGTAGATAAAACATTATCTTTTGTATTCAAACATCAAAATTTTAAAACATTAGGTTCTGGTAGGACAGACTCTAAAGTATCTGCGAGTAGTTATGTTTTTCAGCTTTTTATTGATGAGAAAATAGACCAAAGTTCTTTTATGGTGAATTTTAACTCAAATTTGCCTCCTGATATTAAAGGTGTTTCTATAGAAGAGATTTCAAGTGACTTTAACCTCATTCAACATCCTAAAATTAAAGAGTATTTATATTTGTTTTCTTTTGGAACGAAAAATCATCCTTTTGCAGCTCCTTATATTATAGGTGTAGAAGAAGATTTAAATATAGCGTTAATGAAACAAGGAGCAAAGCTCTTTGAAGGAGAGCATTTTTTTCATAAATATTGTACAGAGCCATCAGCTAATACTATTTTTAAACGAACTATTAATTGTTGTGAAATTGTAGAAAATGATATTTATATCGCTAACTTTTTTCCTGAACAAAGTTATTGTCTGCGTGTAAAAGGAAATGGATTTTTACGTTATCAGATTCGACTAATGATGGGAGTACTATTTAAATTAGGTAAAGGGGAATTGGATCTGGAGTTTATAGAGCAATCACTTTTAGAGGATAATGATCGTAAACCATTACGCACAATTGCTCCTAGTTCAGGGTTGCAATTGTATGATGTTACAATGCTAAACTGATAAATTCCAAATATTAATAAATTAATCTAAGGTTTATTATACTAAAGATTTTAAACATTTAGTAGGTTGATTAAATTTAATATTTGGAATTTATATATAATGTCTTTTAATCTTTAAGAACGCTTCTTGAAATTACAATCTTCTGAATTTCACTTGTACCTTCGTAAATCTGCGTAATTTTAGCATCACGCATAAGACGTTCTACGTGATATTCTTTTACAAATCCATAGCCTCCATGAATTTGTACAGCTTCTACAGTAATACGCATGGCCATTTCAGCGGCATATAATTTAGCCATAGCTCCAGATAGATCATAATTTGCATGCTGATCTTTGTCCCATGCGGCCTTTATACATAAGTGTCTTGCAGCTTCAATTTCTGTAGCCATATCTGCAAGTTTAAAAGCGATAGCCTGATGTTTACTAATTTCTTTGCCAAAAGCTTTACGTTCTTTCGAATATTTTAAGGCTAGTTCGTAAGCACCAGAGGCAATACCTAATGCTTGAGAGGCAATACCAATTCTTCCTCCCGCTAAGGTTTTCATAGCAAATTTAAATCCGAATCCGTCATCTCCAATTCTATTTTCTTTGGGTACTTTTACATCTGTGAATAGTAAAGAGTGAGTGTCAGAACCTCTAATACCCAATTTATTCTCTTTTGGACCAACTTCAAAACCAGGCATTCCTTTTTCAACAATTAAAGCATTTATACCTTTGTGACCTTTTTCAGGGTTTGTTTGAGCAATTACCAAATACACACTTGCAGTACTTCCATTGGTAATCCAATTTTTAGTTCCGTTTAAAAGGTAATAATCACCTTTGTCAATAGCAGTTGTTTTTTGAGAAGTAGCGTCACTGCCAGCTTCGGGTTCACTTAAACAAAAAGCACCAATAATTTCTCCTGTTGCTAATTTTGTTAAATATTTTTGTTTTTGTTCTTCTGTTCCAAAAGTTTCTAATCCCCAACATACCAAAGAGTTGTTTACAGACATTACTACAGATGCTGAAGCATCAATTTTAGAAATTTCTTCCATAGCTAGCACGTATGATATGGTGTCCATACCACCACCGCCATATTTTGGGTCAACCATCATGCCTAAAAATCCAAGTTCTCCCATTTTTTTTATTTGTTCTTTAGGAAATTCTTGTTTTTCGTCACGTTCAATAACTCCAGGTAATAATTCAGTTTTAGCAAAGTCACGAGCGGCATCGCGAATCATAATATGTTCTTCAGTAAGATTAAAATCCATTGCGTATTATTTATTTGAATTAGTATTTATGACTTCAAATATACATTATTTATAAAAATGTTATTGTATTTTTACAAATCCGAAAAAGAATTGTATTATTAAGTTATTAATGTTGGTTTTTTTAATTTACAATTTAGTAGTAGATTGGCAGAATAATAAATATGATAATTAAAGTATAAAAATGAAAGAAGTTCAAAGTTATTTTTATTGTATTGGTGTAATGAGTGGAACTTCTCTAGATGGGGTTGATTTATGTTATGTGAAATTTGATGTGACTCATGGGTATAAATTTGAAATTTGTAATGCTAAAACTTATTCATATTCAGATGAATGGAAGCGTAAATTAAAATGTGCATTTACTTCTGATAAAGATGTTCTGAAGTTATTAGATGTAGAATATGGAAAGTTTCTAGGTGAGGTTATTAATAGATTTATTACTGAAAAAAATATAAATCAAGTTGATTTCATCGCTTCTCATGGTCATACGATATTTCATAAACCAGATAAGGGATTTACACTGCAAATTGGAGATGGACAAACTATTGCAAATGTTACAAATAAAAAAGTAATTTATGATTTTAGAACAGCTGATGTTAATCTTGGTGGGCAAGGGGCTCCGTTGGTGCCAATTGGAGATAGGCTGTTGTTTGGAGAATATGATTATTGTATTAATTTGGGTGGTTTTGCCAATTTATCATATGAAAAAGGGGGTAGTCGTATTGCATTCGATATTTGCCCTGTAAATATTGTGATGAATTATTACGTAAATCAAATTGGGATGCCTTATGATAATAAAGGGCAATTAGCTTCGACAGGGACTGTGAACCAGGAGCTGTTAAAGGCTTTAAATGATTTGAATTTTTATAAAGAAAGTCCTCCTAAATCATTAGGGTTAGAGTGGGTTGTAGCTACTATTTTTCCTTTAATTGATCAATTTAAACTAGAAATAAAAGATATTTTAAGAACTTTTAATGAACATATAGCTATACAGATTGCTAAATTAATTGATAAGGATTCTAAAATATTAATAACAGGGGGAGGAGCTTTTAATGATTTTTTAATTCAACGTATTCAGTTTTATACAAATCAGCATATTGAATTGGTATCAAAAGAAGTAATTGATTTTAAAGAAGCTCTAATTTTTGCTTTATTAGGATTGTTAAAAATTCAAGGTAAAGTTAATGTTTTAAGTTCTGTAACTGGGGCTAGTAGAAATCATTCATCAGGCAAAATAATATATCCAAAAGTTTAATTTATAATTCTATTTATTATGACTCAGTTGTAGCTACATTTAAGATTTTTTAAGGGCAATAAGTTTGTCATGTGTAAGAGGTGTTAAAGTTTAATTGAATTGTAGTAAATATGAAAGATTTATTAAAAAAGTATGAAAATAAAAAGCCAGAAATTGTATTTCATTGGCAAGATACAGAAACTGATGCTGAAGGGTGGACTGTAATAAATTCACTTCGAGGTGGGGCTGCAGGAGGAGGAACAAGAATGCGTAAAGGGTTGGATAAGAATGAGGTGTTGTCTTTGGCTAAAACAATGGAAATAAAGTTTACAGTTTCTGGGCCAAAAATAGGAGGAGCAAAATCAGGAATTAATTTTGATCCTGATGATATAAGAAAGAGAGGGGTTTTAGAGCGTTGGTATAAAGTGGTATCTCCTTTGCTAAAGCATTATTATGGTACAGGTGGAGATTTGAATGTTGATGAAATTCACGATGTAATTCCTTTAACAGAAGAATGTGGTGTTTGGCATCCTCAAGAAGGTGTTTTTAATGGACATTTTCAGCCAACAGAAGCTGAGAAAATTAATCGGATTGGACAATTAAGGCATGGTGTAATAAAAGTTATAGAAGACCCTAAGTATACACCTAAAATATCTAGAAATTATAGAGTAGCTGATATGGTTACTGGTTATGGAGTGGCAGAAGCTGTTAAACATTATTATGATATTTTTGGGGGTAATATAAAAGGTAAAAGAGCAATTATTCAAGGGTTTGGAAATGTAGGGTCAGCAGCGGCATATTATTTGAACCAACTTGGAGTAAAAATTGTTGGTATTATTGATAAAAGTGGAGGAGTTATAAATGAGGATGGTTTTAGTTCTAGTGAAGTTAGAGATATGTTTCTGAATAAAAGAGGAAATATGTTAGTTGCCGAAAAAATGATTCCTTTTGAAGATATGAATCAACTTATTTGGAAAATTCCAACCGAAATTTTTATTCCTGCAGCAGCATCAAGGTTAATTACAAAAGAACAAATTACTACAATGATTGAAACAGGACTCGAAGTAATTTCTCCTGGAGCAAATGTACCTTTTGCTGATAAAGAGATTTTCTTTGGGCCAATAATGGAATATACAGATAAACAAATAAGTTTATTGCCAGATTTTGTTTCAAATTGTGGTATTGCACGTGTTTTCGCATATTTAATGGAGAGTAAGGTAGAAGTTCCTATGAGAGATGAGGCTATTTTCCAAGATACTTCAAAAACCATATTTAAGGCTTTGGAAAAAATATACAACTTACATCCATATAAAACAGATATTTGTAAAACTGGATTTGAAATTGCACTAAAACAATTGGTTTAATTTTTAAATAATGTAATTAAGTATTCTCATTGTTTACTTAAAACGTATGTAGTCAATGATATAAATTTAAAATGTTGGCAAATTGTTATTTTTTTAGGTTTTATTAAAAAGACAACATTGTAGTTAATTCTATATTTTTTAATAAGCCATTTTGTTTTATTTTTACCGAAGTTTTTATAAAAAATAGATTCAGTTCATAAGTATTATTTTTTTGATAAATTAAACAATTTTTATTAAATAGTTTCGTTACCTATCTATTATCCCTTAAACTACATTATTATATGTCATTTACAATCCAAGAAGGTGTAGAAGCAACTCAAGAAAATTTAGAAAATCTTATTCCAGAAGAAAAAACGTTATCCATATACAAACTTATTATGGATGGAGGTTTGGGAGGACAGATTATAATAGCTATTCTTGTTGTGCTACTCGCCGTTGCTCTTTACATTTATTTTGAACGCTTTTTAGCAATTAAAGCTGCTTCAAAAATTGATAAAAATTTTATGAATCAGATTCGAGATCATGTTTCAAATGGTAAACTTGAAGCTGCAAAAATATTATGTGCTCAAGCTTCTTCGCCTACAGCAAGATTAATTGAAAAAGGGGTTTCTCGAATTGGAAAACCACTAGAAGACATTAATACTGCAATTGAAAATGCTGGTAAATTAGAAATTTATAAATTAGAAAGAAATGTTAGTGTAATTGCGACTATTGCTGGAGCAGCACCAATGATTGGATTTTTAGGTACAGTTATTGGAATGATTGTTGCAATACATGAAATTGCAAACTCTGGAGGGCAAATTGATATAAAAATGTTATCTGATGGTTTGTACACGGCAATGACTACCACAGTAGCTGGACTTATCGTTGGAATTATTGCTTATATTGCTTATAACCATTTGGTAGTGCGTACCAATAAAGTTGTTTATCAAATGGAAGCACAATCTGTTGACTTTCTAGACTTATTGAACGAGCCAGCATAATTATAGAATTATTTTAATTCTTGGTATAGTAAAATCTGTTTTAAAAAAGTATATTATAAACAGAATATATTTTGAAGATTGAGTTTCAAGAAAAGGAGTTGTAAGCAATTGTAAATCTTTGCTTGTTAAATGAAATCTTTTAATTATTTAATTATTCATAACTATGAATTTTAGAGGTAGAAATAAAGTAAGTCCAGAATTTAATATGTCTTCGATGACGGATATCGTATTTTTGTTATTGATATTTTTTATGTTGACATCTACATTGGTAACAGTAAATGCTTTAGATATATTACTACCAAAAGCTCAGGGAAAAACTGAAAATAATAAATCAGTTGCTGTTAGTATTACAAAAGGATTAGATTTTTATATTGATAGAGAAAAAGTTAGAGAGAATGAGATTGAACAAAGTTTGTTGTCTTTGCTTTCTAATCAAGAAAATCCAACTATAGTTTTACGAGCCGAAGAAGGAGTTCCAATAGAGAAAGCTGTAAGCATAATGGATATTGCCAATAGAAATAAATATAAAGTAATTTTAGCGGTTAGACCTAATTAGAATGGCACTTTTAGATACAGAATATAAACGTAAATCAGCACTATTAACTACCATTATTATGGGGTTAATATTGTTTCTGATTTTTACTTTAGGATTAAAATATTTAGATCCTCCTGAAGAATATGGTATTGCTGTAAACTTTGGTACTTCTGATGTAGGTAGTGGAAACTCACAATCGGAACCGGCACCATCGTCTTCTACACCTCAAGAACAGGTAGAAGAAGTAGAACAAGTGGAAGAAGTAGTTGAAGAAGTTCAAGAAATTGAAGAAATTCCAACTGAGACTGTTTCTCAACCAACAAAAGCAGAAGATGTTATAACCACAGATAATGCTGAGACCGTTAGAATAAATAAAGAAAAGGAAGCCAAGCGTAAAGCAGAAGAAGCTCAAAAAAGAGTGGAAGAAGCAAAACTTAAAGCAGAAAGAGAAGCCAAACAAAGAGCGGAGCGTTTACGGCAACAAAAGGCCGCTGAAGAAGCTAGAAAAAGACAGGAAGAAGCTGAGAAAAAAAGAAAGTTAGACGCTTTAATGGGAGGTTTAAATAAAGGTGATAGTAAAGGAACTGGTACTGGAGGTACAGGAAGTGGAGGAGATGGTAATGATAATAAAGCTGGAGACAAAGGAAATCCCAATGGAGATCCTAATGCCAGTGGATATTATGGTAATGGAGGTGGAGGTAGTGGTGGAAATTATCGTTTAGGAAACAGAAGAGCAACATCTACTCCAAAGCCAACATACGATTGTAATGAACAAGGAAAAGTAGTAGTAAGTATTTCAGTAGATAAAAATGGAAAGGTATTATCTGCCAAAGGAGGAATTAAGGGGACAACTAATACTGCACCATGTTTAATTAAGAGAGCTGAAGAAGCCGCTTTAAAGACTAAATTTAATGCAGATGGTAATGCTCCTTCTAAACAAGTAGGTTCTATTATTTATAATTTTACATTAGCAAATTAGAAATTGACATATAAAGCAACTTTAAATTGGATGTTTACTCAACTTCCAATGTATCAACGTCAGGGGAAAACTGCATTCAAAAAAGATTTAACCAACACATTAGCATTGGTAAAACACCTTGATAATCCACATTTAAAATTCAAAAGTGTACATGTTGCTGGAACAAATGGAAAAGGTTCTACTAGTCACATGATTGCTTCTATTCTTCAAGAAGCAGGGTATAAAGTTGGACTTTATACTTCACCTCATTTAAAAGATTTTAGAGAACGTATCAAAATAAATGGGAATTGCATTTCTAAAAAGGAAGTTGTTCAGTTTATTAATGATAATAAAACGTTTTTTGAGCAACATCAGTTATCTTTTTTTGAGATGACTGTTGGTATGGCTTTTAACTATTTTGCTAAACAAAAAGTGGATATTGCTATTATAGAAGTTGGTCTTGGAGGAAGGTTAGACTCTACAAATGTTATTACTCCAGAAGTTTCCGTAATAACCAATATAGGTTTAGATCATGTGCAAATGTTAGGTAATACGTTGTCTGAAATTGCTTTAGAAAAAGCAGGAATTATAAAAGAGCATATTCCAGTAGTAATTAGTGAAAAACAAGAAGAAATACAAAGTGTTTTTTTGAACAAAAGTCTAGAGAAAAACACATCTATATATTATGCCTCTGACGAGATTGTTTCGGACTATCAAAGCGATCTGAAAGGTAATTATCAGCAGAAAAATAGTAAAGCGGCTGTTCAAACGATTCATATTTTAAATACTAAAGGATTTCATGTTTCCAATAGTGACATAAAAAATGGATTATTGAACGTAATAAAAAATACAGGATTGCTAGGCAGATGGCAAGTGTTAAATGAAGAACCTTTAATTATTTGTGATACAGCTCACAATAGAGAAGGGTTGGCTTATGTGCTTAATCAGTTAAATGAGCAAAATTTTAATGAGTTGCATATTGTAATAGGCGTTGTAAATGATAAAGATTTAGAACGTGTTTTACCTCTATTTCCTAAAGATGCTAACTATTATTTCTGTAAGCCTAATATTTCTCGTGGTTTAGATGCCGAAGAATTGCAAAAACGGGCTTTTTGTTACCAACTTAAGGGAGAATTTTATGATTCGGTTCAGCAAGCATTAGAAGCTGCAAAACTTCATTCAAGTGCTAACGATTTAATATTTGTTGGTGGTAGTACTTTTGTAGTTGCAGAGGTCGTTTAAAATTTTTTAAAAATATTTTATTAAAAAATGTTTGTGATAATAAAAAACTAATTTATATTTGCAACCGCTTAAGAGATATTAGTTCTCTTTAATTGAAATAGGGCAATTAGCTCAGTTGGTTCAGAGCACCTCGTTTACACCGAGGGGGTCGGGGGTTCGAATCCCTCATTGCCCACACAAAACCTTGTAAGTCATTGATTTGCAAGGTTTTTTTTATGTTTTTTGTTTGCACTTTTTTGAAATGAGTTTTGTTGTGTTACTGATAAAGTTAAATGATTAGTTATTTTAAAGTTTTTTGGATGAATTGGTCAATTTTTAATAGATTGATTTTATATAAATTGAAATGGTATTTTTTATGCTCAAGAGGTGTTAAATAATAAGTAAACTTAATTTCGTTAAAGGGCTATTAACTCAGTTGGTTCAGAGTGTTACCTCGACAAGGTAAAAGTCACTGGTTCGAATCCAGTATGGCCCACATCAATAACAATTTTATTAGCAATGATAATTTATAGAGAGTGTGGTTTAGAAAAAAAGGAGTTGTATTAATGTAGCTAATTTAATATTGTAAAAAAAAATCCCAATACAAGACTGGTATTGGGATTTTTACTGAGAATTGAGAAACTATTTTAGAGTATAATACTCTTTGAACATTTTAATAAACGTTTTATCATTTCCGTTAGTAAAAGGAACTAAATAAAATTGATAACGATGTTCTTTACTAGGATCTATTTGATATTTTTTTTGAGGTTTAGAATACCAACTGTCATCACCTCCTAAACCACGTTGTTGCATATCAATATTTAATTGTACTAAATCTTTTTCTTTAATATTTGTAGTGTGTTTACTATAATTGGCATTTATATTATCTTTTGAATAGTCTAAACCATCAGTAATATCAAAATCTTCGTTGGGCATGTGTAAAGCACTTAAGCCTAAGTTTTGGTGATTTTTTTTGGAAGATATAATCATAATGCCATTGGCCTGATTATTAGTAAAAGCAGCCCATCTTACTTCAGTTTTATAACCATTTTCCTGAGGTCTAATATAGGGAACATATTGATTACTCACTGATGATTTATATAAGTCAGTAAATGCTGCTGCTTTTCTGTCTTGATAATTTTCGAATGGTCCATTTCCGAAAAATGTCATTTGATTAAATTGTTTTTGAATTTGCATTCGCATCCCTATTCTAGGGATATCAGACTTTTCTTTACTCGCATTTAAAACATTTGCAATACCAATAACCCCTGTTGGAAAAACAGTATAGGTGGTTTTTAATTGAGAAGCAACACTTGGTAAGTTAAAAATAATAGTAATTATAGGTGTTTTTGGATTCGTTTTTTTGTCAATTTTAAAATCTAAAACTTTATTTTCTAACGAAGCTTTTTTCCATGCTATATTGTTGCGTTCCATTCCATTACCTAAATCATTATCTGTTGGAGCTCTCCAGAAATTTGGAGTTGGTCCATTACCTTCTTTTATGTATTGTAAGTTTTTGTATGAGTAAGAGATAATTTTACCTTGTGTTTTATCAATTACAATTTTAAAATTATTATTTGATAAGGTTAAATGATTGTTGTCTTCTTTTATAGTAATTTTTTCAGAATATTTTTGTGTTTTGGGTTTCCATTCTGTTTTATTATGAAGTTGAATTTGTTCATGAGCTACTTCAAAATTTTCAGGTAAAATAGTCCACTTGTTTTTCGTTTTGGCAGAAAATTCAATAAAGTATTCTGTGTTAGGTTTTGTTTTTATACTGTCTAATGATACACGTACTATTTTTGAAGTATGTGGTTGAACTTCTATATTTTTGATAGGGATAGTTGTAATAGTTTCACCATCAGCTTTAATTTTAGCTTCAAAGTTGAATTGTGATAAATTTGTAAAATCATATAGGTTTTCAATTAAAACACGTACTTCGTTTTTTCTTGTATATCCCATATTTTTAAAATTGATAAACTCATGAGCTTTTTTTACTTCAAATAAGGCTGGTTGGGGGGTGCGATCAGGAAAAACAATACCATTATTCAAAAAACTATTATCAGTTGGCATATTTTCGCCAAAATCACCACCGTAAGCGTAATATTTTTCTCCTTTTTCACTTGTTTTCCAAATGGATTGGTCTACCCAATCCCATATGAATCCACCCTGTAGATTTGGATATTTTTCAATTATATTCCAATAGTCTTGAAAATTACCAGTGCTATTTCCCATTGCGTGAGCATATTCACTTGGAATAAATGGTCGGTCAGTAAGATTACTTCCAATATTTTCAAAAGTATTAGGACTTGGATATTGAGGAACTATAATATCTGTATTCCATTCCATGTCAAATAAATTTCCGTCTTCATCTTTATATGCTCTTTCATATTGTACAGGCCTTTTTGAAGCGTCTAATTTTTTAATTGCTTTATAACCATCAAAGAAGTTTATGCCATTACCAGCTTCATTACCCATACTCCAAATTATTACTGAAGCATGGTTTTTATCGCGTTTAACCATACGTGTCATTCTATCAATATGGGCATTTTTCCATTCTGGTTTCTTGGCTAAAGAATATTTACCATAATACATTCCGTGCGACTCTATATTTGTTTCATCAACAACATAAATACCATATTTATCACATAACTCATAAAATTTTTCTTGTTGAGGGTAGTGACTTAAACGTACAGCATTGATGTTGTTTTTTTTCCAGAGAGTAATATCTTTTATAATTTGTTTTTCACTAACTACATGTCCGGTTTCAGGATTTGCTTCTTGAGTGTTTACCCCTTTTAAAGTAATTCGTTGGCCGTTAAGTAGCAGTAAGCCTTGTTTTATTTCAACCGTTCTAAACCCGATTTTAGTTGGAATTGATTCAATGGTATTTCCTTTTTTATCAGAAGTTGTGATTATTAAAGTATATAAATTGGGGTGTTCTGCTGACCATGTTTTTACATTGTTAATCAATGCTGAAAACTCTATGCTGTTCGAATCTTTAATCTCAAATTCTTTAGTATTATCAGCAATCTCTTTTTTGTTACTATCAAGAATCTTATAATTGACTTTAATTTTTTGCTTCTTTTTATTATGATTTACAAAATCAACTTTTAAGTTAAATTTTCCATTGCGATAAGACGCGTCTAATAACGATTGTACTTCAAAATCTTTAATTCGAGTTTTAGGTTGAGCATATAGATAAACATCTCTCTCTATTCCACTAATTCTCCAGAAATCTTGACATTCTAAATAAGAACCATCTGTAAACCTATAAATTTGCAATGCAATACTATTTTTGCCAGGTTTTAAATGTTTGGTAATATTGAATTCTGCAGGCAGTTTACTGCCTTGTGAATAGCCAACATAATTTCCGTTTACCCATAAAAAACCACCAGATTTCATTGCTCCAATATGTAAAAATACTTCTTTGTTACTCCAATTATGTTTTAATTCAAAATCTTTTCGATACGAGCCAACAGGGTTGTAATCAGAAGGTACTTTACCTGGGTGTTTGGGGTATATACCATCAATAAACTCCATTTCACCGGAGATTGGAGCTTTAAAATCAGAAAATTCATATTGGTGATTTACATAAATAGGTATTCCATAACCTTCAACCTCCCAGTTGGCAGGTACTTTAATGTTATCCCAAGCGGTGACATCTATTTCGGGATTCATAAAATTTAAAGGTCGTTCTGAAGGTGTTTTTACCCATTTAAATTTCCATAATCCATTAAGTAGTTGGTAGTTTTTAGAGTTATTTAAGTTATTGTCTAAGGCTGCATTGACTGATTGGTAAGAATGAAAAGTGGCATGAGTATCTTCCTTGTTTTCAGAAATTATAGCGGGGTTTTCAATATAATATGAGATGTCTTTTTTTAATGTTTGAGCATTTATTATAATGGTTAGAAGAAATAAGGGTAGAGCAAATGTTTTTTTCATGTTGAATGGGTTTTAAATAATAATGAAACATTATAAAGAACTTATAGAGTTAAAAAAGTACTTTAATAGCGTTGTTTTAATTGCTGAACAAATATAACGTAGTTATATTAAAATTTCCAATTAACGAGGTGTATTATGATGTCTTTTTTTACTTGTTATTGCTGTTTGAATGTCTTTTAATCTCAAAAAATTATAGTCATAAAATACTAATATTTTTTATTTAAAATTAGCCTTTTATATGGGGTATTTGTATTTTTACATCAATTAATAATTTTAAAAATCAATAAGTGAAATTTTATTCATTTAATAAGTCAAGTTCAATTTTGTTTACATTTTTGAAGAGCGGATTGCGTAGCGTTTTTTTTCTATTTATAATTCTAGCCATAACATCATGTGCAAAGAAAGAGCTAAAAATTAATTCTTTAGTAATGCCTGTGTCCAACACCATGAAAGTTGATGATAATGATACTAAAGATTCTATTATTTTAAAAGCAGCACACATAACTCCCACCAAAAACCAATATGAGGCATTAAAAAATGAGTTTATTACTTTCATTCATTTTGGGCCAAATACATTTACAAAAAAAGAGTGGGGTGATGGTTATGAAAATCCAAAAGTATTTAATTTAAAAAACTTAGATACAGATCAATGGTGTGAAGCAATGGTTGCTGCTAAAATGAAAATGGTGATTCTTACCGTAAAACATCATGATGGTTTTGTATTATGGCAAAGTAGATATACAAAACATGGCATTATGTCCACTTCTTTTAAAGATGGAAAAGGAGACATTTTAAAAGAATTGGCAGAATCTTGTAAGAAATACGGTTTAAAATTGGGAGTTTATCTTTCTCCTGCTGATTTATTTCAAATAGAAAGTAAAGAGGGGCTTTATGGAAACCTAAGCGAATATTCAAAAAGGACTATTCCAAGACCGGTTGAGGGGCGTCCGTTTAAAAATAAAACTACTTTTACTTTTAAAGTTGATGATTATAATGAATATTTTCTCAATCAACTTTTTGAATTGTTAACAGAATATGGTCCCATTCATGAAGTTTGGTTTGATGGTGCTCATCCAAAAAGAAAAGGTGGACAGAAATATAATTACTTAGCTTGGAAAGAGCTGATTACAACCCTTGCACCAGAAGCTGTAATTTTTGGAAAACAAGATGTTCGATGGTGTGGTAACGAAGCAGGAAGAACACGAGATACTGAATTTAATGTAATACCATTTTCAGATAATCCACACGAAATGAATACTTTTTCAGACCTTATGGATGAAGATATTGCGAGTCGTGAAAAATTATATAGAGCTAACTTTTTACATTATCAGCAGACAGAAACAAATACTTCAATTCGAGAAGGATGGTTTTATAGAGATGATGAGAATCAAAAGGTTAGAAGTGCTGATGATGTTTTTGATATATATGAACGAGCTGTTGGGGGCAATACTACGTTTTTATTGAATATACCACCAAACAGAAACGGTATGTTTTCGAATGAAGATGTAGAGGTGTTAATAGAGGTAGGTAAACGTATTAAAGAAACATATAGTGAAAATTTATTTAAAGAAGCGTTGGGTAAGTCTAATGTATTGGATAATGATTTAGGTAGTTTTGTAGCATTAGACTCTATTCATAATAGCATTGTTATAACTACAAGAAAACCAGTTACTATTAATAGAATTGTATTGCAAGAAGCAATTGTAACCCATGGAGAACGTGTTGAAAGACATGCGTTAGATGCTTGGATAGATAATCAATGGGAAGAAGTTGTCACAGCTACAAATATTGGTTATAAACGAATTTTACGTTTTCCAGAAGTAAAATCTAATAAATTTAGGATTAGAATATTAGAGTCTCGTTTTTACCCTGCAATTTCTAATATTACAGCACATTACTATAAAACTAAACCTCCACAACTTTCAATCACTAGAGCTCTAAATGGCATGGTAACAATCCAACCTAAACAACATGATTTTGGCTGGAATCCGCATGGAGAAAATGTTTCAGATAATATTAATTCAGGAGTTAAAATTAGATATACAACAGATGGCACAGAGCCAACATCTAATTCTCAAACTTATAAGAAACCTTTTTTATTAGTTTCAGGGGAAGTAAAAGCTAAAGCTGAGGTAAATAGTGAAAAAGGCAGTTTAGAAACTCAAATATTTGGTATAAAAAAAAAAGATTGGAATGTTATTGATGCTGATAGCTTTTTAAAGGAAAACAAATTAGAATATGCAATAGATGAAAACGCTAAAACTTATTGGCAGTCTAATTCAAATGGAGACTTACATTATATAAGTATTAATTTGGGAGAAGAATATAATATAAAAGGGTTTACCTACACTCCTCAAACAGAGCATAATGAAGGGATGATTGAAAAAGGTGTTTTAAAAATGAGTAAAGATGGTAAAACTTGGGAGATGATAGAGCCATTTGAGTTTGGTAATTTAATAAATGATCCTACACCAAGAGTCTATTACTTTAAAGAAATAATAAATACACAATATATAAGAGTTGAGTCTAACGTAATTGCTGGAGGAGGAAATTCAGCCGCAATTGGAGAAATTGATTTCTTAATTGAATAACAATTTTAATATTTAAATTATCTGTAATGCTATAACCTCACATTTAATAATAAAACCATATCAAATGAAAAAACTTCTTTTTATTACTATCACATTATTGTTTTACAATTATTCGTTTGCTGAAATTTGGCTACCATCAATTTTATCAGATAATATGGTGTTGCAACAGCAATCAGAAGTTACTATTTGGGGCTGGACTACGAATCCTAATGAAAAAATAACCATTACGCCGTCATGGAGTGCCCATGCCATTGAAATTCAAGCCTATCAAGGAAAATGGAGTGGGAAATTAGCAACTCCTAAAGCAGGAGGTACATATACTATAACTATAAAAGGACATGAAGAAGTGATTCTCAAGAATGTTTTGATTGGAGAAGTTTGGTTGGGGTCTGGTCAGTCAAATATGGAATGGACTCCACTTCAAGGGCTTGATAATGCAGAAACAGAAATAAAAAATGCAAACTTTCCTGAAATCCGATTTTTCCAAGTTTTTAATCATACAGCACTAACACCACAAGAAAATACTAAAGGTAAATGGATGGTTTGTACTCCAGAAACGATGAAAAATTTTAGTTCTATTGCTTATTTATTTGGTAGAAAATTACACACAGAATTAAGCGTTCCTGTAGGGCTTATCAGTAGTAATTGGGGAGGTACTCCAATTGAAACTTGGATATCCGAACAGTTATTGAATAAAAATAAGACATTGCGAGAAGCAGCAAAAAAACTTACACCAAAACCTTGGTGGCCAAATGAAACAGGACTTACCTATAATGCAATGATTTATCCGCTTTTGAATTTTAATATTGCTGGTGTTATATGGTATCAAGGAGAATCTAATAGAGAAAATGCATTTTCTTATTATAAATCTTTCCCTTTATTAATTGATTCATGGCGTAAAGCTTTTGATAAAGATTTTTCATTTTATTTTGTGCAAATAGCCCCCTATAAGTATGATAATCCCAAAGGGGTAGATGCTGCAATTATACGTGATGCTCAATTAAAAACAATGTTAGCCGTTTCAAATACAGGAATGGTAGTTACTAATGATATTGGTAATTTAGAAAATATTCATCCAACAAATAAGCAAGATGTTGCCAGCCGATTGGCATTATGGGCATTAACAAAACACTATGGTAAAAAAGATATAGTATACAGTGGCCCTATTTATAAGTCTATGGAAATTTATAAAAGAAAAATAATCTTGAATTTTGATTACGCAGATAATGGACTTCTAAAAAAAGGAAAGGAATTAAAAGAATTTTACATTGCAGGTGATGATCAAAAATTTTATCCTGCAAAAGCAAAAATTGTGAAGAACACCGTTGTTGTCTCATCTAAAAATGTAAAAAAACCTGTTGCAGTGCGTTTTGCATTTTCTAATGGAGCATTGCCAAATCTTTTTAATAAAGAAGGATTGCCTGCATCAGCTTTTAGAACTGATAATTGGGAAATTGAGTTAAAGTAATAAGATGATAAAATCAATCAAAATCTTAATAATATTCTTCGTGCTTTTTGGTTTAATCTCATGTCAAAAGCAAGAAGTAAAGCAACCCATAACAGAAATTTGGTATGCCCAACCTGCTACTAAATGGATGGAAGCTTTGCCTGTTGGTAATGGTCGTTTAGGAGCTATGGTGTTTGGTGATCCCAACTATGAACGTATTCAACTTAACGAAGATTCACTTTGGCCAGGTGGTCCAGACTGGGGTAATTCGAAAGGGAATAAGGATGATTTAGAACAAATTCGTGAACTTTTGGCAGTAGGAAAATCTCATGAAGTTGATCAACTAATAATAGAAAAATTTTCATATAAATCAGTTTTAAGGTCGCACCAAACTATGGGTGATTTGTTTATTGATTTTGAAGGTGAGAGCGAAGTGACCAATTATAAAAGATCTTTAGATTTTGACAATGCTATTGCTAAAACTGTTTATAATTCAAATGGACATAAAGTTACTCAAAACGTTTTTGCTTCAAATCCAGATGATGTACTCATTATAACCTTAGAAACTAATAATCCCGAAGGTTTAAGCTTTACTTTAAAGATGAATCGTCCAGAGGATAATGGGCATAAAACTGTTATAATCTCAAACCCTTCTGAAAGTGAAATAAGCATGAAAGGAATGGTAACTCAATATGGTGGTAAAAAGTTTTCTGAACCATTCCCTATAGATTATGGTGTAGAGTTTGAAACACGGCTAAAAGTTTCTACAAATTCAGGTGAGGTAATTGCAAAAGATGAAATTTTAGAATTAAAAAATGTCAAACAAGCTACGATATATGTAGTAGCAAATACTTCTTTTTATCATGATGATTATGAGACTGAAAATACTAAAACTCTAACAAACGTTACTGAAAAATCGATTAAGGAATTACTTGATACTCATGTAAAGGATTATCAGGAACTATACAATAGAGTTGATTTTAATCTGGGTGATTCGAGTTTAGATAGTTTACCTACTGATGTACGTTTAAAACGTATAAAAGAGGGTAGTGAAGATCCTGATTTAGCAGCCAAATTATTTAAGTACGGACGCTATTTGTTGATAGCTTCTTCACGTGAAGGAACAAATCCAGCA
The DNA here is from genome assembly GCF_003813905.1 of Aureibaculum marinum. GTDB lineage: Bacteria > Bacteroidota > Bacteroidia > Flavobacteriales > Flavobacteriaceae > Aureibaculum > Aureibaculum marinum. Next base: position 30,994 of record NZ_RPFJ01000006.1, read on the forward strand.
AATTTACAAGGGTTATGGAATGAACATATACAAGCTCCTTGGAATGCAGATTATCATTTAAACATTAATTTACAAATGAATTATTGGCCAGCTGAGGTTACTAATTTAAGTGAATTACATATTCCTTTTTTTAACTTTTTAGATAAGGTTTTTGATAGAGGAAAGAGTACTGCAAAAGAGCAATATGGAATTGAAAGAGGTACAGTTGCTCATCATGCTACAGACTTATGGGCTACACCATGGATGCGTGCAGAAAGGGCTTATTGGGGGGCTTGGATTCACGGAGGTGGATGGTCAGGCCAACATTATTGGGAGCATTATCAATTTACTGAAGATAAAGTGTTTTTAGAAAAGAGAGCCTACCCTACGTTGAAAAGCTTATCTGAGTTTTATTTAGATTGGTTGGTTTGGGATGAAAAATCAAAGACTTGGGTTTCTAGCCCAGATTCATCACCTGAAAATTCATATCTAGCATTAGATGGAAAACCTGCAGCAATATCATTTGGTAGTGCTATGGGACATCAAATTATAGGAGAAGTTTTTGATAATACGCTGGCTGCAGCCGAAATTTTAAGAATAGATGATGATTTTGTGAAAGAGGTGAAAGCTAAAAAAGAGAAGTTACATCCAGGTGTAGTTGTTGGTGATGATGGTAGAATCTTAGAATGGAATGAACCTTATGAAGAACCTGAAAAAGGACATAGACACATGTCGCATTTATATGCACTGCACCCAGGTAATGATATAACATCACAAACAAAAGAAGCCTTTGTTGCGGCTCAAAAAACAATAGATTATCGATTAGAACACGGTGGAGCTGGTACAGGTTGGAGTAGAGCATGGATGATAAATATGAATGCTAGGTTGTTGAATGCTAAATCTGCAGAAGAAAATATTACAAAATTTATGCAGATTTCAGTTGCTGATAATTTATTCGATGAACATCCTCCATTTCAAATTGATGGAAATTTTGGTTACACGGCAGGTGTTGCAGAATGTTTATTACAATCCCATGAAGGGTTTTTAAGGATATTACCATCGCTACCTAATAATTGGAAAAATGGTAACATTACAGGATTAAAGGCAAGAGGTAATATTACAGTTGATATTGTGTGGGAAGAAGGTTTGTTAAAACAATTAAACTTGGTGCCATTAACGGATAAATTGGTGAAAATTAAATACAATAATAAGGAAGTTGAAATTCAATTAATAAAAAATAAAAAAACATTGTTAGATGAAAATCTTGAAGAAATATAACGGAATTAAACAGGTAATAAAAAAGTCTATAATTTGCGTATTTTTATTATCTACAATGTTTTCTTGGTCTCAGAGTGTTGATTCATTAAAAGTTGAGCAGGAAAAAATGCAGTGGTTTAAAGATGCAAAACTGGGCATTTTTATTCATTGGGGATTATATAGTGTTAATGGAATAGACGAGTCTTGGTCTTTTTTTAATGGGTATATTTCACATAAAGATTACCTAAAACAAACAAAGGGATTTACAGCTAAAAATTATAATCCGGTTGCTTGGGCAGAATTGATAAAAAAAAGTGGAGCAAAATATTCGGTTATTACTTCTAAACACCATGATGGTTTTGCTTTATGGGATACAAAATATGGGAATTTTAATTCTGTGGATGCCGCTACATCAAAAAAAGATATATTAACACCTTTTGTTAGTGCTTTAAGAAAAAACAATTTAAAAGTAGGTATTTACTATTCATTACCTGATTGGTCTTATAAAGATTATACCCATTTTACTAGAGACTCTATTCGTTATAATATTCAGGATAAACCTAAAAGATGGCAAAATTTTTTAAATTATTATCAAGGGCAACTTAAAGAAATTTCAGACAATTACAATCCTGATTTGTATTGGTTTGATGGTGATTGGGAGCATAATTCAGACGAATGGGAAGCTCCTAAAGTGCGTAAGATGTTATTGGATAGAAATCCAAATGCAATATTAAACTCACGTCTTAGTGAACATGGAGATTATGCTACTCCAGAACAAGGTATGCCAATTACCCCACCTAAAAGTAAATATTGGGAATTATGTATGACTATGAATGATTCTTGGGGGTATCAAAAAAATGATCATAATTACAAAACAACAGATCAAATTATTGGAATATTTACCGATGTTATCAGTAATGGAGGTAATTTATTATTAGACATTGGTCCAAAAGGAGATGGTACAATCCCTAAAGAACAAGTTAAGATTTTAGAAGAGTTTGGAGAATGGACACATAAGCATAAAGAAGCTATTTATGGTACAATTGGTGGAATTCCTAAAGAGCATTTTTATGGTCCAACTACATTGTCAAAAGATAAAACCATACTTTATTTATTTGTAAAAGGAAATCCAAAAGGCGAAGTGGTTATTCGTGGTTTAAAAAACAAAATTAATCGTATTTGGGTGGTAGGTGAAGGTACAAAACTAGCACATAAGGTTGTAAGTAAAGTATATTGGAGTCATTATCCAGGTATTACTTACATTCAAGTTCCAGAATATGTCTTGGATAATCATATGACTGTTATTGCCTTATTGTTAGATGGTGTTATTGATTTGTACCGAGAGGACGGAGCCGTTATAGAAAGTAATTAAAAAACATCTTACACTGATTAAATACCAAATATTTATAGGAGACGTTATATGTATTTAAGCTAAACACTTTAATAAATACAAATAATGAAACCACTTTTGAAAATAACAGCACTAATCGGTGTTGTATTCATTCTTAGTTTTACAGCAATAATTAATAAAACTAACGATTGGCTGATAGACAACACTGTCTACGAAGCTCAAGTTTTTAATAAAGGGAAGGATGTTGTTTTAACAAATGGTTTAATAACTAGAAAAATAAGGATGACGCCCAATGCGGCCACAGTAGAGTTTAAAAATGATGTTACTGGTGAAACCATGTTAAGAAGTATTAAACCAGAAGCTGAGGTTACAATTGATGGAATAACTTATGCTGTTGGAGGATTAACTGGTCTTAAGGAACATGGGTATTTAAAAAATGAATGGATTGATAATTTAGAAGCAGATGAAAATGCATTTCAATTTAAAGATTATACAGATAAACCCATTGATAGAAAAATAAAATGGAGTAAGAATAAAGAATTTAATTTAGCAACTAAGGCTTATGCTACAGGAAGAGAAATTGTCTTAGAATTTAGACATAAGTCTCCTCATCTAAAGAAAATAAAAGTATTTGTACATTACGAGATTTACAATGGAGCTCCTTTAATTTCTAAATGGATTACCATTGAAAATAATAGTTCTAAATCAATTAAAATAAATGGATTTAAAAATGAAATTTTAGCTTTTCCAGAGCCTGAAAATCCTGTAGATAAACCAGAACAATGGATGCGACCGAACATACACGTTGAAAGTGATTACGCTTTTGGTGGATTTTCGGCTAGTTCAGCCAACCATACTATTTTTTACGAAAAAGATCCTGAATATACTTCTCAAGTAAATTATAACTTAGAAATACCATGTTTGTTAGAAAGTAAATTACAAGTAGGACCAGATAGAATACTACAACCCAATGAAAGTTTTGAAAGTTTTCATACTTATGAACTGTTATTAGATGGTACAGATAGAGAGAGAAATTCATTAAGTAAACGTAAAATGTATCGTTTGTTAGCTCCATGGACTACAGAGAATCCTATTTTTATGCATTTAACTAGTACAGATTCTACTGAAGTGGTTTCTGCTATTGATCAGTGTAAGGAGACCGGTTACGAGATGGTTATTTTAAGTTTTGGAAGTGGGTTAAATATGGAAGATACTACTGCTGTAAATATTAGAAAGTTTAAAAATTTGACCGATTACGCACATAGTAAAGGTATTAAATTAGGAGGATACTCACTTTTTTCTAGTCGAAAAATTAGTAACGAGGTTGATGTTATAGATAAAAATACAGGACAACCTGGAGGTGCAAAATTCGGTAATGCTCCTTGTTTAGCTACCGAATGGGGGCATAGTTATTTAGAAAAATTAAAATATTTTATAGACCAAACAGGTTTTGATGTGTTGGAACATGATGGTCCATATCCTGGTGATTTTTGTGCTTCTACAACTCATAAATATCATAAAGGTTATGAAGACTCTCAATGGGAACAATGGAAAATGATTACAGACTTTTACCATTGGTTAAAAGAAAAAAGGATTTATTTAAATGCACCTGATTTTTATTATTTAAAAGGTTCTAATAAATGTGGTATTGGCTATAGAGAAGTAAATTGGTCGTTACCTCGTGAACAGCAAATTATATTAGGAAGGCAAAATATTTATGATGGTACTTGGGATAAAACACCATCTATGGGATGGATATTTGTTCCTTTAACAGAATATCATGGAGGAGGAAAGGAAGCAACCATAGAGCCTTTAAATAAACATTTAGATTCATATGAGGCTCATATGGTTCAAAATTATGGAGCTGGTGTACAAGCAGCTTACAGAGGTGTACGCCTTTATGATACAGAAAAAACTAAAGAATTAGTTGTTGACCAAATTAATCATTATAAAAAATATAGAGAAATATTAAATTCTGACATTATTCATATTCGAAGACCAAATGGTAGATCGTGGGATGGGTTTATGCATGCAAATCCTAATATTTCTGAAAAAGGATTTTTAATGTTGTTTAATCCTACAAATACTACTATAGATGAGGTAATTAAAGTACCACTGTATTATACAGGTATTACTGAAGAGGCTATTATTTCAGAAAAAGGAAAGAAAAAAGGAAAGAAATATCAATTAAATAGAAAGTATGAGGTAGAATTAGAAGTGAAAATTCCAGCAAATAGTTATACGTGGTTTGTAATTAAATAATCAAACGATAAACTTTATAAAATAACTGAAATATTTATTTCTAATTCGGTAGATTTATATAAAAGGAATATTTAAAATTTAATTTTAAATATTCCTTTTATATTTTAGAATTGGTTGATACTGACAATTTGTAATAATATATACTAAATTTTGTTAAAACTAGGTCTAAAACCGATTTGTAATTAATCTTCAATTAAAATAACTGTTAAAAAGATAGCTCATTTTAAAGTTTTTAGGTAAAAACAAATTTGTAAAACCTTGATAGATTACTGTCTAACGAAATTGTAATGTCAATTGTAGAAAAAAGTATATTGTATTCAATTTATTTAGTAAATTACCGTCCTTTTAAAATTAACCTAAACAATTAAATTTATGTCAACCTCTTCTAAAAGCAATAGCAACCTAATACCTATGCTCATAATAGGAGCTATGTTCTTTATTTTCGGATTTGTAACTTGGATTAATGGAGTTTTAATTCCATTTATGAAAACCATTAATGAATTAACTGAAACACAAGCCTACTTGGTAGCAACAGCTTCTTATGTAGCTTTTGTGGTTATGGCATTACCATCTTCTTATTTATTGAATAAAGTAGGGTATAAAAAAGGAATGTCAATTGGCTTGATAATAATGGCCATTGGAGCCTTGGTATTTATTCCAGCAGCTGAAGCCAGAACCTATTGGATGTTTTTGGCAGGTATATTTATTCAAGGAACAGGAATGACATTATTACAAACTGCCGCTAATCCTTATGTAACCGTTTTAGGCCCTATTGAGAGTGGTGCGAAACGAATTGCAATGATGGGAATTGCAAATAAAGTAGCCGGAGCTTTGGGGTCTGTAGTTTTTGGGGCTTTATTACTGTCTGGTATAGACGATGTAAATGAACAATTAAATTCTGTTTCTGCAAATGAAAAAATGCAATTGTTAGATACTATGGCAAATAGCGTTGTAATGCCATATATTGCTATGGCGGTTGTATTATTCCTCTTTGCGTTGTTAATTCTAAAAGCTCCTCTACCTGAAGTTGAAGGAGATGTTGATGAAGAAGTTGCAGAAGGTGAAACTGCTAAAACTAGTATTTTTCAATTTCCACATTTGTGGTTAGGGGTACTAACCTTATTTGTTTATGTTGGTGCTGAGGTAATTGCAGGAGATACTATTATTAATTACGGTATATCTATAGGATTGCCGGGTGAAGAAGCTAAAAGTTTTACATCTTATACTTTAATGGCTATGGTATTTATGTATGCCTTGGGAGTTGTTTTAATACCAAAATATCTCAGCCAAGGGTTAGCCCTAAAAATTAGTGCAGCACTAGGTATTGTTTTTTCTGCATGTGTATTAATGACTACGGGCTTTACTTCAGTACTGTTTGTTGCGGCTTTAGGTATTGCTAATGCATTGGTTTGGCCTGCAGTTTGGCCATTAACCTTACATGGGTTAGGTAAATTTACTAAAACTGCTTCTGCATTATTAGTAATGGCTATTTCTGGTGGGGCAATAATACCTCCGTTATATGGTAGAATAGTTGATTCAAGTAAACATGCGTTAATGGCAACTGGTGTAGCTGAGCCTGATGCTATGGCAACTGCAGCAAATAGTAGTTATTGGATATTGTTACCTTGTTATGCGATAATACTTTATTACTCTATTTGGGGTCATAAATTAGGGTTTAAAAAGAAATAATTTTTAACATCTTTATTATGAAAAATAGAGTTGAATCGGTAGATATTCTAAGAGGACTGACTATTGTTGCTATGATTTTAGTAAATAATCCAGGAAGTTGGTCGCATATTTATCCACCATTACGACATGCTCAATGGCATGGGTTAACACCAACTGATTTAATATTTCCCTTCTTTTTAGTTATCGTTGGTATTTCAATTTCTTACGCTTATAAAAATAAAGAAAATACGTGGTCTACTTATAAAAAAATTACGGTTAGAAGTTTAAAATTAATTGGTTTAGGATTGTTTTTGAGTTTGTTTTTACCATATTGGCCTTTTTTTAAAGATTTTGAAAGTTTACGTTTTCCAGGCGTATTGCAAAGAATAGGTATTGTGTTTTTTGTATCAGCAATTTTATTTCTTAATTTTAACTGGAAGCAATTGCTTGGTATAGCAATTACAATTTTAATAGGCTATTGGTTGTTTCTTGGCTTTGTGCCATTACCTGATGGTTCTGCACCAACCTTTGATAGAGCTCCTAATAATTGGGCAAACTATATAGATTTAAATGTGTTAGGTAAGCACATGTGGCAAAAAGATTATGATCCTGAAGGGATAATTAGTACATTACCCGCTATTGCCTCTACTATTTCAGGAATATTAATAGGGAAAATTTTAGCGTTACAAGAGTTAAAAAAGACAATGTATTTGTTAACCACAGGCGTTGCATTATTAATTGTTGGTTATATATGGAGTTTCTGGTTTCCATTAAATAAAGCAATTTGGTCTAGTAGTTTTGTATTAGTAACTAGCGGTTGGGCAACTGTTATTTTAGCATTGGTATACTATATTACAGATGTTAAGAAAATTAATGGGGGAAATATTTTTAAATATGTAGGCACTAATGCAATTACTATTTTTTTCTTATCAGGGTTTATTGCAAAAACTTTTTATGGTACTAAAATAGGAGAAAACTTAAATATTCATACGTGGTTGTATCAAACTTTTTATACCAGTTGGATTTCTATAGATAAATTAGCTTCTTTACTTTATGCTTTAACTGTAGTTTTATTTTTCTTGGCTTTAGGGTATACAATGTATAAGAAAAAGATTTTTATTAAAGTTTAATTGAGTATATTCGTTGTTATGCTACAATTTAGAATTTGAGATTATGAACACTCAGAATTATAAAAATCACTCACGTTTCCATCCTCTTTTTCATTTTTTGGCTATACCATTAGGTTTAATTGTTCTTATTAGCTCTATAGTTAATCTGGTATATTTCTCCGAAGGAAATTTGTTTAGTTCTTCTTTATTAGTAGTGCTTGCATTTTTGATGCTTGTGGTTATGCTACTAGCACGCTTATCAGCATTAAAAGCTCAAGATAGAGCAATAAAAGCAGAAGAAAATTTTAGACATTATTTACTAACAGGTAAACCTTTAGATACTAAATTAGAAATGTCGCAAATTATTAGTTTACGGTTTGCATCTGATGATGAGTTTCCTAATTTAGCAAGAAGAGCAGTTGAAGAAAAGTTACCCTCAAAAAAAATTAAAAAATTAATAGTTAATTGGAAAGGTGATTATTACAGAGTATAAAAAAACTCCTCATTAAGAGGAGTCTAACAAATTAGTACAATTTGTAATTTGGGGCTTTAATACCTTGCATTCTTAAAGATACTAAAGCTTGTCCTCGATGATGAGCAGTATGCTCGTTTACAAATTGAAAGGCCTTATCCTTAGTAAAAGCTGGTTGTTCAGGGTCAAATGGAACTATAAAAAATTCATTTAGTTCATCATCACTCATGTTTTTATAAGTATTAATAATGAGGTCATAAGATTCTTTAAGAGCTTGTATGCAAGCCTCTTTAGAAGTTGATACTTCTAATTCTTTTGTAGCCGCTGTAGCAAAATCTTCTTGACTTGGCATCGGTTTTCCTTTTACAAATAAATCAATTAAAAATATAGAAGAGGTGGCAATATGAGCCATTTGTTCTCCAAAACTTCGTACAGAATCAGTAGGCTTAAAACTGTATTTATTAGCAGGCATAGCTTCAGCTATTTGTAATGTATAAGATTTAGACTCTACTAACATCTTAAAATAAGTTTTGGTATTATCCGGTTTTGTAGTTTTGCTTTCAAATTTTACAAAAGCAATTGTACTCATTACAAGTAATCCAAGGGTGAAATAAATGCTAAATTTTTTCATAATAAAATAGTTTTGTTTGCATTAAAGATAATAATTATAAATAAATTGTTGATAATGAGTGTTTTTACAGTTTTCTAAACATGTGAATGTTTTTTTATATAATTCTCCTTTTTAGATTATTTACCTGTTTTCATTTTTTTTCGTATCATTACAATGCAAAACAATCCCAATGGAAGATAAAAAGAATATTTCTGAAATAGACATTGCATCTAAAGAGTCTATTCAACATATTATAGATAATAAAGAACTAAATATATGGGAAGCGTTAATTCCAGTTATTATTTTAGTGGCATTATTGGCTTATAATATTTTCTATAGGGATGGAGAGTGGTTAGGAGAATATTCTAATCAGTTTATTCTACTAATGGGAGGTGGTGTAGCAGCAGTTGTTGGATTTTACAATAAGGTTGCATTAAATATAATAATTGCAGAAATTTGGGAAAATTGGAAAAGTGTTTTTGTACCAATTTTAATCTTATTTTTAGTAGGAGCTTTGGCGGGAACCTGGTTGGTCAGTGGGGTTATTCCCGCAATGGTATATTATGGTTTGGAATTGTTGAGTCCTAGTATATTTTTACCTGCGTCTGTAATTATTGCAGCAGTTATTTCTATAGCTACAGGAAGTTCTTGGACTACTTCTGCAACAGTAGGAATTGCTTTAGTTGGTATTGGCACAGCATTAGGTATCCCTACAGGAATGATTGCTGGAGCTGTAATTTCAGGAGCATATTTTGGCGATAAAATGTCTCCCTTAAGTGATACTACAAATCTTGCTCCAGCAATGGCAGGTACTGATTTGTTTACGCATATTAAGTATATGTCAATAACAACCGTACCTACAATTTTAATTACTTTAATAGTTTTTGGAATACTAAGTGTAACCACCTATACAAGCGGAAGTGCAGATGTTAGTGGTTTGCTAAGTATTATAAATTCTACATTTCATATTACACCATATTTGTTTATTGTTCCATTAGTTGTTATAGCTTTGATATTGATGAAAACTAAGCCATTATTAGCATTAACAGTTGGGGTATTGCTTGCGGCAGTTTTTGCATTTATCTTTCAATCTGATGTGTTACATAGTTTGTCAGAAAGTAATTTTAAATCAATAGTTAATGCCATTTTTGTTGATACAGAAATAGTTACAGAAAATGAAAAATTAAATGAATTATTTAGTTCTGGAGGTATGAAAGGAATGTTGTGGACTATTTTTCTAATAGTATGTGCTATGGTTTTTGGTGGAGTAATGGATGCAATTGGAGCCTTAGCAAGAATTACAAAATCTCTTTTAAGTTTAGCTTCTTCAATTTTTGGATTATTTACAAGTACAGTCATTAGCTGTCTTGGGTTAAATATTGTTGCTTCAGATCAATATTTAGCAATTGTAATTCCTGGTAAAATGTTTAAAAAGGCATATGAAGATAAAGGTTTGGCTCCTGAAAATTTAAGTAGAACCTTAGAAGATTCAGGAACTGTAACTTCAGTTTTAATTCCATGGAATACCTGTGGAGCATACCAATCAAGTGTATTAGGTGTTGGAGTAGGTGAGTACTTTTTCTATGCTATTTTTAATTGGTTAAGCCCTTTTATGAGCTTGCTATTTGCAGCATTAAATATTAAAATTAAGATGCTAAAAGATAAAAAATAATCTTTTCTTGACAAGATTTAACTAATTTTTACTTGCTAACTTTATTTAAAAAGTCTTGCTGAAGGTTTAATTAAAATTAAATAAAGAAATTCCAAACTAATCCAAAACGTATCACAAAATCTCTATATGGATAATCTGGAGCAGAGTAGTAATTGGCTGTTTTGCTAAAACTTGAGTTAAAATGTTCAAATTTTAGGTATAGTCTTGTTCGTTGAACTTGTGCATTTATAAAGAAATCTAACATAGGATAGCCACCAATTTTCTGTTCGTTTTGAAGGTAAAATTCTGACAATACAGGGTTGTAACTGTCAGCATTAAATTCAGTAAAATACTTTAAGGTTACACCTGTTTGCAGATATAACGGATCTCCTTTAAATAAATAATCTGAAAAATATAAGGTATTTCTAGTTATAAAATCAGGCACTTTAAAAACAGAACTTCCTTGAGCTACTTTTTGATACATTATGGTATTATCTAAGGCAAATTTTCCTAATCTTAATTCTTTAGAAACTTTTAGTTTTAGATAATTTATAGTTATATCCGCTTGAAAAGGTTTAACCTCGGCAATATTATTGCTAATAGTGTCCCCAAAATAAGTGTAATTGTCAATTTGTGTAATTTGTGCAGTGGCGTTTAAAATTTTGTCTGATTTTAAATCGAACAATAGTGTTCTGGTTCTTTCATTTTTAAAATTTTCAAACCAATTAAAATTAATATAATTACTTTGATTTAATTGAAAATTTAAGTTTGGAGATTTGCTATTGGTTAATATAGTTCCTTTAAAAGTAAAAAGACTATCTTGTTTAAAGCTAGCAGAAGCTTTAAAATAATTCCCTGTGAATTCTCCTGTTAACGTAGTTGCTGTTTCAACATTTATATTGAATTTTTTATAGTAGGTTCGCCATGAACCCCCAACTGAAATAGAGTTGTCTTTAATTGAGGAAGGAATGTTGTTATCACCAAGAACAGCGGCACTGTTATAATTGTAATTATAGTTATAATGTGATGCCTTAAATTGTACTTCACCTAAAACTAATGGAGATTTCAAAGCAACAAAAGCATCATTTCTCAGTGTAATGTAATTAAGTTTATCTTCAATGGTAGAATCAAAAGCATCACCAAACATTGAATTTTCAGAATCTTGAGTATAGTAATAATGCTTGCGTTCATAATCGAAAATATGCCCAACTTTTAAATAACTTATTTTGTTTTTTACAGTATCGTTTCGATGCCAAATTTTATAATCATGTTCCAAATGATATCTGTTACCTCTCAATGAATTTGAAGCATCAGTAAAATTAGTTTCAAGTCTTCCTCTATCATTAAAATTAGAATTTTTAGTTTCAAAATACTCTAAAGATAACTCAGGTAAGCCTCCATTTTGTTGGTTTGTTAAGTCTTGAGCCGTAATATGAGTTTTTAGTTCGTAAGCATCATTTTTTGTTCTATAACTATATGTAAAACGCATATTTCCATGGCTACTTAATGCATTTCTATATTTTCCTAAAGACCGTAAGCCTTTATAAGCAATAGAAATATTTTGCCGTTTTGAAGTATTAAAAGTGATAAAGGCATCTAAAAATTGTCCTTGCTCTAGTCCTGTTCTGTAAGCCAATTCAGATGTTGGTGTAGGTACTTTGTAATAATTAATGTCTTTTATCTCATAATAATTATAATGAATTGCTCTATTTCCCATTTTAGGAAATAAAGAAACTTCAGAAAAATCATAAGCTAAATTATTAAATGTTTGTCCTTGATTATGAAAAGGCATTAGTTCAAAATTATCTTTACGTAAATAATTGAACTTATAGTCTTTTTGTATTGTTAAGGTGGTGTCAACATATGTAGTATCACCTTTTGGAGAAATAACTTTATAGTCTGTATAATGTGTTTTTCCACTAATTTGTACATCTATCATTCTGTCATCAATAGAGTCTCTTTCTTTTTCCCCATAACCACCATTAATATTATTTGGATCTCCCGGAATGATTTGGGCAGATACCAAACTACTAAAAAGTAAACTAAAAATTAGAAAACAGAATTTGTTCATAGAATAACAATTGCGACAAAGGTAAAATAATTGTTTGATAAATTTTTGCTAAAATTTTATATTCATTTTAACAATTAAACTATTTTTGAAAACTATGTTAAAACTAAATTTTTCAGGGGTAAAGTTAGAAGTTGGTACAGATGAAGCAGGTAGAGGGTGTTTGTCTGGGCCTGTTGTAGCGGCTGCTGTTATATTACCAGAGAAATTTGAACATTCTTTTTTAAATGACTCTAAACAATTGTCAGAAAAACAACGTTTAGAATTAAGGCCATTTATTGAAAAACAAGCAATAGCTTATGGAGTTAGCTTTGTTTGGCAAGATGAAATAGATAAAATTAATATTTTACAAAGTTCTATTTTAGCCATGCATAAGGCTATAAAACAGCTAAAGGTTGAGCCAGAATTTATAATTGTAGACGGCAATAAATTTAAGCCTTATAAAAAAATACCACATCAAACAATTGTTAAAGGAGATAGTAAGTTTATGAGCATTGCTGCTGCATCTATTTTAGCAAAGACGTATCGCGATGAATATATGGAGAAAATTCATTGTGATTTTCCTCAATACAATTGGAAGAAAAACAAAGGATATCCTACAAAACAGCATCGTTTAGCTATTGAAGAATTTGGGGTTACAATCCATCATCGTAAAACATTTCGGTTACTTACCAATTCATAATTTGCTGTTTAAAAGTATAGGGGATTTTTCCCCTATTTTTCTTTTCTACTAGATATAGTGTAATTCTTTAGTTAAGTTTGTTAACATCAGTATTATTACCTAAAATTTATACTGAATTAAATATTTAATCATGAAAAATGTATTACTTGGGTTCTTTCTATTTTTTACACTCACTACAATGTCTCAAGATTGTAATGGTTTGTTTTTTAAAGAAGGAACCTTGTTAGAATATACTCAATTTGACAAAAAAGGTAAAGAAATTTCAAAAAACTCGCATAAAACCAAAACTGTAAGTAATTTAGAAGGTAAAATTACAGCCGTAATTGAATTTACAACAGTTACAGATAAAGAAACTACAGTAAGTTCAGAATACAAGGTCTTATGTGCTGATGGTATAATTGCTATAGATATGATTCGCTTTTTTGATAACAATCAAATTGCTAATTATAGTAGTAATGATTTTAATGTTGAAATGCAGGGAAATTTACTCGAATTTCCAAATAATATGGAGTCTACAGTCAATTTAAACGAAGGAGCAATTACAGTAAAAGTATATAATAATGATATAAAAATAGTTACAGCAACTCTAAATATCAGCAATAGAAAAGTTTTAGGTAAAGAAGAGATTACAACTTCAGCAGGATCTTTTGCATGTACCAAAATAGCTTATGATTTTGAAAGTAGAATAGGATTTTTAAAAGTTAAAGGAAGTGGTGTAGAATGGTATAATAAAGATAAAGTTGTTGTAAAATCTGAATCCTATAATAAAAAGGGTAAACTCACAGGATATCAAGAGTTGACAAAAATCAATTAATAAAATCTACTGTACAAATTGAAAATTCGGAATGGTAACCTTACATTTGCCGTCCTGTAATTTTCAATATCATGATTAAAAGAAACAAGGCATTTATTTCTAAATTTATAATTCATAAAGTAGGTAATAAGTTTAATGAGGCTAAAAATGTATTTTCAGAAGATGTAGTTACGTTTGATGAAGATAGCTATAAATTAATGCAACCGTTTTTGTTAAAACCTTTTGGTAATATTACAGAGAGTTATCGTTTTAATCATCATGCTGATATTAATTTAAATGAGATAAATAGTTATGCTCAACAATTATTTAAAGATGATGAAGATAGTTTTATTGAGATTTCTAAAAACATAGTAAATCATCTTTACGAACAGTCAAATTCAGCACAGATAAAAACTGGAGATGTTATTATTGCTTTATTTGAAGATATTGAATATAGAGAGGTAAATACACAAGCATTAGGAATATTTAAAATAGAAAATAAAGCTGAATTTTTTCAGACCTATTTAGAGAATAATAGTTTTGATGTTTTTGTTCAAAAGGGAATTAGTACTAAAAAAGTTGACAAAGGATGTTTGGTGATAAATTCACAAGATGATGCAGGCTACACAGTGTTAACGGTAGATAATAATAATTACGATGCTCAATATTGGATTCAAAATTTTCTTAATATAAAATTTGCAGACGATAGTAATCGTCATACACAAGTATATATCGATTTGTGTAAAGATTTTTCAGAAGAAGTAATAAAACAAGAATTTGGAAATCAAGAACAGAATCAATTTTTAGCACAAACAATAGACTTTTTTAAAGAAAATGAAACTGTAAATGTTCATGATTTTAAAGAAACTATTTTTGAAGAAGAAGATAAAAAAGAGTTGTTTGATGATTATAAAAAGCAATTTGAAGAAAATAATGGTGTATTAGTTCGAAATCAATTTTCTATTTCAGAAGCTGTTGTAAAAAAGCAAAAGAAAAAGATAAAAACAGAAATAAAACTAGATACGAATATTCAAATAAAATTAGATATAGATGCTCCTGATGCTGCCGAAGAATATTTAGAAAAAGGCTATGACGAGGAACGTAAAATGAAATATTATAAAGTTTATTTTAATGAAGAAGATTGATACTAATTGTTAAATTGAGTTTATTTTAAATTAATCTTAAAATTACTAAAGCCTCAGTATGATGTATTAATTTTTATGATTAATCCGATTAAAGAACTCAGTTTTTTTTGACCGAGCTAAGGGTACAATAGTATAATTAGACATTTTAAGGTAACCACCATCCTCATTTAAATAACTTACAAGATGATCTAAATTTATTAAATGTGATTGATGAACTCTGAGAAAACGATCATTATCTAATAGCTTTTCAACATTTTTTAGTGTTTTAGAAATAACTGCTTTTTTTTTATTTGTTGTATAAATTTCTGTGTAGTTGGAATCAGCTTTACAATGAATAATTTCGCTAAGACTATAAAATTCTACCCCTTTAAGAGTTGTAAAAGGAATTTTTTCAGTTTTAAAATCGCCATTTTTTATCAAGCGAATTACATCCTTTAAAGCAGTATTTTGCTGATTGGTAGTTTTACTTTGGATTCTCTTCAGGGTGTTAACAAGTTCATTTCTATTTACGGGTTTAAGTAAATAATCAAATGCTAAATATTTAAAAGCTTTAATGGCATATTGATTGTATGCTGTAACAAATATAAGATTAAAATCTAAAAAAGAAACTTGATCTAGGACCTCAAAACCGCTAAGCCATGGCATTTCTATATCTAAAAACACAAGATCTGGTTTTTCATTGTCTATAAGCTTAGCTGCTATACGTGCGTCTGAACACTTTTCGATTATATCAATTTTTGCACTTACATTTTTAAGCTCATATTCAAGAATATCTAAGCTGCTAATTTCATCATCAATTAGAATGGTTTTGTATTGATACATTAGTTTAAATTTTTAAATCGAATGATAGCTTTAGTTCCTTTGGCCTTATTGTTATGTGAATACAAGTCTATTACATCAAAAGTACATTTTATATTGTATACCATTTCTAATTGTGTTAACCTTTCTGTTGTAATTTCCATGCCCAAACTAGATTTATGAGGTTTACGTTTTGATATTTCTTGAGCTGCTATTCTTCCAATGCCATTATCTTCCACCTCACAAATAATTGTTGCATTTATTTGAGTAAATCTGACACTTAAGTTTCGTTCTCCATTTTTGTGCATTAATCCATGCCAAATTGCATTTTCTACAAAAGGTTGGATAATCATAGGGGGAATTGAAAAACTAAGATTAACATTATTAGCAATCACTATAGTAAAATCAAAGGATTTGTCAAACCTTAATTTTTCAATTTCTAGATATGAGCGTATCGTTTCCAATTCAGCTTCAATAGGTATCAGATTTTGACGTGAATTTTCTAGAATTTGCCTAATAAGAATGGAAAATTTAGAAATAAAATCCATAGTTTCTTCCTTAGATTTTTTTAAGGTATAAAACTTAATACTATTAAGGGTATTAAAAATAAAATGAGGATTAATTTGAGAGCGTAAGGCTTCGGATTCTAATTTTGATACTTTTAATTCATAATTACTTTTAATTCTTTCTGCTTTTATTTTTTGATTATTTTTAAATCTACCTAAAAGGTACATTGTGCCTAAAAGACTAAAAAAACAAGCTCCGATAAATATAGGTGATTTATAAAATGGCAAATTAATTATGAAGGCTAAGTTTCGCTCTGCTAAAGTATCATTTTTATGATTCAGAGCTCGAATAGATATTTGATGTTTTCCAGAGCTTAGGCCATATATTTTAAGGTGATTTGGAGTGGTTACGGTAATCCAGTCATTAGAATCAATTCTATATTGATAATTTATTGAATCTAGCACATATGGTCTGGAAATGCTAAATTCTAAATGAATATTTCGTTCTGCTTCTTCCAAGTTTATAAGAGAATAGCCCTCTAGATTAGGTCTAGATTTTAGTTCATCATTAACTCTAAAACTTGAAACATCAATAATGTGTTTAACTGGTAGTGCAGTTTCTATTACTGGTGAAATTGTTCTAAATATACGTCCCCTTTTTGAACTCCATATATAACCACTTCTATCAACATTTAAATAAACCCCTTCTTTCATACTTTTAGGAGTTTCTAACCAATTATACATGTTAGTATTTCTATTAAATAATGAATTTCCATAAATGGCGACATTGGTTAATGAAATACTGTCATTTAAAGAAATTACTGAACGCATTATATTATCTTCACGCAACCATTTTTTATTGGGCTGTGTTACAAAATGAGTGAATTTTTTTGTGTCCAAATTAAATTTAACTAAGCCTAAACCCCAAGAAGGTAACAGTAAATTATTATCGCCAAAAAGATGTCCTTTGAAAAAATTGTGAGGTAAAATATATGGAGCTTCATCTAATGTAAATTTTTCAATAATACCTTCTTTTTTGGTTATTCTATAAAGCCCTGAGTACATAACGACCCAAAAAGCATCAATTTCAATGGTTGGATAAATTGATTGTACAGCATTTGAACTCTCGCGATGTCCAAAATCATACCCATTAGTTAAATATTTAGCCAATAATTTGTTCGAATGTTTATCTAATAAATAAATTCCATTTGCTGTACCTACATAAAGCGTGTCTTTTTCATGCTCTAATTGTATAATAAAATTTCGCCAGTTTGCATGAAATAAAGGCTCTTCTAGAAAAATTTTGGTCGAAGTTAAGGTGTTTAAATTAATTTTATAAAGTCCTTTTCGTCCACCATACCAAATAATATTTTCTTCATCGTCTTTTAAGAAACAGATACCAGATTGATCACCAGTGCTCACATTATAGGTTTTTAATAAATAACTGCTAACATTTATAGCACTATGGCCATTGTATCTATATAAACCATCTTTAATTATAGCCCATATAATACCGTCATTGTCCTCATAAAAGTTGTTAATATTTTCCCATGACTGTAGCCCGTCATCGGATGAAATAGAAATCTGTTCAAATTGAATTTGTTCTAAATTACTTATTACAGGTTTTTGCCCCCAACATGCCAGTAAGGGTACAATAATTAATGTAATATTATATAAGGATGTTCTGATAAATAAAATTATATGTGTAATGTAAAAGTAGTATTATTTTAAATAAAATAAAATCTTATTTATTAATACAGAGGTATATATGCCAATTTAGACAGTTTCGTTGAGTATTTGGTAAAAGGTAGTTGAACGTTAAGATTAAAAAAACATTTAGAGTATTTACACGGAAAAACCAAATACTAAATCATTGACACTAAAATAGTGAGAATTTCTACTGAATGCTAAATTGTTAAATATTTCGAAAATATTTTTTTTAGTTTCATGGAAAATATAGCTATTAAAAGTTACTTAACTCTCATTGTCTAAATTGATGATAAGAGATTGATTTTGAAAGGTAAATAAAATACATAAACAAATAAGAGACATTGGTAGAATATAAGGATGAAGAAAAAGTACTTAATAGCCGTTTAGAATCTATAAAAAATGACTTTTTAAAATTCATTTTCTTAAATAAAAAACTATGAAAAAAAATGTAATTACCACCACATTAACAGTGTTGCTATTTATAACTATAACTGCTGTGGCACAAGTTAAACCAAAGATAACTGTAAAAACTTCTAAATCTAAAGTCACTAAAGTTAATAAAAGCTTAAGAATGACAGATTTAAATAAATTAAAATCTGTTGAAGATTTGAATAAACTCAATATACCTTTAAATAGGATGACACAAGAAAAACTGAGAGCTAAACCAATCAAAACGTGGCAAATCACCCCACAAAAGTTAAATGATGGATTTCTAAAATTTGAATCAATTAAAGGGGCATTTTATAAAGACACATGGCTATGGGGGCGGAATGTTGATCGTGATTTACAGAGTTCACTAGATCAAGTTAATTCTGGAGATACCAAAAATGAGAGATACGATTTTTTTCCATTTAAAATTAAGTTTAGAGTAACGGCAGGTGTCGAATACAGGTTGAAAATTAAGCAACATTATGCTTTTCCTGAGTCGAGATCACATTATATATATGTGGCAATGAGTACTTTAACAGATAATAATGTTTCAATTTCTAAAATAAATAATGATAATAATGTGTTTAATTATGTTTTCAAAGTGACAAAATCTGGAGAAGTTATTATTTCATTTTCGGGAATACCTCTAATTAATAGTGGATTCAATGATGGTAGGGGGTATTGGGAGTATGTCAGTACATATGGGGTGAGAATTGACCGTATAAATTAAAAATATGGAAAATAGTCGCAAAAATGTCATTATTAACTGGTTATGAAAAATGAAATATAATGGGAAACGATTGTGATTTATTTAAAATGTCTAGTAATAATTTAATTACTGAGATATCGGTAACAAAATATTTGTTTGATGGTGTTGATGCTGCTGAAGGTTTATTTGTCAAAGTATAGGAGCCGTTCATAGGTTATATTTTAGGAAGAAATAATGCACTTTGAATTGTTAAGCAATTTAACGAAAACTCTTATTGTTGTTGCATCAGGTGGAGGAACCGTCAGTAATACAAGTCATAAGATTACATTTACTATTGGTGAGTCCATTGTGGGTGAAATAGAAAACAATGATGATACTGTCAACCAAGGGTTTTATCCGCAGCTATTACTGGTAGTACTTTGGCTGTTGATGAGCAACTATTAAGCACAGCAATTAAGTTGTACCCAAATCTGGTGTCAGAAATCTTAAGTATAGATTTTACAGATGTTTCGGGTGAAGCTGAATTAATCATTTATAATTCAAGTGGTGTTTCAGTAGAAGAAAAAAACTTAAAAACAAGAGCAACAATCTAAACATAAGAAAATTACAAAGTGGATTGTATTTGGTAAAGCTTCGTTTTAGGGATTATAAAACAATTAAAACGTTTAAAATTATTAAAGAATAATTTAAGCATATTTAGCAATAATTACCCACCAAAGAGTAAACATTAAGAACGTATAAAAAGAATTAAAAATTAGAGAAAAATGGAAATCTAATTAAAATTTTAAAACAAATAAGTATGGAAACAAAAGAAACAAACAGAAGGGGGTTTATAGACAAAATTTTAAAAAGTTCTGCCTTGGTAGGTATAGCAGGACTATTATATCCGAATAAAATAGTTGCTAAAGAAAGAGAAATTATTGCTGCAAATAATTATGCTATGTGGATCCATGGGAGTGAAGGGAAAATGGAAGGTGTTTTTCATAGCGGTAAAGATTCAATAAAAATAGCAACCAAAATGATTAATAAGATGAGAAACTTTCATTCCGCTGGTTATGCAAGAAGCATTGTAGGGAGAGGTATGAGTGGTCATAGTATTTCATTGGGCGGTGAAGCAGCAGCCACCGCAATACCAACTTCAGGAGGAGCACAAATTACAATATGGGATAGTGGGTCTAAATCAAAAGCGAAAAATGGTGAATTTTGGATTCACTATTCAATTCCAACTCCTGTAATTGCAAATAACGTTCGCGTAAGAATATCAAATATATTAGTTAAGTGTGCCTCTACCGATGCTAATTTTTACATTTCAGACATTGAACTATGGGATGCTAATAAACGAATTTTTAATAGAAATAATCAAAAAATATGGGGGCCAGATAAAATGCATTCATTTTCATTTAGAAGTAACCCAAAAAAAATTTTTTATGGACTTTGTTTGTCTTTAAAGATAAAGGGTGAACGCGTTTCTGCCGATCGAATTTTTGAAATTAGCGGTGTTGGTGTCGATCTAATGGCTTAAAAGAAAATTTTAATTTAAGATTTTACACATTGACTATTTTTATTTATTGCAATGAGGTTGGCTATTAGAACTTAACAATTAAATGCACTCTATCCTTTTGATGTTCACATAGAAAAATAATCAGTAGTCAAAGCCATATGTATATAATTGACACTAAATAATTTTAAAACCATGGAAAAAAATACTACATCTAATCATCTTTTTCCTTTTAGGAATAAGCATAACAACTTTCTCACAAACAGAATAATCAAAATTTATTAATTATCAAGGGGTTGCTAGCAATGCTTCGGGCCAGGTCATGGCGAATGAGAACATAACCGTGGGAATTGCCCTTATAGATGTCGGTAGTGGAGCTGTAGGTTATGCTGAAAGCCATAGTCTTACCACTGATGCTAATGGTGTTTTTAGCTTACGTATTGGTGATGGTGCTGGCCCTACTACAGATTACAATACTTTTATGAATACGAGTAGAGCAAGTTCGGTAAAATGGTTTCTATAAATGGTACTGAAATTGGTACAACCCAATTAAACGCCGTACCCTATGCTATTAACGCAGGCAATGTGCAATGGTATACTATTGGTAAACATATTGAAAATAGAAATGCAGGTAATGTTAAAGTAAAAAATAGTCTAGAAGCTGACGGTACTATTAAGTTGACATTAGGTTCAATAGTCAATGAAGTTTCAGTTGACGGTACACTGTCTGGAAATAGTGATAAAGCGATACCAACGGAACAAGTTGTAAAAGCGTATGTGGATGTTAATGGCAGCTCAGGCTTAGAAAAAATTACAGAAGAGGGTTCTACAGGTTGGCGGTTAAAAGGTACTGATCCAAATAACTATGTGACTACAGGCGGGGATGCTATAGATCTTTCTTCTATAGTTAGTGGTGTATCATACTCTACGTTTGGTGCCACGGGAATTAACTCCATAGCTATGGGAATTGAGACAAAAGCTTCTGGGTATAACGTATTATGTAAAAGAACAAGACTTGTTAACTTTATCGGATACTGAGTTAATTCCCATTCTTATAAAAGTTGTTCAAGAGCAACAAGAAATAATTAATGTGCAACATAATAAGGTAGAAAAACTTTCTACTGAGGTTAGCATCGCAAAAAAAGATATTGCTACTATTTTAACTAGATGAATTGTCATGAAAAATGAAAATATAGCGAATAAATAAAACTATAATTTCATTTTGTTATATGCGTTTATTGAATTTGATAAGTTCAATTAAGGCTCCTCTCCAAGTGAGAGGATTTTTTTAAACTATTTTTACTTCAAAAACATCCTCAAAGTGTTTTAAAATTTTAGATTTAACTTCTTCTACCTTTAACTTTCTTCCAATTTCAACTTCCATAGAGGTAACCGCTTTACCACGAATGCCACAGGGAATAATATGATCAAAATAACCTAAATTGGTGTTTACGTTCAAAGCAAAACCATGCATGGTTACCCACCGACTAGTTCGTACACCTAAAGCACAAATTTTTCTGGCAAAAGGAGTGCCCACATCTAACCATACTCCAGTTTCTCCTTTACTTCGCTCTCCTTTTATTCCATATTCAGCCAAAACTCGAATAATGGTTTCTTCTAAAGAACGCATGTATTTACCAATATCATTAAAGAAATTATCTAAATCTAAAATAGGGTAACCAACTATTTGTCCAAATCCATGATACGTAATGTCACCACCTCTATTAATCTTATGAAAGGCTATGCCTTTTTCTTTTAGTTGATTTTGGTTAAGTAGTAAATTATTTAAATCACCACTTTTACCTAACGTATAAACATGTGGATGTTCAACAAACAAAAAGTAATTTGGAGTTTGCAGGTTTAAGTTTTCATTTCTGTTTTTACGTTTTACTTGGATTATTTTGTCAAACAATTCTTCTTGATAATTCCAAGTTTCTTTATACTCTTTTGTGCCGAGGTCTTGCAGGTGTATGTTCTTATTATTTTTTTTCAAAGTGTAACTTTAATTGTTTATATAAATTTACTTGAAAAATCTAAATTATTTTAGTTTTAAGGTAAAATCTAGTAGTTGAGGATTTTTAACCAAAGAATCCATTGGAACTTCTAATATTAGGGTTTTACCATCTTTACTAATTATGGCATCTTTGTGTGTAACATTTTTAATTTTTCTTTCAAAATGATAAATGAGTTTATATACACTGCCATCTAAAAATGATCCAGATTGTTGTAGTTGTTTATCAGCATTAATTTCTTCTTCTTCAGACAATTTTTTAGGAATTGTTTTTCTGGTAAAATTTTTACCATCAAACTCAAAAGTAACGTTTGATTTGTTTGTCAAAGAAGCTTTACTATTATTTTTGTTAATACTCATTGCTTTTGATAATTTTTCTTCAATGTTTTTTACTTCAGAAACATCCTTAAAGTTAAACCCGAAATCCATTAACATTTTTCCCTTTTCGTCATCAACTTGCATATGTAAATTCATATTTGCAATTGCTTTTATAGCCATTTGCTCTTTTTCTGGCAATTGAGCAATGCTGTCTTTTTTCTCTTCTAAAATATCTTTAAAATTGAATATGGTGTCTATTTTTTTCGAAGGAGCAGTAGAGTCTTTTGTACCCAAATTTTGCATTTCTAGCATCATCTCACTCATGTCCATTTTAAAATTGTAAGTACCACTTCCGTCGTTATTTATATGCATTTCTTCAGTAAAGGCACAGCTAGTAAGTAAAAATAATAAGGCAATAGCAATTGATAAATTTTTTAACATGATAATTTTTAGTTTTTAGGATTATTTAAAATAATTAAAGCTGCAATTATGCCAGGAACCCATCCGCATAATGTTAATAGAAATACTATTACTATTGATCCGCAACCTTTATCTAAAACAGCCAACGGAGGACAAATAATTGAAAGTAATACACGAAAACAACCCATGATAATTTCTTTTACAAAGATATATTAAAAAGTTATTAGTGCAGATTTGTGATTGTAGAGTTTTCTATTTTATCTCTTAACACCAAATAACTTATATAATGTACTCGATAAGTCTTGTTTTTCTTTAAATTGTTACAAAGCTGGAAGTAGTGGAAGAGTAATTAAGAAATTTTAAATTTTAAATTTTAAATCTTCAATCTCAAAATACTATCTTTGCCGCCAAATATAATAGTACTTTTATGGCATTGTCAGAACAAGAAATCGTTAGGAGAGAAAAATTACAAAAATTACGTGAATTAAATATTAATCCATATCCAGCGGATTTATATCCATTAGATCATACTTCAAAACAAATAAAATCTGATTTTGAAGAAGGTAAAAAAGTTATTGTTGCTGGTAGATTAATGTCGCGTCGTATTCAAGGAAATGCAAGTTTTGCAGAATTACAAGATAGTGAAGGTAGAATTCAAGTTTATTTTAAACGTGATGAAATTTGTACTGGTGATGATAAAAGTAAATATAACGATGTTTATAAAAAACTATTAGACATTGGAGACTTTATTGGTATTGAAGGAGAGTTGTTTTTAACCAAAGTAGGTGAAAAAACTATTAAAGTTAAAGATTTTACTTTATTGAGTAAAACGTTAAGGCCTTTGCCATTGCCAAAAGTAGATGCTGAAGGAAATATCCATGACGAATTTAATGATCCTGAATTACGTTATAGACAGCGTTATGCTGACTTAGTTGTAAATCCTCATGTAAAAGAAGTTTTTGTAAAACGAACAAAACTTTTTAATGCCATGCGTAAATTTTTTAATGATGCTGGCTATTTCGAAGTAGAAACTCCGATTTTACAACCAATTCCAGGTGGTGCAGCGGCAAGACCTTTTGTTACACATCACAATAGTTTAGATATTCCTTTATATATGAGAATTGCCAATGAATTATATCTGAAAAGATTAATTGTTGGTGGTTTTGATGGGGTTTACGAATTTTCAAAAAATTTCCGAAATGAGGGGATGGATAGAACTCATAATCCTGAGTTTACTGCTATGGAAATTTATGTAGCCTATAAAGATTATAACTGGATGATGGAGTTTGTTGAAAATCTTTTAGAATATTGTGCCATTGCGGTAAATGGAACTTCAAAAGCAACATTTGGAGAATATGAAATAGACTTTAAAGCTCCTTACCCAAGGGTGACCATGACAGATGCTATTAAACAATTTACAGGTTTTGATATTACTGGTAAATCAGAAGAAGAGATTCGTAATGCAGCTAAAAAAATGGGCGTTGAAGTGGATGAAACTATGGGGAAAGGGAAATTAATTGATGAGATTTTTGGAGAAAAATGTGAGGGAAATTATATTCAACCAACATTTATTACAGATTATCCAAAAGAGATGAGCCCATTATGTAAGGAACATCGGACAAATCCTGATTTAACTGAACGTTTTGAATTAATGGTTTGTGGTAAGGAAGTAGCAAATGCTTATTCAGAACTTAACGATCCTATTGACCAAAGAGAGCGTTTTGAGCATCAATTGAAATTGGCTCAAAAAGGAGATGATGAAGCTACAGAATTTATCGATTATGACTTTTTACGTGCGTTGGAATATGGTATGCCTCCAACATCTGGATTAGGTATTGGTATGGACAGATTGATTATGTTTTTAACCAATCAACAATCCATTCAAGAGGTATTATTTTTCCCTCAAATGCGTCCCGAAAAGAAAGTTGTAGAAATGACTGATGAAGAAAAAACTGTGTTAAAATTATTAAAAGAAAAATCGCCAATAGATTTAGTTGAACTAAAGTCAAAATCAGGCTTAAGTAATAAAAAATGGGATAAAGCGATTAAGGGATTGACTAAGAACAAATTGGCAGTTGTAAATAAAACAGATGATGGGTTATTTGTAGAAATTATTTAATAATTGAAATTGTGAAAACGGAACAACCCAATATGTGGGATGAAAGGTATAGTAAACAAGAGTTTGTTTATGGTACAGAACCCAATTTATTTTTTAAAGAACAGTTAGAGAAACTGAAACCTGGTAAAATACTTTTACCTGCTGAAGGTGAAGGTAGAAACGCTGTTTTTGCAGCCAAATTGGGTTGGAATGTTTCGGCATTTGATTTAAGTTTAGAGGGAAAAAAGAAGGCTCTTAAGTTAGCAGATGAAAATAAAGTGACTATTGATTACCAACTTGGAGAATTGCCAAAATTAGATTACCAAAAAGACCAGTTTGACGTGATAGCTTTGGTTTTTGCTCATTTTAATGTTAAAATAAGGTCAAACTATCATAAATTGTTGGCTTCCTATTTGCGAAAAGATGGTTTTATAATTATTGAGGCATTTAGTAAAAAAAACTTAGAGTATAGAATTAAAAACCCTAAAATTGGTGGGCCTAGAGATTTAGAATCCTTATGTTCTATTGAAGAATTTAAAAGAGACTTTAAAAATTTCGACATTATTGAACTAGAAGAAAAAGAAGTTGAGTTAAATGAAGGTCTTTTTCATATTGGTATAGGATCTGTTGTTCGATTTGTAGGTCGTAAAAAATAAGAAGCTACCTTTTTTAGTCTATTGAAGCTCTATTGATTTCTCTTCAATAGCTGTTAGCAGCGTTGTAGATGATGCCCTAAATTGAAATTCATAAGTTTATATAAGTTAATTATATTTGGAATTCGTTTGTGGCATATGAAAAACATTGTATTATTATTAACATTAGTAAGTTTTGAGCTCGCTATTGCTCAAGAAACAATAGGTTTGGTTTATAACGATGTTAATGCGTCCAAATCAAATGGTTATACATTGTTTAATACGTTGTCAGACGATAGAGTTTATCTTATTAATAACTGTGGAGAAGCAATTAACCAATGGGATTTCTCAGGTCATATAAGTAGACAAGCTTACCTCTTAGAAAATGGAAATTTATTACAAAGTAATAGTAATAGAGCTGATATAAGAGATTGGAACAATAATGTTCTCTGGGGTATAAATTTTATGGATGTGCTAGGTTTTAGTATACATCATGATATTGAACCTTTACCTAATGGAAACTTTTTAGTTTTAATAAGAGATACTTATACTATTGCCGAAATGATTGCTGTAGGTAAAGACCCTGCTTTTACCAAAGATGCTATTGACTTAGAGAGAATTGTAGAAATTGAACCTATTGGTATAGATTCTGCTAAAATTGTTTGGGAATGGAAACTTTTTGATCATTTAATACAAGATTTTGATGCTTCTAAACCAAATTTTGGTAATGTTTCTACTAATCCTCAATTGTTAGATATAAATTATAATAATGGCAACTCTTTTAATCCTATACATGCTAATGCTATTGATTATAATCAAGAGTTAGATCAGATAGCAGTCTCAGCAAGGCACTTAAACGAAGTTTTTGTTATAGATCATAGCACTACTACTAAAGAAGCTGCAACACATTCAGGCGGAATTTATGGTAAAGGTGGAGATTTTCTTTGGAGATGGGGAAATCCTGAAACCTATAATCAAGGAACCAGTGCTGATAAAAAACTAGGAAGACAGCATGATATTAAATGGATAACTGAAGGTCCTTATAAAGATAAAATGTCCGTTTTTTCTAATGATGGCTATGGTTTTGACTTAAGAGCTTCATCTATTCATATTATTGATCCGAAAGATAGTGATGGTGTATATAGTTTAGACTCAGGTAAGTTTTTGCCAAAAGATTATTATTGGTCTTACGATGGTACTATTTTAGGAGAAGTAATGATTGAATCTACTAGAAGTGGAGTTCAAATAATGGCTAATGGAAATGCTCTAATTAATGAAACTAGTCTTGGAAGAATTACTGAAATTGATCCATCAGGAAATGTAATTTGGGTGTATATTATTCCTATAAGTGATAATAGTACGTACAATCAATTTGATATTCCTGTTGGCAATGGTACTTTTAGAGCTCATAGATATCCAGAAAATTATGCGGGATTTAATAATGTAACTTTAAAAAATACTGGCATTATAGAAAATGTAAATTTTATTTCAGAAAATTGTGTTAAAACACTTTTTGTAGATAATTTGTCTTTTAATGGTTTGCAAGTTTATCCTAACCCAACAAAAGATGTACTTAATTTTAATAAACCTATTGATGAAATTAAGGTTTATGATTTGTCAGGAAAAAGTGTATTAAATAAAAAAAGTTCTGAGTTTATAAATTTAGAAAAGTTAGTAGACGGTTTATATTTTGTTAAAATTTCTATTGAAGGAAACTCTAAATTTGTTAAAATTCTTAAGATTTAAAGTCTTTTTCGCGAAAGTTCTTTGTTTTATCTTGAAGTGTTGTTTAAAACGTTATACTACTCTGTTTTTTTGAATATATTGAGTTAAATATTTTACTCAAAAAAAAATATTAGATTTACCCAACTGTTAGAAATTAAATTTTAATATCTAATAATTTAACTCATATATGCTAATCTAATCAATGAACCAAACTACTATTACTCAAAAAATTGGACTTTTTCTTGGGCCTCTTATTTTTGTTTTGACTTTAAAATTTTTTCATCCTCAAGACCTACCGAAAGAAGCAAATGCAGTTCTAGCAACAACTTTATGGATAGCTATCTGGTGGATAACAGAAGCTATACCAATAGCAGTTACAGCCTTATTGCCTATTGTTTTATTTCCATTATCTGGCGGATTAAATATAGCTTCCACAAGTGGTTCTTATGGACATAAATATGTGTTTTTGTATTTGGGTGGGTTTATTATTGCAATAGCCATAGAAAAATGGAATTTACATAAGCGTATTGCCTTAAATATAATAAATGTTATTGGCTCAGATATTCGAAAAATTATTTTGGGCTTTATGATAGCAACAGCTTTTTTATCTATGTGGATATCAAATACGGCAACATCTGTTATGATGCTTCCAATTGGTATGGCTATTATTAAGCAATTAAAAGATAATCCTAATACTATTGAAGATGAAAATCTCATTTTTGGGAAAGCTTTAATGTTAGCCATAGCATATAGTGCTTCTATTGGAGGAGTGGCAACACTCATTGGAACACCTCCAAACTTGGTACTTGCAGGTGTGGTTGAAGAAACTTATGGTTACGAAATTACCTTTTCGCAATGGTTTGTATTTGGATTTCCAATATCAATTATATTACTTTTTATTTGCTGGGTATATTTAACCAAATTTGCTTTTAAATTTAAACAAAAAGCATTTCCAGGAGGTAGAACTGAAATTAAACAACAACAACAAAAGTTGGGCAAAATTACTTATGAAGAAAAATTAGTTTCTATAGTTTTTGCATTCACCGCTTTCTGTTGGATAACACGATCTTTTTTATTACAGCGATTATTTCCGCAATTAGATGACACAATAATAGCCATTTCCTTTGCTATTTTACTGTTTATAATTCCCTCAAAAGATAAATCAGAAAAGTTAATTAATTGGAATGATGCAGTAAAATTACCTTGGGGTATTATTCTTTTATTTGGTGGAGGAATGGCATTAGCTAAAGGTTTTGAAATAAGTGGACTTGCTATTTGGCTAGGAAATCAGATGACAGCATTTGGAGGATTAAAACTTATTTTATTGATATTTCTACTAATAGCATCGGTCAACTTTTTAACCGAAATAACTTCAAATTTAGCTACAACAGCTATGCTATTGCCGGTATTAGCACCTATGGCCTTAACAGTTGATGTGCACCCATTAATTTTAATGGTTGCAGCTGCAGTTGCTGCATCATGTGCTTTTATGTTGCCTGTTGCTACTCCACCAAATGCTGTAGTTTTTGGGTCTGGTTATTTAAGAATTCCAGATATGGTATCCAAAGGTTTTGTTATGAATGTGATTTCTATACTTATACTTACTGTATTTGTTTATTTTGTTTTGCCTGAATTATGGAGTTTGACGGTACAAGGATTTCCTGAAGTTTTTAAAAATTAACAAAGTAAATCTTAACGTTAACTATTTCTTTAACATTTCATTAAGAAATAATAATTCAGAAATGAATATTTTCGAAACTTATTAATATTATTTCGTAACCAAATATCAACTTTTATTATGTTAAAACGATTACCCATTGCACTTGCTATTATGATAATGGCATTGTTCACTATTTCGTGTACCACTCAAAAAAAAGCGAGTAAATCTTCAGCCAAAACGGCTCAACCAGAAAAAAAACCTACTAAAAAAGGTGGACCACAACCTTATGCTAAGGTGGTAACGAAAGAAGCTATTACCGATAACGGACTTTTTAAAGTTCATAGAATAGATGATACCTATTTGTTTGAAATCCCAGATTCTTTATTTGAACGTGAAATGTTAATGGTTACTCGAATAGCCAAGACAGCTTCAGGTATTGGTTTCGGAGGAGGAAAAATCAATACGAAAGTAGTACGTTGGCAAAAAAGAGATAAAAAAGTAATTGCAAGAATGGTTTCTCATTCAGTAGTTGCTTCAGATTCGCTTCCTGTTCATGAAGCCGTAGTTAACTCTAATTTTGAACCTATTTTATTTACATTTCCAATCAAAGCATTTAGTAAAGACTCTACAGCAACAGTTATAGATGTTTCTAACTTATTTAATAAAGACGTAAAAGCGTTAGGATTACCAGATAGATATAGAAAACAATATAAAATTTCACGTTTAGATGCTGATAAATCTTTTATCGAGAGTATTAAAAGTTATCCAGAAAATATTGAAGCTAGACATGTAAAAACATATGCAGCTGGGGCTCCTCCTTCAAACGCTAGTACAGGTACTATTTCTGTTGAAATTAATAATTCTATGATTTTATTACCTAAAGTACCAATGAAACGTAGAATGTTTGACGAAAGAGTAGGGTGGTTTACTTCTAGTCAAGTTGATTATGGATTGGAAGCTCAAAAAAGTAAAAGAGTTACTTATTTAGATAGATGGAGGTTAGAAGTTAAAGATGAAGATATTGAAAAGTTTAAAAGAGGAGAATTAGTTGTTCCTAAAAAACAAATTGTTTATTATATTGATAGAGCAACACCTGTAAAATGGAGAAAATATATTAAACAAGGTATAGAAGATTGGCAAGTAGCTTTTGAAGCTGCTGGGTTTAAAGAAGCTATCATCGCTAAAGATCCTCCAACAGTAGAAGAAGATCCTGAATGGAGCCCTGAAGATGTACGTTATTCTGTGGTTAGATATTTAGCATCTCCAATACCAAATGCTAATGGACCTCATGTAAGTGACCCTCGTTCTGGTGAAATATTAGAATCAGATATTAATTGGTATCACAATGTAATGAGCCTTTTAAGTGGATGGTTCTTTGTGCAAACCGCTGCTATCAATCCTGATGCTCAAACTACTGAATTTAAAGATGAAGTAATGGGGCGTTTAATTCGTTTTGTTTCTTCTCACGAGGTAGGGCATACCTTAGGATTGCCACATAATATGGGAAGTAGTGTTGCTTATCCAGTAGATTCGTTAAGATCAAAAACGTTTACTCAAAAATATGGAACTGCTCCTTCAATTATGGATTATGCACGTTTTAATTATATAGCTCAACCTGAAGATAAAGGGGTTGCGTTAATGCCTAATATTGGAGTTTATGATAAATATGCAATATCTTGGGGGTATAGACCTATATTGGATGCTAAAACATCAGAAGACGAAAAGAAAACCTTAGATGCTTGGATTTTAAAACATGCTGGAGATCCTATGTATAGATTTGGGAAACAACAAAGTGGAGGAATAATTGATCCTAGTTCTCAAACAGAAGATTTAGGTGACGATGCTGTTAAAGCTAGTGATTATGGAATAAAAAATCTGAAGAGAATTGTACCTAATTTAATAGAATGGACTTCAGAAGAAGGTAAAAATTATGAAGATTTAGAAACCATGTATGGTCATGTAATTTCTCAATTTAATCGCTACATGGGGCACGTATCTTCTAATATTGGAGGTGTGTATGAGTATTATAAAACTTCTGATCAAGAAGGAGCTGTATATACGCATGTGCCTAAATCTAAACAGAGAGAGGCTTTACAATTTTTACATAAAAATTTATTTGAAACGCCTACTTGGATGATAGATGATAATATTTTTAACAAATTTGAAAGTGCTGGTGCTGTTGAAAGAATTAGAGGAATTCAAGCGAGAACCTTAAATAATATACTTGACTTTGGTAGAATGGCTAGGATGATTGAAAATGAAACTTTAAATGGAAATAAAGCTTATAGTTTGTTAGAAATGATGAGAGATTTGAGAAGAGGAATTTGGAGTGAAATATATAATGGACGTTCAATTGATACTTATAGAAGAAATCTTCAGCGTGCTTATATAGATAGAATGGAGTATCTAATGACACAAGAACAAACACCTATTCCTGCCAGATTCAGAAGATGGGCTAGTGTAACGGAAGTAAGTGTAAACGAGTCAGATATTAGGCCTATAGTTAGAGCTGAATTAAAAACATTGCAACGTTCTGTAAGGTCATCTGCAGCAAACTCTTCAGGTATGAAAAGAATCCATTTACAAGATATTGCTGAAAGAATTGAGCTTATTTTAAATCCAAAATAAATATTTTAATAAGATTAATATTAAATAAAGTCCGAAATTATTTTCGGACTTTATTTTTGAAACAGAGATTTTTTAAGGGCAAGTATTTAGTTTTTATTATAAAATATATAGAGGTGCTTTGGTAAATTATCTAGAACAATCAAAGTTTAAATTAAAAAAAGAAATTGTTTTAGTTGCTGTAATATAATTATTTGTATCTTTGCCGTCCAATAAAAAAAAGAAATAAGCTTAGAGCTGTTTATAATATAAAAAAAATACGTATGAAGGGAGGTGCAACAATATGCTAATAATTCCAGTTAAAGATGGTGAGAATATTGATAGGGCGTTAAAACGTTTTAAAAGAAAGTTTGACAGAACTAAAACAATGAAGCAGTTGCGTGATCGTAAACATTTCACAAAGCCTTCTATTGAAAAAAGAGCTCAACTTCAAAAAGCTCAATATGTTCAGAATTTAAGAACAGAAGAAGAGCAAGGGTAATAAATGAAGCCTGATTATACAGGTGTATATTTATCTTAAAAATAAGTTAAACCGTTAGTAAAACCACTACATATTTTGTAGCTTTGTTTGCTAACGGTTTTTTATATGTCAATAATTCATTTTATCGATTATCTTACTTCTGAGAAGAAATACTCAACTCATACCGTTAGAGCCTATCATGACGATTTAAAATCGTTTGAATCTTTTTGTTTTTCTACCTATAATTCGAGCCAACTTTCCGATATAAATTACAGTCAAATAAGATCTTGGATTGTAGACATGGTAGATAAAAAAATATCTAATAGAACTGTTAATAGAAAAATTACCAGTTTAAAAACCTATTATAAATTTTTAGTTAAAACGAAACAAATTAAAGAATCACCTTTAGTAAGACACCAAGCTTTAAAAGTATCTAAAAAAGTTCAAATTCCCTTTTCTCAAGCCGAAATTGAAGAAGTGTTAAATAATTTAAATACAATGGATTTTAATTATGAATCACTTAGAAATAAATTAATAGTTGAACTTTTATATTCAACAGGTATGAGGCGATCAGAACTTATCGAACTAAAACTAAGTTCAATAAATATACATAATGGTACTGTAAAAGTTATTGGTAAAAGAAATAAAGAACGGTACATTCCGTTGTTAAATTCAGTTCGTCAAACACTAACCGATTATCTTAAAGAAAGAAAACATCTTGATAGTAATAATGATTATCTTTTTTTAACAAATAAAGGCAATAAATTATACCCTAATTTTGTTTATAGAATAATAAATGAGTATTTTAGTACAGTATCTTCAAAAGTAAAAAAAAGCCCTCATGTTATTAGACATTCATTTGCAACACATTTGTTAAACCAAGGAGCAGATTTAAATTCTGTTAAAGAATTATTAGGTCATTCAAGTTTGGCTTCGACCCAAATTTATACTCATAGTAGTTTGAATGAATTAAAAAAAATTTATAACCAAGCTCACCCTAGGAGCTCTAAAATCTAAATAAAAATGAAAATTAATATTCAATCAGTAAATTTTAACATAGACAAAAAATTAGAAAATTTTATTCATGCTAAAATAGACAACCTTGAAAAGTATTATGATCGGATAATAGGAGCTGAGGTATATTTAAAAGTTCAGAATACAAGTGAAAAAGAAAACAAAATAGCTGAAACTAAGATGCTTATTCCAGGAGATGAGTTGGTTGTGAAAAAACAATGTAAGACTTTTGAAGAAGCTATTGATTTAATTGCAGAAGCTTTAAGAAGGCAATTACGTAAAAAGAAAGAGAAGCAAAGATCACATCAAGTGTAATTTTTTTTAAAAAAAAGTAGGAAAAGTTTTGTAATAAAAAAAAACTTTATACATTTGCACACCGTTAGAAAAAACGGTTTGTTTTTGAGATGAAAAAGCCGATGTAGCTCAGCTGGCTAGAGCAGCTGATTTGTAATCAGCAGGTCGTGGGTTCGAGTCCCTCCATCGGCTCAAAAAAACTAAATTAGTTCTTTGAATAATCTTTTTTTTTGGGGAGATACCAAAGCGGCCAACTGGGGCGGACTGTAACTCCGCTGACTTTCGTCTTCGTAGGTTCGAATCCTGCTCTCCCCACTGACAATTTTCTTGAGGTGAAAATTGAAGGTTATAAAGTTGAAAAGTCAAAAAGTCCATTTTGTTGGAAGTTTTGCAATAGTTCATTAAAATATTGAAATACCTTTTTGGTAAATTCTGAATAAATGTAAAGTCATTTTCTTTTAAGATAGAGATGTTTAATTTTTTTTGGATTTGTCAAATAAAATGCGAGAGTAGCTCAGTTGGTAGAGCGTCAGCCTTCCAAGCTGAATGTCGCCGGTTCGAACCCGGTCTCTCGCTCTAAGAGTGAATGTTATCACGAAGAAGACATGGTCTTTCGTTTTAAATAGAAGTTTTCTGGTTTTTTTGAGATTTCATAAAATGAAGGGAGCTCTTTTGTTAATGATGGCGTTAGACTTCCTAACTAAGTTATTTGTTTGATGCAGATTTCTCGCTCTAAAGTTAAAGTTATAAGTTTAATAAATATATTAAGCTTGTAACTTAGAACCTTGAACTAGAATAAGCCGGTGTAGCTCAGGGGTAGAGCGTTTCCTTGGTAAGGAAGAGGTCACGGGTTCAATTCCCGTCATTGGCTCAAAATAAACAGAAGAATTACTAAATATATATAACTAAGATTTAAAAATTAAATAATCATGGCAAAAGAGAATTTTGATCGTTCCAAACCACATTTAAATATTGGTACAATTGGGCACGTTGACCACGGTAAAACAACTTTAACAGCGGCAATTACTAAAGTATTATCAGAAAAAGGATTTTCAGAGGTAAGAAACTTTGACCAAATTGATAATGCTCCTGAAGAAAAGGAAAGAGGTATTACAATTAATACTTCACACGTAGAATATGCTACTGATAATCGTCACTATGCACACGTTGACTGTCCTGGTCACGCGGATTATGTTAAGAACATGGTTACTGGTGCTGCTCAAATGGACGGTGCTATCTTAGTTGTAGCTGCAACTGATGGTCCAATGCCTCAAACTAGAGAGCACATCTTATTAGGACGTCAAGTAGGTATTCCAAGAATTGTAGTATTCTTGAATAAAGTAGATATGGTTGATGATGAAGAGTTACTAGAGTTAGTTGATATGGAAGTTAGAGATTTGTTAAACTTCTATGAATATGACGGTGATAATGGTCCTGTAATTTCTGGTTCTGCATTAGGAGCTCTAAATGGTGAGGAAAAATGGGTGAATACAGTAATAGAATTAATGGAAGCAGTTGATAACTGGATTGAATTACCTGCTCGTGATGTTGATAAAGATTTCTTGATGCCAATTGAAGATGTTTTCTCAATTACTGGCCGTGGTACTGTAGCTACTGGTCGTATCGAAACTGGTGTCGCTAACACAGGTGATCCAGTTGATATTATCGGTATGGGAGCTGAAAAATTAACTTCTACTATTACTGGAGTTGAAATGTTCCGTAAAATATTAGATAGAGGTGAGGCTGGTGATAACGTTGGTATCTTATTAAGAGGTATCGAAAAAGATCAAATTAAAAGAGGTATGGTAATCTGTAAACCAGGTTCTGTAACTCCTCACGATAAATTTAAAGCTGAGGTTTATATCCTTAAAAAAGAAGAAGGTGGACGTCATACTCCATTCCATAATAACTACCGTCCACAGTTCTATGTAAGAACAACTGACGTAACAGGTACAATTAATTTACCTGATGGAGTTGAGATGGTTATGCCAGGTGATAACTTAACAATTACTGTTGATTTACATCAACCAATTGCAATGAATGTTGGTTTACGTTTTGCTATCCGTGAAGGTGGTAGAACAGTTGGTGCTGGTCAGGTGACTGAAATATTATAAGACACCTAAATAGTTTTTAGTTAATTATATATATAGGAATAGGTGCTCCTTCTGAAAGGAGCACCTTATATTCTATACGGGTGTAGCTCAGTTGGTAGAGCACCGGTCTCCAAAACCGGGTGTCGGGAGTTCGAGTCTCTCCACCCGTGCATAATTAAAAACATTAAGTTAATGTTTACTATTAACAGTGTAGAGGGTATTTGAAGCTTACAACGGCGAATAAGTGATTTAAAATTAAAGCTTACCTCAAGTAATTTTTAATTAAGTACTACTAAAATATATATACATGGGTATTGTTACATACATTAAAGAATCTTTTGACGAGTTAAATAATAAGGTTACTTGGATATCTTTTACAGAAGCTCAAAAATCTACTGTAGTAGTCGCACTTTTTACTGTTTTGTTTGCTATTGCGGTATTCTTGGTTGATAAAGTGTTTCAATTAGGTTTAGAACAATATTTTAATCTTTTTAATAAATAGTATGACTGATTCTGTAAAGAAATGGTATGTAGTTAGAGCAATAGGAGGTCAAGAAAATAAGGTAAAGACTTATATTGAGAATGAAGTTGCTCGTTTAGGTCTTTCTGATTATGTTGATCAAGTATTGGTACCTACAGAAAAGGTTATTCAAATACGTGCTGGAAAAAAAATAAATAAAGAAAAAGTTTATTTTCCAGGGTATATAATGATTCAGGCAAATTTGACTGGAGAACTTCCTCATGTAATTAAATCTGTTACAGGTGTTATTGGATTTTTAGGAGAAGTTAAAGGTGGTGATCCGGTTCCATTAAGAAAGTCAGAGGTGAATAGAATGTTAGGTAAAGTTGATGAGTTGGCTGTTCAAAATGAAAATGTTGCTATTCCTTACGTAAAAGGAGAAACAGTAAAAGTTATTGATGGTCCTTTTAATGGATTTGATGGTACTATTGAGAATATAAATGAAGAAAAACGTAAACTTGAGGTTATGGTGAAAATCTTTGGAAGAAAAACTCCATTAGAATTAAGCTATATGCAAGTTGAAAAAATATCATAAATGTTACATATTTAGGATAATATTTAAGCTTTCCTATGAATATTATCTAAACTAAAGTTTAAAAAATGGCAAAAG
This sequence comes from Aureibaculum marinum, assembly GCF_003813905.1. Lineage (GTDB taxonomy): Bacteria > Bacteroidota > Bacteroidia > Flavobacteriales > Flavobacteriaceae > Aureibaculum > Aureibaculum marinum. Next base: position 68,171 of record NZ_RPFJ01000006.1, read on the forward strand.
AAGTTAGTAAGGTTGTAAAATTACAAGTTCGTGGGGGTGCAGCAAACCCTTCACCACCTGTTGGACCTGCTTTAGGTGCTGCTGGGGTTAATATTATGGAGTTTTGTAAGCAGTTTAATGCTAGAACTCAAGATAGACCAGGCAAAGTGTTACCAGTAGTTATTACTGTGTATAAAGACAAGTCTTTTGACTTTGTTGTTAAAACACCACCTGCTGCAGTACAATTACTTGAAGCTGCAAAAACGAAAAAAGGTTCTGGAGAGCCAAATCGTAAAAAAGTTGCTACAGTAACTTGGGATCAAATTAGAACCATTGCTGAAGATAAGATGCAAGATTTAAATGCTTTTAAAGTAGAATCAGCAATGAAAATGGTTGCAGGTACAGCAAGGTCAATGGGAATCAGAGTGAAAGGAAGTTTTCCTGCTTAAACTTTATAATTTTATAAAAATATGTCGAAAATAACTAAAAATAGAAAAGAAGCTAAAGCTAAGGTAGATGCTACAAAAGCATATTCACTAGAAGAAGCCTCTGTTTTAGTAAAAGAAATATCTAATGTAAAGTTTGATCCATCTATTGATGTTGCTATTCGTTTGGGAGTAGATCCTAGAAAGGCAAATCAAATGGTTCGTGGGGTAGTAACTTTACCACATGGAACAGGTAAAGATGTTAAAGTACTTGCATTAGTAACACCAGATAAAGAAGCTGAAGCTAAAGAAGCAGGAGCTGATTATGTTGGATTAGATGAGTACCTTCAAAAAATTAAAGGAGGTTGGACTGATGTAGACGTAATTGTTACCATGCCTAGTGTTATGGGTAAATTAGGTCCCCTAGGTCGAATTCTTGGTCCTCGTGGTTTAATGCCAAATCCTAAAACTGGTACTGTAACAATGGATGTTGCAAAAGCTGTTGCGGATGTTAAAGGCGGAAAAATTGATTTTAAAGTTGATAAAACTGGAATCGTTCATGCTGCCATTGGTAAAGCATCTTTTGATGCTGAAAAAATTGCTGGTAATGCAAAAGAATTGTTTACCACAATTATGAAATTAAAGCCAACTACATCGAAAGGAGTATATGTAAAAAGTATCTTTATGTCTAGTACCATGAGTCCTAGTATTCAAATAGATACAAAATCAGTTGTATAGGAAGTTAAAAGTTTAGAAAAAATGACTAGAGAACAAAAATCACAAGTAATAGACTACTTAACAAGCCAATTAGCTGATAATAATACTATATACCTTGCAGATATATCAGGATTAGATGCTTTAAACACCACAAAATTACGTAGAGCTTGTTTTAAAGCTAATGTAAAATTGGCTGTTGTAAAAAACACATTGCTTACAAAAGCAATGGAAAAATCTGATAAAGATTTTGGAGAATTACCAGAAGTATTAAAAGGGAATACCTCAATAATGATTTCTGAAGTAAGTAATGCTCCAGCAAAAGTAATTAAAGAATTTCGTAAAAAATCTGATAAACCAGTTCTTAAAGGGGCTTATATTGAAGAATCAATTTATGTTGGTGATGATCAATTAGATGCTCTTGTAAGTATTAAATCTAAAGAAGAACTTATCGGTGAAGTTATTGGATTGTTACAATCTCCAGCTAAAAATGTTATTGGAGCTTTACAATCTGGTGGTCAAAAATTATCAGGAATTCTTAAGACTTTATCAGAAAAATAAATTGTACGCACTTATAAACTAATAATAAAAAATTAAAACAAACAAAAATGGCAGAATTAAAAGATTTCGCAGAACAATTAGTTAACTTAACTGTAAAAGAAGTTAACGAATTAGCTGATATTTTAAAAAACGAATATGGTATAGAGCCTGCAGCAGCAGCCGTAGCAGTAGCAGGACCTGGTGCTGGTGCTGGTGAAGAAGCAGCAGAAGAAAAATCAGAATTTGATGTAATTTTAAAAGCAGCAGGTAGTTCTAAATTAGCTGTTGTAAAATTAGTAAAAGAATTAACTGGTTTAGGTCTTAAAGACGCTAAAGAATTAGTTGATGGTGCTCCTAAAGCAGTAAAAGAAGGAGTATCAAAAGAAGAGGCTGAAGGCCTTAAATCATCTTTAGAAGAAGCTGGGGCTGAGGTTGAGCTTAAGTAAGCTCATAGCTCGGATGTCGAGCTAAACAATAAAGGTTTAGGTCATTACGTACAATCGTAATTGGCCTAAACCATTTTGCATATATATTCGTTCTTAAAAGTTCATCATTTTTTTAATTAAAAAATATCTCCATTGGCAACAAATACAAGTACCGAAAGAGTAAACTTCTCCTCTGCAAAACTTATTACTGATTATCCAGATTTCTTAGATATTCAAGTAAAATCTTTTCAAGATTTTTTTCAGTTAGAAACCAAAGCAGACGAAAGAGGTGATGAAGGTTTATTTAAAACTTTCTCAGACAATTTTCCAATAACCGATACCAGAAACCAATTTGTATTAGAATTTATAGATTATTTTGTTGATCCACCACGATATTCCATTCAAGAGTGTATTGAAAGAGGATTAACATATAGCGTACCACTAAAGGCAAGGCTAAAATTATATTGTACAGACCCTGAACATGAAGATTTTGAAACTATTGTACAAGACGTATATTTAGGTACTATACCTTATATGACGCATAGTGGAACATTTGTAATTAATGGTGCAGAACGTGTTGTTGTTTCTCAATTACATCGTTCTCCAGGGGTTTTCTTCGGACAATCTTTCCACGCCAATGGTACAAAATTATATTCTGCTAGGGTAATTCCTTTTAAAGGTTCTTGGATAGAATTTGCTACAGATATCAATAGTGTTATGTATGCGTATATTGATAGAAAGAAAAAATTACCAGTAACCACATTATTCCGGGCTATAGGGTTCGAACGTGATAAAGATATTTTAGAAATTTTTGATCTTGCAGATGAAGTTAAAGTTTCAAAAAGTGGATTAAAAAAAGTTCTAAATCGTAAATTGGCTGCAAGAGTATTAAAAACATGGCACGAAGATTTTGTGGATGAAGATACTGGAGAGGTGGTTTCAATTGAGCGAAATGAGATTATTTTAGACAGAGATACCGTTCTTGAAAAAGAACATATTGATGAGATTCTTGATGCTGGTGCTAAAACTATTCTTTTACATAAAGAAGATAATGAAATGGGTGATTATGCAATTATCCATAATACATTGCAAAAAGATCCAACAAACTCTGAAAAAGAAGCTGTTGAACATATTTACCGTCAGTTACGTAATGCTGAACCGCCAGATTATGAGACTGCAAAAGGTATTATTAATAAATTATTCTTTTCTGAGCAACGTTACAATCTAGGTGAAGTTGGTCGTTATAGAATGAATAAAAAATTAGGGTTAGACATTGATATTGATGAACGTGTTTTAACCAAAGAAGATATCATTACTATCATTAAGAATTTGATTAAATTAGTAAATTCTAAAGCAGAAGTTGATGATATTGATCACTTATCAAACCGTCGTGTTAGAACTGTTGGAGAGCAGTTAGCAAGTCAGTTTGGAGTTGGGTTGTCTCGTATGGCTCGTACTATTAGAGAACGTATGAATGTGCGTGATAATGAGGTGTTTACACCTATTGATTTGATTAATGCTAAAACATTATCATCAGTAATCAACTCATTTTTTGGAACAAATCAGTTATCTCAATTTATGGATCAAACAAATCCATTGGCCGAGATTACACATAAAAGAAGATTATCAGCATTAGGTCCTGGAGGTTTGTCTAGAGAAAGAGCTGGATTTGAGGTACGTGATGTTCACTATACTCATTATGGTCGCCTTTGTCCAATTGAAACTCCTGAGGGGCCAAATATTGGTTTAATATCTTCTTTATCAGTATATGCTAAAGTTAATAATTTAGGATTTATTGAAACGCCTTATCGTGAGGTTGTTGATGGTAAGGTAGATGTGAATAAATCTCCTATCTATTTAAGTGCCGAAGAAGAAGAAGGTAAGAAAATAGCTCAATCTAATTTAGAATTTGATGAGGATGGAAAAATTGTATTAGATAAAGTTGTAGCAAGAGAAGAAGGTGACTTTCCATTGGTAACTCCAGAGGAAGTGAATTATATGGATGTATCACCAAATCAAATTTCTTCTATTTCAGCTTCTTTAATTCCGTTCTTAGAACATGATGATGCGAACCGTGCTTTGATGGGGTCTAACATGATGCGTCAAGCAGTACCTTTAATGAGACCAGAGGCTCCAATTGTTGGAACAGGTTTAGAGCGTAGAGTTGCAACAGATTCTAGAATTTTAATAAATGCTGAAGGAGAAGGAGTTGTTACTTATGTAGATTCTGATAAAATTACAATTAAGTACGATAGAACAGAGGAAGAAAGATTGGTAAGTTTTACTGAAGATGAAAAAACGTACAATCTAATTAAATTTAGAAAAACCAATCAAGGTACTTCTATAAACCTACATCCAATTGTTGTTAAAGGTGATAGAGTTACTAAAGGTCAAGTTTTATGTGAAGGATATGCTACGGAAAAAGGTGAGTTGGCCTTAGGTAGAAATATGAAAGTTGCTTTTATGCCTTGGAAAGGGTATAACTTTGAGGATGCAATTGTAATTTCTGAGCGTGTAGTTCGTGAAGATATTTTTACTTCTATTCATATTGATGAGTATTCTTTAGATGTTAGAGATACTAAACTGGGTGCAGAAGAACTAACTAATGATATACCAAATGTTAGTGAAGAAGCAACTAAAGATTTAGATGAAAATGGAATGATTAGAATAGGTGCTGAAATTAAACCAGGAGATATTCTAATTGGTAAAATTACTCCGAAAGGAGAATCAGATCCTACTCCAGAAGAAAAATTATTACGAGCTATTTTTGGTGATAATGCTGGTGATGTAAAAGACGCTTCTTTAAAAGCATCTCCATCATTAAATGGTGTTGTTATTGATAAGAAATTATTCCAAAGAACTATTAAAGATAAAGCGAAAAGAAGCCAAGACAAAGAAGATATCGCTAAACTTGAAGCTGAGTATACGCTTAAATTCAATGAAATTAGAGAACGTTTAATTGAAAAATTATTTAGTCTTGTTAATGGTAAAACAGCTCAAGGGGTATTAAATGATTTAGGAGAAGAAGTATTCCCTAAAGGAAAAAAATTCACCTTAAAAATGTTAAATGCCGTACAAGATTTTGAGTATTTGACTAAGGGGACTTGGACTACAGATGAACACCTTAATAAATTAATTACTGAATTAATTCATAATTATAAAATTAAAGTGAATGATATTCAAGGTTCATTGCGTAGAGAGAAATTTACCATTACAGTAGGTGATGAATTGCCAGCAGGAATTGTAAAATTAGCTAAAGTTTATATTGCTAAAAAACGTAAACTTAAAGTTGGTGATAAAATGGCTGGTCGTCACGGTAATAAAGGTATTGTAGCTCGTATAGTAAGAGCTGAAGATATGCCTTTCTTAGAAGATGGAACTCCAGTTGATATTGTTTTAAATCCATTAGGGGTACCATCTCGTATGAATATTGGTCAAATTTACGAAACAGTATTAGGTTGGGCAGGACAGAAATTAAATCAAAAATATGCTACACCAATTTTTGATGGGGCTGGAATTGATCAAATTACTGAATTGACTAATAAAGCTGGTGTACCTGAATTTGGACATACCTATTTATATGATGGAGGTACAGGTGAGCGTTTTGATCAACCTGCAACTGTTGGAGTAATATACATGATTAAATTGGGTCACATGATTGAGGATAAAATGCATGCTCGTTCTATAGGTCCATATTCGTTAATTACACAACAACCTTTAGGTGGTAAAGCACAATTTGGTGGACAACGTTTTGGTGAAATGGAGGTTTGGGCACTAGAAGCTTATGGAGCATCTGCTACATTAAGGGAAATCTTAACTGTAAAATCAGATGATGTATTAGGTAGAGCCAAAACTTACGAATCTATCGTAAAAGGAGAGCCAATGCCAGAACCTGGTTTACCAGAATCATTTAACGTATTGATGCACGAGTTAAAAGGACTTGGACTGGACGTTAGATTAGAGGAATAATTATATCCCCACGAAAGTGGGGAACTGTTCCAGTTTAACGAACAGTTATAACAATATATTTTTACATTTTAATTGATTGCATATTACACATCATGGCAAAACAGAGAGAAAAATACACTGTAAAAAAATTCAATAAAATTTCTATTGGTTTGGCTTCGCCAGAATCAATTCTAGAAAAATCTAGAGGAGAAGTTTTAAAACCTGAAACCATTAATTATCGAACACATAAACCAGAAAGAGATGGGTTATTTTGTGAGCGTATTTTTGGCCCGATTAAAGATTATGAGTGTGCTTGTGGAAAGTACAAAAGAATAAGATATAAAGGAATTATTTGTGACCGTTGTGGAGTTGAAGTAACAGAGAAGAAGGTTCGTAGAGATAGGGTTGGTCATATAAATTTAGTAGTACCTATTGCCCACATTTGGTATTTTAGATCATTACCAAACAAAATGGGATATCTTCTAGGATTACCATCTAAGAAATTAGATATGATAATTTATTATGAACGTTATGTTGTAATTCAACCAGGTAATGCTAAAAATGCTGAAGGAGAACCATTGCAGAAAATGGACTTCTTAACAGAAGAAGAATATTTAGATATTTTAGAATCTCTACCACAAGACAATCAATATTTAGAAGATACTGACCCTAATAAGTTTATTGCTAAAATGGGTGCAGAATGTTTAATTGAATTATTGTCTAGAATAGATTTGGATGCCTTGTCTTATGAATTAAGACATAAAGCGAATACAGAAACATCTAAACAACGTAAAACAGAAGCTTTAAAAAGATTAAATGTTGTTGAAGCTTTTAGAGATGCAAATTTAAACAGGGAAAATAAACCCGAATGGATGATTATGAAAGTGGTACCTGTTATTCCACCAGAATTACGTCCGTTAGTACCACTAGATGGTGGTCGTTTTGCGACTTCTGATTTAAATGATTTATACCGTAGAGTAATTATTAGAAATAATCGTTTAAAAAGATTGATGGAGATTAAAGCTCCTGAAGTGATTTTACGTAATGAAAAACGTATGTTACAAGAATCTGTTGACTCTTTGTTTGATAACACTCGTAAATCATCTGCAGTAAAGACAGAATCTAATAGACCATTAAAATCATTATCTGATTCGTTAAAAGGGAAACAAGGACGTTTCCGTCAAAACTTATTGGGTAAACGTGTTGATTACTCTGCACGTTCGGTAATTGTTGTTGGTCCTGAATTAAAATTATACGAATGTGGATTGCCAAAAGATATGGCAGCTGAGTTATACAAACCTTTTATAATTAGAAAATTAATTGAAAGAGGAATTGTAAAAACAGTAAAATCTGCAAAGAAAATTATAGATAAAAGAGAGCCAGTTGTTTGGGATATTTTAGAGAATGTACTAAAAGGACATCCTGTTTTATTAAACCGTGCTCCAACATTACACCGTTTAGGTATTCAAGCATTTCAACCAAAATTAATTGAAGGTAAAGCTATTCAATTACACCCATTAGTGTGTACTGCATTTAATGCGGATTTTGATGGTGACCAAATGGCGGTACATTTACCATTAGGACCAGAGGCTATTTTAGAAGCTCAATTATTAATGTTGGCTTCTCATAGTATTTTAAATCCAGCTAATGGTTCTCCTATTACGGTACCTTCTCAAGATATGGTATTAGGGTTGTATTATATGACTAAAGAGCGTAAATCTACCCCTGAACATAAAGTGAAAGGAGAAGGAAGTATTTTTTATTCTCCAGAAGAAGTGAATATAGCCTTTAATGAAAAGAAAGTAGATCTTAATGCAAGTATAAAAGTTAGAACAAAAGATTTTAATGAAGAAGGGGAATTAACTACACAAATTGTTGAAACAACAGTGGGTAGAGTTTTATTCAATGAAGTTGTTCCTGAAGAGGCTGGTTATGTTAATGAAGTATTGACGAAAAAATCGTTAAGAGATATTATTGGTCGTATTTTAAAAGTAACCAATGTACCTACAACAGGTAAGTTTCTTGATGAAATTAAAGGGATGGGATATAAATTTGCCTTTAAAGGTGGGTTGTCTTTTAGTTTAGGAGATATCATTATTCCTAAAGAAAAATCTACAATGATTGATGCTGCTAATGAGCAAGTAGATACCATTACAGCAAGTTATAATATGGGTATGTTAACTAATAAAGAACGCTATAATCAAGTAATTGATATTTGGAGTTCTACTAATAATAAGTTAACAGAGTTATCCATGAAACGCTTAAGAGAAGACCAACAAGGGTTTAACTCTGTGTATATGATGCTTGACTCTGGTGCGAGGGGGTCTAAGGAACAAATTCGCCAGTTAACTGGTATGCGTGGATTAATGGCCAAGCCTAAAAAATCTACAGCAGGCGGTGGAGAAATTATTGAAAACCCAATTCTTTCTAACTTTAAAGAAGGGTTGTCAATTTTAGAATACTTTATCTCTACTCACGGTGCTCGTAAAGGTCTGGCTGATACGGCATTAAAAACAGCCGATGCAGGTTATTTAACACGTCGTTTGGTAGATGTTTCTCAAGATGTTATTATTAACGAACATGATTGTGGTACATTAAGAGGTCTTGAAATATTCCCTTTAAAGAAAAACGAAGAAATTGTAGAGTCTTTAGGTGAGCGTATTTTAGGTAGAATATCTTTAAATGATATTAGAAATCCTTTAACAGACGAAATTATAATTAAAGAAGGAGAAGAAATTGATGAAGATGCTGTTGAAAAAATAGAGGCTTTACCAATTGAAAGTGTTGAAGTACGGTCAGCACTAACTTGTGAATCTTCTAAAGGTATTTGTGCTAAATGTTATGGACATAGTCTATCAACTAGAAAAATGGTTCAAATTGGTGAAGCTGTTGGTGTTATTGCAGCTCAATCAATTGGAGAACCAGGTACACAGTTGACATTACGTACATTCCACGTTGGGGGTATTGCAGGTAATATTTCTGAAGAAAATAAATTAACTGCTAAGTTTGATGGTCTTCTTGAAATTGATGACTTAAGTACTGTAGAAGGTGTTGATAATGATGGAAATAAAGTTGATATTGTAATTTCTAGAACATCTGAATTTAAAATTATTGATAAGAAAACTGGTCTTACATTAAGTAATAATAACATACCTTATGGTTCACACTTCTTTGTAAAAGATGCTAAATCTATTAAAAAAGGAGATGTTATTTGTCAATGGGATCCATATAATGGTGTAATCGTATCTGAATTTAAAGGAAAAATAGGATTCCAAAATATAGATCAAGGTGTTACGTATCAAGTAGAAATTGACGAACAAACTGGTTTCCAAGAAAAAGTAATTTCTGAATCTAAGAACAAAAAGGTAGTTCCTACTTTATTGATTTTAGACGATAAAGGAGAAGAGATAAGATCATATAGTTTACCAGTAGGTGCTCACTTAATGGTAGAAGAAGGGGAAGAAATTGATGCTGGTAAAGTATTAGTTAAAATTCCAAGAAAATCTGGTAAAGCAGGTGATATTACTGGTGGTTTACCAAGGGTAACAGAATTGTTTGAGGCTCGTAACCCATCTAATCCTTCTGTTGTTTCTGAAATTGATGGTGTGGTTTCTTTCGGTAAAATTAAACGTGGTAATCGTGAAATTATAGTAGAGTCTAAGTTAGGAGATGTAAGAAAGTATTTAGTTAAACTTTCAAATCAAATCTTAGTACAAGAAAATGACTTTATTAAAGCAGGTATGCCTTTATCTGATGGAGCTGTGACACCAACTGATATTTTAAATATTAAAGGACCTAGTGCTGTTCAAGAGTATTTGGTTAATGAGATACAAGAAGTATATAGATTACAAGGTGTGAAAATTAATGATAAACACTTTGAAGTTGTTGTTCGTCAAATGATGCGTAAAGTTAGAATTATTGATTCTGGAGATACTATTTTCTTAGAAAATCAATTGATTCATAAAAATGACTTTATTGAACAAAATGATGAAATTTATGGAATGAAAGTGATTGAAGATGCTGGTGATTCTGAAAACTTGAAACCAGGAATGATTGTTAGTGCACGTAAATTAAGAGATGAAAATTCAATTTTACGTAGAGCTGATAAGAATTTAGTAGTTGCTAGAGAGGCAGTTCCTGCAACAGCAGAACCAATCTTACAAGGTATAACAAGAGCATCACTTCAAACCAAGTCATTTATCTCAGCGGCATCTTTCCAAGAGACAACTAAAGTATTAAATGAGGCTGCTGTAAGCGGTAAAGTTGATACTTTGGAAGGATTGAAAGAAAATGTTATTGTTGGTAAGAAAATACCAGCAGGTACTGGTATGCGTATTTATGATAATATGATTGTAGGTTCTAAAGCCGAAATGGAAGAGAATTAATTATGGCAGAAAATAATAATAAGAAAGACAATAAATTGAATATCGAATTAGATGAGAGTATTGCAGATGGTACTTATGCTAATTTGGCAATAATAAATCACTCTGTATCTGAGTTTGTTGTTGACTTTGTTAATGTTATGCCTGGTACTCCAAAGGCAAAAGTAAAATCTAGAATTATTTTAACTCCTCAGCATGCTAAACGTTTAGTAAAAGCTTTGGCAGAAAATGTAAATAGATTTGAAAATGCTCATGGAGAGATTAAAGATTATGAACAACCTCCAATTCCAATGAATTTTGGACCTACAGGTCAAGCATAAATAAATTAAACGCCTCCATATTAATGGAGGCGTTTTTATTTATATTAAATTATGAAGAGAAACTTAAAAAGTCTATGGGTTTATCCACTATTATTTGGAACAATAGGAGCATTACTAGGACTTTTACTACGTTATTCTTATACTGGTTTACTTAGTGGTTTTCCTTTTAAAAACGTATTACATTCTCATAGCCATGTAATGCTACTAGGTTTTATTTTCAATGCCCTTTTTATAAATATTTGTTCAAGTTTTAAAATACAAATAGATAAAGTTACTTTTCTATTGTTTTTAGCTTTGCAAGTATGTGTAGTGATATTTTTAGTCGCTTTTGTATTTCAGGGTTATGCTTTATTCTCTATTTTGTTTTCTACTATTCATTTATGGTTAAGTTACATTTTGTTAATTAGATTGTGGAGAAAACTTAACAGAAATATGCCGCAGAGAAACTTAATAAAATTAGGTATTGTTTTTTACTTTCTTTCAAGCATAGGCCCTTATATGTTAGGTCCCCTTATGGTCATGGGAAAACAAAGTACACCATGGTATCAGCAAGCAATTTTCTTTTATTTACACTTTCAGTATTTTGGAGTTTTTTTTGTTTGGATATTGGCTGTTTTATATAATAAAGTAAAAGTTACGTTTTCAAAAAATCAGTTGATATTGCTTGGGGTAAGTTTAACTTTTCTTTATGCACATTCTTTAGATTTTAGTTTTAATCATTGGACTATTCAACTATTTGGTAGTCTTGGTGCTTTAGGTTTGTTTATATTACTCACTAATTTTGTAAAGCAATTTAAGACTATAAATCATGGGTATAAATTTATTTATTATGGTATTCTTATCATAACTATTTTCTATATTTTAGGAAGTATTCCGACAATTGCTAATTTAGTGGTTGATAGCCGCTTTATTTTAATAGCTTGGCTCCATTTATTATTTTTAGGTGTTTATATTCCATTTATTTGGCTGTCGTTAAAAAAATTACCTAATCTTCTTTGGAGTGTTTATGGTTTGGCATTTTTATTTTCTGAAATAGCTTTGGTGTTTCCTAATGTTATTGTAAACTTTTTATCTTTACCATTAATGTGGAGCTTATTTTGGAGTTACTTTGCACTAACCTTATGTATTTGTTATGTGCATCTTTCAGCTGTTTTTAGTATAAAATCAATGAGTGATATCTCAAAATTTAATAGGTAAAAAGGAAAGGATATATGACTGTTTGTATTTACTAATAACTTAAACTTCATTAAGTAATTAAAAGCTACATTTTACTTTTTAGATATGCAATAACTTGTTTGTCAATCAACAATGTTTTTTCATAAATATTTTCAGCTTTTTCAATTACGTCTTTAGTAAACTTTTTGTCATTCAAGTTTTTTGCATTTATGCAAACATTAAAATATGCTGCTATTACAGTTGTTCTCGCACATAATATACCAACTGCAGCATCTGAAGCTGTACTTAAAATACCATCTTTAACCATTGCTTGTATAAACTCCATAGAATTATAAGCAGTTAACATCGCTTGGTATGGTATTTCGGTAGCATACATTGTAGCTTTTTCTAGGGCTATCTTTCTAGCCTTTTTTTCTTCTAAAGATGTTTTTGGCATTCTCTTAGCCTTTATAATTTGCCCATAAGCCTTTGAGTCTTCATCAACTAAAAGGAGTAATTGATTTTTAAATACTTCCCCTTTTTTAGCCCAATCTAAAAAATAGTTAGATTTTTCTTCCCAACCTTTTTTTTGTGATGAGATGTTAGCGACCATAATACCTAAAGCTGCTCCTAAAGCACCAATGTAAGCGGCAACAGACCCTCCTCCTGGGGCAATTGAATTACTTGAAGTACTATTTACGAAATCAGCTAATGATAAATTTATAAATTCTGTATTGTTCTCTTTTTTCATTTAGCTAAAATTTATTCTTATTACTATGTCAATAATAGTATCTGTAGGAGCCAATTTATTATGATTTCAATTTTAGGGCGTATTCAATTATTTTTTCATGTGGGTTAAATGGTTTTACATCATTTAGTCCAAGCGATTTAATAGCAAATTCAATTTTTTCATTTTCAGAAATGTTTAAAGAATAATTTTGTTTTTTAAGAAAATAATCAGCTGCATCAACTATTGCTTTAAGAGGAATCAGTCCAACTAGTTCCGAACCTGTAACTTTTAAACCACGAGATTCGGCTATTTTTACTGTTTCTTCAAATGCAATATGTAAAGGAGTGATGGAAATATTAGTTAAATTATATGATATTTGAGCAATTCCAAACTCTTTAATGTACCAACCAATACCTTTTACAGCTTTTAACTTGCCAGGAATACGAATAACCTTACCATTATTGTCTAGAACTTTTTTACCAGTAACAGGATGACCATCTCGTTTTATTCTACCAGATTCTCTAATTTCTGATGCTATAGCTGTTGCTGCATCAATTGAGGTAGTATTTAAATTAATATTATAGGCAATTAAAATATTGCGAGCAGAGATGGCAATTGCACCAGTTTTAGCAACCTGTTCATTATATTTTAATGGTCCAAAATCTGGCTTCCATTCTAAATGTTGCATTTTTTTTGACAGCCCTTCATATTCTCCTGCTCTACAATTGGCTAAATTCTTTCTTTTAGGTGAGGTAGCTGTAGCCTCATAATAATATCCTGGTATACCTAATTCTTCACCCACACGTTTTCCTAAAAGATTTGCCCATTTAGCTGTTTCTTGTAAAGTTATTCCTGAAATAGGTATTAAAGGGCATACATCTGTAGATCCAAAACGGGGATGTTCTCCATGTTGTTTTCGCATATCAATTAACGCTGCAGCCATTTTTATTAATCTAAAAGCAGCTTCAGTAACTTGCTCAGGTTCACCAATAAAAGTAATTACAGATCGATTAGCAGCTTTGCCAGAATCTATATCTAATAATGTTACGCCTTTAACAGTTTCGACAATATGTGCAATAGTATGTATTTTTTTATCATCTCTACCTTCACTAATGTTGGGTACGCATTCTATTAATTGTTTAGACATTAGGGATGTGATTATAAGTTATAAATATCAAAGTTATATTTTGTTTTTTAAAAATCATGAAATTTATATAATATTATACGCTTTTTGTTTTATTAAAAATATCCAATTCATTAAAATTAAGTGATTAAAATTCCTTAGTTTTGCCCCGAATTTAAAAACATAATATAATGAAATTAATAAAAATTCTTGCGGTTGTTTTAATGTCAGTTGTACTTTTTTCTTGCAATAGTCAAGGAGTTACAAAAAAGTCATTAAATAATCAAGTAGACTCTGTTAGTTATGCAATTGGGTTGAATATGGCAACTAATTTTAAAAAGAACTTTAAAGAAATTGATGCAGATCTTTTTGTTCAAGGGTATAGAAATGGAGTAGACTCTTCAAATTTATTAATGCCAAGTATAAAAACAGATAGTATAATTAGAGCTTATATGCAAAAAAAGCAAATTGAAGAGCAAGAAAAACAAAAAGCTGAAGCAATGGCCAAAGCAGAAAAAGAATATGCAGATATTAAAGAGGAAGGTGAAAAGTTCTTAGAAGAAAATAAAACTAAAGAAGGTGTACAAACTACTGAAAGTGGTTTACAGTATATCGTATTAAAAGAAGGTACAGGAGAAAAACCTACAGCTACTTCTAGAGTAAAAGTTCATTACCATGGAACATTAATTGATGGTACTGTTTTTGACAGTTCAGTTGATAGAGGTCAACCTGCAGAATTTGGAGTAAATCAAGTTATTAAAGGTTGGACAGAAGGATTACAATTAATGCCTGTAGGTTCTAAATTTAAATTCTTTATTCCTCAAGATTTGGCTTACGGAGCTTTTCCAAGACCAAATGGACCTATTAAACCATTTTCAACTTTAATTTTTGAAGTAGAATTGTTAGAGGTAAAATAATATTGTCAATTTTTTGACAAATTTATATAAAAAAAAAAGGAACGATACAGCGTTCCTTTTTTACTTTATATACCTTACATGTTTAGAAATAGAATGTTTTTTAAAACATCTATGTAACTCTAGTTGTTTATTTAAGTAAACTTTTAATTCTCTTCGAAATCAACTAAAAGTCCATTGTGAATCCATTGAGCTAATGCTTCTCTATTTTGATAATTAAGTATTCTTTTTTGGTCTTTTTTATTTTTAATATTACCTATTTCAATATATACCATTGCAGGTAATGTACTTTTTATTACATATAATCCTCTAGGGCTAACTGAGCCTAGGTATTTTCTATTTGGCTGGTGTTCGTTATATTTTTCTTTAAAAGAATTATAAATGTTTTCAGCCAAGCGTTTTCCACTTTTACTTTTGTTATCGTGATAAAAAAAGACGTCAATATTTTTACCTTTATTTCTACTGTCAACATGGGTAACAATTAATCTTTGATAAGCACCTTTATGTTTTAAAAATAATTTATTTACAGCCTTAGTACGCTGACGTAATCTTAAATTTTGACTTAGAGGTATGGTATTATCAGGATAACAATATTCATCATAATCAACCTCTAATATTTTATCATCACGGATTCCATCATTTTTATCTTGGATAATTAAATAGACCTTAGCTCCATTAGATATTAACAAACGAGCTAGTCGCAACGATACATCATAGGCATATTCGTCTTCAGAAATTGATTTACTATTGTATGTTGTCATTGCTCCAGGGTCTGGACCTCCATGTCCGGAGATTAAATAATAAATAGCTCCTTTTAATTTTTTATTTTTTATAACAATAGGATTGTGATTTTTTCCAAAAATAGGATCATAAATTTGCTCTACAGTAGCCTCAGTAATTTTGTTGTTTTTAATAGCTTTTGAAGATATACTATCCTTTAATACAGACGATTTTATTGCTATACTTTTATCTGTTTTAATAGCAGGAAGAACATATTTTTTTCCTATAAATAACCCATTATTCTTAGTAAGACTCTTCTTGTTTAACTTTATAAATTGGTCAAAGTATTTTGTCGGATCTAAACCGTTTTTTCTAAGTATAGAATAAATACCATCTCCGTTTACCGCAATAACTATTTTTTTGGGAGTCTGAGCAATTGTAAAGAAAGTTATAAAAAGGGAAATGGACAAGCAGAGTGTTTTTCTAATCATTAATAGAATTATTTTATTAATCTGGTGAAAATAACAATTTTTATAGAATGATGAATGGATGTTTTTTAATAGTATTATTTTTTTCCTAATAATAAGAATATAAATCAGTACGATACTTGTTTTCCATCTATTATAACAGAGTCAATTAAATTACTTCCAAATGCATAGGGTAAAAAATTATACGAAGGAATTTCTTTAGTTATAATTAAATTTGCTTTTTTACCTTTAGTAATACTTCCATGAGTTTTAGATAAATTCATAGCATATGCTCCATTTATGGTTGCAGCATTAATTGCTTCTTCAGGGGTCATTTTCATTTTGATGCAAGCAGTGCTTATTACAAAATTCATATTTCCAGAAGGAGTGGAGCCCGGATTGTAATCAGTTGCTAAAGCTAGAGGCAAACCAGAATCTATCATTGCTCTTGCTGGTGCATATGGAATACCTAAAAAGAAAGAGCAAGAGGGAAGAGCTACAGGCATGGTATTACCATTTTTTAAAGCTTCAATGTCTTCAGGTAGCATTACTTCAAGATGATCAACAGATAGAGCATTGTATTGCACGCCTAATTTAACACCTCCAATACTATTAAATTGATTAACATGTAGTTTAGGGGTAAGGTTATATGCCTCTGAGGTTTTTAAAATTTTCTCCGTTTGTGCAGTCGTAAAATAATCTTTTTCGCAAAATACATCAATAAAATCTGCTAAGTTTTCTTCTGCTATTTGAGGTAACATTTTATCAATTATTAAATCAATATATTTTTCTTTATTTGTCTTGTATGTTTCAGGGAAAGCATGAGCTCCTAAAAATGTAGATTTTATTGAAATAGGATAATGTTTAGCTAGTTTTCTAATAACACGGAGCATTTTTAGTTCAGCTTCAGGTGTTAAGCCATAACCTGATTTTATTTCTATAGCACCTGTACCCAATGCTAATACTTCTTCTAATCGAACAGCAGATTGTTCAAAAAGTTCATTCTCATCTGTTTGTTGTAATTTTTTAGCAGAATTTAATATGCCTCCTCCCTTTGCAGCAATTTCTTCATAACTAAGACCATTAATACGATCAACAAATTCTCCTTCACGATTCCCTGCATAAACTATATGTGTATGGCTATCACACCAAGCAGGTAAAACCATTTTATTTTTAGCATCAATAACTTTATTTACAACAATACCATTTAGGTCTTTCATATTGCCAAAATCTTTTATTAAACCATTTTCTATAATTAAAAAAGCATTTTTTAAGGTTGGCAAAATTTTCATCTCAGAGCCAGAAATTTTACTAACAGAATGATTTCGGATTTGTAATAGTTCTTTTATATTAGTAATTAAAGTAGCCATAATATGTTATATTTACCGTAAAGATAATTAATTTAAATAGTAAAGATGTTAGAATTGAAGTCAAATGAGTATGCTCCATTTTTTAAACCTTATATAAATATTCTTGATAAAAATATAGAAGGAATAGTTGATAATTTAGAAGATTCTTTATCTAAAGCATTAGCTCTTTTAGAAGGAATTTCTAAAGAGAAACAACTGTATCGTTATGGAGATGGGAAATGGACAATAAAAGAGCTAATTCAACATTTAATTGATACAGAACGCGTGTTTGCTTATCGTACGTTGGTATTCGTAAGAAATGATACTACAGAACTTCCAGGATTTGATGAGAACCAATATGTTT
This sequence comes from Aureibaculum marinum, assembly GCF_003813905.1. Classification (GTDB taxonomy): domain Bacteria; phylum Bacteroidota; class Bacteroidia; order Flavobacteriales; family Flavobacteriaceae; genus Aureibaculum; species Aureibaculum marinum. The sequence continues at coordinate 85,726 of NZ_RPFJ01000006.1, forward strand.
TGCATTCAAATGCAAATTTAAGGCCCTATCAAGATTTATTAGTAGAGTTTAAATCAGTTCGCAGATCAACAATATTACTTTTTAAAAGTTTAAAATATTCAGATTTAGAAAAAAAAGGGATAGCTAGTGGTAATTTTATGTCTGTCAAAGCTTTAGGATATATTATTTCTGGACATTTATTACATCATTTAAAAATTATTGAAGAAAGATATTTAGCCTAGTTGTTTTTTGAGCTTATTTAAATGTAATAATTAGACATTTATTTACGTTATTTAGTAAAACACGCTAAACATGAATAAAAACTTTGACTCAGAAAAGGACGGATCTTTACGTCCCAAAAAAAGAAGAAAAAAGAATATTGGACCTTATAAAAAAGACAAATATAGTTTGTCCAAATTGATTGAGTATGAAAATTATCTCAGCAATATAGAATTAATGAGTAAAACTAATAATCCATTAGATTTTCAATAAAAATGGCTATATTTGAGTATAATTAACTTAGAAATTATGCGAAGTATACTTTTTATTGGTTGTCTTTTATTTTCGTTATCTATTGTTAGTCAAGAGAAAAATTCTATTCAAGAACAGGATTTAGTTCCATCAAGTATATTTGTAGTTAATTCGCTAGGCTCTAATAAAGATTATAAAAAAGTAGTTTCTTTAGGATTGGTAGATTATAAATTTTTTATAACTGACGTTTTCCAAGGGCTTTCTTATAATACTCTTAATGTAGATTTAAGAAATATTGGTAGGATAGCTTCTGTTGAAGATATGAAAAACAATTTTGAAAAAGCTGAGCAATATAAGTTTGATGTAACTAAGAACCGTGACCATTTTATTTGGAATATTGCTAATGACCATACTCAGAAGCAATTGCAAAAGCAAAATGAATACGTAAAGAATAATCAATAAGCTGTTTTATCGTCTTTGTCTACCCATTTTTGGAAAGCATTGAGAGCTTTATTTTGACAAACTTGTTGAAAAGGAATGCTTCGCTTGTTATAATCTAATTCAATTTCTTTATAAATAAATGCATCATCAAAACCGATATTAGCAGCATCTTTTTGGTTGCACCCAAAATATACTTTATCTGGTCTTGCCCAATATATAGCTCCTAAACACATAGGGCATGGTTCGCAAGAAGTATAGATAATACAACCTTCTAATTGAAAAGAATTTAAATTTTTACAAGCATCCCTTATGGCTGTTACTTCAGCATGTGCCGTAGGGTCGTTAGTAGAAGTGACTTTATTATTTCCACGACCAATAATTTTACCATCTTTAACAATTACACAACCAAATGGACCACCTTCATTAGCATCCATGCCATCAATGGCTAGTTGAATAGCTTCTTTCATGAAAATTTCATGGTCAGACATTTTTACCGAATTAGATTGGGCTTTTGAGGCTTCGTCTAAGAACTTTTTATTGAATTGGTTACACATTGTTAGTCTTTTGAATTTATAAAATTAGAAGAGAGATTCTAGAATCTCTCTTCTAAAAATGATATATTATTTTAATCCGCTTGTCATGTCTTCTGGTTTTACCCATTCGTCATATTGCTCAGCAGTAACATATCCTAAACGGATAGCTTCTTCTTTTAAGGTAGTTCCATTTTTATGAGCTGTATTTGCTATTTCAGCGGCTTTATAATAACCTATTTTAGTGTTTAATGCTGTAACAAGCATTAACGAATTATCTACTAATTCTTTTATTCTTGGTGTGTTGGGTTCAATTCCTTTCACACAGTTGTCATTAAATGAAACACAAGCATCACCTAATAATCTCGCAGATTGTAAAACATTATTAGCCATAATAGGTTTAAAGACATTTAATTCATAATGACCTTGAGTTCCACCAACAGTAACAGCAACATCATTACCTATAACTTGAGCACAAACCATTGTTAATGCTTCAGCTTGTGTTGGATTAACTTTACCAGGCATAATAGAACTTCCAGGTTCATTTGCAGGAATAATTAATTCACCAATTCCTGAACGAGGTCCAGAGGCCATTAATCTAATATCATTAGCAATTTTATTTAAAGAAACAGCTAACTGTTTTAAAGCACCATGAGATTCTACTAAAGCATCATGAGCTGCAAGAGCCTCAAATTTATTTTCTGCAGTTACAAAAGGTAATTTAGTGAATTCAGCAATTTTTTTAGCTACTAAAACGTCGTAACCTTTTGGAGTATTTAATCCTGTACCAACTGCCGTTCCTCCTAAAGCGAGTTCAGAGAGGTGTGGTAATGTGTTTTTTAAAGCTTTTAAACCATGATCTAATTGAGATACATATCCAGAAAATTCTTGTCCAACAGTTAAAGGAGTAGCATCCATTAAATGGGTACGGCCAATTTTAACAACATTAGCAAAAGCTTTCGCTTTTTCATTTAAAGAATTTCTTAATTTTTCAACTCCAGGAATGGTAGTCTCTACAATCATTTTATAACATGCAATGTGCATTCCTGTAGGAAACGTATCATTTGATGATTGTGACTTATTTACATCATCATTAGGTTGAATAGTTTTTTCACCTTCACCAATTTTTTTACCGGCAATTTCATGAGCTCTATTGGCTATAACTTCATTAACATTCATGTTACTTTGCGTACCAGATCCAGTTTGCCAAATTACCAATGGAAATTGATCATCTAATTTTCCTGCTAATATTTCGTCACAAACAGTAGAAATTAAATCGCGTTTTTCTTCAGGTAATACGCCCAATTCAAAATTAGCATGAGCAGCTGCTTTTTTTAGGTATGCAAAGCCATAAATTATTTCTAAAGGCATAGAAGCAGAAGGACCAATTTTAAAATTATTTCTTGAACGTTCTGTTTGAGCTCCCCAATATTTATCGGCAGGCACTTTTACCTCGCCCATAGTGTCTTTTTCAATTCTAAATTCCATGGTGAATTCTATTTATTATTAATGCTATTTTATGTGTTTATTCTATTACAAAGATACAAAATAGGAATATGAAAGATGAAAAAACCCGCAATTGATTTGCGGGTTTTAAACTATTTTTTGTCTTAACACTTTTAGTGTTATAAAATTGAAATGTACTAAACTATTTAAGTAAAACTATCCACCAAAACTTTCGTCATCATCTTCACCTATCATACCTGGTCGTTCTCTTTCAGATTTCTTTTTTTGATTAAAACGATAGGTAAACGCTAAGTTAAAACTACGTTGTCTCCATTGAAATTCACTATCGCTATCAAATGTGGGCGTAAATGATTCCATTGAGCGTTTACGAGTATTAAATACATCACTTACGTTAAAAGTAATTGAAGCTTTTTCATCAAAAACATCTTTACTAAATGCTAAATCTGTAGAGAACATTCCTTTTCTTTTATTTTGAGCATCTTCACTCGGGCCCATATAAAATAAACGTGTTTGCCAATCAATATTTGCAGGTAAAGTTACTTTATTGTTTAATCTTACAAACCAACTTAAATTTTCTGCACCATAATCAGTGCCATTATATTCTCCAATAGTTTCAGAATTAAATAAGTTAAAATTACCATTCAAATTCCATTTTCGTGTGGGTCTGTATGTTAAAGTAAATTCAAAACCAAATCTATTATTGGTAGCTAAATTTATTGGTGTACGTCTAATAATAGGAATTTCAGTACCACCTACCAGAGCTGTTTCACCAGTATCTTCAGAAATGAAGGTAAAAATATCAGTAGCTTTCTGATAATATATAGATGAATTTAATGTTAACTTTCCAAATCTATTTAAATACCCAAAATCAAATGTATTGGAATAACTAGGGTCTATATCAGGATTTCCTTGGAATAAGTTTGTAGAACTACTTCTAGAAGGAAAAGGATTTATAAATCTAGAACGAGGTCTTCTAATTCTTCGGTTATAGCCTAATGTTAAGCTTTGTTTTTCATTAAGTTCATATCCTAAATTAACTGTAGGGAAGAAACCTGAATAATTTTTATTTTCGTAGTCATTACTAGTTTTTTGATTTATTGTAACATCAGTAGCTTCAAAACGCAACCCTAGTAAATACGAAAATTTATCTTTTATTTTACTACCGTATTGAGTATATAAAGCATTTACATTCTCTTTGTAAATTAAATTATTACTTACATCTGTATCTGTCACATAGGTTCCGTTTTCATTAAATGCTAATGTATAGTCAGTATCTAAATCATTAAATTTACCTCTATAACCAAATTCAAATTGACTGTTTTCGCCTATTGGTAAAACATAATCTGTTTTAATTAATAGTTCTTTTTGCTTTTCGTAAGTTCTTACTTTTTCAGAATCTAAACCATCTTCAGAAATAATTGAATTTTCGTCTTCACTAGCGTCTGAATATTGAAAATCAGCTGTTAATTTATGGCCATCTGTTTTAAAGTCTTTATTAAAATTTAAAGAAAATTCAGTGGTTTTATCATCTTCATCTTCTGGATCAAAACGATAAGATTCTTTAATTAAATTTCCATTAATATCATATTCTTTAATTGTATTTGTAGTTTCACTAGAATTATCTCTATTTCCTAAAAGTACAGACGCAGTTAAAGAAGTAGAATTGTTAAAATAATACTCAACACCAAAATTTGTATTAAAACTATAACTTTCACGATCGGTTTCTCTTCTTTCATTTAAAAAAGTATCAGGATCGTCAGAAATCAAGTTACCATTATCATCAAATTCATTATTGAAATATTGCGTTTCTGTTTTTGATAAGCCTGGAGACTCTCTATATCCATAACTGGTGGTATTAAAAAAATTAAAATCTCCAGTTCTATAATTGATGTTTCCTGAAATACCAGCTTGCCAAGGATAGCCAACATTTGTTGTTATAGCTCCATTTAAACCTTGAAGTTTACTTCTTCGTAAAATAATATTTAATATTCCTCCTGTACCCTCTGCATTATATCTGGCAGAAGGAGATGTAATTACTTCCACTTTCTCTATGGCATCTGATGGTAATTGACGTAAGGCATCAGTTGAATTTAAACCAACTAACCCTGAAGGTTTTCCATTAATTAATATAGTAACATTATCATTACCTCGTAAAGCAACATTACCTTCAACATCAACAGAAACAGAAGGTACATTGTCTAATACATCACTTACTGTACCACCTCTTACAGTTAAATCTTTACCTACATTATATATTTTTTTATCTAGTTTTATTTCAACTGTAGTTTTTTCTGCTATTAGTTCAACTTCATCTAGAGCTTGACTAGCAGAACTTAATACAATTTTACCTAAGTTTAAATTTCTATTAATTTCCTTATTTGGTATGTTATATGTTTTAAAAGAAATAAACTCTATAGAAATATTATAAGTACCTTTTTTTGCTTCTATATTGAAGTTTCCATTGGCATCTGTAAGTCCACCTGTTACTTGATCTCCATTTGTAGGTCTAAGTACAACAGTAGCATACTCTAATGGTTGATTCGTGTCTTCATCAATGACAGTACCTGTAATTTCAAAAGATTGAGCATTTAATGTATAAGAAATGCTAGATAAAATTAGAAGTAAAATAGTATTCTTTAAAAGTTGCATATCGAATTAATAATATTTGTATTTTACAAAAGTAATAACTTGAGTTATGATAAGCTGTTAACTTGTGTTAACTAGTGTTAAGTCTCTTGTAAAATTATAATTTGGGTTAATAATTTTAATTGGACGCAAAAATATAGAGCTATCTTTTGTTTGTAGTTAAAGAAAAGTTAAATGAAGTGATTTTAACTAAATTAAAGGAGGGATACTCTAATTAAAATAAAAAATCAATTTGTATTTTAAAATATGAAAAATATATATTATTTTTGGCCCTATTAAACAATAAATAGCAAAGATGGAATTTCAACAATTTATAGGTTTTTTAATTTTCTTAGGTGTTTTCACAATGGGATTTTGGTTGATGATTTTTGCACTTACTTTTATTGTACCCTATTGGCTTTTTGGAAGTATAATGGAGAATATAAAATTAAAGAAAGAAGCTAAAAAGAATAAAAAATAATTTTTTATATATAAAAATATATCTGAAGGGTTTGATATTGTCAAACCCTTTTTTATTACATTTTTATGTCGTTTTTGTCTTCCAATTCATCTTTGGAAGTTTCTTTACTTCTGCTTTTTCTTTTTTTATCACCTTGTTTAAAATCATAAGTTAATGCAATAGAAAATTGTCTTTTATAGGAAACATTTCTGTTGGTGTTACTACTGGCTTCTAAAGTATGGGTAGAGTAGTTTTTAGTATTAAAAGCATCACTAACTTTAAATGTAAGTATTACTTTCTTTTTAAGAAAAGGAGTACTAAGAGCAAAATTTGTAAAGTTGATAGATTTATATTTTGCCAATCCATCAATTATAGGTGATTGATAATAATGTTGTGCTACAAATTTCACATCATTAAATAAGGTAATTAATACAGAGGCTTCTGCGTATAATACTGTGTTTGAAATATTATAATTATTGTTTTTTGCTTTTTTAGTTTCTTCATAGTATGGACTAACATAAGTATTTAATCTAATGCCTTTATAAGGTGTATAAGTAATATCAACATCAATACCAGAACTTAATTTATTACCACTATTTATAGTGGTTTGGTTAAAAATTTCTAATCCAGCATCGTTTTGTCCAGCATTTTTAAGAATTCTTAAAAACTGATTTTCTGCATAAGTTGAATATATCGATGAGGTAATAAATAGCTTATCGAAACTCATATCATAAAGTAGTTCAATATAATTGGTGTAATAAGGGTCTAATTCAGGGTTGCCAACTGATTGATACCGTTCATCTGTAAAAGAAATAAATGGATTGATATGATAAATTTCTGGTCTATTAATAGATCTGCTATAATTTAGAGATAAATAACTTTCATTTTTAAATTCATAACCAAATGAAGCAGATGGAAAAAAATCAATATAATTTTTAGACTTTTTATCAATTTCATTTGTACCAATGGTAACATATGTATGCTCTGAACGTAGTCCGAGAGTATAAGAAAAATTATTATGAGTAGCTGTGTACTGGGCATAAGCTGCATGTACGTTTTCGTTATATTTTACTATGTCTGTAAAACCTTCTATAGTTACAAAGTTTTCACTATTATTATCAAACTGTGAAACATCATAACCATTTTTATATGTTCTAAACGTACTTTTTAAACCTAGTTCTAACTCTTTTTCTTCAGTAAAAGGCAAAGTATAATCCAATTGAAACAAGTAATCATCAAGATTTTGGTCTTTATCTACTTTTTGGACAATAGCTTGAGATGTTGGTGTGATTGTGTTTTCTATAATATTAGCTTCGTTATCAGAAATCGTTGTAGCATATTTAAAGTCAAAAGATAGCTTTTGTCCTTTAGTATTAAAATGTGTTGTGTAATTTAGTAATGTTTCAATTTTTAAAATATTATCAGCATCATTAACATTTCTTTTAACAGAACGATTAAGTATCTTGTCTGAATCAAAATCATCTAAGTTTATGTTAGAGTTAAAGTTTTTATTGTGTGTATTGATTAAAAATGAGGTAGTTAATGTGTTTTTATCATTTAAATAAAAATCACTACCGATATTAAACAAAAAACTATTTTTTTGATTTTTATCTTTTCTATTTTCTTCAAAAGAACTAGATATTGAGTTAGAGTCATTAAAATGAGTTTGATTAATATCTGTATACTTTATTTTTTTTTCGTTATTAAAGCTAATAGTACTAAATAAATTAAATTTTTCAGAACTTTTATTTAAAAATATAGAACCTCCATTTTTTTCAGGGATACCACCATGGATATCAATAGAACCACTCAGCCCTTGAGTTTTATTTTTTTTAGTTATAATATTTAATATTCCGCCGCCTTCTGCACTATATTTAGCTGATTGTGTAATTAGTTCAACTTTATCTATATTGTTTGAAGGAAGGGAACTTAAAAAATCGGTTCCATTGTCTAGTCCAAAAAGAGGTTTGCCATCAATTAATACGGTAGCTTCAGTTCCTCTCATACGAACAATACCATTATCGTCAATAGTAACTGAAGGGGTGTTATTTAATACTTCTAAGGCATTACTTCCTTTATTTATTACATCTTCAGAAGACCGATATATTTTTTTGTTAATTTTAAATTCAAAAAGTTGTTGTTGTGCAGTAAGTTCTATCTCATCTAATTTTTCTGAGTTATAAAATAAAACAATGGTACCCAAGTCTGTAGTTTCAACTATACTTTTTTTATTTAAAGTATAAGTGTCATAAGAAAGAAATTTAGCTTTTATTGTATATACGTCAGGAAAAATATCTAGAGAAAAATTTCCCTTTTTATCACTCGTTGTACCTACTAAAATAGAATCTTTTTTAAAAGATATGGTAGCATATTGTATAGGATTACTAGTTGAAGCATCTATTATTTTCCCAGATACCGTAATTTTTTTTGCAATTTCTTGACTATAAATAGGTAACAGGCTGCTAAGAATGATAAGGAGTAAAACTATTTTTTTCAATACTATGCCCTTTGCTTACAAAGCTAATAGTTTATAATAACTTAAAAAATAGTGGTTTTTAGGTAGTATTATTATAGATTATTTAAAATGAAAATTTAGTGTTTATTACCAGTTTAACACGATTAATGAATATTTACAATTTATAATAATGTAAAGTAATTATTGAATTAGGAAGCTACCTTTTTTATAATAACTGTTTGATGTTTTCTGGCGGTCTGCCTACAACAGCTTTATCTCCTTTTACTACAATTGGACGCTCAATTAATTTAGGATGCTCGGCCAGTGCTTTAATAATTTCATCATCAGAAAGTTCTTTCCTTTTATAGTTTTCTTTCCAAATAGCTTCATTTTTTCTCACTAATTGAATCGGAGTAAAATTCAATTTTTTTAAAATATCTTTAATTTCGTTTTCGGATAAAGGATTTTTAATATAGTCAATTACTTCATAATCTTGTTTTGAGTTGTTTAGAATTTCCAATCCACTTCTGCTTTTACTACAGCGATTATTATGATATATTTTCATAATTATTAAATTTAATAAATTGAGTTGCTAAACTAAAAAAAACTAACATAACATCATATCTTTGTAGTCTTAAAATTAGTTAATGATAGTTACCGATACACATACCCATTTATATTCAGAACAGTTTAACGAAGATAGATCAGAAATGATGCAACGTGCATTTGATGCTGGTGTTTCACGTTTTTTTATTCCGGCTATTGATTCATCTTATAATAATGCCATGTTTGCTCTTGAAAAGAGCTATCCTGATCATGTTTTTTTAATGATGGGGCTTCATCCAACAAGTGTAAAAGAAAATTATCTAGAAGAATTGAATATTGTAAAACAATGGCTGGACAAAAGAGATTTTTATGCTGTTGGTGAAATTGGTATTGATCTTTATTGGGACAAATCTTTATTGAAACAACAGCAAGAAGCTTTTAAAATTCAAATTGCATGGGCAAAAGAAAAAGAATTACCAATTGTAATTCATTGTAGAGAAGCTTTTGATGAAGTTTTTGAAGTATTAGAAGAAGTAAATGATGATAAATTACGGGGTATTTTTCATTGTTTTACAGGAAATTTAGAACAAGCTAAACAAGCAATTTCCTACAATATGAAATTAGGCATTGGAGGTGTTGTTACTTTTAAAAATGGTAAAATTGATCAATTTTTAAATAAAATAGCACTTGAGTATATTGTATTAGAGACAGATTCTCCTTATTTGGCTCCAACACCATTTCGAGGTAAGCGTAACGAAAGCAGTTATATTATAAATGTTTTGGAAAAATTGGCAACTATTTATAACTTAAGCCCTGTAGAAATTGCTAATATAACTACAGAAAACTCAAAACAGGTATTTGGAATTTGAAAGCATAACATATTATAAAACTCCAATTGGAATGGCAAGAATTGTTGGAGATAGCAGTGGAATTTCTTCAATAACAGTTATTGATGGAGTAGAAAAAGGTTCAACAGAAATTCCTAAGAGTTTGCAAGAATGTGTGAAGCAGTTGGATGAATATTTTCAAAAAAAACGAACTACTTTTAATTTGAAATTAAATCCGCAAGGAACCGAATTTCAAAAGGAAGTTTGGCAAAGTTTGCAACAAATCCCGTATGGAACTACAAGGTCTTATCAGGAGCAAAGTGAAGCTTTAGGTGATGTTAAGGCAGTTAGGGCAGTAGCTTCTGCTAATGCAAAAAACCCGTTGTTAATAGTTGTGCCGTGCCATAGAGTTATAGGTTCTGACGGGGCTTTAACAGGGTATTCGGGTGGATTATGGCGTAAGCGGTGGTTGTTAGAACATGAAAATCCGCCTGAGCAACAATCTTTATTTTAAATTACTTCAGCCTAACCTTTGTTCATCAAATATTTTTTTGAGATTTTAATTTGTAATGAATTAGATATCATGCTAATTCGAAATTAATCTAAACTATATGAACAGTGCTTTTTAGGATTCAACTCGTTAAAATATCCTATTTTTACCCTCAAAATGCTTTGGTTTAGTGAATAAATCTATTTGTATACTTATAATTTTATTAAGCTCTTTTGCTTTTGCTCAAGAAGGTAATAATCGTATTATATCAAAAGCTTTTAAAGTAGTTTCTGATACTATTAAAATAGATTCCATTAGCATAAGTCCTTACAATTTTAAAGTATTTGATAATTTATCTCAACAAATAGACAGTACAAAGTATAAGATTGATTTTGCAAAATCCGTCTTAATTATAAATGCTAAAAAATACCCTAATATTGTTGTAAAATATAAGTTGTTACCTTCTTTTTTAACGAGAACATATTCTGTTTTTGATAAAAGTCTAATCGTACCTAAATCTACTGACTTATCACGTTTATATAGTGTACAAAGCAAAACAAAAAATAAGGTGTTTACTCCGTTTGATGGTTTAAACACCAGCGGAAGTATTTCAAGAGGTGTAACTGTAGGCAATAACCAAGACGCTACAGTAAATTCAAATTTGGATTTGCAGATTTCTGGACATCTGTCGGAAAAAGTACAGTTAAGAGCTTCAATAACAGACAGTAATGTTCCTTTGCAAGATAACGGATATACTCAGCGGTTAGATGAATTTGATCGAGTTTTTATTGAGTTATTTAGTAAAGATTGGAGCATAAATGCAGGAGATATTAATTTACAAAATACAGAAAGTCAATTTTTAAAATTTAATAAAAAAGTGGCTGGTCTTCAACTTGATGTAAATCTGGAAAATGAAGATGATGACATTAATATTTTTGCTTCTGGAGCTTTGGTAAGAGGTCAATATGGTGAAAATAAGTTTTCTGGTCAAGAAGGCAATCAAGGACCTTATAAAATAACAGGAGCTGAGCCTATAACGTCAGCTGAGCAATATATTTTATTAATTTCAGGCTCAGAAAGAGTTTATGTTAATGGTGTTTTATTAAAACGAGGCGAAGGTAATGATTATATTATTGATTATAATACTGCTGAAATAACCTTTATGCCAACATATCCAATTACAGCTGATATGAGAATAACAGTAGAATATCAATATGCAGATCGTAATTATACTCGTTTTGTATCATATGATGGTGTAGAGTATAAATCAGATAAATTTACCGTTGGGTTTAGTTTTTATAATGAGAATGACGCTAAAAATCAATCATTACAACAAGATTTAAGCAATAGCCAAAAAGAAGTTTTGTCGCTTGCTGGAGATGATAATTCTAAAATGAATGTTTCGTCAGCTTACCCTGTAGCGTTTGAAGAACATAAAATACTATATAAAAAAGAAATTTTATATGGCGAAGAAATTTTTACATATTCAAATGACGAAAACGAAAACTTATACAATTTACAATTTTCCTATGTAGGTTTAAATAATGGTAATTATCAAATTAAAACAACCATAGCATCAGGTAGAATTTATGAATATGTTGAACCTATAAATGGTGTACCTCAAGGAGATTTTGAGCCAATAGTGACGTTGGTTGCTCCAGAAAAATTACAGATTGCTGTAGTAAATATGAGCTATAACCCCAATACAATAACTAGTTTTAACTCAGAAGTAGCCTATAGTGTAAATGACAGAAACCTTTTTTCTTCTATTGATGATAATGATAATAAAGGTGTAGCAACAAAAATATCGTGGAATCAGCTTTTATCAGATAGAAAATGGAAATTAAAAAGTTCTGTTGATTACGAATTTATACAGAATGATTTTAAAACCATTGAACGTTATAGAGATGTCGAATTTTCTCGCGATTGGGATTTGGTAAATCCGCTTGGGAATCAAAACTATTTATCTGCAGAATTAAGCTATAGTAATTATGAAAAAGGAAAAATAATTTATGCTTTTGATTGGCTTAATTTTAGTGAAAATTACAAGGGAACAAAACATAATTTTTATAGTAATTTAAAATTTAATAATACAAAAATAACTATTGATGGCAGTTATTTAAATAATGATTCTGATGTCGCACAGACAGAATTTTTTAGAGGTTATTCAACAATAAAGCACTATTTTAATAAAGGTTGGGTAGGAGCCAAATTAAATAGTGAAAGTAATAAACGTAAAGATAAATTAACCAATACATTTTCAAATTTAAGTCATAAATATGTTGAATCTGAAGCTTATATTGGTGTAGGAGATACTGCTAAGGTTTTTGCTGAATTTGGTTATAATTATAGAACTACAGATAGTGTTCAAAATAACAACATAACTAGAGTTAATAATGCCAATACTTATTTTTTAAGATCTCAATTAATTCAAAAAAAGAATTCAAACCTTTCATTATTTGTAAATTATAGAACAGTAAAACATGAAAATTTAAATGTAGAATCTACCAAAGAAGAGTCTTTAAATTCTAGATTATCTTTTCGTCAACAATTGTTAAATAGTGCCATTAATTTACAAACGGTTTACGAAACCAATTCAGGAAATTTAGCACAACAAGAGTATAGTTATATTCAAGTAGATACAGGCCTTGGTTATTATACCTGGAATGATTATAATGCTAATAATATACAAGAATTAGATGAATTTGAAATTGCTCAATTTCAAGATGAAGCTAATTATGTTCGTGTTTTGTTACCTACAATTAATTTTGTAAAAACGCACCGCAATAAATTTAGTCAAAGCTTGACTATTTACCCTGCTAGTTGGAGTAGTAAAAAAGGATTGAAAAAAATATTATCACATTTTACTAATCAGTCTTTTGCATTAATAGATACTAAAAAGAAAAGAGAAGGAGCCAATTTTGAAATTAATCCATTTAGTATAAATGAAGATGTATTGTCGTTAACATTGAATTTGAAGAATAGTCTGTTTTTTAATCGAGGAAAACAAAAATATTCAACAACATACACTTATATTTCCACAGAAAATAAAAATTCTTTTTCTATTGGTGATCAAGAGCAAATGTTACAATCACATCAGTTATTATTTAATCATAAAATAGGCAAGTTTTGGTTATTTGATTTTAAAACGGCATTCACAGAAAATAAAAGTGCGTCAGAACAATTTACAAGTAGAAATTATACATTAGAAAATACAGAAGTTAATCCTAAAATATCTTATTTGTATAGTAAAAATTCACGGTTAGAAATGTTCTATCATTTTAAGAATAAAGAGAATCAAATATATAATCTTGAAACTTTATCTTCTCATAATTTTGGAGCTAATTTTATTTTTGCAAAAAATCAGAATTATTCAATCAATTCATCATTAAATTTAGTGTTGAATACTTTTGAAGGAGATTTAAACTCTCCTGTCGCTTATCAAATGTTAGAAGGCTTACAGCCAGGAACTAATTACACCTGGAATTTAAGTTTACAAAAAAGAATTACTTCTTATTTAGATTTAAACATTAATTATTTAGGTAGAAAATCAGAAATGGCAAAGGCTATTCATACAGGTACAGTACAGTTAAGAGCGAGTTTTTAACTTGATGATTTATAAGGACTTTTATTTTACCAAAACCCCTTTTACATCCATTACAGGGATAGGTTGTAGGGCTTTTTCGTTAATGGTGTTTTTTCTAAAAACATATGTTTTGTCATACATTTTGTTTTCTTCAAAAAAAGAAACCTTAAAGATATTGTTTAACGCAAATAATTCTTCTGGAATTAATTCTAACTTAGCATAACTTTTAGCAGGTAGTTTGTCTAGTTTTCTTCGCAAAGTGGCTGTACTTTTATTTTCTGAAAAACCAGAAGTAACAATAAGTACCATTTCTAAATCGACAGTTTTATTATTAATTATGTATGCATTCCAATCATAATTCTTAAAGAGTTTATTATATTCTTTTACAATGGCAATATAAACGTCTTTTACTTCAGGAATTTCAATGTCTTTTTTCATTTCAAAAGAGTAAATTTTATTTAGCGTTTTAAAAGACAAAAATACTTGTTTTTAAATAGTATCAAATCATTTTTTTATATTGGTTTTAAGATTTGTTTATACCTATATTTAAATTAAATCTAATTAAAAGTTCTATTGTCACTTTGGTTGTTTTTTAAAGATTTTTTCATTATTAAGTGTAGTATAATTTTATGTTGAAATTTTCTTGTAACTATGCTTTGTTAAATCATACAAACATTGCAAGTTTTGATATGAATTTCTATATCTTGCATATGCCAAAAATATGACCATAATTGTGATAAATTGGTATTGCGAAACTATTGAATTTAAGTGATGAACAACGAACAAACAGCAATACGAACTACTTATTTTAGTATAATTGGAAATACTCTTTTAGCTCTAATAAAAGGAATTGCAGGTGTTTTTGGAAATTCGTATGCTCTAATAGCAGATGCAATTGAATCCATAACAGATATTTTTGCTTCCTTTTTAGTGTTATTAGGTTTTAAATATGCCAAACGACCTGCTGATGAAAATCATCCATACGGACATGGAAAAATTGAACCATTAGTTACCTTTGCAGTAGTTGCTTTTCTTGTAGTTTCTGCCACAATTATTGCCTACGAAAGTATTCAAAACATTAGAACTCCACATAAAATTCCTAAATCTTGGACATTGATAGTATTAGGGGGAATAATTGCCTGGAAAGAAATTTCTTTCCAAATAGTTATTAGAAAAAGTAAAGAAACCAATAGTTCTTCGCTTAAGGCGGATGCTTGGCATCATAGAAGTGATGCAATTACTTCAGTAATGGCTTTTATTGGAATTTTAATAGCAATTATATTTGGTAAGGGGTATGAGACTGCTGATGATTGGGCCGCATTAGGAGCTTCTGCTTTTATTTTATATAATAGTTATTTAATTTTAAGACCAGCTTTAGGTGAGGTTATGGACGAGCAACTTTATGACGACCTTATAATTATAATTAGAGAGAAATCTATGGAGGTTCCAGGGGTTTTAGGAACAGAGAAATGTTTTGTAAGAAAAGCAGGTATGAAATATCATGTAGATTTACATGCAATTGTTAATGGAAAAGTTTCAGTAAAAATTGGACATGAAATTGCTCATAAATTGAAAGATTATTTACACGAAGAAATACCCAACCTAGGACAGGTATTAATTCATATTGAACCAAACGAGTAATTATAAAAAAGACTGTTTATTTTTTTATATATTATGCTTGTGTTTTAACTACTGGCATTCGTTTTCTATTCTGTAATAAAACTAAGGTAATTAGTTATGTGAAAAATGTTACATACTTTATTTTAAAAATAAGTAAATTTGTAGTCAATGGCTAAAGTGTTTTCCATATTATCCTCATGTTTAATCCTTTTTCAAAGCTTTAATATAAATATTGAAGATGTCTCTAAATTTAAAATATTGTGGGAACATGCTGAATACCATCAGAAAACTTATGGAGATTCTTTTGTTGATTTTTTGATAGAGCATTACAGTTCTAGTGATTTATTAAATGGTGATGAGCATCAAGAACATAAGAGTTTGCCTTTTAAAAGCAGTCATCATAGTTGCCAACACCTAAATCCTCCATTTACTTTTGTTGCTTCAAATTTCGATTTAAATTTTACACCTTTTGTAGCTATTCCTTTTAACTTTTTTTATAAAGATTCTATTTCTTATTTTGAGAAACCTTCTGTTTTTCAACCTCCCAAACACTTATAATTTAAAAGTTAATTTTTTTATTATAAACCTCATTTCTTTTAGAGCAATTAAAATTAATAATTGAAGGTGTCTGATTCTCATTTTTAATGAGAGTATTGATTTAAGTCATTTCTTTTAAAGCTAATTAATCATAGCTTGTTCTACTTTATTAAAAATAATTATGTTAAACAGAATTATAAAATTCAGCTTAAGTAATAAGCTGATTATCCTACTTTTTATAACTTTTATTATTGGTTTTGGAATTTATTCCTTAAGCAAAATACCAATTGGAGCTGTACCCGATATTACAAACAATCAGGTACAAGTAATTACTACATCTCAAAATTTATCTACTCAAGATGTTGAACAGTTTATTACATATCCTGTTGAACTTGAAATGGCAAATTTACCAGGAGTAGTAGAAATACGTTCTATTTCAAAATTTGGTTTATCCGTAGTAACCATTGTTTTTGAAGACAATATGGGAACTTATTTACCTAGGCAACTAATTGCTGAAAAAATTAAATCTGCATCCGAAAAAATACCAGAAGGTTTTGGTACACCAGAAATGGGTCCAATAACAACTGGCTTAGGCGAAATTTATCAGTATGTTTTGGATGTAAAACCGGGTTTCGAAGATAAATATTCGACCACTGAATTACGTACAATTCAAGATTGGATTGTAAAAAGGCAACTTTCTGGTATTCCAGGTGTAGTTGAGGTTAATACATGGGGAGGCTATCTTAAACAGTATGAAGTAGCAATTAACCCAACAAAACTTAATGCTATGAATATAGCTATTAGTGATATATATACCGCATTAGAAAAAAACAATAGTGTAGCCGGTGGTGGATATATAGAAAAAGAGAATGAAGCCTTTTTTGTTCGAGGTGAAGGATTGGTCAAATCATTGGAAGATATTGAAAATATAGTAGTTAAAAATACAGATAGCAATCCTATTTATATAAAAGATATTGCTACCGTAAGATTTGGTAGTGCTACCAGATTTGGTGCTATAACGGGTAATGGAGAAGGAGAAAAGGTTTTAGGCCAAATAATGATGCTTAAAGATGGAAATTCTAACGAAATTATTGAAGCGGTAAAAGAGCGAATAGCTTCCATACAAAAAACGTTACCAGAAGGGGTTTATATTAATGGGTTTTTAGAACGTAGTGAACTGATTGGAAAAACCACATTTACAGTCGCTGAAAATCTTATTTTAGGTTCGCTCATAGTTATTTTTGTAGTGGTATTATTATTAGGTAATTGGCGTTCTGGACTGGTAGTAGCTTCTGTAATTCCATTAAGTTTATTATTTGCTATTTCTTTGATGTATCTATTTGGAATTGATGCAAACTTAATGAGCTTAGGAGCAATAGATTTTGGAATAATCATTGATGGGGCTGTAATTATTGTTGAGTTTATTGCTTTTCAAATTACTTCTAGGCGTAGCGAAATTTTATCTTTATCTAATAAAGAAAGACAGACAGAAATTGATCAAATTACTTCTAATGGAGCATCAAAAATGATGAACTCAGCTATTTTTGGTCAATTTATAATTCTTATAGTTTTTATTCCAATATTATCACTGAGTAGTGTAGAAGGTAAAATGTTTAGACCCATGGCTTTAACGTTTAGTTTTGCTTTAATTGGGGCTATGTTATTTTGTTTAACCTATGTGCCTGTAATAGCTTCTTTATTTTTAAAGCCAACAAGACATAGTGACAAAAATATCTCGGTAAGATTGATAAAATTTATAACAAAATTGTATAACCCCGTTATTAATTGGGCTCTTTTTAATAGAAAAATGGTTATAGTATTGTCAATATTGCTATTAGGGATTAGTGTATTGATTTTTAGTAAGATGGGAGGAGAGTTTGTGCCTACTTTGGATGAAGGAGATTTTGTTATTCAACCTGTTTTAAAAACAGGTACATCCTTAAGTAAGACTATTGAAACAACTACAAAAATAGAACAAATTTTATTAGAAAAGTTTCCAGAAGTTGATCAGGTGGTAACTCGTATAGGTGCAGCAGAAGTACCCACAGACCCCATGTCAATGGAAGAGAGTGATGTTATAATCAAGTTAAAACCTAAAAAGCAATGGACTTCAGCATCAAGTAAAGATGAATTGGCAGATAAGTTTAAAGAAGCTTTAGCAGTAATTCCAAATATGGATGTAGAGTTTACTCAGCCTATAGAGATGAGATTCAATGAGTTAATTACAGGAGTTAGGGCAGATGTTGCTATTAAAATATTTGGAGAAAATTTAGATGTCTTATCAACAAAAGCTGATGAAGTTAAAGCTTTAATAGCAAATGTAGAAGGTGCTTCCGATATTATTGTCGAAAAAATAGACGGTTTACCTCAAATGAGTGTCACATTTGATAGAAGAAAAATTGCTAGATATGGATTAAATATTTCTGACTTAAACCAAATTATTTCTATGGGGTTTGCGGGTGAATTATTGGGTAGTGTTTTTGAAGGAGAAAAACGTTTTGATTTGGTTTTACGGTTTGATGAAAATCATCGTAAAAATTTAGAAAACCTTAAAAATTTATACATAGATACGCCTAATGGGTTTAAAATACCTTTGAGTGAGTTGGCAGAAATTCAATATTCTAATGGTCCAGCCAAAATTTCAAGAGATGATACAAAACGGCGTATCGTGGTTGGAATTAATGTCCGAAATAGAGATTTACAGTCAGTAGTTGACGATATTCAAGCTATTGTAAATCAAAATTTAAAATTACCTGCGGGATATACTATTACTTATGGAGGGCAATTTGAGAATTTGCAAAGTGCTAAAAATCGCTTAAAAATCGCAGTGCCTGTAGCTCTCTTGCTCATTTTTATATTGCTTTATTTTGCCTTTAATTCTGTTAAAGAAGCTCTATTGGTATATTCAGCCATACCACTAGCGGCTGTTGGAGGTGTTTTATTACTATGGATACGGGGTTTGCCATTTAGTATTTCTGCAGGAGTTGGTTTTATTGCACTTTTTGGAATTGCCGTACTTAATGGAATTGTATTAATCGAACATTTTAACGAATTAAAAAAACAGGGAATATTAGATGTTAAAGAACGAGTTATACAAGGAACAAAAGATAGATTACGTGCAGTTTTATTGACAGCAATGGCAGCTGCATTAGGTTTTTTACCTATGGCGGTTTCAACCAATGCAGGAGCAGAAGTGCAAAGGCCATTAGCAACAGTGGTTATTGGAGGATTGATAACTGCTTCCTTTTTAACATTGGTAGTTTTACCTGTTTTATATGCTTGGTTTGAAGATAAAAAAGAAATAAAAATGAACAATAAAAGAATAACAACAATACTTCTTTTGCTAATTTCATTAGGCATAAATGCTCAGCAAAACTTGTTAACTGCTGATAAAGCTTTAGCATTAGCAATAGAAAATAATGCAGAATTAAAAGCTTCTTCTTTAATGGTTGATAAAAGCGATATACTTATAAGAAGTGCTTTTGATTTTGATAAAACAGCAATTTATTATAGTTACGATGAAAGTAATTTAGGCACAAATAATTTGCCATTACACGTTTTTGGTATTCAGCAAAATTTTAAGTTTCCAACGGTATATTTTTCAGATAAAAAACTAGGTAAAGCAGATTACAAATTACAGCAATCTAATTATAACATCAAGTTAGAAACTCTTAAGCGAAAAGTTTATAGTGCTTATTACAATGTGGTTTATGCTAAAAACAAAAAAGAGTTATATCAATTTGTTGATAGTTTGTACGTTAATTTTTCAAAATCTGCAGAGCGAAGATTTGAATTGGGGGAAACTAATTATTTAGAGGTGATTACGGCTCAAAGTAAGCAAAAGCAATTACAAATCTTGTATAAACAAGCAACACAAGAGGTAATTAAGATGAATGAAGAGTTAAAAGCTTTAGTGCAGGTTGATAGTGTTAAGGTTCCTAGTCAGCCCCTTAGAAAATTAACATTGCTAAATGTCTCTATTGAAAATAATGTGGGACTAAGCTATTATAATAATGCAGAACGTTACTATAATGCGTTGCAAAAGAGTGAAAAACAAAGGTTATTACCTGATTTAAGTGTAGAATACTTTCAAGGTTCAAACGAGGCATTAAATCAACAAATGATTGGATATCAAATTGGGATTAAAATACCATTATTATTTGGAGGAAAAATATCTAAAATTAAAGCCACTAAACTTGAAAAGGATATAATTAAAGAAGAACAATCCGATTTCAAATCGAGGTTGTTTACAAGTTATCACAAATTAATGGCAGAACTTAATCAATATGGTGAAGCTGTTAATTATTATGAAAATCAAGGAAAGAGACTTTCAGAAGAAATTATAAAAACAGCCGAACTCAGTTTTAAACATGGCGAAATTGACTTTTTTCAATATATACAAAGTTTAGAGACCGCTAAAGATATTGAATTAACTTATTTAGATAATCTGAATAAATACAATCAAACAATAATTGATATAAATTATTTAACCTTATAACAAAAATAGAAAATGAAAAAAATATATATACTTATAATTATCCTTGCTTTTATTTCTTGTGGTACTTCTGATAAACAAGAAAATGAGAATTTATTAACTTCTAAAGATAAAAATGTTGTTACGGTGACTAATACTCAATTTAAATTGGAGAAAATGAAGTTAGGTAAGTTATCAGAACAAGAGTTTAGCAACGTCATAAATGTAAATGGAATAATTGATGTTCCTCCTCAGAATAAGGCTAACGTCAGTACTTTTTTAGGAGGTTTTATAAAAAACACGCCTTTATTGGTGGGTGATGAAGTAAAAAAGGGACAACTGTTAGTGACCATAGAAAATACAGAATTTGTAGAGCTACAACAGCAATATGCAGAAATAACGGAACAGCTTAATTTCTTAAAGTCTGAATATAATCGACAAAAAACCTTGTATGAAGAAAATATTACTTCTAAAAAAAATTATTTAAAAGCAGAGAGTTCTTATAAAAGTGCATTGGCAAAATCTAATGGGCTACGACAAAAATTAAAGATGATGAATATTAATCCCACCTCTGTTGAACAAGGTAATTTTACTTCACAAATTAATTTATATGCTCCAATTAATGGTACAGTATCAAAAGTAAATGTAAATAATGGATCTTATGTGGCTCCTTCTGATGAAATTTTAGAAATTGTAGATAGAGATCATTTGCATTTAGAGTTGACAGTCTTTGAAAAGGATATCCTAAAAATAAAAAAAGGACAATTGGTAATGTTTCAAATACCAGAAGCCTCTGATAAAATATTTAAAGCAGAGGTGCATTTGGTTGGTAATACAATTAATGAAACTAATAGAACTGTAAAAGTTCATGCTCATTTAGATGATGAACATGCCAATTTGATAGTTGGTATGTTTGCTGAAGCTAAAATAATTAATAATTCTAAAATAAGCTCAGCTTTGCCAACTGAGGCTGTAGGATCTATTGGAAATGATTATTATGTGTTGGTACTTCATAATAAAGATGCTAATAATTTTACTTTTGAAAAAGTAAAATTAGAAATAGGTAAGCAAAATGAAGATTATATTGAAGTGTTGAATTCTAATGATTTAAAGGGGAAAGAAATATTAGTTAGAGGAGCTTTTATGTTATTGAATGAAGGATGATTTAATTCTAACCACACGATATAATAAAATGAGAAGCAACCTTTTTAATTTTTTTCATCTATAATTCGTATTGAGATGTTTAATGTAAAATCATTTAATGAAAAATTTAATAGTAATTGTCTTTTTATTAGTTACAGGAATAATATTTGCACAAAATGATAACGTACTTATAAAAAAGAATGAAATAAAAGGCAATGCCTTTAATATTATAGTTTTTAAAGCGGCTGACTTTTCGTATGAATACTTGATAGATTCTGAATCTTCTGTTGGAGCTTCCATTTTAATAAATTTACAGGACAGTGATTCTGATAATGGACCTTACTATAATGAGGAGTTTGCTTTTACACCTTTTTATAGAAGGTATTTTTCTAGTAAATATGCTTGGGGATTTTTTTTAGAAACCTTTGGTATGATAAATGTTCAAGATGAATATGATAGTTTTTACTATGATTATGTTCCTTATCCAGAGGCAACTATACATAGTGATGGAAATTCAACAAATGTTGCCTTAGGTATTTCTATTGGAGGTAAATTTGTTAGTGAAAAAGGCTTTGTATTTGAGTTTTTTGGTGGTGCAGGTAGAAATGTTTATCAGTCTGATGAAGTATATTCAACTGAATTAGTTCCTAGGTTAGGGGCTTCTTTTGGATATCGATGGTAAATTTTATTGTAATTAAATGTTTAAAATACTAGGCCTTCTCATAAATTATTAATAAAAAGTGAAACCCTAGTTTTAATTATATCATAGCTCCATTAGCACCAATTACTTGACCTGAAATCCATTTAGAATCATCACTAGCTAAAAATAATACAACTTTTGCAATATCAATTGGTTTTGCCAATCTGTTAAATGCATTCATTGAGCTAAGTTTTTCAATAAATTCAGGTGTTTTTCCTTCTAAAAATAATTTTGTTTCTGTGGCACCAGGAGCAATAGCATTTACAGAAATTCCTCTACCAATCTCTTTAGAAAAAACACGAGTCATTTGTTCAACAGCTGCTTTTGAGGCAGAATAGAGGGCATAGTTGGCAAACATTAACTTTACAGTACTAGAAGATACGTTAATTATAGTTCCATGATCTGCTAGTTTTAAGTTAGCTTCTTGTAAGGCGTTAAAAACACCTCTAACATTTACGTCAAAAATTGTGCTAAAATCGTCTTGAGTGTTTTCTTTTATTTTTTTAGTTATTAGTATTCCAGCATTATTAATTAAAACATCAATTTTACCAAAAGATTCTATACTCTTATCAAATAAAAACGTCACTTGATCTCTTTTACTTACATCAGCTTTAATCGAAATAGCAGTACCTCCATTTTTAGTAATTTCGGCTACAGTTTCTTCTGCTTCAGTCTGATTTCTTGAATAATTTACAACTATTTTGGCTCCGTTTTTAGCTAATAATAAAGCAATTTCTTTGCCAATTCCTCTAGAAGCCCCTGTAACAACAATTACTTTGTTTTCTAATCTCATAATAATTTTTTATTTATTTTCTTTTAAAAATTCAACCAAATCTTTGGGTTCGGCTCTATTTCTGTAATCGGCATCTAAAAATGCATATTTAATAACTCTATCTTGTCCAATAATATATGTAACAGCGAGAGGTAATTCACCTTTGTCATTGTTGTTATAGTTACTTAATCCAAAACTGTTTTCATAGGCTTCTTTTACATCATCAGTTAATTTAAAGACTACTTTATATTGACGAGCAACTATATTGTCTATATCGCTTAAAACTTCAAATTGTAAATCGTGTTTTTCTTTTGTAGAAATAGAATTATCAGGTGTTTCAGGAGTTAATGCCAACAGATTAGCATTATATTTTTTAAATTCAGAAAGTGATTCTTGCATGTAATGCAGTGTCATATTACAATAAGGACACCATCCTCCACGATACCACATTAAAATAACAGGTCCTTTTTTAAGTTCGTTATATAAAGTTACGTTTTTACCAGAAGCATTTTGTAATGTGAAATCTATGGCAGTATCACCTACTTGTAAAGCGTTGCCAACAATATTATTTTCTTTTACTTTTTCTAATCCTTCA
This sequence comes from Aureibaculum marinum, assembly GCF_003813905.1. Taxonomy (GTDB): domain Bacteria; phylum Bacteroidota; class Bacteroidia; order Flavobacteriales; family Flavobacteriaceae; genus Aureibaculum; species Aureibaculum marinum. The sequence continues at coordinate 109,444 of NZ_RPFJ01000006.1, forward strand.
GCGTAAATTCTCTTTTTCTCCACTGAGGCTGTTTTTTCAAAATTTAATTTACGATTGTTTAGTTCGTTTTCTAAAGGTCTTTCTATACTGTCGGTTTTCATAATATTATTTTTTGCATTTTCTTTCTTCACATCTCCGCAGCCTATTAATATTATAAAGGGTAGTGTAAATATGTAAAGTGTTCTATTTTTCATGATGTATTGTTTATATTTTAAAAGTTATTTAAGAGCAATTAACTTTTCTGCAATTAACGATAAATCAGACTCGTTAATTTCAGGAGAAGGAGATAGTGGATAAAGTTGAGCACCAGGTCTATTAATAAAAGCAGCCCTCCAATTTGCCCATAGAGCACCTGCAATATCCCAGCCATGAGCTGCCACAAGCATACATTCAGTAGGATTTATATTCATTTTACGGGCTGCCCAATCATAAGTATCTACATGAGGTTTAAATTTCCCAATATCTTCTATACTTAAACGATAGTCAAATAAATCAATAAGTCCAGCATTTTTAAATTGTGTTTCAACACCTTTGTTTGAAGAATTTGTAAATGAAACAAGTTTATATCCTACTTTTTTTAATTCTTCAAGAGCTTTTTTTACTTCGGGATGGGCGGGTAAGGAGCGTATTGGTCCTAGAATAGCTTCTTTAGCTTGAGTTTCTGTTAACGAAATATTGTTATTTGATGCAACCATTTGTAAAGCAGCAGCACCAATTATTCCAAAATCTTTATATTGTCTTGCCACTGTAGATACCAATGAATATTGCAACATTGTGGTAAACCATAAGGGTAATAAATCGCTACGATTACCTAAAGCTTTTCCTACACTTTTTTTCATTGCTGTTAAGTCAAGTAATGTTTCATTTACATCAAAAAAGAGAACTTTAGGTCTTTTTAATGTTGTTCTTTTTGTATGCTCTTTACTTGAGTTTTTAGCATAACCGAATAGAGGTACTGAAGCCCCTGTTACACCGATAATTGCTGTTTTTTTAATAAAGCTTCTTCTGTCGTTATTCATTTTTATAAGTTGAGTTAAACTATTAATTGTATTAAATTAAGGCTTTAGCCGAGTTAGATATAACGAGAGGCCAGAAATGTATTCGTCAATTATACGATCATCTGAATATAGTTTTCTTATACCTCTAATTCCTTCAAAAGCACTTATTAAATAAACGGCTACGGCTGTACTTGATATTTTTTTATTGATTGAATTCTCTTTTTTTCCCCGTTCTATTAATTGTATTAGGGTCTCTTTCCACTTTTCAATAATATTTTTTAAAGCGTTCTGATAGGCCAATTCATAATCGCCTATTTCATTTATAAAATTATTCATAGGACAACCATGCGTTTTGTCATATAATGGAAACGATTTTATTCTATTTAAAAAAGTAGATTGCAATAGTTGTAAAGCATCCCCTTTTTTAGTTAAGGGTAAAACCATACCGTCATAGACGCGTTGTTGTATTTTTAAGGTTATAACTTCGAGTCCTAATTCTTTTTTGTTTTTATAATGGTGATAAAAAGCCCCTTTAGAAAAAGGTGTAGCTTTCATTATTTTATCAATACTTGTGGTTTTAAACCCATTTTCATAAAACAATTCAAAGGCTTTATCAACAATATGTTTTTTTGTAAGCTCTGATTTTATATTCTGTTGCATAGGACAAATATACAACTAAAAACATTCTATATAGAATGTTTTTAGTTGTTTTTGAAATAAAACAATTTTAAATATAAAATTTGGTCTAAATAAGATGCTATAAATGTTAGATTTTCAATTGTTTAAGGTGGGGTGATAGGAGGTTTAATTGATAATGCTATTTTAATAATGAGGAGCTTTAAAATTTAGTTAGGATGTAAGGAGATTAGTTAATAAAAAAACGCAATAGAATTTTCTATTGCGTTTTAAAATTTTTTAAAAGGGCGTTAGTTTTTTAAGTATACTTATTACATTTTTTGTAACCACTCTTTAACATCTACTTCCTTTTTTATAATATTACGGACTTCTTCAATTTTTACACGTTTTTGTTCCATAGTATCTCTATGTCTTATTGTAACTGTATTGTTTTCTAAAGTGTCATGATCAACTGTTATGCAAAAAGGAGTTCCATTGGCATCTTGTCTTCTGTATCTTCTCCCTACGGCATCCTTTTCATCATAAACAACATTGAAATCCCATTTTAAATCATCTACAATTTTTTTAGCAATATCAGGCAGTCCATCTTTTTTTACTAAAGGTAAAATAGCAGCTTTATTAGGTGCTAAAACAGCAGGTAATTTTAACACGGTCCTGGTAGTGTTATTATCAAGCTCTTCTTCAACCAAAGAATTAGAAAAAACAGCCAAGAACATTCTGTCTAAACCTATTGAAGTTTCAATTACATAAGGTACGTAACTTTGGTTATCTTCATGGTCAAAATATTGTAACTTTTTATTTGAGAATTTTTCGTGCTGACCTAAATCAAAATCTGTACGAGAATGAATTCCTTCTAATTCTTTAAAACCAAAAGGAAATTTAAATTCGATATCTGCTGCAGCGTCGGCATAATGAGCTAATTTTTCATGGTCATGGAAACGATAATTTTCCTCACCCATTCCTAATGATAAATGCCATTTTAAACGAGTTTTTTTCCACTGTTCATACCATTCCTTTTGAGTACCAGGTTTTATAAAAAACTGCATTTCCATTTGTTCAAACTCACGCATTCTAAAAATAAATTGTCTTGCAACAATTTCATTTCTAAAGGCTTTTCCTGTTTGAGCTATCCCAAAAGGAATTTTCATACGTCCCGTTTTTTGAACATTTAAAAAGTTAACAAAAATACCTTGAGCAGTTTCTGGACGCAAATATAAATCCATTGCAGTATCTATAGATGCTCCTAATTTAGTGCCAAACATCAAGTTAAATTGTTTTACGTCAGTCCAGTTTCTAGAACCAGTTAACGGATCAGCTATTTCTAACTCTTCGATAAGGGCTTTAACATCAGCTAAATCTTCATTTTCTAAAGATTTACCCATTCTAGAAAGAATGGTGTTAATTTTTTCTTGATAACCTACAACGCGTGGGTTAGTAGAGATAAATTCTTCTTTGTTAAAGGCATCACCGAAGCGTTTTTCAGCTTTAGCAATTTCTTTATTTATTTTTGTTTCTATTTTAGCACAATAATCTTCTATTAAAACATCAGCTCTATAACGTTTTTTAGAATCTTTATTATCAATTAAAGGATCGTTAAAGGCATCTATATGTCCTGATGCTTTCCAAGTAGTTGGATGCATAAATATTGCGGCATCTAAACCAACAATATTATCATTTAATTGCACCATGGCTTTCCACCAATAGTCGCGTATATTGTTTTTTAACTCTACTCCGTTTTGAGCGTAATCATATACAGCACTTAAGCCATCATAAATTTCACTGCTTTGAAATACATAACCGTATTCCTTAGCATGTGAGATTACTTTTTTAAATTGATCATCTTGTTTTGCCATGATGCAAAAATAGCTAATTAAAAATATTATAAAAATAAAAAAGTGTAAATAGTATTACCTATTTACACTTTAATTTATAATTTAATTATTTTGATTTTTTACAAACCTAAAAATGCATCTTTTAATTCTAATTTTGTAGCTCCTACAATGTTTCCTTCTACATATACTTTAACAGTATAATTACCCTTTATAAATTTTTGAGGTATTTTTTCTACAAACAATACAACATCTCTATCTACATTTTTATAATCTATAACGTCCATGTCAGTATATGGTAATTCTTTACCATCATTAGTAGTAAAAGTACCTTTTTCGCTAAGTACTTTTCCAGTAGGATTTTGTATAATAATATGAGCAGTTTTTTCTCCAGGAGTAGCAATTTCATTACCTTCTAATCTAAAAGATACACGAATTGCCTCAGCTTTTTGAGCTTTAGTAGTTTCAGCATATTTACCATTACCTCTTAATCTCATAGCAGTAGCAGCTACAGAGTTAACTCTTAAAGCCCCACCAATTTTAACTTTTTCTGAAAGGTCCATGTTTTGAGCTAATAAGGTGTCATTGGCATTTGTTTGCTCAATTAATTTACCAGTAATACTATCTCTTTGAATGGTCAAATCATTATTAACAAGAAATAAAGAGTCAGCAACGCTCATTAATCTTTCGTTTGTTTTTTCTAATTCAGCTATTTTATTTCGGTAACGTCTTATTAAAGACCAATTTGTTTCTTTTAAATTTTTTACGGAATCTTTAAATGCAATTATTCTATCTCTTTCAATTGATAATTCCTCGGCCATTGAATTATTTTGTGCAATTGCTGTATCGTATTTTTCTTCCATAGCAGTTAAATTGCCTAATATTTGTTCTTTTTCTTGTTTTAAGAACTCTTCAGAAGCTTTGAACTTTGAATTTGTACGTATAGTATATACGCCTAACCCAACTAGCAATGCCAATAGTATGCCAATTATAATTTTTTTGTTTGAAGATGATTTTTGTTCTTCCATAATAAAAATAATTAAAGTTTTAATTTAGAGTTTGTTAAATACTTATCTAAGCAAAACGCAAAATTAGAAAAATATTGTACACAGTATTAATTTTTTTTGCATTTGTAAATAAATGCTGGTGGTAAGTTTCTTATTTCAAAATCTAAATCTACTTGATTGTACATTTTCTTTAATTTTCTATAATAAGTTAAGCTGTATTGATATTGTAAGAAAGCTCCGTTGTTGTCAAGTTGATTATAACTTTCTGTTAGAATTTTACACGATATATTATCGGGAATATTTGTTAACGGCAAACTAGATATAAAATAATCAATACTAGTAATATTTAAATTTTTACAAACAGACTTAATGTTTTCGCAAGATTCATTTAAAATGGTAAGTCTTGGATCTTTAATTTTTTTTAAATGTTCTACAAACTTATCATTAATTTCAAAACAAATAAGTTGACTATCTTTTGATAATTTTTTTAAAATTTCTTTAGTAAAATTACCATTACCAGAACCATATTCTACAATAACATTAGTTTTTGAAAAATCTACTTCTTTTAGCATTTTTTGTATCAAATATCTAGAACTTGGAGCTACAGTCCCTGAAGTTTTAATATTCTTAATGGCTTCTTTTATAAATGCTTTTTTTGTCTGCAATATTGTATCTTTATTAAAATAACTGTTAAATTCACAAAATATTTGTCAAAGATGCAATTTTTTCGAGATATTTATTACTTATTTTTTCCTAAAGTTTGTGTTTGTTGCCTAGAGCAATTGATGCAAAATGAGTTAACCTTATGTTTAAATTGTAGATTTGAACTTCCATTAACAAGTTTTGTTAACGAAGAAAATAACAAAGTTGAAAAAGCCTTTTATGGGCGTTTGCCTATAAATTTTGGCACCGCATTGTTTTATTACAAAACAAAAGGTGTGTCTCAGCAATTAATTTATCAGTTAAAATATAAAGGTCAACAAGATGTAGGTACTTTCTTAGGAAATTGGATGGGAGAAGAATTTAATAACAGTAAAAGATTTCCTAAAATTGACTATATAGTACCGGTGCCGTTACACAAAAATAGATTAAAAAAAAGAGGGTATAATCAACTTACAAAATTTGGACTCTGCATTTCAGAAAAAATAAATGTTCCTTTTATTGAAGGTATTTTAACACGTAAATCAAAAACAGAAACTCAGACATTAAAACACCGTTTTGAACGATGGAAAAATGTTCAAGAAATATTTCATGTAAATAATCTATCTTTTTTTGATAATAAGCATATATTATTAATAGATGATGTGTTTACTACTGGAGCTACCTTAGAGGCCTGTGCCATGCAAATTTTAAAATCAAATAATGTAAAAATAAGTATTGCAACAATGGCCTACACCGAATAGAATATTTCTTTACTTTTGCAACAAATTATAACTATGAGGAAACAGTTTTCTGTGCTTATTGCGTTTTTATTTTTAGTAATAATCTTTACTGATTGTGCGAAAAGAGGAAGACCTACAGGTGGTGATAAAGATGAAGATGCACCACTTTTGGTGAAGTCATTTCCTAGAAATTACAGTACAAATTTTAATGGCAATGAAATAAAATTAGTGTTTGACGAATTTGTAAAATTAAAAGATGTAAACACTCAACTTATAGTCTCACCACCTTTAAAGAATCTACCTATGATTAGTCCATCTGGTACTGCTAGTAAAACAATTACCATTAAAATTTTAGATACTTTAAAAGAAAATACGACCTATTTATTCAATTTTGGTCAAAGTGTTGCTGATAATAATGAAGGCAATGTGTTTAATAATTTTAAGTTTGTTTTTTCTACAGGTCCCATAATTGATTCTCTTGAAATAAGAGGAAACATTACAGAAGCTTTTCAAAAAGAACCTGGTGATAATGTTACAGTAATGTTATATGAAATTAACAAATCATTTAATGATTCTATTATATATAAAGAAAAACCTTATTATGTTGGCAATACTCTAGATTCTACATTATGGGAAATTACAAATATAAAGGCAGGAGAGTACTTGTTAATGGCCTTAAAAGATGTATCAAGAAATTACACTTTTAACCCAAGAGAAGATAAAATAGGATTTGTAAAAGAGACAATTACCGTACCAACTGATAGCGTATATAGTATTAATTTATTTAAAGAGATAATTCCATACCGATTAACACGACCATTTGAAGTTTCTAAAGGGCATATTATGTTTGGTTACGAAGGGGAAGCTGATAGTATAAAAATACAGCCGTTAAATGTAAGCGATAAGTTTATTAGTAACACTAGTTTTGAAAAAGAAAAAGATACAATAAATTATTTTTTTAAGGGATATAGTGCAGATTCTATTCAGTTCAAAGTAGAAAATAAAGGTAAATTAGATACGGTTATGGTAAGGTTGAGGTCTAAAGATACGGATTCTTTGCAATTTAAACGCTCTCCTTTAAATGATGCTTATTTCTCAAATAACTTTACATTGCTAAGTAATATACCATTAATGTCTGTTGATTCTTCAAAAATCAATTTAATTGATAAAGACTCGATTTCTGTAAATTATAATTTTAAATTATCTGAAGATAAAACCGAATTAATTTTAGACTTTGTTAAAGATTATGATAAAAAGTATGCAATAGAAATATTACCAAATGCCATAACAGATTTTTTTGGACAAACTAATGACACGTTGAAGTATAGCCTTATTACTAAAAAAGAAATTGACTATGGAAAATTATATGTGACTTTAAAAGGAGTTGAAAGTTATCCTATTATTGTGCAATTGCTTACAGATAAGGAAAAAATAGTCAAAGAAATTTATGCTGCGGAAACACAAACATTCAATTTTATAAATTTATTACCTGGAAAGTATATGTTAAGAGTTATTTACGACGAGAATAGAAATGGAAAATGGGATACAGGTAATTTCTTACAGAAAAGACAACCAGAAAAGGTTATTTATTTAGAATTTGACAGAGATGTGAGAGCCAATTGGGATTTAAATGAAAGCTTCACATTAGAATAATTTTTTACTAAAATTTTATGAATTTAATACATTCTTAAAGAAAAATGTATTTATAATTATTTGGTCCAGTCACCTGTTAATATTCAGTATTTTGTTTATCAAAAAATCCTTTATTTATTTAATTCAATACCCTATCTTTGTAATTTAGAATGAATATAAAGAAGCGAGATGAAATTCAGTAAAGAAGACATATATAAAGCTCTTGAAACTATTACTGCACCTGGAGAAGGTAAAAGTTTAGTAGAGAGTAAATCAATAGGAAATGTTGTAATTTTTGGTAATGAAGTAGTTGTAGATGTTATTATTAGTAATCCTTCACTTCAAGCCAAAAAGAAAGTGGAAGTGGAGATTATAAAAGCAATTCACGATCATGTTTATCAAAAAATTGATGTTAAGGTAAATGTCAAGGTAAAAGTAGCAGAGCCAGAAAAAAAGCAACAAAATGTAATTAAAGGTAAAAAAATAGATGGGATACAAAATATTATAGCCGTAGCTTCTGGTAAAGGAGGAGTAGGTAAATCTACAATTACTGCTAATTTAGCCATTACTTTATCAAAAATGGGATTTAAAGTAGGAGTTTTAGATGCTGATGTTTATGGTCCGTCAATGCCAATAATGTTTGATGTTGCAGATGAAAAACCAATTGCTGTAAATGTAGACGGTCGTTCTAAAATGAAACCTATTGAGAATTATGGCGTGAAATTATTATCATTAGGCTTTTTTACTCAACCTAACCAAGCTGTTATTTGGCGTGGGCCTATGGCTTCAAAAGCCTTGAATCAGTTGATTTTTGATGCAGATTGGGGCAATTTAGATTTTATGTTAATAGATTTGCCACCAGGCACTGGTGATATCCATTTATCTATTGTACAGGCTGTTCCAATTACAGGTGCTGTTATTGTGAGTACACCTCAAAATATTGCGTTGGCTGACGCTAAAAAGGGTGTTGCTATGTTTGAGCAGAAAAATATTAGCGTTCCCGTTTTAGGAATAGTTGAAAATATGAGCTATTTTACACCAGCAGAACTGCCTGATAATAAATATTATATCTTTGGTAAGAATGGTGCTAAAAATTTAGCAGAAGATTTAAATACTGCTTTTTTAGGAGAAGTGCCTTTAGTTCAGAGTATTAGAGAAGGAGGTGATGTTGGACATCCAGTAGCATTGCAAAATAATACACCTTTAGAAGATGCTTTTATACATCTGACTAAAAATATGGTTACTCAATTGGTTAAACGCAACGATAGCTTGCCACCAACTGAAGCGGTAAAAATAACAACTATGGCGGGGTGTAGTGCCGTTAATAAATAGAAAAATGACAGCAGAAGAATTAAAAAGTGAAGTAGAGAAAGCTCTGGCAGAAATTAGACCTTTTTTAGAATCTGATGGCGGAGATATTTCTCTTGTATCAATTGATGACAACATTGTAAAAGTTCAGTTATTAGGAGCTTGTACGGGATGTTCTGTAAATCAAATGACATTGAAAAATGGAGTTGAAGCGACAATAAAAAGATATGCTCCACAAATACAAGAGGTAATTAGCGTAAATTAATTCGTTTATAAATGAGAAATAGCAATACTATTTTTGGTTTTGTTTTTGAAAATTTTAGGGTTTACCCTTAAATTTTTAAATAGGTTATTACTATAAAATACTGATTTTCTTATCTTTTAAAAAAAATCCTTATATTTGAGATTGAACAATAGTTTAATCTATGACTACTTCTTTTACAGAATTATTATTACTTCTTAAGTTTCTAATGAAGCGTAATCCTGAATGAGGTTTATTCAACATAAAACCTTTTTATTGAACTTGTTTTGATTGTTAATTTAACTAAAAAATGAGTTTGTTATAACTAAAACATAATTAATATGCCTAGATATTATAAATTAGGTAAAATACCTCCTAAAAGACATACTATTTTTAAGAGTGATGATGGTGATTTCTATTATGAAGAACTTTTTGGAACTATTGGTTTTGATGGAATGTCATCATTATTATATCATACGCATAGGCCAACGCAGGTTAAAGAAGTGCGTAATTCTTACGATGTTTCGCCAAAAATAGCAGTAGAAAAAAACATAAAATCATTAAGTCTCAATGGATTTAGTGTAAAACCAACTACTGATTTTTTAGAGAGTAGAAAAATAATATTGGCAAATAACGATTGCTATATAGCCTTAGCAGCACCTCAAAAATCGTTACGAGATTATTTTTATAAAAATACAGATTCAGATGAGGTTATTTTTATTCATAAAGGAACTGGGAAACTCAGAACCTTTCTGGGTAATATAGATTTTGAATATGGTGATTATTTGGTAATCCCCAGGGGAATGATTTATCAAATAAATTTTGATACTGAAGATAATCGATTGTTTATTGTAGAATCTAAACATCCAGTGTATACTCCAAAACGATATCGAAATTGGTTTGGACAACATTTAGAACATTCACCATTTTGTGAAAGAGATATGCATCCTCCTAGTGAATTGGAAACTTTTTCGGATAAAGGAGAATTTATTCTTAAAGTCAAAAAACAAGATATGATACACGAATATGTGTATGCAGCTCATCCTTTTAGTGTTGTTGGTTGGGATGGTTATAATTATCCTTATAAACTATCAATTCATGATTTTGAACCCATAACAGGGAGAATACATCAACCACCGCCAGTACATCAGACTTTTGAGACCAATGCTTTTGTAATTTGTTCTTTTGTACCGAGGTTGTATGATTATCATCCTCAGTCAATTCCAGCTCCCTATAATCATAGTAATATTGATTCTGATGAGGTGTTGTATTATGTAGATGGAGATTTTATGAGTAGAAATAACATAGAAAAAGGACAAATTACGTTGCATCCTGCAGGTATTCCTCACGGACCACATCCTGGAGCTATGGAGCGTAGCATAGGTAAAACTAAAACTGAAGAACTTGCTGTAATGGTAGACACTTTTAAGCCCTTGAAAGTAACCGAAGAAGCATTAAAGATAGATTCAGGAAATTACCACACATCATGGTTAGATGAAAATCATTAAATAAAAAAACATGGCAGGTATAAAAAATTTACAAGATTTACAAAATACAGAATACGGTATCAAAAAAATATTTAATGATGCCGAAGATTTTTTACCAATACTAGGTACTGATTACGTAGAACTATATGTTGGCAATGCAAAGCAATCTGCTCATTTCTATAAAACGGCTTTTGGATTTCAATCAGAAGCCTATGCAGGTTTAGAAACGGGATTAAAAGATCGTGTTTCTTATGTGTTAAAACAAGATAAAATAAGATTGGTTTTAACAACTTCGTTAGTTCAAGATGGTGCTATTAATAAACATGTTAATGAGCATGGTGATGGGGTTAAAGTAATAGCTCTTTGGGTAGAAGATGCTACAAAAGCATTTGAAGAAACTACAAAAAGAGGTGCAAAACCTTATTTAAAACCTACTAAAGAAGAAGATGAAGATGGTTTTGTAATTCGATCAGGTATTTATACCTATGGAGAAACGGTTCATATTTTTGTTGAACGGAAAAATTATAAAGGAACCTTTTTACCAGGATATAAAAAATGGGAATCACATTACAATCCAAAACCTGTTGGATTAAAATTTATTGACCATATGGTTGGTAATGTGGGATGGGGACAAATGAAAAAATGGTGTGATTTTTATGCTAAAATTATGGGTTTTGCCCAAATTATTTCCTTTACAGATGATGATATTTCAACAGAATATACTGCGTTAATGAGTAAGGTAATGTCTAATGGAAATGGAAGAATTAAGTTTCCAATTAATGAACCTGCAGAAGGTAAAAAAAAATCGCAAATTGAAGAATATCTAGATTTTTACAATGGTCCAGGAGTTCAGCATATAGCAGTAGCCACAAATGATATTGTAAGAACTGTTAAAGCTATGCGAGAAAGAGGAGTAGAGTTTTTATATGTTCCAGAAACTTATTATGATGATTTGTTAGAGCGTGTTGGTAAGATAGATGAAGATGTAGAAGTGCTTAAAGAAAATGGTATTTTAATAGACAGAGATGAAGAAGGTTATTTATTACAACTGTTTACGAAACCGGTTTTAGATAGGCCTACTATGTTTTTTGAAGTGATACAGCGTAAAGGAGCTCAATCTTTTGGAGTGGGTAATTTTAAAGCTCTGTTTGAAGCTATTGAACGTGAACAAGCCAACAGAGGTACACTATAAAATAATTTTTTATTCCCCTTCTTTAAAAGAAGGGGAGTTTTAAAAGTGAGAAAGTTTTTTGTCAAATTATAAAATTACTTAAGTCACCAAAATAAAGAAAACAATCATAATAATTAGTATTGTTAGGTTCGTTTAAATATTTACAAAATCGAAACTTAGGTTTTTGGCTATTGTTCTCCAAATACTACTGTAAATCTAAAGAGTACAGACTCTAAAAACTATAATTCTTCCGTCAGGGTTATGCGTTCACTTATTCTTTCAATATCCTTTTAATCATTGCATCCTTAGCTTTTTGATCATCACCATGTAACCATTGAATTACGTTGTCTTCCCACATGGCATCTTTTTCCTCTTCTGTAATAATATTTCTATCAATAGCCAAATCTAATATTTTACCAGGATAAGATGATTGTTTTTTACTTTCCATTTCTCCTAACGGATAAGGATCGTCTAAGCCAATTAAAACTTGCTTTGCTCCTTGATTTTCAATTAATAACTTTAAAGAACCTGTATCATGTACTAAAGTGTCAAAAAAGATATTTTTATGTCCAACAGCACTTCTTGGATGATATTTACCTTCAAATAAATCAGGTCTTCCATCAAAACCTTGAATGCGACGTCCTAAGTTCATTTGAGCCAATTGCCCGCCATGAGCGAAACAAGTACGCATGTTTGGATACCGTTCATGATAGCCATTTAATGTAAAAAAATGATAGGCATCTGCACATTGAGCTAACATCCAAATTAGATGAAATCTCCAAGAGGTATTTTCTAATTTTATAAATTTTTCACCATCGTAAGGATGAATTTCTACGGCTAAATTGTAGTTACTAGCCAATTCAAAAATAGGTTCATTTTCTTCATCAAAAATACAACGCCAAGTGCCAATTGTATCCATATAATGTGTTGGTAGACATAGTAATTGCATTTCTAGCTGTTCAACACAACGTTCAATTTCCCAACATGCTCCTTTTACAAATCCAGGATGTACAACAAAGCCACAAGTAAATTTACTCGGATGATCATGTTGGATTCTAGCATTAAAATCATTTTGGAAACGCAATGCTTTTTTCATTTCTTCAACACGCAAACCGTTGCCATATAATTGTGATAAGTTTAATACTACAGCATGGTCTATTTTAAAACGTTCCATCCATGCTAATTTTTCGTGTAAAAAGAAACTGGAATGTGTTACAGGTCTGCTCCAATCTTTTTGTAACATAAATTTCCGGTCCTTATCTACCCAAAAAATACCCTTATCTTTCATGTATTGAGGTATTTCTTCAGGATAAGGCAGTAGGTGTGAATGTCCGTTAATGCGTAATTTTCGTTTTTTTTTCATTTTATAATTCTTACGTAAGTAGAATTTTTTACAATTACTGTTTATAATATACTTACCTTTTTACTAGAATTAATCAATTTTTACTTTTTTGGAGGTTTCATTATCTGACCGCAATTAGGGCATGAGCGTTTTTTCTGATCAGAATAAAAATTATCAAAAATTACAGGCATATCTGTTTCAATATTTTTTAATGTAAAATCTTCTTCGTACAATTTAGTAGTACATTTTTCACAATACCATACTAAAGCATCTCGCATGCCTTCAGGTCTTTTATATTCAATAACTAAACCAACGGTATTGGCACCGCGTTGTGGAGAATGTGGTACTTTTGGAGGCAATAAATAAATGTCACCTTCTTTAATATGTACATCCTTAGGCTCGCCGTTGTCAATTATTTTTAATACGATATCTCCTTCTACTTGATAAAAAAACTCTGGAGTTTCGTTGTAGTGATAGTCTTTTCTGTTGTTAGGGCCACCTACAACCATCACGATAAAATCTCCATCTTTCCAAACTACTTTATTGCCAACAGGAGGTTTTAATAAATGTCTATTTTCTTCAATCCAATTTTTAAAATTTAAAGGAGAAACTAATTTACTCATACTGTCTATTTTTTTACTAAAGTTAATAATTAATTTGAATTTTAAGTTAACTATTAAAGTGACTTTGTTCTTCCTCCATCAACAGGAAGATTAATTCCGTTGATATAACTTGCAGCTTCTGTGGCTAAAAAAGCTACAGCGTTTGCAATTTCACCAGGTTGAGCAAAGCGTTTGGCAGGAATACTATTTTTCATAGCTTTTGAAATCTTATCGGCAGATTTCCCTGTTTTTTCAGCCTTATTATTTATAATTTCTTTTAATCTTGTTGTTGATGTAGCTCCAGGCAGCACATTATTCACAGTTATACCATATTCTCCAAGTTCATTGGCTAAAGTTTTACTCCAATTGGCTACGGCTCCTCTAATGGTATTACTTACTCCTAATCCGTCTAAAGGTTGTTTTACGGAAGTAGAAATGATATTGATTATTCTTCCAAAATCTGCTTCTTTCATTTTTGGAACTACTGTTTGTACCAATATGTGATTAGATTTTAAATGTTGAGTAAAGGCAGTCTCAAATTCTGATAAATTTGCAGATAGAGTGGAGCCACCAGCAGGTCCACCTGTATTATTAACCAAAATGTGATAGGTATCAACTTCCATTAGTTTATGAGCTACTTTTTGGCCTAATTCTATAGGATTTTGAAAATTAGCTACTATGTAAGTATGGTTCTGATAGGTATTTGGTAATTCCATTAATACCTCTTTTAGCTTTTCTTCATTTCTGGCTACTAAAGTAATGTTAGCTCCTAATTCAGCCAATGCCATGGCACAGGCTTTTCCAATACCTTGTGTACTTCCACAAACCAATGCGTTTTTGTTTTCTAGTTTTATATTCATTTGATGTAAAATAGTATTTCCTTTTTCTTGGAAATTTTAAAGTTATTTAATTTTTATTTTTTTTGAGAATTACTAACTTCTTAAGTCTATAATTATACTATAGTAATTAGTTAATATTTTAGACATATATTTTTTGCTTCTGTAAAAAAGTGTAACGCTTCAAAACCTCCTTCTCGACCCAAACCGGAGTCTTTTACTCCTCCAAAAGGTGTTCGTAAATCGCGTAACATCCAAGTATTTACCCAAACAATTCCGGTTTTTAATAAATTAGTAATTCGCATGGTTTTTGATAAATCATTGGTCCATAATGTAGCCGAAAGTCCATATTTTACATCATTAGCTAGTTGCAACGCTTCTTTTTCGTTTTTAAATGGCATTATTGTGACTACTGGACCAAATACTTCTTCTTGATTTATACTACATTTATTAGAACTTACTTCAATTATAGTAGGCTCTAAATAATATCCATGTTCAGAGTTAGCAATTGAAACTGTTTTACCTCCATGAAGTACAATTCCGTTTTCTTTTTTAGCAATATTTATATAGTCTATTACTTTATTGAGATGCTGTTTAGAAACTAATGCACCAATGTCGGTGTCAGTATCTGATGGATGTCCTACTTTTAATGTTTTTACTTTGGCAACAAAGTCCTTTTTAAATTTCTCATAAATTGATGCTTCTACAAAAATACGACTTCCACACAAACAAATTTGACCTTGATTAGAAAATGAAGAGCGTATTGTTGTTTCTAACATTTTTTCATAATCGCAATCGGCAAAGATGATGTTAGGGTTTTTACCTCCCAATTCCAATGATAATTTTTTAAACATTGGAGCTGCTATTTTAGCAATAGTTACTCCTGTAGAAGTGCCTCCAGTAAAAGAAATGGCTTTAATATCAGGATGTTTAACTATGGCTTGTCCTGTGGTATTACCCAATCCATGAACAATATTCAATACTCCTTTTGGAAGTCCTGCTTCATTACAAATTTCACCTAATAAATAAGCTGTCATAGGAGTAACTTCACTTGGTTTTGCAATAACACAATTACCAGTGGCTAGTGCAGGGGCAATCTTCCAAGTAAATAAGTACAACGGAAGATTCCATGGCGAAATACAACCTACAATGCCAATAGGTTGACGCAACGTATAATTGATAGCATTTTGCCCAATGCTCTCATGGCTTTCACTAGCAAACTGTGTAATGGCATTGCCATAGAAACGAAAATTACTTGCAGCTCTTGGAATGTCAACAGTTTTAGCTAATGAGATAGGTTTTCCGTTATCTTTACTTTCTGCTTTAGCAAAGAGATCTAAATTGGCTTCTAATAATTCAGAAATTTTAATAAGAATTCTACTACGCTTTTCTAAAGTGGTTTGTGACCATTTTGGAAACGCTTTTTTTGCAGCTTCTACAGCTATTTCAATATCTTCTGAAGTTGAGTTGGGAATTTGACCATAAACTTCACCATTGGCAGGACAATAATTATCGATCCACCCATTAGAAATTGGGTGCGAATATTCTCCGTTGATGAAGTTTTGAATTTTGGTCATATTATTCTCGTATTACTCTAGTTCTTTTTGGTTTATATTTATCAGGAGTAGAAGTGGTACTAAACGCAATTGGAATTGTGAATTTGATTTTATTATAATTTTTACTAATGTTCTCATCTGAAATTCCACCACCTATATTTAATAAACCAGCAATTTTTAATCTTCCTTCCAAATCATCTTCTTGCTTGTCTTCAACAGCAACTAAAACGTCAAAATCAACGTTTTGAACGTATCTAGATCCATCACTTCTCAACAGTTTCTCTCCCGTCTTACCTATTTCTGTTTTTTCTGGGTTTACAATTACACCTTTATCTTTTAATTCAGTTTGGCTTTCAATAATAGCTTCACTTATTGACGAAATTGTATTCTTAATAAAATCTTTTAAATCCATAATTATAATTTTTTATAAGCCGTTACTTTAATTTCTACTACCAAGTCTGGATGTGGTAATTGATGTACAGCAACAGTTGTACGCGTAGGTCCTGTTTCTATATCAAAAAACTCGGCATAAACTTTATTATAACCAGCAAAATCATTCATGTTTACCAAAAAAGTAGTAACATCAACAATGTCTTTTAGGGTAGCACCTTCATTGGACAAGTTCTGTTCAATATTTTTTAGTACTTCACGGGTTTGTACTTCAATGTTAAGATGTTTGGTCCCCATTTGGTCAATACTATCAACTCCGGCAATCGTATTGTCTGGTCTTCGAGAACTTGTGCCTGAAACAAAAATAAAGTCTCCTACACGTTTGGTGTGTGGGTAAGCTCCTCTAGGGGTTACGTTTTTAGTATTCATAATTTTTTGTTTTAATAACTCTTAAGGGTGCATTCCCTGTGACAATTTATACTTTAAAGTTTTAAATTTCTGGCAATTTTATCTTCTTCTATAATCTCTTCAGTTTCCTTTTGTATTTTATTTAAAATTACAGCTAATTCTTCTTTTGTTGTGTTTTTAGATATTGAAATATCATGATCTGCAATCATATTTAACAAAGCTTTGTCTTGTGCTCTTCCTTGGGTCATCGCTTTATAATAACCAATATTTTCATTAAAAGTGACCAATGAATATTTTGAAGAATATTCAGTTGGAAAGTTTTTTTCTAAGGCCATTTCCAACTTACGCTTTTCTCTAAAGATAGCATTGTTTACGTGACCTTTCATTTCATGAAAATTATCAATGGCTAAATCGGCAATGGCATCAGTATCTATTTTTCTAGATTTTTCAAAAGCTTTAAAAATACTTTCCCAATCTTTACCGTCATCTAAAAACTTGTCAAATTCTACAACATCTTCAAAAGAAGCATTCATTCCTTGACCATAAAAAGGGACAATAGCATGGGCGGCATCTCCTAATAATAGCGTATTACTTTTAAAATGCCAAGGAGAACATTTTATGGTGCCTAAAGGAGAAGTAGGGTTAGTAAAGAAATTATCAACCAAATTAGGCATTAAGTCTAACGCATCTTTAAAGTATTTTTTAAAAAAATCTAATACACGTTCTTTAGTAGTTAAATTATTGAAATTATATTCACCTTCGTTGTAACTTAAAAATAGCGTTACGGTAAAACTTCCATCTAAATTTGGTAGAGCAATAAGCATAAAAGAATTTCTTCCCCAAATATGTAGGGCATTTTTATACGTTTTAAATTCTCCATTTTCGGTTGGAGGAATACTTAATTCTTTATAGCCATGTGTAAGGTAATTTTGACTAAAACTAAATAAGAACTTTTTACCTAAATAATAACTTTTTCTCAAAATCGATCCCGCACCATCAGCACCAAAAATCACATCTGCTTTTTCTACAATATTAGTTTTAGTTTCGTATTGATAAAAATGAGCAGTGGTATTTTCAAAATCTACATTGGTACATTTATGATTAAAATAAATTGTTACATTAGGTAATGCTTCAGCCTCGTTAAGTAACAAAGCATTTAAATCACCTCGAGAGATTGAGTTGATATATTCGTTATCTCTTCCACTATAAGGTGCTAGTATTGTATTGCCTTTTTCATCGTGTAACATTCTGCCCTTCATAGGGATACATAGAGGTTCGACTTTTTTGTCTATACCTACAAGTTGCATTGCTTTTATACCTCGATCTGAAAATGCAAGATTTATTGATCTTCCTGAACTGATATCTACTTTTCTTAAGTCGGGGCGTTTTTCATAAACGGTTACTTTATAGCCTCTTTGACCTAAACGTAATGCGAGGAGTGAGCCACATAAGCCTGCACCGATAATTATAACATTATTTTGTTTAATCATTTAAAATAGTTTTCAATTTTTCTACCATATAATAAACATCTTGATAAGAATTATATAAAGGAACGGGAGCACAGCGAATAACATCAGGTTCTCTCCAATCACTAATAACACCACCTTTTGTTAGTTTTTTATGTAATGTTTTATCGGCATTTTTAACTTGAATGGATAATTGACATCCTCGTTCAGAGGGATTAGAAGGAGTAATTATTTTAATATTAGAATTATTCAGTTTATTTAATAAAAATTCAAAGTACCCAGTTAGTTTTTTCGACTTCTCTACTAATTTATCCATTCCTATTTCTGCAAATATATCTAAAGAAGCTTTTATTGCTGCCATTGATAAAATAGGAGGATTACTTAGTTGCCAGCCTTCTGCACCAGGCAGTTGGTCAAATTCATCACGCATGTCAAATCGTTTTTCTTTGTTGTGGCTCCACCATCCAGTAAATCTATTAAGTTCACGATTGTGAGCATGGCGTTCATGAACAAAACAGCCTGCCAAACTTCCTGGACCCGAATTTAAATATTTGTAAGTACACCAAACGGCAAAATCAGCACCTGAATCATGTAAATTCAATTTGACATTTCCGGCACCATGAGCACAATCAAAACCAACCATAGAATCATAAAAATGAGCCAAGGATGCAATTCGTTTTAAATCGAAAAATTGCCCGGTGTAATAGTTAATTCCACCAATAAGAGTTAATGCAATTTGATCTCCATACAAATCAAAAATAGCTTCTAAATCATCATATCTGGCTAATTCACTTCCTTTTCTAGGTTTCCATAAGATGAGCCCATCTTTTTCGTCTATTCCATGATGTCTCAACTGAGACTCTACAGCAAATTTATCAGAAGGGAAGGCATCAGCTTCAATCAATATTTTATATTTTGTTTTGGTGGGCTTGTAAAAAGACACCATCATAAAGTGCAAATTAGCTGTTAACGTATTCATAACTATAACCTCTATTGGTTTTGCACCAACAATATTAGCCATGTTTTCTGTTAAGAGTTCATGATAATGTAGCCAAGGGTTTTTAGCTTCAGTATGACCTTCAACACCTAACTCAGCCCAATCTTTAAGTTCTTGATTGATATGAGATTGTGTTGTTTTTGGTTGCAAACCTAATGAGTTTCCTGTAAAGTAAATGAGTTCGTTTCCCGCTTCATCTTTTGGAATGTGAAACTGATTTCTGTAAGAAGATAATTTATCCGCTTTATCTTCTGATTGAGCATATTCTAATCCTAATTGATAATCTGACAAGGTTATAAATTTTAAGGGTTAAACAAAAATAAGGATTTAAAAACTAAATAAGTTGTTAGATTAATATATATTCGTGTAATGAAAAAAATACTACTATCCTTCTTTTTGTTTAGTTCTATCTTGGTTTCCCAAGAGTCTAAGACTACGGTGTTAAAAATAAAAAAACAAATTAAAAAGACTTATGTTTCAGAGATTTTAAAAGTTGAGCAAATTGCCAATAACCCTTTTGTAGCTTTTTCTATTCGTTTAACAGGGCATTCTATTTTAAGTTCTATTGAAGCTGCCTATTATAAAGATTTTAATGGAAATTGGAAAATATTTCCTATTGATGAAAATAATTTTGAGGTTAATAATTGGCATGCCATGACCTATTTAGATACTCAGATTGAACAAACGCAAGTAAAAATAGTTTTTACAGAATCTACTTCATTTGACAATATTAAATTCAATTTTTATTACCCTTATAAAACTGAGTTTTTAGAAAAAAAAGTACAAAAGAAAAGTAGTGATATAGAAAGTGTCAGAACTAAAACGTTAGCTTCTTGTAATTGTGCATCGCCAACAGTTATTACAAGAGCTGGATGGTGCCCAAACAATGATTGCCCTCCAAATGCTTATCCGAATGCTACTGACGTTAAATTTTTGATAGTCCATCATACGGCAGGTTCAAATACTTCTAGTGATTGGGCCGCAGTTGTGCGTTCTATATGGAATTATCATGTGAATTCTAATGGTTGGTCTGATATTGGATATAATTTTTTATTGGATAAAGAAGGGAATATTTATGAAGGGAGAGAAGATGATACTACAGGGGCTCATTTTTCAGGGCATAATAGTGGAACCTCGGGAGTTTCTTTAATGGGAACCTATACAACAGTTACTCCTACAACCGTTATGATTGATTCTTTAAAAAAGCTATTGGCATGGAAAGCGTGTGTAAAAAATATTGATCCTACAGCAACGAGTTATCATGCTTCTTCAGGATCGTATATTAAAACAATATCCGGACACAGAGATGGAGGAAGTACTGAATGTCCAGGTCAAAAAGTTTATGATTTGTTGCCAACCATTAGAACAGGTGTTAATAGTATAATGGATAGTTGTAACACCTTAGGTGTTGATAATCAATTGTTAAATAAGGTAAATGTTTATCCTAATCCTTTTAGTGATAAAATTACAATTGAAACATCTTTATTAGATAATGAGTTTTTGAAAATAGAATGTTTTGATATTGCAGGTAAGATGGTTTATGAAAATGAAGATGTTGTAACTAATAATATGTCTGAGGTTGATTTATCGTTTTTGTCAACTGGTATTTATTGGTTGAAATTGAAAATAAATAATAAAATAGCCAATTATAAACTGATAAAAAACTAATTTTGGTAAAAATAAAAACTCAATTAATGAAAAAACAAGCACTAGTGTTCGTGTTTCTTTTAGTAACCTCAATAAATTATGCTCAGAAACCTAAAACTATTGAAGGTAAAACTAAAGATTTAAAAGGAATTACTTCTTATAATTTAGAATTTGATTATTCAGATGTGCAAATTCCTAAATACGATTCGGAAGAAGAATTTTTAAAGGATAAGATGGCTAAAAGAGAAGAAAAAGAAGCAGGCACAGGAGAAAAATTTAAAGAGTCTTGGTTTGCTGATCGTGAAAATAGATATGAACCTAAGTTTATTGAATCTTTTAATAAAAGGTTTACGGATGGTGAGATGAAGGCAGATAAAGAAATGACAGAAGCTAAGTATACTATTAAAATACATACTACGAAGTTGTATGCTGGGTATAATGTTGGAGTTTGGAGGCAGAACGCTGAAATAGACGCAGTATTAACGGTTTATGAAACTGAAAATCCATCTACTGTTTTATGGTCTGGTAAATATGCCAAAGTTCAAGGATATGGAGCTATGGGAAACGATTATAATTCTGGATATAGAATTTCAGAATGTTATGCCAAACTAGCTAAAGAATTTACGAAATTACTCAAAAAGGCTTCTAAATAAATTTTATTGTTGAGACTCCATTCTAATTAAATGAGCCATAGAACTTACCGCTCTATCATGTTTTTTTACAAATGGATTGGTTTCATCCCAAACATAACCGGCTAAAACCGCACATATTTTTTCTTTTATTTCAGGGTTTTCAGGTCTGTGAAAAAATAAGGTTTGTAAGTTTTCTGTGTACCATTCTTTTACATAGGAAGAAAATACATCAACCCCTTTTTTAATGTGATTTGTATATTCATTTTCCCAGTCTACTTTTTCTCCATTGAGTTGGCGAGCCACTAATTTTGCTGCAACCAATGAAGACTCTGTAGCAAATGCAACACCCGATGAAAATACAGGGTCTAAAAATTCAGAACTGTTTCCTGTTAAAGCATAACCCTCACCATAAAGTTGTTTTACCGATTTTGAATAGTTTTTTATACAGATAGGGTCAAATAGAAAATCAACACCCTTAAAACGGTTGTAGTAATGCTTAGAAAGTTTAAGCATTTCTGAGAGCATTTCTGTGGTATTTCCTTTATAAGATTCAATAAATTCGGTTGGACCTACTACGCCAATGCTAGTATTTCCATTAGAAAATGGTATTACCCAAATCCAAACTTGAGGTTTCACCACATCAAAAGTAATTATAGTACCTTCTTTGCCTAGTGGTCTATTACTATCTTTTACGTGGGTAAAAATAGAGGAGTGTTTGGGTAGAGGTGATGGTTTTTCTAAATCTAACAACCTTGGCAATACACGTCCATATCCACTAGAATCAATCACAAATTTGGCATTGATTGTTTTTTCGTTGCCCTGATTATCTTTTATTGTAGTTTTTGAATTTGTGCCTTCAAACTTAATGTCAGTAACAGCCCATTCAAAAGCAATATCAACTCCTTTTCTTATGATTTCATCAGCTAAGGCTTTGTCAAAATCAGCTCTTGGTACTTGCCAAGTCCAATTCCAACCTTCCGTATATTTTTTACTAAAATCAAAAAGACAGACTTCTTCGTTTCGAATAAATCTAGCTCCTTTTTTCTTTTCAAAGTTCATAGCTTCTAAGCAATCTAAAAGCCCAACCTCTTTAAAATGCTCCATAGAGCGTGGTAATAAACTTTCTCCAATAACAAATCTTGGGAATTTAGACTTTTCTATCACCTGTACCGTCAGGCCTTTTTGATGTAAATAAGCAGCAGAAACACAGCCTGAAGGACCGGCACCAATAATTAAAACGTCTACACTTTTTGTATTCATTATTATTTTTAACTAAGTTTTGTGTAAAAATATTAAATTTGTCGCATCATTAGAATATAAAAGTGAATTATTTATCAATAAACCAGCGTTGAATGCTTAATATTAAAGGAGAATTAGAATTAAAAGATTTTTACGAAGTAATTTTTAATAAAAGTAATATTGAGCTCGACAAGACTTTACTAGATAGAGCTGAGGCTAGCTTTAATTTTCTTAAAGACTTTTCAAAGAATAAAGTAATCTACGGTGTAAATACTGGGTTTGGGCCAATGGCTCAATATAAAATAAAAGACGAAGACAGAATTCAACTTCAATACAATTTAATTAGAAGTCATGCCTCAGGTGTTGGTAATCCTATTCCTGAAATGTATGTAAAAGCTGCTATGTTAGCTCGTTTAAATACATTGGGTTTAGGTAATTCAGGAGTACATCCCTCTGTGATTAAATTAATGAAGGAGTTAATTAATAGAAATATAATTCCTTTAATTTACGAACATGGTGGTGTAGGAGCAAGTGGTGATTTGGTACAATTGGCTCATTTAGCTTTGGTTTTAATTGGAGAAGGTGAAGTTTTTTATAAAGGAGAACGATTAAAAACTTCAGAAGTATTTAAAATCGAAAAATTAAGTCCCATTACTGTTGAATTACGAGAAGGGTTAGGGTTAATCAATGGAACTTCAGTAATGACAGGAATTGGTTTAGTAAATGTAATTTATACCAAGCGTTTATTAAATTGGGTTGTAAAATGCTCTGCAGCAATTAATGAAGTAGTTGAGGCTTATGGAGATCACTTATCAGAGCCTTTAAATAATGCTAAAAAGCACAAAGGACAACAAGAAATTGCCAAGAAAATGCGAGAGCATTTAAAAGATAGTTCTTTAATAAGAAATAGGGAAGAGTACTTGTATAATGGTTATGGAGAAAATACAGTTTTTAAAGAAAAAGTACAAGAATATTACTCGTTACGTTGTGTTCCTCAAATTTTAGGCCCTGTTTTAGACACATTAAAAAGTGTTCATAAAATATTGATAGAGGAGGTTAATTCAGCTAATGATAACCCTATTGTTGATGTAAAAAATAAACAAGTTTATCATGGAGGTAATTTCCATGGAGATTATGTTTCTTTAGAAATGGATAAGCTTAAAATTGTTACTACAAAAATGACAATGTTAGCCGAACGCCAATTAAATTATTTATTAAATTCTAAATTAAATGATATATTGCCACCTTTTGTAAATTTAGGCCAATTAGGATTAAATTTTGGAATGCAAGGAGTACAATTTACAGCTACCTCTACTACAGCAGAAAGTCAAACATTGTCAAATCCAATGTACGTGCATAGTATACCAAATAATAATGATAATCAGGATGTTGTAAGTATGGGTACCAATGCCGCATTAATGACTAAAAAAGTAATTGAAAATGCTTATGAAGTAGTGGCAATTGAATTGATAACTATTGTACAAGCTATTGAATATTTAAAATTTCAAGATAAGATTTCTTCTACAACTAAAATTTTATTTGATGCTATAAGAAATCTTGTACCAGCATTTAAAGACGATTTGGTTATGTATCCTTATGTTGGTGCAGTCAAAAAATATCTGATGGAAACAAAAAGTAACTAATTTTTTTTATATTTATCTATAGTAAACCAATTGTAGAGAGTTTACTACTAAATTTACAGTATTTCTAGCGAGTTATATATTAGATGAACCAATCATTAAAATAGTTTCTATTTTTAAATAAAAAACTTATTTATTATGAAAAAAATTTCAGTATTTATTGTGTTCGTTCTAATTTTTCAATTTGCTTTTTCTCAAAAAGCCGCTTTAGTTGTTCAAAAAAAGAAAGTTGGATTTATTAGGCCCGATGGTTCGTGGATAATTGAACCTACCCTTAAAAATGCTGGTAATTTTGCAGATGGGTTAGCACCTTTTAAAGAAGGTAAAAGTTGGGGGTATATTAATGGAGAAGGAGAGGTTGTAATAAAACCAAAGTATGCAAAAGTAAAGAGCTTTAATAGTGGTTTAGCCATTGTGTTGCTAGACAAGGAATGGATGTACATCAATAAGAAAGGTGAAAAAGTTGAAATGCCAGCCTCCAAAGAGCTTTATAGTTTTGAAGATGGAGTAGCATACATTAAGCAAAATGACCTTATAGGTTTGATTAATCCTAAAGGAGATGTTCTTTTAGAGCCTACCTATGATAAAATTTTTGCCTTTAAAAATGGGCATGCCAAAGTGAAAAAAGGTGAATTATATGGCTTAATAAATAATAAAGGTGAAATTGTTTTACCTGTGGAATTTGAAGGTTTAGGGACTTGGTCTGAAGGCAATCTTACTGCTAAAAAAGATAATGTAAGTGGAATGATCGTTGATGGTAAATTTATTGAAGTTGAAGGAGCTTTAAAAATTTGGGACTTTCGGGATGGTGAAGAGCTAACATATGCCAATGATTCTTTAAAATTAGTTGGGTTTATTAATAGAAAAGGGGAATGGGTACTTAAACCAAAGTATAAAAAGGTAAGAGGCTTTTATAACGGTTTAGCTCCCGTAATGACGGAAGATAAATGGGGGTATATTAATACGAAAGGAGAAATGGTTATTCCTGAAACATTTAGAGATGCTGAGATTTTTAGTGAAGATGGTTTAGCTCCTGTAAAAATGGACAAGTTATGGGGGTTTATTGATACAACAGGAAAACTAGTTATTGATTATGAATATGGCATTTCTAATCGAGACCTATTTGCCGTTGGGCTCATTTTTGGAAAAGGCAATGAAAAAGGTTTTTATAACGGTTTAGCAAGGGTTAGTAAGAAAAAAAAATGGGGTTTTATCGATACGAAGGGTAATGTATTAAATAATACTTGGTTTGATAGAGTTGAATCATTTACAGATATAAATAATTAGTTAATGAAGTGTGCATTAGTAACTGGAGGTTCTAGAGGAATCGGAAAAGCAATTTGTAAAAAATTGGCAGAAGATTCTGATTATCATATTTTAATCAATTACAATTCTAATAAAGAAGCTGCTTTAGATACTTTAAAGCAGGTACAAGAGTTAGGTAGTACTGGAGAAATTCTAAAATTTAATGTTGCTGATGCAGCAGCTGTTAAAAAAACTCTCGACAATTGGATGGCTAATAATAAGGATTCAATTATTGAAGTTTTGGTAAATAATGCTGGAATTACCAAAGATGGATTGTTCATGTGGATGCCTGCTGAAGACTGGCACAATGTTATTAATATAAGCCTAAATGGTTTTTATAATGTTACCAATCATTTAATTCAAAAAATGTTAAGCAATCGCTACGGTAGAATTATTAATATGGTTTCTGTTTCAGGAGTTAAAGGTACGCCAGGGCAAACCAATTATTCTGCTGCAAAAGGAGCCATTGTAGCCGCTACAAAAGCCTTAGCTCAAGAAGTTGCTAAACGAAAAATAACTGTTAATGCGGTAGCTCCTGGGTTTATTAATTCAGACATGACAGCTGAACTAGACGAAAAAGAATTAAAAAAGATGATTCCAGTCAATAGATTTGGGGAACCAGAAGAAGTTGCCGATTTAGTTTCGTTTTTAGCTTCAAAAAAATCTTCTTACATTACAGGCGAAATAATTAACATTAACGGTGGTATTTACTCATAATTGTTTAAATGAAAATGAACAGAGTTGTAATTACAGGAATGGGTATTTACTCTTGCATTGGGAGTAATCTTAACGAAGTAAAAGAATCTTTATATCGAGGTAAATCAGGTATAGTATTTGATTCTGAACGTAAAAAATTCGGATATCGTTCTGCATTAACAGGAATGGTAGCAGAACCAGATTTAAAAAAGCTACTTTCTAGAAGACAGCGTGTTAGTATGGGTGAAGAAGCTCAATTTGCTTATGTTTCAACAATTGAGGCATTAAATAATGCGGGTATTACGCAAGATTTTTTAGATAATAATGAAGTTGGGATTCTTTTCGGAAACGATAGTACTGCTCGTTCAGTAATTGAATCTGTAGATAAGGTTAGAGAAAAAAATGACACTACCTTAGTTGGGTCAGGAGCCATTTTTAAAGCTATGAACTCTACCGTAAATATGAATTTGTCTACAATTTTTAAATTAACAGGTGTTAATTTTACCATAAGTGCAGCCTGTGCAAGTGGTTCTCATGCTATTGGCGTTGGTTATCATTTAATAAAAAGTGGACTCCAAGACACTATAATTTGTGGTGGAGCTCAAGAAATTAATAAAATGGCTATGGCTAGTTTTGATGGCTTGGGAGTATTTTCAGTTCGTGAAGATAATCCTTCAAAAGCTTCTCGACCTTTTGATATAGAAAGGGATGGATTAGTGCCTAGTGGTGGGGCAGCAACGGTTATTTTAGAGAGTTATGATTCTGCTGTAAAAAGAGGAGCTCCAATTTTGGGTGAAATTATTGGGTATGGGTTTTCTTCAAACGGAGGTCATATTTCAACTCCAAATGCGGAAGGGCCAACAAAAGCAATGCAAAAAGCCATTGACGAAGCAAAAATAAAAGCCTCTACAATAGATTATGTTAATGCTCACGCTACATCTACGCCCGTAGGAGATGCTAATGAGGCAAAAGCTATTTATAATATTTTTGGAGATAATGGACCCTATGTAAGCTCAACAAAATCAATGACGGGACATGAATGTTGGATGGCAGGAGCAAGTGAAGTTGTATATTCAATGCTAATGATGCAGCATTCTTTTGTTGCACCAAATATTAATCTAAATACACCTGATGATGCAGCAGCAAAATTAAAGATTGCTAAGCATACAATAGATAAAAAAATTGATGTATTTTTGTCAAATTCTTTTGGGTTTGGAGGAACAAACTCAGCGTTGATTATTAAAAAAATATAACCATGGAAATGATGAAAGAAGAAATCATTAGTAAGATTAATGATTTTCTTATTGATGAGTTTGAAGTAGAAGCGGAAGATATTAGTCCTGACGCTAATTTGAAAGATACCTTAGAATTAGATAGTTTAGACTTTGTTGATTTAGTAGTAGCAGTTGAATCTAATTTTGGGGTGAAATTAGTAGGAGAAGATTTTGTTGGTATTAATACACTTCAAGATTTTTACAATCTTATAGAAAGAAAGTTAGGTTAAAAATCTACTATGGCTCAATGGGAAGGAAAATCCAGAGGTACCGTTTTAGGCTATAAAATTTTTATTTTTTTTATGAAAAAGTTGGGCTTAAGTTCAGCTTATTTTATACTCTATTTTGTAGCTTTTTATTTTTTGTTTTTTTCTCCTAAAGGTACTAAATCGTCGTATTATTATTTTAGGCAAAGACTACATTATAATGCTTTAAAAAGTATTTATAGTGTATATCGTAGTTATTACAAATTCGGTCAAACTATTATTGATAAAGTAGCAATTAAGTCAGGGTTAAGAAACAGATTTACTTATCATTTTGATGGTATTGATAGCCTAAAGCAGTTAATTGCAGATAAAAAAGGAGGAATTTTAATCAGTGCCCATGTAGGTAATTTTGAAATCGCAGATTTTTTTTTAAAAGAAATCGATTTTAATTCAGAAATGAATATTGTTACTACTGACCAAGAACATAGTGATATTAAAGAATATTTAGAGTCTGTTTCGCAAAAGTCACCTGTAAAATTAATCTTGATAAAAGAAGATTTTTCTCATATATTTGATATTAATGCAGCATTGGCAAAAAATGAATTGATTTGTTTTACCGGTGATAGATATTTTGATGGTACTCGTTCTTTAGAGGAAGATTTACTTGGTGAAAAGGCAAAATTTCCTGCTGGTCCATTTTTATTAGCTTCGCGACTTAAAGTACCAGTTGCTTTTGTATATGTAATGAAAGAAACGAATAAACATTATCATCTATTTACAAGATTAGCAACTGCAAAAAAAAGAGATGCTCAAGGGTTATTACAAAATTATACTGAAAGTATAGAATGGATTTTAAAACAATATCCGTTGCAATGGTTTAATTATTTTGATTTTTGGGATAAAATAAAATAGAATGAAGAAAAATGTACTTGTTGTTTATTATACTCAATCTGGACAGCTTTTAGAAATTGCCCAAAATGTGGTTAAAGAATTAGAAAGTTCAGGTAAAGTTAACGTTACCTATTATCAAATTAAACCAGTAGAAGAATTTGGTTTTCCGTGGAAAGCTAATAATTTTTATGATGTTTTTCCTGAATCTTTTTTACAAATTCCATGTAAATTAAAACAGCCCAGTTCTGAAGTTATTTCTAAAAAGTACGATTTAGTTATTTTAGCTTATCAAGTTTGGTATTTAACACCTTCTGTTCCGGTAAATTCATTTTTAAAATCAGAACAAGCTAAGAAGTTGCTAAAAAACACACCTGTTATCACACTTATTGCGTGTAGAAATATGTGGATAAAGGCTCAAGAAAAAATGAAGCATTTATTACTTGAAAATCAGGCTAAACTCGTTGGTAATATTGCACTGGTTGATAGAAATATTAATCATATCAGTGTTATTACAATTGAAAAATGGATGTTGAGTGGTAAAAAAGAGAAATACTTAGGTCTTTTTCCAAAACCAGGTGTTTCTCAAAAAGATATTGATGAGTCAGTTAAATTTGGTACCCCTATTTTAGAAAGTCTTATTCATAATGATTTCAATCATTTACAAGACAATTTGTTAAAAATAGGAGCTGTGGAGGTAAAGCCATTTTTAATTACAATGGATAAAAGAGCGAATGTTATTTTTGATAAATGGGCCAATTTTCTCATTAAAAAAGGAATGCCAGGAGACCCTAAACGGCTAAAATGGGTCAGGGTGTTTGATAAATACTTAAAATTTGCTATTTGGTTCTTTGGTCCTATACTTTTTATTGTATTTTTGTTGACTTACTTGCCCTTAATGGGTAAAATTAAAAAGGATCAAAAATATTATGCATCTGTTACGCTAAAAGAAGTGTAGTATGCAGAATTTTTTTTGGTGCTCTAAAAAAATGTATTTTTAAATAATGAATGACGTTTACATAACTCGAATTGCTAAGTATTTACCTAATAATCCCGTTTCTAACGATGAAATGGAGAAGAAATTAGGTCTTCTAAATGGTAAATCTTCAAAAGCAAAAGGAATAGTTCTCCGCAATAATAAAATTAAAACAAGGTATTATGCCATTGATGATAATGGTAATATTACGCATAATAATGCTCAGTTGACAAAAGAGGCAATAGAATCTTTATGTGATAATGATTTTACTGTACAAGATATTGAGTTGTTGTCTTGTGGAACCTCTAGTCCTGATCAGATTTTACCATCACATACAGCAATGGTTCATGGGTTTCTAAAAAATAGAAATTTAGAGATAAATTCACCGTCTGGTGCTTGTTGTGCAGGAATGAATGCTTTTAAATATGCATATTTGTCAGTAAAAGCGAAACAAGTAAATAATGCAGTTTGTGCAGGGTCTGAAAGAACATCTTCATGGATGATGGCCAATACCTTTTCTGAAGAAGTAAATCATTTACTATCTTTAGAAGAACAACCTATTATTGCTTTTAATAAAGAGTTTTTAAGATGGATGCTTTCTGACGGAGCAGGTGCTTTTTTATTAGAAAGTGAACCAAAAGGAAAATATCCATTAAAAATTGAATGGATAGAAGGTTATTCTTATGCTCATGAATTAGAAACATGTATGTATGCAGGTGGTGATAAATTGGAAAATGGAGAATTAAAACCTTGGAGTGAGTATTCGGCAAATGAATGGAGTGAAAAATCTTTATTTGCAATGAAACAAGATGTGAAGTTGCTAAGTGAAAATGTTTTAGTAAAAGGAGTAGATAGTTTAAAAAAAGCTCTTGATAAACATAATGTAACCCCTGAAGATTTAACTTATTATTTACCTCATATTTCTTCTTACTATTTTAAGGATAAATTATATGAAGAAATGGTTCGTCAAGATTTTGTAGTTCCAAAGGATAAATGGTTTATGAATTTAGAAAAGGTAGGTAACGTTGGAGCTGCCTCTATTTATATTATGTTAGAAGAATTGGTTACTTCAGGTAAATTAAAGAAAGGCGATAAAATTTTATTGCACGTACCAGAAAGTGCCAGATTTGCATATAATTATGCTCTTTTAACTGTTTGCTAAGTTGGAAAATAAATTAATTAATATACCAATATTTGATTTAATTCCACAGAAAGAGCCTATGGTAATGGTAGATACTTTGTTGCATTATTCAGAGACTCAAGTTACCTCAAAGTTAACGGTTTTAAAATCAAATATTTTTACCAATAGACATTCGCTTACTGAACCAGGTTTAATAGAGCACATGGCACAAACAGTAGCGTTGCATACAGGTTATAAATACTACCTACAAAATAAACCTTCACCAACGGGTTATATTGGTTCTATAAAAAGAGTAGAAATTAGTAACTTACCCCAAATAAAAGATACGTTAATAACTAGGGCTTCTATTTTGCATGAAATAATGGGAGTTACTTTAGTAGCCATTGATGTAACTTTAAACGGTAAATCAATAGCTACTGGCGAAATGAAAACCGTAGTAGCAAATAGTTGAAGAAAAATAAAAATCATATAGACATTAAAAATTTTTTACCGCATAGGCCACCTATGTTAATGGTAGATACACTATTGTCTATTACTAATGAAAGTGTTAAAACCAAGTTTTTGATAAAATCAGATTGTGTTTTTGTTTCAAAAAATGTATTTTCAGAAGCTGGTTTAATTGAAAATGCTGCTCAAACTTGTTCAGCAATAGTTGGTAAAAGTTATTTTAAAGAAGATGATGTTCAAGGAGAAAGTAATAAATTAGTTGGATTTATTAGTGGAGTAAAGAATTTTGAAATTAATAAATTACCTTTAGTGAATGAAATCATTTATACTAATGCAACGCTCGTATCTAGATTTGATGCAGATGGGTATAGTATTTGCTCATTAAAGTGTTTTATAGAAAATGATAATACTGTTTTAGCTACATGTGAGATGAATTTATTTATTAAAGAGGTTTTTTCATGAAAAAAAGTGAAGTTCCACAGGATAAAAGTAATTTAGAGTCTGCAAATTTTAGAGAACTCTGTTATGCTATTGATGAAAATGGAAATTATACAACAGAAAATAGTTCTGGCTGGAATCCGAAAACAATCGCATTAGATAATGCGATTCAAGTTATTGAAGAACGCATTGAAAACGCAAAAAAAAGAGTATTAAATAACGAAACAAGTCCAATTGAGTACTATATGGAAGTGCACAAAATGGATTTACCCATATTAGCTAGTTATGTTGGATTATGGAAATGGCGTGTAAAAAGACATTTTAAACCAAAAGTATTTAAAAAGTTAAATAATAGGTTGTTACAGAAATATGCTGATGTTTTTGATATCAGTATTGAACAACTTAAAAATATAGAAAAAAATTAATGAAAATAAACTTTGCACATCATCAATCAGCACATTGTGAAAATGGTGTGGTTTCAAATTTATTAAAGCATAAAGGTTATCAAGTTAGTGAACCTATGGTTTTTGGAATAGGGTCAGGACTTTTTTTTGTTTATATCCCATTCTTAAAAGTAAATTATGCACCTGTTATCAGTTTCAGGCCTATGCCAGGAATTATTTTTAAAAGGTTTGCTAATCGTGTAGGAATCAAAATAAAACGTTTTAAATTTCAAAACGAAAAAAAAGCAGAGAAAGCATTAGAACTTGAGTTAAAACGTAATAATCCTGTAGGCTTACAGGTTGGAGTATATAATTTAACCTATTTTCCAGATGAATACCGTTTTCATTTCAATGCCCATAACTTAGTTGTTTATGGTAAAGAAAAAGATACCTATTTAATTAGTGATCCTGTAATGGAGACTACAACAACCTTAACTAAAAAAGAACTCAATAGAGT
Source organism: Aureibaculum marinum (assembly GCF_003813905.1). Lineage (GTDB taxonomy): Bacteria > Bacteroidota > Bacteroidia > Flavobacteriales > Flavobacteriaceae > Aureibaculum > Aureibaculum marinum. The sequence goes on from NZ_RPFJ01000006.1 coordinate 142,161, forward strand.
ACGTTTTGCAAAAGGAGCGATGTCTCCTAAAGGGCATATGTATTATCCCATTGACTTTCCAAAAGAGTTGAAGTTAGAAAAAGCCATTGTTAAAGGAATTAAAACCGTTTGTCGAGATATGTTAGCTCCAGTACCTTATGTTGGTGTTAGGGGAATGAGAACTATAGCTAAATTAATACGAAAATGGCCTAAGAAAAAAGGGGTTAAAATAGCAAATCATTATTTAGGGCAGTTGGTTCGAATGCAGGAAGAAATTGGAACAGGTGGCGGAGGATTCCGTTTTATTTATGGAGCTTTTTTGCAAGAAGCTTCGGTAATTTTAAATAATACTAAATTGAAGGAATTGTCAATAGAAATTACTGAAATTGGTGATTTATGGAGAGATTTTGCTGTTGATGCTTCTAGAATTTATAAGAACAGAAGTGTTGAGTTGGACGCCTACAATAAGGTAGCTGATAAATTGATGGAGTTGTCCTATAAGGAAGAAGAATTTTATAAAAAATTAAAAAAATCAATATAAAAAAGACTACCTAATAGTATCTATCAAAAAATATAAGTAGTTTTTTAGTTATTTTAAACAATAGAAATCTGTTCCGATAAAATACCAAAATCTTTTATATTTGGTTTAGTAAAATAGCCCAATTACTTGTATAATAACTGTATGCTAACGATAAAATGCATAATATAATTTTAAATGAACCTGTCAGTAATCCATATCAATAACGTTTATAAAAAATATAAAGGAGCTGATGTTTTCTCTATTAATAATCTTAGTTTAGAGATTAACAAGGGCGAAATTTACGGATTGCTCGGTCCTAATGGTGCAGGTAAAACAACTTTAATTTCAATGCTTTGCGGGTTGTTAAAACCAACTTCAGGTCAAATAACCATTAAAGGGTTATCTTTTAAAGACAATGCTAAACAAATAAAGCAGACTATAGGTGTAGTTCCACAAGAATATGCATTATATCCTACGCTAACTGCTTACGAAAATTTAATGTATTTCGGGGCAATGTATGGATTGTCAGGCACTGATTTAAAATTTAAAGTGACTGAAAGTTTAGAGCATTTAGGACTTTCAAAATTTCAAAATAAAAAAATTAGAACATTTTCAGGAGGTATGAAGCGTCGGGTAAATCTTATCGCTGGAATTTTACATCAACCTGAAATTTTATTTTTAGATGAACCAACGGTTGGAGTTGATGTGCAATCTAAAAATGTAATTATGGAGCATCTAAAGATGTTAAACAAAAACGGAACTACTATAGTTTATACATCACATCATTTAAATGAAGCAGAAACATTCTGTTCTAAAGTTTCTATTATTGATAATGGGTCAATTGTGGCTTCTGGTACACCAAAAGAACTCATGCAAAATAGTACAGGTGCAAATAATTTAGAAGATGTATTTATACAATTAACTGGTGAAGCTCTAAGAGATTATGCTTAAACTTATTAGCTCTACATATAAAGAAATGTTGTTGTTATCACGTGATTTAGGCGGTTTGGTAATTCTTTTTGTAATGCCATTAGTTTTAATTATCACCATTACACTTATTCAAGATAGTTCTTTTAAAACTATTAACGAAGCTAAAATTCCTATTCTTTTTGTTGATAACGATAAAGAAGAAATTTCTAATACTATTTTAGAAAATTTAAACAGTAATGATGCCTTTGAAATTGTTACAAAACAAGATGATGTTTTCTTTACTGAAGAGACGGCAAAATCAGCAGTTTTAAAAGGAAAATATCAGCTTGCTGTGATTATTCCTAAAAATTTAAGTTCTGATTTGGATAAAAAAGTAAATCAAAATGTAGCCAAAATCCTTAGCGAATTTGGTGTAGATGATGAGCCTAAATCCACCGATGAAGTTATTCTTAATAAAGAAATTAAGTTGTATTTTGATCCTGCTGTTCAAAAATCGTTCAAAAATGCAGTAATGAATAATATAGATAAAATGATTTCTAGAATAGAATCTAAATCTATTTATAAAGCTTTTCAAGAAGAACTGGGAGAGGCAGAACAGAAACAACAAAATCCGTTATTAACAAATAGTAATTTTGTGTCATTTAAAGAGATAAATCCAAAAGAAGGACAAGGAGTTACTTTACCTAATTCAACGCAACATAATGTGCCAGCATGGACACTTTTTGCCATTTTTTTTATAGTTATTCCTCTTTCTATCAATATTGTAAAAGAAAAAAATCAAGGTACTTTTGTGCGGTTGCGAACAAATCCAGTTTCATATTTAACGGTATTAGGAGGTAAATCAATTACTTACTTAATAGTGTGTTTGATTCAGTTTTTACTAATGTTAGCTGTTGGTGTTTTTCTATTACCATTGTTAGGATTACATGCTCTAGAAGTAGGTTCTAACTTTATAACATTATTTATTGTTGCCTTATTTTCAGGATTGGCAGCTGTAGGTTTTGGCATTTTATTAGGTACATTGGCTACTACACCAGAACAATCTGCTCCATTAGGGGCAACTATGGTGGTTATTCTAGCTGCTATTGGTGGTGTTTGGGTGCCAGTTTTTCTTATGCCCAATTTTATGCAACTTATTTCAAATATTTCACCGATGAATTGGGGGCTTAATGCTTTTTATGATGTTTTATTGCGTAATGGAGGCATCATGGAAGTGTTGCCAGAAATAGGATTGCTATTGTTGTTTTTTATTGTAACAGTAACCATTTCTATATGGTATGATAAAAGACAAAGAACAGTTTAGTAAATTATAAAACATTAGTAAATGTCATAAAAGGAATTCATAATATGCAAAAAATATCATATATTTCAAAAATACGAGTTCGTTTTAACGAAACCGACCCTTTAGGTATCGTTTGGCATGGTAATTATATTACCTATTTTGAAGATGGAAGAGAAGCGTTTGGAAGAGTACATGGTATTTCTTACTTAGACATAAAGAAAAATGGTTTTGCTACTCCTATAGTAAAATCTTCTTGTGAACATAAGTTGCCTTTAAAATATGGAGATATAGCTACCATTGAAACTACTTTTGTAGATTCACCAGCAGCAAAAATGAACTTTACTTATAAAATATTTAACCCAGAAGGTAAGTTGGTGTGTACTGGAGAAACGGTTCAGGTGTTTACGGATAATAAAGGAGAATTGTGTTTAACTATTCCTAAATTTTTTGCTGCATGGAAGCAAAAAGTTGGAATAAACTTCCCCTAATTTATCATAGTATAAGAATCTATTTTAAGCTATAATTGTTCACGATAAAGTTATGCTTATCAACAAAATACTTTTAACTACTTTTGCAACTAATATTTAAATAGTAAATTCGTTTTTTATTCGTGTCTAAGATTTATTTAACATATAATAATATTATTTCTAGCCTTGGTTTTACCACTACTGAAAATATTGAGAATATCTCAAAAGACATTTCTGGAATAGAAAAGATAGAAGATATTAATTTATCTCAAACGCCAATTTATACTTCTTTAGTAAATACAATAAAACTAGATAATACTTTTAAAAAGTTAGGAAACATCAATGATTTTACTCGGCTAGAAAAATTAATGATTTTATCATTACACGATGTGTTGACGGAATCAAATGTGAAAATAACACCTAAAACAGGCCTTATCATTTCAACTACAAAAGGAAATATAGATGTGCTAGATAGTTCCTCTAAATTTTCTAAAAAGAGAGCTTATTTATCTGAATTAGCAAAGCAGATTCAACGTTTTTTTGGATTTAAAAATGAAGCTATCGTTTTGTCTAATGCTTGTGTTTCAGGTGTTTTGGCAATTTCAGTAGCAAAAAGACTGATAAAATCAGATATGTATGATAATGTATTTGTAGTAAGTGGAGATATTGTTTCTAAATTTATAATTTCAGGATTTCAATCTTTTCAAGCTATTAGTGATAGTTCTTGTAAACCTTTTTCAAAAAATAGAACAGGAATAAATATTGGTGAAGCTGCGGCTTCAGTATTGGTAACTTCTCAAAAGGAAAATTTAGCTCCCGATGCTGTAGAAATTTTGGGAGATGCTTCATGTAATGATGCCAATCATATTTCAGGACCTTCTAGAACAGGCGAAGGTTTATATAGAAGCATGTTATCAGCCTTTAATGAGGCTAATATTAAAACAACTGAAATTGATTATGTTTCTGCACATGGTACTGCAACTAATTACAATGATGAAATGGAAGCCATTGCTTTCGATAGAATAAATTTAGAAAAAGTTTCTATTAATAGTTTAAAAGGTTATTATGGACACACTCTCGGAGCTTCTGGTTTGCTTGAATCTATTGTAGGTATGCAATCTTTATATAACAATACGTTATATGCTTCTTATGGATTTGATGAAATAGGTGTGTCAAAACCATTAAATATAATTAAAGAAACAACAGAAAAACCCTTAACTACTTTTTTAAAAACGGCATCAGGTTTTGGAGGTTGTAATACAGCTGCAATTTTTAAAAAAGTACTATAATTTGAAATTAGAAACTTACATATCAACCTATTGTCATATTAGAAATAATAAGATTTTAATAAATGGAAAGCCTTTTATTAAAGATGCTTTTGATACTGATTTTTCAATCTTTTCTAAAAAAGTGTATAAAGATTTAAATTTAAGTTATCCAAAGTTTTTTAAAATGGATAACTTAAGTAAATTAGCATTTTTGGCAGCAGAATGTGTTTTAAATAGAGAAAAGACCAATGAAGACGATAACATTGCAATTGTATTGACAAATAGAGCATCTAGTTTAGATACGGATAGAAAACATCAATCAAGTATTCAAGATAAAGAGAGTTATTATCCCAGTCCTGCAATATTTGTATATACCTTGCCAAATATTGCCATAGGAGAAATAAGTATTAAGCATCAGTTAAAGAGTGAAAATGCATTTTTTATTCTCGATGCTTTTAATGCAGAGTTTTTACATAATTATGCATGTAGTTTACTCGAAAATAATAAAGCAGAAAGTGTACTGTGTGGATGGGTAGATTATGACAATGAGAAATATGACTGTTTTATGTACAAGGTATCTCAAATAGGAGATATAAAACATACAATTAACAAATTACAAAACCTGTATAAAATAAAGGATTAGATGGAAGCTTTAAAATTAGAATTAAAAGAAAAAATTATAGAACAACTTAATTTAGAAGATATTTCTATAGAAGAAATAGGAGATAATGATCCTCTTTTTGGTGATGGATTAGGATTAGACTCTATAGATGCCCTAGAATTAATAGTAATGCTAGATAAAGATTATGGTATTAAATTGACAGATCCAAAAGAAGGAAAAAAAATATTTGAATCTGTTGCCATTATGGCTGCTTATATTACTGAAAATAGAACTAAATAAATGTCAAAAAGAGTTGCCATTACTGGGATGGGTATTATTTCTTCAATTGGAAATTCAGTTGAAGAGAATTTGAGTGCCTTACTCAAAAGTAAGCATGGTATTTCTCGGATATCGAATATTCATACGCGGCATAAAGATGAAATTATGGTTGGTGAAATTACACTATCTAATGAAGAATTGATAGAGCAATTGAATTTACCAGAAACTAATAATTACTCCAGAACAGCGATGTTGGGAGTAATTGCAGCTAAACAAGCTGTTGTTAATGCTAATATTACAAATATTAATGATTGTAAAACAGGATTAATTTCTGCAACTAGTGTTGGAGGTATGGACATGACCGAAAAATACTATTATGAATATTTAGAAGATAACACCAATCATAAATATATCGGAGGACATCATGCAGGTGATTCAACTCATAAAATAGCCGAACAATTAGGAATAACTAATTTTGTTACTACGATAAGCACTGCGTGCTCTTCATCAGCTAATGCTATAATGTTAGGAGCTAGAATGATAAAATCAGGTAAGTTAGATAGGGTAGTAGTTGGTGGGGCCGATTGTCTTTCTAAATTTACTATTAATGGGTTTAAAACATTAATGATTTTATCAGAAACATATTGTAAACCTTTTGATAGAGATAGATCTGGTTTAAACTTGGGTGAAGCAGCAGCTTTTTTAGTATTAGAATCTGAAGAAATTGTAGTGAAACAAAATAAAAAAGTATTGGCCTATATTGCTGGTTATGGAAATGCTAATGATGCTTTTCATCAAACAGCATCTTCAGGAGATGGTGAAGGAGCTACTTTGGCTATGCAAGCAGCCTTCAAAGTTTCTGGGCTACAGCCAAATCAAATTGATTATATTAATGCTCATGGTACAGCAACATTAAATAATGATTTATCAGAAAGTGTTGCCATACAACGTGTTTTTGGTGAAAATATACCAGATTTAAGCTCTACAAAAGCTTTTACAGGTCATACGTTAGCCGCAGCTGCTGCAATTGAAGCAGTGTATTCTGTATTGGCATTACAAAATAATACCATATTTCCTAATTTAAATTATAACAATGCTATTGAGCAAACAGGAATTGTTCCTGTAACTTCAATAAAGAAAAAAAATATTAATCATGTGCTTTCTAATTCTTTTGGTTTTGGAGGCAATTGCTCTACTCTAATATTTTCAAAAAAACTATGAATTCCTGTTATATAAATAGCGTTGCCTGTGTTTCAGCTCAAAATACTTTAAGGAATGATCACTTTTTGGAGGAAGTGGTTTTTTATGATGAAAATATTATTTCTGCTATAAATCCTGTTTATAAAGAATATATTCCTCCAGCAGCTGCTCGACGAATGGCAAAAGGGGTAAAAATTGGTGTGGTGGCTTCTGCTATGGCATTAAAAGAAGCCTATATTACCATACCTGATGCCATTATTACAGGAACAGGAATGGGCTGTTTACAAGACTCTGAAAAATTTGTAAGTAGTATGATTACTAATGATGAGCAGTTTTTAACACCTACATCTTTTATTCAATCTACACACAATACTGTAGGTGCACAAATTGCATTGGGTTTACAGTGTAAAGCTTATAATTTTAGTTATGTTAACGGAGCTGTTTCTTTTGAATCTTGCTTAATAGACGCTCAATTAATGTTTCAAGAACAAGAAGTAAAGCATATTTTGGTTGGAGGTGTTGATGAGCATGGTGCACATACTAATAATTTGCATAAGTTAATTGGTCATATTAAAAAAGAACCTGTTTCTACAGTTCAACTATTAAATTCGAAAACACCAGGTACTATCTTCGGAGAAGGAGCTTCCTTTTTTTTATTGTCAGATAAAAAGGAACATGGTTCATATGGTAAGTTAGTAGATGTTGAAATAATAAATACTATTAAACTGGAAAACATAATAGATCGCGTTTTGCACTTCTTAAACCGTAATGGCATTAGTGTAGAAGATATTGATGCTGTTATTCTAGGTAATAATGGAGATGTAGAGTTTGATAATTATTACAACAAATTACAAGATGGTCTTTTTAAAAATACTCAACAGTTAGCTTATAAACATCTGTTTGGAGAATATAATACTGTGTCTGCAACTGGTTTTTGGGTCGGAGCTAAAATATTAAAATCACAAACAGTACCTAATGTGCTAAAAATTAATAATAAGAGGTCTAATAGTTATAAAAACATCTTATTATATAATCAATATAGAGGAGAAAACCATAGTTTCGTATTATTACAATCATGTTAAAATTTGAACGTGTAAATAGCTTCTTTTTTGTAGTAGTTCTTTTGGTTTACACATTTGAAGTCCCTAAATTTTTGTACTTTTTTATTTTTTTAGTTTGGTTAGTGATAACTATAATTGGTTCATTTCATATCAGATGGAATTATCATCTTAAAGCATTACATTCTAATCCACATACTAATAAGAAACAAGTGGCTATTACCTTTGACGATGGTCCAAATTTGGAATTCACACCTCAAATATTAACATTTTTAAAAAAGCATAATATAAAAGCTACTTTTTTTTGTGTTGGAAAGCAGATTGAAAATCATCCGAAATTGTTTAATCAAATAGTTAATCAAGGACATGTAGTGGGAAATCATTCTTACAGTCATTCTAATAATTTTGGTTTTTTTTCTCATAAAAAAGTTCTTGATGATGTGAATAAGTGTAATGAGTTGATATATGAAAATTTAAATGTAAATTCAAATCTTTTTAGACCTCCTTTTGGTGTAACAAATCCAGCTATAAGAAAAGCAATTGCAAAAACAAGACATCACGTAATAGGCTGGAATGTTAGGTCATTAGATACTAAAATTAAAAACCCTGAAAAAATTCTAAAAAGAATTACGAAACGTCTTAAACCAGGTGATGTAATTTTATTACATGATACCAATAAAAGAACTCTAGTTGTTTTGGAACAGTTATTGTTATTTTTACATGAACATCAATTTGAAACTACTACGGTAGATAAATTATTTGAAATAGAAGCTTATGTTTAGAATGCTATTTACATTTCTATTGCTAACAACAACCACAATTTATTCCCAACAGGTAATGACACCTAAGGAAATAACTGATTTAAAAAAAAATGTAAAAATTGTGGCTCAAAAAACAACAACTATAAATAGTGATTTTGACCAATTTAAGCATATGGAATTTTTATCTGATGCTATAAAAACATCTGGTAAAATGAAATTTAAAGCTCCAAAATTGGTAAAATGGTCATATACAAAGCCTTTTCAATATAGTGTGGTTTTTAAAGAAGGAAACTTATTGATTAATAACGAAGGTAAAAAAAGTGATGTTAATATTGGCTCTAATCAATTGTTTCAACAGCTTAACCAACTTATTGTAAAAAGCATTAGCGGAGATATGTTTGATGAAACTGAGTTTACCATGAATTTTATTAAAACCACAGAGAACTATATTGTTACTTTTAATTCTAAAGATGCGGAGCTTAAAAAGTATATCAAACAATTTATATTGTATTTTGATAAAGAGAATTACACTGTTATGGAAGTGAAGATGGTTGAACCTTCAGATGACTATACCCATATAATTTTTAAAAATCGTATAGAAAATCAAACCATAAAGGATGAGGTTTTTAAAAATTAATATACTTGTTATTTTTCTATTGTCTTCTTGTTCTTTAGCAATAACCAAAGATTTTACAGAGGCTAATGTAGAATTATCAAACTACAAGAATCCATATTTTTCTAATGTATTTAAAGATTATGTTTATAAAGCTAATATTGAGGTGTATGGTTATGAATTTAGTGGAATTTTAATAATTAAAAAATTAGCTACACAACATCATAGAATTGTTTTTGCTACTGAATTTGGTACAAAAATGTTAGACATGGAATTAAATAAAGAGGACTATACAATCCATTTTATTGCTAGTGAGTTAAATAAAAAAATATTAGTTAATACTTTAAAAAAGGATTTTCGAATTTTATTACAAGAAGATATATTAGTAAATAAGACCTTTAAAAATGAATATTTTAATGTATATCAATCTAACAATAAAAACCGTTTAAATTTTTATTTTGTAAAAAAAGAGCATAATTGTTTAGAAAAGCTAGTTAATACTTCAAAAATAAAAGAAAAAGTGATTTTTAATTTTAAAAGCAATGAGTGTAAAATGGCTGAGAAAATTTTAATTGAACATAAAAATTTAAAATTAAAAATTGAATTGAAAGCTTTTTAAAGGAGTGTTAAACTATGTAAAAACTTACAATGCATATAAATTAAAAAAGAAACTCTATTTTTACCAATTATAAATAAAAGTAAATGCTATTAAAAAATTTATATAAAATACAATCCTTTAGTTTTAAAGAGGGTAAAATAGAATCTGAAATCTTTATAAATAAAGATCATGAAATTTTTAAAGGACATTTTCCAGGTAATCCAGTTATGCCGGGTGTTTGTATGATTCAAATTATTAAAGAGCTTACCGAGAAAGCATTAAACAAGCACTTGTTTATGGAAAAATCAAGTAATATTAAATTTATGGCATTAATTAATCCAGAAGTTAACAATACCTTAGTTTTAAGTTTAGATGTTAGAGAAGATGATGATAGGTTTAAAGTAAAAAACACGACGAAAATGGAAGATACCCTAGCTTTAAAATTTAATGGTATTTATAAAGAAGTAAGTGTTTAACCTATTTTTTAAAAGAAAGTCAAATTTGAATATCTAATATTTTAGAAAACAAAGATCTTTAAAAAAAGTTATAGTAGTAAATGGTAAAACTTATATTTTACATAATGCTTTTTCAAGCAATTGCAATAAATCCATCTATTGTTGAGGTGCGTGATTTATATGTTAAAGCATCTGCATCACAAGAAGCAGCAACTAAATTTTATCAAAAGTTAAAAAATGTAACTAAAACTGATGAGGCTACATTAGTGGGGTATAAAGCTGCAGCTACTACAATGCAAGCCAAGTATGCCGATAAAATAAAAAATAAAAAAGCTCTTTTTAAAGAAGGGGTAGTTTTATTAGAAGATATAATTATTAAATATCCAAGTAATATTGAGTTGCGATTAATTCGTTTAAGTATTCAAGAGCATGCTCCTAAAATACTAAAATATAAAATGAATATTAAGGAAGATAAAATGTTTATTACTAGTCAATTATCATATCTGAAAAATAAAGCGTTAAAGAATCATATAAAAGGATATGTTTCACAATCTAATGCTTTTACAGCCCAAGAAAAAACTGTAATTTCGAAACTTTAAAGCAGTTGATAAAGTTTCGTGCAAAACCCTGAAGAAATAATACAAAAAATCAGCGATTATAATTGTTGTGTTGTAGTTCCTACTTATAACAATGACACTACACTTGAACGTGTTATCCAAGGTGTGCTCAGGTACACAAAAAATATTATTGTTATTAACGATGGGTCAATTGATAATACAAAAAATATACTTTTAAAGTATCCTGAGATTACTCAAATAAATCTTAAAAATAATGTTGGTAAAGGCAATGCTTTAAGGCTAGGTTTAAAAAGGGCTGAAGAATTAAACTTTGAGTATGCTATATCTATCGATTCTGACGGTCAACATTATCCAGATGACATTCCGTTGTTTATAAAAGAATTTGATACTTCTTTAAATAAGAAAATACTATTTATAGGGGCAAGAAATTTGAATGCCAAAGGCATGCCTAGAAAAAATAGTTTTGCTAATAAATTCTCAAATTTTTGGTATTGGGCAGAGACAGGATTTACATTACAAGATACACAATCTGGATTTAGAATGTATCCTGTCAAAGAGATAAATAAAATCAAGTTTTTAAGTACTAAATTTGAATTTGAGGTAGAAGTTATTGTAAAGGCTTCTTGGAATGGAATTGAGGTTAGAAATATTCCCATAAGAGTACTTTACGATTCTGATGAACGTGTTTCTCATTATAGACCTTTTATGGATTTTATCCGTATAAGTGCAATGAATACTTGGTTGTTTACGGTTGCTATTATTTATATTAAACCACGTGACTTTTATAGAAGATTTAAGCAAAAAGGGTTTAAAAAATTTTTTTATGAAGATTTAATTGGTAGTAGAGATTCTAACCTAAAAAAAGCATTGTCTATTGCGTTGGGTACTTTTATTGGTATTTCACCATTTTGGGGATTTCACTCTATTTTAGCAATAATGTTAGCTGCCATTTTTAAATTAAATAAGGTTATTAGCTTTGTGTTTTCAAATGTTAGTTTTCCCATATTTATACCTTTTATAATTTATGGTAGCCTAAAAATGGGAGGATCTATTTTAGGTAGAACCAGCTTAGAGCTTAATCAAATTGATGAAAATTTTAAAATTGGAGTTTACCTTGTGCAGTATGTAGTAGGTAGTTTTGTGTTAGCTTTTTTGACAGCAATACTTTTTGGAACAATTGGTTATATTACACTTCATCTTTTTAGTAGCAAAAATAGCAAGTAGGTTATGGGTGATTTTTTTTATAAAATATATAAATTACTTCAAAAACAAAAAGTTATATGGACAGCTTTTTTGTTATTATTCGTACTTTTATTGGTGTATTTTGCTTCAAACTTAAAGTTTGAGGAAGATATAACGAAGTTAATTCCAAATTCTGAAAAATCAGATATTACAAATAAAGTCCTTAAAAATGTAAACTTTGCAGATAAAATAATTGTTAATATAGAAGCTAAGAATGACGCAAATGCCAACGATTTAATTGAGTATGCAACAGAATTTATAGACAGTACGATTAATAAAAGTGGCAATTATATAAAGGAAATTCAAGGGAAAATTGCTGATGAAGAAATTGGAAAAACTCTAGATTTTATTTATAAAAACTTACCTCTATTTCTGAATGAAGCTGATTATCAAACTATAGATACGAGGTTACAGAAAGATAGTATTTTTAAAATTACACAATCAAATTTTAAAACGCTGGTATCTCCTACAGGTATCGTTGCTAGAGAAACAATTTTAAAAGATCCACTAGCACTTTCTTTTTTAGGTTTAAAAAAATTAGAACAATTAAAAGTTGAAGATAATTTTGAAATTTACAATGGGTTTTTAGTGAGTAAAAATCGTAAAAATCTCCTGCTATTTATAGTGCCCAAATTGAGATCTAATGAAACAGCTAATAACACATTATTTGTGAATCAACTGTATAAGATTCAAGATAATTTAAATCAAAAATATCATTCAAAAGTTCAGAGTGAGTACTACGGTGCAACTGTAGTTGCCGTAGCCAATGCTAATCAAATTAAAACGGATGTGCAGTTTACCGTAAGTATTGCACTTACCGTTTTGGTGTTAATTCTTATTTTTTTTTATAGAAAAATACTAATTCCAATTATTTTGTTTTTGCCGACTATTTTTGGTGGTTTGGTAGCAATTTCGGTGTTGTATCTTACAAAAGGTCAAATTTCAGCTATTTCTTTAGGTATTGGTTCTGTTTTGCTCGGAGTTACTTTAGATTATTCATTACATATTTTAACTCATTATAAGTATAATAATAATATAAAACAGCTCTACAAAGATGTAAGTAAGCCAATATTAATGAGTAGTATTACTACTTCAATTGCTTTTTTATGTTTGCTGTTTTTAAAGTCAGAAGCCTTAAATGACTTAGGTGTTTTTGCCTCAGTTAGTGTTATAAGTGCCTCTGTTTTTGCTTTAGTATTGATTCCTCAATTATACCGTTTTAAAGAAGAAAAGTTAAGAACTAAAAACACAATTATAGATAGAATTGCAGCTTATGGTTTTCATGGTAGTAAAATATTGATAGGAGGTATAATTATTGTTTTTTTTATTAGTCTTTTTACTTATCGAAATGTGATTTTTGATCAGGATATTTCAAAAATGAATTATCAATCTGAAGACTTAAAAAAAGCAGAACAAAAGTTGGACGTATTAATGGATATGGCATCTAAATCCATCTATGTCACGGCTTATGGAACATCTGTAAATGAAGCTTTAGTAATTAATGAAGAGATTTATAACACCTTAAATAGTTTAAAGTTAAAGGATAGCATTTTAAGTTTTAGCTCGGTTGGTTCTTTGGTGTTGGCTGAGGAAATTCAAAATAATAAAAAGCAACAGTGGAATAATTTTTGGAATTCCGAAAGAAAACAAGCCGTAAAGAAAAACTTGATAGAAAGCGGTAAAACTCTTGGTTTTAAACCAAAAACGTTTAGTCGTTTTTATGAACTGTTAGAAAGTGATTTTTCTACTTTAAATTTTCAAGATTATAAAAAACTTAACTCTTTGTTTTTAGATGAGTTTGTTACAATAGATAGCAACTTTACTACTGTTGTTTCTATGGTAAAAGTAGCTCCTGAAAACCTTGAAAATATAGTTAATAAATTAGATAATTTGCCTCAAACTGTGGTTATTGATCGGCAACATATTAATGAAACTTTTTTAGGAAGTTTAAAAGATGATTTTAATACACTTATTGGTTATTCATTTTGGGCTGTTGTAATTATTTTATTCATTTTTTATAGAAGTGCTGAGCTTACTATAATTACAATAATTCCAATTGCATTAACTTGGATATTAACCATTGGAGTTATGGGAATTTTCAATATCCATTTTAATGTTTTTAATATTATTATATCATCATTTATATTCGGTCTTGGGGTAGATTATAGTATTTTTATTACTAATGGGTTGTTAAAAAAATACACTTATGGTATTAATGAAATGTCAACCTATAAAACCTCAATTTTATTATCGGTTATAACTACAGTCTTAGGAGTTGGTGTTTTAATTATCGCTAAACATCCTGCATTAAAGTCTATATCAGCGGTTTCTATTATTGGAATTTTATCAGCGGTTTTAATTGCATTTACCATTCAACCTTTGCTCTTTAAATTTTTTATTGGATGGCGTATAAAAAAAGGGTTAGCTCCTTTGCGAATAAGAACATTTTTACATGCAATGTTGTTGTTTGCTTTTTATGGAGTAGGAGGAATGTTATTGTCTCTTTTTAGTATCACAATCTTACCGATTTTACCATTTTCTAAGAAAAAGAAAATGAAGTGGCTACATAACACTATGGCAAAAATGGTAACTGCCACTTTATATGGAAATCCTTTTGTTAAAAAGGAAATTATCAATCCACATCAAGAAAAATTTGAAAAACCAGCTGTTATTATTTCAAACCATTCTTCATTTTTAGACACCTTAACTATAGGTATGGTAACACCAAATGTTATTTATTTGGTAAATGATTGGGTGTATAAATCACCAGTTTTTGGTCTGTTGGCAAAAGTGGCAGGGTTTTATCCAGTTTCTAGTGGTGTAGATGGAAGTTTAGAACATTTGGAAGCCAAAATACGACAAGGCTACTGTTTGGTTGTTTTTCCTGAAGCCAAACGGTCATTTACTAATAAAATAGGACGTTTTCATAAAGGAGCATTTTTCTTAGCGGAACAATTAAAATTAGATATTTTACCTTTATACCTTCATGGTAATGCAGAAGTTTTACCTAAACGTGATTTTATTATTTATGATGGTAGTTTAACAGTTGTAGTTGGTGAAAGAATAGCTTATAACGATAAACAATATGGAATTTCAGATCGTGAACGAACTAAGAAAATAGGAACTTTTTATAAACAAGAATTCCAAAAAGTTAGAGATTCTATTGAAAATGCTGATTATTTTAAAGATATTTTATTTAATAATTATCGTTATAAAGATAAACGCATTTTTAATGCTGTAAAACGCGATTTCTCTAAAAATAAACAAATTTATAAAGAACTTTCTGATGGCCTACCAGTAAAATCCGATATTACACATATTGCAGATGATTATGGACAGATAGATATATTATTAGTCTCTAGGTTTTTAGATAGAAAAATATCTTGTTATATTCAAGATCATGAAAAACGAAATATTGCAAAGAATTGCTATACTGTTATTCATAAAAAAGTAAATTATTTGAATGATTTTGAGCAATTAATATCTCAAAACATTAAATTTTTAATAATTTCAGCACTAATAACAACTCCTTCAGTTGTAAAAAGAATAATAGATTTACAAATAAGTAATATTTTTCTGGTAAAAAATAAGCGGTTATCTGAAGAGTTTGTTAAAAATGGGTATCATATAAAATGTCAAAACAAGTCAGTAATCTATCTAGAATTAAGAGAAAAATCCGATGAAAGAAAAATATGACGTTGTAATTATAGGAAGTGGCTTGGGTGGACTTGTTTCAGCCAACATATTGGCTCGTGAAGGCAAAAGTGTCTGTGTACTCGAGAAAAATAATCAGTACGGAGGTAATCTTCAGATTTTTTCTAGAAATAAAAGTGTTTTTGATACTGGTGTACATTATATAGGCGGGTTGGATAAAGGGCAAAATTTATACCAATACTTTAACTATTTAGGTATTATGGATGACCTAAAGTTAAAAAGAATGGATAAAAATAAATATGATGTTATCACTTTTGATAATGATACGATTGAATATCCTCATGCACAAGGTTACGATAATTTTGCTCTTCAATTGACAAAAAAATTTCCTGATGAAGCAAAAGCTATTCAGCATTACTGTGATAAAATTAGAGAGACTTGTAATAGTTTTCCATTGTATAATTTAAAATTAGGAGATACATATTATAATAATACCACTTTATTAAGTCTTAAAAT
Organism: Aureibaculum marinum; assembly: GCF_003813905.1. Classification (GTDB taxonomy): domain Bacteria; phylum Bacteroidota; class Bacteroidia; order Flavobacteriales; family Flavobacteriaceae; genus Aureibaculum; species Aureibaculum marinum. Next base: position 158,162 of record NZ_RPFJ01000006.1, read on the forward strand.
AAGTGATTTTTTAGATAGTATTACCAACAATGAGAAGTTAAAATCTGTATTAGCAGGTTCTAATTTTTTATATGCAGGCGATAAAGATAAAACTCCATTTTATGTGCATGCTCTATCTGTTAATTCATATATTCAGAGTTCGTTTAGATGTATTAATGGAGGTAGTCAGATTGCTAAATTATTAGTCAGAAAATTAAAAGAATTTGGAGGAGAGGCTTACAAACGTAGTGAGGTAAAATCATTTGGATTTGAAGAAGAAAAATTAGTTTCTGTAATAACAAAAGATGGTCTCGAAGTAAAGGGAGATGTATTTATCTCTAATATAGAGCCAAAACATACGGTTAAAATGTTAGGAACTGACAGACTTAGAAAGTCATATATAAATCGTATTTCTCGTATAGAAAGTGTAATTTCTGCCTTCAGTGTCTATATTGTTTTTAAGCCTAAAACATTTAAGTATATTAATTATAATTATTATCATTTTAAAGATTATAAAAAAGTTTGGACAGCTTCTTCTTATGATGATAAAAGCTGGCCTGAAGGTTATATGGTTTCTATGAGTGTAAAACACCCTGAAGATAATAAATGGGCAGAAAATATGACTGCAATAACTTATATGAATTATGATGAAGTAAAACAATGGGAAGATACTTTTAATACTGTTGTAGAAAAAGGAGATCGAGGGCAAGCGTATGAAAAATTTAAAGCAGATAAAATTGAATTGATGTTAGTTGAATTGGAAAAGAAATTTCCAAATATTAGAAATTGTATTAAATCTGTATATGCTTCAACACCATTGTCTTATCGAGATTATATTGGTGTTAATAGAGGGGCAATGTATGGATATGTTAAAGATGCAAATAGTCCAATGAAATCTTTTTTATCTCCAAAAACTCGATTAAAAAATCTTTTTTTTACAGGTCAAAGTCTTAATATGCATGGTATTTTAGGAGTAACAATTAGTGCTGTATTAACATGTTCAGAAATTGTAGGTAAAGAACATTTGCTAAATAAGATTGTAAAAGCAAATAAACTTTAAAAGTGTAAAGTAATTAATTCAATAAGATCAGTAAAAAGTAAAGAAACAATTGCTTGAAAAATAAGATGAAAATAATACCTAATTCTTACTTTTTAATAGGACTTATAGTCTTATCAACCTCTTGTGGAATTAAAAAATCTATTAATCATCAACCTAAACTAGAAGGTTATATTAATAAAATACCTGAAAGGGTAAAAATAAACGATTCAACATATACTGTTGGAGTAAATCAATTACGAAAAAATCAACATGGTCTTTGGGAATTGTATATTAAAGGTGATCCATTAGAACGAGGATTGGCAAATGGAAGCTTAACTCGTCAATTATATCAAAATCAAGAACAAATTTTCTTTTCAAAAATAGAGGAGATGGTGCCATCTAAATTAAAACAAGCACTTTTGCGTAAATTTTTGGCCTGGTATAATAGAAAACTCTATTTAAATATAACCGAAGAATATAAAACAGAAATTTTTGGAGTGTCTCGTTATGCTGGTGATAATTATGATTATATCGCAGAAGATTATCTTAGAAATTTATACTTACATGGAGCTCATGACATTGGACATGCTTTAAAAGATTTAGCCTTGGTAGGGTGTTCTTCATTTGCTGTTTGGGATGATAAATCTGAAGACGGAAGCTTGTTATTAGCTAGAAATTTCGATTTTTATGCTGGTGATGATTTTGCTAAAGAAAAAATTATTGCATTTGTAAATCCAGATAAAGGATATAAGTTTATGTCAGTTACTTGGGGAGGAATGATTGGTGTAGTCTCTGGGATGAATGATCAAGGATTGACCGTTACTATTAATGCAGGAAAGTCTGATATCCCATTGGTGGCTAAAACTCCGATTTCTTTGTTAACAAGAGAAATTTTGCAGTATGCATCTACTATTGAAGAAGCTATTGCTATTGCTAAAAAACGAGAGGTGTTTGTTTCAGAAGCTATTTTGGTGGGTAGTGCTAAAGATCATAATGCGGTTGCTATAGAAGTTTCTCCCAATAATTTTGGAGTTTATCAAGCGAATAATTCGAGTCAATTATTGTGTTCAAATCATTTTCAAAGCGATGTCTACATTAATGATGAAAACAACAGAAAACAAAAGGCAGAAAGTCATTCTCAATATCGTTATGAGCGTATGGAGGAATTGCTCTCAGAAAATCAAAAAATGAACCCTAAAAAAGCTGTAGATATTTTAAGAAATACGAAAGGATTAAAGGATAAAAATATTGGTTATGGTAATGAAAAAGCGTTGAACCAGTTATTGGCTCATCATGGTATAGTTTTTAAGCCAGAACAGTTAAAAGTATGGGTTTCAACAAATCCATATCAATTAGGAGAATTTGTTAGTTACGACTTAAATAAGGTGTTTAAAAAGTTTAGTAATGAGGATTTTAATGAATCTATCTCTGAAGAAAGCTTAACCATTCCAGAAGATAATTTTGTTACAACTAATGCTTATAAGAATTATGAGCGTTATCGTATATTGAGACATAAATTATTAAAAATTATTAAAAGTAATGGTAAAGCTAGCAATCAGTTGCTAAAAGAACTTGTATATGCAAATGCTGAATATTGGGAGGTGTACGCGTTAGTTGGAAAGTATTATTACAATAAAGGCTATGACGCAGCAGCATTAATTCAATTTAAAAAAGCACTGACTAAAGAAATTACAACTGTACCCGATAAAAAGCGAATAGAAAAGTATATAAAAAAGATAGAACGCTAACCAATACTTTAAATCTATTTTTAAGAACTTTTACTTTTTTAATCTTCTACTATATACAATTATTAAAAGCCCAGCTGTTACTATTACAAGTCCTGCAATTACAAATTTGAATCCAAAATTATTGTCTTTGGACAAGTGTTACAATCCAATTCGCTATGTAAAGAGCTCTAATGCATGAAGAATTATTCCGTATTTTTTCATACATTTTATTAGAAAGCTTAAAAGTAATAAAAATAGGATTAAACTTTTTAGTTATAGTTGCTTGTATTGTTTGTTAGATTAATAAAATCACAATTTTTTACTATAAAAACTTCTTTCTAAACACTTTTTATTACTTTAGCTTGCTCATTTTATTAATGTATGATTCCCTCCATAGAAACTAAATCTACTTTAGAAATTAAACGTTTTCAAGAAGAAAAGTTAGCAGAATTACTAGTTTATCTTAAAGAACATTCTGTTTACTATCAAAAGTTATTTAAAACTTATAATATTGATATTTCAAAAATTAAAACGTTAGCAGATTTAACTAAAATTCCAGTTACAACTAAAGATAATCTGCAAGAGTTTAATGATGATTTTTTATGTGCTCCTAAAAGTAAAATTATAGATTATGTAACTACTTCAGGTACTACAGGAAGTCCTGTTACTTTTGCCTTAACAGATGCGGATTTAGATCGGTTGGCATATAATGAAGCCATTTCTTTTGCTTGTGCCGGAGTAACTAAAAACGATACTGTACAATTAATGACTACAATGGATAGGCGTTTTGTTGCAGGGTTAGCATATTTTTTAGGTGTTCGGAAGTTAGGAGCAAGTATTATTAGAGTTGGGGCTGGGATACCAGAGTTGCAATGGGATTCGATTTTAAAATTTAAGCCTACTTATTTGGTTGCCGTTCCTTCATTTTTATTAAAACTGATAGATTATGCCGAAAAAAATAATATTGATTGTAATACTTCAAGTGTCAAAGGTGTAATTTGTATAGGAGAGGCTTTAAGAACTGATGATTTTTCGTTGAACTTATTGGCAAAAAAAATCACCTCTAAGTGGAATATAAAATTGTTTTCAACATATGCTTCTACAGAAATGAGTACTGCATTTACTGAATGTGAAGCTCAACAAGGAGGACATCATCATCCAGAATTAATTATTGTTGAGGTATTAGATGATGATAATAATCTAGTAAAAGAAGGTGAATATGGAGAGTTAACCATAACAACTTTAGGTGTAGAAGGTATGCCTTTACTTCGTTTTAAAACTGGGGATATTGTTAGAAAGCACACCAAGCCGTGTAGTTGTGGTAGAAACACCTTGCGTTTAAGTCCCGTTATAGGAAGAAAAAAGCAGATGGTAAAATACAAAGGGACAACGCTATATCCTCCTGCGTTATATGATTTACTTAACGATTTTGATACTGTAGAAAACTACATTATAGAAATATCTCATAATAGCATTGGTACCGATGAAATTCTCATAAAAATAGGGACATTGGAAAAATCTGATAAAATTCTGCAACAAATTAAAGATCATTGTCGTGCCAAGTTAAGAGTGCTTCCATCTATAGAAATACATGATATTGAGTATATTAACAAATTAAAATTTCCAAAAAACAGTAGAAAACCTGTTCTGTTTATTGATAAAAGATAATTTTGGTTATTTTATAGGGATGCGTTACTTTTAAAACATGACAATAACTAAAGAAATTGCTACTATATTTAATACTATTGCTCCATATAATCAACAACAAATAGAAGCAGCATTACAATGGCTAACTACGAGTTCTCAATTTAAAGAAGGAGTAAAATATTTTTATCCTGATTGGGTTGATGAAGAAATAATTCATAAGCTAAATCAATGTAAAACTTGTGCTGATTTTCAAGTTAATTTTATTGAACCTATGATTAGTTCATTGATTGAAAACTCTATTAATAATTTGTATATTACAGGTTTAGAGGAAGTTGCAAGAAAAGGAAATCATCTATATATTTCCAATCATAGAGATATTTTTTTAGACTCAGGGTTGTTGCAGTATACCTTATATCATAAAGGATTTCCATTTACTGAAATTTCTTTAGGAGATAATCTAATTGTAAATCCTGTAATGGAACGCGTGGCTAAACTCAATAATATGTATACTGTTTTTAGATCAGGTACAAGAGTAGAGCTATTACAAAATGCTAAGAATTTATCAGCTTACTTGAGATATTCCATAACTCGTAAAAATGTTTCTTCTTGGATTGCTCAAGGTAATGGAAGAACAAAAGATGGAAATGATAAAACTTTTCCAGGCTTAGTGCGTATGTTATTAATGAGTGGAGGTGATAACTTAAAGCAGTCGCTAAGTGATTTAAAAATTGTAATATCTTCAGTGTCATATGAGTACGAACCTTGTGCGGTAGAAAAAGCAATTGAATTACAAACAAAAGAAGAGCTAGGCGTATATAAAAAATCTAAATTCGAAAATATTAATAGTATTATTAAAGGGATTGAGGATCAGAAAGGTGATGTGAGTTTACATTTTGAGGAATTAAATGTAGATGCTATTGATTTTTCAGGAGATTTAAAATCTACCATTAGGGCAATAGCTGGTGAAATGGATAGATTGGTTTATAAAAACTATAAGCTTTTTAAAACCAATTATATTGCATATGATATGTTACATCAAACAAATCTTTTTGTTGATTTTTATACTCAAGAAAATCTTATTGAGTTTAAGAGTTATATACAGGAACAAAGTGATGATATTGATATTCAAGAGCGTTTATTAAAGATGTATGCTAATCCTGTATTAAACAAACAAAGAGATGTTAACTAAAGTTTATGGAAGTTCTGTTTTTGGAGTTGAAGCCACCACAATTACTGTTGAAGTAAATATTGATAAGGGTATTGGGTATCATTTAGTAGGGTTACCTGATAATGCTGTAAAAGAGAGTAATTTTAGAATTGCCGCCGCTTTACAAAATAATGGATATAGTATTCCAGGAAAAAAGATTACCATAAATATGGCTCCTGCAGACATGCGTAAAGAAGGTTCTGCGTACGATTTAACTTTAGCTATAGGAATTTTAAAAGCTTCATCGCAGATAAAAGGTGATGCCATTTCAGATTATTTAATACTAGGAGAACTTTCATTAGATGGAAGTTTGCAACCCGTAAAAGGAGTCTTACCAATAGCTATAAAAGCAAAAGAAGAAGGCTTTAAAGGTTTTATTTTACCTAAACAAAATGCAAAAGAAGCTGCTATTGTTGATGGAATAGAAGTTTATGGAGTTGAAAACATAAAAGAAGTTATAGATTTTTTTGAAGGAAACTCAACCTTAGAACCCGTAATTGTTGATACAAAAAAGGAGTTTGAAGACAACTTAGAACATCCAGAATTTGATTTTTCGGATGTGAAGGGGCAAGAATCTATCAAAAGATGTATGGAAATTGCTGCAGCTGGAGGTCATAATATTATTTTAATAGGGCCCCCTGGTTCAGGAAAAACTATGTTGGCTAAAAGATTGCCAAGTATTTTACCACCAATGACTTTAGATGAGGCATTAGAAACAACTAAAATACATTCTGTTGTAGGCAGAATAAGAGAAAATTCAGGGTTGATGGGGCAAAGACCCTTTCGTTCTCCTCACCATACTATTAGTGATGTGGCATTAGTTGGAGGTGGGGCTTATCCGCAACCAGGTGAAATCTCATTGTCTCATAATGGAGTTTTGTTTTTGGACGAATTGCCAGAATTTAAACGAACAGTGCTGGAGGTAATGCGTCAGCCTCTAGAAGATAGAGAAGTAACTATTTCTCGTGCTAAATTTACTGTAACTTATCCCAGTAGTTTTATGTTGGTGGCTAGTATGAATCCTAGTCCTAGTGGTTATTTTAATGACACTCCAGGACATGTAACTTCTTCACCTACAGAGATGCAGCGTTACTTAAGTAAAGTATCAGGTCCGTTGTTGGATAGGATAGATATTCATATTGAAGTGCAACCGGTTCCATTCGAAAAACTCTCAGAAGAACGAAAAGGGGAAGCGAGTAAAGTAATAAGAAAACGAGTTGCTTTAGCACGTCAATTGCAGACTAAAAGATTTGAAGAAAATAAAAATGTGCATTACAACGCTCAAATGAATGTAAAACAAATCAGAAAATTCTGTAAATTAGATGAATCTTCAACCTCATTATTAAAAACTGCAATGGAGAGTTTAAACTTATCTGCAAGAGCTTATGATAGAATTTTAAAAGTTGCAAGAACAGTTGCTGATCTAGATAATTCTAATCAAATTAAACCTGATCATATCTCTGAAGCTATCCAGTATAGAAGTTTAGATAGAGAAGGATGGTTAGGATAATTTTCACTATTTTTGAAAAATAAAATCCCTCTACTACAATGAAAAACTTAATTTTATTACTGATGTTATCGGTAGTAATGTCAGTAAGTGCCCAATCTAAGGCTAGTAATAGTTTGTTGACTAAAAATGAATGGATTAACAAGGATTTAGATTATTTGAGATTTGATAATGATGCTGTTGTTTATAACTTTGACAATATAAAACAGGAGGTTTCATTTGATTTAGATAATAGAAAATTATCTTTTAAGGTAAATTATAGATTGGCTGGAGATTTTAAAACAGAGGTTTTTGATTTTAAAATCAAGGAAATAAACAGAAATAGACTGGTTCTAGAGCCTGATACTAATATTAATAGTAGTGGTTATAATAAATTAGATGTCAGTGCTTTTACTAAAGAAAAGCAATATGTTTTTTACAATAGAGGTCAATTATTATCGAAAGTAAATTTTAAGAAATTAACTTTTCATTCCTCTACTTGTTTTGGTACTTGTCCGTCTATGTCTGTTCAAGTTAATATTGATGGCTCTGTATTTTATCGTGGAAAAAGTTATGCAAAAAAACAAGGTAATTTTGTTGGAAAACTTTCTAAAAATGATATTTATGAGTTAAAAAAGATTTTAAACAGAAGTCAGTTATATTCTATTGATAAAAATTGGGAACAAAAATCAAAACGTAATGATACGCCGAGATATACTTATATTGTTGATTTATTTGATGGAGAAACGATAGAAATTAATACCAATGATCAGCACCCCGTTTTAGATAAATTATCTGATTTTTTATTAAATATAGATAAGAGAGCGGAATTAGAAAAAGTAGATAAAATTCACAATTTTGAAAAGTCAAAATTAGATTTGTATCGTGTATCTCAATAACTTTTATGTTAATAAAAAGAAGTTAAAAGTATGAAGAGTATTTATGTGTTTTTTGGTTTCTTGTTTCTTATTAGTTGTAAAAAAGGGGGTGAGAAAAGCGAGGCTATAATTACAAATGAAGATGCTGTTGAGATTGTAATTCCACACTTAAACTTAAATCAGGCAAAACGTTTGGCTTCTTTGCCATTACACTGTGTAGATGTTGAATATCCTAATAAATTAAATCAAACTCTTGGAGGAGAGGAAGATTTGCAAACGCCAAAAGCATTGCATCCAGCTTTTTATGGTTGTTTTGATTGGCATTCATCTGTGCATGGACATTGGAGCTTAGTAAGTTTGTTAAAGCAATTTCCAAAGCTTGAAAATAATGCAGAAATCAAAGAAAAACTGCTTAAAAACATTTCTAAAGAGAATATTTTAACCGAAGTGGCTTATTTTGAAGGAGAGTATAACAAATCGTATGAGCGTACCTACGGCTGGGCATGGTTGCTAAAATTGGCTGAAGAAATTCATACTTGGGATGATGAAACTGCTAGAATTTTAGAAAGTAATTTAAAGCCTTTAACAGATTTAATAGTTCAAAAATATTTAGAATTTTTGCCTAAATTAAATTATCCAATCCGTGTTGGAGAACATACAAATACTGCGTTTGGTCTCTCTTTTGCTTATGATTATGCAAAAACAGTAAATCAAGAAGAGTTAATTAGGCTTATTGATAAAAGAGCAAGAGATTTTTATTTATACGATGTAGATTGTCCTATTAATTGGGAGCCAAGTGGATTTGATTTTTTGTCTCCATGTTTAGAGGAAGCAGCTTTAATGAAACGAGTGTTGCCTATAGAAGAGTATAAAAATTGGTTGTCAAAGTTTCTACCTCAACTATCAAATAAAAGTTTTACTTTGTCAGTTGGTGAAGTCTCAGATAGAACAGATGGAAAGTTGGTACATTTAGATGGGGTTAATTTTTCAAGAGCATGGAGCTTAAATAAAATTTCTGAAGATTTGCCTGAATATTATCATCTTCAAAAAATTGCTAATCAGCATATTAATAGTTCTTTGTCTAATGTTGTTGGTGATAGTTACGAAGGCGGGCATTGGTTGGGAAGTTTTGCTATCTATGCTTTAAATTCGATCTCTATTGATAAAAAAGTGGATTAAAAATATAGGTCCTGGACCTTTAGTGGCAGCAGCTTTTATTGGCCCGGGTACAGTAACACTTTGTACTTTAGCAGGCGTGCATTTTGGTTATGCATTGTTGTGGGCTATGGTGCTATCAATTGTTGCAACTACTATACTTCAAGAGATGTCTGCTAGGTTAGGGGTAGTGACTCAAAAAGGTCTTTCTGAGGTAATTAGAACAGAAATTAAACATCCTCTTTTTAGAAAATTATGTATTTTGTTAGTGCTGTCTGCCATTGTTGTAGGTAATGCGGCCTATGAAGCTGGAAATATAAGTGGTAGTGTTTTGGGGTTAGAAACTGTTTTTAAAAATTATAGCATTTCTGTTGGTGGTTTAAATTTGAATATTTTCAGTTTTATAATTGGTCTTGTGGCATTTGTTCTTCTTTACGTTGGTAACTATAAGGTTTTGGAAAAAGTGTTAGTAGGTTTGGTTATCTTAATGAGTGTTGCGTTTTTAATAACAGCAATTATTACTAAACCTAATTTAGTCGATGTGTTTAAAGGGGTTTTTACTCCAACAATTCCAGATGATAGTATTTTCACTATTGTGGGCTTAATTGGAACCACAGTAGTGCCTTATAATCTATTTTTGCACGCTAGCTTGGTAAAAGAAAAATGGAAGTTCTCATCAGATTTAAAATACGCAAGAAGAGATACTATTATAGCTGTTGCATTAGGAGGTATAGTTTCAATGTGTATTATTATTTCTGCTGCGGCTATCCAATATCAACGAGTAGGTAATGCTGCTGATTTGGCTCTGGGATTAGAACCTTTATTTGGTAGGTATGCAAAGTACTTTTTAGCTTTAGGTCTGTTTGCAGCAGGAATTACTTCTACAATTACTGCAGCCTTAGCAGCGGCTTATGTGGCAACCGGATGTTTGGGGTGGAGCACAGATTTAAAATCTCCTAAATTTAAAGCAGTTTGGTTTTTTATTCTTGCATTGGGGGTGCTGTTCTCTTCTTTGGGGATTAAACCTATCGAAATAATCAAATTTGCTCAAGCTGCAAATGGTCTATTGTTGCCGGTTATCGCGGGGTTGTTACTGTGGTTAATGAATAAAAAATCATTGTTAGGCGATTTTAAAAATTCATTATTTCAAAATAGTATTGGGCTTTTGATATTAATAGTAACCCTATTTTTAGGGTTAAAGAGTATTCTCAAGGTTTTTGAATTGGTTTAATAGGCCTTTTTTTGAAAACGAAAACTTTCTTAATGCTTTAAAGTAAGTGTGGATAATGTATGTTATTTAATAATTTGAATTTATAAGTAATTTATTACTTACCTTAAATGTCTTTAACAAGGATTTATTAGAAGTATTTTATTTTGCAATGATAAATAGAGTTAAAGTAAAAGTTTAAATAATATTAAATAAAAATAAGTATATAAATTAAATACCCTAACAAAATGAGTGTATGAAATATAGCTTTAAAGATGGTGGAACTGTCTACGTAATGACGATTGTGTTTTTTTGTTATTAATTCAATTATACCGCCTATGGAAAGTAATAATAAAGGGAACCCTAGCATTAATTTATGTTGTTTACTTTTTACAATAAAGAAACTTAGTATAAGTCCGAACATAGCGTAAGCTATAAGGGTGTTTAAAAGGGTTTGGTTGAGTTTGAATTTTGTGTCGTAGTTAATAATTGAAGTGTTTATTTTCAATTTTAGTCTATTGTTTAATTCATTAAAGTTGTTAATCTCTTTAGGTATTTTTAGCTGCTGTGTTTTTGTTTTTAATCGCAGACCTGATTTTTCTGATTGGTATCTTTTTATGTCTCTAAATTGAATATGTATTTTATTGCCGTTCTCTACAATTTTTACGATAGAGTTTTCGTCAATAGTAAAATAGGTGTTTGATAGTATTGTACTAATAGATTTTTTAGATGAAAAAAAACCTCCAATAAGAATAAACAAGCATACACCTGCAAAAATTAGTTGTAAATCTGGGGTTTCAACAATTTCGTTGTTTTCTATTTTGTTAATAATTATAAACGTGGTTATCAATGCTCCAATAATCATAGGGTATATTGAAATTATTTTTTTTACTGCTAGTTTACTGATGGCTTTTTCTGAAAAATTAAAAACTTCCATTTTAAGGGGTTGTAGTTAATAATGGATGTAAAAATATTAAATTTATTGTGCTATTTGTAGTGATTTTGATGTTTAATGAGTGTAAACTTAGATAAAAGAGTTGGGTAATGCATTAAATAAAGGGGGGAATTTACGTATTGTTATTTTCTTTTTGTATTAACTAAGTTAATGGTATGTTTCTGATAAAATAGTATAACTTTGTGTGTATTACTAATTTGTGTTTGTTGTTTTATTTAGAAATAAAAACGGTAAAACAAGTAAATTTAATTTTTTAATAAAAAACTGTAAAATCTAACCGTATGAATTTGTATACCATAGATGTGAACTGTGATGTTGGTGAAGGTGTAGGTAATGAGCTAGAGCTTATGCCAATGATAAGTTCATGTAGTATTGCTTGCGGAGGTCATGCGGGAAATGCTGAAACTATAAAAGAAACCATTCGGTTAGCGTTGTTATATCGTGTGAATATTGGGGCTCATCCTTCTTATCCAGATAGAGAAAATTTTGGTAGAAAGGAGATGGATATCTCTTTAGATAAGCTGCAGCAAAGTATAGAAGATCAGATTAGTAGTGTGCAAAATGAACTGAGAAAGTCTGTTGCTACTATGAATCATGTTAAAGCTCATGGAGCATTGTATAATAAAGCTGCTGTAGATTCAAAAACGGCTCAATGTTTATTAGATGCAGTTAAAAATACTACAAAAGATGCCTGGTTATATGCACCCTATGGTTCGGTATTAGCTAAAATTGCATTAGAGCAAGGGGTAAAGGTGTATTTTGAAGCTTTTATTGATAGGCGATATAATGATGATTTGACTCTTGTGTCAAGAGATAATCCTAAGGCGGTGATAATGGATTCTAAAAAAGTGCTTAAACAGTTATTGAGAATGTTGGCTAAACATAAAGTAAAAACCATTAAGGGAAAAAAGGTTGTTGTTAAGGCTAATACTTTTTGTATTCATGGTGACAATTCTAATGCTGTTAGGATTTTAAAATACCTCTCTAAAAAATTACCCAATTACGGAATAAAAATTACTTAAATGAGTGCGTTTGAATTAACGTTTAAAGTGTATGGAAAAAGTGCTATTTTAATAGAGTGGCCTTCTGAAATTGATAAAAATATACTTGAAGATGTAATTTTATTTAAGAGTAAAATTCTTAAAAGTTATATTAAAGGAATTGTTGATGTAATCAATTCATATAACTCATTGACAATTGTTTACAATATTGCTATAAATAATATTTATAGTGAAATATTGAACTTAAAATCACTTTATAGTCTGAATATTTCGCAAGAGTCGGTTGAAAATTTTAGGTGGGAAATTCCGGTGTGTTATGATAAAAAATTTGGTATAGATTTACATGAGTTTCAGGTAAAAAATAATTTGAATTTTGAAGAAGTAGTTCGTATTCATTCGTCATCAATTTATACGGTGTATTTTATTGGCTTTTTACCAGGGTTTATGTATTTGGGTGGGTTGGATAAAAGACTTCATATAGCAAGAAAATCAAACCCAAGGTTGCGAGTTGAGAAAGGTTCAGTAGCTATTGGTGGCAATCAAACGGGTGTTTATCCGTCTATTAATGCTGGAGGTTGGCATATTATAGGGAATTCTCCAATTACCTTTTTTGATAGTAAGTTAGCAAAGCCTTGTTTTGCAAAGTCTGGTGATGAAATTAAATTTATTCCAGTAGATGTTGTAGAGTATAATCAAATTGAATCTGAAGTAGAAAAAGGTGTTTACAAACTTAAAAAATCTAAACTATGATTAGGGTGTTGTCACCGGGATTTTACACTACTATTCAAGATATGGGACGTTATGGTTATGCGGATATAGGCGTGCCGAGTTCTGGAATTATGGATCGATATTCTGGTCAATTGGCCAATCAAATTATTGGGAATAATGTAAATGATTCTTTATTAGAAATCTGTTTAGGTAATTGTATTTTAAAGTTTGAAAAACAGACTGTTGTATGTGTTTCTGGTGCTGATTTTTCTCCAAAAATAAACAATGATTCTGTCCGTTTAAATAAGGCTGTTTTAGTCAATAAAAATGACATTTTATCTTTTGGAAAAAAAAGATATGGCTCGCGGGCTTATCTTGCGGTTAAAGGTGGATTTCAAACTTCTGTAGAGTTAGGAAGTAGAAGTTTTTATGAAGGAATAACGTCTCGGGTTTTGTTAAAGAAAGATGATATATTGCCTATAAGAAGTTTTATCATTGAAAAATTACCTTTAAATGCTTCTGTTAAGGTTGATGAGAACTATTTTAAAAGTAAAGATCTTTTGGCTTATCCTGGTCCAGAGTATGATTTGTTAAGTTTTAAACAGAAAGCACAGTTAAAAAAAGTAGTATTTACCATTTCGAAAGATAATAATAGAATGGGATATCGATTGGAGGAACATTTGGAGAATAAGCTTCCTTCTATACTTACTTCTTCTGTTTTACCAGGAACAGTGCAATTAACACCTTCGGGAAAGATTATTATTTTAATGCGAGATTGTCAGGTAACAGGAGGTTATCCAAGGGTGCTGCAGTTGAGTGAAATAGCAATTAATAGGTTGGCTCAAAAATCTACAGGAGATACCATTCAGTTTATAATTGAAGACCTAGATTGGTAAGGTCAGATTTTAATTTATCTGCTGAAGTAAAGTGAATCCCATGAATTCCTAACTTCTGAGCAGCTTTAACATTTGCTAAATTATCATCAATAAAAACCGCTTTTTTTGGAGTTATAGCATAGCGATTTAAAGTAATTTCATAAATTTTAGCAAATGGTTTTCTGGTTTTTTCGGCACCAGAAACTACTATGCCTTCAAAATTCTGAAGAAAATCGTAACGCTCTATGGCAATAGGAAATAACTCTGCACTCCAGTTGGTTAAGGCGTATAAGTTGTAGTTATTTGACTTTTTAAGGCTGTTTAAGAGTTTTACACTGTCTTTTATTGGTCCGCCTAACATATCAGTCCACCTGTCGTAATAAATGCGTATCCATGTTTCGTATTGAGGATAGTGATTTATAAGAATTTCAGTTCCTTCCTTGATTGGACGGCCAGCATCATGCTCCATATTCCATTCCATGGTGCAGATTTCGTTTAAAAACCAATTTACCTTATTTTCGTCGCCTTCGAAAACCTCGCGATATACGTATTTCGGGTTCCAATCTATCAATACGCCGCCTAAATCGAAAATGATAGTGTTTATGTTGCTCATTATCCTATTTTTTTTTGATTAGTTTTTATCATTTATTGATGATTTCAATGGCTTTTTCTAAAATTTCATCCCTACCTGCAACTATTCCTGCAAATGTCGGTACAACTTTTACATCGATTTTAATTCCATTACGCTGGGTTTCTGTATTGTCCGGGTAAAATACGCCAATACCACTTATGACAGTTTTAAAACCTCCTAAAAAATTAAATCTACTAACGTTACCATCTGCTCCTGAAGTCTGCGTACCAATTGTAATTGAATTTGGTGCGGTTTGTAAAGCCATTGTGCTATATTCGCTATGGCTTTGTGTTTTGCCATGGACCAGTAAAATAACTTTACCTTTATAATAATCTTCATTATTTTTACCTACTCCAGTATATTTAGTTTGTTTCCAAGTATACCTTCCTGGATACGAAACATCAGGTACTAAAAGTTTTGCAAATTCAGTTCTATTTGAGTTTAGGTATTTTGAAATATATCTGTATGTGCCATGTGGTCGATATCTTAAATCAAAAATAATGGCTTTACAGTTCATTAGTTCTTTCATCATTTCTTTCACCTCATAAATTCTTATACCACCCATATTTATATAGCCAATATTGTCGTTTAAAATTTTAAATTTCTTTGTTAAAGGTTCTGGAATCTTAAAATTAATTTCTTTCGAAGAATACAGCTGTACATATTTTTCATAAATTTCACCTTTTCTTACATAAGCTATTTTTAAGCTGTCTTTATACTCTCTTAGTAGGATCTGTTGTGTATAAAATTTAGTTCGATTTTTATTAGAAGCGGGTACAAAGGTTTCCATCCTCTTGATAATATCTTGTGTAGTCTCATCCTCTACTTTAATTATGGTATCGCCTATTTTTAAGTCATTTTTTTTTGCTAAAGAATCATTATAAAACCTTGTAACAATAACATTATCATTAAGTACAGTTAGACGAACTGGGGCGGTTTTATCACCTCCATTAAGATGCTCTACAACCCCATTTAAAACCATTAACGGGGTGTGACTATCGTTAATTTTTGCACTCGTTTCTTGTATGGCTAAGTGATAAGTTTCTTCATTTGTAGCATCTTTAAATTTAGGAATCATTTCTATTAAAACGTCACTCCATTTTTGGTCTGTCATATATTTATACGGAAAATAATATTCGATGATATTCCAATATTTAAATAGGCTTAAATACCTGTAATTGACGTTCTTTAGATATTCTTTGTTTTTATATTCTGGCTCATTGGTTATTGAAATATTCCCGATCTTACTTGCTTGAGCGTAATAAGGTTTTTTTCCGACGTATCTATTTTTCTCAATATTTTCAAGCACAAGGGAAACCTCTTTGGTAAAAGAGTTTGAATTTTGTATCCAAGAGAGATCAAAGTTTTTATCAAAATAGTTTGAATGATTATTATGACAGGAATTGCACTTTTTGATTTCGCCTAAAGAATTTATCCAATTGAGGTATATCAATGATAGTTCCTCTTTGTTTTTAGATTGCTCAACCTTTGGTAATATTTTTAAAAGTTCGTTGTCCCAATTAAACTTACCTTGAGCTACTTGGGGATGATAATACTTTAAAAAACCCCAAACTTTAGCCGTTGAGGCTAGCTTGTCTATTTCAGATAATTTACTTTGTGCTGTTAGGTTATTTGTAAAATGGAAAAATGCAATTAGTAGGAAGAGTTTAGTTTTCATTTTATAAAAATAAAACTATTATATCTAACACAGAGTTAAAGTGTTGTTAATTTAGTTACTTGCTTCGTTAGTGATTCTACAAAGTGCCTTTTGAACTCTCATCATTACCCGCCGCCATTAAGTAAGCTTTAATAAAGCCATCTAAATCTCCATCCATTACTGCATCAACATTACCTGTTTCGTGACCTGTACGTACATCTTTTACTAATTTGTATGGGTGCATTACGTAATTTCGTATTTGAGAGCCAAAATCAATTTTCATTTTATTGGATTCAATCTCATCACGTTTTTCTCGTTGTTTTTGAAGTTCAATTTCGTACAATTGTGATTTTAACATCACCATAGCTTTTTCACGATTTTCTAATTGAGATCGGGTTTCAGAATTGTGAATTATAATTCCTGTAGGGTGGTGTGTTAAAATTGCCTTAGTTTCTACTTTATTTACATTTTGTCCACCAGCACCGCTTGAACGGGCAAAATCCCATGAAATATCAGCTGGATTGATATCAATTTCAATACTGTCATCCGCTAAAGGGTATACATATACTGATGCAAATGAGGTGTGTCTTTTGGCATTGCTGTCAAATGGTGAAATTCTAACCAATCGATGTACGCCATTTTCACCTTTGAGGTATCCAAAAGCAAAGTCGCCGTCAATTTCTAGGGTTACCGTTTTTATTCCTGCTACATCGCCATCTTGTAGGTTTAGTTCTTTAACTTTAAAACCTTGTTTCTCGCTCCACATCAAATACATTCGCATTAGCATAGATGCCCAATCACAACTTTCTGTACCACCTGCTCCAGCTGTAATTTGTAATACGGCACTTAGGTTGTCGCCTTCGTCAGAAAGCATGTTTTTAAACTCTAAGTCTTCTAGTAAATTGTTGGTTTTGTAATATGCTTTCATGATTTCTTCTTCAGATGATTCACCATCTTTATAAAAATCATATAAAATTTGAAGCTCTTCGTTGTTGGTAACTAAGGTGTTGTAATTTTCAACCCATTTTTTCTTTTCACGTAAAGATTTCATCAATAGTTCAGCTTCCTTTGGGTTGTTCCAAAACTCTGGATTTGAAGCTTTTTCCTCTTCATTACTAATTTCAATCAATTTTTGATCAATATGTAAGTAATCTTTGAGTTTTATAATTCTCTCGTCAATATCTTTTATAGTATCTTGTGTAATCATAGTTGGGACAAAAATAAACTAAAATTAGTATGTGTTGAAATTGTCAGACTTATTTATTAGTTTTATAAATTATTTTCTTTAATCGTGATAATCTTAAAAGGTGTTTAAGTCATAAATAAACCTTAATAAATAGCAAAGTAGATTTCTTCGTTGTTTAATTTTAATGATGTATTAAGGGATTAGAGCTTACAAGTTAAAACAAATACTAAATAATGCAAATAAATTTATTGTCAGACACGGTTACTAAACCAACCCAAGAAATGCTTAAGGCTATGCTTAATGCGGAGGTTGGTGATGATGTGTTTAATGCTGACCCTACAGTAAATCAATTACAAGCTAAGATTGCTGAATTATTTGGAAAGGAAGCCGCCTTGTTTTTTCCTTCAGGAACTATGGCTAATCAGGTTGCTATTAAAATTCATACTCAACCAGGTGAACAGCTTATATGCGATAAGTGGAGTCATGTTTATAATTACGAAGGTGGAGGAGCATCATTTAATTCTGGGGTTTCGTGTAAGTTAATAGATGGCCATAGAGGTATGTTTACGGCGGGGCAAGTTTTAGAAAATATTAGCAATAGAGAAGATATTCATCAAGCAATTACAAGTTTAGTGGTAGTAGAAAATACAGCAAATAAAGCCGGTGGAGCTTGCTGGGATGTCAATGAGCTTAAAAGGATAAAAAATATATGTAAAGAGCATGGTTTAGCATTTCATTTGGATGGAGCTAGATTATTTAATGCGTTAGTTGCCAAAGATGAAGAGCCAAAGCAATATGGAGCTTTATTTGATACTATTTCTATTTGTTTGTCAAAAGGGTTAGGTTGTCCAGTAGGATCTTTGTTATTGGGTTCTAAAAAACATATTAAAAAAGCATTACGGTATAGAAAGGTTCTGGGAGGAGGTATGCGGCAAATTGGTTATTTGGCAGCAGCGGGAATTTATGCGTTAAATAATCATATTGAGCGTTTAGCTAAAGATCATAGAAATGCAAAGCGTGTTTCAGAAGTTTTAAAGGCTGTTGATTACATCAAAAAAGTGGAACCTGTAGAAACAAATATTATAATTTTTTATACTAAAGATTTTATTGATGATGTAGATTTTGTAAATCGGTTACAAATAGAAAATATTTTAATTACCGGAATGGGTGAAGGAAAATTACGTATGGTTTTTCATTTAGATGTTTCTGATCAAATGGTTGAGAAATTAATCCAGGTGTTGTCCAAATTAAAATTTAAGTAAAATTAGAATGTCTATTAAAAATAAAATCTAATAATAGGAGAAAAAGCAGATGCATAAATAGTTTTATCACTATCGTATAAGACATCATATCGTAATCCAGCAGAAAAATTTCCTATTCTATAAGCGGCACCTAAGTATAGCGAAGGGTAGTCAAAATGTGATTTATCTACACCTAGTTTTTGTGTTATAAATAAATGTTCAAACTCTCCAGACAATTGTAGGTTTTGAGTCGGATTAAATAGTGTAATTAATCCTACTCCAAAAACATTAGATTTTAAACTTCCATTTTTTGCATATAAATAACTTAATCCTGGTCCAGCAGCAATATATTGGTTAAAATTATAAATGGCACTTGGTGCTATAGAAATTGTGGTGTAATTATTACTAAAACTAAGTCCTAAACCACCACCAAATTGTACTTTATCCCAAAATTGAGGCTTGTCAGTAGTTTGAGATAAAAGAAAAGAAGACGTTAGCAGAAAACAAACAAGAAATATTTTTTTCATAGTAATTTGCATTATTTTTACGAAAATAAAGAATTAATTATATCAATCACAATGCTAAGCTATTATTTAATAATAAAAGCAGATTTAAAATATAGTAGTATATTTTTATAGTATCTTTTTTTACACTACAAAATGGATGATATTTCAAAAATGGAAAAAAGAATAAGTTAAACTTTAAATATATATAATTAATAATTAGAAAATTATGAAAAAAATATTAGTTAGTCTTTTTACATTAGTTACTATTACAATTTCTGCACAAAGCGATATTTCAAAAGTGCTTACAGAAATTGCTACTGCACCATCAGCAGAGCGAATTGAGAAAGATATTAGAACTCTTGTTAATTTTGGTACACGGCATACGTTATCAGATACTGTTTCAGAAATACGTGGAATAGGTGCTGCTAGGCGATGGATTAAATCTGAATTTGATCGAATCTCTAAAGCATGTAATAATTGTTTAGAGGTTAGTTATCAACGTAATTTAGTTTCAAAGGATAATCGTAGAATTACAAAAGATACTTATGTGGTTAATGTACTTGCTGTACAACGAGGTACAAAATATCCAAATAGTTATGTAATAATGTCAGGAGATATTGATTCAAGAGTCTCAAATGTTAATAATTATACAAGTGACAGTCCAGGAGCTAATGATAATGCATCAGGTATGGCAGGGACAATAGAAGCAGCTCGTATATTGAGTAAGTATAAATTTCCAGTTTCAATTATCTATGTAGGATTATCAGGTGAAGAGCAAGGTTTGTATGGTGGGCAATACATGGCAAAAATTGCAAAGGATGAAGGCTGGGATATTGTTGGGGTTATTAATAATGACATGATTGGAAATATCAAAGGAATTGATGCTGTAATTGATAATAGTACGTTTAGAGTATTTTCAGAAGCAATTTCTATGGAGCTGTCTGAAAAACAAAAAGCTTCTATGCGTTTTTATGGCGGCGAAGTTGATGGGCCTTCTAGACAGTTGGCACGATATATTGATAAAATTACCGATGCTTATATGACCAACCTAGATGCTATTATGATTTATAGATTGGATAGATTTGGTCGAGGAGGACATCATAGACCCTTTAATGATTTAGGATTTGCAGGTGTGCGAATTATGGAAACTCATGAGAATTACAATCAGCAACATCAAGATTTACGGACAGAGAATGGTATTAAGTATGGAGATGTGATAGAAGCCGTGAATTTTGATTATGCAGCAAAATTAACTGCAGTAAATGCGTTGACTTTGGCATCGTTAGCATCTGCACCTCTTGCTCCTAAAAATGTAAAAATTGGAGGAGCAGTAAAACCTTCAACACAATTGAAGTGGGATGGTGTAGAAGATAGCAATTTATTAGGTTATAAAATATATTGGAGAGATACTACTTCGCCACAATGGCAAAAAAGTCGATTTGTGGGAGATGTTACAGAATATACTCTTGAAAATATTGTTATTGACAATTATTTATTTGGAGTGGCTAGCGTTGGTAAAAATGGAGCTGAAAGCTTGGTACAATTTCCATATCAATTGATACGTCAAAATTGATTTTTAATCAGATTTAATGAAAATGTCTATTTAGCATAAATGTTAATGCTATTAAATAGTAAAACATTTGTTAAAGTTTTCATAAGCATGTAATTTAATTTGACTAAAATCGTCCAAGTTATTAAATTTATATAATGATTAACAAAGGCGTTTTTCTAATACTATTAACTACTTTTTTTGCTTGTAATTTAAAGGCTGAGCAACAAAGAGAAACTACAAAATTAATTATGAATCAAGAAACTATAGAAGGAAAAGAGTTAGCAACTTTTGGAAATGGCTGTTTTTGGTGTACCGAAGCTATTTTTCAACAATTAAAAGGCGTCAGTTCAGTAGAGGCCGCTTATGCGGGTGGTAATGTTAAAAATCCAACCTACAAAGAAGTATGTACAGGTACCACTGGTCATGCAGAAGTGCTACGTATAGTATTTGATCCTAAAATAATTTCATACTCAGAGTTACTAGAAGTATTTTTTAGCACCCACGACCCTACCACTTTAAATAGACAAGGTGCAGATGTTGGTACGCAATACCGATCAGTAATATTTTATCATAATGATGAACAAAAAAAAGCTGCTGAAGCTATGATTACGGCCTTAGAAAAAGAGAATGTTTTTGATGATCCAATTGTTACGGAGGTAACCGCATTAAATAATTATTATCCTGCAGAAAATTATCATCAAAATTATTATAACAATAATAAAAATGAAGGATATTGTAGAGCAGTTATTAATCCAAAATTGGAAAAATTTAAGAAGCAATATAAAAATAAATTAAAAGAAAATAATTAAATAAAGAATCACGCTTTATTGATTAAGATATAACTGATACTAATAAAGATTTGGTTGATTTTTGGTTTGAAAGATTTGTCGAGGTTCGTTTTGGCAAATCTTTCTTTTTTTTAGAGGTTAAAATTACATCAATTTATAATTTTAATTCTCCTTTATATTTAATTCCATAACCGCTTTGGTGCTGTATTTTTCCTTCTTTTAATTTTTCAATAAATTTAATAATTCTTACCTTTCAGTTTTAAAAAATAAACATTTATGTCTAATAATAAATTTACAGAATATAATTCAGAATTAACAGAAGAAATTAGAGAAAAATACAAGTCGATTATAGAGGGCATTGGCGAAGATGTTGATAGGGAAGGATTGCTTAAAACTCCAGAAAGAGCATCTAAGGCAATACAATTTTTAACATCAGGCTACCATTTAGATGCAGAAGAGGTATTAAAGTCGGCATTATTTGATGAGGATTACTCGGAAATGGTTATCGTTAAAGATATAGAATTATATTCCTTATGTGAACATCATATTTTACCTTTTTTTGGTAAAGCTCATATTGCATATATTCCAAATGGTAAAATTGTTGGTTTAAGTAAGTTACCACGTGTGGTTGATATTTTTTCGAGAAGGTTACAAGTGCAAGAACGTTTAACAGATCAAATTGTAAATGCAATTAATAATGTGTTAAGACCTCAAGGCGTAGCAGTAGTTATTGAAGCTTCTCATATGTGTATGATGATGCGTGGTGTACAAAAACAAAATTCAGTTACTACAACTTCTGCTTTTAGAGGAACATTTAAAAATATGGAAACCAGAAATGAATTCTTAAAGTTAATAAGCTCTAATTTATCATAACTTATCTTTATAAATTTTTAAAGTTACATATGTTAAAGTGATAATAATAACCAATAGTTAAACGGTATAATTTGTTTTGGCATTTTTATTGCTGGGTATATTGTAAAAATACTTAAAAATGAAAATAAATTTTTATTCAGTTTTTAGTATAAAAAAGTATAAGAAATAAAAATAATATGGATACAATTGAACCAGAAATAATTGAACCGAAAACCCAACAAGAAAGTCAAGCTACTAATAAGTATGGTTTGTTAGCATTAAGTATTTTATTTGATGCTATAGGAATGTTGTCTTTTACAATACCAGCTATTGGAGAGTTTAGTGATGTTATTTGGGCACCTATTTCAGCAATGTTAGTTTATAAAATGTATAAAGGAGCAGTAGGGAAAATAGGAGGTATGATATCTTTTATAGAAGAGGCAGTACCTGGTTTAGACTTTATACCCACCTTTACGTTAACGTGGATTTATAAGTATATAATTAAAAAAGGAGCTGTTTAAAAGTTAAAACTTTATAATAAGTTTAAAATTTTTTTGTTATCTTAGTAAAATAATTGTAAAAGTAATTAAGTTTATTTGTTAAGCATTAAAAATAATAACCAAAAAATAGTATCATGAGTGAGTTAGCAGAAAAATTAGCTAAATTGAAAGAACAAGCAGAATCTCAATTAAAAGATTCTGGAGTGTCTAATATTGACAATGAATTGTTAGATGATTTGGTAGGAAGAATGAGATTAATCGTTAATAATAAAGATGCGATTTTAGTTTCAGGTACTGATCCTGCTGAGTTGGAAACAGTAAGAAAGAATTTTGTTGAAAAAAAATTAGGTGTTGATGATAAAGATAAAGCAATGGCTGCAATTAAAAAGGTAGCTGAAAAAATGTCTGGAATAAGACAAAAAAATAGAGTTGCTTTTTATTATATGGTTCAAAAAGAATTAAAAAAATAGATTGTTATTAATAACAATTAAAAAAAGGGTTTCCAATTTGGAAACCCTTTTTTTATTCACTTATAAACCTTTTTAATCCTATTCGTCGTAGCATTTTTTTTTCAAAATTCCAGAAAAAATCAAACTGACCAAACAACCATCCAAAAACAACAATTAATACTTGGTAAAAAGGAAATATTAGTATTATTCTTAAAGGTCTATATATCCAAGGATTAGTAGTTTCTTTAGACAATCCTATAATTTCTAAAATAGGTTTTGCGATATATAAAGAAGTGTAACCCGTAATTGAAAATACAATAAGTATAATTATTATTTGTAAATTAGAGTTAATACCCCAACGTTTTTTTAATTTCTCTAACATAGATTGAATTTGTTAAACCTATTTCTATTTTGTTAAAATAATTATTTATAAATGTGACTAGATAACTTTATAAAAATGCAAAATTACAATATAGATATTCAACAAAAAAACATAATAAAAAAGGTTGAGTTATAACTCAACCTTTTTTATTATGTTTACTTATAGGTTTTATTTAAATAAACCACCTAAAAGACCGCCAATTCCACCGCTCTTTTTTTCACCTCCTAATAGCATTCCAGCAACATCATCTATAACACTTCCGTCACCATCAGCATCAAGTAAACGCGTAATCATGCTTTGTTGTTCAGGACTGTCATTACCCAACATACCACCTAATAAGTCACCTAAACCGTTAGTGCTAGAAACACCTTGTTGGCGAGTTTCTTTACCTAATGCACCCATTACAAAAGGAGCTGCAACTTTTAAAATTTGCATAGCAGAACCCATATCAATACCACTAGATTTACTAACAGCACCTGCTACATTTTCTTCTTTTCCTCCAAAAACGTGACCTAAAATTCCTGCACCATCATTTAAAACGTCTTCGTCTATTCCTCCACCACCTAAAATACTACCTAAACTGTCTAAAATTCCTCCATTATGTTTGTCATTATTAAGAGCATTTAGTAAGCCTGATGCTCCTTCTGGAGTTTTAGCATTATTTTTCATAGCTCCTAAAATTAATGGTAAAGCAGCACTTAAAGCTGAAGCTGTTTTTGCTTTATCTTGCCCTAGTTGCTGACTGGTTCCATTGATTAAGGTTTTTCCTAAATCACTATTTAATAAATCTAATAAATTTGCCATTTTTGTATTAATTGTTTTTTTTAATAATTAGGTCAACAAGATACAATTTATTATCAAAAAACAATTTGATAATAACTATTATTTATAGATGTAATCTAAAAGGCTTAGTTTGCTTTTTCAATTGTTTTCAACTTTTTTTATATCTTTCAGGAATTTTTAAACCCAACAACGAATGAAAAAAATAGAATTGCATTGGCAGATACTAATAGGAATGGTTATTGGTGTTGCTTTTGGATGGTTAATGACAAATTTTGAAGGAGGAGATACTTTTGTTGAAAATTGGATTAAACCATTTGGAAATATGTTTATTAACTCTTTAAAGTTAATAGCTGTGCCATTAATTTTAGGTTCATTAATAAAAGGAGTTTCAGATCTTAAAGATATTTCTAAACTCTCAAAAATGGGGGGTAAAACAATAGCTGTATATTTAGTTACAACTGTTATAGCTGTTGCTATTGGGTTAGTTTTAGTTAATTTAATAAAACCCGGAAGTTCTATTACAGAAGAAACAAGAGCAGAATTGGTTGAGAGTTATAGTGGCGATGCGGCTAGGGTTCAGGAAAATGCTCAAAAACAAAGAGAAAGTGGACCATTACAAGCTTTAGAAGATTTAGTACCTGATAATATTTTTAAAGCAGCCACCGATAACGGTAGTATGTTACAGGTAATCTTTTTTGCAATCTTTTTTGGAATAGGATTAATTTTAATTCCAGACGCTACTGCAGAACCAGTAAAGAAATTTTTTGATGGTTTTAATGAGGTCATTTTAAAAATGATAGATCTTATTATGTTGGCAGCACCATTTGGTGTGTTTGCTTTGCTAGCAGCTTTAGTTGTGGAATCACCTAGTTTGGATTTGTTTAAAGCATTGGGCTGGTATGCCATTACTGTACTTGTAGGTTTATTTTTAATGATAGTTGTTTATAACATTATCATGTTCACTTTTACAAGAAGAAGCCCAAAGTTTTTTATGGAAAATATGGCTCCTGCACAATTATTAGCATTTTCAACAAGTTCAAGTGCTGCAACTTTACCGGTAACCATGGAACGAGTTACAGAGCATATTGGTGTTGAAGAAGAGGTGGCAAGTTTTGTATTACCAATAGGTGCTACTATTAATATGGATGGGACAAGTTTGTATCAGGCTGTTGCTGCTGTTTTTATTGCTCAAGCCTTCGGTATGGAATTAGATTTTGCTACCCAATTAGGTATTGTAGCTACTGCAACTTTAGCATCAATAGGTAGTGCGGCAGTGCCAGGTGCAGGTATGGTAATGTTGGTAATAGTATTAGCTCAAGCAGGAATTCCGGAGGCTGGATTGGCTCTTATTTTTGCTGTTGACCGTCCATTAGATATGTGTAGAACTATAGTAAATGTTACTGGAGATGCTACAGTAGCCATGGTGGTTGCAAAATCTGTTGATAAATTAGGTGATCCTGAAGTTAAAGATTGGGATGATGAATATCGAAAGAGAAAATAGTGCCCATTAATTAATTTTGTTTAGATAAAAGTATCTTTTTTTAATTATGAACAAATTAAATTTTACCAATTCATTAATTTCTGCATCTTGCTTATTTGAGAATATAAATGCATCAAATTTGGTAATTTTAGATGCAACAATTCCGAAAGTAGGTCAAACGAATTCTGATTTAAATCTGGATTTAGGCATAAAAAACGCTCGATTTTTTGATATAAAAAATGTCTTTTCTGATAAAAATTCTATTTTCCCTAATACAATTGTAGATCCTAAAACTTTTGAGAAAGAGGTTCAACGCTTAGGTATTAATAATGATAGTGCTATTGTAGTTTACGATCATCATGGGGTATATTCTAGTCCAAGGGCTTGGTGGTTGTTTAAAACCATGGGACATCAAAATGTGGCAGTGTTAAATGGTGGTTTTCCAGAGTGGATAAAGGCAAATTATCCTACAGAAAAAACTACAAAGTATAAAGGAAATTTAGGAGTTTTTAAAGCTAATTATCAATCCAGCACTATTTCTGATTATCACAGAGTGCTAGAAGCAATTTCTAATAAAAGTGTTCTTATTTTAGATGCTAGATCTTCTGATAGGTTTAAAGGTGTAAAATCAGAGCCTAGAGAAGGATTAAGAAGCGGACATATCCCTAATTCTAAGAACTTACCATACACAGAGTTGGTTGATGGTGCTGAAATGTTGATTGAAAGTGAAATATTTAAAAAGTTTGACGGTTTAGTAGGTAATACATCCGAAATTATTTTTTCTTGTGGATCTGGTATTACAGCATGTATTTTAGCTCTAGGTGCTGATGTAGCAGGCTATAAAAATTTATCTGTTTACGATGGGTCATGGACAGAGTGGGGGAGTTTACACGAATTACCTATTGAAGTTTAATGTATTAAAAAAACTTACTAGAGCTTTAAATAATTTATTCTAAAAACCTATTTTTTATTGTTTTGTTAGGAATCATACAGGTCTCTTTTTTGCCAAACCATTTATATCTATTTTGAGCAAGGAGAGTATAGAAAAAATCACGAATAAACTCGGGAATAATAATAAGTACATACAAGTATTTCCATAAACCATCTAACTTTTTGGAAATCTGAAGACTAGCTGTCGATTTTGTAAATAATTTTCCGTTATCAATTAAAATTATGGAATCAAAATCAGAATTTTTTAATTTAAAGTGTAACAAAATATCCTGAGCGACGTCAGATTGTAAAGAAGTGAATAGAAAATGATTGTCTTTGTCTCTTTTTATAATAAATTGCACAGCATTATTACAGAGATTACAAATGCCATCAAATAAAATAATTGATTTATTATCTAAATTTATCATAAAGTAAAGTTACAAAATCATTATTTATTCGTCTATTAATCAAGTATTGAAGAAATTAGAGTTGCCAATTTCTTAATTTAGTATAAAACTAATCAAATGATTGAAATAAAAAACCTTCATAAATCCTACCCAATAGGGAAAGATAAACTACATGTTTTAAAAGGATTAAACTTATCTATTAAAGAAGGTGAATTCGTATCGATAATGGGGTCTTCTGGTTCAGGAAAATCTACCTTGCTAAATATTTTAGGTTTATTAGATGAACATGACGAAGGAGAGTATATTTTGAATGGTCAAGTTATTCAAAAACTGAATGAAAAAAAGGCTGCAATTTTGCGTAATAAGTTTTTAGGTTTCGTTTTTCAATCGTTCAATTTAATAAACTATAAAACGGCATTAGAAAATGTTTCTTTACCCTTATATTATTCGGGAGTAGGTAGAAAGGAACGCCAAAAAATTGCCATGGAATATCTTGAAAAAGTAGAATTAGGAGCTTGGGCAAATCATTTACCTAGTGAAATGTCGGGCGGTCAAAAGCAACGTGTTGCTATTGCTAGAGCATTAGTAACTCAACCAAAAGTGATTTTAGCTGATGAGCCTACCGGAGCATTAGATTCAGCTACTTCTAGTGCTGTTATGCAAATATTAAAAGATATTAATAAAGAAGGAATGACCATCTTGGTAATTACTCATGAAGAGGACATTGCAGAACAAACCAAACGAATTGTAAGGTTAAAAGATGGGATTATTATGAGTGATGAATTACAATTGCAAAATGCATAAGTATGTTTGATATAGACCATTGGCGAGAAATATTTCAATCTATAAATAAAAATAAATTACGGACAATTCTGTCTGGTTTTACTATTGCCTTTGCTATTATGTTATTTACTATTTTATTTGGTATAGGTAATGGACTTAGAAACACTTTTCAAAGTCAATTTGCTGGTGATTCTATGTATTCAATTTATTTATGGGCAAGTAAAACAACAAAACCTTATAAAGGGCTTCAAAGTGGTCGTCCAATTCAATTAAGAAATGATGATATTGATTTTATAATTGATAATTATGACAGTAAATTAAGTGGAATTACTCCAAAAATTGATAAAAGATTGCAAGCCGTTTATAAAGGAGAACAAGATACATATCAAGTAACAGCCGTTTATCCTGACGTTCAAAAAATGGAACAAGCAGAGATTGAAAGTGGGCGGTTTATCAGTTTATTAGATTTACAACAAAGAAATAAAGTAGTAAGTATTGGTAGGTTAGTTGAACAAGATTTATTTGGTCAGTTAAGTGCCTTGGGAAAAAATATTACCATAGATGGCATTTCATATAAAGTCATAGGTACATTCTCAGACCCAGGAGGTTCTAATGACGAAAGAATTATATATGCCCCATTTACTACTATTCAAAGGTTGTATGGCAATACTGACGAACTAGGATCTGTTACATTAAGTTACAATCCTAATTTAAATGTAAATCAAGCAATTTCTTTTAGCAATAACTTAACTAAAGCATTAAAAGAAAAGCATGGTGTTGCACCAAGTGACCAAGGAGCCATTAGACTTTTTAATATGGCAGAAGTAAATAGAGATACTTCAAATTTTATGTTGGTACTGAACTTAATTATATTATTTATAGGTATTGGTACATTAATAGCTGGTATTATTGGTATAAGTAATATTATGGTTTACATTGTAAGAGAGCGTACTAAAGAATTGGGGATAAGAAAAGCTCTAGGAGCTACACCACGATCTATAATAAGTATGATTATGATGGAGTCTATATTAATAACAGCTATTGCAGGATATGTAGGATTGTTAATTGGAACAGGTGTTTTAAAAAGTTTAGGAACAAGTTTAGAACAATATTTTATTACCAACCCTAGTGTAAATACAGGTGTGGTAATTGGTGCAACTATAATTTTAATTATAGCAGGTACCATAGCAGGGTATTTACCAGCAAAAAGAGCAGCACGTATAAAACCAATAGACGCATTAAACGATAACTAATGATTAAGTTTTTATTCGATAGAGATACTTGGCAAGAAATTTATAGCAGCATACGTAAAAATAAATTACGTACAGCTATTACTATTATAGGAGTAATGTGGGGTATTTTTTTATTGGTAGTATTGTTAGGTGCAGCAAGAGGAATGGGTAATAAATTTGATACAATATTTGGAAATTTTGCAACCAATAGTGTTTTTATTTGGGGACAACGAACCAGTATGCCTTTTATGGGGTTTCAGGAAGGGAAACAAGTACAACTAAAACGGTCTGATGTTGATAAAATTAAAGAAGAAGTAAAAGGAATAGAATATATACTTCCAAGAAATATTACAAATGCTTTGGTTGTTAACGATATAAAAACAATAACTACAGGTATTTTTGGTGATTATCCCTTATTAGATTTACTTCAAAAGAAGCATATGGTTTTTGGAAGATTTATCAATGAAAATGATATTATACATAAAAAAAAGGTTTGTGTTATAGAAAATGATACCTATAAACAATTGTTTGATAAAGGGGTAAACCCTATTGGATCTCATGTAATTATTAATGATATTAGCTATCAAGTAGTAGGCTTGTATAAAGATAAAATGAGGATGGGAGGGCCGCAAGGAGGAATTCATATTCCTTTTACTACCTTTCAACAGGTTTATAATCAGGCAGATAATATTGGTTGGTTGATGGTGACTGCTAGTGAAGGGTTTGAAATTAGACAAATGGAAGAAGATATAAAGCTTATGTTGAGAAATTTGCACGATATCCATCCAAATGATGAAAGGGCTTTTGGCAGTTTTAATCTTGGCGATCAGATAGAAAAAGTAACAGGATTTTTAAAAGGAATGCAATTTTTAACTTGGTTTGTTGGTATTGCAACATTAATTGCTGGGGTGTTTGCAATTGGTAATATTTTATTAATTACAGTAAAAGAACGTACCAATGAGATAGGTATTAGAAGAGCGTTAGGAGCGAAACCAGCTGAAATTAGAAGGCAAATTATTTTAGAATCCATATTTTTAACAACCATTGCTGGGGTTTTAGGTATTATTTTTGGGGGGCTTATTTTGATGGTTATCAATTCTTTAGTTGGTCAAGGAGAAGATGCAACTTTAGTAAATCCTACGGTTGATATTCCTGTAATATTAATAGCTTTTGCTACTTTAGTTACCCTAGGTACTTTAATTGGATTAATACCTGCTCAGAGAGCTGTAAGTATAAGACCAATAGAAGCATTAAGAGAAGAATAAGTAAAAAAATAATGTATAGCAAAATAAAAAAAATCAACTGAAAATAAATTTAAAATGAAGAAAAAAATCATATTTGGTGTAATCGCTGCGGCATTTGTATTAGTTTTAATATGGTTCGGTAAAATGAATAGCAAACCTGCTCTTGAGTTTGAAACTGAAAAACCTTATAAAGCTACTATTGAAAGAAAAGCAGTAGCTACAGGTAAAGTTGTACCTTTAGAAGAAGTGGAGATAAAACCACAAATTTCTGGTATTATCGATAAAATATATGTAGAAGAAGGTGCTAAAATTAAAAAAGGAGATCTAATAGCTACAGTAAGAGTGGTGCCTAACGAGCAATCGTTAAGTAGTGCTAGAGGAAGAATTAATAGCATACAAATTCAATTAAATAATGCTAAAATTGCTTTTGATAGAAATAAAGCATTGTATGAAAAAGGTGTAATTTCTAGAGCAGAATTTGAAAATGTTGAATTGGCATATAATCAAGCCAAACAAGACTTACAAAATGCTCAAAATGATTATCAAATTGTTAAAAAAGGATTTTCTGGTTCTGGTGGAGCAGCAAATACCAATATTAGAGCAACTACTTCAGGTATGATATTGGAAATTCCAGTTAAAGAAGGGTATCAGGTAATAGAAAGTAATAATTTTAATGCAGGTACAACTATTGCTTTTATAGCCGATATGAATAAAATGATTTTTGAAGGTCAAGTAGATGAAGCTCAAGTTGGTAAACTGAAAGAAGATTCAGATATTGAAGTGGTTCTTGGAGCAATAGATAAAAAGAAATTTCCAGCTAAACTAACTTTTATAGCACCAAAAGGTACTGAAGAAAATGGTGCGGTACAATTTAAAATAAAGGCAGATGTTTCATTAGACTCGGCTTATTTTGTAAGAGCAGGGTATAGTGCAAATGCAGATATTGTTTTAGAGAAAAAAGATAGTGTTCTGTCAATTAAAGAAGCTTTATTACAATTCGATAGAAAAACAGAAAAGCCATTTGTTGAAGTTAAAACTGGAGACAACGAATATGAAAGAAAAGACATTGAAATTGGTATTTCAGATGGTGTTAATGTTGAAGTTGTAAGTGGAATTACTGAAGATGATGAAATTAAAGTATGGAATAAAGTTTCTAAAAAGTTAGATGAAAATGAAAATAACTAAATAACTAACTCAATTATATTTAGTTAACAAGACCTCCATTTGTAATTAAATGGAGGTTTTTTATTTATGGCCTTTGAACCTTATCAAGGTTAACATCTACTGAATAAACTGTTTTGCAACTTTTTCCGCTTTTCTACTTTCAGAATAATCATAAAATCCTTCACCTGATTTTACACCTAATTTTCCAGCCATAACCATATTTGTTAATAGCGGACAAGGTGCATATTTAGGATTGCCAAACCCATTGTGAAGTACTTTTAAAATAGATAAACAAACGTCTAATCCAATAAAATCGGCTAATTGTAAAGGGCCCATTGGGTGAGCCATTCCAAGTTTCATAACAGTATCAATTTCATAAACACCAGCCACACCTTCGTAAAGAGAGTATATAGCTTCATTAAGCATAGGCATTAAAATACGATTGGCAATAAAACCAGGATAATCATTAACTTCAACAGGAACCTTTTTTAATTCTTTTGAAAGTTCCATAATTGTAGAGGTAACTTGGTCAGATGTAGAATAACCACGTATAACTTCTACCAATTTCATAATAGGTACTGGATTCATAAAGTGCATTCCTATAACTTTGTCTGGTCGTTTAGTAACTGAAGCTATTTTAGTAATAGAAATTGAAGATGTGTTTGTTGCTAAAATGGTTTCAGTATTACAAATGGTATCTAATTCTTTAAATATATTTAGTTTTAAATCCACATTTTCAGTAGCAGCTTCAATCACTAAATCACAATTTTTAACACCATCATTTAGTGTTGTATATGTTTTAATGTTCGCTAAGGTTTGCAGTTTAGCTTCATTGCTGATTTTTTCCTTGGCCAACATTCGATCTAAATTACGAGTAATTGTTGACAATCCCTTTTCTAAAGAAGTTTCTGAAATGTCTATTAAATTAACTTGATATCCAAATTGAGCAAAAGTATGGGCAATACCATTTCCCATAGTTCCGGCTCCTATAACTGCTATGTTTTTCATTATAAATAGATTAGTAATTAAGTTCTATTAATTTTAGTTTTTAGGCATTAAAATAAGCATTAACCTACTAAAAAATGTAAGAACCCATTTTTAATTAAAAATTGGTGTTTTATAATACCAAAGGTATTAAAAGTAGTATTTATTTTTAACTTGTAGTAATTGAAAAGCTATCAATTATTTCTTGAGCTACTCTCAAAGCTTTTGCTCCTTGTCCTAAACTTACCACAGGTCTAAGGTCATTTTCAATGGCATTAGCAAAAGTTTCAAGCTCATCTAAAATGGCATTGTTCGGCTCAATATCTGGATTTTCAAAATAAATTTGTTTTTTAACACCTTCTGCATTTTGAAGAATCATTGCAAAATCATCAGGATTTTCAGGAGCATCTTTCATTTTAACGAGTTCACTTTTCTTTTCTAAAAAATCTACAGAAATATAGGCGTCTTTTTGAAAAAAACGAGCTTTACGCATATTTTTCAAAGAAATTCTGCTTGCAGTTAAATTAGCAACACATCCATTCTCAAATTCTATTCGAGCATTAGCAATATCTGGTGTTTCACTAATAACTGCTACACCACTGGCGTGTACATTTTTTACTTCAGAATCTACTACACTTAAAATAATATCAATATCGTGAATCATTAAATCTAACACAACAGGAACGTCTGTACCTCGTGGATTAAACTCAGCCAATCTATGAGCTTCAATAAACATTGGAGATTTTATCGATTTTTTAACTGCAGTAAATGCGGGGTTAAAACGCTCTACATGCCCTACTTGACCTTTTACATGGTATTTACTAGCTAATGTTCTAATGGCTTCTGCTTCAGTAACAGAGTGTGTTATTGGTTTTTCTATAAAAATGTGTTTTCCTTTAGTTATTGCTTCTTCAGCACAATTAAAGTGTGATAGAGTAGGAGTGACAATGTTTACTACCTCTACAGCATCTATCAATTCAGAAATTGAGGGATATGATTTATAACCAAATTCTTCCTCAACTTTTTTTGCATTTTCACTGTCGGGATCATAAAAACCGACCAAATCATATTTTTCTGATTGCTGTAATAATTTTAAATGAATTTTACCAAGATGCCCTGCACCTAATACACCAACTTTAAGCATAAATTAATATTTTTAACAAAGGTAGTAAATAACACTTTTTTAATTGGTTTTTAATAAGAATATTTATTTACTTTGGGAACATTATGATGCATGATACCCCAAAACATAAAGGACTTCGTAACCAACTAGTTAAGACAGTAGAAAGCAAAGGGATTAGAGATAAAAATGTACTTGGTGCAATTTCTAATATTCCTAGACATTTGTTTATGGATTCTGGATTTATTGATTTTGCTTATCAAGACAAAGCATTTCCCATTGCTGCAGATCAAACTATATCACAGCCATTTACTGTTGCGTTTCAAACGGAGTTATTACAGATAAATCCGAAAGATAAAGTACTTGAAATTGGCACTGGTTCTGGTTATCAAACAGCCGTTTTAATTGATTTAAAAGCGGAAGTGTACAGTATTGAGCGACAAAAAGAATTGTATGAAAAAACAAAAAAGTTTTTACCTAAAGTAGGTTATGTTGCTAAAAAATTAAAACATGGAGATGGCTATAAGGGGTGGTCTGAATATGCTCCTTTTGATAAAATTATTGTTACAGCTGGTGCTCCATTTGTGCCAAAACCATTGTTAAGTCAATTAAAGATTGGAGGTAGGTTGGTTATTCCTGTAGGTGAAGATGTTCAAATCATGACTTTATTTATAAGAAAAGACAAAAGTGAATTTGAAAAGCATGAGTTTGGTGAATTTCGATTTGTACCTATGCTAAAAGAGAGTGCTAAATAAGTCTATGATTTTTGTTTTTAAGTTATTCAACAGCCTTTAAACTTAAATCCATATTGTAAACAGAATGTGTAAGTGCTCCAGAAGATATATAATCTACACCGCATTCTGCATAGTTCCGTAAGGTATTTTCATTGATTCCACCAGAAGATTCTGTTAAGCATTTATCTCCGATAAGTTCTACCGCTTTTCGGGTATCTTCATAATTAAAGTTATCAATTAAAATACGATATACACCATCTGTTTGCAATATTTCTTTAATCTCATTTAAATCTCTAGCTTCTACTATAATTTTTAAATTACGATTAGTATCTTTTAAATACTGCTTTGTTTTTTCAATTGCTTTGGTTAATCCGCCAGCAAAATCAATATGGTTATCTTTCAACATAATCATATCATAGAGTGCAAATCTATGGTTTTCACCACCACCAATTTTTACAGCCCATTTTTCAAGGGCTCTAATGCCAGGTGTTGTTTTTCTAGTGTCCAATATTTTGGTTTTTGTTCCTTTTAATAGATTGGCAAATGATTTTGTTTTTGTAGCAATGGCACTCATACGTTGCATAGCATTTAATACTAATCTTTCAGATTTTAAAATAGATTGCGAACGGCCTTCTACATAAAAAACAACATCTCCAAATTTTACAGAACTTCCGTCTTTAATTAAAGTTTCCACTTTTAAATCGGCATCCACATATTTAAATACCATTTTAGCAAATTCAACACCAGCAATAATGCCTTCATCTTTTACCAATAATTTAGCTTTACCTATTGTATCAGACGGAATACAAGCCAAAGAACTATGGTCACCATCACCTACATCTTCTCTAATGGCATTTTTTATTATAAGATCTAATTCATTTTGAAATTGTTGTTCGCTTATCATGTGTTGAAGTTTAAAAACAAAAATATAAATTAAATGTTACAACTATGAAAACTAGTAGATTTTTTAGTATTATTTTTTGGAGTGTACTCAGTTTTGTTTTGATGAGAAAATCTTGTAGAAGTTAATGTTAAATCAAAACTTTATTATTGCTATCCTATTTTTTATATTACTGAATAATAAAATCTAATTCTTATTTTCGTAATATGAAAATAAAATTACTTACTGTAGGTAAAACTGATGATAAAAATTTAATAGCATTAATTTCTATTTATCAAAAGCGACTTAATCATTATATAAAATTTGATTTAGAAATAATTCCTGATATAAAAAAGGTAAAAAACTTATCTGAAAACCAACAAAAAGAAAAAGAAGGAGAATTAATATTACAGCGACTGTCTCCAACTGATGTGTTGATCTTGTTGGATGAAAAAGGACAAGAATTTAGATCAATTCAATTTTCAAAATACTTACAAAAAAAAATGAATTCAGGCATTAAACAGTTGGTTTTTGTAATTGGTGGGCCTTATGGATTTTCAGATGAATTATATCAAAAAGCACAAGGTAAAATTGCTTTATCAAAGATGACCTTCTCGCATCAAATGATTCGTTTGTTTATGGTAGAACAATTGTATAGGGCATTTACAATTTTAAAAAATGAACCTTATCATCATGAATAAAAGGAGAGAAATACTGTACCCCTCTTTTTTAGAGAGGGGTAGTTTTTTTATAGAACTATTAGTGGGGTTTTACTTGCCCGAAAAATTTAAAATATCATCAATTATGTTAAGTTCTTCTTTTGAAAATTTTAAATTATCTAAAGATTTAACATTCTCTTTTAGTTGATTAGGAGAGCTGGCCCCAACCAAAACAGAAGTAATATTTTTTTGAGCCAATAGCCAAGAAATTGCCATTTGTGATAGTTTTTGATTGCGATTTTTGGCGACTTTATTTAACTCTTGAATTTTGTTAAGATTATTTTCTACTTGGGCAGTATCTAAATAAGTGAAATTTTTAAAAGCTCTAGAGTCTTTAGGGATGCCATTTAAATATTTGTCCGTTAACATTCCTTGTGCTAACGGTGAAAATGCAATACACCCCAACCCATTATTATCTAATGTATTTAATAAACTTTTTTCTACCCATCTGTCAAATAATGAGTATCGAGCTTGATGGATAACAAAAGGCACTTTTAATTCTTTTAATAGTTTTGAAGCTTCAGCAGTTTCTTTGGCTTGGTAGTTAGATATGCCTACATATAATGCTTTACCTTGCCGTACAATATCTGATAAAGCAATCATTGTTTCTTCTAAAGGTGTGTCAGGGTCAGGTCTATGGTGATAAAAAATGTCAACATAGTCTAAGCCCATTCTTTTTAAGCTTTGGTCAATACTTGCAATTAGATATTTTCTAGAACCTAAATTTCCATATGGTCCAGGCCACATATCATAACCCGCTTTAGTACTGATAATAAGTTCATCACGATATTGCTTAAAATCTTTCTTAAAAATAAGTCCAAATGTTTCTTCTGCAGACCCAAAAGGAGGACCATAGTTATTAGCTAAATCAAAATGAGTAATGCCTAAATCAAAAGCAGTCCGTAAAATATAACGTGCATTAAGCATGTTGTCAACTTCACCAAAATTATGCCATAGACCTAACGAAATAGCAGGAAGTAATAATCCACTTTTTCCAGATCTATTATATTTCATAATGTTATATCGCTCAGAAGATGCTTTGTATTCTGTTAATCCTGATTTATCATTTATTTGCATAGTTGTCTTGTTTTGAGTAAAAAGTTTTTAGTTCGTCAAGATAAATTTGCTTTTCGTTATTACTCAACAAAGAGTACTTAAAGGAATTTTTTGCTAATTCATAGAGTTGTCTTTTTGATAATTCTAAAGCTTTTTGAATTTCAATAAAATTTTGATTGAGTTGTCCGCCAAAATAGGCTGGATCGTCAGAGTTTACTGTTACTTTTAAACCTAAATCCATCATTTTTTTTAGAGGATGATTTTTTAAATCATCAACCACTTGTAAAGCTGTATTTGAAAGTGGGCAAACGGTTAATGCCAAGTCTCTTTTTATAATTTCTTGTATAAGATTTTTGTCGTGTAAACAATTATTACCGTGATCTATTCTTTTTATATTTAATATATCTAGAGCTTCCCAAATATATTCAGACGGACCTTCTTCACCTGCATGGGCAAGAGGTATATAACCTTCTTTCACAGAAGCTTTAAATACGCGTTCAAATTTTGAGGGAGGATTTCCTTTTTCTGAAGAATCTAAACCTACAGCAGTAATTAAATGTTTATATGGCAATGACTCTTCTAAAGTTTTAAAAGCATCTTCTTCAGTTAAATGTCGTAAATAACTCATAATTAATAAAGAAGATATGTTTAATTTTTCTTTAGCATCTATACAAGCTTTTGAAATGCCATTAATCACAGTTTTAAATGCAATTCCTCGTTCTGTATGTGTTTGCGGATCAAACATAATTTCGGTATGTCTAATGTTTTGTGCTGCACACTTTTGAAGATAGCTATAAGTTAAATCGTAAAAATCGGCTTCAGTAATTAAAACGGAGGCACCTTGGTAATAAATGTCTAAAAAGTCTTGTAAACAATCAAATTCGTAAGCGGCTTTTAATTGCTCAACAGAATTGTATTTAAGTTTAATATTGTTTCGTTTTGCTAATGCAAATACTAATTCAGGTTCTAAAGAGCCTTCAATGTGTAAATGCAATTCTGCTTTTGGTAAGTTATTTATAAAATTAATCATATTCAAAGTTAAAACAAATTTTAAGATTAACCTTAAATTGTCGACATTTGTAGTATGATTAGAAAGATTTTCACTAGCATTATTATTATCTTACTATTACTCTTTGTAATTCAATATATATATCCACAAAAAATGAAAATAGAAGTAGGTAGTACTGTTCCCCGGTTTTCTTTAAAAGACCAACATAATAACACAATAAATATTGATGATTATATTGGTAAAAATGCAATGGTTATCTATTTTTATCCTAAAGACGATACGCCTGGCTGTACAAAAGAAGCTTGTAAGTTTCGTGATGAATATGAAGCTTTTACTGATTTAAATGTAAAAGTGTTTGGAATTAGTGCAGATGATGTAAAGTCGCATAAAAAATTTGCTGAGAAGTACAATTTACCTTTCTCATTATTAGCAGACACAGATAATAAAGTTAGAGATTTATTTGGTGTGCCCAAAAGTATGTTAGGTCTATTGCCAGGACGTGTTACTTACGTGGTAGATAAAAAAGGAATAATTATCCATATATTTAATAGTCAGTTTGGAGCTGAAAAACATATATCTGAAGCGTTATCAAAATTAAAATAAATTTAAGTTATGAGTGTACATTATCCATTGAAGTTTGAACCGATTTTAAAAGAAAGAATTTGGGGGGGTAATAAATTAAATACTGTATTACATAAAAAAACAGAAAAGGAGAATATTGGTGAAAGCTGGGAATTATCTGATGTAGAAGGAGATGTTTCTGTGGTTGCTAATGGAAAATTTAAGGGAAAGTCTTTAACTTTTTTGATTGATCAATATAAAGAGATTTTACTAGGAAAAAAAGTGTATCAACGGTTTGGCATTAAGTTTCCTCTATTAATAAAGTATATCGATGCAAAAGAAGCACTTAGTATTCAATTACATCCTAATGATAAACTTGCAAAAGAAAGACACAACTCTTTTGGTAAAACTGAGATGTGGTACGTAATGCAAGCAGATGAAAATGCTAATTTAATAGTTGGATTTAAAAAGAATTCTAATAAAGAAGAATATTTAAAACATTTAGAAAATAAATCGTTATTAGAAATTTTAAATGTAGATAAAGTAAAAAAAGGAGATGTTTACTTCATTCCTACAGGAAGAATTCATGCCATTGGAGCAGGAGTATTGTTAGCTGAAATTCAACAGACCAGTGATGTAACTTATAGAATTTACGATTGGGATAGAAAAGATGACCAAGGTAATGAAAGGGAATTGCATACTGAATTAGCATTAGATGCTATTGACTACAATGCTATCGATAACTATGCAACTAGTTATAAACCAGAATTAAATAAGAGTAAAAACATAGTTGATTGTCAGTATTTTACTACAAATATTATTAATTTGGATGGAAGCATTGCTATTAACAATGAAAATAAAGATTCATTTGTTATTTATATGGCTGTTAAAGGGAAAGCAACCATTATTTATAATGATGCAAAAGAAGTAATCATAAATGAAGGAGAAACCGTTTTGATGCCGGCATGTCTTTCTAAATTTCAATTAAAATCAGAAGAAAAATCAGAAGTATTAGAGGTGTATATTAAATAAATTATAAAAGTTAATGTTATTGGTTTTTAACTTAAATTTGCAAGGATTTAATTTTTAGTTAAAACGTTAAGTTTAAATCAATTTGTGAACATATAAAATTATAAAAAATGGCAAGTGTAAAGAATTTAAAAAAAGATATTAATTACGTTTTATCTGATGTTATTGAAGAGTGTTATCAATGGCAAATTTTACAAGATGATTCTAAAAATAAAGATAAAGCAGAAAGTATTATTGATGAAGCAATCTCTATTTTTGATGAGCTTATAGAAAAGGTGAATACCAAGAAGGTTGAAGATAAAAAAGCACATTTTAAAGCTATAAAAGAAGAACTTCAAACTAAAGGCCAAGCTCTATTAGATAAAATTGAGAAATTATAAATTTAAATTAAGTCAATGTGTTCTATTTTTTTAAGAAAAACTTTAACACATTGACTTAAAATAATTGATTAACTTTAGCGTTGTAAATTTAATGTTTATCATATGTTATTTATGTGTAGCATAACCAATTAAACTTATTTTTTAAAATGGCTAGAGCAATATTTGAATACACTAAAACGGTTCTAAAAAAAGTTAGTTTTAATGCAGAACTGTTTTGCAAAGAATTGGAAAAAGCTTTAAACCGATTATTACCTTAC
This sequence comes from Aureibaculum marinum, assembly GCF_003813905.1. GTDB lineage: Bacteria > Bacteroidota > Bacteroidia > Flavobacteriales > Flavobacteriaceae > Aureibaculum > Aureibaculum marinum. Next base: position 198,522 of record NZ_RPFJ01000006.1, read on the forward strand.
GAAATTGATGAATTAAAAATTTGGCTACAGCAATTTACGGCTAATAAGCCAGAATTATACGTTTGTATGAGTCTTGTAAAGCCGAAAAGGTAATTTTTTTGCATTTTATTTTCTTAGTGGGCTTATAATTTTAACGTCACTAAAGGCTATTACACCCCTAATTAAACTATCAATTACCTCTTTTAAGGCATCTATTAATTGTATTTTTAGTTGCGATTTGTGATAAATTATACTCACTTCTCTTGATGGAGCAGGATTTTTAAAAGAACGTACCAATTTTTGATCACTTTCTTTTAAATCATAGGTTTGAAGGTATGGTAATAAAGTCATGCCTAAGCCTTCTTTTGTTAATTTTATTAGAGTATCAAAACTTCCACTTTCTATTCTGAAATTATGAGGATCTTTCTTTTTAAAACTATTGCATAAGTTAATAATATTATCTTTAAAACAATGCCCATCTTCCAGTAGTAAAATATCATCAATATCTAAATCTTCAACGGATATGTTTTTTTCTGAATAAAGCCTATGATTATTATGTAAAAAACCTACAAAAGGTTCGTAATACAGTACTTTTTCTTTTATAGAAGGTTCTTCAAGTGGTGTGGCAGCAATACCCGCATCTAAATATCCATCATTTAATTTTCTAATAATTTCTTCAGTGGTTAATTCTTCAATAATTAGATTAACTTTAGGGTATTTTTTTATAAATGTTTTTAAAAATAGAGGTAATAACGAAGGCATAATTGTTGGTATAATTCCCACATTAAAATCACCTCCAATATAACCTTTTTGTTGATCTACAATATCATTAATTCTATTACTTTCGTCAACAATAATTTTAGCTTGCTCAATTATTTTTTCTCCTATAGGTGTTAGTTCAATTGGCTTTTTTTTACGATTAAAGATAGTAACATCTAATTCCTCTTCTAATTTTTGAATTTGCATACTTAAAGTGGGTTGCGTTACGAAACACTTTTCAGAGGCTAATGTGAAATTTTTATATTCTGCAACTGCAAGTAAATAAGTAAGTTGTGTAATAGTCATTTTTAATTTTTAATATAGGTTTTGGCTATAAAAATATAAAAACTATCAATGGTAGTTATGGTTTTTTCAGCCTATCTTTAATTATATTTGTAATGAATTAAAAACAAAGTAATTATGAACACAAAAATATTAGGATTAAGCGAGTCAAAAATAAATGAATTAGCAGAAGATTTGAATATATTACTAGCTAATTATCAAGTTTACTATCAAAGTTTGAGAGGTTTACACTGGAATATAAAAGGTAAAAACTTTTTTCAGTTGCACGAAAAATTTGAAGAGTTATACAATGATTCTCAAGTAAAAATTGATGAAGTTGCGGAGCGTATTTTAACCTTAGAAGGTACGCCACTACATACTTTTGACGATTATTCTAAATTGGCAAAAGTGCCTGTTGGAAAAAATATTTCAAAAGATGTTGAAGCTGTTAATTTAGTAGTATCTTCTCTTAAAGAAATAATTCAAATTGAACGGGCTATTTTAGATAAATCAGCAGAAGCAGATGATGAAGGAACAAATGCTATGATGAGTGATTTTATTTCGGAACAAGAGAAAACAATTTGGATGTTTAAATCTTGGTTGGCATAGTGTCTTTGACTAACATTAAAAAAAATTAAAATTTCGGGTAAAAGCCCGAAATTTTTTTTGTAATAATTATTTTAATAATCCCAAAACTTTCTTTTTTTATCTAAAGCAGCTTCATGTTTTACGTACTCTTCTTCTGGTACTGGTAGAACCTTTAAAAAAGAAGGGTGTTGTTCTATCGCATATTCTAGTTTTGTTACTATATCAGCAATAGAATCATTTTCATAATCAATATCCATTGGTGGTTTTATTACCATAGATTGTAAAATATTACGTTTTTTTAGTTGTAATCCGGTTTTGTCATAAGCTCTTCTAAAACCATCTATTACAATAGGTATTACAATTGGTTTTGCTTCTTTAATAATAAAAGCGGTTCCTCTTCTAATAGGTTTAAAAGGAGTTGTAGTACCTTGTGGAAAAGTGATTACCCAACCATCTTTTAAAGCTTTTTCAATATTGCTAATGTCAGACATTTTTACTTGTCGTTTAACATCTTTACCTTTACTTCTCCAAGTGCGTTCTATTGATATTGACCCTGTGTATGCAAATATTTTAGGTAAAATGCCTGATTTCATAGTTTCCAACGCAGCTACATAGTAAATGTTTAATTTTGGCTGCCAGATATATCCCACATTTTTAATAGAATCCTCTCTACCGCTTAATGAGGCGTTAAAAACATGTAACATTGCTGCTACATCAGCAAAATAAGTTTGATGATTAGAAACAAATAAAACATTTCTTTCGGGTAACTTTCTAAGTATTTCTGAACCTTCTATTTCTAATTTATTAAATCCTTGGTATCGCCCATGAGAGATAGCTCCTAGTACTCTTATTAAAAACTTTTTAAGAAAAAGGGCATTGCCAAAAGGGTCTTGTTTAAACAATTTCATCTGTTAGTATTTATAATTTAGTATCAGTCAGACGGCTTGTTATTTTTAACATTTTAAAGATTAAAGTGATATTGATTAGTATGCATGTCATTTCAAATTCTATGGGTTGATGAAAATCAAATTTACAAAAGAAATTATGAATTTAGACATTTAAACAAATCTTTAATCTCACTCAAAATCATAGCTGTGGCTCCCCAGACAATGTAACTGTTTAATTTAAAGCACGGTACATCAATGTTTTTCATGTATGAAGTAGATAAATTTTTAAGTCCTAAAGAACGGTCATCTATTAAATCACTAATAGGAACTTCTATTAATGTTTCAACCTCATAATTACTTACAAAAGAAGGAACTTTATTTGTATATCCTACAAATGGATATACCCAAAAATTACTTGGAGGAATATATGTTTTGGTGATTTCTCTTATAATTGTAATCTCTTTTTTATCAATACCAATTTCTTCTTTGGTTTCTCGTAAAGCAGTTTCTAATAAGCTGTTATCGGTATCTTCTTTTTTTCCTCCAGGAAAGCTAATTTGAGCTGAATGCACCCCTTTATAGTTAGACCTTAGCATTAAAAGGATTTTTGTTGTATTGGTTTTGTCAGGATAAAATAATGCTAATACTGCTGACTCTTTAGGGTTTCGCTCTTGAATGTCTTCTGATGAAAAATTTTTTCTCAATTCAGGAGCCATTTTAAATTGAGATTCTATTCCGCCTAATGGTATTTTTTTTAATTTATTTATTTGTGATAAAAAAGAGTTGAAGTCCATTAAAATTTTTAGTTTTACACGAATTTTAATTCAAAATTACAATTAATTTTCTTGAAAGAATTCGAAAATTATTTCGACATAAGAATAAAACATTAATTTATGAAAATAGGCATTGTGTGTTATCCTACCTATGGGGGTAGTGGTGTTGTGGCAACAGAATTGGGTATTGCATTATCAAAAAAAGGACATGAAGTGCATTTTATTACTTACAACCAGCCAGTTAGGTTAAATGCTTTGTCAAATAATATTCATTTTCATGAAGTTTTTGTTGAAGAATATCCTTTGTTTCATTATCAACCATATGAACTTGCTCTATCTAGTAAATTGGTAGCTATGGTAAAGTTACATAACATTGAATTGTTGCATGTGCATTATGCAATTCCGCATGCTTATGCCGCTTATATGGCAAAGCAGATGTTAAAAGCTGATGGTATAGATGTTCCGGTTGTAACTACTCTTCATGGTACAGATATAACATTAGTAGGAAGTCATCCAAACTATAAAAAAGCCGTTGAATTTAGTATTAATCATTCTGATGCAGTAACCGTTGTTTCAGAAAGTTTAAAAAAAGATACAATAAGGCTGTTTGATATTAAAAAAGAAATTAAAGTTATTTATAATTTTATAGATTTTGAAAAATATGATGCTTTGGGTGGTGATGAATGTTTAAGAGGTAATTTGGCTGAAGAAGATGAACGAATAATTACTCATATCAGTAATTTTAGACCTGTAAAACGTATTGATGATGTGATTGATATATTCTACAGAATTCAGCAAAAGATGAAAGCCCAATTATTAATGGTAGGTGATGGTCCTGAAAGGGATGGTGCAGAAAAAAAAGCAATGAAATTGGGTATATCTAATCGTGTTAAGTTTTTAGGAAATAGTGTTGAGATTGGTAAAATATTATGTTTATCAGATTTATTTTTATTGCCATCGCAAACTGAGAGTTTTGGTTTGGCAGCTCTTGAAGCTATGGCCGCAAAAACACCAGTTATTTCATCTAATTCAGGAGGCTTACCAGAGGTAAATATTAATGGTGAAACGGGCTTTTTAAGTGATGTTGGTGATACGGAAGCCATGGCTAAAAATGCCATTTATATATTAGAAGATGATAAACGATTGATTGAATTCAAGGACAAGGCTTATGCCAATGCTCAGAATTTTGTTATCGATAAAATATTGCCACAATATGAAGCTGTTTATAGAGAAGTCAAAGCTGGTTGTTGTTAAATAATGGCATCATTATAAATTGTAGTTAGAGTTTGTTTTGTAAACAATTATTGTTGCAGAATGGTATGTTTTAATTATATAACAAAAAGTTAGTCTTAGTAAAATAGGTATTAATAGCATTAAAAAATAGAAGTTAATTTTGAAGTATAAATGTATTATTTTTGATTGTGATGGTGTTTTGGTAGATAGTGAAGCTATTTCTACACAGGTAATGGTAGATTTATTAAAAACAGTTGATTACCATATTAATATAGAAACTGCTATTGATTTGTTTACTGGTTTGGCTTTAAAAGATAATTTTGCTTTAGTAGAAAAGGAAATTGGTAAAAAATTACCTGATAATTTTGAAGATACCTATAGAAAATTATCCTTCGAGGCTTTTCAACGTGATTTACAACCTATAGATGGTGTTCAAGCATTGTTAGAAAAACTAACTGTACCTTATTGTGTTGCTTCTAGCGGCCCTGTAAATAAAATTAAATTAAATTTAAAAATCACTAATCTGTTACCCTATTTTGATAATAATATTTTTAGTTGTTACGAAATTAAGAGTTGGAAACCAGAACCAGATATATTTTTACATGCAGCTAAAACTATGGGATTTTCTCCAGAAGACTGTGTTGTAATTGAAGATAGCTTGCCTGGTGTTACTGCAGCTAAAGCAGGAGGTTTTGATGTTTTTGCTTTGGAAAATGAGAGTAATAAAACAACGTTAAAAAATGTTGATGTTTCTACTTTTAAAAAGATGAGAGATTTAGAACGTATTTTAGGTTTATAAATAACCATAGAAAAGAATTACAAAACTTTAAAATAACGTTCTGTCTGGTACCTTACGCTTATCATACTTAATATCACTCAACACAGAAGATTTTATTCCAATAAAGAAATAATAAGTTGTGCTATTTCCAAAAGGTACCCAGTTAAAACTCATTCTCCAGCTATCAAGATCACGTTCAAAACTTAAATTGGTAAATGTGATACCTTTATTTTTAAAATCGTAACCCGAAGATAAACCAACGCTCCATTTAGGAGATAATTCTACATTACCTGAAAATTGAAGAGAGTTGTTTGATATTTCGTTTTGCCTATTAGAATTAGAATACCCAACATTATATCTAAGGCTTAATTTCCATGGAAAAGTAGCTCCATAAAGTTTAGCTACTTTTGTTGTGCTTTCTTCTTGATCATCTTTAGTATTTCTCGCTGTCAAATCATTTCCAAAAAGACTCTCACCATCACTTTGTGAACCTCCAGGTTTTTCATTTTTCTTTGGGTCGGCATCTTTTTTTAGAAATGTATCACTAGATAAAGAATAACTGGCAGACATATTAGCTTGTGTTAACCTAAACAAACTACCATCATTATTAATATTAAAAGTGTTAATTCTTCTACCACTTGCACTTAGTGCATAAGGGTCTAAAGTTGCACTAGCATTTAAACTTAATTGATTGTCAAATAAAGAGGTTCCTGCTGTTACCCTAACAGGACTCCATCTTAGTGAATCAGCGGCAACATTATAACTAGTTGAGAAGTTAAGGTTGTTTAATAAGGTAATTTTTTTTGGTTCTGTGGTAGTAGAATCTTTAGACATCATTTTTGCTTCAAAAGTATTGTTTAAACTAAGACCAATACTGCTAGATAATCCTCTAGAAGGAGAACCATATATACCTCCGTCAAAACGACTATATTCAGCTAAATCATTAGGGTCTTCGCTCTGTTGTACTTCGTCATAAAAATAACTAAAATCAGGTCTATAATTAAAGGAAACAGAAGGACGCATTACGTGACGAATTGCTTGTAATCTTCCTTTTTTAAAATTAAACATTCCATAAATGGTAGTTGAAGCGGAAACTCCACCTGAGTACTCTCTAAATGAATCAAACTTATTAATGGTGTCTCTTTCAATCTCATCAAGATCTTGATTATATCTTTGGTTTACTGTTTTTAAATACCAAACTTCGTTATAGTTTATAGAAGGAGAGAGCGTAATGTACTTTAATGCTTTCATATTCGTACTGGCAGACACGGTATGTTTTGCACCAGATTTAGCATCTTTTAAAGAAAAAGAATCATCAGTAGTAGAAACCCTATTTTGAGCATCAAAATTATAACTTAAGCCAATGTTATGAATAGCATTTTTCTTTGCTCCTGATTTTGGAGCAAATGGGTAAATTCTATCCATTCCTATTTGTAAAGAAGGCAGAGTCATATCAATTTGTTCAGTATTGGTATTCTGGCTATGAGTTAAAGCTAGGTTCATATTAAAAGGGGTACCAACAAATTTTTTATAATAATTTATAGAAGAATTAAAACTGTTGGTAACACTTTGTGAAATATTATATTCGTTTAACGATTCTTGAAAGTACTTACTACTACCAAGGTTTACAGAAACTGAAAAACGAGAATTTGGTGAAGCTTGTGTCGATGGACTATGTGACCATCTTACATAAAAGTTATTTCTTTTATTATAACTGCTAAATCCACGTTGTCCAGTGATTAAATTTTCAAATCGTAAACTAAAATTTCCTGAAAAACGATAACGAACAGAATAATTAGATTCAAATCGCATACCCCAACTCCCATTGGTGTAAACATCTCCTAACACGGCAAGGTCAACATAATCATTAATAGCAAAATAATACCCACCATTTTGTAAAAAGAATCCTTGATTACTGTTTTCGCCCCAAGTAGGAATTAAAAATCCAGAAACAGAACGCTCTTTAGTAAGCGGTACATAAAAGAAAGGTAAAACAGCTGGTGTGGGTACATCTGCCAATTTAAGTTGAGAAAGTCCTCCTACTATTTTTTTACCGGGTACCAATTTAATATTTCTGGTAACAATCTCATAATCAGGTTTTTCTTTTGTAGATGTAGTAAAATGAGCTTTATCTAAATAAAAAACAGAGTCGTTTTCACGTTTAGTAATTTCTCCTCTAACAATTACACCTTCTTGAACCGTTGAGGTATTATAGATAATAGCTTTTTCATTTTTAAAATTATAGACTAGAGAATCTTGTTCACTTTCTTGTCCAGCTTGTTTAAATTTAGGTTTTTGAACATATGTTCCAGTACTGTCAATAATTCCTTTGGCATAAGCTAAGTTTTTTTCATAATCAATAGTAATTGTACCTGCTTTTAGCTCAATATCTTGATAATAAATTTCTGCGTTGTTATATAAAATAGCTTTTTTATTGATAAAATCGTTTTGAACATAATCAGAAGCTTTTTTAATAATATTATCTTCTAAAAATTCTTTTGGTTGAATTGAGTCTACTTTAGTGGTATCAATAGGTTTTAGGGTTGAAGCATCAGGTAGATTGATGGTGTCACTAAAAGAAAAACCTTTAATTCCTACAATTTGATTTTTAACTGGTTTTAGAGAATCCCTTTTTTGACTTATGTTTTGAGCATTTATTGACAGGCAACTTATCCCTAAAAAAAGGAAAACAAAAACTATATACTTAAAATTTGATTGCAATGCTATAAATAGTATTTTTGTAAACGTTAAATTTGGCTTAGTTTTTGAAATTACAAACTTACATATATTTTTTAAGCCGTTTCACCTAAAGAATAGTTAATAATTAATATTTTTATGAATAATTCGTTTTCTAGATTAACAAATAAGAAATTTATATTTTTATTATTTGTTTTAATTATAGGGCTTCAGACTTCTACTATTTATGCTCAACAGAAGTTTAAGGTAGTAATAGATGCTGGTCATGGAGGTACAGATCCAGGAAATACAGGGAATGGATATTCAGAAAAAGATATAGTTTTAAAAATTGCTTTAGAAGTAGGTAAGTTACTAAAAGCAGATAATAGTATTGAAGTAATTTATACTCGAGACGATGATACTTTTGTAGAATTACACGAAAGAGGTAGTATTGCACAAAAATCAAAAGCAGACTTGTTTGTTTCTATTCATTGTGATGCTTTCCATAAATCTTCTGTTCATGGAGCGGGTACATTTGTATTGGGATTACATGAAAATGATAGAAATTTTGAGATTGCAAAAAAGGAAAACTCGGTTATATTATTAGAAGACAATTACAAAGCAAATTATGATGGTTTTGATCCTAATTCACCAGAAGCTGTAATAGGCTTAACGTTAATGCAAGAAGAATATTTAGATCAAAGTTTAGCATTGGCAAGTTTAATTCAAAAAAATATGGTTGGTTTAGGTAGAAAAGATAGAATGGTAAAACAAGCCGGTTTTTTAGTACTTCGAAATACTTTTATGCCTAGTGTATTAATAGAAACAGGTTTTTTAACAAACAAATTAGAAGGGGCTTATTTAAATTCAAAAAAAGGTCAACAGGAAGTAGCTAAATCTATCTATAAAGCTATTAAATCTTATAAGAAGCAAATTGATGCTAATACGGTTGTTGATGTGCCACCTGTAAAAAAAGAACCTAAAGAAGACAACAAATCAAAAACTAGAATTATTAAAGGTGTTGATTTTAAAGTACAAATTGCTTCAAGTACTAAAAGAATTAGTACAGAACATTATAATTTTAAAGGTTTAAAAGGTGTAGAGCGTGTTAGAGTTGGGGCACATCATAAATATTATTATGGGTTTACTTCTGACTATAATAAAGCATTGGCTTATAGAGCAGAGGCAAAATCAAAAGGGTATAAAGGAGCATTTATTGTTGCTTTTAAAAATAAAAAAAAGATTTCTGTTAAGGAGGCGTTAGCATCTAAGTAAAAAAACAAATCGTTCTATTCACGGAAATTATTAGTAATATTGCTAATCAGAGATAACACTATTTATGGCAAATATATCAAGAGAATTAAAGACAGGAATTATTGCAGTTCTTACCATTGGAATTTTTATTTGGGGATTTAATTTTATAAAAGGATCTAATCTATTTGATAGTAGCAGACATTTTTTCGTAGAATATGAAAATGTTCAAGGGCTGTCTGTTTCAGCTCCTGTAACAATAAATGGACTAACCGTAGGAACCGTAGATAAAATTTATTTTCATCCTAATAAAGTCGGAGTATTGGTTGTGAATTTTTCTTTAGAAAATAATTTTAAATTCAGTAAAAATAGTATTGCAGAGATATATAGTCCTGATTTTATCAGTGGAAAATCTATAAAAATACTTCCTTCTTTTGATGGAGATAATGCTGTTTCAGGCGATACATTAACAGGAAAAATTGAGGCAGGAATTTTAGGAGCTTTAAATGATCAAATTGCACCACTTCAAGCAAAAGTAACAAGTTTTATAACAAATGCTGACACCTTATTAGTAGGTATAAATGCGGTGTTTAATCAAGAAACTCAAACCAATTTAAAAAGTGCTATAGCATCTTTAAACACTACATTGTCTACATTTAATACAGCCTCAAAGTCTTTAAATATAATGTTGGCTGAAAATGGGAAAATAGACTCAGTTTTAACAAATGCTTCAATAGCTTCAAGCAATTTAGTGAGCTTAACAGATTCGTTAAATGAGTCTCAAATAAAAGAAACTGTTTTACAATTACAAAGTACAATTACAAAATTTAATGGTATTTTATCTACAATTGAAAATGGAGATGGAAGTATTGGTAAATTGCTTAAAGATGAAGGGTTGTATGATAATTTGGAGGCGGCCTCTAAAGAAATGGAAGAACTTCTTTTTGAATTAAAGGTGAACCCTAAACGATTTGTTCATTTCTCATTATTTGGTAAAAAACCTAAACCTTACAAGCCAGAAGAAGTTGTTGAAGAATAATTAATGTCTTCTTTTAGCAATTGTTTTTAAATGATAATTGCATTGGGTTCTGTTGTTATTTTGTATTGTTCTTCGATTAACTTCATGTTTATTTTGTGTGCTTTTTTTTATTTTTATTAAGATTGTTAAGATTTGGTTAATAACTAATTGGGATTAAATCACATAACATAAATATTATTCATTAGTTTTACTTTATGTTGATTACGTAACTTTGTAGGTTTTATAGTGTTGATATTCAGCTATATATATTGTAAAGGGATGTTTTGAACATGCAGATTTGTTGAATGTTTATTCTTGCTTTTTTAGCATTTTAATTAAAAATAGAAACGTATAAAACAACATTACTATCTAAGTGCAGTACATACCAAACATACTTTTTGCCATTTTATTAATTATTGGCATTGGTTTTTTTATGAAAAATATAAAAAAGCTAATCCGTAATATTAAATTAGGAAAATCTGTTGATAGAACAGATAATTCTAATTTACGATTAAAAAATATGATTAACATTGCTTTGGGGCAGTCTAAAATGGTTAGGCGACCAATAGCAGGCATACTTCACATTACTGTATATGTAGGTTTTATAATTATTAATATAGAAGTACTAGAAATTATTATTGATGGACTTTTTGGTACGCATAGAGTACTTTCATTTTTAGGAGGTTTCTATGGGTTTTTAATCAGTAGTTTTGAAGTATTAGCTCTTTTAGTGTTGCTATCTGTTATTATTTTTTGGATTCGCAGAATGATACTTCGTATTCCAAGATTTTGGAATAAAGAAATGAAAGGATTTCCAAAAAATGATGCCTTATATATTTTATACTTTGAAATGATTTTGATGGTTTTATTTTTAGTGATGAATGCCACAGACAGTTCATTTCAACAAGCAAATTCAGGAAATTTAATTAGTCAATTTATAGCTCCATGGTTTAAAAACCTTAATCCTGATTTACTACATGGTATAGAAAGAGTAGCATGGTGGTTACATATTATAGGTATTTTAATATTTTTAAATTATTTATATTACTCTAAGCATTTACATATTTTATTGGCTTTTCCAAATACCTATTATGCAAATTTAAATCCTTTAGGGAAATTTAATAATTTACAATCAGTTACAGAAGAAGTTAAAATGATGCTTGACCCTAATGCAGATCCTTTTGCTAATCCTCCTGAAAATACTGATGAGACTGAGAATGATACTATGCCTGAAAAGTTTGGAGCGGAAGATATTTTCGACTTAAATTGGGTACAATTGATGAATGCCTATACGTGTACTGAATGTGGAAGGTGTACTTCTGTTTGTCCTGCAAACATTACAGGGAAAGAATTATCTCCTCGAGCGATTATGATGAAAACAAGGGATAGGGTAGAAGAAGTCGGAAAAAATATTGATAAGAACGGAAAATTTGAAAATGACGGTAAGAGTCTGTTTGATTATATTTCTCATGAAGAACTTTGGGCATGCACAACATGTAATGCTTGTGTAGCTGAATGTCCTGTTGACATAGACCCATTGTCAATAATTATGAGTATGAGACAATATTTAGTGATGGAAAAATCAGCTGCTTCTCAAGAATTAAATATGATGATGACAAATATTGAGAATAATGCTGCTCCATGGCAGTATAATCAATTGGATAGATTAAATTGGAAAGATGAAAATTAAATTTTAGAATGTTCTAAAATTTAATTTATAGAAATATATTGTTGTAATGATGTTTATGTAATAATATTACTTTCACTATAACATTGAACGATTTTAAAACGGGAAAAATTAAATAATTGAATTTTCTTCTAAAAGAGAGATGAAAAATTAATAAGGTAATGTCAATTTGTAATTTGTTATCACTTTAGAATGTTTGATATGGGTGATTGTGAAATTAATAGATAACAAAATCAAAAAGACTTTAAATAACTCTAAAAAATTATATTATGAATGTACCTACCATGGCTGAACTTGCAGCTCAAGGAAAACAACCAGAAGTTCTGTTTTGGGTTGGTTGTGCTGGTAGTTTTGATGATAGAGCTAAAAAAATTACCAAAGCTTTTGTTAAAATTTTAAATAAGGCTGAGGTTAGTTTTGCAGTATTGGGAACAGAAGAAGGGTGTACTGGAGATCCTGCTAAACGTGCAGGGAATGAGTTCCTTTTTCAGATGCAAGCAATGACCAATATAGAGGTCTTGAATGCCTACGAAATAAAAAAAATAGTTACTACATGCCCACATTGTTTTAATACAATTAAAAATGAATATCCACAGTTAGGTGGTAATTATGAAGTAATGCACCACACCCAATTTTTAAAATCCTTACTTAAAGAAGGGAAAATTAAAATAGAAGGTGGTACCTATAAAGGTAAACGAATTACATTTCACGATCCTTGTTATTTAGGTAGAGGTAATGGAATTTATGAAGCCCCTAGAGATTTAATTCAAAAATTAGAAGTTGAATTAGTAGAGATGAATCGTTCTAAACGTAATGGTTTATGCTGCGGAGCTGGAGGAGCTCAAATGTTTAAAGAACCTGAAAAAGGAAATAAAGACATTAATATTGAGCGTACCGAAGAGGCCTTAGAAGTAAAACCAGAAATTATTGCCACAGGTTGTCCTTTTTGTAATACCATGATGACAGATGGTATTAAAAACAAGGAAAAAGAAAAAGATGTAGATGTGTTAGATATTGCAGAACTAATTGCAAATGCAGAAGATCTATAGTTTAAATCTCAACTAGTTATGCCATATATTAAAGATAAAAACTTAGTGAATATTTATGAAGAGGTTGATAAAGCTAATCAAACCATAAATAAATTAAATAAGTTACTTAAAGAAGAAGAAGAGAATAATTCTATTTTAAGGAAACATAGAATTATTTTGGGCATTTTTGGCTTATTAGCACTAATATTATTTTTATGGTCTTTTTTACCAAAAACAAATGCAATTGATGAAAAATATTTAATTAAAAATAATCTATCATTAATAGATAACGATACACTACAGCGTTTAAAAGAGGCTCAAGAAGAGTTAATTATAGTAAAAGAAAGTACAAAAGGAATTGTGGCAGAAACAATCGTTTATAGTATTCAAATTGGTGCGTTTAACAATTTTAAAGCAAGATTATTTTCTGATAATTTAACTCACATGAAAGAATTTACAGAAGGAGGTTTTAATAAATATGCTATTGGTAACTTTGCTACTTATGCGGAAGCTTTAGTATTAAAAGAAGACTTAAAAAGGTTAGGGTTTACAGATTGTTTTATTATTGCTCAATCTTATGGAAATCCCGTTAATATAAGAGAAGCTTTAGAATTAAGTGAAGAGACTCAATATTTAAACTAAATTTTTGTAAATAATCTTCATTACAATGCAATGATTTATAATTTCTTATGTATAGAATAGTAAATATACTGCAAAAACTAATGTACTAATCATTAATTTTAGAATTCTAGTCCTTGAACGCAAAATCCCAAATCCAAGACTCAAAATCTAAGGCTTTATTTAAAGCAGCTCGTTTACGAACTTTACCATTGTCAGTATCAGGAATTATTGTTGGTAGCTTTTTAGCCACTCTACATGGTTTTTTTGATTGGAAAATATGCTTATTGGCATTAATAACCACTACTGGTTTTCAGGTGTTATCTAATTTTGCAAATGATTATGGAGATGGGGTAAAAGGAACCGATAATAAAGAAAGAATTGGACCACAACGAGCCTTGCAAAGTGGAATAATTTCTCCTAAAGAAATGCTCAATGCTATGATAATTACAGGCATACTCACTTTTTTAATTGCTCTATTATTATTGTACTTTTCTTTTGGAAAATCTAATATCTATTACTTTTTACTGTTTATAATATTAGGTTTGGCGAGCATAGCTGCAGCCATAAAATATACTGTGGGTAAAAAAGCTTATGGATATAGTGGTTTTGGAGATGTGTTTGTTTTTTTGTTTTTCGGTTGGCTTAGTGTTGTTGGAAGTTATTTTTTATATACAAAACAACTTTATTGGGATGTTTTTTTACCAGCAACAGCGGTTGGCTTGCTAAGTGTTGGGGTATTAAATTTGAATAACCTTAGAGATAGAGTTTCTGATGAGAAATCTAATAAACACACCTTAGTTGTGAAAATAGGAGAGAAAGCAGCAAAAAATTATCATTATTTGATATTGATTATAGCATTTCTATTGACTATTCTATATATTAGCTTACATTATAACTCTCCCAAACAATTCTTATTTGTATTGGCTTTTATTCCAATTTTTAAACATTTAGTGACTGTGTATCAAAACAAGGATGCTGCAAAATTAGATCCTGAATTAAAAAAATTAGCTCTGAGTACATTTCTGTATGCCATTCTTTTTGGAATAGGTCAAATTTTATAATTAAAACACTGTTTAGATGCATAATACGAATAAAATTCAATACTAGAATCTTTTAAAATTTATTTTTAGAAATGTATCAAAAGTTACTTAACTAAGTAGTTATGATAAATATCATTTCAACTACAATCAATTCAACTTAAATTTGGGCTATAATTGTTTATTAGTGAAACAAATTTGGGTTTACATATTTATAATTCTTTATACATTTACTTTAATAAGACCAATTGTTCCTGTTATTGAATATGTTGTTGATTATGATTATATAGCAACCGTTTTATGTATAAATAAAGAGAAACCTGAGCTTCAATGTAATGGACAATGCCATTTGTCTAAAAAAATAGCAAAAACTTTACCTATTAAAACAAAAGATAAGCAACCTGTTTTACCTGCTGTAGAGTTTGATAAGTACATTATTTCTAATCATAATACCAACCAACGGGTATTTAAATTATTTAACTTTTCCAAAAAATTAAATTTTTTTTTAAGTAAAATAGGTAAAACAAAAAATTACATAACTGCTGTTTTTCAACCACCAGATTTTTTAGTTTAATCTAAGTTTCAAGCTTGTTTTTTTAATTAAAAACTTAGTCCATTTAATAAAATTATTTGGACACTATCAGTATGTTCTAAAGTGACTTTTCTAAAAGTTGTTTTAAGAATAGATACTGTATTTGATTATAGAATAATAACTAAAAAATATAATAATGAAAAACTATATTTTAATACTATTAATCATGGTATTATCAACAGTGAGATTGTTAGGACAACAACTTACTGTAAAGGGAAAAATTATAGATGCCAATAACAATAAGCCAATTGAAGAAGCTTCTATTCAAAACAAAAATACAACTCAATTTACAACTTCGAATAAAGATGGTAGCTTTGAAATTATTGCTAGTATCAATGATGTTTTGGTAATTAATCACGTTAGTTTTATTACTAAAGAAATAATGGTTGTCTCAGAAAAGTTATTTATTACTTTAGAAGATAAATTAATTAATTTAGATAATATTATTGTAGAGGCAGATGTTTTAAGAGATTTATCTCAGTCTACAGTTATTGTAGAAAACATTAAAAGTACTACACAACCTAGAAACGTAGGTGATCTTTTTAGAGACATAAAAGGTTTTGGTATTCAAAAAAGAGGAGCATATGCTTCTGAACCTATATTTAGAGCTTTTAAATATGAACAACTGAATATACAATTGGATGGAGGAATGAAAATTGTAAATGCCTGTCCTAATAGAATGGACCCTATAACTACGCATATTATTTCAGATGAGATTGATAGGATAGAAGTTGTTAGAGGCCCATTTACTGTTAGATTTGGTCAAAATTTTGGAGGTATAATTAATTTGGTGTCCAAAAATTTAAATTCAGTTTCAAACGGAATTCATGGAAGTATTGATGCCGGGTATGAAACCAATGGACAAAATATATCTACTACAGGAAATATTATTTTTAAAGGAGAAAAATTGGACTTATCCCTGAATGGTGAGTATCGCGATTATGATGATTATAAAGATGGTAATGGAACCGAAGTTCCGTCGTCTTTTAGAACAACCGATTATTCAGTTA
The DNA here is from genome assembly GCF_003813905.1 of Aureibaculum marinum. GTDB lineage: Bacteria > Bacteroidota > Bacteroidia > Flavobacteriales > Flavobacteriaceae > Aureibaculum > Aureibaculum marinum. The sequence continues at coordinate 214,721 of NZ_RPFJ01000006.1, forward strand.
AATTGGGATATAATCCTACAGAAAAACAACGATTACAGTTAAGTTGGAGACAATCTTTTGGTAGAGATATAGATCACGCAGGTTTGCCTATGGATTCTCCGTATGACGATAGCTTTTTGGCAGGAATAGATTATAAAATTTACGAATTGTCTCCCTTAGTAAATTCGTTTTCTATAAAAGGCTTTTATTCTGAAGTAGATCATTTAATGACTAATGATAATCGTCCGAGTTTTAATGCAACAGAAGCTTCATCAAATGTGTTTTCAACCACTTATGGAGGTAAAACAGAGTTCGTTTTATCACCAAATAATAACTTATTTATTTTTACAGGTTTAGATGCTAATTTAATAGAGAGGGATGGAGACAGAATAAGAACTGTAAAGATAATGAATGGAAATACCTTACCAACACCTAAGGTTTTTACAGATAAAATATGGCAAGACTCTGAAGTGTATGATTTTGGGGTATTTATTGAAGGAAAGTATAGGTTATCAAACAAATATACACTGACAGCAGGTTTGCGTTCCGATTTTGTACATGCAGCTATTAATGATCCAGAAGAAGATTTTTTACAATTTTATGGAGGTACCATTGATGATGCCAACGAAACAAATTTTAGTGGAAATGTTTCTGTAAAATATAAAGAAAATAATAGTCAAATACAATTGGCATTAGGTAGAGGAGTAAGAACTGCTTCAATGATTGAGCGATTTGTGAATCACTTTAGTGTTGGTGTTGATCCTTATGAGTATGTTGGAAATCCAAATTTAGATCCTGAAATTAACAATCAAATAGAATTGTCATTTAATAAAAAGTATAGTCAAATAGAATTTGGAGCTAGTGTTTTCTATTCTTATATTCAAGATTATATACTACCTATAGTAGATGAAAACATACCAAGAAAATTTATGCCTACTGCTCAACCATCTGTTGCCAAACGTTTTGTAAATATAGATGAAGCAACACAAGCCGGGTTTGAATTTTATTGGAATTATAAAATAACAGATCATTTTAAATTTTCTTCTGATATTTCTTATACCTATGCTCAAAATGAAGAATATAATGAGCCTTTAGCTCAAATAACACCGATGACAGCACATGCTGCCTTAAAGTACCAAAAAAGTAATTATTGGTTAAACTTAAATTCGAGATTTGTAGCAGCCCAAAATCGAATATCTGAAAGCTTTATGGAAACAGCTTCTGAAGATTTTGCTACATTTGATTTCAGTATAGGTGTTAAACCAATAAAAAATTTGACTATTGGAGCTTCTGTTTTAAATATTTTTGACGAAGCTTATTATGAACATTTAAATTTTTCATATAATAATTCTAATTTTTTATCAGGAAGAATATTTGAACCAGGCAGAAATTTTACTGTAAAAGTGAATTATCAGTTTTAATTGCGTTTTTTGTGTTGTTAAAACAGCCGTTGCAAGCTGTATTAATTGCAGCTTTTTTGTAAATTGTAACTTATTTATAAAATTTATTATTATGAAAATTACATATTTAGGTCATGCTTCTTTTAGTATTGAGGTTCATGGAAAAGTGATTATAGTAGATCCTTTTATTAGCGGAAATGAACTTGCTAAAGATATAAATATTAATACTTTAGAGGCTGACTATATTTTAATAACTCATGCTCATAGTGATCATATATTAGATGTAGAAACTATCGCTAAAAATACGGGTGCAGCCATTATTTCTAATTTTGAAATTGTAACTTATTTTGAACCAAAGGGTATAAAAGGTCACCCGATGAACCATGGAGGTAGTTGGGAATTTGATTTTGGTAAATTGCACATGGTAAATGCTATTCATTCTAGTTCTTTTCCAGATGGTAGTTATGGCGGAAATCCTGCAGGGTTTATATTAGAAACCTCACATCATAAGGTATATATTGCAGGAGATACAGCATTAACTTATGATATGAAGTTAATACCCATGCTTTATGGTCAATTAGATTTAGCAATTTTACCTGTTGGCGATAATTTTACTATGAATATAGAAAGTGCAATAATTGCTTCTGACTTTGTAGAATGTAATAAAGTTTTAGGCTGCCATTTCGATACTTTTGGTTATATAAAAATAGACCATACCGAAGCAATTAAGAAATTTGCAGATAAGGGTAAAGAGCTAAATTTATTAGCTATTGGAGGTAATATTAAATTATAAATCTACTACTAATTATTTTCTTAAATTTTATTGTGTTGAGGTGTGTAAGTGCAATGATTGTATAGCAAATCTCAACACAATAAAATTTAGTATTAAACTTTTCCTGAAGTAAAAAAAAAGTACCCTCGCCAAGAATCGAACTTGGATCTAAAGTTTAGGAAACTTCTATTCTATCCGTTGAACTACGAGGGCTTTTTTTAGATTTTAGAATTGAAACTTTTAATTCTGAAACCTATAAGATTTAAAAATTATCATTACTAAAAGTGAGTGGCAAAATTAATAACAATTTTAAAAATAGGCTTATAATATGTAAACTAAATTTTTTGAATTTGAACTCTTAAAACTATGATTTATTTGTATTTTGTCAATCGAAATTTTTAGAATTATAGATGATAATGAAAGCAACTTTTAAAAAATACATTCTTAATTTTAAACAACCAAGTGGAACTTCTCGAGGAATTTTAAAAACCAAAGAAACCTATTTTTTAGTAGTAGAAGATGGTTATAAAAAAGGAATAGGAGAGTGTGGACTTTTTAGAGGGTTAAGTGCTGATGATAGAAATGATTATGAAAATAAGTTACAATGGCTTTGTGATAATATAAATTTAGAAAAAGACAATTTATTAAAAGCTTTAATTGAATTTCCGTCTATTCAGTTTGGATTGGAACAAGCCCTTTTGTCTTTTAAAAGTAGTGATAAATTTACATTGTTTCCTTCAAAATTTACGGAAGGCAAACAAGCTATTTCCATAAATGGATTAATTTGGATGGGGACAGTAGATTTTATGAAACAACAAATAAAAGAAAAATTGGCTGATGGCTTTACCACTATAAAACTTAAAATAGGAGCTATAGATTTTGATAAAGAAATAGAGTTGTTAAAATTAATCCGTAAAGACTATACCGCTAATGAAATTGAATTAAGGGTAGATGCAAATGGAGCATTTGCTCCAGAAAATGCTTTAGAAAAATTAAAGCGTTTGTCAGATTATGATTTACATTCTATTGAACAGCCAATTAAAGCTGGACAATGGCAAGAAATGGCATTATTGTGTGAAAAGACACCATTACCTATTGCATTAGATGAAGAGTTAATAGGAGTTTTTAAAACGACAGATAAGCAAAAACTTATTGAAACCATTAAACCACAATTTATTATTTTAAAACCAAGTTTGGTAGGTGGTATTAACGGTAGTAATGAATGGATTGAAGTTTCAACTAGCCAAAAGGCATTGTGGTGGATTACTTCTGCCTTAGAAAGTAATATTGGACTCAATGCTATCGCTCAATATACGTACAGTTTAAAAACCACCATGCCACAAGGTTTAGGTACAGGAGGTTTGTTTACTAATAATTTCAATTCTCCCTTAGAGGTTAAAAGTGGACAATTACATTATAACTCTAAATTAAAATGGCAGTTTAGCTTATAAAACTTACTTTTGCTAAAGAAATTTACAGTATGAATTTTATACAACAAGCTTATAAAGGTGAACCTCACTTTTGGAAATATCTATTGCCAACTTTAGGACTTCTCAGTATTTTTATTTTAAATAGTATTTTAATTTCAGTTTTAGACTTAGATAGTAATGAATTGCTTCGCAAGAGCATTTTAGAAAAGGGTGCTAATCGAGTATTCTTTGAAAATTTAGTTGTATTTGTTGTATTTCTTGGAGGTTTATTTCTTTGGGTAAGATTTGTAAATAAACAATCCATTATTTCGTTATCTACCTCAAGAGAACGTATTGATTTAAAGCGTGTTGTATTCTCCTTTAGTTTATGGGGAATTATTACTGCAAGTATGATTGTATATTCATATTTTGATGCTCCAGAAGATTTTGTGTGGAATTTTAAGCTGCATAAATTTTTAGTTCTTGCCTTTTTGTCGATACTATTTCTTCCCATTCAAACGAGTTTTGAAGAATACTTTTTTAGAGGATATTTAATGCAAGGCATAGGGGTGTTGGTGAAAAATAAATGGATTCCATTACTTGTTACTTCTGTTTTATTCGGCTTGATGCATTTAGCAAATCCAGAGGTTGATAAACTAGGACCAATTATAATGATTTACTATATTGGAACAGGCCTGTTTTTGGGTATTATAACGCTAATGGATGACGGTTTAGAATTGGCTTTAGGTTTCCATGCTGCCAATAACTTAGTTACCGCACTTTTAGTTACATCTGATTGGACAGCATTTCAAACAGATTCTTTATTACTAGATATTTCTGAACCATCAGCAGGGTTAAATGTTATTGTTCCTGTTTTTATACTTTTTCCAATATTATTGTTTATTTTTTCTAAAAAATATCATTGGAACAACTGGAAAGAGAAGTTGTTGGGAAAGGTTGTAAAACCTAATGCAATTACTAATGATTAACACAAAAATCCATAAAAACTTTAAACTTAACGGAATAACTTTTAATTCTGTTGAAGAATTATTGAGCTATTCTAAAGGATTATCTCCAAGTATTAATAGATTATTTAAGAATTGGTTTGATGCTAGTAAAACAATAAAAGTTCAAACTTCAGGGTCAACGGGTACTCCTAAAAGTATTGCTTTAAAAAAAGAATATATGATAAATAGTGCCAAGGCAACAGGCACTTTTTTTAATTTAAATGAGAATACAACTGCTTTATTGTGTCTTTCAGCTGATTATATAGCAGGTAAAATGATGTTGATAAGAGCTCTAACTTTAGGATGGCATTTAGATGTAATAGAAGCTAGTTCTAATCCTTTGCAAGGTGTTGATAAAACGTATGATTTTAGTGCAATGGTTCCTATGCAGGTTTATCATTCATTGACAGATTTATACAAGGTAAGAAAGTTAATTGTTGGTGGAGGTGCAGTTGATACTAATTTGTTGATAAAATTACAATCCGTTTCAACGGAAATATTTGCTACTTATGGAATGACTGAAACCATCACGCATATTGCAGTAAAAAGATTAAATAAATTCTCTTTAAATGAAAGTAAATCGATGCACTCGGTTTATAAAATTTTACCGAATGTGAACATATCAATAGATACTAGAAAATGTTTGGTTATTACTGCACCAAAAGTTTCTGATGAGAAAATAATAACCAATGATTTGGTTGAAATTGTTTCTGAAAAAGAGTTTAAATGGTTGGGGCGTGTAGATAATGTTATTAACTCTGGAGGCGTAAAGTTAATTCCTGAACTGATTGAAGAAAAATTATCGGAAATTATACTTCAGCGTTATTTTGTAATTGGTGTTCCTGACGAATTGTTAGGCGAAAAATTAATATTAATAGTTGAGAAAGGAAATTCAGATATCACGTCAAGTGAAATAGAAAATTCTATTCTAAAACTAAAATCTTTACAGAAATTTGAAATTCCAAAAGAAATTTATTTCTTAAAGAAGTTTGTTGATACAGAAACAAAAAAAATCCAACGTCAAAAAACATTGGATTTAATTCTTAATAAATTGTAATTTTTTACAACGAATAAACTACTTAAAAAAGAGTTATTCTACCAACACCCATTCACCTTTTTCAATTAATGGAATTGCTTGTTTGTATTTCACTTCTTTGCTTTCGCCGTTCATCACATGTTTTATAGTAACACGTTCATTTCTGCCAATTTTTCGTTCTTGCCGAACAATGGTTTCAGTAACTTGTTGCTCTTGAGTTTGGTTAGTGCTAGTCTCTTGAGTAGGACTGTTAAAGTCTGCTTTACTAACTTGAACCTTTTCTCGTTTTTGCTCTTTTGCTTGTGATATTTGCTGAGCATTTTGATTTGGCAATTCTCCTTTAAATAAGAATGATAATACTTCTTTATTCACCTTGTCCAACATCTTTTTGAACAATTCAAAAGCTTCGAATTTATAAATCAAAAGAGGATCTTTTTGCTCGTATGTTGCATTTTGAACCGATTGTTTTAAATCATCCATTTGACGTAAATGATCTTTCCAAGTTTCATCAATAATGGCCAAAGAAATATTCTTTTCAAAATCAGCAACTAGTCCTTTTCCTTGGGTTTCGTAAGCTTCTTTAAGATTGGTTACAACATTTAAAGTTTTCACGCCATCTGTAAAAGGTACTGCAATACGCTCATATTGATTTCCTTGTTTTTCATAAACATCTTTAATTACAGGATAAACAGCTTCTGCATTTCTAGCTATTTTATTTTGGTAATTTTTATAAACAATTCTAAACAACTCATCAATTAAATCTTGAGCAGATTTATTTTGAAATTCTTCTTTTGTGAAAGGTGATGAGCTAGAAGAAAAACGAATTAGTTCAAATTCAAAATTAGAATAATCATTGTTAGGCTTATTATCCATTACAATAGCTTCACAAGTATCATAAACCATATTTACAATATCAACTTGTAAACGCTCACCGTAAAGAGCGTGGCGACGACGTTTATAAACTACCTCACGTTGAGAGTTCATAATATCATCATATTCTAAGAGTCGTTTTCTAATACCAAAGTTATTTTCTTCAACTTTTTTCTGAGCTCTTTCAATAGATTTAGAAATCATAGAATGTTGAATCATTTCACCTTCTTTTAATCCCATTCTATCCATCATTTTTGCAACACGTTCAGATCCGAATAGTCGCATTAAATTGTCTTCTAAAGAAACATAAAATTGTGAAGAACCAGGATCTCCTTGACGCCCTGCACGACCACGTAATTGTCTATCTACACGTCTAGAATCATGACGCTCGGTACCTATAATTGCCAAACCACCGGATGCTTTTACTTCGTCAGATAATTTAATATCTGTACCACGACCAGCCATATTTGTAGCAATGGTAACTACACCAGGATTACCTGCTTCTGCCACAATATCGGCTTCTTTTTTATGCAATTTAGCATTTAATACATTGTGTCTAATTTTTCTTATGGTTAACATTCTGCTTAATAATTCAGAAATTTCAACAGAAGTTGTTCCAACTAAAACGGGTCTTTTTTCTCCAACTAACCTTACAATTTCATCAATTACCGCATTGTACTTTTCTCGTTTAGTTTTGTAAATTAAATCTTCCTTGTCTTGTCTAATTAAAGGCATGTTTGTTGGTATTTCAACAACATCTAATTTGTAGATTTCCCAAAATTCACCAGCTTCAGTAACCGCAGTACCTGTCATTCCTGAAAGCTTATTATACATTCTAAAATAATTTTGTAATGTAATGGTTGCGTAAGTTTGGGTTGCATCTTCAATTTTTACATTTTCTTTGGCTTCAAGGGCTTGATGTAACCCATCAGAATACCTTCTGCCATCCATAACACGTCCTGTCTGCTCATCAACAATTTTAATTTTGTTATCCATAATCACATACTCAACATCTTTTTCAAATAGAGTATATGCTTTTAAAAGTTGATTTAAAGTATGGATTCGTTCACTTTTTATACTAAAGTCTCTAAACAACTCTTCTTTAGCTTTTGCAACCTCTTCAGGAGTTTCATTTTCTTTTTCAATTCTAGCAATTTCCATACTCAGATCTGGTAAAACAAAGAAATTATCTTCTTTGTTATCATTCCCAGAAAGGTATTCAATACCTTTATCAGTTAGTTCAATAGAATTATTTTTTTCGTCGATAACAAACCATAATGCCTCATCAATTTTAGGCATTTCTTTATTGTTATCTTGCATATAAAAATTCTCTGTTTTTTGCAACAGTTGTTTTATACCTTCTTGACTTAAAAATTTAATTAAAGCTTTATTTTTTGGTAATCCTCGATATACTCTAAGTAAATGAAAAGCACCTTCTTTTTCATTACCTTCTGCTATCATTTTTTTAGCATCGGCTAATACTCCTGTTAAAAAAGAGCGTTGTTTGTTAACAATGTCATTTACTTTTGGTTTTAGCTCATTAAATTCGTGTCTATCACCTTGAGGTGTAGCACCAGAAATAATTAAAGGTGTACGAGCATCATCAATTAATACGGAGTCTACCTCATCAATAATGGCATAATTATGAGGTCGTTGTACCAAGTCTTTTGGATCATGAGCCATGTTATCGCGTAGGTAATCAAAACCAAACTCATTATTGGTACCATAAGTAATATCGGCATTATAAGCTTTTCTTCTTGCGTCTGAATTCGGTTGATGATGATCAATACAATCTATACTTAAACCATGAAATTCAAAAAGAGGTCCCATCCAGGCGGCATCACGTTTTGCTAAGTAATCATTAACGGTAACTACATGTACACCATTGCCTGTTAAGGCATTAAGGTAAATAGGTAAGGTGGCTACTAATGTTTTACCTTCACCAGTCATCATTTCAGCAATTTTACCTTGATGTAATACAGAACCTCCAATAAGTTGCACATCATAATGTATCATATCCCAAGTGATGGCTTTACCAGCTGCATCCCATGAGTTTTTCCAAATAGCATAATCGTCTTCTAAGGTAACATAATCGTTAGTAGCAGAAATTTCTCGATCAAAAGGAGTTGCTTTAACTTTTAATTCAGAATTATTTACAAAACGTTTTGCTGTTTCTTTAACTACGGCAAATGCTTCTGCTTGAATTTCTTTTAATGTATTTTCTGATGCTTCATAAGCCTTTTCTTTTAAGAGATCAATTTCTTTATAGATTTCTTCTTTTCTATCAATATTTGCAGTTTCAAGCTCGGTTGTTAGTTCGGCAATTTTATCATCAAAATCTTTTCTTGATTCTTTAATTTTCTGCTTAAATTCTGTTGTTTTAGCCCGTAACTCATCAAGGCTAAGGCTTCCCATTTTACTTTCAAAAGTTCTAACTTCATCTACTATAGGCTGTAGCTGTTTTAAGTCTTTTTTGTTTTTATCGCCCACAAAGACTTTAAGGACTGAATTTAAAATACTCATATATTTTTTATTTTAATACTGAAAAATTTTCAATATTTAATGTGAATCTAAAATAATGTTATTCTGATTAGAATCCATTTTTTTAAACTAAATCGTTCAACAAATGCAATACCGATACTAAATCTAATTAGTAAACTAGAAATAAAATTAACACCATCATTGTCAAAGAAGTAAATCAATAGAATACCAACAGTGAAAATTAAAACTCTAAAAAAATAATTTTAGTCACATCTATATTTTAGACAAATATAAGAATATGAGTTATTAGAGTTTGTTAAATTTTATTTAAAGCAACATAAAATTCAAAAAAAAAAGTCTCAAAAATGAGACTTTAGATTTGTTAATATTCATCCTCGTTCCAAAGGAAGTCTTCATCCGTTGGATAATCTGACCAAATTTCTTGAATAGACTCATAAGAATCATCTTCATCTTCAATAGCTTGTAAGTTTTCTACTACTTCAAGCGGTGCACCAGTTCTGATAGCATAATCTACTAACTCATCTTTGGTGGCGGGCCAAGGAGCATCACTTAAATAAGACGCTAATTCTAAAGTCCAATACATAATAGTAATTAATTTTTAAATTTTTGCAAAAGTAATTTTTTTAAGGAAAAAAGCAAGTTTTTTATGTATTAATTTTAAATTTATTTAAAAGAACATAGTTTTACTAATTATTTTTGCTTGGAACCCAAGGTATTTCCTTAATTTCGTTATCGTAAGTCAATTTTCGTGCCAATACAAAAAGGTAATCAGAAAGCCTGTTTAAATATGTTAAAATAAGTTCATTTATAGTTTCATTCTCATTTAAATTGACTGTCAAACGCTCTGCACGCCTGCAAACACATCTCGCGATATGACAGAATGACACAGTTTGATGACCTCCTGGCAATACAAAATTAGTCATTGGGGGTAACGTTTCTTGCATTGTGTCAATTTCTTGTTCTAAATAGTCAACTTCTTCTTTAGAAATTTTAGGTATGTTCAATCGTGCTTTTCCATTTTTTAATGTTTCTTTATCTCGTGGAGTCGCTAACATTGCTCCGATGGTAAACAATTCATTTTGAATTTTAAGTAAAGTGTCAGCTGTACTTTTATCTATTTTTTGATCTTTTAGTAGACCAACGTAAGAGTTTAGTTCATCTATGGTGCCATATGCTTCTATCCGTAAGTGATATTTTGGTACTCTAGTACCTCCAAAAAGTGATGTTTGTCCTTTATCTCCAGTTTTTGTATATATATTCATGGTAACTAATTATTGAGTGGCTAAGTTATTGAGTTATTTAGCGATTTAAAAATATAATACAAGAAGATTTTGCTAAATTTTTTATAAAAAATAGCATTACTTTTTAGCAATGTGAAGCTAATGGATTTAATAATGAAAATAATTATTTTAAAAGGATGAATATATAGTAGGTTTATAATTTAAAGACGTTATTTATTTAAATTATAATTCCGGTCCATTTTAAAGCGATTATAACCAGTATTAATGAGACGCCTGTTATGAATAATGTTTTTACAACCTTATCCCAAAATTGAGGACCAAAAGGTTCTGAATTTTTTTCGTCATCAAATCTATGTTGAGAATGATACATAATAGTTTTGTTTATACTCAAATGTAGGTCATTGAATAGTAAAAGAAAAATTTTGTAAATAAATAAGGGGAAAATCCTAATGAAAAAAGGGGAAAAATCCCCATTTTATTTAAGATGTTAAAAATGTAAGTATATTTGTGTTAAAGTATATAGGTTAAAATATATTAATATATGCCCGAAACAATTTTTAGTGTTTTATTAGGTATTGGTCTAGCAGCATCGGTTGGTTTTAGAGTGTTTGTGCCACTTTTTGCATTGAGTATAGCCTCCTATTATCAAGTTATTCCTTTGAATGAGAACTGGGAGTGGATTGGAAGTTCAGCAGCTATGATTACCTTAGGTATTGCAACTGTTGTAGAAATAGGTGCATACTTAATACCTTGGCTTGATAATGCTTTAGATTCAATTGCTGTACCTCTGGCGGCTATTGCGGGTACAGCGGTGGTATTATCTACTGCAGCAGATTTAGATCCTATAACCACTTGGTCATTGGCTATTATTGCAGGTGGTGGTACAGCAACTGCAATAAAAACTTCAACTAGTACAGCTAGGTTAACATCAACAGCTACAACTGGAGGTTTTGCCAATCCGATAGTTTCTACAGTTGAATCAGGGACTTCTATAATAATGTCAATTTTGGCATTAGTAGCTCCTGTATTGGCTATAATTTTTGTAGCTTTAATATTATGGCTAATTTTTAGAGTTTTTAAATGGTTTAAACCAAGAAAACAGTCAAATGAACAATAATATACAGCAAAACAATATTTTTAAAACGTTACAAATTATTTATGGTGCATTTGTTTTAGGTGTAGTTATAGTTACAATAGTTTCCTTTTTGTTAATAGAAAATCCTTCTTATGAGATAGAGTTGTCTAATGTATTTACAATTGTAGTGGTGGTTGTTACTTTTGGAGGATTGTTTTTAAGTGATTTTTTATACAAATCTTTACTTTCTAAAATAGTATCAAATCAATCTTTAAATTCTAAGTTAGCCCAATACCAAACAGCTACTTTAGTAAAAGGTGCTTGTTTAGAGGCTCCAGCAATGTTAGCCATAGCAGTAGCTTTTACTTCAAATAATGTTACTTTTTTACTCATATCTCTATTTATAGCAGTGATTATGTATTTGAAATTTCCTAAAAAGGAAAAGTTTAAAGAAGAGGTGACATTAAATTTTGAAGACAAAACAAAATTTGATAGACTTTGAAAATGTGTCAATACCTATGTGTTACTTGTTTGTTTATTAATTGTAAGTTTAATTTTTTTTGTTTTAGCCAATTTTTTTGCACTTGAAAGGCATAAACAATTCAGTTTTCATTCTTAAAAAACGGTAATTATTTACGATATTTGCCATCTTATTAATAAAATAAATGGCACAGAAAACTAGTATACCTAAAGGCACAAGAGATTTTTCGTCAACAGAAGTTGCTCAACGCAATTATATTTTTAATGTAATTAAGCAATCCTTTGAAAAATACGGGTTTCAACCTATTGAAACGCCAAGTTTTGAAAATTCATCTACTCTAATGGGAAAATATGGTGAAGAGGGAGATCGGTTGATTTTTAAAATTTTGAATTCAGGGGATTATTTAGCTAAAGCCGATGAAGTTTCTTTAAAAGAAAAGAATAGTAATGCTTTAACAAAGTCAATCTCTGAAAAAGCCCTTCGTTACGATCTTACTGTACCTTTTGCTCGCTATGTAGTACAACATAGAAATGAAATTGAATTTCCTTTTAAGCGGTATCAAATGCAGCCTGTTTGGCGTGCAGATAGACCTCAAAAAGGAAGATTTAGAGAGTTTTATCAATGCGATGCGGATGTTGTTGGTAGTACTTCACTGTGGCAAGAAGTAGAGTTTGTACAATTGTATGATGATATTTTTACCAAACTGGGCTTAAAAGAGACTATAATAAAACTTAATAATAGAAAAATACTTTCTGGTATTGCCGAAGTTATTGGAGCTTCTGATAAATTGATTGATTTTACCGTAGCCTTAGATAAATTAGATAAAATAGGTAAAGAAGGTGTGGTTAAAGAAATGTTAGGAAAAGGGATTACAGAAGAGGCTATAAAAAAAGTAGAACCGTTATTGGAATTACAAGGTAACAATCAATCAATGTTAGCAGAATTGAAAGTTATCTTAAAGGATTCCGACCAAGGTTTACAAGGCGTTTCTGAATTGGAATTTGTAATTGATAAAATTAATGAATTAGAATTGAATACTAGTAATTTAAAACTTGATGTAACTTTAGCTAGAGGTTTAAATTATTACACGGGAGCTATATTCGAGGTGGAAGCAGCTCAGGTAAAAATGGGCTCTATTGGTGGTGGTGGAAGATATGATGATTTAACGGGAATATTTGGTTTAAAAAATATGAGTGGGATAGGTATCTCATTTGGTTTAGATCGAATTTATTTAGTGTTAGAAGAGTTAGGTTTGTTTAAAAAAGTAGAATTGCCAAAACCTAAAGTGTTATTTATCAATTTTGGAGAAAATGAAGCTTTATATTGTTTAAAAACAATTAAAAAGTTGCGAGAAAATGAGGTGAAATCAGAATTGTATCCCGATAAAGCCAAACTTAAAAAACAGATGAATTATGCTAATAAACGTGATATAGATTATGTGGTGTTGGTAGGTGAATCTGAATTAAAAGAACAAAACTTTACGTTAAAGAATATGAAATCTGGAGAGCAAATAACATGTAGTTACGAAGAAATGCTTAAAACAGTAAAGAATTCGTAAATTTGCAAAATATTTTTAATTAATATAATTGATTTAAACTGTCCTTTTAAGGACTTTCAGGGGCGTTTTATTTTGTACTATTCCCCAGAATCTTAATTTAAAGACTATGTTTGAAGGAAAAAACGGTAAAATAAATTCCGAAATTATGCAAGAAGAAATCGGGGATAACCATATAGGAACTTCTGCTAAAACACCATTGCGAAAAGATGCATTTGAACTTTCAGATGCAGATAAAATTAAAGCCATTGAAGAAGATATGGCTCATGTTTTACATACCTTAGGTATGGATTTAACAGATGATAGTTTAAAAGGAACTCCACGTAGGGTAGCCAAAATGTTTGTTCAAGAAATATTTTCTGGCTTAAACCCTAAAAATATGCCAAAGGCGTCTACTTTTGAAAACAATTATAAATATGGCGAAATGTTGGTGGAAAAAAACATTACAGTTTACTCTACCTGTGAACATCATTTATTACCAATAGTTGGTAGAGCACATGTTGCTTATATTTCTAATGGAAATGTAATTGGTTTGTCTAAAATGAATCGAATTGTAGATTATTATTCAAAACGACCACAAGTGCAAGAACGTTTAACCATGCAAATAGTGCAAGAACTACAAAAAGCATTAAATACAGATGACGTGGCTTGTGTAATAGATGCGAAACATTTATGTGTAAATTCTCGTGGCATTAGAGACATAGCAAGCAGTACTGTAACTTCTGAGTTTGGAGGTAAGTTTAAAGAAGACGCAGTAAAACGTGAATTTCTAGACTATATTAAGTTAGAAACAAGTTTTGAATAGATGGATAAGTAAAGTACCATTTTTATTTTGGGGATTAATTCCTCTACTACTGATATATATACTTTTTACTTATGATAAGTATACAGACATAAATATTCATGATACTTACTTTGTGCTGCCTCAATATTTCTTTGTTTTATTACTAATTGTAATACTTTTTGTGACAGGTTTAGGCTACTATTTAGCATATTATAGTGAAAAGTTTAAGCCTATTGGACTTCTTACAATAATGCATATTATTTTATTTTTTATTGGATTGATAATCTTAATTAAAAGTCCAATTTTTGAACAAATACATCCTGCAAAAGACGGATTTGATCTAAAAGAAAATTTAAGGATAATAAGGTTAAATTCAAATTTAAAGTTTTATGCTACATGGAGTTTTTTGACAGCACAAATACTGTTTTTAATGAATCTGACAATAAGTATATTCAGAAGAAATTAAAATAAATATTTCCCTATTTTTACCAAATGACATTTCAAAATAATCAAATTGATATGAATTCGCTTCCGTCCGTTATGGATATGGAGATGATTTCTATTGAAAGGAATTATTATAAGGTAATGTTAATTAATAATCTTATAAAATACATTAGCATAATTGTTATTTTGTTTTTTGTTTATTTTTTTAATACCAAATTTGATTGGAATCGCTTTTTTCCCTGGATAGTTGGTATATTAATTATTGGAATTTTATTTCATGCTTATGCTGCAAAAATTGGATTTAAAAATAGGAAGTATGCGTTAAGAGATCATGATATTTCTTATACAGAAGGTTGGTTGTTTTCAAAATATTATACCGTTCCTTTTGTTAGAACACAACATGTGGAAATTAGACAAGGTTTTGTTTCTAAATTTTTTAATCTGTCTAATATAAAAGTTTTTACTGCAGGTGCTGGTGATGATGTTTATATAAAAGGTTTGCGTACTGAAACCGCAGAGGAGATAAGAAACTTTATAATTTCAAAAATTAATGGAAAATTATAACTTTTCTGAACCTACACGTCAATCAATAAAAGGAATTATAATTATTGTATTAATAACCTTAGGAAAGCGGTTAAAGCAATATGCTATTTTATTTGTTTATGTTTTTTTTCAATGGTATAAAAAAACTGAATTAGCTCATACATATGGTGTGTATGTAGTAGTTGGTTTATGTTTTTTATTAACTTTCTGGATTGTTAGAGGAATATTAGTTTATAAAAATTTTACATTTCTATTTAAAGAAAACCAGTTTTATTTACATCAGGGTATTTTTAATAAATCAAAAACGGTAATTCCAAAGTCTAAAATTCAAAATATTCACATTAGTCAAAGTTTTATACAACAACTGTTAAATGTTGTTCAAGTAACTATTGATAGTTCAGGAGATGAAGGAGATGAAGTTGAAATAAAAGCGTTGTCGAAACCAAAAGCTTTAGCTCTAAAAAAGCTGTTGCTTGATAGAAAAGAACAAAAAACAGAAGATAGGTCAAATGATGCTATTCTTGTAAAATTGAATTTTATTGATCTTCTTTTAGTGGGTATTACAGAAAATCATTTTAGAAATTTAATGATAATAATAGTAGCCATTGTAAGTTTTTATCATGATATAAAAGATTTGTTAACAGAATTTGGAACAACTATAGATAGTCAGTTTATATCCTTGTTTTTTGACAATAATCTCTTTTTAGGATCAACATTGATTATACTTTTTTTATTGATTTCAGGATTGTTATATTCCATTTTAACTACACTGATTTTAAATTTTAATTTTTCTATTAGAAAAAAAAGGGAAGCATTTGTAATAACTAAAGGTATTTTTAATAAAACAGAATTTACCGTGCAATTAGATAAAATTCAGTCTGTTGCATATGTTACCAATTTTTTTAAATCTAGATTTGGTCTTTATACAGTGCGTTTGTTTCAGACAGCTACAGAATTTAAAACGCAGAAAAAAAGAGAATTGATTGGATTAAAAAACGAAGATTTAAGGGCTCTTGAAAATTATATTTTTAAGTTTAGTCCTATAAAAAAGCTTGTTAAAAATAAACCTCATGTTTATTATTTGAGACAATTAAGTCTTAGGGCGTTTATAATAGTTGCTCTTTTCAATATCTATATCTTGGTTTTACCACCGCTGCCTTATCTGTTTTTTCTAAATTTTTTAATTATTCCTTATGTGGCTTTTATGGCTTATTTAAAATGGAAAAAATGTTATTATTATTTTGATGCAGACTATTTTGTATTCGGTTCAGGAGGAATTGATACAGTTACAAGTATCATAGAAATTCATAATGTTCAATCTGTTAGAACAACTCAAACTTATTTTCAAAAAAAACATAAACTTTTCAATTTACATTTAGCTACAGCTTCTAATAAATTCAAGATTCCTTGTATAGAAGAGCAAGAGGTTGTTAAATTAACCAATTACTTATTATATAAAATAGAATCAAGTGAATTGGCTTGGCAATAGTAATTTATTCTAATTCGCTCAAAAACTTTAATGTATCTACGCCATCTGCATATTCACTTAAGCCAGGTTGTTGTGTTTTTCCAAAATTGACAGTGTTTTCTAAAACATCACTAACTACACATTGTATATAATCGTTATCCGCTTTAAGTTTAGATTTTAAGTTGTCTAAATTATCATAATACTCATAAAAAGCTGTGGCAATAGGTGAGGAGTAACTATTATCCTCTTTAATCATAAAAAAGCCATTTTCTAAAATATCAAATTCACTCATTAAATAGACTGCTTTATTGTAGTCGTAATTGTTTTCGTATTTTTTATAATTGATTATATCATTATACTCATAAATAGCATTAAAGAAAAGGTTAAAATCATAACCTTTAGGTACAAAAAGTTTAGATACACTTCTGCAACCTAACCCAAAGTATCTAAAAATATCTTCTCCTATTCCTTTTAAGGTATCAAGGTTTTCATTTCCTGTAAGCACAGCAACACTATTTCTATTGTTTCTAATAATATGAGGTTTATTACCAAAATAATATTTAAAATACCTAGCTGTATTATTGCTTCCTGTAGCTATAGTTGCATCAAAATCAGTTAATTTTTCTTCAGTAAAATGTATTTTTCCTTTAAAGTTAGGTTCAACATGTTCTAAATATTTAGCTAGTAAAGGTAAAAAATGCTTATCATTAGACGATTGTTTTATACAAATATGATGTCCTGAAATTAATACAGATAAAAAATCGTGAAAACCAACTAACGGAATGTTTCCGGCCATAATAACAGCAACTGTTTTTGAAGTATCGATGTTTAAATTGTAACAAGAAGTCCATGCCGTTAATTCATTTTTGTTTAGTAGTTTAGACCAATTTTCGATAGCGTAAAGTACATTGTCTTTAGTAAACCAACTATTAAATTCTGTAGCACGATTTATTTGAAGTTTTACCGCATCAAAAAATAAATCATTAAATAAAACATCTTCTTTTTTCTCAATTTTTTGTTGAGAGAACTGACTTAAAAAATTTCCTAATTCAGCAAAAGCATTGATCCTTTTTTCTAATACCATTTTCAGTTTTTTATCGTTCTAGTTTTTCATATCTTTGCAGCACAAATTTAATTGAAATAAACAAATGGCAATTATAATAACTGATGAATGTATAAATTGTGGAGCTTGTGAGCCAGAATGTCCTAATACAGCAATTTATGAAGGAGCGGAAGACTGGCGTTATAAAGATGGTACTTTATTAACTGGAGATGTGGTTTTGCCTAATGGTAAAAAAGTAAATGCCGAAGAAGATCAAGAACCTGTTAGTGACGAGATTTATTTTATAGTCCCTGATAAATGTACAGAATGTAAAGGATTCCATGACGAGCCTCAATGTGCTGCCGTTTGTCCCGTAGATTGTTGTATACCTGATGAAGACCATGTAGAAAGTGAAGAAACTTTGTTAGAGAAACAACGTTTTATGCATCCAGAATAGATAAAAGCATAAGTGTTTTTTTTAATTTAGTACCCTGTTTTTATAGAGGTTTGTTTTGTTAAATTTTTATTTCCATTGATTTTTCTACTGAGTTATAAACTCATTACCGAACTTTATCTAAAATAGTCATAGAAATAACTCAATAACTTAATTTCTCAGTAACCAATTTAACCCTATATTTGCACCTCAAAATTTTAGAAATAATAATATATGAAGGCAGGTATAGTAGGACTTCCTAATGTTGGTAAATCCACACTTTTTAATTGTTTGTCCAATGCAAAAGCTCAAAGTGCTAATTTCCCATTTTGTACAATAGAACCTAATATTGGTGTAGTAAATGTGCCAGATAAACGTTTGGAAAAATTAGAATCGTTGGTAAATCCAGAGCGGGTATTGCCAGCAACAGTTGATATTGTTGATATAGCTGGTTTAGTTAGAGGAGCAAGCAAAGGCGAAGGATTGGGCAATCAATTTTTAGGTAATATTAGAGAAACTGATGCTATTATTCATGTACTACGTTGTTTTGATAATGATAATATTGTGCATGTTGATGCTACTGTAGATCCAATTAGAGATAAAGAAACAATTGATATAGAGCTTCAATTAAAAGATCTTGAAACGGTTGAGAAAAAACTTGAAAAAGTAAAACGAACTGCTAAAACAGGAAATAAAGAAGCACAAAAAGAGGAAGTAACACTAACTAAATTGAAAACTGGTTTAGAAAGTGCTATTTCAGTTCGAGCAATAGAATTGACAAAAGATGAACATGATGATTTTGTTAAGCCCTTACAATTGTTAACAGATAAGCCTATTCTTTATGTTTGTAATGTTGATGAAGCATCTGCTAAAAATGGTAATGCTTATGTAGAAGCAGTTAAAGAAGCAGTTGCAAATGAAAATGCAGAAGTTATTGTGCTGGCGGTAGCTACTGAAGCAGATATTACGGAGTTAGATTCTTACGAAGAAAGACAGTTATTTCTAGAAGATTTAGGTTTAGATGAGCCAGGTTCTTCAAAATTAATTAGAGCAGCTTATAAGCTATTAAATTTACAAACTTATTTTACCGCGGGTGTTAAAGAAGTTAGAGCTTGGACAATTTTGGCTGGTAGTACAGCACCCCAAGCTGCTAGTGTTATTCATACTGATTTTGAAAAAGGATTTATCCGTGCTGAGGTTATGAAATATGAAGATTTTGTAACGTATGGAAGTGAAGCGAAAGTTAAAGAAGCAGGTAAATTATCAATAGAAGGTAAAGAATATATTGTGCAAGATGGAGACATTATGCACTTTAGATTTAATGTTTAAAAAAGTTGTAGGTTTAATTGAATTTACACCATTGTCTAAATTATATTAGTTGTAGAAAAAATGAAGTTTGATTTAAAAGTAAAAGATAATACTTCAAAAGCCAGAGCGGGAATAATTGCCACAGACCATGGCAACATAGAAACTCCAATTTTTATGCCTGTAGGTACTGTAGCATCTGTAAAAGGAGTACATCAGCACGAATTAAAGGAAGATATAAACGCTGATATAATTTTAGGAAATACTTACCATTTATATTTACGCCCTACAACTTCAATTTTAGAAAAAGCCGGAGGTTTACATAGGTTTATGAATTGGGATAGACCTATTTTAACAGATAGTGGTGGATATCAAGTATATTCACTTTCAGGAAATAATAAAATTAATGAAGAAGGAGTAAAATTCAAGTCACATATTGATGGTTCAACTCATTTTTTTTCACCTGAATCTTCTATGGATATTCAGCGTAGTATAGGGGCTGATATTATAATGGCTTTTGATGAATGTACTCCTTATCCTTGTGAATATAGTTATGCTAAAAACTCTATGCACATGACACATAGGTGGTTAAAGCGATGTATAAAGCACTTAGAAAAAACACCTGAAATTTATAACTTTAAACAAGCTTTTTTTCCTATTGTTCAAGGTAGTACATACAAAGATTTACGTAAACAATCTGCAGAGTTTATTGCTTCAGTTGAAGCTGAAGGTAATGCAATAGGTGGGTTATCAGTTGGAGAACCGGCTGAAGAAATGTATGAGATGACAGACATTGTTTGTAGTATATTACCAGAAAATAAACCAAGGTATTTAATGGGGGTTGGTACTCCAATTAATATTTTAGAAAATATTGCATTGGGTGTTGATATGTTTGATTGTGTAATGCCTACTAGAAATGCTAGAAACGGAATGTTATTTACAGCTCATGGAACAATAAATATTAAAAATAAAAAATGGGAGGACGATTTTTCTCCTATTGATGAAATGAATATTACTTCCGTTGATACCCAATATTCTAAGGCATATTTAAGACATTTATTTGTGGCAAAAGAGTATTTAGGAAAACAAATAGCTACCATACATAATTTAGGATTTTATATGTGGTTGGTTCGTGAAGCAAGAAAGCATATCTTAGCAGGAGATTTTACCACATGGAAAAACGGCATGGTAAAGCAAATGGATAAACGTTTATAAATTATTAACTTAAGAAAGGCCTTTGTTTTGGTGTAGTTGTTAAATCAAATGTAAACCAAAATGTTAAGGGTGGTAAAGGATGAGAATTCTAGATAAATACATATTAAAAAAGTACTTTACAACTTTCTTTTTTACACTATTAATTTTAATCCCTATAACAATAGCAATTGATGTTTCGGAAAAGTATAGTAAATTTTCTGATCATGCAGATTTGGGAGTCGGAGAAATAATAAGTGATTATTATATTCCTTTTATAGTCAATTATGGAAATACATTTATGCCATTGGCTCTTTTTATTTCTACTATTTTATTTACTTCAAAAATGGCTTCTAATACAGAAATTGTTGCCATTCATAGTGCTGGTATTCCTTATATTCGATTTCTAAAGCCATATATATTAGGTTCTTTATTGATTTGTTTAGTATCGTTAACTGCAAATCATTTTTTATTAAATGAGTCTAATAAAACTTTTGAAGCCTTTAATGAAGCTTATTTACGTAGAGAAAAAAAAGCTAAAACTTTTGTGCCTCAAGTCAACTTACAATTGACAGAAAATGACATTGTTTATTTTAAAAATTTTAATTTAACAAGAAATAATGGCTATGGATTTTCATACCAACATTTTGATGGGTTAAATCTTAAATATATACTTACTGGGAGCCGAATAAGTTGGAATAAAAAAGATAGTATTTATACAATTACCAATTATACAAAACGGTGGGTTGGTAATAAAAATGACAGTATTGAAGTAGGTAGAAAATTGGATACCACTTTTAATTTTTTGCCTAAAGACCTATTGTATGTAGATTATCTGGCAGGTGAAATGGCTTCTCCAGAACTATATCATCATATAAAGGAATCGGAAAATAGAGGTGTAAAAAACCTCAATAAATACAAAGTAGAGTTGTATTCTAGAACAACTTTGCCCGTATCTTCTATAATACTTACCATAATTGCAGTTTCTTTAGCTTCAAGAAAAAGAAGAGGAGGAATTGGTGTTAATTTAGCGGCAGGTGTTAGTTTAATGTTTCTTTATGTATTTTTTATGAAAGTAACAGAAGTACTAGGGGCTTCTGCTACTAATAATCCGTTAATAATGGTGTGGATACCTAATATTTTATTCGGAATAATTGCTATTTATCTTTATACTAAGGCAAAACAATAATGAACCCAAGAACTAAAAATTATTTTCATCTCCATTTTATAATTTTTATTTGGGGATTTACTGCAATACTTGGGGCCCTAATTACTATCAGTGCTATTCCACTAGTCTGGTATAGAGTTAGTTTAGCTACTCTTTTTTTATACACGTATATTGTTATAAAAAAAATTAGAATGAAAGTGTCTACTAGGGTAATGTTTAGATTTCTTTTAGGAGGAATTTTTATTGCTCTACATTGGATTACTTTTTTTTACGCCATTAAAATAGCTACAGTTTCAATTGCATTAACAGCCATGTCAACCGGAGCATTGTTTGTAACTTTAATTCAATGGCTTGTTTTTAGAAAAAAATTAATTCCATACGAATTTTTGTTTTCACTTTTAGCAATCGTTGGTTTGATAATTATATTTAATGCAGAAACAAAATATTATATTGGAATAAGTGTAGCTTTAATATCCTCATTTTTGTCATCATGTTTTTCAATTTTAAATTCAAGTCTAATTAAAGAAAGTAATGCAACTGTTATTTCTTTTTATGAGTTGCTTTATGCCTCACTATTTATAGGAATAATTTTAGTGCTTAATGGAAGTATAACCATTGATTTTTTTATGCTTTCAAAATCTGATTGGCTTTATTTAATATTATTAGCATCTATATGTACTGCTTATGCTTTTGCTGCATCTACTCAAGTTTTAAAAAGTGTTAGTCCTTTTACTATGATGCTCAGTATCAATTTAGAACCTGTTTATGGTATACTTTTGGCAATTATTATTTTTAAGGAAAAAGAAATAATGACCAATAATTTTTATATCGGAGCTTTGTTAATTTTAATAACGGTAATTTTAAATGGAGTTGTTAAATTAAAGAAAAAGCCTAAAGTTAATTGAATCATCAATGTTTTTTTTATCTTTTAACAGCAACTCAAATTCTTTATAATTAATTCACAAATCTTTCAATTTCTATTACCTTTGTAAAAATCAAAAAAAATAGCTTGTGAGTTTAATAAAATCAATTTCAGGAATTAGAGGTACCATTGGAGGAAAAGTAAATGATAACCTAACACCCGTTGATGCGGTAAAATTTGCAGCTTCTTATGGTAGTTGGTTAATAACAAGAAATAGTAATACTAAAGATTTAACCGTTGTAATTGGTAGAGATGCTCGTATTTCAGGTAAAATGATAAGCAGTTTAGTTGCTAACACCCTAGTAGGTATGGGAATTAATGTAATAGATTTAGGCTTATCAACTACCCCAACAGTAGAAGTTGCTGTTCCTCTTGAAAAAGCCAATGGAGGTATTATATTAACAGCATCTCATAATCCTAAACAATGGAATGCCTTAAAGTTACTAAATGAAAAAGGAGAGTTTTTAAATGGTGCTGATGGTGCTGAAATATTAGAAATTGCAGAAGCTGATGGATATACTTTTGCCGAAGTTGATAATTTGGGATCTTATACCAAACTTCCAGGCTATATGGACAAACACATAGATGAAGTTTTAAAGCTTGAGTTTGTTGATGTTGAAGCTATAAAAAATGCAAATTTTAAAGTTGTTGTTGATGCTGTAAACTCTACAGGAGGAATTGTTATTCCTAATTTATTGAAAAAGTTAGGCGTAGAGTGTGTGGAATTATATTGTGAACCTAATGGTAATTTTCCTCACAATCCAGAACCATTAAAAGAACATTTAAAAGATATTTCTGAATTGGTGGTTAAAGAAGAGGCTCATTTAGGTATTGTCGTTGATCCAGATGTAGATCGATTGGCACTGGTTTGTGAAGATGGTTCTATGTTTGGAGAGGAATATACATTAGTGGCTTGTGCTGATTATGTGTTGGGTCTAGCTAAAGGTAATACTGTTTCAAATTTATCTTCGTCAAGGGCATTACGAGATGTAACTGAAAAACATGGCGGGTTATACAAAGCAAGTGCAGTAGGAGAAGTGAATGTAGTAGAATTAATGAAAAAAACGGATGCTATTATTGGTGGAGAAGGTAATGGAGGTATTATCTATCCAGCCTCTCATTATGGAAGAGATTCTTTAGTAGGAGTGGCTTTGTTTTTATCACACTTAGCAAAATCCAATAAGAGTTGTAAAGCATTAAGAGATAGTTATCCAAGTTATTTTATGAGTAAAAATAAAATACAACTTACTCCACAGTTAGATGTTGATGGAATTCTAGCTAAAATGGCAGATAAATATATAAACGAAGAGGTAAATACCATTGATGGAGTAAAGATAGATTTTGCTGATGAATGGGTGCATTTAAGAAAATCAAATACAGAACCCATTATTAGAATATATACAGAAAGTAATTCTCAAACCAATGCAGATCAACTTGCAAAGAGAATTATGGGTGAAATAGCATCCATAGCAGGAATTTAATCAATTTAATTTTTAGAATAAAAAATAACCAATTCTAATTTGTAGTAATATGCAACATATATCTTCCTTAGAATCTTATTTTAACCAGTTTAGAGAAAATATTATTGGAGTGGACCAATATTTTGAATCTCCGTATGGTAAAAAGAAAGTTATATATACAGATTGGACTGCTAGTGGAAGATTGTATAGACCCATTGAAGAAAAATTAATAAATGATTTTGGTCCTTTTGTAGCCAATACACATACCGAAACTTCTATCACAGGGTCCGCTATGACACATGCTTATCATAAAGCAAGAGAAATTATAAAACAACATGTTAATGCAAAAGATAGTGATTGTTTAATTACTTCTGGAACTGGTATGACAGGAGTAATTAATAAGTTTCAACGAATTTTAGGATTGCGTGTGCCTGAAAGTATACGAGATTTTACTAATGTTCCTGAAGAGTTAAAACCTATTGTGTTTATAACTCACATGGAACACCATTCTAACCATACTTCGTGGTTAGAAACTATTGCAGATGTTGTAGTAATTCCATGTGAAGAAACAGGATTGGTTTGTTTTAATAGCTTTCAAGAGTTACTTGAAAAGTATAAAGACAGAAAAACTAAAATCGCGTCGGTAACAGCATGTTCTAATGTTACTGGAATTAGAACTGATTACCATAGGATGGCAAAAATGATTCATGCTTATGACGGTTACTGTTTTGTTGATTTTGCTTGTTCTGCACCTTATGTGTCTATTAATATGCATCCTAAAAATGAAGATGAAAAATTGGATGCAGTTATGTTTTCTCCACATAAATTTTTAGGAGGTCCAGGAACATCAGGAGTATTAGTTTTTTGTGATAAATTGTATAATAATTCAGTTCCTGATAACCCAGGAGGTGGTACAGTAAAATATACCAATCCTTGGGGAGATCATAGGTATATTGAGGATATTGAATTAAGAGAAGATGGAGGTACACCAGGATTTTTACAAACCATAAAAATTGCTTTAGCTATTCAGTTAA
Organism: Aureibaculum marinum; assembly: GCF_003813905.1. Classification (GTDB taxonomy): domain Bacteria; phylum Bacteroidota; class Bacteroidia; order Flavobacteriales; family Flavobacteriaceae; genus Aureibaculum; species Aureibaculum marinum. The sequence continues at coordinate 239,842 of NZ_RPFJ01000006.1, forward strand.
AAGAAAAAATGAGTATTGAAAAAATTCTGGAGAGAGAACATGAGATTAATAAAAAAATATTTAAAGAACTTAAGAGTATAGATAATTTACATTTATTAGCAGAAGAACACGAAGATCGATTGGGTGTTTTTTCTTTTTTTATAGATGGGTTACATTATAATCTTGGAGTTAAATTATTGAATGATAAATTTGGTATCCAAACTCGTGGAGGTTGTTCTTGTGCGGGAACTTATGGGCATTATTTATTACATATAGATTTACAAACATCTGAGCAGTATAAAGAAAAAATTGAAGAAGGTTGTTTAATAGAGCGTCCAGGATGGATTAGAATGTCTATACATCCAACTATTAAAGATGAAGAGATAGATTATGTTTGCCAAAGTATTAAAGAATTATGTATTAACTTTAATGATTGGAAAAAGGATTATAAATACAATGCAATTTCTAATGAATTTGAATTTATAGGAAAAGATATTTTTGAAAAACAATTGGTTGAAAAATGGTTCTCCAATTCCTAATAATTAAGCTCTTTTAGTAAGTTTTTTATCTAGTAAATTTTTACCTCTATGTTTAAACCGTTTGTGTGTCCAAAAATAAAATTCAGGAGCCTCTTTTACTTGCTCTTCAACTTTTCGTAAATAGATATCGGTAATATCATAATCTTTAAAAGAACGAGGATTATCAGTAATCATTTCAAAATTAACTTCATAATAGCCACGTTTTACTCTTTTTGTTTTAAAAAATACTACAGCGAAATCATTTCGTTTTGCTAATAACTCAGAACCTGTATGTACAGGTAAATTTTCCACACCAAAAAAATGAGACCAATAATACGCTTTATGAACTTTTGGAGATTGGTCTCCTAAAAAACCGTAAAGAGATAACTTATTTTCTTTTGTGTTTTTAGCTATTACCGAAAAAATATCTTTAGTACTTACTAATGTAGTATTAAAACGACCTCTAGTTTCTATTATCTTTTTGTCAAAATACTTATTTTTTATTTTTTTGTAAACAGCATACCCATTAAAATTTATGTTTTTGTTTAATAGAAATATCCATTCCCAGTTGGCATAGTGTGCCCCCATTAAAATACTACTTCTATGCTGTTTTTCTAGGTTTTTAAAGATATCAATATTTCCAATTTTATACCTTTTTCTTAGTTGTTTTTCTGAAATTGTAAATAATTTTATAATCTCTACAAATACATCTATAAAATGTCTATGTGATTTTTTAGCAATACGCTTAATTTCTTTATCCGATTTTTCAGGAAATGCTAATTTAATATTATTAAAAACTACCTTTTTACGATAGCCAATAACATAATAGAGTAAATAATAAAATATATCTGAAATAAAATGTAAAACCCTGAAAGGTAAAATGGATAATAGCCAAATAAAAGGATAGACAAGTAAAAAAATTAAAAACTGCACAACTAATTATTAAGTTAACTAAGGGCAAATATCGGTATATAATTTTATCTTTGAGCAAATTTTTAAATACAAATGAACCAAGTTGTAATAGGATTGATAATTATAAATGTGCTGGTTTCTCTAAAAGGGTTTTCAGATCGATTGTTTTTTGAACGTTATAAATTTCAAATTGGTCCAATTTTACAAGGACAACAAATTCGAATGTTAACTTCAGGTTTTTTACATGTAGATCAGGCTCATTTGTTTTTTAACATGTTTGCATTATACATTTTCTCAGATTCAGTAATTGATCATTTAGGTGTTTTAAAATTTGTAATTATTTATTTAGGAAGTTTGTTAGCTGGTAGTACTTTAGCTTTAAGTTTTCATAAAAACCAACCTTATTATAGTGCGGTTGGTGCTTCTGGTGCTGTAATGGGAGTTATTTATGCGGGTATTATGCTAAATCCTGATATGAGATTAAGTTTTATATTTTTCCCATTCTTTGCTATACCGGGTTATGTTTTTGGTGTAGGGTACTTACTATATTCCATATATGGTATGAAAAAACAGTTAGGTAATATTGGGCATAGTGCTCATTTAGGAGGTGCAGTTGGAGGTTTTGTGCTAACATTAGCTTTATATCCAGAACTTTTTATGCTAAATAGAACAATCATAATAATTCTTGCGGTTCCTATTATATTGATGTTTGTTTTTAAAGATAAACTTATAAATAAATAAATTGAAAATAATTATTTTTTATAGTGGTTATTTCATTTTTTTTCTACATTTGCCGCACTATAAAAAAACTAAGTGATCGGTTTTCCTTTTTTCGATTACAATCTAAGTTTGAAGAAGCTCGATTGTAATGTACATGGAATGTACAACGAAAAAATTATGGTTTCTTCTTCTTTTATCGGGTTTAATAACCTTAAGTTTATCCGAATAGCGAAAGGCTATATATATTTACGTGTTTAATTTTTAAAATTGTTTTTGCTAGTATTAAAAATAATTAATATGAATTAACAATTTAAAATGAACACAAAATATATAGATTTAATAGATCAAACATTTGATTTTCCTCAAGAAGAATTTAAAGTAGAAAAAGATCAATTACTTTTTCATGATATTAATTTAATGGCGTTGGTAGAAAAGTATGGTTCTCCATTAAAGTTTACCTATTTGCCTAAAATATCTGAAAATATACATAGAGCAAAACAGTGGTTTGCAGAAGCCTTTAAAAAACATCAATATAAGGGCAAGTATAACTATTGTTATTGTACAAAAAGTTCACATTTTAATTTTATTCTTAATGAAGCATTAAAAAATGATATTCATATAGAAACTTCTTCAGCTTTTGACATCAATATTGTCGAAAAATTAAAAGAGAACGGTAAAATTAAAGATACAGATTATATTCTTTGTAATGGTTTTAAACGTGAACAATACATTTCTAATATTGCTAGACTAATTAATAATGGACACACAAACTGTATTCCAATTATTGATAATTATGAAGAGCTAAGTTTACTTAGTGAAGAAATTAAAGGCAACTATAAAGTTGGTATTAGAATAGCGTCTGAAGAAGAACCAAAATTTGAATTTTATACCAGTAGATTAGGTATTGGATATAAAAATATTGTTCCTTTTTATAGAAATCAGATAGCCAACAATGATAAGGTTGAATTAAAAATGCTACACTTTTTTATTAATACAGGTATTAAAGACAATGCATATTATTGGAATGAATTATTAAAATGTTTAAAAGTTTATGTAAATCTAAAAAAAATTTGTCCTACTTTAGATAGCCTAAATATTGGAGGAGGTTTTCCTATTAAAAATTCATTAGCATTTGATTATGACTATCAATATATGATTGATGAAATTGTAAATCAAATTAATTTGACCTGTCAAGAAGAAGAAGTAGATGTGCCTAACATTTTTACTGAATTTGGCAGCTTTACCGTAGGAGAAAGTGGTGGTGCTATTTACAAAGTGTTGTATCAAAAAAAACAAAATGATAGGGAGAATTGGAACATGATAGATTCCTCTTTTATTACAACATTACCTGACTCTTGGGCGATAAATAAACGATTTGTAATGTTACCTATTAATAGGTGGAATTCAAATTACGAAAGAGTTTTACTTGGAGGATTAACTTGTGATAGTGATGATTATTACAACTCTGAACAACATATAAATGCTATTTATATGCCATTATTTAAAGAAGATAAACCATTATACATAGGTTTTTTTAATACAGGAGCTTATCAACAAAGTATCGGAGGTTTTGGTGGATTGCAACATTGTTTAATACCTCAACCCAAACATATTTTAATAGACAAAGATAACGATGGAAACATCACAACTAAATTATTTTCACAACAACAAACACATTCAGACTTTTTAAAAATTTTAGGTTATTATGAGTGACAAAACGTATGCTGGAATTCCACAAGAATATTCAAAGCTAGAAAATTCACAAGTGGTTTTAATTCCTGTTCCTTATGATGGAACAAGTACATGGCAAAAAGGTGCTAACAAGGGGCCTGAAGCTTTTTTAGAAGCTTCAGAAAACATGGAGCTGTACGATATTGAAACAGATTCTGAAGTTTATAAACAAGGTATATTTTTGGCAGAAACCGTAACGGAAGATAGCTCTCCAGAAGCAATGGTTGAAGAGGTACACCAAACTGTGAAGAAATACATAAATAAGAAAAAATTTGTTACTATTTTTGGAGGAGAACATTCTATCTCTATTGGAACAATTAGAGCCTTTAATGAGTGTTTTAATAGTTTAACAGTGTTGCATATTGATGCTCATGCTGATTTAAGACCTGAATATGAGGGTACTAAATGCAATCATGCGTGTGCAGTATATGAAGCCAGTCAGAATACCAATTTAATTCAAGTTGGAATTCGTAGTATGGATGCTATAGAAAAAACAGTAATGGATAATGATAAAACGTTTTTTGCTCATGAAATGGTAACTAACGAATATTGGGTAGAAAATGCTATTGACTTAATGACAGATAATGTTTTTATTACTTTAGATTTAGATGTTTTTGACCCATCAATACTACCAAGTACTGGTACTCCAGAACCAGGTGGATTATTATGGTATGAAACATTAGATTTTTTAAAACAAGTCTTTAAGGAAAAAAATGTAGTAGGTTTTGATATTGTAGAGCTTTGTCCAAATGATATTGATAAATCTTCAGATTTTTTAGCAGCCAAACTATATTATAAAATGTTAAGTTATAAGTTTGCTGAAAATGATAATGTGGATGATTTTGAAGATATTGATGATGGAATTAATGTATTAAAAAATAATTTTGCTAATTTTAAAGATGAAGACGATGTCTAAAGGTCCTATTTCAAATTTTATAGAAAAGTATTATTTACACTTTAATTCAGCTACTTTGGTAGATGCCGCTAAAGCGTATAAAGATCAATTAAATAGTGGAGCTAAAATGTTGGTGTCTTTAGCTGGTGCCATGAGTACGGCTGAATTGGGTAAAATATTTGCTGAAATAATTCGTCAAGATAAAGTACAAATAATATCTTGTACAGGAGCAAATCTTGAAGAAGATATTATGAATTTGGTAGCTCATTCTCATTATAAACGTGTTCCTAATTATAGAGATTTAACTCCACAAGACGAGTGGAATTTACTTGAAAAAGGACTGAATCGTGTTACTGACACTTGTATACCTGAAGAAGAAGCTTTTAGAAGGTTACAAAAACATATTTTTAAAATTTGGAAAGATGCTGAAGATGCTGGAGAACGTTATTTTCCTCATGAATTTATGTATAAAATGTTACTATCAGGCGTATTGGAAGAATATTATGAAATTGATTTAAAAGATTCATGGATGTATGCAGCAGCACAGAAAAATTTACCTATAATTTGTCCTGGATGGGAAGACAGTACGATGGGAAATATTTTTGCATCTTATGTGTTGAAAGGAGAGTTAAAAGCAAGTACAGTAAAAAGTGGTATTGAATATATGACTTTCTTGGCTGATTGGTATACAAATAATTCTCAAAAAGGAATTGGGTTTTTTCAAATAGGTGGAGGAATAGCTGGTGATTTTCCAATTTGTGTGGTACCAATGCTTTATCAAGATATGGAACGTCCAGAAACTCCTTTTTGGAGTTATTTTTGTCAAATATCTGACTCTACTACAAGTTATGGTTCGTACTCTGGAGCGGTACCTAATGAAAAAATTACATGGGGTAAGTTAGATATAAATACACCAAAATTTATAATTGAAAGTGATGCTACAATAGTAGCACCTTTAGTATTTGCATATTTGCTAAATATGTAATAATATTATCATTTTAAAATAAAAACCTTAAATTAAACTAATGAGGAGAGTAATTGTAGATTTTAAGAAGCTAACTGATGATATTTTAAATTTGTTAGTAGAAAAATTTCCTGATGGCTATAATGATTCTGATATTGTGGTCTTTAAAAATGCAGCAGGAGAAACAGTTGAAGCTGTAGAAGTTAGAACAGAAGATACTATTTATCTAGTTAAAGTAAGTTATAGGTTAGAACAATCTATGGAGAATCACATTGATACAAGTGAAGATGATGAAGATGACGATGTTATCATAGCTGATGATGATTCTATAGGAGGAGAAAATTTAGATTTTGATGCTGAAGATGTTGATGCTGAAGATGACGATTAAAGTTTGTTCTTTTATCCAATAACTTTTTAAGGAATTAGAAAAGAGAATGTAATTGTATTTCGCTTAGTTTTAATTTCAGACTATAAAAGAATTTGTACTGGAATCAATCTAACATGTTTATATTGAGTGTAATATAGTTTATAGGCAGAAGTTAGTGATTTAGTATACTACTCAATTTGTAGGGGTATTTATTTGAATAACTTAAATCACTAATTATATGAAGGTTCCATTTCATTTATCATTACCTTGTTTAGATATTGATAGAACTAAAGATTTTTATGTAGATAAACTAGGTGCTGACTCTGGTAGAATTGCTCAAAATTGGTTAGATATCAATTTGTATGGCAATCAAATTACATTTACCCAATCAGGTAAATTCAACTTTAGTTTTCAAAATTATAGTTTTGAAGGAAAAATTTTACCCTCTTTTCATTTCGGTATTATTGTAGATAATGATGTTTGGGAAAAGCTATACCAAAAAGTAATAGCTCAACAAATAGAACTTTTTGAAGAAATTACTTTTTTAAAAGGAAAAAAAGGTGAACATGCTTCATTTTTTGTTAAAGACCCTAATGATTATATGGTAGAGTTTAAAACCTTTGCTATAAAAGAAGATGTTTTTAAAACGAATTAACAAAGAGAGACTCTATTATATGTTAGAACAAAACGCAATAACATTTTAACCACTAAAATTTATTAGTAATAAAAAGGCTTACCATATTGGTAAGCCTTTTTTCTTCATAAATCAACTTTCCCTTTTTCATATTGTTTACATCCTTTTTCTAGAAGTTGTTCTGCTTACAGTAGATTTAGTTCTGCTAGGAGTAGATTTTTGAGCAACTGTTCTTCGAGATGAACTAGATGTTTTTCTTGCTTCAGTTCTAGAAGTACGTTGTACTGGTTTTCTTTCAACTTTATTTTGAACGGTAGTTCTAGCTCTTACAACTTTTTTTGAAGGAGATATTCTACTTCTATTTTGCACAACCTTTCTTTTTGGTGTATTATTTACTGTTCTTTTAGAACTAGTAACAGTTCTATTAGACGTGTTTCTATGAGCTGTTTGTCTTCTCACTTCAGAACTTTCTCTTACTGTAGTGGCTCTTCTGTTTGTTCTATTAGTCCTTGCAAGATTAGAATTTCTTGTTCTTATCCTGGCATCTATGTTTTTAAAACTTCTTTTACGATTGTACTTTTTATTATAATGTCTTTTATGCTTATTTTTTCCATAATAGTAATTATATCGTACAGGTCTATATCTATTTCTATATGGTTTATAACTTACTACAGTTCTGTGAAAAAATGGTAGAACAAAAAAGTTATGGAATGGGTGAAAAACATGGCGTCTGTTAAATACATTTACATAGCCTCTATGGTAAGAATATCTACCATAAGTATCATAGTAGATGTTTAAGCTACCAATACGTTTTACTCTATTAGATTGATAATTAATTCTAACATCACCTGCTCTAATTATACGTCCATAATTATCATAATAAATAGGCGTATTTTCAATTTGAATAATAGCTCCATAATCATCATATTGCACATAAGGATCGTAATTATAACCTGAATTATAACTAATACTTACATTATTCAAATCAACACCTACATGCATTCCAGGTCGTGGATTAATATAAAAATCAAATTCTCCATTTTGAAATATAGAAAATGTAATTCCTTCTTCTACAAAAGTGAAAGATTTATTAGTAGTAATAGTTGTATTTTGGATTTCTAAATTGGTGTTTGCATTAGTAGCAAAAATTTGTGTACTAATACTCAGTGCTATGACTGTAACAAATAATATTTTAAATTTTTTCATAATTAAAGTGTTAAAAGTTAATACTAACAGGTTTTGGTTAACACTAACATGAAAATAAATACAAGCATCATGCCAAAGTAAAAAAGCTTTATTTAATAAGGCTTTGAGTGTGGTTTTTAAGATTGAAATAATTTTAAACTAGTTTTTCTTTAAAAAAAGCTATGGTTCTACTCCAGGCTAATTTTGCAGCAGTTTCATCATAGCGAGGAGTGGTATCATTATGAAAACCATGATTTGTTCCTTTATAGATATAAGCAGTATATTCTTTTTTATGTTTTTTTAGGGCGGCTTCGTAGGTAGGCCAACCAGTATTTACTCTTTTATCTAATTCAGCAAAGTGGAGTAGTAGAGGAGCTTTTATTTTAGGCACATCTTCTGTTGCCGCTTGCCCTCCATAAAAAGGTACAGAGGCTTTTAAATCAGGAATATGTACGGCCATGTTATTAGAAATTAAACCTCCAAAGCAAAATCCAACAACACCAACATTACCTGAGCATTCTTTATGGATTTTTAAAAAATTGTAAGCGGAAATAAAGTCTTCTAACATTTCATTTCGGTCTCTTTTACGTTGCAATTCTCTACCTTCATCATCAGAACCTGGATAACCTCCTAACGGAAATAATGCATCAGGTGCGAAAGCAATAAACCCTTCAAGAGCTGCTTTGCGTGCAACATCTTCAATATGTGGATTTAAACCTCTATTTTCATGAACAACAATAATACCACCAAGTTTTTTGGAGTTATTAATTGGTCTAGTTAACAAGCCACGCATTTTTCCCGCTCCATTTGGTGAGTCATATTCTACATATTCAGAAGTTAATCTAGGGTCATTAAATTTTATTTGTTGAGCTTCGGTATATTTTGGCATTAAAAACGCTAATAATGAAGGTAAAGTTAATCCGCCTACAGCATAAACAGAAAGTTTATTCATAAAGTTTCTTCTATCTATTTTGTTATGGACATAGCTGTCATACAAATCAAAAACTTCTTGTTTAATATCTTCTTTATTAATGTTTTTCATTTTTTTAAGTTTTAATTTGTTGATTATCTTAGGGTTATAAATATAGTGATTATTTAATTAACTGTTTGTGTTTTTTATACTTTAATGTAATTGTAATGGTTCATTTTGTGATTTAAATTATAAAATTATAGTGTAAACAATTTTCTAAGAATTAAAATTTTAACTTTGCCTCTAGTAGTTTTGACATTATGATATTTTTTATCGAATTTGTTCAAAAAGATAATGAATATCACAAGTATTTTAAATTAATTTCCTAAAGGAAAAAATAGATTTTAAAAACATAAATATTTTTGAATAACTTCATAAACGTCATATTGCCCCTGCCTTTGCAACAGTTATTTACTTATCGCATAACCGAAGCAGAAAAAAATTTTTTAGAAGTAGGAATGCGTGTTGCAGTCCCATTTGGAAAATCAAAAATATATACAGCTATAGTTGAAGAAATTCACCAAAATAAACCAACAGCTTATGAAGCTAAAGACATTTTTCAAATATTAGATGATTCTCCTATAATTACTAAGAATCAACTACAACATTGGCAATGGGTGGCAAAGTATTATATGTGTTCTTTGGGTGAAGTATTACGTACTGCTATTCCGTCTACATTTTTATTAGAAAGTGAAACACAGGTAATTAAAAACAAAAATTTTGAAATAAATGAAACTTTATCTGATGATGAATTTCTAATTCTTGAAGCTTTAGAACATCAAGATATTTTACCTATTCAAAAAATTAGTGATATACTCGATAAAAAAAGAGTGTTACCAATTTTAAATACACTATTGGCTAAAAATGCTATTGCATTGCGTGAAGAAATTATTGAGCAGTACAAGCCTAAGTTAGTAAAATACATACGACTTAATAATCGGTATGATAATCAAGAGGAATTAAGTAAATTATTGGATAAATTAAGTAGAGCCAATCAGCAACGGAATGCTGTAATGTCCTATTTTTCATTGTATGGGGCAAATAAAAAACCAATAAAGCAAAAGCAACTAAAAGAGGTTAGTAAAGTTTCTTCAGCAGTTATAAAAACTTTAGTTGATAAAGAAATATTTGAGGTTTATACCATTCAAACGGATCGTGTAAGTTTTACAGAAGCTACTGAAAAATTTAAAGAACTTTCTAAATTTCAAGAAGAATGTTATAAGGGTTTAAATGCTAGTTTTCTAAAAAATGATGTGGTTTTATTACATGGTATCACCTCTAGTGGAAAAACCGAAATTTATGTAAAGTTGATTGATGAAGTACTAAAAAAAGGAAAGCAAGTGTTGTATTTAGTTCCTGAAATAGCATTAACAACACAATTAATTAATAGGCTTCAAAAATATTTTGGGAATAAAATTTCGGTATTTCACTCTAAGTATTCATTAAATGAAAGGGTAGAAGTATGGAATAACGTTTTAAATAAATCAGATAAGGCCCAACTAATACTTGGAGCAAGGTCTTCTGTATTTTTACCATTTTCTGACTTGGGTTTAATAATTGTTGATGAAGAACATGAAACTTCGTATAAGCAATTTGATCCAGCACCGCGTTATCACGCCAGAGATACATCTATTGTGTTGGCAAAACTGCATAATGCAAAAGTACTATTGGGTAGTGCAACACCATCTATAGAAAGTTATTATAATGCTCAGCAAAAAAAGTATGGTTTAGTGGAATTAAACCGACGTTTTGGTAATGTGTTATTGCCAGAAATTGAATTGGTAGATATTAAAGAAGGTTATCGTAAAAAACGAATGATTGGACATTTTTCTGAACGTTTAATGGTTTTGATTAATGAAGCTTTAGATGAAAAGGAACAGGTTATTTTGTTCCAAAATAGACGCGGATATTCCCCTATAGTTGAATGTACTTCTTGTGGGGTTTCACCACAATGTCCTAATTGTGATGTAAGTTTAACTTATCATAAAATAAAAGGAGAATTGCAATGTCATTATTGTGGTTATCATCGTAATATGCCTCATACTTGTCAGGCTTGTGGAAATCCGACTTTGGATACAAAAGGTTTTGGTACAGAGCAAGTTGAACTAGAATTGAAAGAGTTGTTTCCAAATCATAATATAGGTAGAATGGATTTAGATACTACCCGTGGAAAATATGGATACAATAAAGTTATTGAAGCATTTCAATCGCAAGAAATTGATATTTTAGTAGGTACTCAAATGCTTTCTAAAGGATTAGATTTTAATAATGTATCATTGGTTGGAGTTTTAAATGCGGATAACATGCTCAATTTTCCTGATTTCAGAGCTCATGAAAAAAGTTTTCAATTATTAGTACAAGTATCAGGTAGGGCAGGGCGTGCACAAAAAAGAGGCAAAGTAGCTATACAAACCTTTAATCCGTATCATCAAATTTTACAACAAGTTACTACTAATGATTATACAACCATGTATAAAGAACAACTGTATGACCGCCATCAATTTAAATATCCTCCAATATTACGGATGGTAAAAATCACATTAAAGCACAAAGACTATATAAAAGTAAATAATGCGGCAGATTGGTTGTATAAATCGTTATACAATACTTTTAGTACAAATATATTAGGCCCTACAAGTCCTGCTATTTCAAGAATTCGCAATCAACATATCAAAACAATTTTAATAAAATTGCCACAAAATAAATCTATAAACTTATCTAAAGCTGTAATTCAAAAAATTAAAAACAGCTTTCAATCTATTCCAGATTATAGGTCAATTAGGTTTAATATTGATGTAGATTGTTATTAAAAGCAATTCTTCGAATTTATTTATCATAAGAATTTAATTCTTTATTTATATTGTTTTATAGAGAAATAATCAATTTTAATAAAATTGTTTAAAAATTAACATTTTTATAAAAAAAACAATGTTTTTAACGTAAATAAATGTTTTTTTACGAAATTTGTTAAATTAAAATTGGTTAACCAATTGTAAGTTCTATAAGTTATTTGATACATTTCTTATTTAATTATTGAGGGTTAATACCGTGTAAACTTTTAAAAATGAGTAAGGTAAATAAATTAAATAAGAATAATGTCAATCAAAGTAGAAGGGATACTATACAATATATAAATTTGCAATTATCAGCTTTAGGACAACCTATTTTTCATGATAATTACAATGCTGAAAGTAAATTTTGTAATCCAAAATTTCAAAAATTAACGAATGGATTAATTCAAAATTTTCGAGAAAAATCTAGATTACTTTCAGAACATTTATCACCAGCAGATACAAGAATCCAAAATTTTTTAAACGCTTATTTAGCAGAAGAACTTGACGGTAGTATTATTCAATTACCTAATGATACGTTAATATTAAATCAAAAAGGGCATGCCAGAGAAGTAAGTTTGCCTCCTAATGGAAATTCTTTTATTAGTGAAGACATTACTTCATATAGAATTAAACAGGGAATTTTAAATAATCCTATACATGATAAGCGAACTACAAAAGGGACGTTTCATATTGTAGAAGGTACATTACCTGTTCCATTAGATAAGCAAGAAGTACCAAAAATTGTATTTAAACATTTTTTGAATGCAGCATTTAATCCTTCTGAAAAATTAAAAATATTGCCATTCACTTCCAATCAAAAGGAAAAAGCCAAATTAATGGTATCGCTGTTAATGAGGCCTACGGTTTGTCCAGAAGTAAAAGGTGTGATATCAAAAAAGAGTTTAGAAGTACGTTTTTATGCACCAGGCAGTTTAGTTAGTAATTTAGATTTTGTAGAAACTATTTTTGGTAATGCAGGTAATCCAAATTTAGCTCATAATGATGCAGCTCTTGATACTGATCACTGGACAGGCCATACAGGTTGTATTGTGCTAGCACCACAATTAAAAACACTTAAGAAAAAGGATCTAGGATTACCTTATTATGATGATGCTACTGAACGTCAACAAAATGATGGAATGTGTTGGAAAAAAGAAGATGAATTATATAATGATGGCGGTGCTTTTAAAATTACATGTAGAGACGATAAAGGTGTGGTAGTTACGCTTATTGCAGATAATTATTTTGGCTATTCTAAAAAAGAAATTAAAACTCAAATCAGCTATTCTGCAAACTTATTTGGTTTGGTTGAAGAAGAGCATTCAGGTGGTGCAATAGCGTACCCAAGAGGTGTTATGGGAGATATTGTTGATGGTGTTAACTTCTCTTCAAAATTCAACAATAGTTATACCTTTAATAATGTTAAAGCATTATTGGGTGATAGAATTGAGGTTCAGTCTTCAAATTATGCGATAGACAAGAAATATCCAAACCTAATTTATATTCCTGAAGATGCCTATATAAATACAAACACAAATAGCATTACCTGGACTTACAATAATGATATACAAAAATTAATTTTATCTCCCCATAAAACTTATATACATCCTACGGGAAATAAGTTTAATTTAGAAAAACATAAGGCAATTTCATTGTGGAGAATTGTTAATACTTCGCCAGAAGGAGTGTTTTGTCATAAGCCATGCACGGTTTCTGGAGGTGGGAAATCTGAGATTTCTAAATCGATGTTAAATGCGATTACTTATAATTCATTTAATATTATTGATATTGACGAGGATTTTAAAAAAGCAGACGAAATAATTGAATTTAATTACTCGAAACGTTGGAAAAATTACGACCCTTCATTACCGCCGTCAAGGTCTTTTTTAGATAAAGGGAGAACTTTGGGGTCGGCTGTTAAATTGCTATCTCCTTCTAAAAATAATAGTGATGAATATAATAAATTTGTAACCTCAATTCCTGTCCATATTAGATCTTTGGTTTTATTTGTAAAAAGATTGTATCGACAAGACCATGAAAGGTTAAATTGGAAAGACTGTATGTCTGTTCAAATTATAAATGGTCAAAAAGGTACTGGATTGTGGTATTTTGACAATAAAGTAGTTGGTAGTTATGTACGTATTGGATTTAATCAAGAAGGTATTTGGCTGTTGAATAAATTACGATCTGATTTTTCAGCTTCCACTAAAATTCAAATGGAAGATGATATTTCGGCCTCAATCACACTTCCACGAAATCAATTAAATAATTTAAATCCCTTATATGCTAATAAAAGTTTAAAAGTGGTTACCAATTGTGAATCTCATTTGTTTCAAAGACCAGATGAGGCTATTATTAGAGGGTATGACGAAGGGGCCGAACAAGATTTGGTTTCAGACAATGTATTTTTAACCAATTATGAATTATTAACAAAAAAAGATGCGGTAAAAATTTATGAAGATACTATTAACTTTGATAAATATACAACACCAGTAAAAGAACTGATTGAAGGTGTAGTAACAAGTGACAATGATGAAGAATATTTTGCCTTGCCGTCACATACAAGAATTGTAAATGGTGAACCTACTAAAAATCCAAGGTATTTAGAACCAAATATTTTTTTCAATGAAATCGAAGCCAGTTATTTAGGCGAAATTGGTGTTCGTTTGTATAGAAAAGTAAAATCAGAAGATCCAGTAATAAATGTTGTTAATGCTGTTCTTCCAGGAAGAAGAAACAATCCGGTAGATAAAAAAGCAGGAATAAGGCCATTAGCAGTTTATAACCCTATTCATTATCAGGAAACTCCAGAACTTTTTATGGATTTTATTTGTAGCTTAACAGGAAAATCACCTTCAACAACAGGTGCGGGTTCTGAAGGGGCTTTAACTAAAGGACCTTTTAATATGTTAACGCCTACAACTGATTTAAATAATGCGTTATTGTCTCATATTTTAACAGAGTCAAATGCTTTTAGTACAGCAGCTGGTTATGTGGGAGGTGAAAATAAGGTAGACCATGATATTAGTCTTTTAATTCCAGAAATATGGGCACGTTTAGTTCCTGAAGATAGAGACCCAAAAGCGTTGATAGCAAATGGATCATTAGAAAAATTGGAAGATTTTGAATATAAAGGAGAAAAAGTACTAGCTAGTAGGTTAGGGTATCGTATTACAAATATGTTTTCTTTACGTTGCTTAAATCGATTGTTTGATGAGCCAACCGCTGTGTTTAGTGAAAAAATGTTAAAACCTGAATTACAAGGTTTAGATGATTATGTAGATGGAATTGCAAATATTGTAGAAGCTCAACAAAAAGTAGCTTTACGTTATTTTGAAGATGGAAGTATAGAAACAGCTATACCTCCATTAAAAATAGTATTGCATATGATGGCCTATGGACATTATCAACATAAAGAAATGAGTGATCCTGAATTGAGAGGTTTTTTTGAAAGAGATTATATAATTAATAGTGATTGGTATAAAGAAAGATTAAAATTGAAGCAACAAATTGATATTCAGTTCTATACAAATCAAAAAAAATATTTAGAGAACTTTATTGCTAATGTTAATAATAAACAATTGGTTGATGAATTGGATTTAAATACCCAATTAAAAAATGTTATAACTTCTCTTGATTATGTCAGTTCTGGTAGTTATTTAAAAAATTTAGTGGGTACAATTGGTTTAGATCCTTTATATAGAAAATAACACATTAGTCCTTGTTTTACTTTTCATTTATTATTTTAATACAGGTTGTAATTGAGATAAATCTCCGTCAATTGTCTCAGGAATAGTTAACCCTAATATTTTACAAATTAAGGGATAAATATGAATGTTTTTTACTGATGGTGTTACATAACCTTCTTTAAAAGCGGGGCCTTTTGCATAAAGTATACCATGCATATCTTTTTGCTTTGGGTCTCTACCGTGTACGCCTATTGCTGTAATTTTATTTTCAGTTAAAGAAGCTATGTGTTTTTTTTCACTAAAATAATAGTGAAGATCTGGTATTAATAAAATTGATCCCCAATTCTTATTTTTTGGTATGTATTCAAAACCTGGTGCGTTTTCTGTCTTGTATACTTTAAAATGTGTTTCTTTATGTTTTAACGAGTTGTATATAAAATCTGTTTCAACTCCTTTTTTGGGATAAATATTTACAAAGGAACCATTATTTACTGTTAAGAAAAGACTGTCGTTTTTAATGAGCTCTATGGGTATCAATTTGGAAGTTTGTAGCTCTTCCATACCATGATCAGAAACAATGATAATATTTACGGGGAGACCTGTTTTTTGTACACCTTTAAATAGATTTCCTAAATTCTTATCTAAATTGATTAAAGATTTTTTTAATTCTTCATCGTTATTCGGGCCATATTTATGTCCTGTATCATCCATGTCTGAAAAATACATAGTGATTAAATGTGGTCTTTTCTCTTCTGGCAATGTCAACCAATTTAAAACTTGTGTAACTCGAGTCTCATTTTTTATTTTGCCGTTATAATCTCTATAGTAAGTTGGTTTTATACCTTGAATATCAGCTTCAGAACCAACAAAGAAATAACTTGCAGTCACCATATTTTCTTTTTCTGCTTGTACCCAAATAGGTGTTCCTTCATAAAAAGAGCCATCAGTTACAGTTTCTCGATTACTTATACTGTAAATTGTATTTTTTTTATCACTATAGAATGAGTTGCCTATGATGTTGTGTTTATCAGGATACATTCCTGTAGCAATACTGTAATGGTTAGGAAATGTTTTAGAAGGAAAACATGAGATTAAAGATTCAGCCTTTATACCTTTCTTAATAAAATTAGTAATATTAGGAGGGGTGTACTTATCTACATAATCCCATCTAAAACCATCAAGAGAAATTAAAATTAAATATGGTTTTTTTAGTGAAGCTTTTGAATTAATAGTGGTTGTTGAGTCAACTAATTTCGAATTGGATTTACATGATGATAATGTCACAGTACTTAATATAAAAATAAGTACATATATTAATTTTCTTATTAGCATTATTAGTGTTGTATTTCTAGATTCTAAAAATGTGGATTGCGGAAAAAGTTATAATGTTTTGAAATGTAATTCTGTTTTTACACTCGAAAGTCGTTAAAATTTAAAAAAACACCAAATTTAGAATGTTATTTATTCATTATATTTTTACTTTGATTTGTGTAAAATATTAAACAGCACTTTCTATCAAATTGATTTATAAAAGTGCGGTTTTGTATTTACATTTACTATAGCTATTGTTTTTTTATTGTATTATGAGTTTTTAGCCATTCTTCTCCTTTTTTATCTCTAAAAAAGTCCATCCACACATAATACATTTGGTCACCATCAAATACATCTACAGAATGGCTTGAGCCTAAAGGAATATGCAGCACAGAATATTCAGGCATATTAACTTTTGCTTCATCAGCATAAACTACAATTTTGTTGTTTTTAAGGCCTAAAAATAATTGTTCTAGCATTCCGTGTTCATGAGCACCAACATGATCAGGTCCAGGAGCTTTAACAGTACCCATAGCAATTCGGGGTATGTATTTATTAGGCAATATTGTTCTACTAACGGTATTTGGACTTTTTATAGGTTCAGTATAGGCTTCGGTGTCTTCAAATTTTGTGTAATAAACGTTTTGAGTATTTTTTTTAGGAAACTCTTTTAGGTCAAGTTTGTCTTGTTCTGTCAACTCACTAGTAATTTTAAGAAAATGCAGCGTATCATTTTTTGCTACATTAATTGAAATATTTTTAATAGAATTTGGTAAAAATATCGTTTCAGGCACTATGTCATAAGATTGTTTGTTGGCAATAATACTTCCATTTCCTTTAATAAATAAATGTATTTAAACCCATCTTTAGACTGTATTTCTCCCTCAGATTTTTCAGTAAAAACAATATGTTCTACTTGTATACCAAGAATCTCATTTTCGAGAATGTTTTTAGAATATTCTTGTTGATTGGATTGCAATTGCATATTCAAAATTTCAATGGGAATTTCTTGAGCTCTTACACTGTTTATGGAGAATATAATAATGGCAATAACTAGTAATGAGTATTTGGTTTTCATTGTGAGCGTTAATTTGAAATAGGTATACAATGTTGAATGAGCAATTTAAGGAATAAAGTCCAGATTTATGCTATAAAACTTCAATATGTAACTATTAATCAAAGCTCTTACTGTATTTTAATACTGCTTTAAAAATCTTTTCTCTTATTGGATTTAGGTTGTAATACGATTTTGATTCTAAGAGACCCATATTTTGACGATTAACCAATAAGATTATAGAGATATTATTTTCTGGTATTACAGCAATACTTGTTCCGGTAAAACCTGTATGGCCAAAGCTTCCTTTAGGACCATTTTTTATTATGGCACTGTTGGTATTCATAACCCAACCTAATCCATTTTTAAATTTATCTTGTGTTAAAAATTCAGTTAATGTTTTCTCAGAAATAAATTGTCCATTTTTTGATTTTCCTTTATTTTTCAAAACATCAATTAGCTTCTGTATGTCTTCTACTGTAGAAAACAATCCCGCATGACCAGAAACTCCTTCATTGGCATGCCAAGCATTACCATCATTAACTTCACCTTTTAAAGTGTACTTTCGCCAGCCATTCCATTGATTAGGGTTAAGGCTGTCTGGTTTCATTCCAAGTGTATTGTCAGTTACCATTCGTGTTTCATATGGGTTTCCGTGCGATGTAGCAGTAATGTTTTCAATTGAGTGGTTATTTAAAGGGTTAAACATAGTATGCTTCATCTCTAGAGGTTTAAAAATATGTAGCTCCATAAATTGATCTAATGGTAATTTAGAAACCTTTTCAATAATTTCGCCCAATAGAATAAACCCTAAATCACTATAATGTCTTCCACTTCCAATTTCATATTTTAATGGAAGTTTATCAATTATTTTATAAGTGTCTTTTCTTTTGCTAGAATAATAATAAAAAGGAAACCATTCCATTAATCCAGAGGTGTGTGTAAGTAAATGCCTAATAGTAATTTTACTTTTTTCTGGAGTATTAAATGCTTTAATATATTTTGATACAGGATCATTTATATTTAAAAGTCCTTGATCTGCTAAAAGCATTATAGAAGTTGTGGTTCCAACAACTTTAGTTAATGAAGCAATATCATAAAGATGATTGACAGTAGTTTTTTCAGGTTTTTTTAATCGTTTGTTTTCAAAATTGTTTAAATAAGCATATCCAAATGCATTTTTATAAAGTTCTTTATTACCTTGTTTTATTAAAATTACAGCACTTGGAATATTTGATTGTTCAATTTCGTTTTCTAAAATTTGATTAATGTTACTAATAAGTATTTCTTTTTTAGTTTTATTTTGAGCAACTGATGTGTTAAAATATAAAGAAAGTATTAGAATAATGTAAATAATTTTTTTTTGCATGAGATTAGTTTAAAACTATAAATTTATTAAATAGGTTCTTTTTTTATTGTAGTTGATTTTTCCCATTCTTTCCTTAAATCAGAAGATAGCACTCCTTTATTATCAGGCTTCCATCCTGGTGGTTTTATAAAATATTTTATTCTTTTGCCAAAAGATGTTTTTGTAGTAAATACATCTCTAAATAAATTTATCCATTCGTGAAAAGCCACATAAAGAGGATTAAAAGAATTAATATTTTTTACCAAACCGTAAGTTGGTTTCTCAATTTCAGGTTCAAAAGTGCCAAATAATTTATCCCAAATAATAAATATTCCTGCATGGTTTCTATCTAAATATTGAGGGTTGGTAGCATGGTGTACTCTATGATGTGAAGGGGTGTTAAAAATAGCTTCGAACCACTTTGGCATTTTATTTATACGTTCTGTATGAATCCAATATTGATAAATAAGACTGATAGACATTTGAGCTAGTATCATTACCGGATGAAATCCTAACAATGGTAACCACAACCAAAAAATAAAGGTCATAAAACCACCTGTCCAAGACTGTCTAAGTGCAGTACTCAAGTTATAATGTTGTGAGGAATGATGGATGATATGGCTAGCCCAAAAAAATCTGTTGGTGTGGCTAACTCTATGCATCCAATAATATGAAAAATCTTCTGTAATTAATATTAATATCCAAGCCCACCAAGTAAAAGGGATGGTGATTATTCTAAAATTAGTATACATAAAAATAAAAGAAGCAAAGATAATTACTTTGCTAAATAATCCTAAAAACACATTGCCTAATCCCATTGTAATTGAGGTGATGGCATCTTTGGTTTCATAGCTATTTGTTTTTTCTTTGGCATCAACAATAATTTCAAATAATAATGTTATAACAAAAAACGGAATAGCGTAATGAATTAAATTGGGTATTTCAGGTATTTCCATGGTAATAAACAATACTCAAATGTAGGTAAAAATGTTTAATATTATTTTTTCTCTTTTTTATGTTTGTTATTAAAATGTTGTGGTATAGTCTGTAAAAAGAATATTATTTAAAATCTTTTAATTTTTAACCTTTTAATTTAAATCAAAAGCCTTATATTTGCACGCTTAAAAATAAACAAAAAATAATTAATTATGAATCATTACGAAACTGTTTTCATTTTGAATCCCGTTTTATCTGATGTTCAGGTAAAGGAAACAGTAAAGAAGTTTGAAGACTACTTGGTTTCTAAAGGTGCCGAAATGATCCACAAAGAAGATTGGGGCTTAAAAAAATTAGCGTATCCAATCCAAAAGAAAAAAACTGGATTTTATCACTTATTTGAGTTTAAAGCTCCTGGTGATCTTATCTATCCTTTTGAATTAGAATTCAGAAGAGATGATAGTATTATGCGTTATTTAACTGTTAAGTTAGATAAACACGCTGCTGAATGGGCTGAAAAAAGAAAACAACGTAATAAAGCTGCAAAAAACTAAGTTATGTCATCAACAATAGAACAACAAGCAAAAGGCGGAAATAAAGCCGAAATCAGATATCTAACTCCTTTAGATATTGATACAAAACAAAAAGTAAAATATTGTCGTTTTAAGAAAAACGGTATCAAATATATAGATTATAAAGACGCTGATTTTTTATTGTACTTAGTAAATGAACAAGGTAAAATTTTACCTCGTCGTTTAACTGGTACTTCATTAAAATATCAACGTAAAGTATCGCAGGCAATAAAAAGAGCTCGTCATTTGGCACTATTGCCTTATGTTGGTGATATGTTAAAATAATCTAAATTTAAGAACTATTATGGAACTTATATTAAAACAAGACGTAGCTAATTTAGGCTTTACAGATGATGTGGTAACTGTAAAGAATGGTTATGGTCGCAATTTTTTAATTCCACAAGGATATGCAGTGTTAGCTACACCTTCTGCAAAGAAAGTGTTAGAAGAAACATTGAAACAAAGAGCCTATAAAGAGGCTAAAGTAATAAAAGAAGCTGAAGCTTCTGCTAAAAAATTACAAGAATTAGAAATTAAAATACCTGCTAAAGTAGGTGCTGGCGATAAGCTTTTTGGCTCTGTAAGTAGTGCTGATGTTGCTGAAGCTATTTCTAAAGCTGGTGTAGAAATTGAGAAAAAATACGTTAGTGTACTTGGTGGTTTAGTAAAAAGATTAGGTACTTACGAAGCAAAAATTCGTTTACACAGAGAGGTAATTGTTGATTTTCCTTTTGATGTAGTTGCTGAAGGTAAATAATACAATCTCAACTTATATAAAACCGTTCAGCCTCATTTGGTATTGAACGGTTTTTTTTATGATTATTTTTATTCATAGTTATGTTAAATGTGATTCAGATATTTTTCGAGTCTCAGAAAGATAATAGTAAATAAGTTATGAAGTATAAACAGTTAACAAAAGAACAGTTTGAAGCTTTACACAAAGAATTTGCTCAGTTTTTAGCTACACAGCAAATTGATGTTAAGGAATGGAATGCCATTAAAGCCGATAAGCCAGAATTGGCAGAACAAGAATTAAATTTATTTAGTGATGTGGTGTGGGATGATGTATTGAATAGAACCAATTATCTCGAACATTTTTCTGAGAAGAATATCAATTTATTTAAATGTGATAAAAACGAAATTTTTAGAATTGTTGTTCAAGTAAATAAAACTGATTTTAGTTTTTTTAACGATAAAGATTATAAATGGTTTATAGACAATACTAAAGATGGTTCTATTACTTTTTATAAAGGAGCAAAAAAATATGGAGCCGATAGAAATTCAGAAATTTTTGATTTAATACAAAAAGGTAGTGTAATTGCTGATGGCAAATTGTTTGAAGGTATTTTTAAATTAATATCTTAGCATAAAATTTAAGTTATGCTAAAAAAAATAGTTATTGGATTGTTATTTGTTTTTATAGCCATTCAATTTTATCGTCCTGAAAAAAATACTTCAACAGAAACACCTGATACCGACTTTTTGGTTGTTTATGGTACGGATGCAAAAATAGCATCAACAATTAAGGCTTCTTGTTACGATTGTCATTCCAATAATACCACTTACCCATGGTATTCTGAAGTTGCACCAGTTTCATGGTGGATTTCCAATCATGTAACTTATGGTAAAAAACATTTAGATTTTTCAATTTGGAATACATATAGTGAAAAAAAGAAAGATCATAAATTGGAAGAAACAATTGAAATGATTGAGAAAAAAGAGATGCCTTTAGAAAGTTATTTACCTATGCATCCAGAGGCAAAACTGACAGAAGTACAGCAACAAGAACTTATAGCTTTTTTTAAGAAAATTAGGTCAGAAATTAATTATAGTAAGTAAAAATCTAAATATTTCTAAAAACTATAGAGCCTTATTGTTGGGTGAATTTTGTAGGAACCATAAAATTAGTCTCGAGAAATATTAACATAATTAAAGCTTTAACTTGGTTTTGGTCTCAATAGCCTTTATTACTTTTCTACCTCTATTGACGTAGCCTATAGTTGCTTTTGGTATATCTTTTTCAATATTAAGTACTAATTCTGGATAAATCCATTGGTATTTTGTGCCCAATATGTATAAAGTGTGCATGGTGTAAGCTTTAACCGCCGTTTTTTGATTTGTAATCATCCAATCAAAACCTGCTTCTATAATTTTTTCAAGATGATTTTCTTTTAAAACAGATTGAACACCAGTATTATCTTTAGTAAAATAACCAAGTACTAATAATTCACAAATTTTTGCACTGGCTCTAATTACTGCAGGTTGTTTAATTTTGAGTATTATGTTACAAAATTGATCTAAATAGGGGGTAATGATACCTAATTTTTCTTTGCAAGCCAGTTCTAAAGTACGAGCTGAAAAAGTAGAAATGTCATCTTCAATTGCTTCCATATTGGTTAATAGTAGAGGTACATATTCGGGATTGTTAATTGCAGCATCAATTAATTTTTCTCGATTGGTTAACTTATGGGTAGCGTTTGTCAATAAGGAAACAAAAGTTTTTTGATTCATCTATAAATAATTATCAACTAGAATTTTAACTCCTTTAGTAGCTTTTTCAGCAATGACAGTCAAATTATTAAAATCATTTGCATTTATCGCTGGTTTTGGATCAATAAAATAGATGGGGATGCCTGACTTTACATAATTTATTAAGCTTGCAGCTGGATATACTTGCATAGAGGTTCCAATGATTATCAAAATATCTGCGGAGGTAGTTATTTGTGCAGCTTTATCGAGCATAGGAACTGCTTCTCCAAACCAAACAATATGTGGCCTTAATTGTGTGTTATTCGGACATAAGTCTCCAACATTGATATCATTTTTACACTCATAAATTTCATTCTCGTTGGTGATGCTTCTAGATTTCAATAACTCTCCGTGTAGGTGAATAACATCAGTACTTCCAGCTCGTTCATGAAGATCATCTACATTTTGAGTAATAATAGTTATGTCGTATTTCTTTTCCAAATCAGCTAAGGCTTTATGCCCACTGTTGGGTTTTACTGTTAATAATTGACGACGTCTTTGGTTGTAAAAATCCAATACCAATTTAGGATTTCTTTTAAAACCTTCAGGTGAGGCAACTTCCATTACATCATGTCCTTCCCACAAACCATTTGCATCTCTAAAAGTATTAATGCCGCTCTCAGCACTCATTCCTGCACCTGTAAGTACTACTATTTTTTTCATTGTGAATATTGTTACTGTTATTTTCTGAGTATTGATGAATTGTTCTTATAATAGTAGATTGTTATTTATCTTTTCTTATCGATTTCTTATCTTGCCATAAATTTAAAACTTATTTATAAGAACAGAAAAATATGGTAGATAAACAATTGTTAAGTTATTTACAAGAATTATTAACAGAGAACAGAAAAAATCTTTTCGAAAAAATTTTAAAAGAAAGAACCCGTCATTTTACGGTTGTATTAGAAGATATATATCAAAAACATAATACTAGTGCTGTAGTACGGAGTTGTGATGTTTTTGGTATTCAAGATATTCATATTATAGAAAATAAGTACAATAGTTATGTTTCTAACCAAGTAGCTAAAGGTGCTCAAAAATGGATTGATTTTTACGAGTATAATCAACAAGAAAATAATACTGAAAACTGTATTAAATCTCTTAGAGGTAAAGGGTACCAAATTATAGCAACTACACCACATAACGATTCTTGTTTGTTACAAGATTTTGATATCACAAAAAAATCAGCTTTAGTTTTTGGAGTAGAAAAGGAAGGTGTTTCTGATTATATGTTAAAAGAAGCAGATGGATATTTAAAAATACCAATGTATGGATTTACAGAAAGTTTAAATATTTCCGTTGCTGTGGCTATTATTTTACAATCATTATCTCTAAGATTACGAACCTCAAATATTAATTGGCAACTTACTGAACAGGAAAAAGAAGAGAAAAGAATGGACTGGACAAAAAAGTCGATAAACCATGTAGATGAGATTATTGAAAGATGGAAATCGGATAATTAAAAGGTTGTTAAGTAATTAAAATCCTTGTGATAATTTTAACAACTCAACTTCATCTAAAATTTTAACCCTTTTACCTTCTAAAGCAATAAATCCTTTCTTTTTAAATTCTGATAATAATCGAATAGCAGATTCTGTAGCAGTACCAATTACACTTGATATTTCTTCACGCGTTAATAAAATACTTAAATAGCCATCTTCATCTTCTCCGAAGGTTTCTTTAAGAAATATTAAAGTGTCAGCTAATCTTTCTTTAACACTTTTTTGTGCCATGTTAGAAAGTGACATATTCGCATCACGTAAATCACTACAAACCGTTTTCATCATGTCTAAAGAAAATTTAGGATTTTCTTTAATAGCATCTAAAATTTCTTTTTTTGGTATAAAGCAGGCTTTGATGTCTTTTAAGGCAGTAACCGTGAGTGATACAGGCTCTTCGCTTAATACGGAACGATAGCCCAACATATCTCCTCCCTTTATAAATCGAACTATTTGTTCTTTCCCGTTGGCATTAAGTTTAGATAATTTGCAAATGCCTTCTTTCATACAATATACACCATTTAAGGTGTTTCCTTCTTCAAAAATGATATCGCCCTTTTTAAAAGTTAAGACATCTTTTTGTTCAGACATGCTTTTCAACTCATCTGCAGATAGAGATTTTAGTGAGTTGAATTCCCTTATAATACATTGTTGACATTTACTCATATGGGCAAAACGAATTAAGTAACAAATATATCTAAATTTTATGACTTTTATCATAGACTTGACTAAGTTTGTATTAGATATTTGTAAGTTGAATTAAAAAGTAATGACAAAAAAAACATGTTTCCATTGTGGTAACGATTGTGGTTCAAAACCAGTAGTTTATGATTCAAAAAATTTCTGTTGTAACGGTTGTAAAACAGTTTACGAAATTTTTAATGAGAATGATTTAACGTGTTATTATGATTTGGAAAATGCACCAGGTAAAATCCCTGAAGATATAAAAGGAAAGTATAGTTACCTGGATGATGAAAAAATTGTAGAAAAGTTATATGATTTTAAAGATGGAGAGACTAGAGTAATTACTTTTTATATACCTCACATTCATTGTAGTTCGTGTATATGGATTTTAGAGAATTTGAATAAATTAAATTCTGCAATTAGTACTTCTCAAGTTAATTTTCCAAGAAAAGAGGTTAGAGTTACTTTTAATTGTAAAGCTATTTCTTTAAGACAAGTTGTAGAGTTGTTAAGTTCTATTGGATATGAACCTTTAATTAGTTTAGAGGATGCTACAGTAAGTAAACGTAAAATTGATAGATCTCTTATTTATAAAATTGGAGTTGCCGGCTTTGCTTTTGGTAATATTATGCTTATGTCTGTTCCTGAATATTTACAGGCAGAAGAGTTTTGGTTAGACAGGTATAAATTTTTCTTTAAATTAATCATTTTTGTAATGATTTTGCCTGTAATGTTTTATTCTGCAACCGATTATTTTGTCTCTGCGTTCAAAGGATTAAAACATAAAATTTTAAATATAGATGTACCTATTGTATTAGGTATGATTGTATTATTTTTACGAAGTTCTTATGAAGTATTTTTTAATGTAGGTCAAGGGTATTTTGATAGCCTTGCCGGATTTGTTTTCTTTTTATTATTAGGTAAAATATTTCAACAACAAACCTATAGTTTCTTATCTTTTGAGCGTGATTATAAATCTTATTTTCCTGTAGCTGTTACAAAAATTAATAAAGATAGGTCAGAAAAAAATGTTGCAATTTATGATGTTAAAAAAGGAGATAGGTTATTAATTAGAGATAAAGAGCTAATTCCTGCAGATGGTATTTTAATAGCTGGCAACGCTGAAATTGATTACAGTTTTGTAACAGGAGAGTCTTTGCCAGTCACAAAAAAATCAGGAGATAAGCTATTTGCAGGAGGAAAACAGTTGTCTGGAGCTATTGAAATGGAAATTTTACAAACTGTATCACAAAGTTATTTAACTCAATTATGGAGTAATGATGTTTTTAAGAGGGAAAAAATTAGTGGAATAAAAAGTTTAACCGATTCTATAAGTAAACGATTTACTATTATTGTATTATTCATCGCTTTTTTGGCTGGTTTGTATTGGTATTTTGTTGATGTTAGTATGGTTGCTAATGTGGTTACTGCAGTGTTGATTGTGGCTTGTCCGTGTGCTTTAGCTCTATCAGCACCTTTTGCTTTAGGTAATATGCTACGTATTTTTGGAAAACGGAAACTCTATTTGAAAAATGCTGATGTTATTGAAGATTTATCAAAAGTAGATACTATAATTTTTGACAAAACAGGTACAATTACCAATAACAAAGCAAAAGTTTTTTATGATGGAGAATTGCTTATTGAAAAAGAAATTGTTGCTGTAAAAAGTGTGTTAAGAGCTTCTAATCATCCATTAAGTAGAATGTTGTATGAAGAAATGGAAGATGTGGAAGTTGTAGAAGTGTCTGATTTTAAGGAGTTTGTTGGTAAAGGTTTAGAAGGTAGAGTAAATGATATAAATGTAAAAATAGGTTCAGCACAGTTTTTAAATACAAAAAATGAAGAAGTTTTACAAACACAATCTTTTATTAGTATAAATGGAGTGATAAAAGGAAAATATATTTTTAAAAATTCATATAGAAAAGGATTAAATGCAATTTTTAATGAGTTAAAAAGTGATTATGAATTGGGAATTTTATCTGGAGATAATGATGGTGAAAAACAACAATTAAAAACCATGCTTCCTGAAAATGCAACTTTAATCTTCAATAAAAAACCTACGGATAAACTAAACTACATAAAAGGTTTACAAAATAAAGGTAAAAATGTGTTAATGATAGGTGATGGATTAAATGATGCTGGTGCTCTAGTGCAAAGTAATGTTGGATTGGTAGTTTCTGAAAATATAAATGTGTTTTCCCCAGCTTCGGATGGTATAGTTGATGCTTCGAAGTTTTATAAATTGCCTAAATTTTTAAAATTATCTAAAAAAACACTTAAGGTAGTGAAAATGAGTTTTGTAGTGTCTGTTTTGTATAATTTAATAGGAATGATGTTTGCCATTACAGGTAATTTATCTCCCATTGTAGCAGCTATTTTAATGCCGTTAAGTTCTATAACTATTGTAATATTTGTTACATTAGGTACAAATATATTGGCAAGTGAAAGATAATTTTATAAATTTACTGTGTAGTAAAACATGATAATTATCATGTTTTAAGTAATATGAAATATCTTACTTTTGTGAAAATTTTAACTATCACTATAAAATGGACATCATCTTTTTAATGATTGGAGTTAGTATTGTGATTGCTGTAGTGTTTTTTATACTGTTTATTAAATCAGTAAAATCAGGACAGTATGATGATATGTATACACCCTCTGTAAGAATGCTTTTTGAAGATGAATTTATTAGTGACAAATCTAAAGTAAAAGAATCAAAATCAATTAATCAGAAATAATAATGGAAAAAGAACAATTTTATTACGACAACAAAATTGTAAAGTTGTTCCTCATAGCCACAATAGCATGGGGAATTATTGGTATGGCGGTTGGACTTATGGTCGCTTTCTTATTTAACTTTCCCAATTACATGGAAGGGATATCATGGTTAAGTTTTGGTCGTTTGAGACCTTTACATACCAATGCAGTTATCTTTGCTTTTGTTGGAAATGGTTTTTTTGTTGGAATGTATTATTCTATGCAAAGATTGCTTAAAACAAGAATGTTTAGTGATACATTAAGTAAAATACATTTTTGGGGATGGCAATTAATTATTGTAGCGGCGGCTATTACTTTACCATTAGGGTTAACGTCGTCAAAAGAATATGCTGAATTAGAGTGGCCAATCGATATCGCAATTACTCTTGTATGGGTAGTAATGGGTATAAATATGATTGGTACTATTTTAAAAAGACGTCAACGTCATATATATGTAGCTATTTGGTTTTATCTAGCAACTTTCGTAACAATAGCAGTGTTACATATTTTTAATAATTTAGAATTACCTGTTAGTGCATTTAAAAGTTATTCAATTTATGCCGGAGTGCAAGATGCCTTAGTACAGTGGTGGTATGGACACAATGCGGTAGCATTTTTCTTAACTACACCTATACTTGGTTTAATGTATTATTTTGTGCCTAAAGCGGCAAATAGACCTGTATATTCTTATAGACTCTCTATAGTACACTTTTGGTCTTTAATATTTATTTATATATGGGCAGGGCCACACCACTTATTATATACAGCTTTACCTGAATGGGCTCAAAATTTAGGTACCGTATTTTCTGTAATGTTAATTTTCCCATCTTGGGGTGGTATGATTAATGGTCTTTTGACTTTACGTGGAGCATGGGATAAAGTTAGAGAAAGTGCCATATTAAAATTCTTTGTTGTTGCAATAACAGGATATGGTATGAGTACTTTTGAGGGACCTATGTTGTCTTTTAAAAACCTAAATGCTATTGGACATTATACAGATTGGATTGTAGCACACGTACACATCGGAACCTTGGCGTGGAACGGTTTTATGATTTCAGGTATGCTTTATTGGCTAGCAACTAAAATTTGGAAAACCGAGTTGTATTCTCAAAAATTAGCTAATACTCATTTCTGGATTGGTACATTAGGTATTTTATTTTATGCAATACCTTTGTATGTAGCAGGATTTACTCAAGCATCTATGTGGAAACAATTTAATCCAGATGGTACATTGGTTTATGGTAACTTCTTAGAAACCGTTACTCAAATTTTACCAATGTATGCTATGCGTGCTTTTGGAGGTACTTTGTATTTAATAGGTTTTATTTTATTATCATATAATATTTATAAAACAGCTAAAAAAGGTGCTACTGTTGAAGATGAACTTGTAGAAGCAGCACCATTAAAGAAAATTACAAATGCAAGAATGGCTGGTGAAGGATGGCATAGTTGGTTAGAAAGAAGAACAATTCTATTTACGTTATTAACTACGTTGGCTATTGCTGTTGGTGGAGCCGTGGAAATTATACCATTGTTGATGGTAGATTCTAATATTCCTAAAATTACAAGTATAAAACCATATACTCCATTAGAACTAGAAGGTAGAGATATTTATATTAGAGAAGGATGTAATAACTGTCACTCACAAATGATTAGACCTTTCCGTTCAGAAGTAGAACGATATGGAGAGTATTCCAAAGCAGGTGAATATGTTTATGATTTCCCATTCCTTTGGGGGTCTCGTAGAACTGGACCAGATGTACATAGGTTAGGAGGTAAATATAATGATAACTGGCACTTTAATCATATGTTAGATCCTAGATCAACTTCACCAGGTTCTATTATGCCACGTTACCCTTGGTTATATACTAATAATTTGAATACTTCAAATACACAAGGTAAAATGGAAGCTATGGTTAAGTTAGGTGTTCCTTATACACAATCTGAAGTGGATAAAGGCTTGTTTTTACTTAGAAATCAGGCAGAAGCCATTGAAAAGAACCTAAGACAAGATCCAGAATACGTGAAAAATTATGGAGATAGCAATATGCAAGAAAAAGAAATTGTTGCTTTAATTGCTTATTTACAACGATTAGGTACAGATATTAAAAAAGGTGAAACAGCTCAAAATTAATAAAAATGTTAAAATTTATAAAACATCATTTAGATTCAATGGCTGATGTGGAAATTTATCCCATCATATCATTAATCTTATTTTTTACAGTATTTGTTACCATGTTAATTCACGTAATAAGATTACCAAAAAAGAGTATAGAAAATATTAGTAATTTACCTCTTGAAGAGGATGAAAATATAAACGATTATGAGTAAAAACGAACAATCATTTTGGAGTAAACTTTCACAAAAGTTAACCAAAGCGAAGCCTATTGAGAATGAAGAAGATATAATGACGGATCATGATTATGATGGTATTAAAGAGTTAGATAATGTATTACCACCTTGGTGGTTAGCAGGTTTTTATATCACTATAGCCGTAGGTATATTTTATTACATAATGGTCTTCTTTACTGATAAATATGATCAAAAGGCAGAATATGAAAGAGCTGTTGCCGAAGGTAATGCAGCGGTTGAGCAGTATAAAAAAGATAATCCTGAATTATATGATGATGCCAATTTAGAAGCATTAACTGATCCTAAAGATATTCAAAAGGGTAAAGAATTATTTGCTTCTAAAACTTGTACTGCTTGTCATTTGGAAGATGGTGGAGGTAGTATTGGACCTAATCTTACCGATGAATATTGGGTTTTAGGAGGAGGTTTTAAAAATATATTTAATACAATTTCTAAAGGAGGAAGACCTGGTAAAGGTATGATTGCTTGGGAAAGCACGATAAGTCAAAAAGAAAGACAGCAGTTAGCTAGTTATATTTTAACACTACAAGGTACAACACCAGCTAATCCAAAGGCTCCTGAAGGAGAAATTTGGAAGGAAGGTGAAGGTAGTTAATAATTTTTACTGACTCAGATTAGTTTTTTGGACGTTTTTAACGTCTTAGAATACTTCTATTTATTCCCCCTAGTTGTGTAATAAATGTTTCATTTTTGTCCGTTTATTAACGTTAACTTTGTAGTGTAAGTAGAAGTATTTTTTTTAGTTCATATGCAAATTAATTATTTAGTTTATTGCATTATTGTTGAAGTAAGCAAAAATATTTTGCGAATTCATTTTACATACTAATGGCATCACAAAAACAAGAAAATTTTAGAGACTCTATCGGAACCATCACAGAAGATGGTAAACGAAATTATATATTTCCTAAAAAACCATCAGGTAAATTTACAAATTATAGAACCTATTTAAGTTGGTTTTTACTTGCTGTACTTATTATTTCTCCTTTTATAAAAATTAATGGTAATCAATTTTTATTATTTAATATATTAGAAGGAAAATACAATATTTTTGGGCAACCTTTTTGGCCACAAGATTTTTACTTATTGGTACTTTCCATGTTAGTTGGAATTGTATTTATTATTTTATTTACCGTTATTTTTGGTAGAATATTCTGCGGATGGATATGTCCACAAACCATTTTTATGGAAATGGTTTTTAGAAAAATTGAGTATTGGATTGAAGGTGATAGAGGGAAACAAATCAGACTTAATAAACAACCTTGGAATGCGGAAAAAATTAGAAAAAAGGCAATTAAGTGGAGCCTTTTTTTTCTAGTTTCTTTTATTATAGCTAATGTATTTTTAGCTTATTTTATTGGTGGAGATACTCTTTTAGAGTATATTACAGATGGTCCATTAAATCATATAGGTACTCTTGTTAAATTATTAGTTTTTACACTTGTTTTCTATTTTGTATTTGCTTGGTTTAGAGAACAAGTATGTATTATCGTTTGTCCTTATGGTAGACTTCAAGGCGTATTGTTAGATAGAAAATCCATAGTTGTAGCTTACGATCATAAGAGAGGAGAAGGCGAGAATGGTAGAAAAAAATTTAGAAAAAACGAAGATAGAGAAGCCTTAGGTAATGGAGATTGTATTGATTGTAACCAATGTGTTGTTGTTTGTCCAACAGGTATAGATATTAGAAATGGTACACAATTAGAGTGTGTTAACTGTACAGCGTGTATAGATGCTTGTGACGAAGTAATGGACAAAGTTGGTTTCGAAACAGGATTAATTAAATATGCTTCTGAAGATAATATTACAAAAGGTGAAAAATTTAAGTTTAATGCACGCATAACTGCATATTCAGCAGTATTAACTATTCTTGTAGGGGTGTTAATTACTTTGTTATTTTTACGTTCAGATTTAGAAGCTACAATTTTAAGATTACCAGGTCAGAATTTTACAACAACAGAAACTGGAGTAAGTAATGTTTATACCTTTAAGTTGATAAATAAGACAGTAAAGGACTTAAATAATGTTGAAATAAAATTAATGTCACATCCAGGAAAAATTAGAATTGTTGGAGGCACAAGTATGGTTCCTAAAGGTGATTTAACAGAAGGTACTTTGTTTATTGATATTGATAAAGAAGACTTAGAATCTTCAAAAGAAAAATTGAAAATTGGCATATATGCTGATGGAGAGTTATTGGGAACCACGTCTACAAATTTTACTGGACCAATGAAAATTAATTAATTATATTATTACATCTAATAAAAACATTATGAAAATTAGAATAAATTGGGGATGGGCAATAGTAATTGCAATGGGAGCATTTATGATTTTTATATTACAATTTGTATACAGGTCTATTGCAGATGAAAATCTTGAACATCATATGGTATCAGAAGATTACTATAAAGATGAATTGTATTTTCAAGATGAAATTAATAAAATGAATAATGCAAGTAAGTTGGCTCAAAATGTAGTTGTTGAACGTGCAGAAAATACTATGAAATTTACGTTTCCTAGTGATATGGATCAAAGTGAAATTTCTGGAACTATTTATTTTCAAAGACCTTCAGATAAAAGAATCGATTTTAGTAGAGAGATTAAATTGAAAGATGATAATATTATGATTGTGGAAGATGAGAAGTTAATTAATGGAAGATGGAATATTAAAATTGATTGGAAATATGAAGATGAGGCGTACATGTTTAAGAAAAATATTTTTTATTAAGAAAATTTAAAAGTTATTTTTTATACGGCTTTCATATTAGGATTATTAGGTAGTTTTCACTGTATTGGCATGTGTGGACCAATTGCTTTTGCACTTCCAGTAGATAGAAAAAGTAAACCTAAAATGATATTTCAAACGTTGTTATATCATATAGGCCGTTTATTAACATATTCACTTATTGGTCTAATTTTCGGATTGGTAGGGAGAGGGTTGTATTTGGCAGGTTTTCAACAACGATTATCTATTTTAATTGGTGTTTTAATGATTGTAATGGTTGTTATTCCTTTGCATATTTTTAATAAATATAACTTTTCTAAACCCATATATAAAGGCATATCTTATGTTAAATCTAAAATGGGATATTACTTAAAAAAACGGACCAATACTACTTTTTTCTCAATAGGATTTTTTAATGGGTTTTTACCTTGTGGATTGGTGTATATGGCATTAGTAGGTTCCATTGCTGCTTCCGGTGCTTTTGAAGGGGCATTATATATGTTTTTATTTGGATTAGGTACAGTGCCAATGATGAGTGTTGCAGTGTTAATGGGTAATTTTTTAAAAGGAACAATTAGAAGTAAGATACAAAAAGCAATTCCCGTTTTTGTAGTTATTATTGGGTTGTTGTTTATTCTTCGTGGTTTAGGATTAGGAATTCCTTACATTTCACCATCTGATGCTAAATTGCATATCTCTAATAATGCTGAGGTCTGTAATTGAAATATTGAAAATAATATATAAACTATTTTAGTTTTTAGTAATACATTTCCTCTTATAATTAAATCATTGTATAATGAAAAAAAGTATTGTTTTTTTATTAATGTTTATGCCGTTATTTGTTGTTAGTCAGAATGTTAAATATCCATTTCAAGATTCTGCTTTAGATGCTGAAGTTAGAGCTGATGACTTTATACAACGGTTATCTTTGTCTGAAAAAATTGCTCAAATGCAAGACGTTGCTCCTGCTATTGAAAGACTAGGCATACCAAAGTACAATTGGTGGAACGAGTGTTTACATGGTGTTGCTAGAGCTGGATCAGCAACTTCCTTTCCGCAAGCAATTGGAATGGCAGCTACATTTAATGTTCCTTTAATTAATAAAGTTGCTAGTGTTATTAGTACAGAAGCTAGAGCTAAATACAATCATAGTATAAAATTAGGCCAACATAATCGCTATCAAGGGTTAACAATGTGGACTCCTAATATAAATATTTTTAGAGACCCGAGATGGGGACGTGGGCAAGAAACTTATGGTGAAGACCCGTACTTAACTTCTAAAATGGGTGTGGCTTTTATAAAAGGATTACAAGGAGATAATCCCAATTATTTTAAAGTAATTGCAACTCCCAAACATTTTGCGGTACACAGTGGTCCTGAACATAATAGACATAGTTTTAATGCCTATACTGATAAAAAAGATTTATGGGAGACTTATTTACCCGCTTTTGAAGCTGCTATTGTTGAAGGTAAGGCATTTTCAGTAATGTCAGCCTACAATCGTTATTTAGGAGCTTCAGCTACCGCAAGCAAACTATTATTGAATGATATTTTAAGAGAGAAATGGGGATTTGAAGGATATGTTGTATCTGATTGTGGTGCTGTTTATGATATTTATAAATTTCATGAAATTGTAGAAACCGCAGAAGAAGCTTCGGCATTAGCGGTAAAAGCAGGTTGCGATTTGAATTGTGGAAATACATATGCACATTTAGATAAAGCAGTAGAAAAAGGTTTAATAACAGAGAAAGAAATTGATATAGCTTTAAAAAGATTAATTATTGCAAAAATTAAATTAGGATTATTAAATGTTGATGGTAAAACTCCTTTTTCTGATATCTCTAATGATTCATTGGAGTCTGAAGCTCATCAAAAGTTAGCTTTAAAAACAGCCAGAGAGTCTATGGTTTTGTTAAAAAATGAAAATAATATTTTGCCGTTATCAAATAGTATTAAATCAATTGCTGTAATTGGGCCAAATGCTAATGACCGTCATTTTGTATTAGGTAATTATTTTGGAACACCTACTTATTCAAAAACAATTTTAGAAGGGATTAAAGAACAAGTTTCTAAAAAAACAAAAGTCCATTATTTTAAAGGAGTAAATATTGCTGATGATAAGCCTGTGTTTGATGTTGTAGGGAATAAAAACTATCATGGTAAAATTAAAGTTGAGTATTATAACAATTCAAATTTAGAAGGAGATCCGTCAGTAATAAAAACTTTAAATTATATTGATTTTGATTGGGGTGGGGCAGCACCTGTAGATGTATTAGAACCTGGAAATTTCTCTATCCGTTATTCTGGAATAATTAAACCAGACTTTACAGGAGAAGTAGCTTTAAATGTACTTATAAGTGGAGGTACTTTTAAATTAATGGTTGATGGAAAACAAATTCTTGAAAGTTCTAACAATCAAGAAGAAGTGGAACCAAAAGCTATGTTTTTAGAAAAAAATAAGAAATATAACTTTGTTTTAGAATATAAATGTACCAACCCTTGGTTGGCCTCTTTACAATTATTATGGGATATTGAACATAGAATGGGTAAAGAAAGAATGATTGAAAAAGTGAAAGAAAGTGATGTTGTTGTTTATGTTGGAGGTATTTCAGCTCGATTAGAAGGGGAAGAGATGCCTGTTAATGTAGAAGGCTTTTATAAAGGAGATAGAACAAATTTGAAATTACCCAAAGTTCAACATGAACTTTTAAAAGAATTAAATAGTTTAGGTAAACCTATCGTTTTTGTTTTAACAGGAGGAAGTGCAATGGCCATTAATTGGGAGCAAGAAAATTTAGATGCTATTTTAAATGTTTGGTATCCTGGACAAGGAGGAGGGGAAGCTACAGCAGATATTCTTTTTGGAAATTATAATCCATCAGGTAAACTACCTGTAACTTTTTATAAATCTGTAGAAGATTTGCCTCCTTTTGAAGATTATCACATGAAAGGGCGTACTTACCGTTATTTTAATGGAGATGTTTTATATCCTTTTGGTTATGGGTTAAGCTTTACAGATTTTACGTATTCAAAACCAGTATTAGATAAAAAAGAAATGGGTAAGGATGATAGCAATAAGGTAAGTGTAATTGTTACTAATACTGGAGATTTTGATGGAGAAACAGTCGTGCAGTTTTATATAAATGATAAAGAAGCAAGTGTAGCAACACCCCAGAAATCATTAAAAGGATTTCAAAAAATATTCTTAAAAAAAGGAGCTTCTCAAAAGGTAGAATTTGATATTACTTCAGATGTTTTATCCATTTTTGATACTAATGGGAATACTTTTATAGAGTCTGGTATCTTTGAAGTTTTTGTAGGAGAAAATTCAGCAACAACAAATAAAGAGACATTCATTGTTAAGTAACATTTCTTAAGTTTTATATAACAGTTATACTCTTGTTTTCAAAGGTGAAAGCAATAAACTCTTATAAGAGAAAATCACATTAAGATTATTTGTTTAGCAGAATGTTGAAATCTCAATGATTTAATCTGTGATTTTTCATAAATTTGGAAATAAGCTGTCTTATAATGATTAAAGAAATAGTAGAAAAACAGAATAATTTTTTTAAAACGCAACAAACAAAAGATATTTCTTTTAGAAAAGAAACGCTAAAACGTTTACAACAAGAAATTAGTAAACGGGAGGAAGCAATTTGTGATGCTTTATTTGCTGATTTTAAAAAACCAAGGTTTGAGACTTTAGCAGCAGAAACGCAATTTGTATTAGCAGAATTAAAGTATGTACTCAAAAAAATTGATAATTGGGCAAGTACTAAAAAAGTATCTTCTAGTTGGATAAACTGGCCTTCTTCAGACTACATTTATAAAGAACCTTATGGTACTGTTTTAATTATAGCTCCATGGAACTACCCTTTTCAGTTAGCAATTGCCCCTTTAATTGGTGCTGTTGCGGCAGGCAATACAGTGGTTGTAAAACCATCAGAAATAACACCTAATACAGCAGCTATAGTTACTGAAATTATTAAAGCTGTTTTTAAACCCCATCATGTTACTGTTGTTGAAGGTGGTGTGGAAGTCTCACAACAATTATTGGAAGAAAAATGGGATTATATATTTTTTACTGGAAGTAGTCATGTTGGCAAAATAGTTTACGAAAGTGCCGCAAAACATTTAACACCTGTTACCTTAGAGTTAGGAGGTAAAAATCCTTGTATTGTAGATGATACAGCTTCAATAAACTTAGCAGCAAAACGTATAGTTTGGGGCAAATTTTTAAATGCAGGACAAACCTGTATTGCTTCAGATTATATTCTAGTGCATCATACAGTAAAAAATAAGTTGATTGTAGCTTTACAAGAAAGTATTACCAAAAGTTATGGAGAAAATATAGAAGCGTCTCATGACTTTTCAAGAACAGTAAACCAAAAACATTATTTACGTTTAAAGGAAATGCTAAAAGGAGAAGAAATTCTTTTTGGAGGACATAGGAATGATGAAGATAATTATTTATCACCAACATTGGTTAACGAACCAAAATTAGA
Source organism: Aureibaculum marinum (assembly GCF_003813905.1). Taxonomy (GTDB): domain Bacteria; phylum Bacteroidota; class Bacteroidia; order Flavobacteriales; family Flavobacteriaceae; genus Aureibaculum; species Aureibaculum marinum. Next base: position 277,533 of record NZ_RPFJ01000006.1, read on the forward strand.
TAGTAAATTAATGGCAGGTGAAATTTTTGGACCGATTTTACCTATTATTTCTTATAATACGGAAGAAGATATTCATAATTATATTATGAATTATGGAAAGCCATTAGCCACTTATGTTTTTTCAAATAATAAGAAATTCCAAAATAAAATAATTAATACATATAGTTTTGGTGGTGGAGCAATTAATGATACGGTTATTCAAATAACAAACAAACGATTGCCATTTGGAGGTGTAGGACAAAGTGGAATAGGAGCATATCACGGTAAAACTTCTTTTGAAATTTTTTCGCATCATAAAGCTATTGTTAAAAAAGCAAATTGGTTTGACCCTTCACTTCGTTATCCTCCATATACTTTGCCAATGAAATTTGTTAAGAAAATTAAACATCTTTTTTAAGTAGTCATTTATTTAATACCTAAATAAAATGTTTTGTAAATGGCTTAACTGCTAATTTTAATAGCTATTTAATGTCCTGTAGTGTTTCTAAGGTAAAACAACTAAAGGTGTTTGTCCTGTAAAAACTAATTCGTTAATTAAAAAGTTTCTAAAAAGTTGGTCTGTTAAAAGGCGTGAACCTTTTTGAACTATTAATAATTCTTCAATATTATTGTTTATTACATTCTTCATGTCCTCTAAAGGATTGTCTCCTTTGTAAACAGTATAATTAGTATTAAAATTTTCAGAGAACATTTCTGATAAATCATGTAATTGTTTATTTATAGCAATTGTATTTTCGTTGGGCTTTGCCAAATAAAAAAATGTAATATTAGTATTTCTATTGTCTATAAATTTGAAAAATTTCTTTAATTCTAGAATATTCAAAGGTTTATTTTGACTTACAGCTATATATATTTTTTCATGAGAATACGTGTCAATTTCCTTAGGCATTGCAACAATAATGTTATCTGTATTTCTAATAATCTCAAGGGCTACACTGCCAAGAAATATTTTTTTTAGTAGTCCTGTTCCTTTTAGTCCTACAAAGATTAAATTTTCATAAGGTTCTGCTAATAAATTAGGTAGTGTATGATAAAAATCAATTTCAGAAACAGAATAAGAAATTTCAACAGTATTTGGAATCAGCTTTTTTACTAGTAACTGTAATTTTTGAAGTGCGTCGTTGTTCGCATGTTGAGTAAGTTCTTGTTTGGCTTCATTATCGGCAAAAGCAGGTAAAAACGCAGTGGTTTGATGATGCAAAAGAATTGTAGCATTTGCTTCTTTACTCCAATCGTAAGCATATTTTATTAGATTGGTTGAATATTCCGAAAAGTCAACAAGTAATATAAATCGTTTTCTCATTTCATTATAAATTTAATGTTTTAAAGATGTTGAGTTGCAAAGACAATCGTTTACTTTGTCATAATCTTCTTGACCATCGGCGAGCACCATTAAAATATCATTTGTTTTAATCTTTGTTGAACCATTTGGTGGAATATATTCTCCATTTCGTTTTATTATAATGATAAATGCAGATTTAGGAAAGTTTAAATCCACAATTCTTTTATTTATTGCATTGAATTTAGGTAATATTTTAATTTCTTGTAAAGAAGATTTTGGTAGGTCAAAAATGAGTTTATCTACATCTGTAATTCGTTTTTCTTCATTTGGTTCAGCAACTCTCAACCATTTTGCAACAAGAGATAATGTTGTTCCTTGAATTAAAACTGAAGTAACAGATATAAAAAATACAATATTAAAAATTATATTGGCTTTATCTATTCCAGCCAAAAGTGGATACGTAGCAAATACAATTGGAACCGCACCACGTAAACCTACCCATGAAATATAAAATCGTCTTCGTAGTTTCATTTTAAAAAACATCAAACTGATAAAAACACTCATAGGTCTTGCAATCAAAATAAGAAATAGAGAAATTACTAGTCCAATACCCATATAAGGAATAATTTGTGATGGGAATACTAGTAATCCTAAGGTTAAGAATAAAACAATTTGCATTAACCATGCTAAACCATCAAACATTTTTAGAATGGTTTTTTTATGTATTAAGTCCTGATTTCCTAAAAATACCGCACAAATGTAAATAGCAAGAAAACCATTTCCTCCTATAAAATCAGTTGCAGAAAAGGTGATAAACATTAAGGCGATTACAAGTACAGGATAAAGCCCTTCAAAATCGAGTTTAATTTTATTAATAATTAATTTACTTAATTTACCAAAAACGAACCCAGCAATAGCACCCAAAATCATTTGTTGAAAAAATAAGGGAATAATAGAGGTAAAGCTTTGGTCTTGATTGACTACTAGAGTTAAAAATGCAATAGTTAGAACGTAAGCCATTGGATCATTACTCCCACTTTCTAATTCTAATGTTGGTCTTATATTTTTTTTAAGAGCTAAGCTTTTTGCACGTAAAATTGAAAATACAGCAGCGGCGTCTGTTGATGAAACAATAGAACCCAATAGCATACTTTCATAAATGGTAAAATCAGTTAAATAATAAACAAAGAGACCAAGGGTTATGGCTGTAAGTAAAACACCTAAAGTTGATAAAATTAGCCCTTCTTTTAGAATTGGTTTTACAGAATTCCAACTGGTATCAAGTCCACCAGAAAACAGAATAAAATTAAGTGAAACAATACCGATAAACTGAGCAACTTGAGGATTGTCAAAATAAATACCACCTATTCCGTCTGTGCCTGCAAGCATTCCAATACCCAAAAATAATATTAATGTAGGAACTCCAAATCGATAAGATGGTTTACCAGCAATTACACTTATAAATAGTAGTAATGAACCAATTAGCAATATGTTTTCTATGGTAATACTCATGCAATTGTTGTTTTATTAAAGTATTTAATTGTATTTATAATATTTATAAATACAGTTTAATTAAATTTGTTGTAATAGTAAATATAATTATTTGTTAATAAACATATTCAATAGTATCTAACTCTATTTCCATATTATTCTGTAATTGAGCTTTTAATTCCAAATAATTCTGATATTTTATATTGGCATCAAAATTCAAATGTACCTTCATTTTCATTGTTGAAGAAAGCTTTTGGATATAGGTATTCAAATTATTGAAGGGTACTAAACTGTCATTGATGGTGAGTTGATTTGTATTATAGTCTAAAACCAAATGTTTTTTGATTGTATCTTTTGCAAAATCAATATGATTTAAAACTTTATTTTTATCAAAATAAATAACATCAAATTGAACTAAAGACAATAGACCAGAATCTGAATCTACATATGAAAAATAGTTAAAATCATCTTCGTCTTTTTGGTGCAAAGAAGGTTTCTCTCTTTTTTCAATTAATTTTTCCAAATGAGGAATTACTAGGTGCATGGGTAGTTTCTTATCAATATTGAAAATCCAACTGGTAGTGGAAATACTATTTTTTCTATTTAATGTAGCAATAGTATCTCCATCTTTTACTTCTAGAAACATCCAGATTTGAGAATTGTCATAAATAGTATCTTGGATTCCAGGTACACTAAACACCGGAATTTGTACAGTTTTTTTTGTACATCCAATTGTTGCAATTAATACTAATAAAAGTAGTATTTTAATTATTTTCATATTTGTTTTTTTCAAAATATTCATCAGCAAATTGTTCACACATAGTTAAAGTATCTTTGATATCGTCAAGTGTAGTTCTGGGGTTTATTAAACACATTCTTAATACAACTTGGTCTAACAAAATGGTTGTGACTAATACAGCACTTCTCGAAGCAATTACTCGTTTAGAAATGTATTGATTTAACGCGTCTAATTTTTCTTCTGATAGGTTATGTGTAATAGGATTATATCTAAAATTAATAATGGCTAAAGTTGCAGGTGAAACTACTTCCCATTTAGGACTTTCTCTTAAGATCTCTTCTACATTTTCTGTAAGTTGAATACCTGATTGAATAGCGTCTTTAAAAGCATTAAGCCCAAAAGTTTTTATAGACATAAAAAATTTTAAAGCTCTGAATCCTCGCGTAAGCTGAATGCCATGATCATAAAAATTAATTTCAGATTCATTACCTTCAATATCTCTTAAATATACAGGATTTTCACTAAATGTTTTACTTAACCATTTATGATTTTTAACTAATAAACAACCTATTTCATAAGGTTGAAAAAACCATTTATGAGGGTCTACAGTTAATGAATCAGCTTTTTCAATTCCTTTTAAATAAGATTTTCCTTTATCTGACAAAATAGCAGCTCCACCAAAAGCTCCATCTACATGCATCCATAAATTTTCTTTTTTACAAATGGCAGCTATTTCTTCTAACGGATCAACTGTGCCAGTATTCGTTGTCCCTGCAGTAGCAATAATACAAAAAGGTTGATAACCTTCTAATTTATCTTTTGCAATAGCATTTTTTAGTTTATTTAAGGATAGTTTAAATTCCATATCAGTAGGAATTATTCTAACTTGATGTTTTTTAAATCCTAAAACTCTAATGGCTTTAATATTAGAAGAATGTGTTTGATCAGAAAGATAAATAATTGCTTTTGAATAATCGTTTTTTAATTTTATGCGTCTAGCAGTAGTTAAGGCCGTTAGGTTTGCCATTGAGCCTCCACTAGTTAAAATTCCACCACCTTCAACTATTGGAAAATTAAACATTTCAAGCAACCAATTGATGACAACAATTTCCAATTCTGCTGCCGCTGGTGATGTTGACCAATTTCCAGAAAACACATTAAAACCTGATGCAATAGCATCGGCCATTGCACTTATATAATTGCTAGGACTGGGAACAAAAGAGTAAAATTTTGGATGAGCAAGGTAATCTACATTGCTTAGTACATTTTTAATTACTTCGTTTAAAACTTTATCTGGTGAGCTCGGTTCATTAGGAACCGGTTGTTTCAATAATTTGTCCATCTGCTTTCTGTCAGAAAGACCAACTAATTTTTCTGAATTTAAATTTTCAAAATGAGAAGCTAACAAATCGACAATTTTATAGCCGTATTGTTGCATTTCTTCTTTTGTTAGAGTAAGTGGAGCTTGGGTTTTATTTAACATATAATATACTTCAATAATGGTGTAAATTAATAGGTTTATAAGGCGTAAAATTACAAAAAACAGATGTAGTTATTGAGAAAATAAATGACAATATTAAAATGTGTTTTACATGTTGGATAAAAGATAAATTTAACGTAAATAACCATTTTATAAATGATTATGGTGTTAACTTTCTAAACAAGAACTATCTTTGTTGGGTCAAGAATATTAAGATAAGGTTATTTTCAATTATGGAAATTTTAGAAAAAGCAAAACAGAATTTAGAAGACAAAGGGTTTTTAAATATTGAAACTCCAAATATTGATTATGTGTCTGAAATAAAAAGACTAAAAAAGGAAAAGAATGCGGTAATATTGGCTCATTATTATCAAATTGAAGAAATACAAAAAATTGCTGATTTTGTTGGTGATAGTCTTTATTTAGCTCAAAAGGCAGCTGAAACAAATGCAGATATGATTGTTTTTGCAGGAGTACATTTTATGGCTGAAACGGCTAAAATTTTAAATCCAACAAAAAAAGTGGTATTGCCAGATTTAAAAGCAGGTTGCTCTTTGGCCGACTCATGTCCTCCAAAGGAATTTAGAGAGTTTAAACAACAAAATCCAAATCATGTTGTTGTTACTTATATAAATTGTTCGGCAGAAATTAAAGCTTTAAGTGATATTGTTTGTACTTCTTCCAATGCAAAGGCTGTTATTGATTCTATACCAATTGATCAACCTATTATATTTGCTCCTGATAAAAACTTAGGAGCTTATTTAAACAAAGAAACAGGTAGAAATATGTTGCTATGGGACGGAGCATGTATGGTGCATGAAGCATTTTCAGTTGAAAAGTTAATTAATTTGTTTCAAAAACATCCTAATGCAGAAATTATTGCTCATCCAGAATCTCAATCTCATATTTTAAAAGCAGCATCTTATATTGGATCTACTTCTGGCTTATTAAAGTACGTAAAAAATAGTGAAAAAGAAACTTTTATTGTAGCTACTGAAGCTGGAATTTTATATCAAATGATGTTAGAAAACCCTGATAAAGAAATAATACCAGCTCCTGCCAAAGAAGATAACACTTGTGCTTGTAGTGAATGTATGTATATGAAAATGAATAGTATAAAAAAACTATATTTATGTATGAAGTACGAGTTACCAGCTATAGAAGTTGATTCAGAATTAAGTAAAAAGGCTATTGTTTCTATTAATAGAATGTTAGAATTATCTAAATAATGTAGAATGAATAGTCAAGAGAACTTGTATAAAACTGATTTTTTGGTGCTAGGATCAGGTATTTCTGGTTTAAGTTTTGCCTTAAAAATAGCAGAAAAGTTTAAAAATGCTACGGTTACTATTATTACAAAAAATGAAATTGATGAGTCTAATACAAAGTATGCCCAAGGAGGAATAGCTTCAGTCTATAACAAAACAGTAGACACTTTTGAGCAGCATGTCGCAGATACTTTAAAGGCTGGTGATGGGTTGTGTGATGAGCAAGTAGTAAGAATGGTGATAGAAGATGCACCTACTAGAATTCAAGAATTAATAGATTGGGGAACTCGATTTGATAAAAATAAAAGTGGTGATTTTGATTTAGGAAAAGAAGGAGGTCATTCTCAAAATAGAGTACTACACTATAAAGATTTTACTGGAGGAGAAATTGAAAGAGCCCTAATAGCACAAGTAAAAGAAGCAGAAAATATTAACTTTTTACCATATCATTATGCTATTGATTTGATTACAGAGCATCAAGCTAAAAAGAAAAAAACAAAAAGAAAATCTAAAATTTCATGTTTTGGAGCTTATGTATTAGATGCCCATTCAAACAAAGTAAAAACCTTTGTGTCTAAATTTACTTTATTGGCTACGGGTGGCAGTGGACAAGTTTATACAACTACAACAAACCCTGAAGTAGCTACAGGAGATGGTTTAGGTTTGGCATATAGAGCAAAAGCTGAAATTTCTGAAGTTGAATTTATACAATTTCATCCAACAGCACTTTACAATCCAGGTGAATATCCAGCATTTTTAATTTCTGAAGCTGTTCGTGGATTTGGTGCAAAACTTAAAGATTATAACAAGCAAAATTTTATGCATCGTTATGACGAAAGAGAAGAGCTAGCCTCTAGAGATATTGTTGCAAGGACTATTGATAACGAATTAAAAAGAAGTGGTGCACCTCATGTGTATTTAGATTGTACCCATTTAGATTTTCAAAAGTTTCAAGCACATTTTCCAACTATTACAGAGAAATGTGCCTCTTTAGGAATTGATATACGTAAAGATTTTATCCCGGTGGTTCCTGCTTCTCATTATATTTGTGGTGGTGTGAATGTTAATAAAAATGCAAAAACTTCAATTAAAAATTTATATGCTTGTGGAGAGGTTTCTAGAACAGGATTACACGGAGCAAATAGATTGGCTTCTAATTCTTTATTAGAAGCTTTGGTATATTCTCATAGAGCATTTTTAAATGTTTCTAAACGATTCTCTAAGGTTGCTATGCCTAAAAATATTCCTGTTTGGAATGATAATGGTGTTGTAAAAAATATGGAACAGGTTTTAATTACTCACGATAGAGCAGAAGTTAAAACGATAATGAGCAACTATGTTGGTATAGTTAGGTCCAATGAACGATTATTAAGAGCAGAAAGAAGATTGCAAGTCTTATATGAAGATAATAAGCGATTATATGACCATTCAGAATTATCAATTCCGTTATGTGAATTAAGAAACTTAATTACTACAGCATATTTAATTACTCAATTTTCTAAAAATAGAAAAACAAATTGTGGTGGTTTTTATAACTTAGACTTGGAAGAAAAGAACAATTCTCTAAATGGTTGAAATTTAGTTAATTATATAATTATTTTTTAATCTTAGTGAATTGTTCTAGTATTATCTTAAGTATAGAAAACCTTAATTTAAACCATCCATTTTGCTTTTTCTATCTCTACAGTTATTTGATTTAATTTGTCTTTACTTTTATCTAATTCTTTAACTAAAGAAGACTTTATTTCATTAAAATGATTGTAAACTGTATTAAATACATTTTGATAATAAGTAATGCCATCTTTTAGGTTGTTACTGAATTTTTTTAAATATTTTTCCTGTTTCACATCCATATAGTCTTTTGATTCTTCAAATTTCTTTTTAAGATAATCTATATAAATGTTTAATTCTTTTATAAATAGATTTGGTCTATCCGATCTTGAAATCATATTTGCTCTACCATAAATATGATCTGTTATATTTTTTAAACTCATTTGATTAGAAAAATAGGCCATATTAGGTCCCGGACATATAGATACTCCAGGTCCTTCTTTTTTAGTCTCAACATGATAATTAAGTAAAGCTGAGGTGCCTAAACCAACACAAACACAAGATTTTTCAATAATTTTATTGTACTTTTTTTTGGTCTCGAGTTCAGATAAATTTTGTTTTTCAAGTTCTTTAATTTTTAAATATTGATATTTTCGTGATGCGGTACACAGTCCTTTTTTATCAAACTCATAGTTTAAAGCAACATATTTTTTAGGACAAGGACTTCCAGGTCTGTTTTTTGCGATATAACTGAATTTTTCTTCATCTTTAGTATTGCCTTTTAAATTGTTAAAAGGGACACCTAATGGTGAAATATCACTTAGATATAAATCTTTTTCTTTTGCATTTTCTAATTTTTTTAGAGTTTGATTATCTACTGTAGTGGCTTCTGGAACTAATAGAAATGGAGAGCCCCAACCTACAGAATCAACGTTATAGTATTCCAATAGAAATTGATGTTCTTCTGCTGTGCCTACACCTCCTTGGGCAGTTATTTTTAAGTCTAGTGGAGATTGTGGAACAACTCTGTTTTTATCTTTAAGAGCTTTTATAAATAGTTCATGTACCGTTTGCTTAATTTCATCTTTGTTATCTCTAAATTCTGCTAAAATAGGACCTAATAAATATCCATCAGTTGCAAAAGCATGACCGCCACAATTTAAACCAGATTCTACACGGTATTCAGAAACCCAAATCCCTTTTTTGGCTAAAAATTTTCCTTGAATTAAAGCAGAACGGTAATCGCTAACTTTTAGAACAATTTTCTTTTTGAATTCACCATTTTTATTTGGATAAAAGTCATCAAAGTTTTCTAAATAAGCATAAAGCCTTGGATTCATGCCTGCAGAGAGTATTAATGAAGATGTTAAATTACTTTCAGCAAAACCTCTTAAAGCTGCATGGGCATCATTAAATTCTATAGATAATTTTTTGTTTTTATTATAATTGTCCTTGTCAACTTTCGTCATAATATTAACATCAATACTTCCTTTAGTTATATTAGTATCAATCCACGATTTTAAATCGTCAAGGTTAAAATGTTGAGCAGTGAGTTTTTTAAATTCGTTTTTTATAGTTGAGCTATCTGGTAGCATATTAAAATAGTCTTTAACTCCAGAAACCGAATTTTTTAGTTCATTCAATTTTTTGTCAGCTAAATCATTCATTAGATTTAGATAAGAAGTAATTCGTTTAGCTCTAAAATCTTGAAATTTCTCAGTGATTTCTTTATAAGGAATCTCAAACTTTTCGCTGTACATTTTTCTTAGTTTTTCCAGTAGCATATCATCTACCAAAGAAATAACGGAATCTATACCTAAATGAGAAACTTTTAATGGTGTATCAATTGTATAACCAATACCCATTACAGGAATGTGAAATGTGTGTGTTTTTGTCATATATAAGTTTTGTTTTTTTGCAAAAAAGTAGCAAGGTCAAATGTAGAGTTAGTGTTGTATTAAAAACATGATGATTGTCATGTTTTTATAAGTAAGACCTTTTATAAATATCAATTAGATACGCTATCTGTTTTAAAAATGTTCCGGTTAAAAAGGAATAGAACAACTTAAAAGTCTTTTCGTTTCGATATATAAATGATTCTTAACGCAGGTAATATTACCCATAACAAAAGCACAAAAAAAGAAATTAGCATACCAGCATTTGTTCCAAAAAACTTTTGAAACACGGCACCAGTATAGCCAAGAAGAGCTGAGATATCAAGTTTTAATAAAACTAAAATACGAGATAAATCTATAGGATTAAACATCGTTGCTATTAACGAAAATTTATCTAATGGATATTCCTGAAGCATTACTAATGATATCAAAAAAAGTCCATCATAAATTACAGCCAAAAACAGCCAAACTAAAATGGCATAGCCAAAACCTTTTATTTTATTTTCATGAGATAATGCAATATTAAATGCTAATGCAACAAAAATAAATGTTAAAAAGGCTCCAACTAGTAGAAGGGAAGTAAAATTAAAAATGGCATTAGACTGTAGTAAGCCATAGGCTAAAAATGGAATACCAAGTCCAATAATTAAACTTAAAGATAAAGATAGAGCAACTCCTAAATATTGACCAATAAAAATTGTTGATCTTTTTAAAGGTTGTGCTAAGAGTAGCTCTGTAAATTCACGAGAATTGTAATAATACATAACACCAAAAATAGTTCCTATTAAAGGTGTAAGTACTACAATAACGTTCATTAAAGTGATTACAGCTTTAGAAACATCGTTATTAAGAAATAGCAATACAAAGCCTAAAGCCAAATAAAATAGAAAATATACATAACTCCAACTGCTACGCATTAAATCGTAAAAACTATATTTTAATATTTTAAACATATTATATCAATTGAATTTTGAATTGGTAGTAGTTAATATAGCAGCAATAGCATGTTCTAAATCTTTTTGATTGGTACTTTGTTTAATTTCTACCAAAGTGCCTTTGAAATATATTTTTCCATCTAAAAGAAATACAATTTCATCGGCCATTTCTTCAACAAAACTCATTATATGAGATGTAATTAAAATGGTTTTTCCTTTTTGCTTTTCTTCTAAAATTATTTTTTTAAGATTAAGTAATGAAATAGGGTCTAAACCAGTTGTGGGTTCATCTAAAATAATGAGTTCACTGTCAAACATAAAAGTTAATAGAATATTTACTTTTTGTTTTGTGCCACCAGATAAATTACCTAATTTTTTATCTAAGAATGGTAGTAACCCAAACAAATCAATTAAATTGTTATCAGTAGTAGGTTTGGGACGTAAATCTTTTACCATTTTTATTAATTCTTTTACACTTAGATTACTAGGAAAATTGGCAATTTGAGGCAAATAATTAATGTTATTTCTGTATTGATGTTTTTTTAATATATTTTTATCCTGTAGTTTTATTTCACCTTTATCGGGGATTACCATTCCTAAAATACTTTTAATCAAAGTAGTTTTTCCAGAACCATTAGGTCCTAAAACAGCAACAATACCTCCACTAGAAGTGTTAGAGTGAATAGATAAATCTAACCCTTTTAAAACTTCTACTTTTCCAAATTTTTTATGTAGGTTTTTAATTTTAATCATTTAAAACGGGACTCATTAAAGGGTTAATATCTTCCAATTCATCAGGGGTAAAAACAGGTGAAACTTTTTCAGAAAAATTAATAATATCTACAAATAAACTTCTTAATAAAACAATAGTTTCTGGGGTTTTATTGACAATATAAGAAAATAGTTTCACAGGACGGTAGGGGACATCTCCAATACCATTTTTATCTAAATCATAACCTGTGTATGAACTCCAGTAATTATTGTTAAATTTATTATCATGCATTTTACTATTGTAAGAAATGTCAAAAGAATTGTTTAAAAAGTTGTTTTGTTTAAAATTGTTGGTATAACAAGCTCCAGCAATTTTTACAGACCAACCATTGCTAATAAAGTTGTTTTTTGTGTAATTGATTCTAGTAGAGCCTTCTACGTTAATTCCAATGGTGTTTTCTTTAAAAGTATTGTTTTCTATTTCGGCATCATAAATTTCTTTTAGCAATAATCCGTAAGAGGCAGTTCCCCAGTTCTCCGTAAAAGTGTTTCCAGTCATTTTTATAAATTTTGAAAACATTACCGCAACACCAGCACCATTATTTTTAAAAGTATTATTGTGATATTCGTTGTTATTAGAAAACATAAAATGTAAGCCATAACGCATATTGTTGTAACTTTGATTATTTAGTATTTTACTTTCTTTTACAAACTCTAGGTAGATGCCATCTCGTAAATTAAATACTTCGTTATCTGAAATAGTAATATTAGAACAATTCCATAAATGGATTCCATTTCCAGATGATGATTGATTTACAGCATTACTAGAAACTTTATTGGCTGTTATAATTCCCTGATGTGATTTTTCTAATAAATAGCCAAAAAATACATTTTCTAATGAATTATTTTCAAATTTAAAATTGTTACTCTGAGAAATTAAAACCGCAGCATAATCTTTAGTATAACTTTGTCCAGGATTTTTAATTGTTAGCCCAGAAACAGTTACACTATCAGATTTTACTATGAGTATATAACTTTTATTTTCTCCATCAATAATTGGGTTGTTTTTACCTATAATATGTAATGGTTTATCAATTGTAATATCGCTTTCATAATAAGTGCCTTTGTGAATAATAATTTTATTATGAGGTTTTGATTTGGCAATGGCATCAGTCAAAGTTTTGACATCACACGCTTTACATACATCAATAGATTGAGAATAACTAGTTAAAATAATGCTATTAAATAGTAAAAATGTAAGTGCTGCTTTGAACATTGTATCAACTAATTGTTTGATTTACGTTTTTATTTAAAACTCTGTGTTTTTATTTCTTGCCAAGTATATAATTTATCCTTGTATGATTTCAGAAACTTTTTAGCTTCTTCTTTAGAAGCAAATGCTGATAAATTTGCACCCATTGGACTTTTAATTGTTGAACTGATTAAGTACGTTGCGGTTTTAGCATCTATTAATGTTGCCGGATTTAGATAATCTGTCACTAAAATCAATTCAATTTTACTAGTATCTCGGTCAAGTAAATCATTTATTAGACATTCAACCGCATCATATTTAAAGGGTTTTCCTTTTTTGGTTATCATTTGTGCGGCATGCGTTTTTTGTACAATAGTCATTTTACAATAACGACAAGCATCTTTACCATATTCAATTTTTGATGGTTTTATAGAACATGCAAAAACTAGATTTAACATCAATAAAAGTAGAATAAGTTTTTTCATATCTTTTTAGTTTCTTTTTTACCTATAAAAAATGCAATTACAGTTAATATCATTCCAATAAACATCATGTAGGCACCTGTATGTGGATATGAAAACGCATCAAAATTTAATAAAACTTTGTGTCCAATTAGAGGAGGGTCGTATTTCATTGGATTACCTTGATCATCTACCATTTTTAAAATGGCATTAGGATCTAGATTACTTCCGTAATCAACCAACCATAAATGAAAGTCATACATACCTAAAATGCCTAAAATAGACATTAATATAAACCAACCTAAAAACCATTTATATGAAACTTTGCCTGTCATACCTAAAATTCCTATTAGTACTCCTAAGATTACCATACCAGCAATTACTTTTGGAAAAACAGAAAATTCCCACATATCTTCTGGTTTGGGGATAGTTTTCATACCAATATAGTGGTTTAGTCCATCAATGTTTTGTAAATCAAATTCTGAGGCACCTTGAATGCCAGTTATATAAATATCCAACCCTAATGGTTCTGGATATTGTGGAGCTCCTAACATAATATTCCATAAAGGAAATTTAAATAGGCCCAAGAGTAATAAGGAGCCAATAATCATAATAAAACCGGCTTTTTTCATTGTTTTTGTTTTTTGTTTTTGTCTAAGAGGCTAGAACTTTTAATAGTTCTGAAGGATTATTACAAAAAGGCTGTATCAAACTAAAGGATTGAAATTTTCAATACAGCCTTTTCAAACTAAAATAACATATTATTCACCGTCTAAAGACCAAGACAAATCAATGTTAGATTCTTTAGGGGATACTCTAATATACCCTTGCATTTCTTGATGTAATGCTGAACAGAAATCTGTACAATAAAATGGCCAAACACCTACTTGTTTGGGTTCCCATAGAATGGTTTTAGTTTGTCCTGGCATTACTAAAATTTCAGAGGTGTTAGCTCCAATCATTGCAAAACCATGAGGTACATCAAAATCCTGTTCTAGGTTTGTGATGTGGAAATATACTTTATCACCTACTTTTATACCTTCTATATTATCAGGTGTAAAGTGACTTCTAATCATAGACATACTAATATGAACTTCATTTCCATTTCTGGTTACTTTAGCGTCACTTTGATTGGTTACTGCATAAGGATGTTTATTTTCATCTAATCGATATATTTTCTGAGAATTGTCTTTTATTAAATCTGCAGGAATAGCAGCAGCATAATGTGGTTCTCCATGAGTAGGAAAATCATAAATTAATTCCATTTTATCACCTGTAATGTCGTATAATTGAGCAGAATGTTCTAACTCAGGGCCTGTTGGTAAATAACGGTCTTTTGTAATTTTATTCATAGCAACTACATATTTACCAAAAGGTTTACGAGAATTACCTCCAGGAATCATTAAGTGACCTACAGAATAATAGGTTGGTTTTCTATCAATAACCTCCCAAGTACCCACTTTCCATTTTACAACTTCAGAGGAAATAAAGAAAGTGGTGTACGCATTTCCTTTATCATCAAATTCTGTGTGTAATGGACCTAAACCACCAGATTTAACAGTACCTGCTAAAATATCTTCAAAGTTTAAAATTGGAATACCGTAAGCATCACCATCAAATTTTTTATTTTCAATTGCGTCTAACATTTTAGTAAAGGAATGTATCGTTAAATCAGCTGATAATTTACCATTACCAATGATATATTCACCAGAAGGGTCAACATCACAACCATGAGGTGATTTTGGTGTAGGTAATAAATAAACTGCCCCAGGTATTTCAGTTGGATCTACAGTAAGTACTTCTTTTATCATGGTTGATGTAGCTGAATGAGAATGTTCATCATATACATTATGTGCATAATTGGTAGGCATTATTTTACCACCACCATTATTTACATATTCTTCAATTTTTTTCCAGTTAATTGCAGCAATAAAGTCTTTATCATTTTGAGATGCATTAACTTCTAATAATGAATTCGCTTCTTCTGTATTGTAGGTAGTAAAGAAAAACCATCCGTGAGATTTATTTCTTCCAGGGTGAGATAAGTCATAGTTAAAACCAGGCATTAATACTTGAAATTTAATTGCCATTCTACCTGTTTCTTGATCTACTTTAATAAAAGACAAAGCACCTTTAAAATTACCTTTGTATTCACTAATAGGCATATCTTTTTGAGGAACAGGAATTGAAAAACGAGTACCTGCAACTACATATTCTGTATTTTCTGTAACAAATGAAGAACTGTGATTTCCAGCACTATTTGGTACCTCAATAATTTCTTCTGTTTCAAAGGTTTTAAGACTAATTCTTGCAATACGAGGTGTGTTGTTTCCATTTATGAATATCCAACGGCCATCTAATTCTCCATTTGTTTGAGAAATATCTGGATGGTGAGAATCATCCCAAGGTACAAAACCAAAAGAGGTATTTAACATGGGTACAGTTTCTTCTGAATATCCATAACCACTGGTTGGAAATTGAGAAAATACAGGAATTTCTTTAAACATTCTTCCAGAAGGTAATCCGTAAACTGTTAAATTTCCACTATAACCACCAGACATAAATGCATAAAACTCGTCGTGTTCGCCAGGGGCAACATATACTTTTTCTGCGTTGCTGCTTCTTAAAGCACCGTCGCTTCCAGAAGATTTTCCATTGTTATTACCACAGCTACTCAGTAAAAAAGTAGCAGATAACAACAGCATTATTAATTTGAAAGTTGTTTTCATGTGATTTATTTTAATTAAAGTTTGATTATTATAAGGTTCTAAAATATTCTAAGATGGATCTCGCTTGCTCTTCTGTTAAATTTTGATTAGACATTGGCGATAAATACTCTGCTAATAATGCTTTAGCAATAGGATCTTCTTTTACCATAACATCTGGGTTTAAAATCATATTCATAACCCATTCAGGTGAACGTCTATTTAAAATGTCTTTGGGAGCTGGGCCAATAAACTTTTTATCAACTTTGTGACATGCGGTACACATTTGCTCATACACTTCTTTACCTTTAGCGGCTAATTCGTGATCTATTTCTTCTGCTAATGTTACACTTTTTACAGGTCCGATACCCTTGTTTTGCATAGGGTCAGTGCTAGCAGGTTCTTCAGTAACAGTTTCTTTTATTGTTTTTTCTACACCATCTTTTTTTGCTTTATCACCACAACTCACTAAAAAGATTAGAGAGAATACTACCATACTTAAAATTATTTTTTTCATTATTTTAGTTTTAGATTATTGATTTATATTCCTATTTATTATTAAAAATTATTGTTTTTTACTTGTTTGTTGGAATAATTACATCGTCTATAACATGTATCCATCCATTACTCACTTTTACAGTTTTTAAAATTTTAGTATCTCCTACGTAAAGACCATCTTCTTTCTTTAGAACATTTAAATATTCTCCAGAAGCCATATATAATTTACGTCCTTTTTCAGCTTCTTTTTCTAATTGGGAATCAGGATAATTAGCTGGGGCAACATGATTTTTTAAGATATAAGCTAATTTTTCCTTGTTTCCGGGTTTAACTAGGTTTTCTAATGTACCTGAAGGTAATTTGTCAAAAGCACTGTTGGTGGGAGCGAAGATTGTTAAAGGACCAACGTTTACTACTGAGTTTTCTACACCTGCGGTTTCTATGGCAGTTACAAGAGTGGTGAAATCAGGTAAAGATTTAGCTACTTGTAATGCATTTGAATCAGAAATATCATCTGTAATGGAAGCCTGACCTTGATTTTCTGCTTCTTGTTTTGAATTTTGTTCTATTGTGTTCCCTTTTGTTTTATTATCAGTATGATTTTTATTTGTGCATGAAATAACAATGGCAAACACTAAAATAGGTATTAAAGTTGCTGGTTTCATAATTGTTGATTTATATTTGACACAAAAATAATGTTGATGTACTGATAAAAATATGATATTTATCATATAAAAAGACTTTTTTATCTTTTTATTTTGTCAGAGCTAAAATAATGAAAAATGTTATCAAAATCAAGTACTTATGCAATTAGAGCCGTATTATATTTATCTCTTAATTCGAATGAAGAAAAAAAATTTAGTCCGTGGCAAATAGCCGATGATATTGATATTCCAGCACCATTTTTAGCCAAAACTTTACAAGAGCTTACAAGACGTAACTTTATTTCTTCGAAGAAGGGGAGAAATGGGGGGTTTTATTTATCTGATGACAATCGATTAAATTCGTTAATATCAATTGTTAATGCCATAGATGGATTAGGAAAATTTAAAGAATGTGCTTTAGGTCTATCTGAATGTAATGGTAGTAACCCTTGTCCGTTACATAATGCAATAACTCCTTTAAGGAATAAATTGATAAATGAGTTAAGTGATAAAACTATAGCTGATTATACTAGAGAAATGAAAGAAGGAAAAATTCACGTTTTTTGAGTTTTTCCTTCTAAAAGTTAACCAAAAGTTTTAGTAGTTATAACAATTAAATAGTCATCGAAAATAATTCTGTATCTGGTTTGTTTCTTACCATTCTTAAATCAAAAGCCATACAAATATTTCTCACAAAAGCCCTTGCATTTTTTGGTACAAGAAGCTCTTCATCTACTATTACTACTAATCCATCTTTTTCAAGTTCTTTTAATCGATTTATGGTTTCAGGTAATTCTTTAAATTTTAATTTATCACTTTTCCATGAAGTTCTAAAGTGACACATTATATTTAAAATGTGTCTTCTTATTATTAAATCTTCTTCAGTTAATAAATGTCCTTTAATCAAAGGTATTTTACCATTTTCAATTTGTTGTTGATATGCTTTTACAGACTTTTCATTTTGAGCAAAACTATACCAAGAATCACTAATAGCAGACATTCCTAAACCAATCATTAGCTGGGTTGGGTTGGTAGTATAACCCATGAAATTTCTATGTAAATTAGCACTGTTAAAAGCATTAAATAGAGCATCTGAAGGCAACGAGAAATGATCCATTCCTGTTTCAATATAACCTAAATTGAGTAACATATGTTTGCCTATTTCGTACAACTTTCTTTTTTCTTCACCTTTAGGTATATCAGAATCTTTAAAGCCTCGTTGTCCAACTCCTTTAATCCAAGGCACGTGAGCATAACTATAAAATGAAATTCGCTCTGGTTTTAAATCCATTGTTTTTTTAATACTGTCAATAATATCACCTACTGTTTGAAAAGGTAATCCAAAAATTAAATCGTGACTTATAGAAGTGTAACCAATATCTCTAGCCCATTCTGTTACATTTTTTACATTTTCAAAAGGTTGTATTCTATTAATAGCTTTTTGTACTTTTTCTGAATAATCTTGTACACCAAAGCTAACTCTAGTAAAACCTAAATTATATAGTGTTTGTAGATGTTTTTTTGTTGTATTGTTAGGGTGTCCTTCAAAACTAAATTCAAAATCTTGGTGTAAATCAACTGAAGATAAAATAGATTTTATTAAATTTTCTAAATTGGAGGTCTCAAAAAATGTAGGTGTTCCTCCGCCTAAGTGTAATTCTCTTAATAAGGGTTTTTTATCAAAGTGTTGCAAATATAATTCCCATTCCTTTAGAAGCGATTTGATATAGGGAGTTTCTACATCATGTCTTTTTGTAATATGTTTGTGACATGCACAGAATGTGCATAAACTTTCGCAAAAAGGAAGATGAATGTATAAACTAATACCTTTCGTTGAATTACTTTCTTCAAATGAATGTTTTATGGTTTGTATCCAACTATCTTCATTAATACTATCTTCATCCCAATAAGGTACCGTAGGATAGCTAGTGTATCTTGGTCCAGGTACATTATACTTTTGTATTAATGTTGTTTTCGACATGATAATATTATTATTTTATGAAATCAAAGGTAATAGTATGCTTAAGTATCCACAATGATATTTGTCATACTTTAGAATTCAATTAAATTGTATATTTATTAATGAAAATATAACAGTTATGACCAATATACTTTTACTAACAGATTTTTCTAAAAATGCAAACAATGCTATAAGATATGGCATGCAGCTATTTAGAGGTGAACCATGTAATTTTTATGTGTTAAATGTTCAAAAAATTTCTAAATATATCACTAGTGATTTACTAACTTCTCCTAATAAAACGGTGTACGATGCAGTAATTAAAAATCCAAAAAAGAAATTGAATATTTTAGTAAATGATTTAAAAAGAGAATATGCTAGTGAATCTTATACTATTGATGGAATATGTAATTACGACAGTTTTATAAGTTCAGTAAAACAGGTAATTCAATCTAAAAATATTGACTTAATAATAATGGGAACAAATGGTGTTTCTGGTATTAAAGAAACTGTTTTTGGATCAAATACAGTACATGTGTTAAAGAATATTACTTTACCTACATTGGTTGTTCCAGAGAATTATAAATTTACAAAGCCAGAAAATATTTTATTTATTTATGATACTAAATTTAATGACGATAGCATTAAACCATTAATGTATTTTATTTCAAAATTTAATGCTAGTTTAAAAGTGTCAGCTGCTAAAAAAGAGAATCAAAATAATATAATTACTAGTATTTTTAACGGTGTTAATATTGATTTTATAAAGACTAATTATAGTCTTGAGAAAAATACAATAGAGCAAATTGTAGCAAAATATAACATTGAGATGATTTCGAAAATTATAAATACCAAATCATTTTTTAAAAGAGTATTTTCTACGTCAACATCTACAAATCTTACTTATGCTAGTAAGGTTCCATTGTTATTTTTGTAAATTTATAAGGTTATTAATCTGGTGCGTTATGGTTAAAACAATAAATACAAAAGAATGTATTCGTATTTTAAAGAATAACTACATAGGTTATTTGTCATATTTAGTATTGCGTATACCGTATGTTGTGCCTATAACTTATTTTTATGATAAAAATGATCATACTTTAGTTTTTTATTCTGCTGAAGGGCAGAAAATTAAAGCTATGAGAACTAACCCTAACGTGTCAATGTCTGTTACAGAAATTAACGCTATAAATAATTGGAACTCTGTTTCAGTTAGAGGAGTTTTTGAAGAATTAGAAGGTGTAAGTGCAAAAGCAAAACTTCATGATTTTTCATTAGGCATAAAAGATCTAATTAGAATTAAAGAGCATAAGAAAATGAGTTTTTTAAATGAGTTTTCAAGTAAAATGTTTGATCAAAAATCGTCTATTATTTTTATAATAAAGAATCTTGAAATTACAGGATTAAAACGAGGTTAGTATTAAAAAAATAATTACTAATAGTAATTATCTTATTTATCTACAAGTTCATAAAGGGATGTCTTTTTCAGAATAACTTCATTTAAGATAAACATCATATTATTCTCATTCAAAAAGGATTAGTAATTACTTTAAGAGAGAGACAATCTTATGCTTTAAATTTTTTCTATTCTGGTATTATTAATACTGGAATTTTAGGATGAAAAATTAATTTTTTAATTACAGGTTCTCTTAAAATATTCTCTATTAGACTATGTCTGTAATTTACCATAACCAATAGGTCAATTTTAAATTCTTCAATAAAATTTTCAATACTATTCGATTTTTTGTCATTGTCTTTTATAAAGTGAAAACTAAAGGTGAAATTATTTAAATGATTACTTAATAATTCTTTGTTATACTCTTGAATATCAGTTAGTGAGCCTTCTTTGTTTATATGGATAACTTTAATTTCTGACGTGTAAAGTTCAGTTATACTTTTAAGAGGTTCTATTTCTCTATCATCATAAAAACGGCTAAAATCAGTTGGAAATGCAATTTGCTTAGGTGTAACAAATTGTTGTTTGTCAGGAACTACTATAATAGGACAACTTTTTATTTTTTTAACAATTTCTATAGTATTACTACCCGCAAAATAATCGATAGAAGCTGTTGTACCTTTGGTACCCATAACAATAAAATCAATGGCATTTTCTTTTACCGATTTATCAATAGCAATACTCAATTTTTTGTCACAAATAATACATTTAAAGTTATGCTTACTATTTGTATTTTTCTTATTTAATTTAGAAACCGTTTCTTTAGTTTTTATTTCACCTTCTTCTTTTACCTTATTTACATAATGTGGCGTTATATGGGTTCTAGATTCTGGATTTATAAAATAAGTAGAATGCAATATGTGAAAAGTACAATTTACATTAGCATATAAACTAATAGCATAATCTATAGCTGTTTTGGCATTCTTTGAGAAATCAGTTGGTATTAAAATGTTTTTCATATGAGTATAAAAGAATTAAAATTCTGAAGGTACTACCAAAAATGGAATGGTTAAGTTAAATCCTATTTGATCAATTACTTTTTTAAAGAATAAATTCTCTAAAAATGTATGTTTATTTTTTACCATCATTAGCAGGTGAATGTACGTTGTTTTTTGAAAATCATTTATGGCATTAGGAATGGCTTGATCTGGTACAGTATGAAAAATATGATCAATTCCGTTTAACATATTATCTAATTTATCTTTGTTTTGCTTTTCTGTTTCATTTAATTCATTACCCGATGAAACATGAAGTATGTGAACAGTAGATTTATACATTTTAGCTATGTTTTTTAACACCATAAGATGATTTGAAGTATAATCTATTTTATAATCTGTTGGGTAGAGTATTTCTTTAGGTTTTTCAAAAAAGAATCCGTCAGGAATTGCCAATACTGGACATTTAACTTTTTTTATAGTATGTACTGTATTAGAACCAAATAAAACTTCTTGAAGTCCTGAAGCACCTTTTGTACCCATTATAACTAAATCTAAGTTAAGTTTTTCAACAAGAAATTCTATTTCTTCAGTTAATAAGCTAAACGATGAAATTAATTCAAATTTATGTTTAGGATTATTGTACTTTTCAATTACATATTTTTTTAATGCTTCTAGTTGTTCTTTAGAATTATTACGTACAATATCTACAACTCCACCTACATGACCGCCTGTATTCATTTGGTAATCGTAATTGTATATTACAGGTGTATAGGTGTTTAAAAAGTGAAATGTACATTCAGAATCTTGAAATAATTCTAAAGCATAATCAATCGCATTTTTAGAAATTTCAGAAAAGTCGGTAGGTAAAAGAATCTGTTTCATAATGTAAGTTTTAAAAAATTGTAAAATAACAAAAAATTGATTTTATCTCAACTTGATGTTTTAAAATATAATAAGTTATGAAAAACTTAACTTAATACAATTGCTTGTGTTAAAACTGATGAGTGGATATTTTCCATAATCATTCATTTTATGTACGGTATCTTTGTTTAATAAATTTTTAAGAAATCCTCCTTTTTTACGTTCTAACATTGCTAATAAGTCAGCATTTACATCATTTGCATACTTTCTTAATGAATTAAAAACATCATCAGAGGTAATCACCTTAAATTCTAAGTTTTTATAATCTAATTTTTCGCTAAGCATTTCTTTAAACCATTCCATTTGTATGTCTCCAGGATAATCTTTTTTTGAAGAAACGTGTACTATTTTTATTGTAGCATTTAGAGGTAAGGCAATTTCAGTTAATTTACAAATAGCATGGAGGTCTTCTTCTTCAAAAGCAGTTGCATATACTATAGTTTTTAATTCGGGTAATTGCTCTATACTTGGTATGGACATTACAGGGAATAACCCTTTTTCTATTAGATTTTTCGTGGTGTTACCCATTATTAAATCTTTTATAGAACTTTGCCCTTTGGTACCCACTATAACTAAACGAGGACTAAGTTCTTTAGCTTTAGAAATTATCCCTTCTAAAATTGATTTATTTTCTACAGCTTCAACTGATACATTTTTTAAATCAGTACCTAAATAATCGTAACAAAATTGATCTAGTTTTGCAGTATGACGTTTAAAGTAATTTACTCCAAAATCATCATCAGTATTAGTTGTCATTTCAACTAATGTTGATGGGTAATGAAATACATGAATAACTTTAAGCTGAGCATTTATTTTAGTGCTTAGCTCATAAGCATATTTTAAAGCCGTAATAGAATTTTTCGAATAGTCGGTAGCATAGAGTATATTTTTCATATCAAACCTTTTTATAATACGTAAAGTTAGTAAGCAATATTCAAGAAAACTATGATTTTTATCATATCAAGTTATTTTCCTATTCTAACCTTCTAAATAATTCTGCTTTAGAAGTTTTTATAGTATATTTAATTGGACACCCAATTCTACGTAGTTCGTCTATCACCTTAGAAACTGTTTTTGGGTTTTCATAAATAATAGATAAAGTATGTTTGTTTTCATTGACATTTACAACTTTAACATCCATTATTCTACTTAAATTTCTACAAATTTTCCATTCACAATTGGTATCGTATAAATTATCATTTTTTAGTTGGTCAAACTTCATTAAAACTTTCATAATTACCTTATTTAGAGTTTAATCAAAACTACTGTTCTCATAAAAATGTAACAATGATTTAGGTCAGTTTAAAATTGTTTATTAGCTGATGTAGGTCATTTTTTCTTAAATAAACATACCTTATTTTCACAAAATATCTAATAATTGTTTGGATTTAATTATTTCGAATTCCAAACAGAGAAGAAAAATAATATAATACTGAGGCGTTTAAAATTGGTCTTAGTATAACATAGTTTTAATGGCTTTTGCCTTCTTATATTTAATAAAAAATAGTAAAATGGAAACTACAAAATTAACAAGCTTAAATCTTAATACTACGGTAAGTTTAACCATAAGTGATGGTATTGATTCAGAAACAATTAATAAGACCTATAAAAAATTAAGAACCATAATTGATCAAAATGAAAATGTAAATTTATTAATGCAAATTGAAGATGTTAATGGAATAGAAAGTATAAAACTTTTTTTTGATAATCTTGGGGATAAATGGTATGTGCTTAGGCATCTTCGAAAATATGCATTAATAACAAATAACGATTGGGTTGAGAATATTATTGAAATCGCAGGTATGTTAACTCCAAAAGTAGAAATGAAACAATTTGATATGGACGAGAAAGAAAAGGCTATTGATTGGATAAACTCTTCATCACATAACGAAAAACATGGTTTGGCAATTTGGCCAAAAGAAAACTATCTTCACCTTATTGTTTATGATAAGCTTACCATTTTTGATTATAAAGCACTTAATAAAATTATGCATAATTATGAAAATGAAGTTTCGTTACTTGTTGAGTTTTCAGACTTTGAAGGGATGACTCTTAGAGCATTTTTGGAAGATTTAAAAATGGGATTTAGTTATTATAGAAAGTTTAAAAAAATTGCAGTTGTACCAAATAAAAATATAAATGTATTGGTAAAAATAACAGATTTAATAACTCCAGGAATACAATTTAAATCATTCTCTCAAGAAGAAAAGGAGTTGGCAATTAAATGGATAGAAGCAAGATAAAAGGGAATTTTAAAGAAGAAAGTTTTACGAAATTATTTGTAAAACTGACCCAAGTCATTGTGAATTTTACTTTTCTCTGATAAATTTATAATAGTAAACTAATTAAGTATTAACTTTTTAAAACAAAAAATCATGGCAAAAAATAGTGAAAATGTATTAGTAGCTTTAGTTGCAGGAGCAGCATTAGGAGCAGGATTTGGAATTTTATTTGCCCCAGATAAAGGTAAAAATACCAGAGGTAAAATTAAAAATAAGTTAGAAGATGCAGGGCATGATGTTTCTGACCGAATTCGTCATGCAAAAGAAGAATTAACTAAAACAGCAAATGAGAAAAAAGCTGAATTTGATAAAAAATTAGATGATACACTGTCTAATATGAGTTATAAAGCTGAAGATATAATATCTACTTTAGAAGAAAAATTGGAGAATTTGAAAAAGAAAAATGCCCATCTTCAAAAAAATTAATAAGAATGATTTTTGAAGAATTAAAACAGGACTTAAAGGAGGCTCAAGACAATGTACAATCCTATATTAAAAATACTGAGGATTATATATATCTAAAAAGTTTTAAAATGTCAATGAAGTTAGTTACTTCATTTGTACAAATTTTAGTGATAGGTGCATTGACTTTGATAGTATTGTTTCTATTAACTTTTGCAGCCTCCATTGGTTTAGGACAACTATTAGATAGTACTTTTTATGGTTTTTTAATAGTAGGTTCATTCATGTTAATAATAGTGATAGTTACTTATTTTTTAAGAAATAAAATTAATAGACCTATTATTAAAAAATTTTCTAAATTTTATTTCAAAAAATTATGAATAAAACTGAATATAATTCATTTGAAGATATTGATAAAAAATTAAAAATTTTAAAACTTAAACGAGAAATTGATAAAGAAAATATAAAAATAGGTGTGTCAAGAATAAATAAAGACGTTTACCCAACTAATCTATTGCATAGTTTCCAAGGGGCTTTTCAAGAATATTTATTAATTACTATTATAAAGAAATTAAGAAAGATGGTTGGATAGAATTGATTGGAAGTTTTGCTTTTTAACGGAACTTCCAATTTTATTATAATAGATTCTGAATTTTATTTATTTGTAAATTATGACCTCTTAAAATTAATAAATATTGGTTTGAACGTAAGTCATTTAAAAACAATTCTACTTTATTTTTATTAAACCCCAATCCTCTTAAA
This sequence comes from Aureibaculum marinum, assembly GCF_003813905.1. GTDB lineage: Bacteria > Bacteroidota > Bacteroidia > Flavobacteriales > Flavobacteriaceae > Aureibaculum > Aureibaculum marinum. Next base: position 303,166 of record NZ_RPFJ01000006.1, read on the forward strand.
ATACCATATAGGCCAGTTGTCATTTCTCCTAAAGGTTTACCATCAATTTTATATAGAAATAATTCTGTGAGTGATCCTGCTATAAAAAAGGTTCCGATTTCTTGACTTGATAATATTCTAAAACCTGAATTTTTTCCAAATACTTTTTTCCATTCATTTTCTAAGGTTTCTTTACAATGGTCGTTGTTATTTATTTTTCCTAATACAGATAGTTGTAGGTCTAATTTATTATTCAGTATATTTTTAATGGTATTTTTAATATCTATTAATTGCTCAAAATTTATTATAAAAACTAATTTTTTATCTGGTTTTATAGACTCATTTTTTATAGCATAATTCATCTTAAACAATTTTTAATTATTAAGGCGAAGTTAAAACTGTAACTATATTTATACAATGATTTGGGTCAGGTATAAGCCTTGTTTTAATTAATTTTATAGAATATAATTTTCTGTTGTTTACAAATTAAATAATCTGATTTTGATCTGGCTTTAATCGAAACTGGCTATTTGTTCTAGTCCTTTTTTATTTAATATTTTAAGTTTTCTACCAGTAGTAACTTCAATAAATCCTTCTTCTTTAAATTCAGTTAAAGTTCTTATGGCAGTTTCGGTTGCAGTGCCTATAATACCAGCAAAATCATCTCGAGGTATTCCAATACCTGAGTTTGGGTTGTCGTTAATTAATCCTTTACTGTGTAATTCTAATAATGCTTTTGCGGCTCTTTGTCGTACAGTGGCATAGGCCATATTTACTAATTTAGATTGTATTTCTACCAAATCATTAGAAATAAGCTCTATAAACTTATTTGCTATTATTTTATTAGAGTGTAGTAATTTTATAAAAAAGTCTTTTGGTATTCCAAAAACAGCCGTGTTTTCTAAAGCAATAGCAGTTTCTATATATACTTCTTTATGACTTAATAAAGAAAGTTGCCCAATAAAATCACCAGATTTATACATGCCAGTAACAAAATCTTTCCCTGTTTCTGTGGCTTTAAATGTTTTAACAGCTCCACTATCTATAAGATACATAGAATGTGCTGTTCTTCCTTCATTAAAAATAATTTCTCCTTTTTTTAACTGTTGTAATTCCCTGTCTTTTGATAGAATTTCAATGTCAAGATAGGTTGATGCTTCTTCAAAAAATTCTGTAATTCCTTCTATATTTTTGGCAAATTGTTTTTGTAAAAAATCTTTTTTACGTAGTCGGCTCGAAATTGCATCTAGTAGTTCATGTTCTTCAAACGGTTTAGTTAAATAGTCATCTGCACCAAGGTTCATTCCTTTTCTTACATCTGCTTTTTCGGCTTTTGCGGTTAAAAATACAAAGGGAATACTTGCTGTTTTTGAGTTTTTATTTAGAACATGAAAAACCTCATAACCACTTAATCCAGGCATCATAATATCACATAAAATAATATCAGGTATGTGTTGTAACGCTTTAGTTATTCCTTCTTTACCATCTTCAGCAGTTATAATATTGTAGTTTGCCAATTCAATAATATCAGCAGTTGTTTCACGTACATCTTTATTATCTTCTATAAGTAATACTGTTTTCATCAATTTAGAGTTTTTATCCGTTTTAATACTTAATAATTGGCGTTAGTAGGAAATTCTACCATAAAAGTTGTGCCTTTTCTATCTTTACTTTTAACAAAAATTTTACCTCCCATTAGGTTCGTATATTGTTTTACAATGTATAAACCTAATCCGGTTCCTTGAATGTGACTAGCGTTTTTAGCTCTGAAAAAACGTTCAAATAAATGTTCTTGATCTTCATCAGTAATCCCCATTCCTTGATCTTTAACCTCTATATTAACTAGATTGTTATTAGAACTAATTGATATGCTTATATCAGTATTTTTAGGAGAGTATTTTATTGCATTTGAGATTAAGTTATTAATAACAATTCTTATAATTTTAGTATCTTGATATATTCTAATTTTTTTACTTTCATGCTTTAATTTAATAGTTTGACCTTCTTTTTTGCTTAATTTGATTTCGTCAATAAGAAGTTTTGTAAAATCAATAATATCAAATTTTTCAGGAGTCATTGATAATTTACCATCTTCTAATCTGCTTAATGATAGAAAATCATCTAATATGTTAACCATATTTTTGACATTTGATTTAATTCTAGAAACATTTTTAATACGTTTTGATTCTCGACCAATTCCATTTTGCTTTTCTATTAAAGTTGCAGATGATAGTATTGTACTTAAAGGAGTTCTAAATTCATGAGATGCCATGGAAACAAAACGCGATTTTAGTTCATTTAGCTCTTGCTCTTTTCGTAAGGCATTTAATATGTTTAATTCTACTTGTTTATGTTCGGTTATATTATTAAATACAAATAGAGCTTTATTAATATTTTTATCAGCATCGTAAAGGGGGGTTGTGTTCACATTATATGTATGACCTCTAAATTTAACTTCTAAAGATAAATGTTGACCATGTATCGTTTTTTTAATAAGGTCTTTTACAAATGTTTTTTGATCGTTATTTAAAATGTTGATGTCGTTGATATGGATATATGTATCAGTAGAATTTGAAAATTCAAAATTTAATAATTCATTACCATCTATAAATATTAAATGACAATTGTCATCAACAACAGCAATAGCACCTTTAGGAAAATTTTTTGCAATAGCCCAAAACAAAGCTTGATTATCTAATGCTTTTTGTTCTGCTAATTTTGTCTCAGTTATTTGGTCTTCAAGGGATAAGTTGGTTTCTACTAATTTCTGTACTGTTGCTTTTAAATCGTTGGTTCGTTTTTTTACCTTTTCTTCTAGTTCTTTAGCATAAATAGCTAGTTTTTTACGGTTTTGAAATAGTTCAACTCTAATTGTTTCTTGTTCTATAGCAATACTTAATAAATTGACAATGTTTTTTATTAATTTATATTCGAATTCTACAGGTGTTTTTGCAATTTTACCATATAAAGTAAATACACCAATAACTTTTTCTTCTGAAGAGAATATAGGAAATGACCAAGAAGATTTAAAGCCATTTTTTAATGCAATAGCTTTGTAATTTTCCCATCTATGTTCATTTGACAAATTTTCAATTATAATCTTTTTTCCTGTTAAAGCAGAAGTAGAGCAAGGGCATTCTTCTGATTGAATATTTACTTTTCCCATAACATGATAAAATGATTCTGGTAAATGTGGTGTTGATAGAGCCTTTAAATGCTGAGTATCATTATTTAATAATAAAATTATTCCCGTAAAATAATTTAAATTGTCTTCTATTATAGTAATAACACTATCTGCTATATTTTCTAGTGTCTGCTCTTGAGCAATCATTTTTAAAATATTACTCATTTTCTCTTTAAGAAGTTCTTCTATTCTTCTATTAGTAACGTCATTACTTGCTCCAATAAAATGAGTAAGTTTTTGTTGGTCATTATAAATTGGAGTAATAGTTAATTCATTATAAAATAATGAACCATCTTTTTTGTAATTACGCAAAATAACTTCACATGATTGACCATTTTTAATGGCATGGTTCATTGTTGTAACAGCTGTTTGGTCTCTATCATCATTTTGTAAAAAACGACAATTTTTACCTAGAACTTCACTTTGTTTGTATCCTGTAATTTCGGTGAATGCTTTGTTGGTATAAATGATAGGATAATCTTGTTTTTGAGCATCTACAATAATTATACTATTACCAACTGCGGCTAAAGCTCTATTTCTAATTTCTAAAGTGTGTTCAGCTTTTTTCTTTTCAGTTACGTCTCTAATAATGGCTAACACATTGTGATTGTTTAAGGGAACAATTCTTGCTTCATAGTAGTCAGAATCATTTATTTTATATTCTAATAGATGAATGTGTTTTTTTTTTATAGTACTTTCTATAGTTTTTTTCGTTTTTTTATAAATTTCATTAGGAAGGGTATTTTTAATATTTTTACCAATAATATTTTCCGGATTTTTAAATAGATTCTGAGATTTTGGACTGTTAAAGTCGAGGTAATTTCCATCTAAATCTAGAACAATCATTGTGTCCGGAACAGCTTCTAATAGGGCTTTGTTTTTAGCATGTTTTGTTTTTAATGCCTTTTCTAATAAAATTCTATTGCTTATATCTTGAATAAAACCTTCAAGAGCTATGACCTTGTTATTACTGTCAAACACCCCTTCTCCTTTTTCCCATAAGTATTTGATTTCACCAGTTTTGGTTATAATCCTATAGTGAATACTATAAGTTTTTTTCTTTTTTATAGCTTTTTGTATCGTGTTCCAAACATATTCTTTGTCTTTTTTTAGTATTATTTTTCCAAAATATATTTCCTTTTCTAAAAAATCCGAAATTGTATATCCTGTAACTTCATAAATGCCTTTACTAACATATTCGATAGTCCAATTTTTATCATTTTTACTCCTATATACAAACCCCGGTAATTTGCCTAATAGTGAATTTAATCTTCGTTTACTTTCTATAAGTAATTTTTCTGTTTCTTCTTTTTTTAAAATTTCTCTAAAAAAGACAATATTTATATTTTTTGTATCAATAACAATAGGTTTAATGTTTATATCTACAAGAAATTTATTTCCACCCTTTTTAAATGCCAATATATTTTTAAGATTTATGAAGGATTTAGACTTTACATATTTTTCTTTAAAAAGATTATGAATGTTGTTTGTATGTTCAGGGATTAAATTCTCAATCTTAATGTGTTGTAATTCTCCTTTACTGTAGTTGAAAATTTTTTCGGCAGCTGTATTTGCTTTTATAATAATTCCTTTACTATCTATTAGGATAATTCCCTCAAATGAAGATTCAAATATGCTCTGAAGTAATAAGGTATCCATTTAATGAAATTGTAATTAGTAAAGTTAATTCTATTAGAGGTAAAAAAAAATGACTTAAGTCATAATAATTTGTAATCTAAAATTGTAATTTACTAAAGTTTAGTATCTTTAAAACATTATTATTAAAAAATTCTTGAACCATTGAATTTTAAACAACCAAAACCAGTTAAAATAGGATTAGCTCTTTCTGGCGGAGGGGTACGAGGTATTGCTCACGTAGGCGTTATAAAAGCTTTAGAAGAATATGGTATTTCGCCAGATTATATAGCTGGTACAAGTGCAGGAGCTCTTGTTGGTGCATTATATGCTAAGGGCTGTTCTATAGAACAAATAATGCACTTTTTTAAAACTGTTAATGTTTTTAGTATTAATAAGTTTGCATGGAAAAAACCAGGTCTTGTAGATACACAAAAGTTTTATGATGAGTTTCTAAATATTTTAGAAGAAGATACTTTTGATGTATTAAAAAAATCACTTTTTATTACTGCAACAAATATTTTAGATGGTACATTAAAAGTATTTAAAGAAGGAGATTTAATTAAACCAATTTTGGCATCGGCTGCATTTCCTGGTGTATTTACTCCAATAAAAATAGATGATGAATATTATATTGATGGAGGTACAATAAATAATTTTCCAGTTGATTTGTTAACACCTTATTGCAAAAGAATTATTGGTGTTTATGTAAACCCATTTAAAAGAATAAAAATAGAAAATTTAAAAAATACTTTTACCGTATTAGATAGAGCATTTAAAATTAATATGGCTAATGATTCTCTTCTAAAATTTTCTGATTGTGACTTACTTATTTGTCCTGATGATTTAAAAAGTTTTGGTACTTTTTCATTTAGTGATATTGACAACGTTTTTAATTTAGGTTATGAAGCAACACTTGAAGTTCTAGAATCAAATAGTGGAAGGTTACTGTTAGCTGATTTATAATAAAATATGCTTGTTTTTAACACTTAATTTTATTTAGTAACGATTAATAACTTTGTTTTAAAAGATATTATACGTGTATAAATTGGAACTGATCTACATCATTGTTACCCATAGAGCTTAACCATATTTTTGAAGTATAAAATTATAACAATAATTAAAAATTTTATATATTATGGAAACGATTTTAGAGCAAGAACAAGTTTCAGCTATGCCAAGAATTGGAGATAGTGCACCACCTTTTGAAGCGGTAACTACACAGGGTACAGTTAACTTCCCTGAAGATTATAGTGGTAAATGGGTCATTTTATTCAGTCACCCAGCTGATTTTACACCTGTTTGTACTTCTGAATTTATCACTTTTGCCCATCTAGAAGAAAAATTTAATAAAGCCAATTGCGAGTTAATAGGGTTGTCTATAGACGGTTTATATAGCCATATTGCTTGGTTAAGAACAATTAAAGAAAAAATTAAGTTTAAAGGAATGGAAAATGTAGAAGTTAAATTTCCTTTAATAGAAGACATTTCTATGAGTGTTGCTAAAAAATATGGAATGATTCAACCTGGAGAGAGCAAAACTCAAGCTGTTAGAGCAGTATTTTTTATAGATCCAAAAGGTATTATTAGGGCTATTATTTATTATCCATTGAGTTTGGGTAGAAACTTTAAAGAAATTTACAGAGCTTTAATAGCTATGCAAACCACAGATGCATTTAATGTAGCTACTCCTGCAGACTGGCATCCAGGAGACGATGTTATTTTATCTCCTGCTGGTAGTTGTGGCGTTGCAGAAGAAAGAATGGGAAAAGACAATGGTGACATAGAATGTGAAGATTGGTTTTTCTGTACTAAAAAATTGGATAAAGATGAAGTGTTAAGTACGGTTTTAAAAAAATGATATTAGAAGAATTAACTATTTTATAAAAAAATCCCTGAATTTATTAATTATACATTCAGGGATTTTTTTACTAATAGACCCTTAAGCAAAACTAAAATAATAAGAAAAATATAATTTTGAATAAGGGCTAATTATTGGAGTTCTAAATAAATTCACTACTGAATAAGAATAAAATCAAGATCAAGAAACTTCAACTATTTTTGGTTTTTTAGCTTCTTCTTTTTTTGCAAGATGAAATTTTAAAATACCATTTTCGTATTTTGCTTTTACATCTTCACTTTTTACAGTCTCTGGAAGCATTAATGATCTTTGAAAGGATTCATAGCTAAATTCCCTACAAGTATAATTTTCTTCTTCTTCTTTTTCCTCTGATTCTTTTTCAGCAGAAATATTTAAAAGTCCTCCATCAATGGTTACATTAAAATCTTTTTTGGAATAGCCTGGAGCCGCTAATTCTATTTCAAATGTATCATCAGTTTCTTTTATGTTTAAAGCTGGTTCATCTAATCTTTTCATCCATAAAGGTTCATCAAAAAAATGATTGTCATTAAATAAATTTGATGGAATAAGACCTCTTCTAAAAGGCCTTCTTCTTTTTTTTAAACTTACTGGTTTCATAATATTATAGTTTTAAGTTCAACTTCTTTTAAGTTACAAATCAAAAATACCCTTGTTAGTTTTAAGTTGAAATGACCTAGGTCAGTTCAGAGTTTATTAAAATAGATTATTGAAATCATTAGCTATTGCCATAACTTCAATTGTTAATAGATTTATTCTTGATAATTATAGTACTAATAATAGTGATATTTAAAGGTTCTATTTGTTCTAATACCTGAAAAGAGCATTAATTTTTGAATTGGCATTAGGCATTTCATCCTTTTCTAATAAATAAACGGTACCATCATTTAAAAACGTTTTAGTAACGGCCAAATTCATTAATGAAATAGTAGTGTTGTTTTCTTGAGTTTCAGTTACAATTAGAGTATTGTTTTTTTCTTTATAATTTCCAGTAATATCTGAGTCATTTAAACAGAACAACGTATCAATTTTTCCTAAAAAGGCTGCATTTAATATTTCAGTGATTCCAATTGCTGTTTTTCCAGAACCTTGAGCTTCTAGAAATTCAGCAATTTTATCTTTTCGAGGTTGATCAAAAATTGAAGCCATTTCTTTCCATGCCAACTCATGTGTTTCATAAATATCACTATTGTTTAAGTTAATTTTAATATTCTGATGGTGTAAAGTATTATAGGTATTTATATCTTTATAAATATCAAAAAGATAGTCTTGAGAAGCAATAAGTAATGGAATATTCTTTTTGTTTAATAATGGTTTAAGGCCGTCATTTATTGCTTTTAAGTACTTATTTGTTTCATTTTTCTTTTTCCCCGAAGTAGTTTCTTGGCCGTGATACATTACTTGGTTAGAACCTCCTTGTTGCGTTCTAAATTGAAGTTCTTTTTCTTGATAGTTATACCCATGTCTTTCTTGTTTGTTCGGAATTAAATCATCAATTATAATCTCTGTAAAACTATGATGTGTGCATTCATACAATTTAACATTGTCAAATTCTAATAATAGCAAATAGAATTCACCATCACCTACAAGTATAGGTGTTAATGGTTTTATATAGAATGAGTTAGAAACATAATTAAATTCTTTAAAATGGATTGGTAAACAGTATTTTTTAAAGAAACCATCTGCAACAAAAATAGCTAAACCATCAGATTGTTCTCTCCAAAAAGATCCGTTATCTATTAACTCTTGCACTGGAGCTAGCATTTTGTTAATTGTACTAATGTGCATTCCATTATGAGATAGTTTATTTTTTATAATTTTTAATTGCATTTTTAAATACAATTTATCTTCATCTTGAAGCACTTTTTTACCAGCTCTGTGGGTTGGAATAAAAATGGATATACAATTGCTATAACTTACTTTAGTCAACTCTACAATTTCTTTTCTAGATAACAACATGGCTTTTATATTTTCTGATTTATTATCCAAATTACATGAAATAAGATATTTGGAAATGATATAGGTCAGTTTAAGTATAAAAAATAAAGCTAAACTGATTTACATCATGTTTATTCATGGGGTTTTATTGTACTTTCATAATAATTATTATTAACTCTTTAATATATATAATCATGATTACACAAGAATTATCACAATTAAGAAAAGAGAATAATTTTGACCATTTCTATGAGAAAATTTTAGCTTTTGAACCAAGTTTAAAAGAATTTATTTCTAGAAAATTACATCTAGCTGAGAATTTAGGAATCATTGATAAAAAATTTTACAAGCCCAATGATATCTTAGACGATGTTTACCTTGAGGTTTTTAATAATTTCAATAATAAAATTAATGCAAAAGATTTAAGAAAAAAGCTTTTTATAAAAAGTGTTGAAAAAATAGATGAAAAAACCATCTTAGGACATCAATTGGATAATCATATTAATAGTGATAAAATCTTAAAAGAAGAATTACAAACATTAAATGAAAAATATACAGTAGATGGTGATGGAGATTTTATTTTATATGATGAATTAGACGATATTTCTTATCATCAAGATGATTTTAAGCCTTCAAATTTAATTTTAGATGATTCTTTAGAAAAGCTAATGCTAGAAAAACTGAATTTAGAGAATTCTACACTAGAGTCAGTAAAAAAGAAAAAACTGTTTGGAGGTTTGTTTTATAATCTTCCTCCAGCAAGTAAATCTATTATTGAATTGCATATCTATGGAAATCAGAGTGTTGAAGATATTTCAGAAATAATGAATATCCAACGGAAAATGGTTGAACAAGTAATTGAAAGTGTAAAAGAAAAATTTAAGTTAATCTTATAACATAGTATGCTTTTTATATTTTTCAAAAGAACTTAAATGAAATGAGTAAAGCATCTATACATTTAACTAACAAAATTGAATCCTTTTTTGAAGAAATAGGGGAGTTGTCTTATTTCGCAAGTCGTTTTTTTAAAGAACTTTTTTCAAGACCTTTTGAAATTAAAGAATTGTTGAGACAATGTTATAATATGGGCAATCGCTCACTGTTGTTAGTAGGAGTTACAGGTTTTATTTTAGGTTTGGTTTTTACCTTACAATCGAGGCCTACATTAATGCAGTTTGGTGCAGAATCTTGGATGCCAAATATGGTTAGTATTTCAATTGTACGAGAAATTGGTCCTGTTATTATTTCATTAATTTGTGCTGGTAAAATTGGATCAGGGATGGGAGCAGAATTAGGATCAATGCGTGTTACAGAGCAAATTGATGCTATGGAGGTTTCAGGAACTAATCCTTTTAAGTATTTGGTGGTCACACGTATTTTAGCTGCAACCTTAATGTTGCCTCTACTTATAGTTTTTGGAGATGCTGTTGCGTTATTAGGATCTGCTATTGTAGAAAATTTAAAAGGAGAGGTTTCATTTTTATTGTATTTTAATCAGGTAGCAAAAGCGTTATCTTATTCTGATATTATACCTGCAACTATAAAGTCTATTTTCTTTGGTTTTGCAATTGGAGTAGTGGGCACTTACAAAGGTTACAATTGTAAAAAAGGAACTGTTGGTGTTGGAGAAGCCTCAAATGCAGCTGTAGTTTATACTTCTATGCTGTTGTTTATAATTGATTTTATTGCAGTTTTTATTGCTGATATATTTTTTGAAGTTTAATTATGGATATTTCAAAAAACACATTACCCGTTTTAAAAATAGAAAACTTAAAGAAAAGTTTTGGAGATAATCATGTTTTAAATGGATTCTCATTAGAATTGTATAAAGGGGAAAACTTGGTAATTATGGGTAAATCTGGATCAGGCAAATCTGTAATGGTTAAATGTTTAATGGGACTTATGCAACACGATAGTGGAACCATTGAAATTATGGGGAATAAAATTTCTCAACTTTCTCAAAATGAATTAAATAGTTTGAGAACCCAAGTGGGATTTCTTTTTCAAGGAAGTGCACTATACGATTCTATGACAGTGCGTGAAAATTTAGAATTTCCTTTACGCACACATCCTGAAAGGTTACAACAAAAAGAGGTTTTAGTAGAAGAAGCTTTGGAAAATGTAGGCCTAAAACACACTGTAGATTTAATGCCAGATGAACTTTCTGGAGGTATGAAACGAAGAGTAGCTCTGGCTAGAGCAATTATTTTAAAACCAAAAATTATTATATATGATGAACCAACCACAGGTTTAGATCCTATTACATCAAAAGAAATTATACAATTGATGAGCGATATACAACAGAAATATGGCACTTCATCATTAATTATTACTCATGATATAGATTGTGCTAGAGTTATAGCTAACCGAATAATTTTACTTATCGATGGAATTAATTATGTGGAAGGTGATTTTGTACAATTATCAAAATCAATTGATAAAAAAATACAAGCATTTTTTAAATAAGTAGTATGGTTGTAAAAAATAAAAGTAATAATCGATTAGAATAACTATTTGCATAAACAAATGCTAAAATTATATAGGGATGAGACAATCAAAATCACAAAAATTCAGGTTAGGTTTATTTGTAGTTATTAGCACATTTTTGTTAATAATAACACTCTATTTTGTTGGAAACAAACAAAATATTTTTGGAAAAACATTTAAAATTAGTGCTGTTTTTAATAATGTAAACGGATTAATGTTGGGTAATAATGTGAGGTATTCTGGTATAAATGTAGGTACCGTAAAAAAAATAGAAATGATCAATGATACTACCATTTGTGTTGATATGATTATTGAAGACAAAATTTTACCACATTTAAAGAAAAATGCCATTGCTGCTATTAGCTCTGACGGTCTTGTAGGTAGCATGGTAATAAATATTGTACCAAATAAGGAAACTGAAGCTCAATTACAACCTGGAGATACCATAAAATCTTTTAGTAAAATTTCAACTGATAACATTCTATCCTCGTTGAATACCACCGGTGATAATGCAGCTCTTTTAACTGCAGATCTTTTGGAAACTGTAAAAACTATCAATTCAGGAAAAGGAACTTTAGGTAAACTTATTAGTGATGAGGGTATGGCTATCGATTTAAAAGAAACTATAACAGCTTTAAAAAATGCAAGTTTTGAGGCTTCCAATGTGATAAAAAATTTGAATAAAATTATTAGTTCTGTAAATTATGATAATAGTTTGGCAGCAGTTTTTTTGAGTGATTCTTTAGCTGCAACTAAAATGAAAACGATAATTAATAATTTAGAAAAATCTAGTATAGGAATAGATTCTGTAATAAGTAATATTGACGAAGTTACTGCACAATTTAAAAATGGAAAGGGGGCCTTAAATTATATATTAAATGATACTATTTTGGTGAAAAATATTGATAGTACCATGATAAATATTAAAAAAGGAAGTGTAAAATTAAATGAGGATTTAGAAGCTTTAAAACACAACTTTTTGTTCAGAAGGTATTTTAGAAAATTAGAAAAAGAGCAAAAGAAAAATAATAATTAGGATATGTTTCTAGTGAAGTTAATTTTTTTTAATTAAAATTTATTTTAACTAAATTATAAAATACGCTGTTTTCCTGAAAAATCAATAATTTTAATACGATATACTATTGGTTGTCCTTCACCGTATATTTGCTGTGAGAAATCACTAACAAATTGAACCTCCATGTTATCTTCTTTATTTACCAAGTATTTTACTCCTCTGGTAAATTGATGTAATTGTTCTTTAGCAGTTTCTCCACTGAGTTCTTCAAATGTGCCATGTACTAATACAGATTTCCATTGATTTACAGAAGTAATTTCGGTAATAAGAAAGATAACTGAATTTTGTTTTCTCATACCGTCTATTTTCTTTCCTTCCAATGAATAACTAATTAATTTATCATCAGCAGTATTAAAATAATACGTAATAGGTACTACAATAGGAATACTACCAGATATATAACCTAAGTGTCCAATATAATTGTTACTAATAATCTGAAGGCATTCTTTTGTAGATAAATCGGTTACCATGCTCTAGTTTTTATATTTTAAATATAAGCACATTAGAGTAATTAAAAAATGATGTAAATCAGTTTTTAGCTGCTTTTTCTAACTAAAGTAATGTTTAATTTGTTGTATTTCAATACTTTTTGCTTTTTTTAAGAAGGGTGTTTTATACTCTGAAAGGTTTATTTATTAAAAAAATCACAAACTTTTTTAAACATTAATTTAAAATTTTTATCTACTTTTTTAGATTTTGAATTGTCCATAGGAAAAGGGTTTTCGTGAGTATAATCAAAGTCAAAATCTAATTCATCTACCGTAATATTAATATTGCGATAAGCACCTTTTAAGGTGTTTGAGATTTCAAAAGGAGGTATTACTTCATCTTTTTTTAAGGCAATTGCATACAATTGGTTTTCATATTTTTTAAGTAAAGACTGTCTAAAATCCATCATTTTTTGATAATCTAACATAGATGAAAAAACTTTCCCTTCGAAATGATCTTCTTTTATGTAATGATGAAGTAAATTGTCTTTTTGTAAAATTTTATCAAAATGTTCTACTAAAAAAGAATACAGAGCTACATTAGCTTCACTATCTAAAATAAATTTTGAAACTGGAGAATATCTATTAAATGTAGCTCCACTACAAAACAAACAAACCTTTGCATGGTTAAAGTAATTGTTATAGTTAGTCAATTTTAAAATTTGAGATAGAAATCCACCAATTGAGTAGCCAAACATATTGAATTCAAAATTTTTTTCAATATGTGGGTTGTTTCCTTTTTTACAATCTTCAATCCACTGTATAATATCATAATAACTTTGTAGTCCAGACCAAATAAAACGTTGAGGCATTGCATGTAAACGCATACTAATGGCAACATTTGATAGGGTAGAGTTTACAATATTTGGGAATCTACTTTTTCTATCTTCACTTAATTTGTACATTTCTCTTTTTCCACTCCACAGTTGAGGTGCTCGTTGCATATGAAAAGCAATAGGAAAAAGTATTACAGCACTGTCAGTACCTTCACTAATTGCTTTTGCCCAAGGCAAGTATTTGTACCAATCCTTTTCATTAAATCCATGTAAAAGAATGGTTGCTTTGTCAGCTTTTTTTATGCCCTTTGGCTTCACAATTTGATAGTTGAATCTTTGATTTTCTTCTACGTAAGTATCCTTGATATAGACATTATCTTTGATAGTACCAATTTTATTAAAAAAATGAAAATTTGGTTTAAGGATTTCTTGATGTACATCACAATAATATTCCTTTTTACCTAATAATATTTTATGTGAATTGGAATTAAAAGGTTCTTCATGCAGTTCAATAGTATCAATAGATTTGTTAATGAAAGGAGGTGAAAAAATATTTTTTAAGGCATAGTAGCTGTCAGTATAATTCATATAAATATAGTGTTATTCTGTTTGTTAAGACAATCATTTACCTATAAAAATGAGCATATTATTATTGTAATAATAATTCTAAATACGACTACAAAATTATAATTAATTAACCTAGAAAAAATGACTTTTATCAGTTTTAAATAATTAGAAAATAAGAGGTATTATATTTATTCTATAAGCATTACTAAAAAAAGGATAATATTAAATGCTAAAACTGATGTAGGTCATTTTAATTTATAAATCATGTAGTTACATTTGATAATAATAAGAAAGATAAGTTCCTTGAAATAAATCTATGAGATGGATATAGAATAAAATTAACAAACTTAAATTTTTAAAGTGGTTAGTTTCTGTGTCTTGTTTCATTTTAAATAGTTGCTATGAATAGAAAGATTTAAGAGTTCTTTTTAAGCTAATATGGTTTGTGAATTGTTTAAAAGCAATTTATGAGTTAAGAAATGGTTTAAAAAAAGTTTTTAAATCGGTAAGAACAGGAAGTGACAACTTCCTGTTCTTTTCCTTTAAATGTATGCATATTTCAACTTTGTACTTTTTTATTGTAATATTGAAATAGAAAAAAAGAGTTTTAAGAAGTGAATTTTACTTTGATATGTGTTGTTAAAATAACAAGAATTGATATACCTATAATTAAAGTTAAAATAGCAATAAAACTCTAATACAGAGAACAGGAAAGCATCACTATGCTTTCCTGTTTTTATTTTAATAAAATGCTGAAATTTATTAATTTAACTATCAAAATAAAAATATTATGGATTACTATTTTAATAAAATTATAAATAACAAAACCTTTGAACAAGCTATAGAAAAAGTTATTCAAAATCTTAAAACAGAAGGTTTTGGGGTACTTACAGAAATAGATATTGCAGCCACATTAAAGAAAAAGCTTGATGTAGATTTCTATAACTATAAAATTTTAGGTGCTTGTCATCCAGAATATGCATATAAAGCACTAAAAGCAGAAGATAAAATAGGAACAATGTTGCCTTGTAATGTTATAGTTCAAGAGCAAAAGCAAGGTGTTGTTGAGGTTTCAGCTGTAGATCCTGTAGCTTCAATGCAGGCAGTAATGAATAAGGCTTTGGCTCCAATTGCTATTGAGATTAGAGAAAAGTTAAAAAAAGTTATTGATAATTTATAAAGTGTTGAAATGATAAAACAAGTAAAATATAAAGCTTTTAGTAATGACAAAAGTGTTGATGAATTACATTATAACACTGAACAGTGGACATCGGAACTTGAGTTTGTAATTTTTGAATTGCCTTTTTTAAAACGTTTGGTTAAATATTATCCATATATGAATAGTATTCCTAATTTATTTGAAAACATTCAATCGTTTACTAAGAAACTTGATGAGTTTGAAAATGAACAACCAAAACTTATCAAAGAAATACGTAATCATAATAATCAATTAGAAGGAAAATTAGAGTGTAATGATTTAAGTTGTGACGCTTTTTATCTCAATGAATACAATCAATTAGCTGAAAATATTTTTAATTATTTGCAAGAATATAAAAACTTAAAAATTGATATTTATAAGTTTATGCATGGTGTTATTGCTAATTCTTAATAATTAATACTTTTAATTTTTATAAAAGAGAAGTTAATTACAAACTGAAACCTTGTTATTAAGCGGTCAAGAGATTGATTAATAATGATTAATTTATACTAAATGTTTACTCTTGAAGCAATAAAAAATTGGATTGAAGCTAATCCATCATATTACATTTTTTTTAAATATGTTGTATGGGTATTGTTTGTTGTAATTATGATTCAATTGATAAGGCGACTATTACGAAGAAAAATTTTAGATAGTGATGCTCGATATAAATCGCAAAAAGCTATTGAAATTATTGGTTATGTGTTTTTGATTGTGCTTTCTATTGCATATTTTACTGGTAGTATTAAAGATTTTACTCTAGCTATTGGTTTATTTTCTGCAGGTATTGCATTTGCTTTACAAGAATTATTTTTAAGTATTGCTGGTTCAATTTATATTTTTCTTATCAAAGTTTATAAACCTGGCGACCGAATTGAACTTCATAAAATAAAAGGAGATGTTATTGATATAGATAGTGTTTACACTACTATGATGGAAATAGGAGAGTGGGTGGGTAGTGATAATTATACAGGAAGAATTGTTAAGATAAGTAATGCTTTTGTGTTTAAAGGACCTATCTATAATTATTCTAAAGACTTTCCATTTATTTGGGATGAATTTAATTTACCTATTAAGTATGGCTCTGATATTGAAATGGTAAAATCTATTATTACTAGAATTGCTATTGAAACACTTTCAGAATATACCAAGTTATCAAAAGCTACTTGGAAAGAAGTAGTTAATAAATATTATATAGAAGATGCTCAAGTAAATCCAACATTGGCCATTACATTAACCGATAACTGGATTCAATTAAATTTACGCTACATAGTAGATTATAAAAAGAGAAGATGCACTAAAAATTTATTGAACGAAAAAATTAATTCTGAAATTAAAAATACCAATGGTAAAGTAATGTTAGCATCTACAACTTTAGAAATAATTAACTTGCCAGAGATAAATCTAACATCAAAATAACTAATTGCTAGTTTAAGTTATAAGTAGATATAAATTATTACAAGTAGTTATTCAAATTTATGTATATCAAAAGTTCCATTTTTATTTTTAACGGCCACCATCTTATTTCCAATAAATTTTGAATCAAAGCAAGGGGCATTTTTATCATTTAATTGAGAAAGACTACACTTACGTGGATTATAAAGATACTTTATTATTTTTCCAGAAGTGTCAATAATATATTCTTCTAAAATTTTGTTCACGATCTCTTTACCCAAAATAGGATTTTTACCCACTTTGTATTCATCGAAATTAACAATTATTGCATATCCATTTTTAAAATTAGAAGCTTTTAAATATTTTGGAGAAATTACTTCATTACCAGTATTATCAATAAAGCCATAAAAATCAATACCATCTATAGTTTTTCTAATTAAGCATCTACCTTCTTTAAAATAAGGATATTTTATATTGTTCTTTCCTCTACTTTTAACAATATCATCTCTATAGTCAATTACCTTTTCTCCATTGCTGTTAATAAATGCCCATTGGTTATTTTTTTTAATTGCTGCTAATCCTTCATGGAAAGGAACTACTTCATCTACATTTTCAATAATTTGTGAAAAACCAGTTATACTAAATGTAATGCTAAACACTATTATAAATAACTTTTTCATGATTATAAATTTTAGATTAATTAAAAGTAAATGTATTTTTTAACTATTTGTTATAAAATGATTTAAGTCAGTGCATTGCTTTATGGAGTCATAAAAATAAGGTCGTAAACTGACCTAAATCATTGCATTTGTTTATAGTTACATTTATTTTTAAAACAATAAAAAAACTGCTATTAATTCTAAATTTTAAAATGATGTCACTTATTAAATTTAACGAACGTTTCCCTTTAAGTACTTCAGTATTTGATACTATTTTATCTACTGACAATATGTTCAATGACAATTTTTTTGTAAAAAATAGTCTAATGCCCGCAATAAATGTAAAAGAAAATGATAAAGACTTTGTTATCGAATTAGCTGCTCCTGGATTTTTAAAAGAAGATTTTGAAATTGCAATAGATAATAATGAACTTCATATTTCGGCTGCTAAAAAAACAGAAAAAGAGGAAGAGAATTATTTGTGTAAAGAATTTAGCTATGATTCTTTTAAAAGATCTTTAAGACTTCCTGAAAACATTAATCTTGACAAGAACATAATAGCCCATTTTAAAAATGGAGTTTTAACTATGAAAATGTTAAAAAAGGAAGAGAAAAAAGTAACTTCAAAAAAGGTTGTTGAGATTAGTTGATTTTTTTAAGGGTAGGAGGTAAGAGGTAACTTTTGCCTTCAACCTTTACACATGGTAAATTGTTGATTAGAGAAGTTGCCTAGATAAAGTTAATATTAGTATTGGCATTTTTTGAAAATGCATAAATATAATCACTTAAATCTATTTTAAAGATATGAAAACTAAAATAAAAAAACAATGGTACGGTAAGAAAAAAAATGCTAAAGAACTGCATAATGATAACAAATTTTGGTTGTCAGAAATAGGTTTTGTTAAAGATGAAATGCAGTTCTTAGAACACTTATTGGGTCTTAATTATATTGACTTTTTAGACACTGGTCTAAAAGAGAATGTAACCGATGTGATTAATGAAATTAAAGAAGAAAAAAATGCTATTAATAAATTAGGTTTAATGATACAAGAACATGATAATGTTATTGGTGATTTAAAATCTTCGGTAAGTTTAGAACATAATCTTAATTATTTAGAAAGTCATTTAAAGTTAGAAAGATTAATGGATTTATATTATGATAAATTCAAAACAATTAAAAGAAAACTCTTTAAGATAGTAGAATTTGTTGCAAATAAAAAAGATGTAAAAAAATTAATTTGATATTGTCTTATTTTTTATTAATAAATAAGGACAGTTGGTAATTAAATTAACGTTAAAATTTAAAAATTAGAGTTTCTTTATTTTAAAAGTTGATTTTGAGTGGATTTATTTGATAATCTTATTGTTAGATTAAGAAAAAATTAATACTTTTGCACTCCTTTTTACGAGTACAGATTTAGAAAGGAATTGAAAAAAAACAAATAAATTAACATCTTTTATTGCGATATCGTTAAAAATCTGGTTGTCAATAAAATACAAATTTAATTAGACCATATGTCTAAACTACAAGAAAAAATTGATCAATACACAGAAGAAGTTAAAAAATTAGGATTAAAATTAGATACTAATTTATTAGCAAGTGTAACCAAAGGGTTAGGCCCATCAATTTACAAAGCAGATGCTGAAAAAGTATCAAGTTCTGACTCAGCAGAGTTAGAAACCGTAAAAAAGAATTTTTTAATTAAAAAATTAGGATTAGAAGATTCGCCTAAGTTAGATGAAGCTATTCAAAAAGCTATTGAAACTATAGGTTCTTCAAACAGAAATAAGTATAGAGCTATTTTTTATACTATTTTAGTTGAAGAGTTTGGTGCACAAGCTGTGTATGCAGAAGAAGAAAAGGTGGCTAAAGAAGCTCCTATAAAAGAGGAGAAAGAGGTTGCTGAAGAAGTGGAGAAAGAAACTCCAAAAGAAGAAGATAAAGAAGTTGTAGCAGAAACTAAAGAAGTAAAAGAAGAAGCTCCTGCTCCACAAAATACTCAAGAATTTTTAGATAATTTCGATTGGCATAAATACGAAGAAGGTATTGAAGCTGTTGACGAATCTAAATTAGAAGAATTTGATAAAGCACTTAAAGGAACTGTAGGGTTTGTTGAGGAGCGTCAAGTTATAGATGGTGAAGTTATTAGATTAACTGATAGAGAAGCTATTATTGATATCAACTCAAAATCAGAAGGTGTAATTTCATTAAACGAGTTTAGATATAATCCAAATTTAGCAGTAGGTGATACTGTTGAAGTATTGGTTGATAAGCGTGAAGATAGTACTGGTCAATTGGTATTGTCTCATAAAAAAGCTAGAGTAATCAAAGCTTGGGAACGTGTTAATAAAGCTCACGAAACTCAAGAAGTTGTTAATGGTTTTATTAAATGTAGAACTAAAGGTGGTATGATTGTAGATGTTTTCGGAATTGAAGCATTCTTACCAGGTTCTCAAATTGACGTGAAACCAATTAGAGATTATGATCAATATGTTGAGAAAACTATGGAATTTAAAGTGGTTAAAGTAAATCACGAATTTAAAAACGTTGTAGTTTCTCATAAAGCATTGATTGAAGCTGATTTAGCAGAACAGAAAAAAGAAATCATCGGCCAATTAGAAAAAGGACAAGTATTAGAAGGTATTGTTAAAAACATAACTTCTTATGGTGTATTTGTTGATTTAGGTGGTGTTGATGGATTAGTTCATATTACTGACTTATCTTGGAGTAGAATTAATCATCCAAGTGAAGTGTTAGAATTAGATGAGAAAATTAATGTGGTAATTCTTGATTTTGACGATAATAAATCTAGAATTCAATTAGGTTTAAAACAATTACAAAAACATCCTTGGGAAGCTCTAGATGAGAATCTTAAAGTTGGTGATAAAGTAAAAGGTAAAGTTGCTATTATTGCTGATTATGGTGCGTTTATCGAAGTTAGTCAGGGTGTTGAAGGTTTAATTCACGTATCTGAAATGTCATGGTCAACTCATTTACGTTCTGCACAAGATTTTGTAAATGTTGGTGATGAAGTTGAGGCAGT
Organism: Aureibaculum marinum; assembly: GCF_003813905.1. Classification (GTDB taxonomy): domain Bacteria; phylum Bacteroidota; class Bacteroidia; order Flavobacteriales; family Flavobacteriaceae; genus Aureibaculum; species Aureibaculum marinum. The sequence continues at coordinate 323,470 of NZ_RPFJ01000006.1, forward strand.
GATCTTAACTCTAGATAGAGAAGAACGTAAAATGTCTTTAGGTATGAAGCAATTACATCCTGATCCTTGGACAGATGTAACCACTAAATATCCTGTAGGTTCTAAACATGTAGGTACAGTTAGAAATTATACTAATTTTGGTGTATTTGTAGAGTTAGAGGAAGGAATTGATGGTTTAGTATATATCTCAGACTTATCTTGGACAACTAAAGTAAAACATCCATCTGACTTTGTTAAAGTTGGTGATAAATTAGAAGTTGAAGTATTAGAATTAGATGTAGAAGGACGTAAATTGAACTTAGGTCATAAGCAAACAACTGAGAATCCTTGGGATGCTTATGAAGAAAAATTCTCAATTGATTCTGTTCATACAGGTGAAGTTACTTCTGTTACTGATAAAGGTGCTTTAGTTTCTTTTGGAGATGATGATGTAGAAGCATTTGTTCCTCAACGTCACATGGAAAAAGAAGATGGTTCTAAGATTGTTAAAGGAGACAAAGTTGAATTTAAAGTTTTAGAATTTAACAAAGAGTATAGAAGATTAGTTGTTTCTCATACTTCTATCTTTAGAGAACAAGAAGAGAAAACAGTAAGAGCAACAAAGAAAAAAATGGAAGATAATGTAGAAAAAGCTACATTGGGAGACATTTCTGCGTTAGCTGATTTAAAAGACAAAATGGATGCTAAGAAAAAGTAACCATTAATGTTCTATAATTAAAAAACCGTTCTAAGAAATTAGAACGGTTTTTTTATACAATAGTTTTTTTGCTTGAGATTTTTAAAATTGTAAAAAGCTAACTTTACTGGTTTTGTTTCTTTTTAGTTTTGTTATAAAAGAATCAGAAATGAATATATATATTGTAATAAATCCACTTTATGGCTTACTACTTCATAATTTTCTTTAATAAAGCATAATGTTTACTAGTATCTCGCAAGTAATTATAGCTCTCTATTTTTTCTATCATTTTGCCATTAGCATCCGTTAAAACGACCGTAGGGTGTACTTTTTGATTAAATTGTTTACTGAGAGCATGATTTTTCTTTTTTTGTTCATCAGTTAAAGCGTCTGGTCTTGCATGTGCATTTACTCGAACTAAAATTAAATAACGTTGTGCTATTTTTTGAAATTTTTCAGTATAGAAAAAATCTTCATTTAGCATTTGACAAGAATCTGTCCGATCATATCCAGTAAAATACACAAGGATGTGTTTGCCTTCTGATGTAGCTAGTTTTTTTGCTTTTTCAAAATCACTTTGCCAATTTAAATCAATTGACTTATTATTTTGTGAATTTGCAGATAAAGTACAAGTCAACATTAAAAATACTATGTAAGCAATCTTCCTCATTTTATTATTCCTTCCTATTTTTTGTTGTTATATTTCTTTTTAATCCAATAATCGCGGCATTTAATTCAAATCCTAATAATAGTATTATGGAATTTAACCAAATAAATAACATTAACACTAATAAAGTTCCAACGGCTCCATAAAGCTCATTATATTGTGCAAATTTTCTTACATAAATGCCAAAAAGTTTGAAGTTTAGTATTAATAATAAGGTGGTAAGTATAGCTCCTGGTGAAAAAAACGAAATTTTTCTACCTTCTTTTGTGCCGAAAAAATAAAACAATGCAACCGTTATCAATATCATGGCTAGTACAATAACATATTTACCTATATCAATCCAAAATAAATCATCAGAAACATAGCCTTTTTCTTTAAAGTTACTAATAGCAACTTCAAAGTAGATAATTACTGCGACTGTTAATAGCAATAATAATGCCAAGATAATTGAAATGGCCATTGAAACCAAAAACTGTCGTATCATCGAACGGGGTTGCATTTTATGATAGCTGTATTCGAAACCGCCAAATAGGGCATTAACCCCATTAGTCATTAAAACTATCGAAAATACAAAACCAAAAGACAATAAACCACTGTATTTATTATTGATAATATCATTTAGAACAGAGTCTACTGCATCATAAGTTTGTGGAGGTAATGCTTGATGGATAAAATCCATAAACCCATCTTGAAAGCCTTCAATGGTGATAAATGGAATTAGGGTTAATATAAAAAGAGCAAATGGAAACAAAGCCATAAAAAAACTAAAAGCAATACCACCAGCCCTTGATGTTAAGGCTCCTTTAACAATTCCTAAAACATACATTTCTAAAACGTTGTATAAAGACATGCCCTCAAGACCAGGAACTTTTATTTTTTTTAAAAGTTTGACTAGCCAACCTAAAATGGGTATCTTTAAAAGTTTTTCTTCTGTGGTCATTGTTTTAGTTCAATATTTTCATTCTTATCTTTTAGTAATTAAAAGTAAAAAGTGATTTGGACATATTACTAAAGAGTTTTAAACTTTCCACCTATCTTGCACTTTCATTACTTGTTCTATAACATCTCTAACACAGCCATTTCCTCCTTTTTTTTGAGAAACATACAGTGAAATATTCTGAATTTCAGGAACAGCATCTTTAGGGCAAGTTGGTAAACCTATTATTTTCATAACAGAATAATCGGGTATATCATCACCCATATATAATACATTTTCTAATTTAATATTGTGAGCATCTAAATACTTTTTTAATTGATCGACTTTGTTATGTACTCCTAAAAAAATATCTTTTATACCCAAACCCTCTAAACGAGATCTAACTCCTTCGTTGGTTCCTCCTGAAATAATACATACATTATAACCAGTATTAATGGCTGTTTTTAAGGCATAACCATCTTTCATATTCATTGTTCTAATAAGTTCTCCATTTGTTAAAACTGAAATTGTTGCATCAGTTAAAACGCCATCTACATCAAAAATAAATGTAGTTATTTGAGGCATTAATTCTTTATAACTTTTTTCCATAAGTGTTTTTTATAGCTTGGGTTAATTGTTTATATATTTGTTGTTGTTGGTTGTTCAATAGATTAATTTGTTTTTCAATTGTTTTAGTATCATTACGTACTGCAGGTCCTGTCTGAATGTTAGCAGGATTGTTGTTTTTAATTTTTTTAGCAGTTTCTAAAATCAACGGATACAAGATTTTAAAGGGGATGTTATTTTCAGTGCAAATATCATTACCAATTTTATACATATAATTTACAAAATTATTAGTGAAAACGGCCGCTAGATGAATATATTTTCTTTGATTAGAATCTATATTATATACATGATTTGAAATGGATTTAGCAAGTTGTTCTAATAATTTATAATTTTCACTTCTGTTTGTTTCTAAACAAATTGGTATTTCTTTAAAATTTACAGGTTTATTTTTTGTAAACGTTTGTAAAGGGTAAAAGACTCCTCTATTTTTATGAAAAGAAAGAGCATCCATAGAAACACTACCAGAGGTATGAACAATTAATTTGTTTTTTATAGTAATTTGAGATGAAAATTCTTGAATAGCATCATCAGAAATAGCTATAATATAAACATCAGCATTTTTTAATTGATTTATCTCTGAAGTAGTACAAACTTTATCTCTAATTAGTTTTAAATTGGCACTATTTCTTCCATAAACTTGCACCAAATCTACATCTTTTGACTGTAAAAATGTATCAATTAAATGGTTTGCTACATTTCCTGTGCCTAATAGTATTGCTGAAATCATTATAAAATTAAATATATATTTTGCGATTAGTTAGGGTTAATAAGTTTCGTTTTTCTAACTTTTTTACTGCTTTTATAACAGTTTCTACTCGTAGTCCTGTAAGATTAGAAATCTCTTGTCGTGTCAATTGTACCTCATATTTTTTTTGGTAATTAGATTTTTCTTTTAAATGATTTAATAATGTAATAATTCTATGTTCAGGTGGATATAATGATACTTCTTTTATTAATAAAGATTTGAAATGTAGTCTTTGGCAAATTTTTGCAGTTAATTCTAAATGTATGTCACTGTTTTTAGCTAAAATTTGCATAAACAGTTCTCTTGATAAAGTGTAGATTGACGATTTTTCTATAGTTTCAGCACGAGCTGGACGTTTAAAATTAGCTATAAGTGCAGGTGCACCAAAACTATCGCCATCTTTAAAATAAGCATGTAAAACTTCCTTACCATCTTCTGATAAGTTAAAGACTTTTACTTTACCTTTTTTTATCTGATAGAAAAATTTTGCATTAGTACCTTCTTCAAAAATTAGTTGCCCAACTTTATATGTTTTTAAAGTAGGATTGTACTTTGATAAAATATTTTCGGGTATCATAACCTTATGATTAGAATCATAAAATAACAAAGATAGGGCATAGAACTTTATCGTCTAATTTAAAATGATAAATTATGAGTTTTTATGCTGATTTATTAGCTGATTATAAGAAGCATTTTTTAATGTATATAGCTTTAACTATTATCTTTCAAAGTTGTCTAGGTTCTATAGCCGCAATGGTGATTGTGTCTCAAGATAATGATGTGTTAAGTATAGTTGAATTATCAGTTTGTGTTATGGTATCTATGCTGTACAATACTTCATTAATAGCAAGTTTTAAAAAGGAAATAGCCTTTAACCTATTAATCATATCCTTAGTTGTTAATTCTACATTGATTCTTATTAACATTTTGTAAGAATATTGAACTGGTTTATATTTTTTGCTAATGATTAAAAGTGTAAATCAGTTCTGTTAAAGGGCCATGAATATATGTTAAAACCAAAAATTATTAAATGAATTTTGAGTATCTTCGCCAGAGTTTATTAGAACATCCCTTTTGTATGAAAAAATTTTATAATATTCTCTTCTCAACCCGCCTTACTGCTATTTTATTTATTGTTTTTGGAGCTGCTAATGGAATAGCAACTTTTATTGAAAATGACTATGGAACACAAGCTTCTAAAGCATTAGTTTATAATACGTGGTGGTTTGAGCTAATTATGCTGATTTTTGTGGGTAACTTTATAGGTAATATTTTTAGATATAGATTATTGCGTAAAGAGAAATTTTCTGTTTTGATTTTTCACCTTGCTTTTATCTTTATAATCATTGGAGCAGGGATTACTAGATATATTAGTTATGAAGCCATAATGCCGATTAAAGAGGGAGAAACTACTAACTTAATGCTCTCAGAAAAAACTACCATTAATGTTCATGTTGATGATGGAAAAGTGGCTAGAGAAATTAATAAAAGATATTTTTTTGCTCCTGAAATAGGTGATGAAAAGCGTTTTATTCCTTTAGTTTCAAAATTCTTTAATTTTTTAAGAGGAGGCAATGACTTTTCATTTAATGCAGACTTTAAAGATAAGCCTGTTACGGTAAATTACATAAATTATATACCTAATGCTTTTGAAAAATTTGAAGAAGACCCTTCAGGGACCGACTTTTTACATTTTGTAGAATCTGGTGGAGGAGGAAGACATGATCATTATATAAAAAAAGGTGAAGTTGCAAACATTCATAATGCTTTAGTTTCTTACGAAAACAAAACTGAGGGTGCTATTAATATTTTTACAGAAAACGATACCTTAAAAATACAATCTCCTTTTGCCGGAGATTATATGGTTATGGCTACACAAGCTAGAGGTACTATTGTTAAAGACTCTGTTCAAACATTTAACTTAAGAGCATTGCATAATATTGGTAACTTGCAGTTTGTAGTACCAGAGGCAAACTTAAAAGGTAATTTAATTGAGACTTCAGGAGATAAAGATGAACATCCTGCAGATAAATTAACTGTAGAGATTGTAACTGAAAATGAAAAAAAGATAGTTGATTTATACGGATATCAATTTGCTGCAACTCCACCAGAAATGTTTTCAATGGATGGATTAAATTTTAGAATTTCCTATGGAGCAAGACAATTAAAATTGCCGTTTTTTATAAAACTAAATGATTTTCAGTTAGATAGGTATCCTGGCTCTGAAAGTCCTAAATCTTATGCTAGTGAAGTTACCGTTTTAGATAATGGCAATAATTTCGATTTTAGAATATATATGAATCATATATTAATCCATAGGGGGTTTAAGTTTTTTCAAAGTAGTTATAGAATTACTGATGAATTTGAAGAAACACATTTATCCGTAAATCATGATGCAGTTGGTACTTGGGTTACTTATTTTGGGTATTCTTTATTGTATTTTGGTCTTATTATGATATTGTTTTCTAAAACTTCTCGATTTGGAGCTTTACGAAAGGCTTTAAATAAAGTGAAAGAGAAAAAAGCAACATTGTCTCTATTCTTGTTGTTTTTTGGAGCAGTATCTTTTGCTCAAGACAATCATAGTAGCCACATTTTAACAAAAGAAAAAATAGATTCTATTTTAACTGCTCAAAAAGCATCTAAGGAGCATGCTGAAAAATTTGGAAGTTTAATTATTCAAGATGCTAATGGGAGGATGAAACCTGTAAATACATTTACTTCTGAATTGATTAGAAAAGTAAGTAAAAAAGACACTTATAATGGTTTAGATGCTAATCAAATAGCCATATCTATGGTTACTAATCCTAGAATTTGGATGTCAGTTCCATTTATTTATATTAAACCAGCAAATACTAGGGTGAGAGAAATAATAGGAATACCTGAAGATCAGAAATATGCTCGACTGTCAGATTTTTTTACCACAAGAGGAGAATATAAACTAAGTGTAGAAGTAGAAAAAGCGTATAAAAAGAAGATTAAAAATAAATTTGAAGAAAGTATATTAAATATTGATGGGAGAGTTACATTATTATACCAAGCAGTTATAAATGGAAGTATTTTTAAGTTTTTTCCGTTGCAAGGAGATCCAAATAATAAATGGTTCTCTTACGTAGAACACAAATTGGCAGGGTTTAAAGGTACAGATTCACTGTATGTTGCTAATGTAATACCATTGTATGCCAACGGATTAAAATTGGCTGCTGAAAAAAACGATTATTCAAAAGCTGATGAGTTTTTAGAAAGCATGCACCGTTATCAGCATAAATTTGGAGGTGCGGTTATGCCTTCTGATAGAAAAGTTGAATTAGAACTACTGTATAATAAATACGATATTTTTAGAAGTTTGTTTATGTATTATATGCTGGCCGCCTTATTCTTATTTGTGGTTGTAATAGTGCAAATTTTTAATAATTCTAAACTTATCGTTAGGTTTGTGCAAGCAGGGGTATTTATAATTATTGCATTATTTATTTTTCATACTATAGGGTTAGGTATTCGTTGGTATATTTCTGGTCATGCACCATGGAGTAATGGGTACGAAGCAATGATTTATGTGGCATGGGCAACAATGCTTTTCGGTTTGCTTTTTGGAAAAAAATCGTCATTAACGGTAGCTGCAACCACTTTTGTAGTTTCTATGATTTTGATGATTGCCCATTGGAATTGGCTAGATCCTTCAATAGGAACATTAGTGCCAGTATTAGATTCATATTGGTTAATGATTCATGTGGCTATTATTGTAGGAAGTTACGGGCCATTGACAATAGGTATGGTATTAGGTTTATTATCACTTGTTTTATTTGCTGTAACAACAACTAAAAACAAACATAAACTCGATTTAGCTATAAAAGAAGTAACTATAATTAATGAAATGGCCTTAACCATTGGATTGGTTATGTTAACTATAGGCAACTTTTTAGGTGGTATGTGGGCTAATGAAAGTTGGGGGCGTTATTGGGGCTGGGACCCTAAAGAAACTTGGGCATTAGTGAGTATTATGGTGTATGCATTTGTTTTGCACATGCGTTTAGTGCCAGGATTAAGAAGTCGTTTTGCTTTTAATATGATTTCTGTTTTTGCTTATGCGAGTATATTAATGACTTTTCTAGGTGTAAATCACTTATTATCAGGTTTACACTCTTATGCAGTAGGAGATGCCGTTCCAATACCTAATGAAATTTGGGGATGGTTGATTGTATCAGCTATTATTAGTGTTTTGGGGTATTTAAAGTTCAAGAAATATTATAAAAAAACTAAAAAAATAAAATAATGAAAAAAATTATAATCGTTATGGCGTCAGCTTTAATGTTGATAAGTTGTAAAGAGACTAAGAATAATACCAATAAAATTAATACAGAAAAAGATTCTGTAAAAAATGAAACCGCATTAGTTCAAAATCAAGAAACTATGGAAAATATCTATCAATTTAATGTTAAAACTTTAACTGGTGAAGATTTTGACTTTTCTTCTTTAAAAGGAAAAAAAATATTGGTGGTAAATACAGCTTCCAAATGTGGTTTTACACCTCAGTATGAAGATTTACAAAAGTTATATGATACCTATAAGAATGATAACTTTACTATAGTAGGTTTTCCTGCAAATAATTTTAATCAACAAGAGCCTGGTACAAATAGTGAAATTGCTTCGTTTTGTCAAGAAAATTATGGGGTAACATTTCCTATGATGGCTAAAATTTCTGTAAAAGGGGAAGACATGCATCCTTTATATCAATTTTTAACTCAAAAGAGGAAAAATGGATTTAAAGATTCAGAAGTAAAATGGAACTTTCAAAAATATTTAATTGATGAAAATGGTCATGTGGTAAATGTATATTTGTCAAAAACATTACCAACAGATGAAGCCATTGTAAATTGGATTAAAGGTTAATACTAGTTTTACTTTTTCTTAAAGTTATTTAATTTAAAAGTAGTATTTCTTTACTGAGTAAACGGTAATAATTTTATCTAAGTTTCATATCTATTTTTTAGTGTCTACTAGTATTTTTATATTAAGTTTTTGTAAATTACCCTACTTTTAATTTATAAAAATGACAACTAAAAAACATGGTTTAAATACTATTTGTACACATACTGGAGAGGTGAAAGATACTCAATTTGGTGGTGCAATTTCGCCCATTTACATGACTACTTCTTATCCTTATATGGATGTGGATTCAAAACGATATCCTAGATACTTTAACACTCCAAATCAACAAGCAGTAGCTCAAAAGGTGGCCGCCTTAGAAAATGCAGAAGCAGGATTGCTTTTTGGTTCAGGTATGGCCGTAATCAGTACTACGTTATTTGCTTTTTTAAAGCATGGAGATCATGTTGTTTTACAAAACGAGATTTATGGAGGAACATTTAATCTGATTGTAGAAGAATTTGATAAAATGGGTATTGAATACTCTTTTACTGAAGGAATTGAACCTATCCATTTTGAAGAAAAAATAAAAGCAAATACCAAACTTTTATATTTAGAAACACCTTCAAACCCTTTATTGAGTATTACAGACATAAAAGCTATTTCTGAAGTGGCTAAAAGAAGCAATATTTTATCTATAATAGATAATACTTTTGCTTCCCCTATAAATCAGACTCCTTTAGATTTAGGTATTGATATTTGTATTCATTCAGCTACTAAATATTTAGGAGGCCATAGTGATATTTCTGCTGGGGCTGTAGCTTCTTCTCAACATAATATTGATATTATATGGAATAAAGCTAAAAATTTAGGTGGGCATTTAAGCGATTTTATAGCCTATTTATTAGAACGTAGTATTAAAACTCTGGGAATACGCGTAGAAAGACATAACTTAAATGCTCAAACTATAGCAGAATGGTTAGAAAATAATAATGCTGTAGAAAAAGTATATTATCCAGGGTTACAGTCTCACCCAACTCACCATATAGCAAAAAAACAAATGCATGGTTTTGGAGGGATGTTGTCTTTTGAGTTAAAATCAGAATTCAATGCTTCTGAATTTCAAAAGAATCTTAAATTAATAAAACCTAGTATGAGTTTAGCAGGGGTGGAGTCTACCATATTAATGCCATCTTTAACATCTCATGGTTTATTAACACCAGAACAACGAAAAGAAATGGGAGTTTCAGATAATTTATTGCGTTTTTCTGTGGGTATTGAAGATGTAAAGGATATTATTGCAGATATAGAGAATGCTCTTAAAATTTAATATTTACAATAACTAACAAAAATTGAAGATGAAACTGAATTTTAAATTAATAATTATTGTATTAGTTTTAACTAATACATCTTGGTCGCAAACTCAAGTAGATAGTACAAAAATAGTGCGTGTATTGACATTTAATATACTACATGGTGCAACCACCAAAGGTGATTTTAATTTAGATTTGATTGCTAATGTTATAAAGGATGCGAATCCTGATTATGTAGCGTTACAGGAAGTTGATTTTAAAACCAATAGGGCAAAAAAATATGATTTGGTTACAGAATTGGGTTGGCGTACCAAGTTAAGTCCTCTTTTTGGTAAAGCTATGAATTATGATGGAGGAGAATACGGAGAAGGTATTTTATCTAAAACTTCATTTTTAAATTCAAGAAGGGTAGCTTTGCCATATTATGACGATCACGAGCCTAGAGCAGCATTGGAAATTACAACAGTGCTAAAATCTAAAGATACCATTTCGTTTGTGGGTACACATTTAGATCATTTAACTAATGATAAAGATAGAGTGGCTCAAGTAAAAAAGATAAATGAAGTTTTTTCTAAAAACAAATACCCTACAATTTTAGCTGGAGATTTTAATGCTGAACCTAATAGTACTCCCATCAATATTCTTGAAGAAATTTGGACTACAGCTTATGATAAGGATAATTATGACTTAACTTACCCCTCAGATAAGCCTACTGTCAAAATTGATTATGTGTTGTTTTATCCTAAAAATAGATGGCGGGTTTTAGAAACTAAAGTTATAAAGAATACAATAGCATCTGACCATTTTGCTTATTTGGTGGTATTAGAATTATTAGATAAATAAAATATAATTATACTATTTTCTATAATAGATTAGTCTTACTTATATTTTTATTGTTCAAGGCTAATGGCAGAAAAACTTTCTAAGTTTTGATTATTATCAAAACTCACATTTAATTCAATTGGGCTACAACAAACTTCACAATCTTCAATGTATGTAGTGTTAAGTATAGAAGTATCTAATAACATAGATATTTCTTCCCAACAGTATGGACATTGAAAAAAGTATTCAAGCATATTAATAATCAATATTTAATAAATCTCCACTTAATTGTAAAACTAATAATTCAGCCATTTTTGCATCGTATTTTGCAGAGTTTTTAGCGTTTATAGCATTAATTAAGTTTAATTGAGCTTGTCTAAACTCTATTGAGGTTACTTGTCCCAGTTTAAACTGTTCTTCGGTTCTGTTAAAGTTGTTTGTATTGGTTTGTACGTTTTTTTCTTGTGTTTGTAAAATAAATAATTTGTTTACATAATCGTCGTAAGCATTATTGAAGGTTCTTGTAATATCTAGAATAGTTTCTTCCTTTATTAATTCCTGATTTTCAAGGTTTATTTTAGCATTATTTACCAATGTTTTGGTACTTCCGCCATCAAAAATATTCCAAGAGAGACTTATTCCTGCGGATAAACCATTATTTATAGATGTTGCTAAAAATGAGGCTTCATTATTATTATTTTTATTCCATCCATAAGAGCCACTTAATCCAATAGTGGGTAAATAGCCTGATTTATTCGCTTTTATCTGAAATTCATTTATTGATATATTTTTTTCTACCTGTTGTAAAACAACATTATTGTTTTTTACTTTTTCAAATAAAGATTCCTTGCTGGGGGCTAGGTTAAAATTTACCAGGGTATCTACAGTAAAATTTGGAGCTTCCTCTTTGCCTAAAACAACATATAAATCGCGTTTAGCATTTATTAGTAATTGTTTTGTGTTTAATAAATTAATACTATCATTATTAACATCTACTTCGGCATTTAAAACAGCTAATTTTGTATTTTGCCCATATTCAAATTGGTATTGAACACGTTGTAATCTATCCTTAGAGATTGCAAGATTTTGTTGTAAAAGAGAATAATCTTCTGTTAGTTTAGCAACATTATAATATACAGAGAATAATTGTAATATGGTGTTTTCTATAGTTTGTCTAGCTTGTAATTCAGTTAGGTTATATTGTTCTTTTAAAGTTTTATAATCATAATATCTGCCCATGCCATCAAATAGTAGGTAGTTAAGGCTTATAGAGGTATTATATCGATCACTTTCTGCTCCTGTTAAATTAGTTACTCTACCATCTGAATATGTAGCTTCTGTATCATCTAAACTGTAAGTTGCACCAGCATTTACATCTAAAGTCGGTAAATAACCAGAGTTTAAGATATTTTTATTATTCTCCGCAATTTTTAAGTTGTTTTTGGCTATTTTTATTCCATAATTATTTTCAAGTGCTACAGAAATTGCTTCTTGTTTTGTTAGAAGTTGTTGACCTGAAACGGATAAAGAAATTAAGAATAATATGTTAAATATTGTTTTAATGTTCATCTATTTTCTGTTCTTTTATTGCACGTTCTACTTCTTCTTTGTTTACTTTTTTTCCAGTAAATAACCATTTGCTATTTGTTTTAAAACTATTGGTTATAGACAGTAACAGGGGTAAAATAAATAATGTTAATAGTGTTGCGATTGCAATACCGTAAGCAATAGAAATTGCCATAGGTTTTAAAAACTGAGCTTGTCTACTTTTTTCAAGTAGCAAAGGGGCAATACCGGCTATTGTGGTTAATGAGGTTAAAAATATAGCTCTAAATCTAACCCTTCCTGCCTCAAAAAGAGCTTTATCAAAAGGTATACCTTCTTTTAAAAAAGAGTTAAATTTACCAATAAGAACTAGCCCATCATTTACCATAATACCAATGAGTGCTATGATGCCTAAGGCAGATAAAAAATTTATAGGAAAATCATGAAACCAATGTCCAAAAGCTACAGCTATGGAGCTAAAAGGTATCATAAAAAGAAGTAATAATGGTTGACTATAACTTCTAAAGGTAAATGCAATTACTACGTAAATTAAGAAAATAATTACAGGCACTACTATTCTGGCTGATTTTGTTAGTTTGTTAGCTTCTCTATTTTGTCCTTCGTAGGATGCACTTACAGTAGGATATTTAGAACTAATTTGAGGCATTACATTATCTTTTATATCTTGTAATATTTCTGTAGGACTTCCTTTAGGATCTTTTAAATCTGCATTAACTTGAATTTCTCTTCTTCCATTTAAATGACTAATGCTTTCTTCACCTCTTTTTATGTTGTAGGTTGCAATTTCTCTAAATGGAATTCGTTGACCTGATGGAGTAACAATACGCATTTCATCAAGATTGTTAATAGATTCTCGGTTTGACCGATCATAACGTACCCAAACACGTATCTCATCTTGTCCTCTTTGAAAACGTTGAGCTTGTAATCCAAAAAATCCAGCTCTAACTTGACTCATAACTTCTCTTAAGTTAAGACCTAAAGCATAGGCTGATTCTTTTAATTCTATATTAATTTCTTTTATTCCTTCAGGATCTGAATCTGAAATGTCTGTTAAAAGAGGGTTATTTTCAAAAACCAATCTTAGCTCATCTTTGGCACGTTTTAATTCTTCTGTATTATTACCTAATAAAGAAACTGAAACGGGACTACCTCCAAAATTTCGTCCTGACCCAAAAATTAAACGTTCTACGCCATATACTTCTCCAACTTCATCACGAATAGAATTAGTAATGTCTTGAGAACTAAAATCACGAGCCTCTCCTGGTAATAAATTTATACTTAAACTAGCTTTGTTATTTCCAGGTCCTACGCGTTTTATTATATTTTCTACTACTTGCTTATTTCCTGTTTGTTTTTTTGTGTATTCCTCATTTATTTTCCAAGCAGCAGTTTCAACCATTGTAATAACAGAATCTGTTAATTTAGGATTTGTACCTTCAGGCATTAATAACTCAACACTTACCCGATCACTAGCAACATTGGGAAAAAAGGCACTTCTTACTATACCAGCTTTATAAAAACCTATAGTTAAAATTATTAATGCTACTAAAACAGATAAAGTAATAAAACGTTGTTTTAAAAATAATCGAAGTATTGGACTATAAAGTTTATCTCGACAATAATTCATAAAACGATCTCCATATTCATTAAGTTTTCTTAGTTTTAAAAAAACTTTCGCTATTCCTTTTTTCTTATTTTCTTCTTCTTCAGAAACTTTAATCAAAGCTTTTGAATGGGCAATGTGAGCAGGCAAAATTATTACTGCTTCAATTAGAGAAATTATTAAAGTTAACATAACAATTACTGCAACCTCACTAAAAAATATACCAATTCGCCCTTCTAAAAATAGAAAAGTTGAAAAAGCGAGTACTGTTGTAGTAATGGCAGAGATAATAGCAGGTAGTACTTCCATTGTACCATCTATAGCAGCTTGTACTCTTGATTTTCCTTGTTCGTAATGTTGATAAATATTTTCTGAAATTACAATAGCGTCATCTACTAAAATTCCAATAACGATTATCATCCCAAAAAGAGATAATATGTTAATGGTAACGTTAAAAAGAGGAGCAAAAATAAACATTCCTAAAAATGATATCGGAAGTCCAAAAGCAACCCAAAATGCCATTCTAGTATTCAAGAAAAGAGATAAAAAGAAAAGTACTAAAAGAGTACCAACTACACCATTTTCTAATAATAATTGTGTACGTTGTTTTAGTCGGATAGATGAATCACTTACTACATCTATTTTTATTCCTGTATGTTTTTGATTAAATTCTTCAATATAAGCATTAACCTGTTTTGCCGTTGACATTAGGTCTTCACTGTTTGTATTTGTTATTTCAACATTAATAGCGGCATTTCCATTAAAATAAGTAGCATTTGGAGTTTCAGAGAATCGATCTCTGACGGTTGCTACTTCATGTAATCGAACTACAGTTCCATCTTCTTTAGCTCTAACAGTTAGGTTATTTAATTCATTACCGTAATACGATTTATTACTTGCTCTAATCAAATAGTCTTCAGAGTCCGTTTTAATATTACCTCCAGTAGTAAGAATATTTGCCCGTGACACAGCATTGGCAACCTCTGTAAAGGTTAAGTTGTAAGCTAATAAATCAGTCTCTCTTACAGCGATTTCAATTTCTTCATCAGGATAGCCAGTAATGTTTATTTGAGAAATACCTTCCATGGTTCGCAAATCATTTTCTATTTGTCTGCCAATTTGCTTTAAGGAGGCTAATTCTATATTATCACCACTAATTGCAAAATCTATTGTTTGTCGTATTCTTTCCTGTTTTGCAACTACTAATGGCTCCATACCTGTAGGAAAATTAGAAACCCTATCTACAGCATTTTTAACTTCAGCAAGCATGTCATTGATGTCTTGATTGCTTTCAATTTCTACGGTAATACTACCTCCATTTTCTCTAGAAGTTGATGTTACTCGTTCTACACCAATAAGCCCTTTTAAATTATCTTCAATTTTTAATACAATTCCTTCTTCAATTTCTTCTGGAGCAGCTCCTGGATAAGAAACATTAATTGAGATAATTTCTGCATCTTGAAGAGGAAAAAAGGATGATTTTAATTGAAACATTCCCATTAATCCAAAAATTACAAAGGCTAAAATAATTACATTAACTGCAACATGATATTTTATGAAATAACTTAATACTTTTCTCATAATTATTTAGCAGTTTGTTTCTTCGGTTCTTCGTAACTTTTTACAAGCATTCCGGCATAAGCTCCTGGAATGGATTTGGATAAGATTTTTGTACCATCAGGTACCCCTTTTATTACCACTTCTTTTGGAGAAAAGTAAACTGGTTTTACCTTAATAATATCCAGTATACTGTCTTTAATAATAAATATTTCAGATTCGTCAATTAATAATTTTCTGGAAATTTTAATAGCATTAGGTTCTTCTTTAGCTTCTAGATGAGCTTCAAGAAACATTCCTTCTTTAAGCGATTTTCCTTTTACTTCAACAAAAACTTTTATGGTTTGTGTTGCTTGATCTATTTTTCCATTTATTCGCGTAACTTTTCCGGTGTAGTTTGCATCACCTTCAGGTGTTTGTAGTTGAACATTTTCTCCTATCTGTAATAAATCACTAAATGTTTTTCCAATAGATAGTTCTAATTCATAAGCCGAAGTGTCAATAAATTCACCTAGTTTTTGACTTGGTCTAATTAATGTTCCTTTAGTAACTAATGCTTCTGTAAGTACACCATTAAAAGGTGCATAAATACTATATTTAGATAATCGCTGCTCTAGATTTTTAACATTGTAATAAGCAGTAATAATACCTCTACCAGTAATAAAATAATTTACTTTTTCATTAGAAGACTCTGGTAAAGGTTTAACACTTTTATTTAAATCAAAATTTGATAAATAAGTTTGCCATTTTGGAAAATCACTAGGGTAATCTAATCTTAAATCTGGCATTATAGCTGTAATTGCATTGTATAAATCACTTTTTGCAGATTGTACCGAAGCGTAATATTCACTAGAATTGATGCTAATTAAAGTTTGTCCTTTTTTATAGGGTTGTCCTGCTTTAAAATCGTTAGCACTTCCTTGAAATATGCCTTGAACTTCAGAATATAATTCTAATCTATTTTTAGCAACTAATGTTCCATTAGCAGGAATTGTTATAGGTATAGTTGAATTTTTAACAATTTCACTAAAAACCATTTTAGAAACTTTTTCTACTTTTGGTTTTGGTTTAATGTTATTCTCAACTATAAAATATGATATAATTAAAGCAATTATAACAATTGCGATGCCAATAGCCGAAAGTAAAAATTTTCTCATTTTTTTTGTAAATAATTATAAAGAATAATTCATAATTTCCAAAAATATGTTAAAATACAGGCAGTTACTAATCAAGTTATTTAAAATTTTGTTAAAAAGACTTTAGTATCTTTGTATAATTATTAAAAATAATATGAAATTAGATATTTTAGCTATAGGAGCACATCCAGATGATGTAGAATTAGGTTGCGGAGCAACCTTGGCAAAAGAAATTTCTTTAGGAAAAAAAGTAGGTATTCTAGATTTAACTAGAGGAGAATTGGGGACAAGAGGGTCTGCTGAAATTAGAGATAAAGAGTCTGCAAATGCAGCAAAAATATTAAGTGTACAGGTTCGTGAAAACCTTGCTTTTAGTGATGCTTTTTTTGTTAATGATAAATCTCATCAATTAGAAATTATAAAAATTATTAGAAAATACAAACCAAAAATTGTGCTTTGTAATGCCATTGATGATAGACATATTGATCACGGAAAAGGAAGCAAGTTAGTTAGTGATGCATGTTTTTTGTCAGGTTTACGTAAGATAGAAACTGAATTAAATGGAGAAAATCAAGAAGCGTGGAGACCTATACATGTATATCATTATGTACAATGGAAGAATATTGAACCTGATTTTGTTGTCGATGTAACTGGTTTTATAGATACAAAAGTTGAAGCTATTAAGGCTTATGAATCTCAATTTTATAATCCAGACAGTAAAGAACCAACTTCACCAATTGCTACTAAAAACTTTTTTGAAAGTGTTTCTTATAGAGCTAAGGATTTAGGTAGATTAATTGGAGTTGATTATGCAGAAGGTTTTACAACAGAGCGTTATGTTGCTGTTAATAGTTTAGATGCTTTGATTTAAAATTACTCATTAGAAATTTTTTCATTTTTTATTTGAACAATACTACAAATAGATTATATTTGCATCCGCTTAGCAAGAATGGCTAAGTCTTTAATTTAAATGGTGGTTGTAGCTCAGTTGGTTAGAGCATCGGTTTGTGGTACCGAGGGTCGTGGGTTCGAGCCCCATCTTCCACCCAAGTAAAAGCTTCTTAGAAATAAGAAGCTTTTTTTTATAATAAAGTTTCATTTTTATTAGAATATTTAAAAACACCTGTCGAGTAGCTTTTAATTATAAAAATCAAGCATGAATTCTTTTTATTGTTTTAAATCTACAAAATAAATAAAGATTTTTCATTATAGTTTTACCTAATAAATTGGGCATTAGCTATGGCTAGTTAAAACCATTTATTGACTAAAAAACTTTAATCTTTTATTAAGATAAATTTCAATAAATTTGCAAAACACCCAAAAAATAAATTATGAGAAATTTTTACATTACATTAAGTGCATTTTTAGCCGTTGCTACTTTTTATGCTCAAAATAATACAGATACTGAATTAGATAAAAAAGTTTTAAAACAAGCGTTGATTTATGCTGATTCTGATGTGGCTAAAAAAAGTATGTATGATATTATAGCCAAAGAAGGAGAAAATAGTACATACAAAGATAGTTTAGCTTATCTTTATTTTAACGACAGACGGTTTTCTTCTTGTTTTATGGTTTGTACAGATATATTAAGCAGAGATGGTAGTAAACAAGAAATTTTAGAAATGCAAGCTATTTCTTTAGAGAATATGGGAGCATACGAAAAAGCGGCTCAATCTTATGCGAAGTTAACAGTAAAAACTAAAAATAATTATCATGCCTATAAGTTGGCTAACTTATATTATGCTATTAAAAAATATGATGAGGCTTATAAAGCAATTCAAAAAGCACTAGAGTTAAAAGATACAGGAGAAATAAAAGTGACTTATGCTGTAAATAAGAATTACCAACAACAAGTGGCATTGTTGGCAGCAATTTCAAATTTAAAAGGGTTAATAGAATTTGAGCAAGATAAAATGGATTTAGCCAAAGCTAGTTTTCAAAAAGCTGTTGAGATTCAAGAAGATTTTGTACTAGCTAAAGAGAATTTACAAGCTGTTATAGATGGAAATCAAGTAAAAAAAGAATAAATTATTGTTTTACCTACAATAAATAAAGTTGAATTAGAACTCTAGTTCAACTTTTTTTTTTTGGACTTTATATTAAATGAATCGTTGTTTTATGTTAAATAACCATAAATGAAGGAGTTCATAAAATAATTCTTTTTGCTATTTTAAACCTTTAGTAAAAGTAATAGTCAAAGCGTATAAACTAAAAAATCTATGGATGCGATAAAAACATATCTTTTTTCTTTTTTAGTTGTTTTAGTTGTTTTTTATGGATGTGATGAAAATGATGATGCTTTAATAGATACTGAAGAAACTTTTACTGTTGAACAGTTAACAAATTCGGCATATTATTCTAAGGAAAAAGGAGGCAGTTCCGTTTTAATAATGGAGAAAGGTAATATTATTTACGAAAATTACCATAATGGAGCTGATGAAAATACAGCAACAGATATTCATAGTGCAACTAAACTTTTTTGGATGTCAGTTTGTGCATTAGCAAAACAACAAGGATTATTAAATTATGAAGAGTTTGTTGCCAATACTATTACTGAATGGCAAGATGTTAACTTGCATCCAGGCAAAAATCAAATTAAAATACAGCATTTATTAACATTGTCTTCAGGTCTTTCTCAAGATTTTTTAACTATATCAAATACAAGTAATACCTATCAGTATGTAGTAGATGAATTAAAAATGATAAATACGCCAAATAGTAAATTTTCTTATGGTCCAAGTAATTATTACGTTTTTGGAGTTTTTTTGGAGCGAAAGTTAAAGAGTAGTGGTATTTCAAAAAACCCATTAGAATATCTTGAAACCGAGATTTTTGAAAAAATTGGATTAGAATATGAAAGCTGGAATTATGATCAGGCAGGAAATCCAAATATTCCTAATGGATGTACTATTACTCCAAGAAATTGGGTGAAATATGGACAGTTTTTATTGAATGAAGGAAAATGGAATGGGGTTCAGATAATACAATCAGATTTATTGAAAGAAATGTATATACCCAAAGGTCCTAATCCTGGACACGGAAACTTTGTTTGGTTAAACTTAGTTGACGGATATGGGTTTAATGAAAATGATTCTGCACCTGACGGATCAGCAGGAGGAATGATTTATTATAATGGATATACAGAAATTATTGCAGGTTTAGGTTCTGGAAAAAATAGAATGTATTTAATACCATCGAAAGACATAGTTATACTTAGACAAACACAATTAGAAGATGATACTTTTGAGGATAGTGAATTTTTAGATATTTTATTAGACTAAAAAAATTATTCTTTTAAAGCATGTTTAAAAATCACAGGCGACTATTTGATTTATAAATACTGCTTTTTTAGGTTATCATTTAGTTTAATTTTTCTGCCAAATACTTACCTGTATAAGATTCTTTAACTTTTATCAAGTCTTCAGGTATTCCTTGAAATAATAAATTACCTCCATTTTTTCCACCATCTTTACCGAGATCAATGATATAATCAGCACATTTAATTAAATCTATATTATGTTCAATAACTATAATAGTATGTCCTTTTTCAATCAGAGCATTAAAAGATGCTAATAGTTTTTTTATATCGTGAAAATGCAATCCGGTAGTGGGTTCATCAAAAATAAATAATACTTTATCTTTTGTGTCTCCTTTTACCAAAAAAGAGGCAAGTTTTATACGCTGGGCTTCACCTCCTGATAGGGTAGAAGAGGCTTGTCCTAGCTGAACATAACCAAGGCCTACGTCCTGTAATGGTTTTAATTTTGTTACAATTTTTTTTTGTTTATGAAGATTGAAAAACGCAGTAGCTTCGTCAATGGTCATTTCTAAAACATCAGAAATTGATTTATTTTCAAATTGAACTTCTAAAATTTCTTTTTTAAAGCGTTTTCCTTTACAGACTTCACATGGTAAATGAACATCAGCCATAAATTGCATTCCAATGGTTACTTCACCTTCACCTTTACAAGTATCACATCTTCCACCATCTACATTAAATGAAAAATGTTTGGCTTTATAATTTCTTAATTTAGACAATTTTTGTTGCGTAAATAAAGCCCGGATATCATCATATACTTTTATATATGTAGCAGGATTTGATCTACTAGATCTACCTATAGGATTTTGGTCGATAAATTCTACACTTTTTATAGATGAGAAATTTCCATCAATAGTTGTAAATTGTCCAGGCTTCTCTCCGTAATTAAATAAACTTTTTTGTAAAGCTGGATAGAGAATATTTTTCACTAAAGTACTTTTACCACTTCCAGATACCCCTGTAATCATTGTTAATGTGTTAAGTGGAAACTGAATATCAATATTTTTTAAATTATGCTCTCTTGCACCTATAATGTTAATAAAATTAGAGGCTTTTCTTCTTTTTTCTGGAACGTCTATTTTTAAAGTTCCTTTTAGGTAGTTGGCCGTTAAAGTATCTGTTTTTAAAATATCGTTATAGCTACCATAAGCTACTACTTCTCCTCCAAAGGTTCCGGCTTCTGGACCAATATCAATAATGTAGTCAGCAGCTTTCATAATATCTTCATCATGTTCTACCACAATTACGGTATTGCCTAAATCTCGTAATCCTTTTAAAACTTTAATTAAACGTTCGGTATCTTTTGAATGTAAGCCAATGCTTGGCTCATCTAAAATGTACATTGACCCCACAAGACTACTCCCTAAAGAGGTTGCTAAATTTATTCGTTGACTTTCACCACCTGATAGCGTGTTTGAAGCACGATTTAAACTTAAATAATTTAATCCAACATCTGATAAAAATTGAAGTCTGTTATTAATTTCTTTCAATAATCTTTTGGCTATATTATAATCGTGATCTGAAAGTTTTAAATTTTGAAAAAAGCTCAATACTTCGTCAATTGGAAGGTCAATTAAATCAGTAATAGAGGTATTATTTATTTTTATATAAGATGTTTCTTTTCGTAACCTCTTACCATTACAATCCTTACATTTGGTTTTTCCACGATAACGTGAAAGCATAACACGGTACTGAATTTTATAAGTTTTCTCTTCTATATGTTTAAAAAATGTATTGAGACCATGAAAATATTTATTGCCATCCCAAAGCAATTGCTTTTGTTTATCAGTTAGTTGAAAATAAGGTTTATGAATTGGAAAATCAAATTTATAAGCATTATCTATCAAAGCTTCTTTATATTCTAAAAAAGATTCAGTTCTCCATGGTACAATTGCATCATCATAAATAGACAAAGATGTATTTGGAATTACTAAATCATTGTCAATTCCAATAACATTTCCATATCCTTCACAAGTTGGGCAGGCTCCATAAGGATTATTAAAACTAAATAAATGAGTGTTAGGTTCTAAAAAAGAAAGTCCATCAAGTTCAAATTTATTATTAAATATATGTTCTTTTTGAGTTGATAAATCTTCAATTATACATTCACCTTTACCTTCAAAAAAAGCCGTTTCTATAGCATCGGCTAATCGATTGTAAAAGTCTTCATCATTTTTTACTACAATTCTATCTACAACTAATTTGAAGTTATCTTGGTCACCTGGCGTAAAATCACTAATTCGAACAACTTCATTATTAATTTTTATTCTAGAATAGCCTTGTTGTTCTAAAATTTGTAAAACTTTTTTTAATGTTCTATTTTTATCTATATAAATAGGAGATAGCAACAAGAGCTTACTTCCTTCATCATATGTCTTAATATAATCAATTACATCAGAAACTGTATTTTTTTTTACTTTATTACCTGAGATGGGAGAATAGGTTTTGCCAATTCTGGCAAACAAAAGTTTTAAATAATCATAAATTTCTGTAGAAGTACCAACTGTAGAACGTGGATTGGTACTATTAACTTTTTGTTCAATAGCAATTGCAGGGGCAATACCTTTTATATATTCTACTTTTGGTTTATTCAATTTTCCTAAAAATTGTCTAGCGTAAGAGGATAAACTCTCTACATAACGGCGTTGGCCTTCTGCATATAAGGTGTCAAAGGCTAAACTAGATTTTCCTGAGCCAGATAACCCTGTAATTACTACTAATTTATTTCTAGGAATAGCTACGTTTACATCTTTTAAATTGTGTAAAGCAGCTTTTTTTATAATTATTTGTTCTTTTGGATTTAAATTGTCTATCTTCACGGAAGCCTTTTAAAATATGAAATAGCGACAAATATAGTGACTTATTTTTGAAAAAAATTAGGGTGTTGAATAAAATATTTTTGAAAAAAATTTGTTTTATTAAAAAGTTTGTCATTATATTTGTCCCGTTCAATCTAACCAATTGAATGAAAATAATAAGGAACTAGTTTCCCCTTTAACTAAAAAAACAACGCTTATAGTATAGTTCTACTTTATAAACAATTAACGAAGTCTCATAGCTTCATTAACAAACAAAAGGGAATTATGCAAAAACAAAAGTTAGACGATAGCGTCTTAGTTAAAAACTACATTAATGGTAGTGAAAGATCATTAGAAATTTTAGTTGGTCGTCACAAACAAAAAATCTACAGTTTTATTTATTCGAAAGTACTAGATAGAGATATCGCAGAAGATATTTTTCAAGATGCTTTTATTAAAGTTATCAGAACTTTAAAATTAGGTAACTACAATGAAGAAGGTAAATTTTTGCCTTGGGTGATGAGAATTGCACATAATTTGGTTATTGACCATTTTAGAAAAAGCAATAGAATGCCATCTTTTAAAAATACAGAAGAATTTGATATTTTTTCAGTTTTAAGTGATTCTTCTTTAAACGCGGAAAAAGAAATTATAAAAAATCAGATACATTTTGATGTAAGAAGGATAATTGAAGAATTACCTGAAGATCAAAAAGAAGTTTTAATAATGCGTATTTATAGAGACATGAGTTTTAAGGAAATCTCTGAAAATACAGGGGTTAGCATTAATACGGCCTTAGGAAGAATGCGTTATGCTTTGATTAATTTGAGAAAAATTATTGAAAAAAATAAAATAGTTTTGACTAATTAACAATAATGTAGATTTTTCTTCGTTATATACTTAACCCTAACATATTAATTTTAGTATATATGAAGAAAATTTACACTGAAGAGTTGTTGAATAAACAACTTTCCCCTAAAAAAAGTACAATCTCATTTATTTTAAATTACTCGAAATCCATTGAAGTAGTAAAGAATAAAGAAGATAAAAAAATGTTGTTTAATTTGAATTAAAAAAGAAGGCTTGTAAGAAATTACAAGCCTTCTTTTTGTGAGAAGTTTTATTCGAATTTATCCTGCTTTTTAGAGCGGGATATTTATTTTATTCTCAATAGCTAGTTTATAATAGTGTTATATTTTTAATCTTTAAGACTGTTAAAATATTGATAATTAGCATTTTGTTAAACAAGTGAAGTTAAATGTATTTTTATAGAATTTGATACCAATTAAATTTGTTTTAGAATTTTTTTGAGTTTAATTCTTGTTATTATCTTTATAATATTTAGCAATTACACTTTTTCTTCCTATGGTTTTGGTAATTATATCTTTTTCCAAATTCCATCCTCGTGCTGGTGAATATTCTCTAGCATAGTATATTATTTGTAAATGTAACTTATTCCATAACTCTTTTGGGAATAATCTTTTTGCATCCTTTTCTGTTTGTATTACATTTTTCCCAGAGCTTAGATTCCAACGATACATTAATCTGTGAATATGAGTATCTACCGGAAAGGCTGGAATGTTAAAGGCTTGGCTCATTACAACAGAAGCCGTTTTATGACCTACAGCAGGTAATGCTTCTAAATCTTCGAAATTTTGAGGAACTTTTCCATTATGTTTGTCAATTAGTATATGTGATAAGCCATAAATTCCTTTAGATTTCATAGGGGATAGTCCTACAGGTCTAATAATTTCTTTAATTTCATCTACACTTAATTTAATCATATCATGAGGATTATTCGCTTTAGCAAATAGAATAGGAGTAATGGTATTTACTCTTTCATCGGTACTCTGTGCTGAAAGGAGTACAGCAATTAATAAAGTGTAAGGGTCTTTATGTTTTAGAGGTATAGGTGGTTCTGGATATAATTTTTCTAATGTTTCTATTACAAAATCAACACTTTCTTTTTTAGTCATTTTTAATTAACTTTGGTAAAACTTAAGTTTAACAAAAGTAAGAATAATGACGACATTAAAAATAGGGGATAAGGCACCTGATTTTGAAGCTAAAGATCAAAATGGTAAAACAGTTAAATTAACTGACTATAAAGGAAAAAAATTAGTATTGTTTTTTTACCCTAGAGCAAGTACACCAGGTTGTACAGCAGAGGTTTGCAATTTACGTGATAATTACACCATTTTAAAAGAAAAAGGATACGAGTTATTAGGAGTTAGTGCAGATACAGCTAAGAAACAAGAGAATTTTATAAATAAGAATTCTTTACCTTTTCCTCTTTTAGCTGATGTTGATAAAACAGTTATAAATTCATATAAAGTGTGGGGGCCAAAAAAATTTATGGGAAAAGAGTTTGATGGAATATATCGAACAACTTTTGTTATTGATGAAAATGGAATTATTGTAGATGTAATTACTAAAGTAAAAACTAAAGATCACGCAGCTCAAATTTTATAGGAATAATGCAATATAACCTAAAATGAAAAAGAAAATTAAGATAAACAGAAACAAAAAACAGCTTGTAAAACTTGCTATTTTAATCTTTTCAATTATTGTAATTTTACTATTCCTGAACTTTATTTACGATACGTTTTTTAATTAAAAAATAAAGAAATAAATTTATATATCAAGGAATAGGATTTTTTAAATTTCAATTAATATGATGTAATGAAAAACTTACTCCTTATTCCTATTTTACTTTTTACCTTTGCTTGTACTAAAGAAAAGTCCAAAAAAAAGGTAAATGAACTTGATAAACCTAATATTTTACTAATTGTAGTTGACGATCTTGGTTATGCTGATTTTGAACCTTTGGAGAATAAAAGTTCAGACATTTCAACACCAAATATGGCTAGAATTGCTAATGCTGGTATGGTGTTTACACAAGCGTATACTACCGCACCAGTTTGTAGCCCTTCAAGAGCAGGGATGTTAACAGGGAAAAATCAATTTAGATGGGATAAACACGCTAGCTGGGGACCTGGATTACCTGATAGTGTAAAAACTATGGCAGAATATTTAAAAGATGCTGGCTATACTACATCTAGAATTGGTAAAAATGATTTAGGACAAAAATTTCATAGAAATGATGTTCGTGAATATCCTTTACATCATGGTTATGATGAATTTCTCGGATTTTCGGCTCATGCACATGATTATTGGTTAAATTCGCAAGAAATTAAAGAAAGAACTCCTGATCCATATGGAACAAGTGCTTTATTAGGTCCTTTGATGCATAATATGAATGAGAAAAGTTATGAAGAAGGATATCTGACAGACATTTTTACTAATGAGGCTATAGATTTTATCAAACGTAAAAAAGACAAACCATTTTTTTTAACTTTGGCCTATAATTCTGTACATCACTTAATACATCAAGTACCACAAAAGTATTTAGATAAATATAATGTAGAAGCTATTCCCAATTATGATCCTGATAGTTTAGTAGTATTTGGTAAACATAAAGCAGGTACTTATTCAGCATATTATGACAAATATTCTCGTTTAGGAGCTATAAATGATGAAAATTTACGTAAATATTATTTGGCTAATCTTAATTGTTTGGATGATAATATTGGTAGAGTTTTAGATGTTTTAGAATCTGAGAAGTTAGATAAAAACACCATTATTGTTTTTGTTTCTGATAATGGAGGAACCCCATTAAATGGAGCAAATAATGCACCACTTACTGCAGGTAAATATTCTATTTGGGAAGGTGGTATTAGAGTACCTATGGCAATAAGTTGGCCAGGAAAAATAGAGGAGGGGCTTGTTGTGGACGATTATGTTTCTACTTTAGATATAATGCCTACTTTATTAAAAGCAGCAGCTATAGAAATAGCCGATGATACTTTAGATGGAATTAATTTATTAAAGCCTAGAAAAAATCGTTTACTGGTTTGGAAATGGCAAAAGACTTGGGCAGTGCGGAAAGGGGATTGGAAACTAACCAATACTAATGAAAATAGTTGGAAGGGGAGACCTTCAAACTTATATATAAAACCAATAGCAGATGATTTTACCTTAAAATTATTTAACTTAACTAATGATTCTAGTGAGAGAGTAAATTTAGCAGATAAATATCCTGAAAAGGTAACTTTTTTAAAAACTGCTTATGAAAATTGGATGAAACAGAACGTTGGAAAGTATTAAAAAAAAAGCCTCGAATTTCGAGGCCTTTTTTATATTATCTATTTTGCTTAGCTGCAAACTTTCTACTAGAATATCCAAATAAACGATGATCTTTAATAAGTTCAGCAACACGGTCAGGTATCATTTCTTCCCACCCTTCTTTACCATCAGCAATCATTTGTAATACATTTCTTGAAAAGATATCTAATATTTCAGGATTAAAGTTTTTGATATCTAACATTTTACCATTGTATTTAAAGAATTTATATAATTCTTTCATACGAGGGTGTACTTTTAGTGTTTCGCTCGTAATAAATTCTCCAGAATCTTGATCTTTAAGTGGATATAAATATACTTTTAAATCTTTAAAGAATAGTTTACCAAATGCTTCAAGAATACCCCCACTTAAATGGCGATAATATTTTTCATCAAAGATTTGAACAAGGTTATATACACCCATTGCCAATGCCATTCTAGCTTTTGTAAATTGAGCAAAATACTCTACTAGTCTATAATATTCCTGAAAGTTTGTAATCATAACATTTTGACCTAAAGAACAGAGCAATTCTGCTCTGTCTAAGAAGTCACGTTCATTAATTTCGCCTTCAGCTCTTAAATTAGTTAGGGTAATTTCAAAAATTATTTTAGCATTTTCTTCAGATACTGTTTTTTCGTTCAAGAACATTTTTTGAGCATTTTCAAACATATCCATGTTCACTTTAGTAACAGGTCTAAAGCTACCTCGTAAAGCCAAAATGTTCTTTTTGTAGAGCACTTGTGCAGGCAATAAGTTATTACCATCAGGACCAAACATTACAGCATCTGTCATTCCGTTTTTTACCAGTTGCAAGCTCATTAATCGATTATCAACATACATAAAACGAGGCCCAGAAAAGTTAATCATATCTATTTCAATTTGGTCTTTATCCAAATTATCATAAAATGATTTTAATAATTCTTTAGGTCTATCATTCATGTAAAATGCACCATAAATGAGATTCACCCCTAAAACTCCTAAGGTTTCTTGTTGTAAACGAGCATCTGTTTGTTTAAATCTAATATGTAAGACTATTTCATTATAATCTTCTAACGGATCTAATTGAAATTTTATACCAACCCAACCATGACCTTTAAATTTTTTTGCAAAATCAATTGTAGCCACAGTGTTAGCATAGGAAAAAAATAACTTTTCAGGATGTTTAGATCTACTTAATCGATCTTCCATTAACTCTATTTCGTGAGTAAGCATCCGTTTTAATCTAGGTTGAGTAACATACCTATTATCAGATTCTACTCCATAAATAGCATCGGAGAAATCTTTGTCATAAGCAGACATCGCTTTGGCAATAGTACCAGACGCACCACCAGCCCTAAAAAAGTTACGCACAGTTTCTTGACCAGCTCCAATTTCAGCAAAAGTTCCGTAAATATTATCGTTCAGATTTATCTTTAAAGATTTTCTTTTCGTTGAAGGGATATTCGCAATTTCCTTATCACCTTTTAGTGTAACTGACATTTCTAGCTATTTTGTTATGTGTACAAATGTAATAATATACGTTAATATAGTTTAATTTTAAACGTTATTTTTGTAAAAACATTTGATATGAATATTACTTTTTTAGGTACGGGTACCTCACAAGGAATTCCTATTATTGGTTGTAATCATCCAGTATGTTTGTCAGATGACTCAAAAGATAAAAGGTTGCGTAGTTCAATAATGATTACATGGGATGACTATTGCTATATTGTTGATTGTGGTCCTGATTTTAGACAACAAATGCTTAGAGAGCAGGTAAAAAATATTAATGGAATTTTATTTACACATGAGCATGCAGATCATACAGCCGGATTAGACGATATTAGACCTTTTTCCCATAAAATGAGTAATTTGCCATTATATGTTCCAGAACGAATTATAGGTAATTTAGAACAGCGATTTAATTATATTTTTACCAAAGTAAATCGTTATCCAGGAGCTCCAAGTGCTGAGATTAAAGTGGTTGAAAATAAGCATTTTACCTTAGGAGATAAAGAGGTGTTACCTATTGAGTTTTTGCATGGAAAGTTACCTATTTTTGGATATAAAATTGATAATTTTGCTTATTTGACAGATCTTAAATCTATAGAAGATAAAGAAAAGGAAAAATTATATAATTTAGATGTTTTGGTAGTTAATGCTTTAAGAGAAGAACCACATCCAACTCACTTTAATTTAGAAGATGCACTTCATTTTATCCAAGATTTACAACCTCAAAAAGCGTACTTGACCCATATAAGTCATCGTTTGGGTTTTCATGAAGAGGTTCAGAAACGATTGCCTAAAAATGTTTTTTTGGCTTATGATGGTTTAAAAATTACAGTTTAAAATGTTGTATTATTATTTTAATAAACGCTTATTTCGTTTTGCTTTAATTTTGCTTTTCATCCATTCCGGATAATTACAATCATTTTCGGCTTCATATATTTGTATGTTTTGTGTGCTATCAGGTTTCAATAAATCATCTTGTTTACACCCTAAAATAGTGGCTGCAGTTTCTACTCCTGAATAGCTTGCACCGGCTACTCCGTGTGATAAAATGCTTGCACCACATAAATAGAGATTTTCAATTTCTGTATTAGCTTTATAAGCAAACGGACCAATTTGGTTAAAGTTTTTTTCGGTACCATAAACATTTCCATTTGTTGAGTTGATATAGAATTTATTAGTTAATGGAGTGCCTAAATCTTTATAAACAATGTTGTCTGAAATTCCTGGAACTACCTTTTCCAGTGATCGTAAAATTTTATCAATCAACAGATTTTTGAAGTCTTTATATTTGGCAGATCTTTTCCTGTCTTTTTCATTTTTAAATTGATTAAATGAGTTGTGATTAATGTAGGTAATTACTTCCATGGTGTGATAACGCCCATCAAAACTTGCAGGGTCTTTTAGGGTGGTACAACTAATAAATAATCCTGAAAACTCTTCACCATCTAAAATATTGACTTTTTGCATGTCGTCATATAAATCATCCATATTTTTATTAGGCATCATCCAAATATTTCCAGAATCTATTCCCGCTTTTTTTAAATCCATATCAACAGTTAAAAATAGCATTAAAGAAGTGCATGAATACTTAGTTTTATTTAATCGATTTAAAAGCTTAGTACTTATGTTTTTTTTACCTATTAAGTTAAGAAAAGTAATTCCAGGATCTGCGTTAGAAACTATTGTATTAGCAAATACCTTTTGTCCATTTTCAAGAACTACACCAATTGCTTTTTTCTTTTTAATACCTTCTAATACTATTGATTTTACACTATGGTTAGTTCGTACTTTACCGCCATAATTTTTTATACTTTTAGTCATTGCTTTTACAATGGCACCTCCACCTCCCATAGGATAATAACCTCCATTAAAATAATGTCCCATAACCGCACAATGTAAGGGAAAAGGAGCCTTTGATGGCGGTAAGCCATGATCACCATATTGAATATTTAATATTTTTTTTAATAAAGGATTTTTAATGTGCCAATTGATAACTTTTTTTAGACTGAAAAGGGCATATTTGCCCATATGTCTGGTTCTATAAGGTATGGTAAGGTGTTGCCAAAAACCTTTTAATTTGGGAATAAGTTGCAATTCAGTTGACACATTTTCAACAAGTGTTAAATACTTATGTATTTGTTTTTTTTCTTCAGGAAAACGGACAGAAAGTGAATGTTTTAAATCATTAATATTTGCAGGAAAATCAAATTTTTTGTCTCCAATCCAACAATGTTCATAGCCATTGGGATTCATTTTGTAAAAAACTAAATCATTAGCTATACCAAGACCTTCATATAGTAAACTTGTTGCTTCTCCTTTTCCTAATAAACCAATATAGTGAACACCTGGAGTAAAACGATATCCATTAAGGTAAAAGCTATGACACCAACCACCAGGTACATCGTGTTGTTCTAATACTAAAACTTTTTGCCCAGCTCTAGACAAACAAATTGCAGTTGAAAGACCTCCAACACCAGATCCAACAATAATAGTATCAAATTTTAAATTATTTAAATTTTCCAGTTTATTATATTTAACATTAAAGATAGAGTTCTTAATCTAAAAAACTATTATCGAAAGAAAAAGGATTTTCTAAATTGGGGTTTATGATAACTTTTAAAGCATCAACACCTCCATTTATTTGAACTCTTGTAATGTTTTTTTCTTCCCAAGGATTATTTTTTATCCAAAAATGACCATCGCCATTTAAAAATAATATTGGTTTTTCAAATGTTTTTGCAGAAGCTTTAAATAGGTTGGTAAATGGTTCAAATTTTTTAGAACCAGCTTCTATTATATTGGCATGGGCAAATATAACAGTTGCTTCAATGTGTTTTTTATGTATTTCTAATAATTGTTTTACCCAATTTCCATTATCTGTTAAGCGTTTTTGCCATTCATTTTCATCATGGACAGAACTACCTACAATATTTAATCCAATAAATAATATCTTGTCTTGAACCCAACTAAAATTTTCAGTTCTATTGGTTTGATAGGTTATAGGATATGGGAAATTCCAATTTTCGTGAAACTTTAAAAAATGAGATTTCCAAAAAATGAAAGCCTGATTAGGATTGTCACAATCATTATATTCATTATCACCTAATACTATAAAAGTAGGAACTGTAAATTTCTTTAAAATAGCATTGATGTCTATATATGCATTTTCATCACAAGGTTCGCTTCCCTTTTTTATATCACCAACATGTACAACAAACTCTGAATCGTTTTGTGCATTGTGTTTTTCAATTAAATTTATAAGCCCGTCACGTTGTGTAGTACCATAAGGTACATCTCCAATTACTGAAAACATAATAGTATTGGTTTTCGTATTTTCAGTTTTATCTTCTGTGCTATCACAAGATATTAGGAGAAAAACTATTAAAATTATAGAGCTTAATCTTTTCATCTTTAATTAGTTGACGACTAAGATAAGCATAAAAAGTTATAGATTAAATTCTTTCTTTAATCCATTGGTTTAAGTTATAGAAATTTTGTGGGGCTACTCCATGCCCCACAGGAAATTCTTCATAATTATTTTTGATGTTTAAATGGTCTAAAAAAGGTTTAGTTTTTCTAGCCCATTCTACAGGAATAACCTGATCTACAGAGCCATGAGAACTATAAATTTCTAAATTTTTATAATTTTCTTTATTCAAAGTTTTAGGAAGTAAATCACTATTAATGTAGCCACTTAAACCAATTACATATTGTACTTTAGCAGGGTAATTTAAGGCTACTGAATAGCTTAATATGGTTCCTTGGCTAAAACCTAATAAAAATACTTTTTTAGAATTGACCTCGTAATTATTTATTATTTCATCAATAAAAGTATTAATAATTTCCTTAGCTTCTAGAGCTTCATTGGTATCAGAAAATTTACCATCTGTATTGTCAAAATGAATAGTATACCATGCATAGCTACCATAAGCCATTGTTAAAGGGGCTCTAGCACTTATAATTAATAATTCATCTGGTAATTCGTTAGCAAATGAAAACAAGTCTTGTTCATTACTGCCATAACCGTGAAGCATAATTAGCAATGGAGGTTTTTCTATATTAACTTTAGGTTTTCTTACTAAATATTCTAAGGATAAATTCATTTATTAAGTTATTATTTTGTGTGTAAAGATACTAAAATGACCTAAGGATAAATAAAAAACCACGCTATTAGCGTGGTTTATAAATATAAAATTTAATTTACTTATCCTATAGATTTAAACCAATCTTGAAACATATCTCCCAACAATGGAACTTTCTTTTCTTCACCTTGAACTGCACCGATAAGACCAATAATCCAAAGAACAAACAATGCAATTCCAATTATACTGGTTACATAATAACCAGCAAATCTTCCAATAACAAATGTGTTTAAAAGCGATAGTATTGATAGTCCAATCATTTGTCTAATATGAAATGAAGCAAAAGTATTTTTTTTATCATTATTCATAATAAATGCAATTATTAAACCTATTATCCATAAGTATGAAATAATTGCAGTAGTCTTTCCTTCTTGTACAGTAGCATTGTTTTCCATGTTTTTCTAATTTAAGTTTTTGTTGTTTAAATGCAAATATATTATAAAATTAATTGATTGTTA
Organism: Aureibaculum marinum; assembly: GCF_003813905.1. Taxonomy (GTDB): domain Bacteria; phylum Bacteroidota; class Bacteroidia; order Flavobacteriales; family Flavobacteriaceae; genus Aureibaculum; species Aureibaculum marinum. Next base: position 356,355 of record NZ_RPFJ01000006.1, read on the forward strand.
ATTTATTATTGGCAAAAATACCATATACTTTTCCTTTTAATTTTTTACCTAAAAAAGCTGAATTTTTTGAGGTTGAAACTATGTTTTCTTTATTAAATTCATACTCCAACTCTGGATTAAAAAGTGTTAAATTCGCAGTTTTGCCTATAGTAATTGTTTCATTTTTAAGGTTAAAACGTTTTCTAGGAGCATTTGTTATACATTCTATTGTTTTTTCTAAGGGTAATAGTTTATTTACAGCACCAAAAAAACTCTCTAACCCTATTGTTCCGTCAAGAGCATTTTTAAATTCTATTTTTTTGTTTTCAATATCTATCGGATTATGATCTGATGTAATCATATCAATTGTACCATTTATTATTCCTTTTTTTAGTGCATTAATGTCCTTTTTAGTTCTTAAAGGAGGTGAAACTTTGTAATTGGTGTCAAACTCTTCCAATTCAATATCAGTTAAAAATAAATGATGAGCACTAACACTACATGTCACATTTAATCCTTTTTTCTTAGCATCTGCTATTAATTTTACTGATTTTTCTGTTGTAATTGTAGGAATGTGTAATTTGCCACCGGTATATTCTAACAAAAATAAATCTCTTGCAATTTGCAATTCTTCTGCTATAGCTGGATTTCCTTTTAAGCCTAATTTGGTAGAGGTTTCTCCTTCATTAGCTAATCCGTTATTACTTAATGAATTGTTTTGAGGGAAGCTTATTACGAGTCCGTCAAAATTTTGAGCATAGAGTAGTGCTAATTTCATTAAATTAGCATTGTTTATGGATTTGTTATAATCTCCAAAAGCTATGGCTCCTGAATTATACATGTCATACAATTCAGCTAAATCCAATCCTTTAGCTTGCTGAGTTAAATTAGCAATAGGGTATAAATTTACTATATTCCCGTTGGCTTTATTTATTAAAAACTCTACTGCAGATTTATTGTCAAGAACTGGATATGTGTTAGGATTCATGGCCACTGCAGTAAAACCACTTTTAGCAGCAACCTTTAATCCATTTTCAATTGTTTCACGCTCTTCAAAACCTGGTTCCCCAAAAGAAACACTTGAGTCAAACCATCCAGATGAAATATGTAAATTTTCGAGTTTTACTTCTTTTATATTATTTGTGTTTTTTATTGTTGAAGCAATGGTTGTAACTATTCCTTTTTCAATTAAAACATCTTGAGTTTTTAAATGAAAAGGACTTTGACTGTCAATAATTTTAGCTGATTTTATAAGAATATTCATAAGTTATTTATTTTACTATGTTACCTTAAAAAAACTTTAGTAACATAAGGTAAATCTCCTCATTGAGGATTCATAATTATAATAATTTGAGTACTAATATTTCAATGATTATAAACAGTAAAGATGCTATTAAAAACCATTGCCAATAGCTTGTTGTTTTAGTGTTTTTTGATAGGTTTAAAAAGGCATCTTTAACATCAGTTGAGTAATTAATGTTTGGTGTATTTCCAAAATAATCCATGACATTAATATAGTTTAAATCGCTTTCTAATCTATCATAGTTATAAGCAATTTTTCCAATTTCATTTTCATTATGTAATACTTTAATAAAACCACTTTTATTGGGTTCAAATTCTGTTGTAATAACTACACGATCGGAATTTATTTGTTGTAATGGTATATATTTTTTATTTTTTTGTACCAAGTGTAAGACCTCATCTTTAGAAAGTTTTTCTGGTATTTCAATAGTATTTAAATTACCAATAGTATTGTACAACTGAGATGAATTGTGACTATATAAACCAAAATTATAAAAAATAGGCACGATTAATGGCGAATTCTTAAAATTTGAATTGTCATTTGATAGAGAAGATGCCAGCCAGTAAATTTTACCTTTATTAGTAGTTATTTGTGAAATAAATGACTTTCCATTTTCAAAATCAACAATTGTACTAGCACTATTAAAATTAACATTGTAACTACTTTTTACTTTAGGATATTGAAAATTTGTAATTTGCCTTTCAAATACTCCTTTTAACAATGGATGGGCAAAATTTATAGTTGTTACAGAAATTTCAGATTCTGTCAAGCTTTGTAAAGAACCAATGTTTAATGATGAAAACAGATTGTTGTAAGATTCTAAATCAGCATCAATAGCAGGAATAAAAACTAGATTACCTCCGTTTTCTGAATAGGCTTTTAGAGCATTACTTAAAGAATTAGGGATTGTTTTTAATTCGTTTAAAATCAGTAAATTATATTTACTTAGCTCATTGTAGTCAAAATTATTTAAAGTGGTAGAAGTAAAATTGAATTTATCATTGGTATAAATTTTTGACAAGAAGGTGTTATTAGAGCCTATGGCCGCCACATTAATTTTTTCTGGGTTGTCAATAATAAAAAATAATTCATTATCAAAAGTTAGGTTTTCGTCTTTTACAAGAAGTTTACCAGTAAAGCTATCTGTATTAGGGATATTAAAAATTATATTTTCTGATTGCTTGTTAGCAATGTTAACAGTTGATTTTCCTGAAAGTATATTGTTATTATACAGACTTACCGAAACGTTTTTTTTTGTATTACCATAATTTTTAATGGTAGCAGTTAAATAAATGGCTTCATTATTTTGCTCAGATATATAAACACTATCTATACTAATGTTTGATGTTGTTTCTGGTTGCAATTGAGAAATATAATAGTTGCTTGAAGTGTCAATTTGTACTTTTTGTTCTGTATTATGTTTTTGAAAATCAGATATTAAAAAGATGGTGTTTGAACTATTAGAGGTTTTAATTGTACTGTTTATTTTGTGTATTATAGAAGATAAATTTGTTTTAATTGGGTAATAATCAATATCTAATAAAGTATTTCTTAATTCTTTTGAAGATAAATTTTTAAATACGTTATTGTTGGTATACAAATTAACGTTTTCTAAATGTTGGGTGTTTTCCAAAACATCTTGAACAGCTCTTTTTAATAATTCTCCTTGTTTTCCCTTGGCTTGCATAGAGAATGAATTGTCTAGGTAAATTGAAGTTTCTAGTTGCCCATCGGTTTTAGAAGTAGATTTAAAAGGTTGAGAAAAAGCAAAAATTAATGCAGTGAAAAGTAATAATCTAGTACATAGAACTAAAAATTTTTTGAGACGTGAACTTTTTCGAGTTTGTAACTCTACTTCTTTCAAAAACTTGACATTGGTAAAAGGAATTTTTTGAAATTTGCGTAGTTGAAATAGATGAATTAAAACGGGAATAACCAGCAAAAATAAAGCGTAAAGTAATTCTGGATGCTTAAATTGCATTGTTCTAAAAGATTTGTCAAAAATAGCAAAATATTAGATATTGACTATAAAATATTATTATTCTTTTTCTAATTATTCAAAATAGTTTATTGATCTAATAGTAAAACCTTGAAGCGTACGTTTATATACTTGATTATCTATTGAAATACTCTTTTAAAATGAAAACAAAAGCATCCTATTTTATAATTTTATTTTTTGTGGTTACATTTTCTGTACAGTCTCAAAATATGACAAATAATGACTTAGAGAAGATTATTTATGTGGTTTCTGATAGTATAAGAGGTAATCATGGAAATTGGCAATTTATGATAAAAGGTAAGATGTTATTTTGCATAACAGATACAGTTAATAACAGACTAAGAATTATGTCTCCTATAATAGAACAACGAAAATTAGCTCATTTAGATTTGCTAAAATTAATGGAAGCAAATTCTTATACTGCCTTAGATGCTCGTTATGCAATAGCAGACGATTTGTTATGGTCTTTATATGTACATCCACTTAAAGAACTACAAAAAGAAGAGGTTCTAAGTGCTATTAAACAGGTGTATACAGCTGCATTAACCTATGGCTCTACATACAATAGTAGTGAATTAACGTTTCCAACTAAAAAAGAGCTGGAGAAAAAGAAAGGTAAACGTAAAATGTAGAAGAATCAAATATCATTATAAAATCAATAGTTAAAATTAAATTAATAATCAGTTTTTATTCTATTGTCAAAAGGTATTTTAAATTGATACCCTATATTTTCATCTAAGTTGCCATCTAATACATCAAGTCCGTAGACTACTTTACTCGGATTACCATAAACAAATGTGCCAAAAATTCTATCCCAAAAAGAAAAAATGTTTCCGAAATTAGTGTCAGTCCAAGGCCTTTCAAAATGGTGATGAAATTTATGCATATTAGGTGTAATAAATACCCAACTTAAAGGTTTGTCTAACCATACGGGCATGTTAAAATTGGCATGAGTAATGTAGGTAAAAAATATAGTTACAATTTTATAGACTACATAAAAAGCAAACGGAGCACCAATAATTAAAATAGCTACTAGTGCTGCTATTTCTCGGAGCACATAATCACCAGGATGATGACGTGTGCCAGTAGTAGCATCAACTTTAGTGTCACTATGATGTATCATATGAAACCTCCACATCCAACTTATTTTATGGAGGTAATAATGGACAACATATTGAGCTACAAAATCGAGAAAAAGAATAGTAACTAGTAATTCCACCCAAATGGGTAAATCAATCCAATATAAAAGTCCTATGTTATAAGTAGCTATTAAAGAAAAAATGCCAACAGTTAAAATACCAAATAGCACATTAATGGTTAGACTTGTAGTTAGAAAAACAAGATTTACACCAGCATGTTTCCATTTTTGATAATTTAGTTTTACTAAAGGATAAATACCTTCTAAAAACCAACTAAAAAGTAAACATGCTATAATCCAAACTAATTTTTGCCAAGAGGGCATCAGTTCAAAAAATTGTAAAAAGGATTCCATTTTATTAGGGTTTATACAAATATATAAAAAGGCAGCATATAAAATAATTTATAAACTGCCTTTCAATAAATAATTAAAATAGAATCTTTTGAGTATTAAGATTTTAATATTGCAATATCAATAACTTCTTTCATTGTATCTACATAATGAAATGTTAGACCTTTTAAGTACTCTTCTTTTATCTCGTCAATATCATTTTGATTGTCTTTACATAAGATAATTTCTTTTATATTGGCTCTTTTGGCAGCTAAGATTTTTTCTTTGATTCCACCCACAGGTAATACTTTTCCACGTAATGTAATTTCACCTGTCATTGCCAATTTTGATTTTACTTTTTTACCCGTAAATGAAGATACTAAAGAGGTTAACATAGTAATACCTGCACTAGGACCATCTTTTGGAGTTGCACCTTCAGGTACATGTATATGCACATTTTTTGTTTCTAAATCTTTTATATCAATACCAAATTCTTCAGCATTGGCTTTAATAAATTCCATGGCAATAGTTGCTGATTCTTTCATCACTTTACCTAAGTTACCTGTAATGGATAAATTACCTTTTCCTTTTGATAGGATAGATTCAATAAATAGAATATCTCCACCAACACTTGTCCAAGCCAATCCTGTTACAACACCAGGAACTTTATTAGATTCGTATTTGTTACGTTCTAAATTGGCAGCTCCTAATATTTTTGTCAAGTCGTCATTACTAATTTTTACATTATAATCTTGCTCCATAGCGATAGATTTTGCTACATACCTTACTACTTTAGCAATCATTTTATCAAGACTTCTTACGCCAGACTCTCTTGTGTAGCCTTCAATAATTCTTTCCAATTGAGGTTTACCAATTTTTAAGTCTTTGTTAGTTAAGCCATGTTCTTTTAGTTGTTTTGGTAATAAATGTTTTTTAGCAATTTCAATTTTTTCTTCTACAATATATCCTGTAACATTTATAATCTCCATTCTGTCACGTAAAGCCCATGGTATATCAGACAAACTATTTGCTGTTGCTATAAATAATACTTTTGAAAGATCATAGCCAACCTCTAAATAATTATCGTAAAAAGAAGTGTTTTGTTCAGGGTCAAGTACTTCTAACATGGCAGAAGAAGGATCGCCATTGTGGCTATTTGAAAGCTTGTCAATCTCATCTAAAACAAAAACAGGATTAGAAGTTTCAGCTTTTTTAATGCATTGAATAATTCTACCAGGCATTGCACCAATGTAGGTTTTTCTATGTCCGCGTATTTCAGCCTCATCTCGTAATCCACCAAGAGACATTCTTACATATTTTCTACCTAAAGATTCCGCAATAGATTTACCTAAAGAAGTCTTTCCAACCCCTGGGGGTCCATATAAACAGATAATTGGCGATTTCATATCGCCTTTAAGTTTTAATACGGCCAAATGTTCTATTATACGCTCTTTTACTTTTTCAAGTCCAAAATGATCACGGTCTAATATTTTTTCAGCACGTTTTAAATCGAATTTATCTTTAGAATATTCATTCCAAGGTAAATCCAGTAATAAGTCAAGGTAATTTCGCTGTACAGAATATTCTGCCACTTGTGGATTCATACGTTTTAAACGTCCCAATTCTTTGTCAAAAGTTTCAGCAACTTCTTTACTCCATTTTTTCTTTTTCGCTTTTTTACGCATTTCTTCTAACTCCTCATCATAAGAAACCCCTCCCAATTCTTCTTGAATGGTTTTCATTTGTTGATGTAAGTAGTATTCACGCTGTTGCTGATCCATATCTTCTCGAACCTTAGAATGAATAACATTTTTAAGTTCTAGATGTTGCAGTTCTGCATCCATCTTTTTTAATGTTTCTAAAGCTCTCTTTTTTAAACTATTAGTGTTTAGTAACTTTTGTTTTTCTTGAACTTTTAAATTCATGTTTGATGAAACAAAATTTACTAAGAAAGAATCACTTTGAATGTTTTTTATTGCAAATGCAGCTTCTGATGGTAAGTTTGGATTTTCTTTGATAATTTTTAAAGCAATGTCTTTAATAGACTCAATTATAGCTTTAAATTCTGTGTCGGTTTCTTCTGGTATTTCCTCTACCAATTCTTTAGCAACTGCTTTTATATAAGGTACGGTTTGTACAAACTCACCAACTTCAAATCGTTTTTTTCCTTGAATTACTACCATTGTATTTCCGTCGGGCATTTTTAGCACACGGAGTATTCTGGCAACGGTACCAATGCTATATAAATCTTTTCGTTCAGGGTTTTCAACAGATTCATTATTTTGTGCAACAACACCAATAGTTTTATTACCTGCATTAATTTCTTTAATCAATTTAATGGATTGATCTCTACCCGCTGTAATTGGAACTACAACTCCAGGAAACAACACCGTATTTTTTAATGTTAATATAGGTAATACTGAAGGTATAGCTTCATTTTTTATTTCCTCCTCATCTTCAGGGGTCATTAAAGGAATTAATTCTGAATCTTCATCAATCATATGTTGCAATGACAAATTGTCAATATTTAAAAATTTTAGATCACTCATAAGTATATTTAGGTCAAAATGACATTAAATGTTTATTTCAATAAAATAATACATTTTCGTTTGATAAATAATATTTTGATAATCAATATTTTAACTGGTTGAAAATGTATTTTCTAAGTATATATTTCAATAGTTATGCCAATGAGTTAAAAATTTAAAAGATTACAGTGTTAAAAACAAAGTAATTAACTTAGTTTAATATTAATTTTTTTAAACTGTAACAAATAAAAATTTACTTAGTCTTTTATTCAGAAACGATACATTGCAATATAATCAACAACATATAACCCAACTTTTGCAACAATGCAAGAAAGGAAAGCAAAGTGCTCAATTCGAAATCTATAAGATGTATTACAAAGCAATGTATAATACTTCTTTAAGGATTTTAAAAGACAGCTTTGAAGCTGAAGATGTTATGCAAGAATCGTTTCTAATTGCATTTACAAAATTGAGCACTTTTAAAGCAGAAGTTAGTTTTGGTTCATGGTTAAAAAAAATAGTAATTAATAAAAGTATTACACATTTAAGAAGAAATAGTAAGATTACTGAAGTTCCTTTGGAAAATATAAAAGAACAACCAGAAGAACATGTTGAGAATGAAAACTATGAAATGCTAAGTCCTAAAGAAATTATTAATGGAATAAATGAATTAAAAGACAATTATAGAATTGTATTAACCTTAAAATTAATTGAAGGTTATGATTATGAAGAGATCTCTCAAATTATGGATATTACAAATCAAAATTGTAGAACCACAATTTCAAGAGCTAAAAATAAATTGCGAAAAATATTGAATTCATCGTATGCAAAATAAAAATGAAAAATTAGAACAAAGGGTTTTTAAATTAAAAGATCAATTTGATATAGAAGAACCTGAAATAGGACATTTTAACAGATTTGAGTCCAAATTAAAAGGACGGGTAGCTTCTGATCACAAAACAAATGTTAATATTTGGAAGTGGATTGCTATTGCTGCGTCAATCGCTTTAATCTTTAGTGTTGGATTTCATAATTTTGATAAAACCTCTAATGGTTTAGAGTTGGCAGATGTTTCACCTAAAATGGAGGAAACACAGAGTTTTTTTGTTTCAACGATTAAGCAAGAATTAAAACAGATAGATTTAAAGCGAAACGAAGATAATAAGCAAATTATTGATGATACTTTTACTCAACTTGAAAAATTAGAGAAGAATTATAACAAATTAACTCTAGAGCTTAAACGAAGTAATAAAGATAGGCGTATCGTATATGCCATGATAGCTAATTTTCAACAACGAATAGAGGTGTTGCAATTTTTGATACAACAATTAAATGAATTAGAACAATTAAAAAATATTAAAAATGAAAATACAATTATATAAAATAGTGCTTTTTTGCCTATGCATAATTATTTCTAATCAAATGTATGCAATTGATGGGCATAAACATGAAAAAACCAAAACCATTACTAAAAAATATACAGTTAATACTAACGCATTATTAAAAATTGATAATAAATATGGTAATGTAGATATCGTTTCATGGGAAGGAAATCAAATTGAAGTCGTAGTAAAAATAACCGTAAAAGGTAATGATGAAAATCAAGTTATAAAAAGGTTAAACGCTATAGATGTAGATTTTAAATCGAGTAAAAATGAGGTTTCGGCAGAAACTGTTATTGAAAAAGTATCTTCATGGTCATGGGGATGGGGAAAAAGTAACAATGTAAATTATCAAATTAATTATAAAGTAAAAGTACCTATAACTAACAGTGTAGATATTGAAAATGATTATGGAAACATTACTTTAAGTGAATTAAAAGGCAAAGCTAAAATTGATTGCGATTATGGTTCTATAATTCTTGGAGAATTACATAGTAATAACAATGAAATAGAACTTGATTATTGTAATAACTCCACTATAGGATACATAAATAGTGGTACTATAGATGCTGATTATTCAAAATTTACTGTTGAGAGAGCAGAGCATATAAGACTTAATGCAGATTATACCACTTCAGTTTTTGAAAATATTAAAATTCTAAATTACAATTGTGATTATGGAAGTTTAAAAATAGATAATGGGGTAAGTATTGATGGTAACGGAGATTATTTGTCTTTGAAAATTGGAACGGTTTTAAAAAAGGCTATTATTGAATCAGATTATGGATTTATTAAAATTGAAAGTCTTATAGACGGATTTGATATAGTTGATATTGACGGAAGTTATACGGGGATTAAAATAGGGGTTCCTAAAGAAAAAGGATTTATGTTTGACGTTAACATTAGTTATGGAGGATTTAAATATGATACTGACATGGTAAATATTACTAGTCAGATTGTGAAATCAAGATTAAAATCTTATCAAGGAACTTATGGAAAATCTAATACACGATCTAAAATAATTATAAATTCAGGTTACGGAAGTGTAACTTTTAACTAAATGCTAACTTAATAATTAAAAAGAATGAAAAAAATAATCACATTTTTACTTGTTGTTTTATTCACTACATATACTAGTGCTCAGCTAAAGAGAATAAAAGGAAATGGGAATATAACTACCATTACTAGAACTGTGTCTGACTACGATAAAATTGGAGTAGCAGGTTCGTTTGATGTAGAATTAATTGAAGCTTCTGAAGGTGATATTACTATTGAAGGGGAAGATAATTTGTTACGGTATATTATTACCGAAGTAGATGGTAAAGAATTAAAAATAAAATGGAAAAGAGGAATTCGTATAAGAACTTCTAAAAAAATAAAAATTACAGTTCCATTTAAAGATATTAATGAGATAGCTTTAGCTGGCTCTGGAGATATAACCTCTAATGCTACTATTACAGCAGATGAATTTAAGATAAATTTAGCTGGTTCAGGTGATATAGATTTAAAACTTAAAGTTGTTAAGTTAAAATCTGCTATTTCAGGTTCTGGAGATCTTAGTTTAAGAGGTGAAACCATAAATTTTGATTGTGCAGTTTCAGGTTCCGCAGATGTAGATGCAGATGATTTAATTACAGACAATTCTACTATTCGTGTGTCTGGTTCTGCAGATGTTTCTATTCATGTAAATCAAGTTCTTGATGCAGTAGTTTCTGGTTCTGGAGATATTAGCTATAAAGGAAATCCTAAAAAAAATATTTCTAAAGTAAGTGGCTCTGGTAGTGTAAGATCGTTATAATTTAAAGTCAATTCAATAAAAATAAAAGGGATAAGTTAACATTAACTTATCCCTTTTTAGTTTAATAAAAAAAACAAAGGTTTTAACGATAGCGTCTTTTACGATTCCAAATGGTTCCATTTGTTTTTTCTAAATTTAATTTTAAAGTTGTCATAATTTTGTGCTTTTAAATTGAAAGAGTAAGACGTCTGTTATTCATTATTGTTGCGTTTATTATAATTTTTTATGAAAAAATTAACATTTAATTATAAATAGTGTAAAACTTATGTGAAAATAGGAAGTGAATATTTTTAGTATTAGTAAAACAGATGTATTTTGTGTGAGGTTTAAAATCTTTTAAGCTTAAAACTCAATTTTACTCAACAATAACTATATTTACAGTCTAAATTAAATTTATGATTTTTTCTTTATCTATCGATTGGAATTTTAATCCTGATATCTTTAAAATAGGCTCATTTCCTATTAAATACTATAGTCTAATGTATGTTTTAGCTTTTGTTATAGGGCTTCAATTAATGAAGAGAATCTATATAAAAGATAATATTTCATTAGAAAAGTTAGATTCTATTTTTATTTATACAGTAGTATCGATGTTATTAGGTGCCAGAATTGGACATTACTTATTCTATGAAGAAAATTATACACTTGCAGAAGTGTTTTTACCTTTTAAATTACATCCTTTTGAGTATACAGGCTTTCAGGGATTAGCTAGCCATGGAGCTGCGATAGGTATAATTATTGCAATGTATTTTTATAGTAAAAAAGTAGTAAAAAAGCCTCTTTTATGGACATTAGATAGATTGGTAATACCAACAGCGTTAGGAGCCATATTTGTAAGATTAGGAAATTTATTTAATTCTGAAATTGTAGGAAAGCCTACAGGAACAGATTTTGGTTTTAAGTTTATTAGAAATGATATAAGCGAGTATAAAGCAATGGCTATTACGCAAGCAAAAAGTGTCAATAAAGCATACGACTTAATTGCAAATAGTTCTCGTTTTCAAGAAGAATTGGCACAAGTTCCAAATAGATATCCTACACAAATTTATGAAGCAGTAGGGTATTTATTTACTTTTATAGTGCTTTGGTATATCTACTGGAAAACAGATAAAAAACAAAAATTAGGTTACATTTTTGGTGTGTTTATGGTTATGTTATGGTCAATTCGATTTATAATTGAATTTTATAAAGAATGGCAAGGAGGTATAGAAACTTTATTTAATGTAAACTTAAATACAGGACAATTGTTAAGTATTCCGCTAGTATTGGTTGGATTATTTTTTATGTTTAGACCAATAAAAATAAGAACAGTTTAAAATTTATGGATGATTTCTCTCCTTTAAGAAGGAATTTTGAATGTTAAATTTTAAATCTTTAGAAGATGATAGTAAAAGATCAAATTTCATCAAAAAAAGTAATAGAATTAGAGGATAAGTATGGAGCTCATAATTATCATCCATTGCCTGTAGTTTTAAGTAGAGGAGAAGGGGTTTATGTATGGGATGTTGAAGGTAAAAAATATTATGATTTTTTATCAGCATATTCAGCAGTGAACCAAGGACATTGTCATCCAAAAATAATTAATGCCTTAAAAGAGCAGGCAGAGGTACTTACATTAACTTCAAGAGCATTTTACAATGATAAATTAGGTCCATACGAAAAATTTGTGACTGAATATTTTAATTTCGACAAGGTTTTACCAATGAATACGGGTGCAGAAGCCGTAGAAACAGCAATTAAAATTGCTAGAAAATGGGGATATGAGAAAAAAGGAATTCCTGCAAATGAAGCTAAAATAATAGTTTGTCAAAATAATTTTCATGGCAGAACGGTTACTATTATTTCTGCATCTAATGATCCAGTAGCAACCGAGAATTTTGGACCTTTTACACCAGGTATTGTTTCGATTAAATATAATGATTTAGAGGCATTACGTAAAGCTTTAGAAGATGTAAATGTTGCTGCATTTCTAGTAGAACCTATCCAAGGGGAAGCTGGTGTATATGTTCCTGATGAAAATTACATAAAAAATGCATTTACCCTTTGTAAAGAAAAAAATGTATTGTTTATTGCTGATGAAGTTCAAACAGGAATTGCTCGTACAGGGAAGCTTCTTGCGGTAAATTATGCAGAGATTAAACCTGATGTTTTAATTTTAGGGAAAGCAATTTCTGGAGGAGTATTTCCTGTTTCTGCAGTGTTAGCTGACAATCATATTATGGATGTTATTAAACCTGGTAATCACGGTTCAACTTTCGGAGGAAATCCTTTAGCTTGTGTGGTTGCTATTGCAGCTTTAGAAGTTGTAAAAGAAGAGAAGCTTTCGGAAAAGGCTTTTAAATTAGGTGAAATCTTTAGAAAAGAAATGGAAAACTTAATTAAAAAAACAGATTTAATTAAGTTAGTTAGGGGTAAGGGTCTTTTGAATGCAATTGTAATAAATGATATCGAAGACAGTTCTACAGCTTGGGATATTTGTGTGGCATTAAAAGAAAATGGATTATTAGCGAAACCTACACATGGTAACATTATTAGATTTGCTCCACCATTAATAATAACTGAAGAACAATTAGATGATTGTATTTCTATTATTAGTCGTACCATTCTAAATTTTAAACCTTAAATAAATTTTAAATTTTCTTAGTTAGATTTTTAATTCATAAAGCCTTCAAAGAGCCTATTGTAACTAGTGCTTAAGAAAGTAATAATTTTTTTATTACATTCATTAACATTAAAGTAGTTACTATTATATTAATATGTTAACTATTTATGCTTATTTATAGAGTTGTTAAATAATGAAGCTTCATTATTTAGTTTTTAAGTAACAAAAAAACTTAGTGACTGAAAGATTAGTTTTTGTTAACATGGTTTAATACAATTTCAGTCATTTTAATGTTAGTTTATTTTAGTTATTTAAAGATGAGGAAATTTGAAAAATATTTTATATAATTGATAGGAAGAAAAATTCAATAACTATAATTAATGGAAAAAACAAATTTACAATTAACCAAAGAAGATTTTGAGAGTGTTTCTTCAAATCAAGAATTATTGGATTTAATCAATAAAAAAGGAATAGATATTGAAGATGTATTAAAAAAGTTAAAGTATGAAGATGAGTTAAGGAAACTTCAAATTGAATTGATTAAGTTACAGCAATGGATATCTAAGAATAAAAAGCGTGTTGTTGTTATTTTTGAAGGTAGAGATGCTGCAGGGAAAGGAGGTAATATTAGACGTTTTACAGAGCATTTAAATCCAAGATCTATGAATTTGGTTGCTCTTACTAAACCAACAGAGATAGAGCAAGGGCAATGGTATTTTAGACGCTATATAAAAGAGTTGTCTAATCCTGGTGAAATTGTTTTTTTTGATAGAAGCTGGTACAATAGAGCGGTTGTAGAACCTGTAATGGGTTTTTGTACTGAAGAACAATATAGAAAATTTATGTTGCAAGTACCAGATTTTGAACATATGTTGTATGAAGATGGAGTAAAAATTATTAAATTTTGGTTTTCAATATCCAAAGAAGAACAAAAAGCTCGATTTGATGCTAGATTAAAAACACCATTAAAAAGATGGAAATTTAGTCCTGTTGATCAAAAAGGACAAGAATTATGGGATAAATATACTACCTATAAAGAGCAAATGTTTAGTAGAACACACACCACCTATTGTCCTTGGATTATTGTTAAAGCTAATGACAAAAAAACGGCTAGATTAGAAAGTATGAGATATGTTTTGTCTCAATTTGAATACCCTGGAAAAGAGAAAGCATTAACTACATTATTACCAGATCCAAATATTATAATGAGATATTATAGATCTGCAGAACAAATAGATTATTAAATATGGATAAATATAATTTAACAGAAGCTGATGTAAAAAAACTTAATACTAAGAAAGGGTTAAGAGCTTTATTGGCTAAAGAACCTTATAATGTTGCTAAAGCCTTACGATATATTGATTATGAGAGAAAATTAAAAAAATTACAAATAGAATTGGTAAAGCTACAAACATGGGCTATTAATAATAATGAACGAATAATAATTGTTTTTGAAGGTAGAGATGCTGCTGGTAAAGGTGGAGCGATACGTAGAATTACAGAACGTATAAACCCAAGACATGTTAGAATAATTGCTTTGCCAAAACCTACAGAAGAGGAAAAAACTCAATGGTATTTTCAACGCTATGTAAAACAATTTCCTAGAGCTGGGCAGATGGTGTTTTTTGATAGAAGCTGGTATAATAGGGCAGTTGTTGAACCTGTAAATGGATTTTGTACAGAAGAAGAATATAAGACGTTTATGAATCAGGTTAATGATTTTGAACGTATGATAACAGAGTCTGGTATTATTTTGGTAAAAATATATATGTCTATCTCTAAATCTGAACAAGCAGAACGTTTTGCTGATATAAAAAGTGATCCCTTAAAACATTGGAAAATGACTGATGTTGATGAAAGAGCACAAGAACTATGGGATGTTTATACTAAGTATAAAAAACTGATGTTTAAAAATACTGAAAATGGTGGCATTCCATTTAAAGTAATAAAAGCAAATAGAAAAACTATTGCAAGGGTAAATGCCATAAAGCATATATTATCATCAATACCCTATGATAAAAATTTAAAGATTTAAAAATTTTTAAGTTCATATGTCATAAAAAAAAGCTGAAAGTTTTAAACTTTCAGCTTTTTTTTATGAATTGTAAAATTATTATGATTTGCCAAATTGCCACCATTTTTTTTGCGAATTTTCAAATGTTGTACCATAGCCATATCCGTAACCATAACCGTATGTTTTCTTTTGATCTACTCCATTGAGTAATAATGCCATGTTAGGTAATCGCTTTTCTTTGTATAAGAATTTAATATATTTTAGCATCCTTTTGTCCAAATAGTTAGCTCTAATTACGTAAATAAATGCATCAGCAAATTTGCTTAAGAGTAATGTGTCAGTAACCATACTAAATGCAGCAGTATCTACAATTACATATTCATAATTCTCTTTAGCAAAATCAAACAATTCTTTAATTCTAGCATTCATTAATAATTCTGCAGGATTAGGAGCTAAATCTCCAGATGAAATAATATCAAGATTTGGATTGTCAGGAGCCGAAACTAAAATATCATTCGGAGAAATATCTGAATTAACAATAAAATTTGTAACTCCCAATTTGCTTCTTACTCCTAAATAAGGTTCTATTTTTGGAGCTCGAATATCTAATCCTAGAATTAATGTTTTTTTCTTAGCAAATGAAAGTGCAGTGGCTAAATTTGTAGAGACCAAAGATTTACCTTCATGAGCAATTGACGAGGTTATAAATACAACTTTTCCATCATTATTATCACCCGTTTTCGGTAATATGAAACTTAGATTTGTACGTAAAATTCTAAAGGCCTCTGCGATACTAGAATGATCTTCTTTTTTTATTAAGTATCTCATTTTTTTACCTTCTAATTTTGGAATGTCACCAATAATGGGAATACTTAAAATCTTTTCAATATCTTCTCTTGTATGTATTTTAGAATCTAAAATGTCTCTTAGATACAAAATTGAAAAAGGAATTAATAATCCTATTAATAATGCAAAAATAAATGCCATTTTCTTTTTAGGAGCAACTCTGTTGGGCTTACTTTCAGCTTTGTCAATAATTTTGGCGTTTGGATCTGCTACTCCTAAAGTGATTGCAGTTTCTTCTCTTTTCTGTAATAAATATAAAAATAACGCTTCTTTGGTTTGTTGCTTTCTAGTAACATCTCTTATTTGAGTTTCTTGAATCGGAGCTCCAAAAATTCTACTTTGTGCAATATTATATTGTTGATTATAGGCGTCTAATGCAATCTTTGTTGAATTTTCAGCACTTTGTAGTCCTTTATTAATCGCAGATTCTAAAGATTTAAGTTGGTCGTCAAGGGCAACTACAATAGGGTTTTTTTCTGTAGACCCACCTTTTAATCTGGTTTGTTTTGCTACTAAAAGTTCATTGTATTTAGCAACGCTATTGGCCACATTCGGATCAGTAATACCAACGCTAGGAATCATTTCATTTTCGCCTTTGGTAGCAACAATTTCTTTAATTTGTTTTATCTGATCTAACTGTGTGCTTGTTTGATTCTTTTCTTGTTCTATTTGTTTTGCGGCTTGCATATTTAAACCAGCACTAGAAGCTGCAGAAGATACTCCGTATTTAGATTTAACACTTTCTACATCTTCGTCAACATCTGCTAATTCTTCAGATATCTTTTGTAACCTTTCACTTACGAACTCTGATGTGCTTTTTGATAATTCTTCTTTTAATCGGATAGCTCTTAAGTTGTAACGTTCTACTAATTCATCTAAAAAATCTTCTGCTTTTCTTTTATGACTAGCTACGACCGATAAACTTAAAACATTTGAAAATTCGGATTTTGGTTCAATGTTAAGTCCTTCACGGTAATTATTTGTTAAAATTGATACTGGAGTTATACTGACTAATATGTTTTTGCCAATAAGATTCGCTTCTTTAAAATCTACATTAGGGAGTACAATTAAATCACCAAAATTTGTAGTGATTTTTTCACCAAATGAATGTTTCTTAACTACCGACTTGTCAGTAGTACTAAACGTATATTGAGTGTCAGAATCTACTCTTATCAAGAACTGAGATTCTGTTTGGTATAATACAGAATCATTAATGAAAAAGTTTAGATGTAACGGAGGTTTTTCGTAATTTTCGGTTTCATAGTACTCTGTATTAAAACCTAAATTATTATCTAAAAAATTACTTAACCCATTTTTATCTGTATAAAACTGAATATTTAATTTAAGAGATTTAATTACTTCTGACACTAATGTTTTAGACTTTAGGACCTCTATTTCATCATCAATATTATCTTTAGAAGCACCACTCATAATACCCATATCTTCAAAAGCAGACAAGGCTGATTTATCACCACTATTTTCGTTTTTAATTTTTATGGTTGACTCCGCTTCATAGCTTGACCTTGTAAAGTTTAAATTGTAAAAAGTATATAAGAACGAAATTAGAATAGCTATTACAAACCATTTCCAATGTCTTAGATATTTTTCAACCTGTTCTCTTAAGTCTAAACTGTTTTCTTCACTGCTATCATCGTTGATAGCTTTATTATCTAAATTTTCAAATTCCATTTACAAAGGTATAGGTTTTACTTAGTTATACTAAAAACTAAAGCAGTTGCTGTAATTAATATTGAAATTGCAGTTAAGGTTGTACCTGTACTAGGTCCTATTGTTGATCCTTTTATTCTAGAATTATTAGGAGTTACATAAATTACATCATTCTGAGTTAGGTAATAAAGAGGAGAATTAAATATTTGTTCTGAAGTTAAATTAACTCTATTGTAGGTCTTTTTATTTCCTTCTTCTCTAATTACGAGTACATTATGTCTTTCTGCATTTATTGTAAGGTCTCCAGCCATAGCTAAAGCTTCCAATATAGTAATTCTATCATTTTCAATTGTATACACACCTGGTCTATTTACTTCTCCTAAGACAGATACTTTAAAGTTAACATTTCTTATAATTACAATTGCATCAGTTAAATACTCCTTTAACATGTCTTCTATCATTGCAGTTGCTTGTATTCTTGTTAAACCAGCTAACTTTAATTTTCCTAATACAGGGAAATCGATATTGCCATTACTGTCAACTAAATAGCTTTGTAATTTAACTCCGCCATAAGCTCCTTGGTTATCAGCATAAGAAACTGCACTTAGATTAAAAGGTCTTACTCCTTCTAAATCTAATGAAGAAACTGTAATAGTTAGAGCATCATCAGGTTTGATTATAGGATTGTAATTTTCTATAGGTCTACTAACAGCTGCCATATCTGCATCTTGAAAATAAACAATATCTTGACGGCTGCCACAAGAAAATAATAAAATAGAAAGTGAAGTTAGTATTATGCCTTTTTTAAGGCTTGAGAAATTTGGCTTTTTAATCATAACTTTTTTTTTGCAAAAATAATAGATATTTACTTTGCTCATATTTTTTTTGTAATTAAATAACGTTAGTTGTTAACATATTATTATTTTACAAATGAATTAATAATAAGCACGTTATAAAAATAAGGAATTTTTAATTATTCCCACTATCTGTTCAAGTTCGAACTTTGATAAGTTTGAACCACTAGGCAAACATAAGCCTTTTTTGAATAAATTTACAGATACACCATTACAATATTTTGGAGTTGAAGTAAAAACAGGTTGTAAATGTAGAGGTTTCCATAATGGTTTTGATTCTATATTATTTTTTTCTAAAGCTAACCTAATTTTTTCACGTTGCTCAAATGATTTAGTTAAAATAGTAGTCATCCATCTATTTGAATACATTTCAGGATTTTCAATTGAAAACGATATGTTTAACTCTTTGTTAAGATTTTTGTAATAGTATTTAAAAATTTCACGACGAGCTTTAACCCTTTTATCCAGTACTTTAATTTGAGCTAAACCTATTCCAGCTAAAATATTTGACATTCTATAATTGTATCCAATTTTAGAGTGTTGGTAATGTGGAGCATCATCTTTTGCTTGAGTTGCCAAGTAGATACTATTTTTCTTTATAGATTTTGATTTACAGAGTAAAGCTCCTCCAGAAGATGTGGTAATAATTTTGTTTCCGTTAAAGGATAAAATACCAAAATCACCAAAAGAACCGCATTTAATTTTGTTGTAAGAGCTACCAAATGCTTCAGCAGCATCTTCTATCATTGGGATGCTATATTTATTAGCAATTGAATGTATCTGATTAACTTTGTAAGGCATGCCATATAAATGTACAGCAATAATAGCCTTTGGTTTTTTTCCTTTTTTTATTCTATCTTCTATAGCTTCTTCTAGTAATATTGGGCACATATTCCATGTTTCTTCTTCACTATCTACAAAAATAGGCTTAGCTTTGAGATAAAGGATGGGATTTGCAGATGCTGAAAATGTAAAACTCTGGCAAATAACTTCATCACCTTCTTTTATACCCAATTGAATTAATGCTAGATGAATGGCAGAAGTACCAGAATTTAGAGCTGCTACTTCAATTTTATTATCTAAATAATATTTAATTTCATCTTCAAACTTATCTATATATGGACCTGTTGAAGAAATCCAATTTCCGGTAATTGAACTTTCAATATAATTCAGTTCTTCACCTGTCATATGTGGAGGTGAAACCCATATTTTAGAGGTCATAGCACATTTTAGTCGAGTTAATGGCAAAGGTATAAAAAATTAGTCTTTTAGGTTTGATAAAATGAAATGACTTGAAATTATTTATATAAGTCATGTTTTTAGCGATTTTAACAAGTAATTGGTCGAATTTTAAATGAAAACTTGTAATAAATTTTTACATTTACACTTTATTTAAATCCATTAATCAATGTCAATTAATTCGATTACTCATCAGAAAGCAGGAAAATTTGAAGAAACAAGATTTGAGAAAATACATAATGTTATTTTTGAAAGTTCTAACGAAGCTTCAATATTAGTAGCTAAGGAAATTGCTAGTTTAATAAAAAATAAACAAGCTCAAAACAAAAATTGTGTTTTGGGTTTAGCAACAGGTTCTTCGCCTATTAAGATTTATGAAGAATTGGTAAGAATGCATAAAGAAGAAGGTCTTAGTTTTAAAAATGTTATAACATTTAATTTAGATGAGTATTTCCCTATGGAAAAAGAAAGCATACAAAGTTACTATTACTTTATGCATGATCATCTTTTTAATCACATAGATATTCTTCCAGAAAATATTAATATTCCAGACGGAACTATAAAAAGTGATATTTATGATTATTGTATGTCGTATGATAATAAAATTGATGAGGTAGGAGGTTTGGATTTTCAATTATTAGGTATAGGTAGAACAGGTCATGTTGGCTTCAATGAGCCAGGTTCTCACTTTAATTCTGGTACAAGAACTATTACTTTAGATTATGTTACTAGATCAGACGCGGCTCCTGGATTTTTAGGTATTGATAAAGTACCTAGAAAAGCCATTACAATGGGAATTGCAACCATTAGAAAAGCAAAAAGAATTGTTTTAGTAGCTTGGGGTATTAATA
Source organism: Aureibaculum marinum (assembly GCF_003813905.1). Classification (GTDB taxonomy): domain Bacteria; phylum Bacteroidota; class Bacteroidia; order Flavobacteriales; family Flavobacteriaceae; genus Aureibaculum; species Aureibaculum marinum. The sequence goes on from NZ_RPFJ01000006.1 coordinate 376,886, forward strand.
AAGCAAGTATTGTTAAAAAGGCAATTGAAGGAGAGGTGTCTTCACAAATACCAGCTACTTATTTACAAACACATGATAATACTACTTTTGTTTTAGATAAAGATGCATCTTCAGAATTAACACGAGTTAAAACACCATGGTTGGTGACTTCGTTAAAATGGAATGAAGAATTAAAAAGAAAAGCAGTTGTTTGGCTAAGTGAGCGTTTAGGAAAATCTATTTTAAAACTAACAGATAAAGATTATAATGATAACGGAATGTCTAACTTGTTAGTTGAAGAAGGAACTGCTTACGATTTGAATATTAAGATGTTTAATGTTCTGCAGCATAGTATAACTGGTTGGCCAGGAGGTAAGCCTAATGCAGATGATACGCACAGGCCAGAAAGAGCAATTCCAGCTAAAAAAAGAGTTATTATTTTTAGTCCTCATCCTGATGATGACGTTATTTCAATGGGAGGTACTTTTGATAGATTAGTTGAGCAAGGGCATGATGTGCACGTGGCTTATCAAACTTCAGGAAATATTGCAGTTGCAGATAATGAAGCTCTAAAGTTTGCAGAAGTATGTAAATTTATGTCTAAATCAACTACTGAGGTTGAGAAAATTATCAGTAGTATAAATAATAAAGGGAAAAATAGTATTGATACGCTTGAAGTAAGGAAATTAAAAGGGATGATTAGGCGTGGAGAGTCTTTTGGTGCAACTCGTTATTTAGGAGTTCCTGATGAAAATGTTCACTTTTTAGACCTTCCTTTTTATGAAACTGGAACTGTAAAGAAGAATAAATTATCCGCTGAAGATATTAATATTATTATTAATCTAATTGAGAAAGTGAAGCCTCATCAAATTTATGCAGCAGGAGATTTAGCCGATCCTCATGGGACACATAAAGTATGTTTGGATGCCTTATTTAAAGCATTAGATGAGTTGAAACATAAACCATTTATGGATGATTGTTGGGTGTGGTTATATAGAGGAGCTTGGCACGAATGGGATACACACGAAATTGAAATGGCAGTGCCACTAAGTCCAGATCAAGTTTTGAAGAAAAGAACAGCTATATTTTTTCACCAATCTCAAAAAGATGGAGCCATGTTCCAAGGTGACGATTCTAGAGAATTTTGGGTTAGAGTAGAAGATAGAAACAAGCTGACAGCACAGAAATATAATAATCTTGGTTTGGCAGATTATGCGGCTATAGAGGCATTTAAAAGATACTATTTTAAGTAAGATTTTTAATACTGTTGGATGGCTATATAAAAATGTGATTTTTGATTGTTGGAAAGAACTTTAAAATATTTACCGATAATAATTTGGTTGTAAGATTTTAGTTCTTTTTACAAAAAGATAATGGTTTAGGTTAGGCGTTTAATATCTTACTTTTAACATCGTCTATATAGGTTCGTCCTATGGTATATCTAACTCCTGCTATTTCTAAACTATTGCCTTCGATAGTGTCTACTTTATCTATGGCAATAGTATATGATCTATGTATACGTATAAAGTTTTCTGGAGGTAATTGATCTGTAAAACTACTTAGTGTTTGATGAATAATAAATCGGTCAGTAACTGTGGTTATTTTTAAATAGTCTTTTAAGCTTTCAACGACTAAAAGTTCATCTAAATATATTTTTTTTAATTTTTTTTTGTCAATTTTTATAAATAAATAAGGCTTTTCAGGAATTAAATGGTGTGAGCTTTTATCATTATAAATTTTAAAAACTTTATTCATTGCTTTTAAAAATCGCGGAAAAGCAATTGGCTTTACTAAGTAATCTAAAACGTCGAGTTCAAAAGATTTAACAGCAAATTCTACATGAGCAGTAGTAATAATAATTTCAGGTTTATGTTCTAGGCTTTTAATAAAACTTAATCCGTCCAGTAACGGCATATTTATGTCTAAGAAAATAAGGTCTACCGTATTATTTTTTAAGAAATTTAAAGCGTCTACAGCATTACTAAAGGTGTTTACTAAAGTTGCATCATTAATTTGTGATACATAATTTTTAATTACGTTTATCGCCAACGGTTCATCATCAATAATCAGGCACTTTACATTCATGATACTTTAATTTTTAATTTTACAGTGAATAAATTTTTATCATTTAAAATTTTTAAGTCGTACTGATCCTTTTTGTAACCTAAAGCTAATCTTTTTTTTACGTTATCTAAGCCAATTCCACCAGAGGTATTCATCCTTTGTAGGTATTTGGTTTCGGCAGGAGTTGGATTAGTGATGGTAAAGTAAAGAAAATCTTTTTTAATTGTGAAATGAATATCAATTTTAACTTTTCCTATATTTTTATTTGCTCCGTGTTTAAAAGCATTTTCTACAAAAGATAATAACAAAATTGGGGCAATTTTTTTATCTGATATATCACCACTAATTTCCATATTAATTTCTAAATTTTCTCCATGTCTAATCTGTTCAATTTCTAAATAATTTTGAATGCAAATAATTTCATTTGATAGACTTTGTTTTTTGCGTTTTGTCTCATATAAGAGGTATCGCATTAATTCAGAAAGTTTTAGAATTATTTTAGGGGTTTTATCAGATTTTTCTATAGAAAGTGAATATATATTATTTAATGTATTAAAGAAAAAATGTGGTGAAATTTGGGTTTTTAAAAATAATAATTCAGTTTCTAATTGTAGCTTTTCTAAATCGGCTAATCTTTTATTTTCTTTTAGCCAATCTGCTGTTATTTTTATTGCAGTAACAAACGTAATCACATATAATTCACCAATCATCATATCCATAGTGTAATTAAAAGTTAATGAACTTGTTACTTCCGGACCTTCAGGCCAAACATTAGTATTTAATAAGTAATAAGTTAGATTAAATTTTAGAACAACCATTAAAAAAATGGCTAGCAGAATTAGAATGATGTATGTAAGATACTTTTTTCGAAAAACAAAAAAAGGCATTAGAACAAAAATGTTTAAATAACAGAGTGTTATGTGTATAGGAAAACCTATTAAATTGGCCTGTGTAGAATATAAATAATCATCGTAATAACTGCCCCAACGCAATACATTTATAGCAAAATATATTATCCAAAAAAAAACATGATATTGCCATGTAATTCTTGTGAAATATGGAGAATTTGAAGTGTTATTAAAGCGAATCAATGATGTAATTATATTTTTAAAATGATGTTTAGCTCTGTTGCTGTGTTATCCGTCTAATTTTATTTTTGAAACAGTAAAATTTGTTCATATTTATATTGTTTTATGAAACAACATAAAATTAAAATAAATATAAATATAATCAATATAACTAATGAAACACCTCAAAATTATATTTTTATTCTTAATTAATTGTTTAATTATTTCTTGTAAAAGTAATAATGAGGAACAACAATTGAAAGCAAAAACAGAACTATTAACCTCTTTTGTAAATCCTTTTATTGGAACTGGCGGACATGGACATACTTATCCTGGGGCTTCTGCTCCGTTTGGTATGGTACAGCCAAGCCCTGACAACGGAACTCCTGGGTGGGATTGGTGTTCAGGGTATCATATTTCAGACACTATAATTAGTGGGTTTAGCCAATTGCATTTAAGTGGAACAGGTATTGGAGATTTAGTTGATGTTTTGTTAATGCCAACGAATAAAGAAGTTAATCTTAAGTATTTTAGTACAACAAGGGATAGTTTACCTTATACAAGTTATTTTTCACATGATAATGAGGAAGCTTCTCCCGGGTATTATAGAGTTAAATTGAACAATAATATTCAAGTTGAACTTACGGCAAATGATTATGTTGCTTTTCATAAATATACTTTTAATAATAGTGAACTTCCTTCTTTTATTATAGATTTAGGATTTGCTTTAAATTGGGATAAGGCAACATCAACTAGTCTTAATTTAATTGATAATAATAGAATTACAGGTACCCGTTTTAGTACGGGATGGGCAAAAAATCAAAAGGTTTTCTTTGTAATTGAAACATCAAAACCAATCCAATCTAGTAAATTTATTCAAGATGGAAAGGTAGTGTCCGAAGTAAATTCTATTAAGGGAATTAAAACAGGAGGTCAATTTACTTTTGACAAATCTGTTAAAGAAGTAGAAGTTAAAATAGCTCTTTCTTCTGTAAGTATAGAAAATGCTATTGATAATTTAGATAAAAAAGCAAGTAATACCAATTTTAATGATGCCAGACTAGATGTTCAAGAGAAATGGGAAGCAATGCTTTCTAAAATTAGAATTAAAACGGATAAAGATAGTTTAAAAACCATTTTTTATACTGCTCTTTATCATGCTCAATTAGCACCAGTTTTATTTAATGATGTAAACGGTGAATTTCGTTTACAAAATGATAGTATTGTAAAAACTTCAAATTTTAACGCCTATTCAACTTTATCTTTATGGGATGTGTTTAGAGCAGAAACACCGTTGTTATCTATTATTGATTCTCAAAGATTAAACGATATCATTCGGTCTATGTTAGTTTATTATGATGAGCAAGGGACATTACCAGTCTGGACCTTGTATGGTAATGAAACAGGAACAATGCCAGGGTATCATTCAATCTCGGTAATAGCTGATGCTTATTTAAAAGGAATAAGAGATTATGATGTAGAAAAAGCCTATCAAGCAATGAAAAATACTATGATGGGAGATGTTCGTGGATTAAATCATTATAAAAAATACGGATATATTCCTTATAATAAAGAACATCAATCTGTTTCTATCACTTTAAATTACGCTTATAATGACTATTGTGTAGCTCAAATGGCAAAGGACTTAGGTAAAGAAGATGATTATAAATTATTTTTAAATCGTTCTAAAGCTTACGAGAATTTTTTTGATAAAGAATCTGGTTTTCTTCGTGGAAAATCACCTAACGGTAAAGATTTTAGAGAGCCTTTTAATCCTAAAATGTCAAACCATTTAGAAGATACCGATTATACAGAAGGTAATGCTTGGCAGCATAGTTGGAATGTAATACATGATACAGAAGGTTTAATTAATTTACACGGTGGTAACGAAAACTTTGCAGAAAAAACGAATCAGTTGTTTTTAGAAAGTTCAGAGTTGGTTGGAGATAATGTTTCTGCTGATATTACTGGGTTAATTGGTCAATATGCTCATGGTAATGAACCTAGTCATCATATAGCTTATATGTTTAACAAAGCCAAACAGCCGTGGCGAACACAATATTGGGTTCGTGAAATTTTAAATACTCAATATAGTACTAAGCCAGACGGATTAAGTGGTAATGAAGATGCTGGGCAAATGTCAGCTTGGTATATTTTGAGTTCTATAGGGATTTATCCTATGAATCCTGTCTCGGGTGAATATCAAATTGGTAGTCCTATTTTTGATGAAGCTTCTATTAAAACTTCAAGTAATACCACATTTAAAATTATTACAAAAAATAATTCGGACCTTAATATTTATATTCAGTCAGCCAAATTAAATAATGAGGAATTAAATAGAACATACATAACTCACAAGGAGTTGATGTCAGGAGGAACACTAGAATTAGAAATGGGTGCAGAACCTAATAAAAATTGGCCTAAGAACTGATGGATATTATTGATATTAGCATTATAATAACTTATGTGGTATTAACATTAGTTGTTGGTATTTGGGTTAGTAAAAAAGCTTCAAAAGGCTTAAACTCTTATTTTTTAGGAGGTAATAATATAAAGTGGTACTTTTTAGGTCTAAGCAATGGATCTGGAATGTTTGATGTTTCAGGAACTGCTTGGATGGTGGGTATTTTATTTCTTTATGGTGTAAAAAGTTTTATGTTTATGTGGCTTTGGCCAATTTGGAATCAAATTTTTGTTATGATGTTTTTAGCCATTTGGATTAGAAGGTCTAACATAATGACTGGTTCTGAATGGATTCTTACTCGTTTTGGTGATGATAAAGCAGGAAGAGCATCACATTTAATCGTAGCTATTTTTGCTGTGGTTGCAGCCATAGGATTTATAGCCTATTTTTTTGAAGGCGTTGGTAAATTTATGACCGTGATTTTACCTTGGGATATGACTTTTCAAATTGGTAATGCAGTTTTTTTTAGCTCAGACCAATCCTATGCTTTAATTATTATTATACTTACGACAATATATACCATAAAAGGAGGTATGTTTTCTGTAGTTGCTACAGAAGTATTACAATATGGAATTATGGTTATTGCAGGAGTATTAGTTGCTGGTTATGCTTTTTTTGCATTTACAGATGTGGAAATAACTAGTGTTATCACAGAAGAGTGGAGTAATGTTTTTTTTGATTGGGAATTAGGCTCACATTGGACAAGTAAGTATCAAGAATTTAATAAATTAATTGACTCTGAAGGATATAAAATGTTTGGAGCTTTAATAGGGATGAGTCTTTTTAAAGGTTTTTTTGCAAGTATTGCAGGTCCCGTTCCTAGTTTTGATATGCAACGAATTTTGTCTACAAAAACAGTAAAAGAAGCTGCATATATGGCAGGGTTTACAAATTTAATTCTGTTTATACCTCGTTATTTATTAATTGCAGGTATTGTTGTTATTGCTCTTGTTGTGTTGGCTCCAGAAATGGCTGCTAACCCAAATCTTGCAGGTATTGATTTAGAAGTTATTTTACCAAAAGTTATTAATTTTCATGTCCCTGTTGGAATAAAAGGGTTGTTATTGGCGGGATTATTGGCAGCATTTATGTCAACTTTTTCAGCTTTTGTAAATGCCGGACCTGCCTATATAGTTAATGATATTTATAAAAAATACTATAAACCTAATGCATCGCCCAAGCATTATATAAAAATAAGTCATATAGCTTCCTTTATAGTAGTTGGATTAGGCGTTTTTATGGGCTTTTTCGCTGAGTCTATTAATTCTCTAACCTTGTGGATTACAAGTGCATTGTTTGGAGGATATGTAGCTGCAAACTTTTTAAAATGGGTTTGGTGGCGATTTAATGGATGGGGATACTTTTGGGGTATGTTGGCGGGGCTGGTTATAGCTAGTTTGCAATTTTTTATGGATCAAAATAAAAATTCTTTTCATGAAGGTACTATTTTATACGATATGGCTCACGTTCATGCCATTTATTTATTTCCAATAATTTTTGGAGTTTCATTGTTAGGATCATTTTTAGGAACATATTTTAGTAAACCAACAGATATGGTTGTGCTTAAATCATTTTATAAAAATGTTAGGCCATGGGGATGGTGGAAACCTGTATTATATGAATTGAAAAAAGATGATAAAAACATTAAAAGTAATAATAATTTTGGTATGGATATGCTTAATAGTGCCATTGGTATTGTTTGGCAATCTAGTATGATTGTATTGCCAATTTATTTTATGATTAGAGATTATCCAAAAACAATTATTGCTTTAATAATCTTTATTTTAACTAGTGTAATCCTTAAATTTACATGGTTAGATAAAGTAAAAAAAATTGAAAATTAATTAAATAAACCTATGTAAATAAACTACTTAACTCTTATTAATAAATATTATAAAATTGAACACAAATACACAAAAAATAAAATTTGATATTCCTTGGCAAGAAAAACCAAAGGGAAGTAATGATATTATCTGGAGGTATTCAAAAAATCCTATAATAAATAGATACGACATACCAAGCTCTAATAGTATTTTTAATAGTGCTGTTGTGCCTTATAAAGATGGGTATGCCGGAGTTTTTAGATGTGATAACAAAGCAGTTCAGATGAATATTTTTGCTGGTTTTAGCAAAGATGGAATTAATTGGGAAATCAATCATGAACCAATTAAAATGCAGGCTGGTAATACGCAAATGATTGAATCTTCTTATAAATATGATCCTAGAGTTGTATTTATAGAAGATAGATATTGGATTACTTGGTGTAATGGTTATCATGGACCAACAATAGGTATTGGTTATACTTTTGATTTTATTGAATTTTTTCAATGTGAAAATGCTTTTTTACCATTTAATAGAAATGGGGTGTTGTTTCCGCAAAAAATTAATGGTAAATATGCAATGTTAAGTAGGCCAAGTGATAATGGACATACACCTTTTGGCGATATTTATATTAGTTATAGTCCTGATATGAAATATTGGGGCGAACATAGAATAGTTATGAAAGCTACTCCTTTTGAAGAAAGTGCTTGGCAATGTACTAAAATAGGAGCTGGGCCAATTCCTATTTTAACAGAAGAGGGCTGGTTGATGATTTACCATGGTGTAATTAATACTTGCAATGGCTTTAGGTATGCTATGGGTTCAGCCATTTTAGACAAAGACAATCCTAATCACGTAAAATATAGAACTAGAGATTATTTGTTAGGTCCTGCAGTAGATTATGAAATGATTGGTGATGTGCCAAATGTTGTTTTTCCTTGTGCAGCGTTGCATGATACTGAACAAGATAAATTGGCTATCTATTATGGAGCTGCAGATACTTCTGTAGCATTAGCATTTGGAAGGTTGAGTAAGGTTGTTGAATTTACAAAGGATAATAGTCTTTGATTTAATTTTAGACTTGAAATAAAAGAGTGCGACTACGTTGCATATAGATAAACAGAGAACCATAAATTAAATCTTGTATGAGTACATTAAAATTTAAAATAGTTAGTTTATTTTTTATTATAGGTATAGCTACTAACTGTGCCCAAAATAATCCATTAGTACCTCGTACTTATATTGCATATCAAACCCAAGAAGAAATATCAATTGATGGTTTTGCAAATGAAAAAGCGTGGCAATATGTGCCTTGGTCAGAAAAATTTATCGACATTGAAGGTGTTAAAGACCCAACATATAAAACTAATATTAAAATGTTATGGGACGAAAATTACTACTATATTTTAGCTAAAATGGAAGAACCTCATGTGTGGGGTAATTTGAAACAGCGTGACACCATTATTTTTTATAATAATGATTTTGAGATTTTTATAGATCCTGATGGTGATACACATAATTATTTTGAAATTGAGGTTAATGCCTTAAATACTGTTTGGGAATTGTTTGTTGCAAAACCATATAGAGAACCAGGAGGACCAGTACTTAATGATTGGAATATTACGGGTTTAAAAACAGCTGTTCATGTAGAAGGAACATTGAATAACTCTATAGATACCGATAAAGGGTGGACAGTTGAAATAGCTATACCTTGGAAAACATTTAGAAAATCCTATTTTGAAGATAATGTGCCGCGTGACAATTTTTGGAGAGTGAATTTTTCAAGAGTTAATTGGGGTTTTGATTTGGTAAATGGTAACTATCGTAGAAAGAAAGATAGTAATGGTAAGTTTTTACCTGAATACAATTGGGTTTGGTCACCAATGGGAGTTATAAATATGCATGAACCTGAAAAATGGGGATATGTTTATTTTTCTACAAAAAAAGCTGGAGAAAAAGCAGAATTTACCATTCCATATGACGAACATATCAAATGGAAATTAGCAGAACTATATAGAACTCAAAAAAGTTTTATAAATAAACATTCAAAGTGGGCAACTTCTTTAGAAGATTTAGGCTTTTCTAGTTTTTCTTTGAAGGGGAAAACTATTCCATTCATAATGGATAATCATACAACTGGGTTTAATATTAGTGCGAAAAGTCCTTTTACGAAGAAAACTATTATCATTAAAGAAGACGGTAAAATTATTGTGAAATAAAATAATCATAGGGGTTAGATAATTTAAGCAATTAATCCTCTCATGTTTTCTGATAAATTAAAATTGAACGAAATGCTAAAAGTAAAAACATTACTTATTTTAATAGTACTTATTGCGATAGGGTGTTCAAAACAAGAAAATAAAAAACAAAAAAAATTAACTTCTTATGTGAATACATTTATCGGTACTGATGGTCCTGGAAATACCTATCCGGGAGCAACTGTGCCCTACGGGATGGTACAATTAAGTCCAGATATTGGTATTGCTGGTTGGGATAGGATTGCAGGTTATTTTTACCCAGATTCAATTATTTCTGGTTTTTCTCATACACATTTGTCAGGTACAGGTGCAGGTGATTTGTATGATATTTTAGTAATGCCTACAAATAGCAGATCTAATAAAATAATCAAAGAAAATAGCTTTAAACCATTTTCAAATTTTTCACATGATAAAGAAGAGGCTTCCCCAGGATATTATGCTGTAGATTTATTAGATTATAATATCAAAGCAGAATTAACAGCTACAGATAGAACAGGTATTCATCGTTATACTTTTCCAAAAGATAGTCTATCGCAAATTCATATCGATTTGGGATATGCTTTAAATTGGGATCGCCCAACAGATACGTATATTAATGTCGTTAATAAAAATACCATTGAAGGATATAGAAAATCAACAGGCTGGGCAAGAGATCAAAGAATTTATTTTACAATTCAACTTTCTAAAGATTTTGACTCTTATCATTTGTATAAAAATGATACTCTGGTAGAATCTCCCACAAAAGGTACAAATACTAAAATTGTATTAAATTATAAAAATCTTAAAGAAAATGAACAAATTGTATTAAAAACAGGACTTTCAACAGCAAATATAGAAGGGGCAAAAAAGTCTATAGAATTAGAAGCTCCTAATTTTAATTTTGATAATTATCGAAAAAAAGCAGATGATATTTGGGAAAAACAACTTCAAAAAATTGAAGTGACAATGCTTACCGAAGAGCAAACTCATATTTTTTATTCCATGCTTTATCAATCTATGTTAGCACCTACTTTATTAAGTGATCATAATGGAAATTATAAAGGAGCTAATGATACAATAATGAAAGCATCAGGTTTTGATAGATATGATACTTTTTCTCTCTGGGATACGTACAGAGCTGCTCATCCTTTATATACAATTTTACATCCAAATAGAGTAACGGATTTTATAAAATCTATGTTGGCACACTATAAGGAAACGGGCTTGTTACCTGTTTGGTCAATGCAAGGAAATGAAACAAATATGATGATAGGTTATCATGCTGTACCAGTTATTGTTGATGCTTATTTTAAAGGAATTAAAGGTTTTGATATAAACTTAGCTTATGAAGCTTGTAAAACAAGTGCTATGGATAATGCTAGAGAAATTGATGTTTACAGAGAATTAGGTTATGTTCCAGTTAATGAAGAAAGCGAAAATTGGTCGGTTTCTAAAACCTTAGAATATGCTTATGACGATTGGTGTATTGCTCAATTTGCGAAGGATCTGAATAAAAATGAAGATTATGAATATTTTATAAAACGATCTGAATATTGGCGTAATGTTTATGATAAGTCTAGCTCTTTTATGCGTCCTAAATTATCAAATGGAAGGTTTATAAATGATTTTATACCTAAAGATTATTCTCCTTATTTCTGTGAGAGTAATGCATGGCAATATTTTTGGTCAGTACCTCATAATATAGAAGGGCTCATAGAAATTACAGGGGGTAATAAACGCTTCGAAGAGAAATTAGATTCTATGTTCACTTTAAATCCATTACCAACAGATAAATTACCTATTTTTAGTACAGGTATGATTGGTCAATATGCTCATGGTAACGAGCCCAGTCATCATGTGGCATATTTATATAATTATATTGATAAACCTTATAAAACTCAGAAAATAATCAGACAAATTTTAGAATCACAATACCAGAATTCGCCTGATGGACATTGTGGTAATGAAGATTGTGGACAAATGTCATCTTGGTATATTTTTAGTGCATTGGGTTTTTATCCAGTTAATCCAGCAACAGGTGTTTATAGTTTTGGCTCTCCAATTATAGAAAATGCAATATTGAATCTCTCAAACGGAAAATTTTTTGAAATAGAAGTGCTAAATAATTCAAAAGAAAATATATATATCCAATCTATTACCTTAAATGGGCAAAAGTTAAATAAGACAACAATAAACCATTCAGACATTTTAAAAGGTGGAAAACTAGTAATTAAAATGGCTGATACTCCAATTAAAAATTAAATTATGAAAAATATTAGTATCCTATTAATTTTTGTATTGTTTGCAATTTCTTGTAAAGAAAAATCTATAGTTTTTACTGAAAATGATATTAATATCATACCCAAACCAGTAGAGGTAACTTTAAATAAAGGCTCATTTAAAATTGATGCTGCTACTAAAATAGTAGCTCATGATAGTTTAAAGAGTGTTGCTAATATTCTAGTAGATAAAGTAAAATTGTCTGCAAATATAGAAATTGGTTTTATAGAAAATGATGTGCAAGATAACAATGTTATTGAATTTCAGGTAGCTGATAACTTAGAAAAGGAGGCTTATCATTTATCCATTAATAATCAAAAAATAACTATTTCTGCAAATAGTTATGGTGGTTTTTTATATGGGGTTCAAAGTATGTTGCAATTATTACCTGCAGAAATTTATGGAAGTAATGTCGCTAATTTAATTTTACCATCAGTTGAAATTAAAGATAATCCACGTTTTAAATATAGAGGATTAATGTTAGATTTATCTAGACACTTCTTTCCTAAAGAATATATTATAAAAACTATTGATCGATTGGCAATGCATAAAATGAATGTATTACATCTTCATTTAGTTGATGATCAGGGGTGGCGTATGGAAATTAAAAAATATCCAAAGTTAACTGAGGTAGCAGCTTGGAGAGTAGATCAAGAAAATAAACATTGGAATGCAAGAAATAAAAACAATCCTGAACAAAAAGGAACCTATGGAGGATTTTTAACCCAAGATGAACTTAAAGAAATTGTTGCTTATGCTAAGAAAAATAATGTAGAAGTAATTCCAGAAATAGAAATGCCAGCTCATGTAACTTGTGTTATGTCTGCTTATCCACATTTGTCTTGTCATGGAAAACCTGTAGCTGTTCCTTCTGGAGGTGTTTGGCCAATTACTGATATTTACTGTGCAGGGAAAGAAACAACTTTTCAATTTTTAGAAGATGTGCTGTTAGAAGTCATGGAAGTTTTTCCTTCTAAATATATTCATATTGGAGGTGATGAAGCAACAAAAACTGAATGGGAAAAATGTCCAGATTGTCAGCGAAGAATGAAAAGTGAAGGATTAAAAAATGTTGAAGAACTGCAAAGCTATTTTGTAAAACGTATAGAGAAGTTTATTAATAGTAAAGGAAAAAAATTAATAGGTTGGGATGAAATTTTAGAAGGTGGTCTAGCTCCTGAAGCAACCGTTATGAGTTGGAGAGGGTTTAAAGGGGGAGTGGAAGCTACAGAACAAGGACATGATGTTATTATGACTCCTGGTAGTTTTTGCTATTTCGACCATTATCAAGGTCCTCAGGATGCTGAGCCTATTGCCCAAGGAGGATATTTGCCTTTAAACAAAGTGTATCAGTTTAATCCCATTACAGAAGAAATGACTGAACAACAAGCCAAGCATGTATTAGGTGGTCAAGCTAACTTGTGGGCAGAATATATACCAACTACTGAACATTCTGAATATATGATTTTTCCAAGATTATCAGCATTATCAGAAGCAATTTGGTCACCAATAAAATTGAGAGATTGGAACGATTTTACAAAAAGATTAAAAACTCAATTTAAAAGATATGAAGCTTTAGGTATTAATTATTCTAAAAGTGCATATTTAGTTACTGCAGAGATGGATGTTAATCTTGAAAAAAAAGCAGTAAGTATGGAGTTGAAAAACGAATTTCCAAATTCAGACATACGCTATGTATTGGGAGAAGGTGATATAAATAGTGATGCGATTTCTTATAAAAAACCAATTGAGATTGATAAATCAACTATAGTAAAAGCTTCGTTGTTTGAAAATAATAAACCAGTTGGTAGTATATATACAGATACCATAAAATTTCATAAAGCTATAGCTAAAAAAGTTGAGTATTTAACGCCTTATAATAATAGATACAAAGGAAGTGGAGAATATACGTTAGTGAATAGTTTAAGGGGGTCTAAAAATTTCCATGACGGACAATGGCAGGCTTGGTTACAAGATGATATGGATGTAGTTATTGAGTTTGAAGAACCAACTTCTGTTAGTAAAGTTACTGTTGGATCTATGGAAAATCAAGGGCCAGGAATTTATTTTCCAGTAAAAATAGAAGTTTTAGCTTCTAATGATGGTGCAAAATTTAAAAGTTTAGGCAAAGTAGAAAGGCCATATACAGAAAATAAAGATGCAGTCTTAAAAGATTTTATTATTAAATTTGGAGAAACTAAAACAAAATTTATTAAAGTTATTGCTACTAATTTAAAGAAAACCCCTTCAAATGGAGGTGTGTTTTTATTTATTGATGAAATTTTGGTAGAGTAATAAAAATTCTAACAATTTTTTCCTTTTATAAAATCCTATTCTTTTTTATAAATAGGTAATCAATTGGTTTTGTATAGAAGTTTGTTTTAGATATTAGCGTTCAACAACAAAAATCAAACTTATGAAAAAACAAATTGCAGTTTTATTAATCTTGTTTATAGCTTTTTCTTGTAAAAAAGAGAAAAATAATCATCAAAATAAAGAAGTAGCACAAAAAGAGATGGAAAATTCAGAAGATTGGATTTCTCTTTTTAATGGTGTAGATACTAAAGGTTGGCGAGCTTATAATGGAGATGCAATGCCTCCAGGATGGATAGTAAAAGATAGTGTTTTAACGTTTGATACAGAACTAGGGTTAGAGCAAGACTATACTGGAGGAAAAGATATCATTTATGGAGATGAAGAATTTGATAATTTTGAATTATACGTAGAGTGGAAAATACCAGAAGGTGGTAATAGTGGTATTTTTTATCACTTAAAAGAAAATATTCCAAATGCAGGTCCTCCAGATATTGCTCCAGAATATCAATTGATTGATGATGAAAATTATGCTAAAATTCATGATTTAACCGAATATAACACTAGTTTAGGTTACGAAAACCCTTCAGAATTACATCCCTTACAAGCTACTGCGGCTGACTATGCAATGTATCCTGCTAATACAGAAGTAAAACAATTAAATCCAGCTGGAGAGTGGAATAGTACTCGGATAATTTTTACATCAGAAAAAGTTGAACATTGGTTAAATGGTAAAAAAGTTTTAGAGTTTGTTCCTTGGTCTGAAGATTGGTATGCTAGAAAAAATGCTGGTAAATGGAAAAATGAAGAACTTTATGGCTCATTTAAAACTGGTTATATTGGCTTTCAAGATCATTCGAGTCCAATTTGGTTTAGAAATATTAAAATAAGAAAATTATAGAAGCTACTCATTATGGATAAAAGAACATTTTTAAAAAGTGCAGTGGCATTAGCAGCTGTAACAGCTATGCCAGGTTCTGTTTGGTCTTTGGCCAAAAATAAGCATCAATTAAGAGTTGCTCAAATTGGAGTGGGTAATATGGGGGCTGCAGATCTCGAGGCTATATCTAAACACTCAATGGTTGAAATAGTTGCATTGTGTGATGTAGATTCTAAATATTTGGCTGATGCAAAAAAATTACATCCTGCGGCTAAAACATATGCAGATTATAGAGTCATGTTTGAAGAAATGTCTGAAGGTATAGATGCAGTTGTAGTTTCTACTCCTGATCACACTCATGCTCCAGCATCAATTATGGCAATGGAGAAAGGAAAAGCTGTTTATTGTCAAAAACCATTAACACACCTTGTATCTGAAGCTAGAGTAATGAGAAAAATTGCTGAAGAGAAAAATTTGGTGACTCAGATGGGAATTCAAGTGCATTCTTTTTATGATTATAAACTAGCTACCTTATTAATTAGAGATGGAATAATCGGAAAAGTAAAATCTGTTCATGCATGGTCTCCCAAAAATTGGGGATATGATGGGACTTTATCTAAAGATGTAGATCCTATTCCAGATACGTTAGATTGGAATTTATGGTTAGGTACAGCTGAGGAAAGATCTTATAAGAAAGGCTTTTATCATCCTATGAATTGGCGTAAATTATTAGATTTTGGTTGTGGTACATTAGGTGATATGGGGGTGCATATTTTTGATACACCTTATAATGCGTTAGAATTAGATGTTCCCAAAACAATTAAAAATAAATGTAGAAAACCTAATGGAGTTGGCTTTCCTGAACAAAATGAGGTAACCTATATTTTTCCAGGAACAAAATATACTACAGAAGAAATGTCATGGCATTGGTATGATGGTAAAGGAGCTCCTAAAAAACATAAAGACTTAATGTTGCCAAATAATGAAAAATTACCAAATCAAGGAGCTATGTTTGTAGGTGAAAAAGGTCGACTATTATTACCACATTTTATGTTACTACCTAGACATATTGTTAATGGGGAATATTTAGATTTAGACCTTTCAAAATATGCTACATTAGGAGAGCCTGTAAGTGATTATGATAAAGATAGCCTAAAACATTATCATGAATTTGTAGATGCTTGTTTAGGTAAAGGCAAATGTTCTGCACCGTTTTCATATGCTTCAAGGTTAACTGAAACTATTTTGTTAGGAGTAATTGCTGGTCGTTTTCCAAATAAAACTTTACATTGGGATAGCAAAAATGGAAAATTTTTGGAAGAAGAGGTTAATGAGTTTTTAGATAATCCGTATCGAAAATTTTAAGAGAAAGAATTAAAATAGACGCATCTTATACCAAATAATAACAATGCCTGTAATAAATGTTTATTTGGTTTGTTAAAAATTTGTAATAACACAAGTTTTTATTAAAAATTATTTTGATAGAATTTTACAATAAAAATAGGAGATAGTACTGTGTTTATAGAAGTAATTTTTTGAACGTTATTTTTGTGTTTTTAATCAGTTTTCTAGCAAAATAACATGTCATATTTTATGATAATTGTTAAAAAAATCTCTGTAAGTCTTTCTTATATTAATATGGTAATTTTTATCATATATTACCTGCTAACTAGGAGGTTATTTTGAATGTTTGTTTTTATTTTGTTGATTATTAGTGTTGTAGGTTGAAATTTTTAAAAGGGGTTTTTCCCCTTTTAAACGGGTGTTTTCCCCCTTTTTTTTAGTTGGGTTTGATTAATTGAAAAAAAATGTTAAATTTGTTGTGTTATTGATTTTATTTGCTATGAAAAAGACAACAAGATTACAATCAACCAATTTCTATTGCATTCTTCACACTTGCTTTGTAGCAAAAAATTCAAATAATTTTAATATATATTTTTCTTAAAGTCTTAATAAATTAAGGTGTTTATTATGTAAAAAATGTATTAAAAAGATGTTATTTATTTTAATTTGCTATGAAAAAGAATACAGAATTAAAATTCAAAACTTTTTATTGCTATTGTTATGTTTACTTTGTAGCAAAAATTTTAAGTAACTCTACATTATTGTTTGGATCTGTTAGATAAATTTAGAAATTAAGGTTTATCTAATTACTTATTTTTTATGAAGCTTTATGCTTTTATGGAAAAAATAAGGTTGTGCTTGCTTGTTAGCAAAAATTTTAAGTAACTCTATTTTTTTTGACCCATTAATTAAATTTAAAAAAAAGAAAATTTAATTAATTACATATGCTCTATAAGGTCTTAAAACTTTATAAAACGTATGAACTAACTTTATATTAAACTTTAATTTTAACTTAAAATTTTTTACAATGAAAAATTTAATGATTGCTGCACTTGTTATAGGTGCAACTAGTATTTCCTTTGCTCAGGGTAATGAGAGTACAGTTAACCAGACTGGGACTAATCAAGCCGCCTTGGTTGGTCAAATTGGTAGCCAAAACAAATCATATGTAGATCAAGTCGACAACGACAACTTTACATGGGTTTCACAAAATGGGAACAAGAATGTATCTGATGTTGACCAAGCAGGAGCATTTAATTATGGTGAAGTTTTCCAATCAGGTACTATGAATTCTGCCATGATAAACCAAGATGGTTTGTTAAATGAAGCATATCAAGAGCAATATGGCTACAATAATTTAGCAAAATCAACTCAAGAAGGTTTTGGAAATTTTTCAGATCAATATCAAGATGGACGTAATAATGAAGCTATAGTTGGGCAAAACTATAATTCTAGTTTTATCAATACGGCTTATCAAGAGCAATATGGTAATGGTAACTGGGCTCATATTTTTCAAGGTGATGAGTTTAATGAAGCTTATCAAACACAATTTGGAAATAAAAACCATGCAGATATTTACCAGAACTTATCTAGCTATAGTGGAGAAAATTATGCTTCACAATTTCAAAGTGGTAACCGCAATTATGCATTAATTCATCAAGGTGGAGATGGTGATTATGCTGAAAATAATTATGCAGAGCAATATCAATTAGGCGGTAATGATAATGAAGCTTATTCTTTCCAAAAAAGTTTTGATAACGAGTCTTATCAAACACAAATGAATGGTAATGAGAATGTGGCTAAAGTTAATCAAGATGATGCTTCTTGGTTATTTGCTTCTAACAATAATCTTGCATTACAAGTTCAAGATGGAAATAGAAATAGAGCTACAGTTAATCAAAACGCTAATTCATATAGTAATGAGGCATATCAGTTTCAAGTTGGTAATGACAACCGTGTAGAAGCTACTCAAAGCGGAGCTTCTAATGTTTCAGTTCAAGAGCAAGATGGAAACCTTAATGAATCTGACGTAAATCAGGGACAAACTTTAGCTTTATTAACTGCTAATAATAGTAGTCATTCAGTGCAAGAAGGAAATAGAAATAAAACTACTGTGAATCAAGATGGAATATCAAATTTAAGTGGAATTTATCAATTAGGTAATAGAAATAATGCTGTAATTGATCAAGATGGATTATCCAATGTTTCTGGTGTAGCTCAATTAGGAAATCGTAATGGAGCTTGGATAACTCAAGATGGTACTCTAAACATTTCAGGAGTAGCTCAGTTTGGAAATAATAACAAGGTTTATTCTCTTCAAAATGGAATGGGGAATGTTTCAGGAACTATTCAAGTTGGAGCAAATCATGTTAATACCGTACATCAAGTTGGAAATGGAAATACTGCTGGTGTAATTCAGTCTAACTAAATTTAAAAAAGAAGCGAAAACTTAGTTTTCGCTTCTTTTAATTTTTATTTATTATATTTGATTAGTCTTCAAATTATTACAAAAAAATATGAATTTAAAATATATAGCTTCTGTAATTTTATTAGTTACTGTATCATTTTGTAATGCTCAGTTATTACAAGACGATAATTCTGCTTTGATAAATGCCTATTTTAATCAGAGTAATAATTTTGTTAAAAATAAGGAATCTAATCAGAAAAATAGTTTACTTTCTCAAACTTCATTATACCAAATAGGAGATAATAATTACATGAATATTAATACGTCAGTTAAAAATAAATTGGAAGTCTCTCAACAAGGAAATGATAATTTTTATGAGTTTATCAGCTATTATGGTTCAAAAGATAGTAACATTCAGGTTTTTCAAAAAGGGAATAATAATGGGGTTTACATTTATGGAGAGAATAATTTAAGTAAAGATTTAATTATAAATCAACAATCCAATAATCAACATATTTTTATTACTAATTATAAATAAGTGTATTTAATAACTATCTAAACTCATAAAATTTGTATCAACATTACCTACTAAATTAATCAAGAACTATGCGATTTTCTTTGACCATATTATGTTTCTTTTTTTGTTTAATTCTTTTCGGGCAAGAAAATCATATTGCTGTAAAAGCTAATCTTAAAGTAGATAATTCAGAAGGATTAATAGATGTTGAAGGTTATGCTGAAAACTTAGAAGATATATTTCAGTCAGATCTTGAGTACTTACTTTTGTCATTAAAAACTGGTAAGACAGGTAATTTGTCTAAAAATTCTCAGTCTGGTAAATTTTCCCTTTCGCCTAAAGAAAGTAAAAAGCTATCTACATTAAAAATCAATATTCAACCTGATGAAGAAATTAAATTGTTCTTGTATATTCGAAAAGAAAAACTTTTAATATCAAAAGACACATTAGTTATTTCTAATAAAAAAGAACGGGCTTTTAATCAAGCTGAAGCTGAAAATTATGAAATGATTGGTTTAGTTGTAGACGATGTAATTACTAAACTTGGTAAAGACTTTTATGATTATTTTTATCAGAAATACAGTTCTAGTAGTTTAAAATACCCATTCATTATTCATGTTAATGAAAAACCAATGATAGGTATAAGTAGTGAAATTACTATTGTTATTGATGATGTAGATATTTTTAAAACCATGACAAATCCAAAACAGGAATATTTGGAGGTAATGGCACAACAAGCTATTCTGGCAATTAACAACTATGCTAAACAACGAGCATTGTTTTCTAAGCGAAAAATAAGATTCTAAACCCAATTGAAATGAAAAAAATATTACTTTTTTTACTATTTTTTATACCTACTATATTAACCGCACAACAACTCGTTTATAGTCCTATCAACCCTTCCTTTTTAGGAGGAAATTCTTTTAATGCATCTTGGTTGTTGAGTTCAGCAGAATCTCAAAATAAATTAAAAGAGGAGACTAACGCTAATAATCAATCTACAGAGCTTGAGCAGTTTACAGAAACTTTAAATAGACAATTGTTGAGTTCATTATCAAGAGATTTATTTTCCAATACTTTTGGAAACGAATCTTTTAAAGAAGGTACCTTTACCTTTGGTAGTTTGGTAGTGGATATGGTACCTACTAGTACAGGTTTGTCAATAGGTATTTTAGATACAGATACCGGAGAACAATCACAAATATTCATACCAAATTAATTTTTGATGCTAAATAAAGTAAAAATAGGATCGCTATTTGCGATAATACTACTATTTGCTAGTTGTGGAGCTTATATGAATCAGCCCCTAACTACACAACCTGCACGTATAGGAGAAACTAGTTTTAAAAGTAGATTGAATAATATAAGTCCTATTAAACCTATTGAGGTTGGTGTTTATAAATTTAGAGACCAAACTGGACAATATAAATTGGTAGAAGGTGGTGTGAGTTATAGTACTGCTGTTACTCAAGGTGCTACTTCTATTCTTATAAAAGCTCTTGACGATTCTAAATGGTTTACACCAATAGAACGAGAAAATGTTAGTAATCTATTAAACGAACGTCAGATTATTCGCTCAACTAGGCAAGAATACAATAGAAAAAACAATCTTGCTGTAGACCAAACAGGGAATTTGCCACCATTACTTTTTGCAGGAATTTTATTAGAAGGTGGTATAATTTCGTATGATACCAATATGATAACTGGTGGTGCAGGAGCACGATATTTTGGAGCAGGTGCTTCTACTCAGTACAGACAAGATATCATTTCAATATATTTAAGAGCAGTTTCTACATCAAATGGTAAAATCTTAAAAACAGTTTATATTTCTAAAACAATTCTTTCACAAGCTATTGATGTTAGCTTATTTAGATATGTTAATGTAAAACGATTGTTAGAAGTAGAAACTGGAGTTACTCAAAATGAACCTGCTCAAATGGCTGTGAAAGAAGCTATTGAAAAAGCTGTAGAAAATTTAATTATAGAAGGTATTATAGATGGTTTATGGCAACCAAAAGGAGGACAAAAAGTGATTGATAAAATAAAGGCAGATTATCAAGCTGAACAAGCATTAGCAGAATCTACGAAATTGTTAGACAGAAATTTTAGAGATAGCAGAGGAAAAACAGGATTTGATTTTTTGGCAGGTACTTCATTAATGGATGGTGATTATGCAAACCCGCGAATGGGGCTACAAACTACATTTGGTTTTAAAACTTTTCTTTTTGGCCCCAATTTTAATTTTGGAGTAAATGGTAGTGTGTTTAAATTACGAAATAAGAATATTTTTAATAAAACCTTTACTGCTTTAGACGCTAATTTAGAATATATTATGTTGCCCTACGACCGGTTGAGTCCTTACATATTTGCCGGTGGTGGAGTAATGCTTGGAAAAGGATTCGATGCTCCTAAATTACAATATGGTTTAGGATTAGAATATTTACTAACAAAAAAAATCGGTTTTAAGGTCTATGGCGAGCAAAATGTGTTATTTGATGATAATTTAGACAATTTGGTAGCAGGAAAACGAGATGATTATTATTGGAGATTTGGGGTCGGAATTACTTTATATCTAGGACAAACTTACAATAGAGCAAAAACTAAATACTAGTATTTAAGGATTTAAAAACTTACTAAAATGAAGCATTTTTATAAAATAATAACTCTTTTTGTAATTACTGGAGTGTTGCTTACCTCTTGTAGTGAAGATCGTATAGATCCAATTGGAGAAGGTACAATTACTGGTAAGGTTGTTAAAGCAAAAAGTTTTGAACCAATTGCTAATGTTAAAGTTTCAATAAGTCCAACTAATAATACTGCATTTACAGATTCTACAGGTAATTTTACAATTTTTGATGTACCAGCTGGTGATTATTCTGGGCAAGCAGAAAAAGATGGGTATTTAGCTAAAATTGAAGCAGTCACAGTAACTGCAGACAATGCTACTAATTTAATATTTGAATTAGAGGATGATACCGCATTAAATAAACCGCCATCAGCTCCAGTTATTGATAGTCCTGTAGATAATGCTACAGGATTGCCAATTAGTGTTCCGTTAACATGGTTTTCTGCTGAAGATGTTGATGAAGATGATGAATTAGAATATACCATAATTGTAAAAAATGATTATGATGATAGTGTTATAAAAGTAGAAAGTATAATTGACACAACATATACTTTGACTAATTTAAGATATGGCGTAAAATATTTTTGGCAAATTGCGGTCTCTGATGGTATTAATGACGATGTTTTAACTGCTGTGCACAAGTTCCAAGTAAATCAATTTCCAGAAAATAGATTTTTTTATGTGAAAAAGGATTCTATTTATCATAATACTATTATTTATTCAAACAATCAAGAGGGGACTTCTGAAATAGCCTTAACTACAAATAATCAAAATAGTTGGAGACCAAGGGCAAATCAAGCCTCGGGGTTAATTGGTTTTCTAAGGACTGTGAACACTGAATCTCATTTGTTTACAATGTTTCCTGATGGCTCTAATGTAAAAAAAGTAACATCAGCTGTTCCAGTTGCTGGGTTCAATCAAAATGAAATTGACTTTGCTTGGTCAGCCAATGGAGATCGTTTTTTATATCCTAATTTTGATAAACTCTATGTAATTAATAAAGATGGTAGTGGCTTACAACAGATTTATCAAACAACAGATGGAAGTTTTATAACTGAAGTAGACTGGAGTTTCGATGAAAGTTTTATTGCTTTAAAAACTAATGACGTCAATGGATATGGTGTTAAAATTTTTACAATTGATATGAATGGAAACGTGTTAAAAAATATTTTAAGTGGTGAAGTTGGAGCCGCAGGAGGTTTGAATATTTCGGTTGACGGTCAGCAGTTATTGTATACTAGAGATATTTCAGGTTTTGAAAATGTTTCAAACAGACAGTTAGACTCTCATATTTTTATTTATAATCTATCTACTGACAATGTAATAGATTTATCAGAAGATAATAAAGAACTTGGAACTAATGATTTGGATGTGCGTTTTTCACCAAATGAAGCCTATGTTATTTTTGTAAATACATCCAATGACGGTATTTCTCAAAAGGATGTTTATATTCAGAAAATTACTGAAAGTGGAGAGCGAGTATTATTGTTTTCTAATAGTTTAATGCCTGATTGGGAATAGGATAGTGTTTGTCAAGTTAATAGTAGAACAATCTTAATTTTTATTTTAGAGGTGTTAAAAAACGCAAATTATAATTAACGTGTAATTACAAACTACATGTTAATTTCTATTTAATTTAAAATTGCCTTTTCGTTCTTGTTTTTTACCAGATTTGTCTATTAAAGTTATAGCAAATGAGTATTCACCTTCTGGTAAGGGTTTCCCTTTGCTATTGCCATCCCAACCGATATCAAATGGATTTATTTCAGCAACTAGTTTTCCTAATTGATTATAAATAGAAAGGTTTGTAATTGTATAAAGTTTAGCATCTAATCCTTCGGTTATTTGCCAATAATCATCAATACCATCATTATTAGGTGTAAAAACTCTAGGATATTCCAATACGGTTACTTTTATATTTGACGTTCCGCATTGATGTTTTTCTCTTATATAAATTGTATGATTACCAGAAGATACATTTTTAAAAATAGGTTGAGTTTGGTATGCTCCTTCTATAGAATCAAGAGCGTATTCATAATCACCTAAGCCTAAGTTTTTATCATTTATAGTAATTGTATTACTTGAAATATCTTGATTTATCATAATATCATCAAAAGAAACTTCAGCAATATTAACTTCTCTTACATTAATTGTTCTTGGTATAGATCTACATCCGTAAGTAGATATACCAACAACTTTGTATTCGCCTCCTTCTTTCACTTTTAAAGTTCTGGTGTTGCCCACAAAAACACCATCTTTAAACCATTCGTAACGGTAACTGTCTTTTGGTTCAAGAATGTCTAGAGTTACAGAACCTTCTTCCCAACAAAGTATTTCTGTTGGTTTTACCTTAAATTCAGGTGTAGGCATTACTGTTAAGGTTAAATGAGCTCCAATACCAAAGCAGGCACCATTATCTTTATTTTCAACCCTTACAAAAAGAGTTTCGTTATACGGAGTTTTATTAAAATAATTTGTTTCGTTTAAAATTCTATTTTTTTCTAGTTGAGCATCTATAAAACTTCTATAATAAGATACTTCTAAATTTTGTTCCGTAGGAAATTGTGCTATAAAATCTGTACCTGCCATTGTTAAGTCAAAAGCAGTTATTCCGTCATTGACCATGTCGTTGTCACAACCGACTAGATTACGGTGGTAACTCTCAGGAAAAGAGGTGGTTGAAACGCTTAGTATGAGGTCGGAAATTACATAACAACCCACTTTGTTTTCTATTCGAGCATAAACTGTAATTGCATTTTCATTACTAAAGGTATCAGGGTTTTTTATAGCATTTCGTTTTGTTTGGGCATCTGCTTCTGTTAAATAATAGCTAATATTTACATCATCGGTATAGCCCAATGTTATAAAATTTGTAGCTTCTTTTAAGTTAAAAAACGTAAAACCATCGGCAACACCATCTTCGTCACAATTCACTAATTTAGTCTTTTTTTGAGCGGTAGGTATATTTAATATAGTAGCAGTTATAGGTGTCCTTTTACCGTCTAGACAATCTGAAGTACCAGAAACTACATAATAAGTGGTGGTATTTGAAAGAAATGGAGTTATAAAGTTTTCACCTCTAAAAATAGGTACACCAAGTGTTGGAGAGTCATACCAATAAACATCGCCTTCAGCTTTTGCTGTTAAGGTTACACTTCCAGGGCCACATCTTTCTGCAGAGATAACTTCTATAACAGTTGGTACAAATAGTTGTGTTTTTATAGTGTTTTTATTTACAGAAATAGAGAATGTACGTTTTCCTGAAACTTGAGGATTGTTGTTTGTAAACACAACATTTCTAACGGCAGAAATCCATTTTTCAGCAGATAGTGGCTTGTTTTCATTAGCTGTTAAAGCCAATTCTCCTTTGGCTACAATCCACCGAGACGAAATTGATAAATGATTTAAAGCATCTGTTAATTTTAATAGATCATTGTTTTTTTGATAACCATTAGTAATTTTAATTGTTATACTATTTATAGAGTTATTTTTTGTTGTAAAATTTGGAGCAATTTTAATTTCAGATAATGGGCAGTAAGCTTGGTTGGTAGTTTCTTTTGAACTGCCATTTTGTGTATGACCAAACAAAGAGACTAGCAAAAAAAAAAGAATACTATAATAGGATTTTAAGTGCATTAAATAGGGCAATTTGTGTTAAAAATAAGCAAATATCCTAATAAAACGATAAAAAAGGTAATAATTGTATACATCTAAGTAATAAAGGGTTAAAAGTAATAGCCTGATGATGACTAAATAATTATTAGGACTTTAATCAAATTAGGTTTTCTTTCTATAAAAGTAAAGATTTTCTAGTTTGAGGATAAAGGAGAATAGTTAAATAAATAGGGTTTTCGCTATTTTAGTAGTCCAATAATCTGAGGTGAAATTAACAGGTATTCTGTAGTGGTAAGTTTCATTTATTAGTGTTTTTATCTTTTAGAATAAAAAAAAGGTCGTTGGTCGAAAAAAGATAAATGTTTCATTTTTTTTTGCTAAACTGCTTTAAAATTTAAATAACTGCTACAAGATAGTTATTTATTAGAATAAAATCAACCAATTATATTAAAAATGAAAATTAAATACTTAGCTCTATCATTATTAATCTTTACTGTTTCTTGCCAAAAAGAAACTGATTTATCTAAAACAAAATCTTTAGATAATCCATCAATTAATTTAGTAGATTATGTAAATCCATTGATGGGTACTGATTCTGAATTTAGTTTATCAAATGGAAATACGTATCCAGCAATAGCAACGCCATGGGGAATGAATTTTTGGACACCTATGACTTCTAAAATGGGAGATGGATGGACATATAAATATGACGAATATAAAATACGAGGAATTAAACAAACCCACCAGCCAAGTCCTTGGTTAAATGATTATGCGGCTTTTTCTTTAATGGCAACTACAGGAGACTTAAAGTTTAAAGAAGATGAAAGGGCTTCTTGGTTTTCTCATAAAGCAGAAATAGTTAAACCTCATTATTATAAAGTATATTTAGCGGATTATGATGTTACTGCAGAAGTTACTCCTACAGAAAGAGCAGCTCATTTTAAATTTACATTTCCAGAATCTGAAAAATCACATATAATTTTAGATGCTTTTTTTAAAGGCTCTATGGTAAAAATATTACCTGATCAACGTAAAATAATTGGGTATTGTAGAAATAATCATGGAGGAGTGCCTGAAAACTTTCACAATTATTTTGTAGCTGAATTTGATAAAGATTTTAATGTTAACCATACATGGACAGACAATTGGAAATTATTGGAAAATACTATAACAAGTGAAGGAGGGCATGTAGGAGCAATTGTAGGTTTTAAAACCAAAAAAGGAGAAACGGTTCATGTAAAAGTGGCATCTTCATTTATTAGTCTAGAGCAAGCTCAATTAAACTTAGATAGAGAAATTGGTAAAGATACTTTTATCCAAACAAAAGAGAAGGCAAAGCAAGCTTGGAATGCAGAATTGAATAGAATTCAAATTGAAGATAGTAACATAGATAATATCAGAACTTTTTATTCTTGCTTGTATAGAGTATTACTTTTTCCAAGAAAGTTTTATGAGTTTAATGATGCTAATGAGGTAGTTCATTATAGTCCATATAATGGAGAAGTGCTTCCTGGATATATGTTTACTGATAATGGATTTTGGGATACGTTTAGGGCTGTTTTTCCATTTTTTAATATGATGTATCCAGAGTTAAATAGTAAAATAATGAAAGGATTGGAAAATACTTATAAAGAATCAGGTTGGTTGCCAGAATGGGCAAGTCCTGGGCATAGAGATGTAATGATAGGTTCTAATTCTGCTCCTATAATTGCTGATGCATTTTTAAAAGGAGTAAAAGGAATGGATACAGATTTACTTATGGAAGCAATGTTAAAAAACGCAACTGTAAATGAGGGAAGACCAGTAAATTCAGTGGGTAGAGCAGGAGTAGATTATTATAATAAATTGGGTTATGTACCTTACGATGTTGGTATTAATGAAAATGCAGCCAGATCATTAGAATATGCATACGCTGATTTTACAATTGCTAAAATGGCTGAAGAATTAGGTAAAAATGATATTGCTGATGTCTATTATAAAAAAGCAATGAATTATAAAAAACTTTTTGATCCAGAAACTTCTTGGATGCGAGGTAAAAATAAAGATGGGAAATTTCAAACGCCTTTTAATCCTTTAAAATGGGGTGATGCTTTTACTGAAGGTAATAGTTTGCATTATACTTGGTCTGTCTTTCAAGATATAGATGGATTAATTTCTTTAATGGGAGGAAAAGAAAAGTTTGTAGGAAAGCTAGATGAGGTTTTTGAAATGCCTCCTGTATTTGATGATTCTTACTATGGATTTACTATCCATGAAATTCGAGAAATGCAAATTGTAAATATGGGGAATTATGCTCACGGTAATCAACCCATACAACATATGATTTATCTGTATAATTATGCTAATAAGTCTTATAAAGCACAAGAAAAAGTTAGAAATGTGTTGACCAAATTATATTCAGCAACACCAGATGGTTATTGTGGAGATGAAGATAATGGACAAACTTCAGCATGGTATGTGTTTAGTTCTTTAGGGTTTTATCCAGTTACTCCTGGAGCAGATGAATATGTTTTAGGTAGCCCATTATTTGATAAAGCTACACTGTATTTAGAAAATGGAAACACCTTTGTAATCAGTACTGAAAATAATAATAAAGATAATGTTTATATTCAAAGTGCAACGCTTAATAATGTAGACTATCAAAATAGTTTTTTAAAGTTTAATGATTTACAAAATGGCGGAAAATTACATTTTAAAATGGGAGCTACTCCTAACAAAGATTGGGCAAGTAAGCCAGAAAATACACCATTCTCTTTAAGCAAAAATCAAATTAAAAACTAAAACTTTAGCAAAATGAAACGTAATTTTATAATTATTTTATTATTTACAGTTACCTACAGTTTTTCTCAAGCCATTTATGAAGATGAGCGATATGTAAAGGAGACAGATCCGTTAGTTTTAGAAAAACTTGATCAATGGCAAGATAAAAAATTTGGGTTGTTAATGCATTGGGGTACTTATAGCCAATGGGGTA
Organism: Aureibaculum marinum; assembly: GCF_003813905.1. Lineage (GTDB taxonomy): Bacteria > Bacteroidota > Bacteroidia > Flavobacteriales > Flavobacteriaceae > Aureibaculum > Aureibaculum marinum. The sequence continues at coordinate 405,474 of NZ_RPFJ01000006.1, forward strand.
TTGTAGAGTCTTGGTCACTTTGTCCAGAAGATTATGGTTGGACGCAAAGAGAGAAAGGTAAAAACCCAAAGAATTATTATGATTATAAAAAAGAATATGAAGGCTTAAAAAAGACTTTTAATCCTACTGAATTTAATCCTGAAAAATGGGCAAATGCGGCCAAAAAAGCAGGAATGAAATATATGATTTTTACAACTAAACATCATGATGGTTTTTCAATGTTTGATTCTAAATATACAGATTACAAAGTCACTGATCCAGAATGTGCATTTAGTACAAATCCAAGATCAAATATTACTAAAGAAATTTTTAATGCTTTTAGAGCAGAAGATTTTTGGATAGGAGCCTATTTTTCGAAACCTGATTGGAATAATGAAAATTATTGGAATCCATATTTTCCTCCTTTAGACAGAAATGTGAATTACGATCCTGAAGAATATCCTGAAAAATGGCAAAAATTTGTAGATTTTACACACAATCAGATTTTAGAGTTACTAACAGATTATGGTAAAGTTGATATTTTGTGGTTGGATGGTGGTTGGGTAACTAAGCTTTCAGATGAAGAAATAAAAAAACAATACATTTCTAAGTTCACTGAAAATAAATCAGGTAATGGTTTTATTAAGCATCGTGTGGTAAGTCAAGATATTAAAATGGATGAATTGGTAGAGAAAGCTAGAAAAAAACAACCAGGTTTAATTGTAGTTGATCGAGCTGTACATGGTAAAAATCAAAACTATTTAACGCCAGAAAATAGAGTGCCAGAAAAAGCATTGCCATATCCTTGGGAATCTTGTATTATTTCTGGAGGCGGATGGTCTCATACTTTTAATGCAACTTATAAAACAGGAAGAGAAGGTATACATATGTTGGTTGATATTGTTGCTAAAGGAGGGAATTTATTATTAAATATTGCCCCTGGACCCGATGGAAAATGGCAACAAGGAGCTTATGATTTATTAAAAGAATATGAAGATTGGATTAATGTAAACGGAACCGCAATATATAATACAAAACCTATTGCACCTTACAAAGAAAAGAATATATGTTTTACTCAAAATAAAAAGGAAAATGTCTTTTTTTTCTATTTGGCAGATGATAATGAAAGAACAATACCCAATGAAATAATAGTTGAATCAATTACACCAAAAAAGGGCACAAAAATAACCATGTTGGGGGCTGATAAAAGACTAAAATGGGAAAAATTAAATAAAGGTTTTAAAGTGATTATACCAGAAAAGTTAAGAAATAAACCTACAAGTAAATATGCATGGACCTTTAAAATTGATAAAATAGAAAGATAACCATATTTTTAATTACTTGTTTTATTTTTTACATTCAATATTGTTGTAAAAATAATGCTATTTTACAATTTTTAGAAATACCCAATGTTAACAAAAATAACAAGTTGATTTGGTTATCTATTGTTGAGAGCAAGATATTTTTTATAGCAAAACAGACTTATGAAATTTATTACATACACCTGTGGTAAATGTTATAGGATATTACTTTTTTTGTAGTTAAAAATCGATTCTAAATTATAGCCCATTAATATTTTTTACAATAAAATTGCTATAACGCAATTACAGTTGTATTTTTGAAGAAATAAAAATTACATTAGTGACAAATTACCTAGATCAATTAAATGAAGCCCAGAGAGAAGCCGTTTTACAGAAAAACGGTGCAATGATAATAATAGCGGGTGCAGGCTCGGGAAAAACCCGTGTACTAACTTATCGTATTGCTCATTTAATGAAACAAGGCGTTGATTCCTTTAGTATTTTAGCTTTGACTTTTACCAATAAGGCGGCTAGAGAAATGAAAGATAGAATTGGAAAAATGGTTGGGCATAGTGAAGCAAAAAATCTTTGGATGGGAACATTCCACTCGGTTTTTGCAAGGATTTTACGCTCAGAAGCTGATAAGTTAGGTTTTCCTAAAAATTTTACAATATATGACACACAAGATTCAGTAAGACTTATATCTGCCATCATAAAAGAAATGCAACTAGATAAGGATAGGTATAAACCTAAACAAGTATTAAGCCGAATATCATCCTTTAAAAATAGTTTAATAACAGTAAAAGCCTATTACAACAATTCTGAATTGCAAGAGACTGATAAAATGGCCAATCGTCCTAGGATTGGTGAAATTTACCAGCAATATGTAGACCGATGCTTTAAAGCAGGAGCTATGGATTTTGATGATTTATTGTTGAGAACCAATGAGTTATTAACTCGTTTTCCAGATGTGTTAGCTAAATATCAAGATAGGTTTAGATATATATTAGTTGATGAGTATCAAGATACCAACCATTCGCAATATTTAATTGTTAGAGCATTAGCAGATAAGTTTCAAAATATATGCGTTGTAGGTGATGATTCTCAAAGTATTTATGCTTTTCGTGGAGCAAATATTCAAAATATTTTAAATTTTCAACGAGATTATGAAGATGTTAAGATATTTAAATTAGAGCAAAATTATCGTTCTACTAGTAATATAGTTGAAGCTGCTAATAGTGTAATTGATAAAAATAAGACGAAATTAGATAAAGAAATTTGGACAGATAATAGTAAGGGCGAGAAAATAAAGGTGATGCGTACTCTTTCTGAAGGGGAAGAAGGGCGTTTTGTGGCGAATTCAATTTTTGAAAACAAAATGAATCACCAACTTAAAAATAGGTCCTTCGCGGTTTTATATAGAACTAACGCTCAATCAAGAGCAATTGAAGATGCATTGCGTAAAAAAGATATTGCGTATCGTATTTATGGAGGTTTATCCTTTTACCAGCGTAAAGAAATTAAAGATGTATTGTCTTATTTGCGATTAATTGTAAACCCTAATGATGAAGAGGCTTTAAAACGAGTAATAAATTATCCAGCTAGAGGTGTAGGACAAACTACTATTGAAAAGTTAAGTGTAGCAGCCAATCATTATAAAAAATCAATTTTCGAAATATTAGAAAACATTGATAAAGTCGATTTGAAAATTAATTCAGGAACAAAATTAAAACTACAAAATTTTGTAACTATGATTAAGAGTTTTCAAATTGAAGCCCAGATAAAAAATGCTTTTGAAGTTGCAGATTTTGTAATCAAGCAAACTAAAATAATTAAAGAACTTGAGAAAGATTCAGCACCAGAAGCTGTTAGTAAGGTAGAAAATGTTCAAGAATTGTTAAATGGTATTAAAGATTTTATCGACGAGCAAAATGAAGAGCCAGAAGATGGAACTGAAAGAAAAACAGATACTTCATTAGCTTTTTTTCTTGAAGATGTTGCATTAGCTACTGATTTGGATAATGAAAAGGATAAAAATGAAGACAGTGTTTCTTTAATGACAATTCACTTAGCCAAAGGATTAGAATTTGAATATGTTTATATAGTTGGGTTAGAAGAAAATCTATTCCCTTCTGCTATGAGCATGAATACCCGCAGTGAATTGGAAGAAGAACGCCGCTTATTTTACGTGGCTTTAACTAGAGCCGAAAAGCAAGCTTATTTATCTTATGCCCATTCACGTTATAGATGGGGCAAATTGGTAGATTGTGAACCAAGTCGCTTTTTGGAAGAAATTGATGATAAGTATATCGATTTTATGACTCCTAAAGTATCTCCCAATATTAATAAATTTATTAATGAAGATATTTTTGGAGATGTGCCACAAGATAAAGTACGATTCAAAAAACCAGTGCAAAGAGCTATTATAAAGCCAAAGTCTAAACAAAAGCCAAAGACGGTTCCTAAAACAATACAAATAAGTGCTCCTAAAAACTTAAAAAAAGTGAGTAACCTTAATCAAAACTTATTTGATAGTAATATTACTGTAGGTAATGTGGTTCAGCATTCAAAATTTGGAAAAGGAGAAGTTGTTAGTCTAGAAGGTGTTGGTTCAAATAAAAAAGCAGAAATAAACTTTGATTCTGTTGGAAATAAAAAATTATTATTGCAATTTGCCAAACTTAAAATATTAGGATAATAAAATAGTTGTTAAGATATTGCGTTAGCTATTAATAGTACTATTCTTAATGTAAATGCAACTTTTAACTTTTTAGTTGTTTCCCAAAAATTAGTATCCTTTAATTAAAAACAAAAATACTACACACATATAAATATGGACAAATTTGATTTAGAATACAATTCAGCTAGAGAACACTTGATAATACCAGAATACGGAAGACATGTTCAAAAGCTGGTACACCATTGTATTCAACTAGAAACGAAAGAAAAACGTAATGAAATGGCAAATGCCATTATTGATGTTATGGGTAACTTACAGCCACATTTAAGAGATGTTCCAGATTTTAAACATAAGCTATGGGATCAACTTTTTATTATGTCTGATTTTAAATTAGATGCAGATTCTCCATATCCTACGCTTTCAAAAGAAGAATTATCTGCACATCCTGAGCGTTTAAATTATCCGAAAGCAGCGTCTAAATACAAATTCTACGGTCATAATATTCAAACAATGATTGACACGGCATTAACATGGGAAGATGGAGAACTTAAAGACGCTCTTATCTATACTATTGCAAATCACATGAAAAAGTGTTATTTGAATTGGAATAAAGATACTGTAGAAGATGCAGTAATATTTAAGCATCTGAAAGAGTTGTCTCATGGAGAAATAGATTTATCAGAGAAAGACGAAACGCTTTCTGATAGTAAAAACCTATTAAGAAAAAAAACTACGAATAAGAATAAAAATAATAAATCAAGCAAACAACGTAGAAAAAGATAATCTGTTTGTTTATAGTGTAGCTTACTATAAAAGCATAATAACTAAACCTAAAAACCTAACAATTAATGGGTACTTTTAAAATAGAAGGAGGTCATAAGCTAAAAGGTGAAATTACACCTCAAGGTGCAAAAAATGAAGCCTTACAGATTTTATGTGCGGTGTTATTAACACCAGAAAAAGTTACAATTTCTAATATACCAGATATTGTAGATGTTAATAAACTCATTAACCTTTTAGAAAATCTTGGCGTTAAAATTCAAAAAAATGGACAAGGTTCTTATACGTTTCAGGCAGATGATGTCAATTTAAAATACTTAGAATCAGAAAGATTTAAAATTGACGGAAGTGGTTTGAGAGGTTCTATTATGATTGTAGGACCTTTGTTAGCACGTTTTGGAAAAGGATATATCCCCAAACCTGGTGGCGATAAAATTGGAAGAAGACGTTTGGATACTCATTTTGAGGGTTTTATGAAGTTAGGAGCGAAATTTCGTTTTAATAAGACAGATCACTTTTATGGAGTTGAAGCTAAGTCGTTAAAAGGAACTTATATGTTGTTAGATGAAGCTTCAGTAACAGGTACAGCTAATATAGTTATGGCAGCTGTATTGGCAGAAGGGAAAACCACAATATATAACGCAGCTTGTGAGCCTTATTTACAACAATTATGTAAAATGTTAAATAAAATGGGAGCCAAAATTACAGGTGTAGGCTCTAACATGTTACATATTGAAGGTGTAAAATCATTACAAGGTACTACACATAAAATGTTACCTGATATGATAGAAATTGGAAGTTGGATAGGTTTAGCGGCTATGACTAAAAGTGAGTTAACCATAAAAGATGTAAGTTGGGATGATTTAGGTGTAATTCCTAATGTTTTTAGGAAATTAGGAATTACTGTAGAGCGTCAAGGAGATGATATTCATATACCAGAACATAAAGATGGTTACAAAATACAAAGTTATATTGACGGATCTATTTTAACAGTTTCAGATGCTCCTTGGCCTGGATTTACTCCTGATTTATTAAGTGTTATTTTAGTAGTGGCAACACAGGCAAATGGAAGCTTACTTATACATCAAAAAATGTTTGAAAGCCGTTTGTTCTTTGTCGATAAATTAATTGACATGGGAGCAAAAATTATTTTATGTGACCCACATAGGGCTACCGTAATAGGTCACAATTTTAAATCTAAATTGCAGGCTACTACAATGACTTCTCCAGATATTAGAGCAGGAGTTTCACTATTAATTGCTGCACTTTCAGCAGAAGGCATTTCAACTATCCATAATATTGAACAAATAGATAGAGGGTATGAGCGTATAGATGAGCGTTTAAAAGCTATTGGAGCAAAAATTATTCGTGTAGAATAAGTTTATAAAGTTATAATGCATATCAAAGATCCAATTTTATCTGTGTAAAATTGGATCTTTAGTCTTGAACAAAATTTTAGAATTAATAAAGGTAGTTAATTTTGAAATTATAACTTTTTTTTGAAAAAATTATCTGCTGACATTATGGCATTTTAAAGTAATTGGCAGTACTTTTGCAAGCTTAATTTTTAATGTTTAAAATACCTTAGTAATGAGTACAGAAGAAAATAAAAACCAAGAAGAAATACAAGATATTGAAAAAGAACAAGTAGAACAGGAAGAACCTAAAGCTGAAGAGCAAGCAGAGCCTACTACAGAAGAATTAGTTCAAAAGGAAAAAGATAGATATTTACGACTTTTTGCAGAATTTGAGAATTATAAAAAAAGAACTTCAAGAGAAAGAATAGAGTTGTTTAAAACTGCCAATGAAGAAGTTATGACAGTTTTATTGCCAATCATTGATGACTTTGAAAGAGCATTGGCACATATTGAAGAAGATAAAGAGGCAGAGGAATTACGTAAAGGAATATTATTAATTTATCAAAAATTAATTAAATCTTTAGAACAAAAAGGCTTGTTAAAGATGAAAGTAAAAAAAGGCGATACTTTTGATGCTGAAATTCACGAGGCAATTTCTCAAATTCCTGCACCTTCAAAAAAATTAAAAGGTAAAGTAATAGATGTTACTGAAAACGGATATCAATTAGGAGATAAAATTATTCGTTATCCAAAAGTGGTAATTGGGCAATAAAGTTATTCTTAACAAAAATATTGTGTTAAAAGAGACTACCAATTAAAAATAATAAATAGTATAGATGAAAGAAGATTATTATAAAATATTAGGTATTGATAAAAATGCTACTTCTGCAGAAATAAAAAAAGCTTATCGAAAGATGGCTATAAAATATCATCCTGATAAAAACCCTGGCGATAAACAAGCGGAAGAAAATTTTAAAAAAGCTGCAGAAGCCTATGAAGTTTTAGGTAATGCAGATAAAAAAGCTAGATATGATCAATTTGGGCATTCTGCTTTTGAAGGTGGTCACGGTGGCTTTGGCGGAGGAGGTATGAATATGGAAGATATCTTTAGTCAGTTTGGAGATATTTTTGGTGGTGCTTTTGGTGGTGGTGGATTTTCTGGATTTAGCGGAGGTAGAAGTAGAGGTGGTGCTAGGGTAAAAGGTAGTAATCTGAGAATTAGAGTTAAACTAACTTTAGAAGAAATTGTTAATGGTGTTGAAAAAAAGGTAAAAGTAAAGCGTTTGGTTAAAGCCCAAGGTGTTACATATAAAACCTGTGATACATGTAATGGACAAGGCCAAGTTACTAGAGTTACAAATACTATATTAGGAAGAATGCAAACTGCTACCACTTGTCCAACATGTCAAGGTGCAGGTGAAATTATTGATAATAGACCAAGTGGTGCTAATGCTCAAGGGTTGGTAGAAAAAGAAGAAAGTGTGTCAATTAAAATTCCACCTGGAGTTGTTGATGGTGTACAGCTAAAGGTATCAGGCAAAGGAAATGAAGCTCCTGGTAATAGCATTTCAGGAGATTTATTAGTTGTTATTCAGGAAGTTGCACATGATAAATTAAAACGTGAAGGTAATAATTTACATTATGATATGTATATTAGTATACCTGAGGCAGTTCTGGGTGAAAGTAAAGAAATTGATACCTTAACAGGTAAAGTTAGAATTAAAATTGAGGCTGGTACACAATCAGGTAAAATACTTAGATTGAGAGGAAAAGGGTTGCCAAGTCTTGAAGGATATGGTAAAGGAGACTTGCTAATTCATGTAAATGTTTGGACCCCAAAAAGCTTATCTAAAGATCAAAAAGCATTTTTTGAAGCAATGAAAGATGATGAACATTTTACACCGATTCCAACTAAATCTGATAAATCATTTTTTGAAAAAGTTAAAGATATGTTTTCTTAATTTTAACATAATATTATTATTTATTTGATAATAATATTATGTTTTTACAATATAATTCATATATTTGTGGTGTTGAACTATAGTATTCAACACTTTTTCTTTTTCATAGCAATTTTCCCACTCTAACTTAGAGTGGGTTTTTTTTACTTCACTTTTTAACATTTTGTATCTTGTTGTATTACAGGTGTTTATGGTTTTTGTGTCGAGTACTGTTAATAATTGGTTAAAAGTTGCAATAAAATATTATAGACTGCGTTATTATATTTGTATTGCTGAGCAGTAGTTCAGTAATATTTCTTTTTCATAGCAATTTTCCCACTCTTTTTTATTGAGGAGTGGGATTTTTTTAACTTAAATTTATAGATTTCCATTTTTATTAGTTTTATTTTTGAACGAAAATTTAAAAGTAGGCTACCTTATCGATTCTACAATAGTAGAATAGGAAAGTCCGGACATCATAGCGAATCATAGCGGATAACATCCGTCTGGCGTAAGCCAAGGACAAGTGCAACAGAAAGCAAGTACAGTTAGGCTGTAGTGAAATCAGGTAAACTCTATGAGATGCAATGTTACGTATATTGAAGTCCCGAAAGGGTAAGGATTTCGCGTCCAATTTCAAGGGGTAAACAGCTAAAGTTATGCAGTAATGCACAACGTAGATAAATGATAAGGGTTTCAGTTCAACTGAAAAACAGAATCCGGCTTATTGCCTACTTTTTTTATTGAGTATAATCATGTCATTTTTAATGATATTATTTAATTTGAATAATAGCAAAAGAAGATAATCTATTGTTTATATAACAATAATTATATCTTTTTTTTCTATTTTTTAACATTGTAAAAATAGTTACTCTAAGCAAGTAATAATTATGAAGTTTAACAGAAGTACCATTTCTAATATTTTATTTTTCGGATTTATAATTTTTCTTTTCACTCCTTTTGGATTAGGGACAAGAGCTAAACTAACACAAGGTGTGGCTTATGTTAGAACTTTAGTGTTTTCTCCTTCTGTAGAAAAATCTGAAGAACGTATTTCTCTTGATACATATAATGTAAATTTAAAAGGACTAGTTTCTGCCAATGATATAAATTTAAAAGACTTAAAAGGTAAAGTTGTTTTTATAAATTTTTGGGCTACATGGTGTCCACCTTGTATAGCTGAAATGCCTATGATAAAAAGTCTTTATACAGATTATAATGGTAAAATAGAATTTCTTTTTGTAACCAATGAAGATCAAAAGAAGGTTAAACAATTTTACACAAAAAATAATTATAATTTTCCAACATACAATTTAATCTCAAAACTTCCTAAACAAATTGATTATACTACGCTTCCTACTACATATATTTTAGATAAAAATGGAAAAGTAGCCCTATTTGAAACAGGAGCAGCCAATTGGAATAGCGATAAAGTAAAACAATTATTAAACGACTTAATTTCGGAGTAAATAAGTTATTTATTTTTTTGTTATGTCATCGATAACATTGAGTATAATCTCACATCCGTTTTTAATTTCAGTATCAGAAATATTTAAAGGGGGCGTTATTCTTACAGCTCTATTCTCATAAAGTAACCAAAATAGTAATAACCCTTTTTCTAGAGATTTTAATATAATTTGTGAAGCCATTTCTGGCGTATCAACAATTAATGCTAATAATAATCCTTTTCCTCTAATTTCTTTGATAGCTGGGTGCTGTAAATATTGTCTAAATAAAGTTTCTTTATGGGAAACATCTGTCATAAGTTTTGAAGAAGTTATTTCATTTACAGTGGCTAAAGCCGAAGCTGCAATCACTGGATGCCCCCCGAAAGTAGTAATATGCCCTAATTTTGGATTTTCTTTTAAAGTAGACATTATATTTCTAGGAGCAATAAATGCACCAATTGGCATACCTCCACCTAACCCTTTACCAGTAATAATAATATCTGGGGTAGTACCGTAATTTTCAAAGCCAAAAAAAGTTCCTGTTCTTCCAATTCCTGTTTGTATTTCATCTAAAATTAACAATGCTCCAACTTCTATACAACGTTTTTTTACTTTAACTAAATAGTCATTTTGTGGAACAATAAATCCAGCACCACCTTGTATTGTTTCTAATATTACCGCAGCCGTTTTATTAGTAATTTTTAAAATTTCATCTTCTTTATTGTAGGTGATAAATTTAACACCTGGAATTAAGGGTCTGAAGGCTCTATTTTGATTTTCATTACCACAAATACTCATAGCTCCTTGTGTATTACCATGGTATGCATTTTTGGCAGCAATAATTTCTGATCTACCTGTAAATCTTTTGGCGAGTTTTAGTGCTCCTTCAGTAGCTTCAGTCCCTGAGTTTGTCAAATATACAGACCAATTTTCTGAGTTTGGTAATTGTAAAGTTAATAGTTTGCATAGTTCAACTGCTGGTTTTTGAATAAACTCTCCATATACCATAACATGGGTATATTTTTGAACTTGATTAACTATAGCTTTATTAATTTTTGGATGATTATGACCTAAACTATTTGCAGAAACACCCGCTATAAAATCTAAATATACTTTTTCATTAATGTCATATACATAAGAACCTTCCGCACGTGCTATTTCAATAGATAGTGGATGTGAAGAAGTTTGTGCTTGATATTTTAGAAAATCTGATTTCATACAGCTATTCTTGATTCTTAATAAGTTTTTTATTGGAGTTTAATTCGTTTTTAGTTACATTTTTTTCCAATGTTTTATCTACATCATCTTTAATAAATATATCTTCCATTTTTAAAGGCCTTTCTTTAATACGCCAATTAAAACCCGGAAACTTACGATCAGGCAACTTAACCTTTGAAGGAGGTGATAATGGACCTTCAGGGTTTGTAAAATAAGTAATAGCAACAATTTTATTATCTTTAATTTTAAAATTGATTTTACTACATGTCATTTTATCAATTCCTATTAGCTCATCGTTCTCATTTCTTGCATAAAAAATACTTTCTGTATTTCCAATAACATCAACATTCTCTAATTGATTATTATTAAATTTTCCGAGAATATTTCTACCTTTAATTTGATTATAACCGGCAGAATCTTTCTGAATTACAAATGCATTTTTTAAAATTTTTAAACTGTCTAATTGTTCGGTTTTAGGATTAGAAAGTAAGTGAATTGTATCTCCTGTAATTTGACTTTCTTGAGACCATAATACAGGGTTTACAAACATTTGTGTTAAACCTGTTTTTTGACTAGAATGGATGGAATCACATTTACCACTTAAATCACTTTTAAAAAATTTAACACGATGATATGCTCTTATAATTCTATTTTCAGGTTTACCTGTAATAAGTAATGTATCACCATGTATATACATGGAATCTTTTTCAATTTCGGTTATAGCAACAGCTCTATTTATAACAAAAGCAGAATCTAATTTTTGGTAAAACTCTCCATAATTACCACGTACAACAGCATTATTTACTGTGTCTAACATTTTTATATTATTAGTAGCCGAAGCAAAAGCCTTATTTCTATCATAATATAAACTATCAGCAGTAATTGATCTATTTTTATAGGTTATTGTAGAGTTTTTTGTAAAGTGTGAAATGTTCTTTTTTGTATCATAAAATCCATGTTCAGTGTAAATATGAACATCTTCTCCTGTTATTGTAGAGGGGCCATATAAAAATGTTTGTCCGTTGTTTGTAAAATAATTGAGATGGTCAGATTCTAGAATATAATCAGGATTGGTTAAAACAACTTCAGAAAGAGCTTGAAATTTAGAAGTTCTTAAAAAATAATTACCTTTTTTACTAACTAAAACATTTGTGGTATCTTTAATTGTTGCACCATTATTATAGTATAGCAGCTGCTTAACACGGTCAAAATCTAAGGTATCTGTAGTTAAGGTCATTAAGGGGTCTTTCAATACTACTTTACCCCATGATTTAGCTTTTTTAGTATTTCCATTATATTGTACATAATCACTAGTTTGGATAATAGTATCACCTTGATTCAGCACTACATCTCCATAGGCTCTTATGATATTTTGCGATTTGTATCGAATTGCTTTTTTGCAACGAAGCGTAATTCCTTCATGCACCACAACCACATCACCCAAACCTATTTCTTGATTCGGATATTTTTCTTCATCTATAATACTGATATCAGCATGTAAAATCTCAACCCTTTTTTGCTGAGCATGCACAATAAATGTTGTTATAAATAATACTAGAAGTAAAAAATTTTTCAAATTAATTAATTTAATGCAAAATTACATAAAAATGCGATTATGAAATTCTAAATTCTTGTTAAAGGAAATCTTACGTTTATAGTGGTATTAATATGTATATACTTTGATAATGTTATGGTTTTTAAATTCAATACCTATTGATTTTGAAACGTTATCATCTAAAGGTTCAATAGTTAACTCAAACTCAGACTTTCTATTGTCTAAAGGTACAATTCCTCCTACATAGAAATCGTTTTTCCACTTTAAAAAAACTTCTTTTTTATCAATCCTTTTTTCAGAAATAATACGTTCAATTTTAGGTAGATATTCTTGTTCCCAATTTTGGACTAAATCACTTATAAAATTAATATGTAATGGATTTGGACCTGTTGGATTTCCTTCCATTATTAGGGTTGTTTCTTTAGTAGTATTTCCTAAAGTTTTACTTCCAACCCAAGTATATGATTTAGTTTGATTATTGCCTCTAATTCTATCGCTGACCAATTTCCCTAAAATTGGATGATTAATTGTATTTTTTTTACCAAAAATAATATCTAAAATTTTCATTTAATTAAATTTTGAAATCGCATTAATTAAAATTATTTAAGAAAAGCAATACACAACTTAATATTTTCATAACTTACTTCAGAATTTAAAGCGTCAAAAATTACTTTAGAGCTTACAGGTTTGTTTTTAGGTTGTAAATCATATACACTTTTAACTTTTTTTAAAATGGATTTTTTTGGCTTGTAAAAACTTAAATCTTCGTTTGGGAAATTTTCAAGAATCTTAATAATATGTGTGTTAATTGTATTAGTTGTTAATCCTCTTTCTTCTGCTATTTGTGTTATGGATTTTTTTTGTTGTAAATAAGATAAAGTTAATTCGTAAGTAGATTTTTGGCTTGTTTTTTTCTCTTTTATTTTATTAGAATTTTTACGAATATCTTTTATATTAGTTGTTCCTCCACATTTTCTAATAAATGCTGGAGCCAATTTTAGTAAGTCGTTAATAGAATATTTTTTATCAATTTGCTCTGAAAGTTCTTGAAAACGGATGTCGGCTTTAAATGCTAAAGGATCAACTTTTAACGCCATTTCATTAAAACCTTTTAATAGTAAATTCTCAATTTTTTTTAATCGTGACAAAGCAACGTAACCTTGACCGAGTTCAAAAGTTTTAGAAAGATCAATTTCTGCTTCATCTAGAGTCATTCCTTGGCATTTGTGAATGGTAATAGCCCAAGCCAATCGTAAAGGAAATTGACTAAAACTTGCTAACACTTTATTGTGATCGTCTTGTATAGACCAATCTTCTTTAGCAACAGTAATAATTCTACCATTAGCTATTTTTACTTTAGGTTGTCCTTCTTCATTAAATCCTGTTATTTTACCAATAGTGCCATTAACAAATGCTTTTTCAGTATTGTTTTTTACAAACATTACTTTAGCTCCAATTTTTAATTGTAAATTTTCACTTGCTAAAACTGAATTTTTTAAAGAATCAATTAATTTTTTATTTCCTTTAAATGTAGCTTTAAAAGTTCTAGTTCGTCCTTCAAGTTCTGCTAAATATTCAATATTAATTTTATCTACATCAACATTATGAGTAAAAAGTTTAGTGGGAACTTCTTTATTTTTAAGAGTGTTTTTAGTGGCTTTTTCTAAAATTTTTAAATTGTGTTGCGACACCTTACCACTACGAATTTCATTTAAAATAGTATTTAATTTAGAGTCGCTTTGTCTGTATTGTTCAGTTAAATAACAAACATTTAAATTGGCATTTACCCAAGCTTCAGACATAAATGAAAATTTATCTCTACTTTTTTCACCATATTTACCAATAGGAGGAAGCTGAAAAAAATCACCACTTAATACAACTTGAATTCCACCAAAAGGTTCTTGATTTTCTTTGAAAAAACGCAATACTCTATCAACCAAATTTAATTGGTTTTTGTGTAACATTGAAATTTCATCAATAATTAGAACTTGAGCTTTTTCAAGGTTTTTCTTTAGGTATTTTTTGGTTTTCATTGTTACCAAATTTCCCTGTGTGAGATGTTCTTTTACTCCAATGCCAGCCCAAGAATGAATAGTCATCCCATTCATATGAGTTGCTGCAATTCCTGTAGAAGCTGTAACTGCAACAGGTACTTTTCTAGCACGCAAATACTTTATATACTCATTTAAAACATGAGTTTTACCTGTGCCAGCAGAACCTGTTAAGAATACATTTTTTCCTGACTTTAATATAGCTAGAGCTTTTTCTTGTTGCATATTGCGAAGATAGAAAAAGTAAAAGAGAAGATACTATTACCTTAAAATATAATTTTTGACAATCTATTTTGAAATAGGGCAACCCCAACCATCATAAAAGCCATTATTATCTTTAGCGATAGTAATAAGCTCCCAAACAGAATCATTAATAGTGTTCCAATTAATGTCACTTATCTTAGAAATATTTAATTGAAATAAATTTTTTTCTGTTTTTTCTTTAGATAAAATTTTAAATCCTATTTTCTCAACAGCAGTTATAAATGAGTTTCTATCTGCTTCTGTCTGAAAGTTAATCCAATGATCAATTGGTCTTTCAGAATTAGGATTGTCTCCTTCTTGATGAAGATTATTTAATACACGTTGATTTAAAATGGTTTGATATTCATACTCATTAGGATATAGGAAGTCAAAATAATCACTCCACTTAACATCTATTTTACTATCAGTGGCATATCTATAATTAGGATGTCTTTGCATTACTTCGCTAGCAAGTTTAGCGATATCTATTTTTGTTGTAGTATAAAAATAGAGATCAAAAGTACCATTGGTTTTTAATGCTCCAGCAACAATGGCACCTTTTTTTTCTAATGCATCAGAAATGTCATCTTCAATTTTACATATTGCAGGAAATTCTTCCCTTGTGGTAAATCCGTTATGGTCTGGATTTAAAAGTTGCACAGAAAACCAAAGTCTATTTTCGTATTTTTCAATAGGAGCTATTTCATAAAGCCCTAAATTTAAACGAATACTTGCAGGATTGTCGTCAACTCTTGTAAAATATGAAGCCCAGTCTTGTTTAATTTCTATATTTTTCTCTGAGTTTTTATTAAATAGATTTTTGAACATTTTATCAATATTTTTAGATAGTTAATGGGTTTGTTTTTAATATAAAAATCAGTTTAAAATCTACAAAATACAACCACAGAAATTAATGTACAATTATTCTTTAGCTTACATATTTTATTAATAAATCATTTCTATTTACTTATTCAAATACATTTTTCGTCTAGAGTACAATTCGTAAAACTGGTCATCTTTTAAGCTGTCAATAAATAAAATACTCTCTCCTGTAGATTTCATTTCAGGCCCAAGTTTTTTATCTACATTAGGAAATTTATTAAATGAGAATACGGGTTGTTTAATAGCAAAACCTTTTAGTTGAGGTTTAAAAGTAAAGTCTTTTACTTTTTTATCACCCAACATAACTTTAGTAGCGAAATTAACATAAGGTTCACCATAGGCTTTTGCTATAAAAGGAACGGTTCTAGACGCTCTTGGATTAGCTTCTATAATGTATACAGTGTCATCTTTTATTGCAAATTGAATGTTTATAAGACCTACAGTTTTCAAAGCTTTTGCAATTTTAGCTGTATGATCTTTTATTTGTTGCATAACAAACTCTCCAATATTAAAAGCTGGTAAGGTAGCATTAGAATCTCCAGAGTGGACTCCACAAGGTTCTATATGTTCCATAATTCCAATAGTGTATACATCTTCTCCATCACAAATAGAATCTGATTCAGCTTCAATGGCACCATCTAAATAATGATCTAAAAGCAATACATTATTCGGAATTTTTTGTAATAAATCAACCACATGGGTTTCTAATTCTTCTTTATTGATAACAATTTTCATTCCTTGACCACCTAATACATAAGAAGGTCTTACTAAAATTGGAAAATCTAATTCGTCTGCCACTGCTAATGCTTCATCGGCTGTAGTGGCTGTTCCAAATTTTGGAAATGAGATATTTAATTCTTCTAATAAATTTGAAAAACGACCTCTATCTTCAGCTAAATCTAGTGCTTCGAAAGACGTTCCAATAATTTTAATTCCATATTTATCTAACTTTTCAGCTAGTTTTAATGCTGTTTGACCTCCGAGTTGTACAATCACACCTTCAGGTTTTTCGTATTGGATAATATCGTAAATATGTTCCCAAAAAACAGGTTCAAAATAAAGTTTGTCAGCAGTGTCAAAATCTGTTGAAACAGTTTCTGGATTACAGTTGATCATAATAGTTTCATAACCAGCTTCTTTAGCAGCCAAAACACCATGTACGCAACAATAGTCGAATTCTATTCCTTGTCCGATTCGATTAGGCCCAGAGCCTAGTACTATAATTTTCTTTTTATTGCTAACAATAGATTCATTTTCAGCAGAAGCTACACCATCTATTATTCTATTATTTTCAAAAGTAGAGTAGTAGTAAGGTGTTTGAGCTTTAAATTCAGCGGCACAAGTGTCAACTAATTTATAAACTCTATTTATGTTAAGCTCTTCACGTTTTTTATATACTTCACTTTCATAACAGTCAAGCATATGAGCTATTTGTCTATCACCATAGCCTTTTTGTTTTGCTTCAAGTAATAAATCTTTAGGCAAACTTTCTAAACTATAAGAAGATATTTCTTTTTCTAGAAAATGCAATTCTTCATATTGTTTTAAGAACCACATATCAATTTTTGTAAGTTCATGAATTCTGCTTAGGGGCATTCCTATCTGGATAGCATCATAAATGACAAAAACACGATCCCAACTAGGGTTTTTTAATTTTTCAATAATTTTATCATAATCTTTTTCTCCTTTACCATCAGCACCAATTCCATTTCGCTTAATTTCAAGTGATTGAGTAGCTTTATGTAAAGCTTCTTGAAAAGATCTTCCAATACCCATTACTTCTCCAACAGACTTCATTTGCAAGCCTAAAGTACGATCAGAACCTTCGAATTTATCGAAATTCCATCTTGGTATTTTTACAATTACATAATCTAATGTTGGTTCAAATAATGCAGATGTGTTTTTGGTTATCTGATTTTCTAATTCATCTAAATGATAACCTATAGCCAATTTAGTAGCAATTTTTGCAATAGGATATCCAGTAGCTTTTGAAGCTAAAGCAGATGAACGAGAAACACGAGGATTAATTTCGATGGCGATAATATCTTCGTTTTCATCAGGACTTACAGCAAACTGTACATTACAGCCACCGGCAAAATCACCTATAGAACGCATCATATGAATGGCCATATCACGCATTTTTTGGAATGTTTTATCTGATAAAGTCATTGCAGGAGCAACAGTTATTGAATCTCCCGTATGAATTCCCATAGGATCCATATTTTCTATTGTACAGATAATAACTACATTATCATTTTGGTCTCTTAGTAGCTCAAGCTCGTATTCTTTCCAGCCTAATAATGCTTTGTCAATAATAACTTCATGAATTGGAGAAGCTTCTAAACCACGGCTTAATAACTCGTCAAAGTCATTTTTATCATAAACTATTGAAGCTCCGTATCCACCAAGTGTAAAAGAGGGACGTATCACGAGAGGAAAACCATATTCTTGAGCAATCTCTTTTCCTTTTAAAAATGATGTTGCTGTGGTTGAAGGAGCTTGACCTACACCAATATCAAGCATCAACTTCCTAAATTGTTCTCGATCTTCTGTAATATTTATAGCATTAATATCAACACCAATTAAAGTAACATTATAATCATCCCAAATGCCTTTGTCTTGTGCTTCTATACATAAGTTAAGTGCCGTTTGTCCACCCATTGTCGGTAAAACAGCATCTATATTAGGATGTTGTTCTAAAATTTCTATTATGGATTTTGTAGTTAATGGTTTTAGATAAACATTATCCGCCAATGATGGGTCTGTCATAATTGTTGCGGGGTTAGAATTTATTAAAGTAACTTCAATTCCTTCTTCTTTTAGTGAACGAATGGATTGGCTACCTGAATAATCAAACTCACAAGCTTGACCAATAATGATTGGACCTGAACCTATAATTAAAACGGATTTTATGGCTGGATTTTTTGGCATTTTATATTATTTATTTTTTTAGGGGTACAAATATTTGAAAAAACTATTTTTTATGTACCAATTAATTTGAAAACTTATTAAGAAGATATAAAAAAAGGTGTTACTTAAAAAAAAGTAACACCTTGTATTATGAGATCTAATATCATTATTTTTTCGGACTAGGGTCAGAAGATACTGAAAGTCTTTTTCTGCCTTTAGCTCTTCTTCGGGCTAAAACCTTTCTTCCATTAACACTAGACATTCTTTCTCTGAAGCCGTGTTTATTTTTTCTCTTTCTCTTTGACGGTTGAAATGTTCTTTTACTCATTTTCTAAATCTTTAAAAATCTTCTTATCAATTAAATGAGCTTCTGTTAAGCCCTTGCTAAAATCGGTGGCAAATATACAAATCCTTTTGTTTTCTGCAACAGTTTTTTAAATAAAAATTTGGTTAATTTAAAGTTTGTAATTGTTATTACTTAATCATGTAATTTTTAATAGCTTACCAAAGCTGCTAAAGAAACAATTAACTATATTAAATTTATTTTAAATACCATTATTGTTACTATTGATGTAATAAATCTTTAATCTAAAAGAGTATTCAATTTTCTTATGTTATTGTAAGACTCCTCTAAATGTTTTTACAATTTACTTTCTATTTCTAGAAATATTCAATAAATTTATAAAAATTATAAATATAAATGGATACATATCAAGAACCAATGCTCAAAAAAGGGAGCTTAAAAGATAAAGTAATTGTAGTTACTGGAGGAGGAAGTGGATTAGGGAAGTCGATGACAACTTATTTTTTAGAATTAGGAGCTAATGTTGTAATTACTTCAAGAAATTTAGAAAAATTAATAGCTGTCAAAGATGAATTAGAAGAAAAAACAGGAGGCAAAGTTTTGCCTGTTCAATGTGATGTTAGAAATTATGATGAGGTAGAAGCAATGCTAAATGCATCAATAGCTGAATATGGAAAAGTTGATGGACTTTTAAATAACGCGGCTGGTAATTTTATAAGTCCTACAGAAAGATTATCATCAAATGCATTTGATACCATTATTGATATTGTTTTAAAAGGAACAAAAAATTGTACACTTGCCTTTGGTAAGCATTGGATAGCAAATAAGCAAGAAAAAGCTACCGTATTAAATATAGTTACTACTTATGCCTGGACAGGCTCTGCTTATGTGGTGCCTTCGGCAACTGCTAAAGCAGGCGTATTAGCAATGACACGTTCTTTAGCTGTGGAATGGGCAAAATATAATATTAGATTTAATGCAATTGCTCCAGGACCTTTTCCTACAAAAGGAGCGTGGGATAGGCTATTGCCAGGAGATTTAAAAGATAAGTTTGATATGAAAAAGAAAGTTCCTTTACGAAGAGTTGGAGAACATCAAGAGTTGGCAAACTTAGCAGCATATTTAATATCAGATTTTTCCGCTTATATAAATGGAGAAGTAATAACTATAGATGGTGGAGAGTGGTTACAAGGAGCTGGACAATTTAACATGTTAGAACAAATACCGCAAGAAATGTGGGATATGTTAGAAACTATGATTCGATCTAAAAAAAATAAAAGTTAAACGAGTACTTATTTTACATCCTGAAAATCATGAATAAATAGAATAATAATCTATAAAATTTTGTTAAAAGAACTTCTCACTGATTTTAAACTGTTGGGGAGTTTTTTATGTTATTTTTTTAGTAGTAAAAATATTATAAAAGTCAATTTTGTTGACGGCAAAGTTGTTATTTTTATAAATATGAATAAGGTTGATACAAAAAATTAATTCCTTTTATGTATACTTTGTTTAATATAATATTTATATTGTTCTATTCTTCTGATAGTTATTTTAAGAATTATTTATAACTTTTTGTTGATGCTTTGTTTACAACTTCATTTCTATAACTAATAAATAGTTGTATTTTTATGGCCTAAAAATTTAACGAGTTTAATGGGGAAAATTATAGCCGTTGCAAATCAAAAAGGAGGTGTAGGTAAAACAACCACATCGGTTAATTTAGCTGCAGCTCTAGGCGTTCTAGAAAAGAAAGTTTTGTTGATAGATGCTGATCCACAGGCTAATGCTACATCAGGATTAGGTATTGATGTTGAAGCTGTGACATCAGGCACATATCAATTGTTAGAGCATTCTGTAAATATCAAAGAAACTATTGTTTCAACCAACTCGCCTAATGTGGATGTTGTACCTTCACATATAGATTTAGTTGCTATTGAGCTAGAATTGGTTGATCAAGATGAACGTGAATACATGCTCAAAAAAGCGATTGAAGAAGTTAAAAATGAGTATGACTTTATCCTTATAGATTGTGCTCCTTCTTTGGGATTAATTACTTTAAATGCATTAACCTCTTCAGATTCTGTAATTATACCTATTCAATGTGAATATTATGCTCTTGAAGGATTAGGAAAGTTGTTAAACACAATTAAAAGTGTTCAAAAGGTACATAATCCTGAGTTAGATATTGAAGGGTTATTGCTAACAATGTATGATTCTCGTTTACGATTGTCTAACCAAGTTGTTGCAGAAGTGAAAAAGCACTTCCAAAATATGGTGTTTAAAACAATTATTCAGCGAAATATACGATTAGGAGAAGCTCCAAGTTATGGTGAGAGTATTATTGCTTATGACGCAACTAGTAAAGGAGCCGTAAATTATATTAACTTAGCACACGAAATATTAAAAAAGAACAAGAATGGCTAAAGCTACAAAAAAGCAAGCATTGGGTAGAGGATTATCAGCATTGTTAAAAGATCCTGTTGATGATATTCGTTCTGTAAAAGATAAAAATGCTGATAAATTAGTAGGAAATATTGTTGAAATTGATTTGGTTTCTATTGAAGTAAATCCATTTCAGCCAAGAACTTATTTTAATGAAGATGATTTAAAAGAATTAGCTAGTTCTATTAAAGAGCTTGGTGTTATTCAGCCTATTACTGTTCGTAAATTAGATGGTCAAAAATTTCAGTTGGTTTCTGGAGAACGTCGTTTTAGAGCTTCTAAACTTATAGGTTTAAAAACTATCCCGGCATATATTAGATTAGCTAATGATCAAGAGATGCTTGAAATGGCATTGGTTGAAAATATTCAACGTAGAGATCTTGATCCTATAGAGGTAGCTTTATCATATCAAAGATTAATTGAAGAAATTAATTTAACTCAAGAAGAATTGAGTAATCGAGTAGGTAAAGATAGGTCTACTGTTACTAATTATTTAAGACTTCTAAAGTTAGACCCCATTATTCAAACCGGTATGAGAGATGGATTTTTATCTATGGGGCATGGAAGAGCACTTATAAGTGTTGATAATTTTGCTAAACAATTGGAAATTTACGAAAAAATAATAAAAGATAATCTTTCAGTAAGGCAAACAGAACAATTAGTAAAAAATGTACGTCAAGGGAAATCAAATGAAAAGGTGCCCGCTACAAATACAAATACTATTCCTGATTATATTAAACAAAGCACTAAAGAAATTAGTGATTTTGTAGGAAATAAGGTGAAAATTAAACTTTCGGGTGAAAATAAAGGTAAGATTGAAATTCCTTTTAGTTCTAAAGAAGATTTTAATCGTATTAAAAAATTATTGCAGTAAATGATTAAATGGTGGGTATTTATCTTATTTTTAATGGGGTCTTTTGCATCAGTTTTTGCTCAAGAAATACCTGCTGATTTAAAAGTTAGTAAAGTAGATACTACGTTTGTTGAAGATGAGATAAATATTTTGGCTCCTTCTAAAGCAGCATTTTATTCTGCTGTTTTTCCTGGTTTAGGTCAAATTTATAATAAAAAGTATTGGAAAACCCCAATTGTTTGGGGAGCAATAGGTACTGGTGTGTATTTTTATGTTGATAACAATAATAAATACAATAGGTATAGAGATGCTTTTAAGTTAGAACTTACAGGAAGACCTCATGAGTTTGATGGTACTGGAGAAAACCCTCAATTGACACAAGCAAGTTTAGAACGAGCTCAAACTTTTTATAAAAAAAATAGAGATTTGTCTTTATTTATCACCATTGGTATTTATATATTAAATATAATCGAAGCTAATGTAGATGCTCACTTGCCAGATAAAGCATTAAATACTAACATCTCATTTAATCCTACAATCTTTAATATGCCTGTTACAAGTCAAGCGGCATTTGGTGCCACAGTGAGTTTTAATTTTTAGCTATTGATAGGTTTAAAAAGAATAGAAAAATAGAAGATTGTTAACTAATTATTACAAATGAAAATAGCATTATTCGGATACGGTAAAATGGGCAAAACCATTGAAAGAATAGCATTAGAAAGAGGACATACCATTGTAGCTAAAATAGATGTAGATTCTAAAGATTATGAGCTGTCAGAAGTAGACGTGGCTATTGATTTTAGTGTTCCTTCTGTTGCCTTTAGCAACATTAATTTATGCTTTAGTAAAAACATTCCAATTGTTTCAGGAACAACAGGTTGGCTAAAAGATTTTGGTAAGGCAGTAAAGAATTGTGAAAAGCATAATGGAGCTTTTATTTATGCTTCTAATTACAGTTTAGGGGTTAACTTATTTTTTGAATTAAATACCCAGTTGGCTAAGTTGATGAAAGATTTTAATGATTACACTATTAGTTTAGAAGAAACTCATCATACTCAAAAATTAGATGCTCCAAGCGGAACGGCAATCACATTAGCTGAAGGCATAATTGAACAAACGACAAAAGAAAAATGGAGTTTAGGTGTAACAGAAGATGAACACACCATACCAATAGTATCAAAACGGATAGAAAATGTGCCAGGAACACACGTTGTTTCATATACATCTTCTATTGATGAAATTGAAATAAGTCATACCGCTAAAAACAGAGACGGATTTGCATTAGGAGCGGTTATAGCAGCTGAATGGCTTAAAGACAAAAAAGGAGTTTTTACAATGAAAGATGTTTTGGGTTTGAAATAAATTGTAATTTCTGACTGATTTAATTTTAGTAAATTAGATTATTAATAGTTTTGGTTAATTTAAATAAGAATAAATAATAGAATTAAGATGACATTTACAGAATGGTTTATATTTTTCTTGATTATTCAAGTAATACATTTTTTAGGAACTTGGAAATTATATGTAAAAGCAGGACGACAAGCATGGGAAGCAGCAGTTCCTGTTTATAATGCAATTGTCTTGATGAAAATTATTAACCGTCCATGGTGGTGGGTAATTTTACTATTTATTCCTGTGGTTAACATGTTAATGTTTCCAGTTGTATGGGTGGAAACCATTAGAAGTTTTGGTAAAAATTCTAGAATAGATACTATTTTGGTGATTATTACTTTGGGATTCTATATATTTTATGTCAACTACGTTGCAGATGTTGACTATATAGAAAATAGAAGTTTGAGACCTAGATCTTCTGCAGGAGAGTGGATAAGTTCTATCATTTTTGCTATCATTGCGGCAACCTTGGTGCATACATATGTAATGCAACCTTACACCATTCCTTCTTCTTCATTAGAAAAAACGTTATTAGTTGGTGATTTTCTTTTTGTAAGTAAGTTTCATTATGGAGCTAGAGTGCCTATGACCCCTATAGCTCTGCCTATGGTTCATGATACCATTCCTTTTACCAATAATAAATCTTATTTATTTGATGATCGTATTGAGAAGAAAGAAACTTCTTGGAAAAATAAGTTGCAATTACCATACATGAGGTTGCCTGGTTTTCAGAAAATAAAAAGGAATGATATTGTGGTATTTAATCAACCAGCAGATACATTGCTGGATATGAATGATTTTTATCCTGATAGAAATTATTATAAACCTATAGATAAAAAAACAAATTTAGTAAAAAGGTGTGTCGCTATTCCTGGAGATACATTAGAAATAAGAGATGGTTATATCTATATAAACGGAGAACGTACAACATATAATGATAGGGCTAAAATACAGTATAACTTCTTTGTAAATACGGGCGGACAAGCAATTAGTCAGGCAGCTTTAAGTGGCAGATATAATGTTAGAGAAGGAGGGAGGCTTCAAGATGGTAATTATCATTTAACCTTAACAGATGAAGAAGCTGCATTAATTGCTAAAAATCCTGTTGTAAAAAGTGTTACAAAATCTATACAGCCTAAAGGTAGAGATGGAGGTGTTTTTCCTCATGTACCATCTCTAGGTTGGAATATCGATAATTTTGGTCCAATTTATATACCTAAAAAAGGTGAATCAGTTAAATTAACTAAAGAAAGTATTCCTTTTTATAAAAGAATAATAAGAGAGTATGAAGGTAATAATTTAATTATTAATGGAGATGAAGTTCTAATCAATGGAAAAGATGCAGATAACTACACTTTTAAGCAAGATTATTATTGGATGATGGGTGATAATCGTCAAAACTCTTTAGATGCACGTGCGTGGGGATATGTACCTTTTGATCATGTTGTAGGAAAGCCTGTGCTAATTTGGATGAGCTGGGAAGGCTCTAGTCCTCGATGGGAACGTTTCTTTACCACAGTTGGAGGTAATGGAAAACCAGTTTCCTATTTTAAATGGTTTGTTGGCTTGGTAGTACTTTTCTTTGTTTTTGATTATTTTAGAAAAAAAAGGAAAAAATAATATCATAGTTATTTAGTTTTAAAATTGGTTGAGATCTATTTGATTGAGTTAGTTATTTATGGGTACTTATTTATAACATTTAGTAAGATTATTGTCATAAAACAATAACGGTAATTAGAATAATAACACTGAATAAAACCTTTGCTACTTCTTTATCCTACATACTTTTCTCCAATAATTCATTTTGTGGCTATGGCTCATAAAAATGAAGCTTTTTTTGAGGTTGAAGATAATTATCAAAAGCAGACCTATAGAACAAGATGCTATATTTATGGAGCTAACGGACGTCAATTGCTTAATGTACCTATATTGCAAGCCAACAGCAAGCAAAAAACTAAAGATGTGCTGCTTGACCATAGTGTAAATTGGCATCAACAGCATATAAAATCTATGGCTTCAGCCTATAAATCTTCACCCTTTTATGAGTTTTATGAGGATGAATTGATTGCATTATTATTAAAAAAACATAAATATTTGCTAGACTTAAACCTGGATACTCAGCAGTTTATTATTGATAATTTACCAATGGAAATTCAAATTACTAAAACAACCGAATTTCATCTAGATTATCCTGAAGGTTCGGATTTCCGTTTCTTAGCTAATGCAAAATCAAAACAAGACTTTAATTTATCTAAATACTACCAAGTATTTTCCGATAAATATGGGTATATCCAAAACTTAAGTATTTTAGATTTATTATTTATGGAAGGTCCCAATGCTATTAATTATTTAGAAGCTCAGAAAGTAGAATGGAAATAGAAGTTATAAGAAGTCTAATTCATTATAGTTTACATTTTGTCTTTCCAGGAGTTTTAGCTTATTTTTTATTTCCTAAAGTATGGAAAAGAGCATGGGGTATCATGATTTTAACTATGTTTATAGATTTAGATCACCTTTTAGCAACTCCAATTTTTGATGCGAATAGGTGTAGTATTAATTTTCACCCATTACATAGTTATTTTGCAGCTTTTATTTATGTAATAATACTATTTATTAAAAAAACTAGAATTATAGCTGTTGGTTTACTATTTCACTTAATTACAGATACTCTGGACTGTCTCTGGCTATAACTTACCTATTCTTTTAGCACTTTCAGTACCCATGAAATTAAGAAAAAGCCAACACCTGTAATAATTGGTGGTAGCATTACTTTTGGACCATAAAAACTGCCAATATATATCATGGAAATTCCAAGTACTATTAATAAAATTGAGACTATAGATATAACTTTATTTTTGTCCATTTTATTTGTTTTTGTGTATTTAAGATAGTACAAATTATTATAATAAACAAAACTCCGAAGCATTACTTCGGAGTTTTGACTATTTAAATAAAAATTAATACAGTTTAATTTGATGGGTTTTGTTCCATTAAAGGGTTTGCATCCATTTCATCTTGAGGAATTAACCATACCCATCTGTTATCATCAGGCTCTACACGCAATACACCTCCAACTCGACTTGAAGTATGGTTAGAACCAGGTTCTTCTCTGTTTAAAGGTAATGCTAATCGTTTTAGATCTAACCAACGGAATCCTTCTCCCCATAATTCTATTCTACGTTGTATCATAATTTCATCAATTAAATCTTGCCCAGTGTTAGTAGATAACACATAGTTATCATCTCTGGTAGATACTAAATCAAATAGAACTTGTGCAGCTAAACCATCTTGACCATCTCTGGCTAAGGCTTCAGCTTCTATTAAATACATTTCTGCCGCACGCATCATTGGTACATCCATTAAACTTACTGATGTACTTTCAGCAAGAAATTTTTGATTTGTATATGGATATCTACTATGATTAGATGAAATTTCATAACCATCAGGTAAATCTGCATGTTCACCATCTTCTGACCATAATATCTTACGTACATCAGTTTCAGGTATCATGTCATACAAAGGTTTGTTAATAGATCTAGGGTTTGCTCGTATTGAAGAAGAACTATAGTTTCTAGAAATATAAGCTCCTAAATTTCCAAAATAATTTGTTTGATCTTCTACAATATGACTGGCCCACATAAATTCACTATTTTGATCTAAAGAAGTAGAGAACCCTTTTTTATAAGTTTCTTGATCCATTAAATCATACCCATCTCTGGCTTCAACAGCATATTGGGCTGCGATATCCCAATTTCCTTGTACAAGAGCAACTCTAGCTTTTAGTCCTTTAGCAATGCTTTGATTAAGGTGAGATTTATTTGGACGTGACTTACCTTCTAATAAAACAATAGCATCATCAATATCTTTGTTTATTTGTGTATAAACTTCTTCTACTGTAGAACGTGCTATAGGTTCTGTAGAAGGTTCTGTTTTTAATGGTACACCTAACTGATCGTTGTTTTGTCCTTTTACATAACGTCCAGCCCAAGTTTGAACTAACATAAAGTGACAATATGCTCTGTATAATAAAGCCTGTCCTTTTATATTATCTTTATCATCTTGTTCTCCAACGGCATCATCAATACCAGCTATTAAAATGTTGGCATTTGCAATCCATTCATAAAACATAGCCCAATGAGCCGTATTATATGAGTTAGTTGGAGAATCAGTTAAAATCCATCTTAAAGCAGTTGTCCAGGTACTAGAATTGAAAACGTGGTCTTCTCCCATTTCAGACATATGCATATTAAAATGTCCTGCACCTCCACGGCCTTGGCTACCATATCGTATATATAAGGCTCTATGTATTCCGTTTAAAGCGGCCATAGCGTTGTCTGTAGTTGCTGTAACAACATCTGCTCCAATCTGATCTGTAGGAGATGTTTCTAAAAAGTCTTTGTCACAAGCTGTAAACAAAACGTTTGTGGCAAGTATTCCGATAAAAATTATAAATATTTTTTTCATTTTTTTCATTTTAAAATTTAACATTTAAACCGATACTTACAATTCTTGATGGCGTATAAACATTATTTACGGTACCGTTAAAATTTTGTTGTATAGTCAATCCTTTTCTTGCATTTACAGAAAATAAATTTTCTCCACTAACATAAATTAATGCATTTGATACGCCAATACTACTAAGTACACTTTCAGGTAAATTGTAAGATAAATTAGCACGTTTTAAATTCAGATATGAAGCATCGGTTAGCCATCTATCTGAGGTGGCATTAAAATCTGTAGTGTTGCTAGGATCCATTCTAGGTACATCAGTAATGTCTCCAGGTTGTTGCCATCTATCCAAAATATCAACACTTAATGCAGAGCCGTAAGTTCCAGAGCTCATAAGACCTTGATAATTGCTATCTAATATTTCACCACCTATTTGATAGGTTAATAAAAATGATAAATTAAAAGCTTTATAAGAAAGGTTATTGTTAATTGAACCCATTAAATCAGGTATTGCAGTACCAGCATAGTGATATCTTGCTTGAGCATCATCTGTAGTTAAGGTCATTCCGTCTATTTCTCTAACAGAAGAGCCTGAAGCTCCCTCCTCAGCAACATATAAAATTTCTCCATCAGCAGGGTCAACTCCATACCAATCTCTTAACCAATAGTCGTAAATAGATCTACCAACCATTAATTTTTTTGAACCATTAATAATTTCTTCTTGAGGTAATTTGGTAAACTCATTTTTTATGGTAGTAGCATTTATTCCAAAGTTCCAGTTAAAGTTTTCTGTTTTTATTACATCGTAATTTAAACTAACTTCAATACCTCTGTTATACATAGATCCGATATTTTGAGGAATCGATGTGCTACCACTAGAAAGAGGTAATGGTACATCAAATAATAGATTGTCAGAATTTCTGTTGTAATATTCTATAACACCATCAAGCCTATTGTCAAATAAACGAAATTCAAGGGCAACATCAGAGCTTTCACTAGCCTCCCATTGTAAGTTAGATGCAGCTAAGCCTGCTTGTAATATTCCAGGTTCTGACTGGTTGTTATAACCTAAATCGTACAATCCTTGGTAGGCATAAAAACTAATACCTGAATTATTACCTAATTCTCCATAAGAAGCACGAAGTTTTAAAGCATTTATCCAATCTAAATCTTGTATAAAGCTTTCTTGATCAAGACGCCATGCTGCACCTATTGACCAAAAATCACCCCATCTGGTATCTTTTGAAAATTTTGAAGAACCATCTTGTCTATATGATGCACTTAAAAAATATTTTCCATCATAATCGTAATTTAAACGTCCAAAATAACTTTCATCAGTTCTTGTATCTAATATAGAGGTTAAACTTAACGTAGTTACAAAATTGATTAACTCTGAGTTTCCATCAACAATTTGTTGTTGACGAGAACCATCTAAATAATCAATTTTATAATCAAGAGATTCGTGAGCTAATAAAGCTTTAAAATTATGCTTGTCATTAAAAGTTTTGCTGTAGTTTAACAATTGATTAAAACCAACAGCAGTTCTTCGTTCATATGTGCGACCAGCTCTACCACCAGGAGCTCCGTCACCTACATATTTATTTTCGAAATCTGTATTGTAATAATGGCGTTGGTCAAAACTAGCATTAACTGTAAAAACCAATCCATCCGTCAATGTTATGTCAACATAAGATTTTGCATTAATTGAGGTGATTTCATCCAAATCTTCATTAAAATCTATTTCGGCAGCTATATGTCTACCGTCACTAGCACCACTAGCTCTTTTAGCATCTAAATCATATATTTTATTCCCATTATCGTCTAAAATATAATTACCCGACGCGTCATGTTTGTGTATGTTATAAATTGGTCCAATTCCTCTTGTAAAACGTATAGGGTTTACAAATGAAGAAGTTTGAGCAGATGTAGCTTGTGCTTGGTTACCAGCTGAATTTGAAATACCAACATTTAATCCAGTTTTTAACCATTTTGTTGCTTGGTGATTTACGTTAACACGTCCAGAAATTCTTTCAAAATCTGAGTTTAAGATATAACCTTCTTCTTTTAAGTACCCTAATGACGCATAAAAGTCACTTTTTTCAGTACCTCCTTGATAACTCATATCATAATTTTGACGAAATCCTTTTCTAGTAATTGCATCTTCCCAATCTAAATCATCAGGATACAACAAGCTAGCACTAGGGTTGATTTTACCATCTATACCTACTATTTGGTCATTAGGTACATTGTATGGATTATTTTTCAATTCATCATAGATGTTATTGGTAGCATATAAATTAGCTGCAGTTACATCTGCAGGGTCGTCAATACCAGGTATTGCCTCTCCATTACGCAATGCTTCCCACATGATTTCATAATATTGATCTGGTCCTAATCTATCATATTCAGGAATTGAACGATCAACAATACTAGCAGATACATTTAAAGAGAATTCACCCTTTCTGTTTTTTCCTTTTTTTGTAGTAATCATTACAACACCATTAGCTGCTTTATTACCATATAGTGCGGTAGAAGAAGCATCTTTTAAAATGGTAAGGCTTTCGATGTCGTTTGGGTTAATCGAATTAATTGATCCTGTAAAAGGGACACCGTCAACAACATACAAAGGAGAACTACTAGCAGAAAATGACCCAAAACCTCTAATACGAATATTTTGCCCAGAACCAGGTTGACCACTTCCAAATGTAGCAGTAACCCCAGCAGCAGAACCTTCAATTGCACTAGTTGGATTTGACATTGTGATTTTAGCTAAATCGTCGCTATTAATTTGTGCTGCTGATCCGGTAAAATCACTCTTTTTAGTTGTTCCATAAGCAACTACCATTACCTCATCAAGTAAATTGTCTGCAGTTAACACTACATCAATTGTGTTTGAAGAACCAACAGTTTTTTCTTGTGTTGCCATACCCACAAAACTAAATACGAGTATGTCACCAGTGTTGACTTGAATGGAATAGTTTCCATCAAAATCAGTTTCGGTACCCATTGATGTACCTTTAATAAGAATACTCACTCCCGGTAAAGGACCTGAATCGTCCGTAACCGTACCTGTTACGGTCTTTTTTTGTGCATACGTAAGTTGCACTGCTAACACTAAAATTAGTGATAACATGAAATGTAGTTTGTTTTTCATCTTATATATTATTTGGATTAGAATGCTAAAATGTCAATTAAAAACCAATTAAACAAATTTTTTAAGAAAAATTGACACTAGTAAAGTCTTATATAAGAGCTTGTTTTAGTATTTGAACTGGATGTAAAGCAACCTTTTTAGTGCCATCGTATATTTGATGTCTGCAACTAGTTCCGGCAGCTGAAATTTCAGTTTTAGGGTCAAATTTTCTAATTTTTGAAAATAGAGATTGTTCACCTACTTGCATACTGAGATCATAATGTTCTTTTTCGTATCCAAAAGAACCAGCCATGCCACAACATCCTGAATTGATAATGGTAACATTATAATTTTCAGGAAGATTTAGCATTGTAAAAGTTGCCGAAATAGTGGATAATGATTTTTGATGACAATGCCCATGAATTTTTATTTCTTTTTTATTAGAAGTAAATTGAGATGTGTGAATATTTCCAACTAAAATTTCATTATTAATAAACTCTTCAATGGTATAAACATGAGTAGCTAGGGATTTTGCGGCTTCTTTATCATCAGCTAAACGTAAATATTCATCCCTAAAAGATAAAATTGCTGAAGGTTCTATCCCTACAAGTGGATTGTCTTTATTGATGTTGCTTTTAAAAATAGCAACATTTTTAGTAGCTAAAATTTTTGCTTCGTCTAAAAAGCCTTTAGAAATATGACTTCTACCACTTTCTTCATGTTCTATAAAGTTTATCTTATAGCCTAACTTTGTAAGTAAGTGAATAGTGTCTATACCAACTTGAACATCATAAAAATTAGTAAACTCATCACAAAATAGAGTTAGTTCACCTTTTAAAGACTTGGGGGTGATTTCGGATTGATTATTTTTAATCCATTTTTTTAAAGTGGTATGGGCTATTTTTGGCACGCTACGTTCTTTAGCAATACCCATTATTTTTTTAGAAATAGAAGTGTTTAAAATTGCATTAGTAAGGGGAGGAAAAACGCTACCTAGTTTACTGTATTTAGTATTATTAGCAAACATTTTAGTTCTAAAAGATGGTTTGTTTATTTTTTGATATTGGTATAGAAATTCAGCCTTAAAACTTGCAACATCAACGTTACTTGGGCATTCACTTGCACATGCCTTACAGCTAAGGCATAAATCAAAAACTGTTTTTAGTTCTTCGTGATTGAATTTATTATTAGATTCTGAATTGGTTAAAAATTCTCGTAAAGCATTGGCTCTTGCTCGTGTAGTATCTTTTTCATTTAAAGAAGCTCTATAACTTGGACACATTGCTCCTCCAGCATTAGTAGTTTTCCTACAATCACCAGAACCATTACATTTTTCAGCAGCTTTTAAAATTCCTTGAGAATCTGAAAAGTCCATAATAGTCGAAATTTCAGGCTCTTTTCTATCTATTTCATAACGAAAAGATTCGTCCATCGGAAAAGCATCTACTATTTTTCCTTTATTAAAAATAGTATTAGGGTCAAATGTATATTTGATTCGCTTAAGAAGCTCATAGTTTTTATTGCCTATCATAAATGGCACAAATGCTCCTCTAACAATGCCGTCACCATGTTCACCACTAAAAGAACCATTATATTTTTTTACGAGTTTGGCGGTTTCTGTGGTTATAGTTTTAAATAGAGAAACATCTTCTTTCTTTTTTAAATTAAGAATAGGGCGGAGGTGTAATTCGCCTGCACCAGCGTGAGCATAGTATACAGCTTGTTGCTTGTAACTATCCATCATCGCACTAAACTCTTTTATATAAGCGGGTAAATCCTCTAAATCTACAGCGGTATCTTCAATACAAGCTACAGCTTTATTGTCTCCAACAATATTACCTAATAAGCCTAAGCCAGCTTTACGAAGTTCTGCTGTTTTTTCGCTTTCTTCATTAAATAATTTTGGATATGCATAGCCAAAATTATGTTTTTTTAAATCGTCAATTAATAAGTCTGCTAATTTATCAGTTTCTTTATCTGTGGTTGCTTTGATTTCTAATAGTAAGATGGCTTTAGGGTCACCTTCTACAAAATATCTATTTTTTATTTGTTCTCGGTTATTTTTTGTGCAATCAAGTATGGTTTTGTCCATTAATTCACATGTGTGTAAATTATGTTTCATGGCAACTACAGTAGCTTCTAAACTCTCTTGAATGCTATTGAAATGGGCAGCAACCACAACACTTTGTGTTGGTGGTAGATTGTCTAATTGTAAAGTAACTGATGTAGTAAATGCTAACGTTCCTTCACTTCCGCAAAGTAATTTGGCAATATTAATTTGTTCTTCGGACTCTGAAAATACATTGGTTTTTAATAATTCGTCAACGGCGTATCCTGTATTTCTTCTATGTATAGAAACTTTGGGGAATTCCTTTAAAATTTCTTGTTGATTTTCTTGGTTGGATAATTCGTCAAAAATAGTTTTGTAAATTTTGTTTTCTAGACTATCTCCTTTACATTTTTTATAGAATTCATCTTTATTTAAAGGTTTAAATACAGTCTCAGAACCATCTGACAGTAAGGTTTCTAACTTAATTACTTTATCTCTGGTTACACCATATTGAATAGATGTAGTTCCGGAAGAATTATTACCAACCATACCGCCAATCATACATCGATTGCTGGTTGAGGTGTTTGGCCCAAAAAATAATCCGTAAGGTTTTAAATACCGATTTAATTCATCCCTTACCACTCCAGGTTGAACTGTAACTGTTTTAGCCTTTTCATCAAAAGACAAAATTTTTGTAAAATGTTTTGAAACATCAACGACAATACCATCACCTACACATTGTCCTGCTAGAGAAGTTCCAGCTGTTCGAGGTATTAATGTAATTTTATGTTGTTGAGCAAAATCTATTAAAATTTTTAAATCGTTTATGTTTTTTGGAAAAGCAACAGCCAACGGTATTTTTCTATAAACAGAAGCATCGGTGGCGTAAATGCTTTTATATAGATTGTCAAAATAAAGTTGGCCTTTTAATTTATTTGACAATTGTATTAAGTTAGGTTGAAGTGTTGAGGGCATATTAATTTATCTGTGTTCCGTTAATTGTTTTTGAAGCTGATTTTAGAAGAACTACCTCTCCTTTACTATTTTCAATTCCTAAGACCAGGCACTCGCTTAGAAAATTTGCTATTTGTTTAGGTTTAAAATTAATAATGGCTATTATTTGTTTATTTAGTAAGTCTTCTTTAGAATACAATTTGGTTATCTGTGCACTAGATTTTTTTATCCCTAATTTACCAAAGTCAATAGTTAATTGGTATGCTGGTTTTTTTGCTTTTGGAAAGTCATTTACTTCAATAACAGTACCTGTTCTTATGTCCACTTTCGTGAAATCTTCAAAAGAAATAATGTCTGACATATTTTTTGTAATTTTATCTTTTGTTGTGGAATTTTCTTAATGTAAAATTACAAATATAATCTAAAAAAATGGCGAGAACACCTTCAAATATGATTCCTTTAGGAACTAAAGATCCTAATTTTAATTTAAGAAATGCTTTAGATGATAAAGTTTTATCATTAGATGATTTGAAAGGAGATGTTGGAACGGTAATTTTATTTATCTGTAACCATTGTCCGTTTGTGATTCATGTTAATAATGAATTGGTAAGAATAGCAAATGAATATAGCAAAACTAAAATTTCGTTTGTAGCAATCTCTTCCAATGATGTTGAAAACTATCCTCAAGATGCACCTCATTTAATGAAAAAGGTTGCAGAAGATTTAGATTATCCTTTTCCTTATTTATATGATGAAACACAAGAGGTGGCAAAAGCTTATGATGCGGCTTGTACACCTGATATCTATGTTTTTGATAAAGATTTAAAATTGGTATACCGAGGGCAATTAGATGATTCAAGGCCTGGAAATGGTATAGAGGTTACGGGAAATGACTTACGTAATGCTCTTGATTGTTTATTGCAAGGCACAAAAAATACTAAGACTCAAAAACCTAGTATTGGATGTAATATAAAATGGAAAAGTACTACTTAAATTTTCCTTTTTAAAACAGGGTTATTTGACCTTCATCATCATCATTATTTTTACTACTTACATCGTCTTCATCAATTACATCAACTGAATTTACTTCAGGGTCTTCATAGGGCAGTGGGTCTAATAAGTTTACTTGTTTTATTTTTTCGGTAGTGAGTTGATTTCCAGTTGCTTTGATACCTTTTATTGCAATAAATTCTTCAAAGTTTACAATCTCATTTTCTAAAGAGCGTTTTGAGAAAACAACTTCAGCGATAGGTCTATAATCAGTAGCTACAATTTCTAATTGTGATTTTGGATGGTCTGAGATAAAAACTTCTTCTTTGTTAGGGTTGTCAATCATAAATCGTTTGACATAATAACGTTCTTTTTCTCCGTCATAATGAATGGCGGAAATAGGTTTGTTAGGAATCCATTTTTCCAAAACAATCATGTCTTCTTCAAAATGAGTAGAGAGATCAGGAATAATTGTTTTTATAGTACCCGACTGTGTGATTATTAATAAGCGATCTTCAGCTGTAAATTCACCTAATAATTCCCCTCTGTTTTCAACATTTAATCGTTGAACGGTGTCATCAAACCATATTTTACGTGGTTTTAATGTGCTGATACCCTTTTCTTTTAGTTCAATTTTTTTAACAGCATGTTTTGTTACAGTATTTCCTTTACTACCACGTCCTTTTATTGCTAAATCAGCAAAATCAATTTCAAATTTTAATTTTTTAATACTGCCAATAGCTCGCAAATAAACCATAACTACTTCAGCTTCACCATTAGGGTTTGCTGAAAAGTATAAAACTTTAGAGTTTTTATTACCAGCGGTTAAATCGTATTCTTTATCACGTGTAATACTGGTAACCGCAAAGCGTTTCATAAAGGTTGAACCAGCTTTACCATCACGATATATCATATTATAAATGGTCCGTTTGTCTTTTTTCTTGAAAACAGCAATATGAATAATATTTTTTCCGACAAATGTTTTGGAGTCTATCTTAGAGACAATCATTCTACCGTCTTCTAAAAAGACAATAATGTCATCAATATCAGAACAATCTGTAACAAACTCGTCTTTGCGAAGTGAGGTTCCGAAAAATCCTTCTTTACGATTGACATATAGTTTTGCATTTTTCATTGCTACTTTAGTAGCAACAATGTCTTCGAAAATTCTAATTTCTGTTTTTCTTTCTTTTCCTTTTCCGTATTTATCTTTTAAATTTTTAAAATAATCGATAGCAAATTCAATTAAATTGGCAAGATAATGTTTTACTTGTGCAATTTTATCTTCTAAGCTTTCAATATATTGTTTGGCTTTGTCTATATCAAATTTTGATATTTTTTTAATTCTTATTTCGGTTAAACGAATTATATCGTTTTCAGTAACAGCTCTTTTAAGGTGTTTTATGTGTGGTTTTAAGCCTTTGTCAATAGCTGTAATTACCCCTTCCCAAGTTTCTTCTTCTTCAATGTCACGATAGATTCTGTTTTCAATAAAAATTCGCTCTAAAGAAGCAAAATGCCATTGTTCTTCTAATTCGCCAAGTTCAATTTCAAGTTCTTGTTTTAATAAAGCTACTGTATGGTCTGTAGATTTACGTAAAACCTCACTTACACCTACAAAAATTGGTTTATTGTCTTCAATAACACAACAAAGTGGAGAAATGGATTGTTCGCAGTAAGTAAAAGCATATAAAGCATCAATGGTTTTATCTGGAGAAACGCCATTTGGTAAGTGTACTAAAATTTCAACTTCTGCAGCGGTATTATCCTCAATTTTCTTAATTTTTATTTTTCCTTTGTCGTTTGCTTTTAATATAGAATCTATTAAAGAAGAAGTTGTGGTTCCGTAAGGTACTTCGTTGATAACCAGTGTATTTTTATCTAACTGAGTAATTTTTGCTCGAATTCGAACTTTTCCTCCGCGTTTGCCATCATTATAATTGGTAACATCGGCAATTCCTCCAGTTAAAAAATCGGGAATTAACTTAAAACTTTTTCCTTTTAAATGTTTTATAGAAGCATCAATAAGTTCATTAAAGTTATGAGGTAATATTTTAGTAGAAAGTCCTACAGCAATACCTTCAGCTCCTTGAGCTAAGAGTAGAGGAAATTTTACCGGTAAATTAATAGGTTCTTTTCTTCTTCCATCATAAGAAGATTGCCAAACTGTAGTTTTAGGATTAAAAACAACTTCTAAGGCAAATTTAGATAATCTCGCTTCTATATAACGTGATGCAGCAGCACTGTCTCCTGTAAGGATGTTACCCCAGTTACCTTGCATGTCAATAAGAAGTTCTTTTTGACCAAGTTGAACCATAGCATCTGCTATACTAGCATCCCCATGTGGGTGGTATTGCATGGTATGACCTACTAAATTAGCTACTTTGTTATAACGCCCATCGTCTAAATCTTTCATAGATTGCATGATGCGACGCTGTACAGGTTTTAAACCATCAACAATAG
Organism: Aureibaculum marinum; assembly: GCF_003813905.1. Classification (GTDB taxonomy): domain Bacteria; phylum Bacteroidota; class Bacteroidia; order Flavobacteriales; family Flavobacteriaceae; genus Aureibaculum; species Aureibaculum marinum. Next base: position 442,852 of record NZ_RPFJ01000006.1, read on the forward strand.
CAGGTACGGCTCGTTCTAAAATTACATAAGAGGCATAATCCAAAAACCAGTCTTTATACATACCAGTTACTTTGGTGATGGTCTCTTCTGAATGATTTTCTGAATTATTCTTGGGTTGGTTTTCTTCTTGCATTATAATTCCTCAACTAAATCAAGTTCAACTTTTAAGTTATTAATGATAAATTTTTGCCGATCGGGAGTATTTTTACCCATGTAAAAAGTTAATAATTGTTCTATAGACATCTCTTTATCTAGCATTACTGGATCTAATCGAATACTATCTCCAATAAAGTTAGCAAACTCATTTGGTGAAATTTCTCCTAACCCCTTAAATCTAGTAATTTCAGCTTTTCCTCTTAACTTTTCAATAGCATCTTGTTTTTCTGATTCTGAATAGCAATAAAAAGTTTGTTTTTTATCTCTTACTCTAAATAGTGGTGTATCTAAAATATATAAATGTCCCTCTTTTATTAATTCAGGAAAAAACTGTAAGAAAAACGTAATTAGTAAAAGTCTAATGTGCATTCCATCAACATCGGCATCTGTAGCAATTACAATATTGTTATAGCGTAAATTTTCAATACCATCTTCAATATTCAATGCAGCTTGGAGTAAGTTAAATTCTTCATTTTCATAAACAATTTTTTTGCTCATGCCAAATGAATTTAATGGTTTTCCACGTAAACTAAATACTGCTTGTGTATTTACATTTCTAGATTTGGTAATAGACCCACTTGCAGAATCACCCTCTGTGATAAACAGAGTGCTGTCTAAGCGATTGTCTTTTTTCATGTCTCCTAAATGAACACGGCAATCACGTAGTTTTTTGTTATGTAAATTGGCTTTTTTAGCTCTGTCTCTAGCTAATTTTCTAATACCTGATAAATCCTTACGTTCGCGTTCAGCTTGAAGGATTTTCTTCTGCATTTGTTCAGCGGAATCAGGATTTTTATGTAAATAATTATCGAGATTTCGTTTAACAAAGTCAAGAATAAATGTACGTACAGTTGGTAATTTACCACCCATTTCAGTTGAACCCAATTTCGTTTTAGTTTGACTTTCAAAAACGGGTTCCATTACTTTTACACTTATAGCGGAAACTACAGATTTTCTTATATCTGATGCGTCATAATTCTTTCCAAAAAAGTCTCTTACTGTTTTTACTAAAGCTTCTCTAAATGCATTTTGATGTGTACCTCCTTGGGTTGTGTGTTGTCCATTTACAAAAGAATAAAACTCTTCACTATATTGAGATTTACTATGAGTTAATGCAATTTCAATATCGTCTTCTTTGAGGTGAATAATAGGGTAGACCATATCCTCTTCAGAGATGTTTTCCTCCAATAAATCTTTTAATCCATTTTCAGAAAAATATTTTTCACCATTAAAAATTATAGTTAACCCTGGATTGAGGTAAACATAATTCTTAATCATTCTTATAATATACTCGTTACGATACTTGTAATTTATAAAAATACTATCGTCTGGAGTAAAACTAACTTTAGTACCTTTTCTTAATGAAGAGTCTTGAATTTCACTTTCATTAACTAAATTTCCTTTTTCAAATTCTGCAATTTTTGTTTTACTATCTCTTACAGATTGTACTCTAAACTGAGAAGAAAGAGCATTTACAGCTTTTGTACCCACTCCATTTAGTCCTACTGATTTTTTAAATGCTCTGGAATCATATTTTCCTCCTGTATTCATTTTAGAAACAACATCAACTACTTTACCAAGAGGAATACCTCGTCCATAATCTCTTACAGTTACAGTTTTATCTCTAACAGAGATTTCTATGGTTTTACCGGCTCCCATTACATACTCATCAATAGAGTTGTCAATAACTTCTTTTATAAGAATGTATATACCATCATCTGGTGACGAACCATCACCTAGTTTTCCAATATACATTCCTGGACGCATACGAATATGCTCTTTCCAGTCCAACGATCTAATATTATCTTCGGTATATTTGGTTTGTTCTGACATTAAATGATGTGTGATTTTTTGTGTGATTGCTAAAATAACAAAACAAGATAAAATATAAAAAAGTATTGGTACATTTTATTAACATAGTTATTGGTTTGTTATTAATTTCTTTAAATTTGCTTTACACTTAAAAATCAACTAGTATTAAAAAACAGATTCCGAATATTATTACATTATTAAATTTGTTATCAGGTGTAATTGCAGTGATGTTTGCTGCAAATAACGATTTGGTAACTGCAGCTATTTTTGTACTATTAGGTATCTTTTTTGATTTTTTTGACGGGCTAGTAGCTAGATTGTTAAAAGTTCAAAGTGAATTAGGTTTGCAATTAGACTCGTTAGCAGATGTGGTTACAAGTGGAGTAGTGCCAGGTATTGTTATGTTTCAGTTATTATTAAGGTCTGTGAATCAAAATTCTTTTGAGGCTTCTTTTTTTGATAGTGCAACCATGATGACTTGGGTTGGTTTTAAGTTTAAAACCATTCAATTAGTACCTTTTATAGGGCTTTTACTAACTTTAGCTGCTGCGTATCGATTGGCGAAGTTCAATTTAGATAAACGTCAAACTACTTCATTTATCGGATTGCCAACACCAGCAATGGCATTATTTGTGCTTAGCTTGCCAATAATTTTAGCATTTAGTAATATTGTATCTATAATTAATTTAATATCAAATTCGTATTTTTTGATTGGTATTACGTTGTTTTTTAGTTATTTAATGAATGTTGAGTTGCCGCTTTTTTCATTAAAATTTAAGAATTTTTCTTTAAAAAATAATAGTATAGAACTTGTATTTTTGCTAATTAGTTTAGTCTTAATCATTAGTTTTAAATTTGTGTCAATTCCTATTATTATTTTAATGTATATAATGTTATCGATTCTTAAAAATTCAGTACAAAAAATGTAATTTTTGTGCTCTCTAATTTTTTACAACATCTTTTCAAACAGATATTTATAATTTTATATTTGATTATATAACCTATAAGCATTAGAGTTGTATATAATAATTCGTAAAACAAATCGTTTAAATCATGCAATCGCTAAACATTTGTATTTATGAAATCAACTCAGACTACACAAAAGTGTAATTTTATTTACATAACACTTTTACTTTTATTAGCACTATTATTTATTCCGTTGTTTGTTAAAGCACAAACAACTATTCCTTTTGAAAAGAGATATGAAACTTCGGGGATTAATGGTGAGTTAACTATCATTGGAAATTCTATTTTAGGAGAAACCAGTGATATGCCGTACAATGGTACAGACCGTAACAATGACATTGATATGGTTTTTGTTGATATTGATAATGATCCTTCTACTTTTAACTCGAGTAGTGCAAACTTTACAACAGGATCATGTAATCGTGTTGTTTATGCTGGTTTATACTGGGGAGCAGTAAGTGCACCTTCATCTCCAGCACCCAATGAAGTTAAATTTAAAATACCAGGAGGAAGTTATCAGGTGATAACCGCTGATATTGCGGACGCTTCTAAAAGAGAAGATTTAGATTTAGTTTTTTATAAAGATGTTACCAGTATAGTAGCTTCTAATACAAACCCTAACGGTGATTATTATGTGGCAGATATAAGTACAAACGTAGGGAGAAACAGTTCTGCAGGATGGTCTTTAGTAATTGTATATGAAGATCCTTCTGAACCTAGAAAGTACATCAGTACTTTTGATGGTATGTCAGCGGTTAGAAATGGAGCTTATAGAACGGTAGATTTTAGTTATTCAGGATTTACAACGCCGCCATCTGGACCTGTTGAAGGTAAAGTTGGTGTTGCTGCATTAGAAGGTGATTTAGGTTTGTATGGTGATCAAATGCAATTTAAAGCTGATGGTAATGCCAGTTTTACACCGTTATATGATGATGCAAATGATGTGAACAATTTTTTCAGTAGTAATATAACTCACGATGGTGTTATTGTTAGTGATAGAAACTTAAATAGTACTAATACTTTAGGATGGGATCAAAAAATATTAGACTTTACCCCATTAAACACAGGAAATTCATTAATAGGTAATGGAGAAACAGGAGCCACTGTACGTGTTACCAATACTGCAGGAGGAGATCATATTTTTACTTTTTTAAATACGTTCTCAATCAATATTATTGAGCCTATTTTACAAGTTTTGACAAGTGTTGAAGACGATTCAAACAATCCAATTACTTATAACTCACCTGTTCCTTTAGGAGCTACGGTATGGTATAATATTAATTTTAGAAATATTGGTACTGATGATGCTAAAGATGTTGTAGTAACAAATACACTACCATTAAATGTAACATTAGATGATACAACATTTGAATTTTTAGATGAATTTGGTACACCTTTAGCACCAGGCTTAATTAACTATTCGTATAATGCTGCCAACAGACAAATAACATTTACTATAGATGATTCTCTTGTGTTAAAAAATATTGAATCTTATAATATTAGATATAAAGTTACAGCCTCAAATGACTGTTTCGATTATACTGATGCTTGTACTAATTTATTACAAAATACAATTAGTTCTTCGTATGGAGGAGTTACATCAGGAGAAAATGTATCTGATCAGCCAGGATTAATTGGTATTAATGGTTGTGGTTTACCTACAGAAGGGTCTATGGATTTATATGTAGACACTAGCTCTTGTCAATTTGATAGTACTGAGCAATATTGTAATAATAATTTAACAATTTCAGGCCATGATGGTTATAACTTATATGAATGGGTTGATCAAAATGGTAATGATTTAGGTACAGGTAAAGAAATTGTTGTTGATGGACCTGGCGTTTATACAGTAACTCAAACAAAAACAGGATGTACGGTTACTACAAGAACTATAACTGTACTTGGTTTAGATGTTACTTTTACACCCTCAGATGCTTTGTGTAAAGATAGTGCAGATGGAAAAGTAAATATAACTATTGATGATAATTCTAACAGTTTTACCTATGAATTATCAAAAGGAGGTAGCGTAATTGCTACGTATGGACCAACAGCTGATAAATCATATGATTTTACAGGATTAGATATAGGAACCTATTCGGCAAGGGTTACAAATGCAGATGGTTGTTTTGATGTACAAGAATTTACCATAGCGGAGCCAACTTTATTAGAGGCAAGTAATAGTGTTTTAGACAATATTATGCCTTGTAATGGGAATGCTTTGAGTGGAAGAATTGAAGTAACTGGAACCGGAGGTACGCCACCATATCAGTATAGTATTAATAACGGTGCTAGTTATCAAGAATCAAACATTTTTGAAGTAACAACAGAAGGAAATCATACAATTACTGTAAAGGATGCTAATGGTTGTACAACAACGACAGTAGCTAATATTGATTTCGACGAAGAAATAGAATATACAGTAGAAAAACAAGATGTTTTATGTTATGGAGGTAGTGACGGATCAATTACTATTAATGTAAGTCAAAATACAGCAGGTAATACATTGTCTTATAGTATTGATGGAGGTAATACATTCCAATCTTCATCATCTTTTACTGGACTATCAAGTGGTGATTATCAAATTATTATTAGAAAAGTAAAAGGTGTAAATACTTGTGAAACTACAGAATCTGTAAGTTTAAATCAATTGACATATTTAGAATTTACAGCAGATGCTGGTTTTAAATGTGAAGGGTCAGAAAATCAGATTATTGCAAATGTTGCAACAGAGTATCAAAACGAAGTAGAATATAGTTTAGACGGAGGCCCTTATCAATCTTCTAATATATTTGAAGATGTTTCAAATGGTGAACATACTGTAAGGGTAAGAAATACTACTACAGGATGTACTGACGAGCCAGTAACAGTTTATGTAGAAGCTTATACTCCTGTAAGTTTTGATATTGAAAACACAGATTCATTAGTAGAATATGTTGTCAATGCAAGAAATGGCGAACCAGAATATCAATATGCAATGCTTAAAAATACAGATAAATTTACTTCTCCTGAAGTTAATGATAGTGATTTTGGAAGTTTAAATACATTTTCTGTAAGTGGAGCTGGCTTTTATACATTCTATGTAAAAGATAATAAAGGATGTATTGTTTCTGAAATAATTGAAGTAAAGGATATAGAAATTCCAAATTTCTTTACGCCAGATGGTAATGGTATTAACGATACTTGGTATCCTAGAAATATAGAAATTTATCCAGATATCACGGTAAAAATATTTGATAGGTATCAACGATTAATTGTTAGTTATCAAGGAACTCAACATTCTTGGGATGGTGTTTATAAAGGTAAATTGTTGCCATCAGGAGATTATTGGTATCTAATTAAGCTTAATGCACCAAATGACAAAAGAGAGTTTAAAGGCAACTTTACCTTATATAGATAACATTAAAACTAGTTAACCCAATGAAAAAATATATTTATATAGCATTATTTGCCTTTACATTAATGGCAAATTCACAAGAGTTAAAATTATCTCCATATTCGCAGTATTTAGTTGAAAATACCTTTGTTATTTCTCCAGCTTATGCAGGTATTGATGATGTACATAAATTGCGATTAAGTGGAGTAGCTCAATGGATAGGAATAAAAGATGCACCATTAACTCAACAATTGTCTTACGATACTAGAATAAGTGAAAATGCAGGTGTTGGTGTTATTTTGTATAACGATAGAAATGGTAACACGAAACAAATGGGAGCTCAGTTGTCTTATGCATATCATATTGTTATTTCAGAAAGAAATGATGAGTATCTTTCATTTGGACTATCTTATAAATTCAACCATTTTAAAATTGATACAGGTAATTTTGATGATGGTACCGGTACAGGACATAATGATCCAAGTGTAGGAGCTAGCCAGTCTACTGCAAATCATAACTTTGAAGTAGGAGGATTGTATAGGGTGAAGAATTATTTTATAGGACTTAATGCTTCAAATCTTTTAAATAAGACCACTAAAATATTTGCGAATACAGAGCCTGTTAAGTTAAGAACTTATTACTTGTATACTGGCTATACATTTTTGAGTGACAATGATGAGTATGAGTATGAGCCTTCTTTATTCTTTAAATATTTTGAAGCTGATGGTCGCTCTGTTTCTGATATTAACTTTAAGGCTAGAAAATTAACCGACGATGGTTATTACTGGGCAGGTATTAATTCAAGATTCTTAAATGATCAAAGCTTTAAACCATTATCTATTTCTCCTTTATTAGGATTGAAAAAAGATAAAATGTACCTTGGTTTGGGGTATCAATTTAATATTAATGAATCTGTAGAACTAGGTTCTTACGGAACGCCATTAATAGTGTTAGGTTACGATTTTGATGCCGGTAGGTTTAATACAAGCTGGAGTTCAAGAAAATAATAGAATTAAAAAAAATCAAAAAAATGAAAAATATAAAAATTATTGCCGTATTATTTTGTTTAGGATATTTTGGTCTGTGCAATAGCTATGCTCAATCTACATCAGATAAACAAGATGATGATAAAGTGTATAAAGTTCAAATGCTTGAAGTACCTGATAGTGTTAAAGAAACATTGAAAAACTATTCAGGCTATACAATATCTAAAGATGTAAGTTATAAATTAAGGTCTACAAATACAAAATCAGATAAGGTATATAGATTTAAAATAGAACGTAAAAATTTTCCTTATGTATTATTAGTAAGTGAGAAAGGAAAAGTTTTGGGGATTGAATCAGATGAAACTTGATTTTATAAAATCCAAAATAAAAAAAAAGACTATCAATTAATTGATAGTCTTTTTTTTATTCTTAATTATTGTCTTCACCAACTATAAGTCTAAAACCTTCACCATGAATGTTAATAATTTCCACATTAGGGTCTGGCTTTAAGTATTTACGTAATTTAGCAATATAAACATCCATACTTCTAGAAGTAAAATAGTTGTCGTCTCTCCAAATTTTTGTTAAAGCCAACTCTCTTGGCATTAAGTCATTTAAATGGATTGCTAACATTTTTAATAATTTATTTTCTTTAGGTGATAATTTACGAGGTTCGCCACCATCAAAAGATAAATGTCTTAATTTTGAGTTTAAGAAAAATTTACCAATTTGAAATTCATGCTTTTCATCATCGGTACTCATGTCAATTTCTTTACGCTGTAATATAGCCTTTATTTTATGAAGTAATACTTCAGAATCAAAAGGTTTATTTAAATAGTCATCAGCACCAGATTCATACCCTTTTAAAACGTCCTCTTTCATGGTTTTTGCTGTTAAAAAAACAATAGGCACATCGGTGTTGGTGGCTCTAATGTCTTTTGCTAATGAAAAACCATCTTTTCTTGGCATCATTACATCTAAAATACAAAGATCAAATTCTTCATTTTTAAACATAATTAACCCTTCTAGACCATCTTTTGCATGAGAAACGGAATAATCATTTAACATTAGATAATCTTTTAGCACAGTTCCAAAATTTGGATCATCTTCTACTAATAATATTTTTTTATTTGCCATAATATTTAAAATTAAATTAAGGGTAATTTTATTGTAAAAGTGCTTCCTTTTCCCTTTTCACTTTCTACATAAACATTACCGTGGTGGTGTTCTACTATTTTTTTTACATAAGACAAGCCTAATCCATGGCCTTTTACATCGTGTATATTTACTTTTTGTTCTCTATAAAACTTATCAAAAACGTGTTTTTGAACGTTTTTATTCATTCCAATTCCTTGATCTTTAACATGTAAAATGATATAATTACCTGCATTTTCAGTATATATATCAATTTTAGGAGGTTCATTAGTATATTTTATTGCATTGTCTAATATGTTTGTAATTACATTGGTAAAATGAAATTTATTAACCATTACTTCACTTTGTAATGCTTCTAAATGCAAATTAATATAACCACCTTTGTTTTTAATAATTAACTCAACGTGAGTAATTGAATCTTCTATTATGTCGTGTAAATCATTAACTCCTTTCGTTATATCCAATTGATTTTTTTCCAATCGTGAAATTCGCAATACATTTTCAACTTGCCCATGCATTCTTTTATTCTCTTGGCGAATCATTTCAGAATAACGCAACACCTTTTCTGTATCATTAATTATTTTCGGGTTTTTAATGGCATCTAATGCTAAATTAATTGTAGCAATAGGTGTTTTAAACTCGTGTGTCATGTTATTTATAAAATCGGTTTTTATTTCCGAAATTTGTTTTTGTTTTATCAATTGATAAAGGGCACTTCCAAAGGCAAAAATAATTACCAAAATAAAAACAGCTGCCAATATTAAAATACTAGTAATTGAACTTAATATATATTCATCTTTGGAAGGGAAAGCTACTCTTAATTCATAATCACTATTTCCATTATTATCAATAAATAAAGGAACACCATAACTTTTGCCTTCTATATTTTTAAATTTATTTGATTTCACTTTAGTCGCTAACCCATCTCCATAAACACCAAACTCAAATTTAGTATCAACCCCTCTGTCTCTTAATTCGTTTTCTAGATTTAATTTTATTTCATTTGAACTCACCCTATCATAAATAGGTTTTCGCGGTGCTAAATCATTAAAAATATCTTCGAACACTACTGATTCTAACTTCATCATTCTTCCTACTTCGTATATTCGTTCTTCGGGTGTTTGTTCGTCTACATCACTTAATTTAAAATCTTCTAACTTGGTAATTTTTTCTTCCTTTTCACCATAAAAAGATTTGAATGTCAAAGAATCGTTATCGAAAAGAGGTATAGAAGATTTAAAATCATTTTCTAATATACTTTTTCTAAATGAATAAACTTGATTTTTTGCAGTATCAATTTGTTGAAATACAAATTCTTTTTTAATAAGTTCTCCAGATCTTGAGGCACTATCAATTAGCGTTTTGTATTCTTTAAAATAATCACTTACCTCCCTTTTTTGGATATTATCAGAAACTTTTGCCAATGCAAATTTAACATCATTCGTAAATTGTTTTTCACGTATGTTTATAGAACTGTTTATCCAATAAATTTGTACTGCAATAATACCTATTAAAGCAATACTCATTAATATAATTAGGAGTACAAATACCCGTTTACTCATTTTAACAAAATTAACTTAACTATTTTACTTTTAGGATTGATTTAACTAAGATTAACTAAATGTAAATATATTTAACAGTAATTTAAGAAAAGTTGCTTTTTTTGGCAAAATTTAATAACGTGTTGTGAATTTTTTTTACTTGGTTTTTAGTCGCTGAAAGTTGTTCGTTTACTATGACAAAATCAGCCAATTCATTTTTTTTAGTTTCATTCCACTGATTGTTAATTCTTGCTAGAACTTGCTCTTTGGTAGCACCATCTCTACTAATAACTCTATTAATTCTAGTTTCTAAAGGGGCAGTAACTGAAATGATATAATCGAAATTAGCAGCTTTTTTATTTTCAAAAATTATTGCATTTTCTTGGATACAATATGGTGTATTTTGTTGTTTTACCCAATTGGCAAAATGTTTGTCAACTTCTGGATGAACGATGCTGTTGATAATGGCTAACTTTTTTTTATTATTAAATATAACTTTAGCCAAATAGGCTCTGTTTAATGTGTTGTTTGTGTAGGTTTGATCTCCAAAGGCCTCTATCAATTTATTTTTTATTCTCGATGAGGTTTCCATGAGTTTTTTTGCTTCTATATCTGCAAAATATACAGGAACTCCATGTTCTTTAAAAAAGTTAGCTACTGTGCTTTTTCCGCTACCAATACCACCTGTTAATCCTACTTTTATCATTGCTTTATTAAATAATCAATTTGGTTGGGTACTATTCTAATATTGGTTATGTATGATGGTTTTAATACTACTTTTGGAATTAAATAATTTAAATCATCCTTTACAGACCGTTCATAATCACAACTTATTTTAAAATCGTTTTTATTGATTTTGTTATAATCAGAAATACTTACTTGAAAAATTATTTCAACTTGTTCAGGAAACGTGGTAATATTAAATTGTTTTGGTAAATTCTCTATTGTAATAGGTATGGAAAATTTGGCTTCCGTAAATTTTTCTACAACACCACTAATTTTAATTTTATCGGCAGAATATCTCACTTTTGAATTTGAAGCCAATTGTAGTAGTGGAGCCATTACCTCAAAATTAGAATTTACATTTTTTAACTCTGTTTTAGTAGTAGTTATTTTTTTTATTGAGTCTATTAAAATTTCGGGGCCTGAGATGGTAATTTCACTAGGTTCTATTTTTAAATCTCCAAATAAATTATAACCAGATTGATATGCAATGTGTATATTTGGTTCAATCTTTACTGTTTTTGTGGTGCTTTGGCCTATGTTATAAAAAAGAGTGTCTGGTTTTACTGAAAAAACTTCAACATCTGATAGCAATTGACTTTTAATTTCTGTCATTAACTCTTGAGATGTTTGGTAATAAATATGCTTACTTTTTGGTTTTATTGATTTTAAATCTACCTTTACGTTTCTTTTAAAGAAATGATATTTAATCAAGTCAAAACCATAAGTTTTTATTGTTAAAAAGACTTCTTTTTGTGGCTCTTTTTGAAGCATTTTGCCTTCAGGTAAATTATAATAATCTACCTTAACGGGTATAACATCTATATATTCTTTAGACAGCTTTATTAATATCCAAAATAAAAATGACAATATTAAGAAACCCAAAATCATTTTGGTTTTTTTTGCGTTTTTAATTTTTATTGGGGTTTTGTTCTCTTTTACTGCCATAAACCTTTAAATATAAACAAAAAAAGTGAGTTCTATTGTTATAAAACTCACTTCTTACTTAATTTTGATAATCCTACTTTTTTGTTTCCGCTGGACTTACATATTTTTTACTAAGTTCCATTGAAATTGCAGTACGTTCAAACTTTATTTTACCGGCTCCTGTTTCAATAATAGCTGCATCATCGGTTAAATCAACTATTTTTCCATGAATACCACTTGTGGTAACCACTTTGGTTCCTTTTTTTATTTCAGATTGAAATTTTTTTTCATTTTTTGCTCTCTTCATTTGTGGTCTTATCATAAAAAGATAAATAACCAATAACATGGCCGGAATTAATATAAAATTTCCCATTCCGCCATCTCCGGCTTGTAATACTATTGCTGAATACATATTTATTTATTTTAACTTGGGTTTTGTTTTGGGGTTACATTTGCTTTTATTAAAACCGTTTCTTTTCCGTTAGCTGTATTGGTTGTTAATGTAACAACTTTGTTTATCTGGTTTGGTTTTCCAGATGAATTAAATTTAACTCTAATAGATCCAGTTCCTCCAACAGGTATTGGTTCTTTCGGATATTCTGGTACGGTACAACCACAAGTACTTGTAGCATTAGATATTATTAAAGCCGATTTCCCTGTGTTTTTAAAATCAAAAGTTGTTTCTACAATATCACCTTCATTAATAACACCAAAATCGTGTTCGGTTTTTGAAAAAGAAACCGCTGGAGCTCCTTCTGACATTTTAAAATCTCGTTCTTTAGCAAGTTTTAAATTTTCTTCTTTAATTTTAGAAGCTGCATTTTCTTTACATGAAATCATAGAAAATACTACTAAAACAGTCAATATTTTTATTGGTAATCTCATAAGTTTTAATTTATTATTTTATTCTTACAAATTGGTATTATTAATTTTAATATTACTATTATTCAGGGTATAAAATTAATAATTTTTAAACTAATCCTCTTCCTATTTTTTTTATCTTGTTTGCTGCGGTATATTCTTTCAATAATTTATCTAAAACGCCATTTATAAAAAAACTACTTTTAGTGGTAGAATAATCTTTTGCAATTTCAATATATTCATTAATTGTTACTCTTGTAGGTATTGATGGAAAATATTTTAATTCCGTTAAGGCCATTTTCATTAAGATAAAATCTACTTCAGCAATTCTATCAGTATCCCAATTTGGGGTTTTGGCATCAATATCTTCATTAAATTCATGATGGTGCAATACCGTTTTTTTAAACAAGTCTACAACAAACTCTTTATCTTCATAATCTTTATAAATGCTGTTTTTATCAAAACGGGTATTCACATTTATTTTTTTTAAATTCTTAATAATCCAAGTATTTACAAAAGGAATATCATCTACCCAAGTTATAAGTTGACTCTCATAGTAGTCAAATAACTTGTCATTTGGTGCTATTACTTTTTTATACAATTCACTTATAAAATTTAAATCTCCTTTAGGAGAATCTGACTGTGAATTTTTTATAAAATCTACATATATATCACTTTCTCTAATGGCATCCCAAATTAATCGAACATATTCACTATCTTCTTTCCAATTTTTTAATTTTTGGGTACTAATGTATTCTTTTAAAGATTCATTATTTTTTAGCCCTAGTAAAAAAGGATGATCAATAAATTTTCTATTCGGATTTTTATCTTCTGAAGTTGCTAAATATTTCTTTTTGGCAATTTCTTGATGCTTTTCGGCTAAATTTCTTACCTCTACCATTAAACTCAATTGCAAAACGTACAAATCATATATTTTATAGATGCTATAATTTAAGAATTTTTCTTCCTTAACTATATCATCACTATTTGATTGTAATAAGGCATAAACGGATTGCATTACTTTTATTCTCAGGTGTCTCCTGTTTAACATAAATTAAATGTTTTATAAGTCAAAGAACTTAGAATTTGTACTATCATTTTAAACTTGTATATTCGGCGTTGAAAAAAATCTTGGCAAAGGTAGAGTATTACTCTTTCGTGTCAAAATTTTAATGCTTATCAATTCAAATTTATCTTGTGAAATCTTTACGTTATTTAAATAAATACTTTTTAAAATATAAATATCGATTAATAATTGGTGTTTTATGTACCATAATTGCAAGAGTATTATCTTTAGTAGTCCCTATTTTTATTGGAGATTCTTTAGACGGTGTAGAAAAATATATTAATAATCAAACTCACAGTTTACAAGCTGTAAAAGATCAATTATTACATAACATTTTATTAATGTTAGGTGCTGTTTTGCTCTCTGGTGTATTTACTTTTATTATGAGACAAGCCATAATTAATATGTCTCGGTATATTGAATTTGATCTGAAAAATGAAATATTTAAACACTATCAAAAATTATCACTGAATTTTTATAAAAAAAATAGAACAGGTGATTTAATGAATAGAATAAGTGAAGATGTTTCTAAAGTACGAATGTATTTTGGACCTGTTATTATGTATACCATTAATATAATTACCCTTTTTGTAGTGGTAATTCCATATATGGTTCAAAAAGATATCACTTTAACATTATATGCACTAACTCCACTGCCAATTTTATCCTTGTCAATTTATTTTTTAAGTAGAGAAATTAATAAGCGAAGTAGAATAAAACAAGAAACACTATCGAAATTAACTTCTATTACTCAAGAAATTTTTTCTGGAATGAATGTGATTAAAGCGTACGGAATAGAAAAACCAACATTTAAAGATTTTAATGAAGTAGCAGAAGAGAGTAAAGAAAAAAATATTGCTGTTTATAAATTACAAGCGTTATTTTTTCCATTAATGTTATTGCTAATAGGTATAAGTAACATTGTGGTTGTATATGTTGGCGGAACAAGATATATTAATGGATATATTAGTTTTGGAGTAATAGCTGAGTTTATTATCTATGTTAATATGTTAACATGGCCAGTTACGGTTATAGGTTGGTTAACTTCTATTGTACAAGAAGCTGAAGCATCTCAGAAAAGAATTAATGAGTTTTTAGAAGAAGAACCTGAAATACAAAATTTAGTGGAAGAGCCTACTAATATTGAAGGAAAAATAGCTTTTAAAAATGTAACATTTACTTATGATGATACAAATACTACAGCATTAAAAGATGTGAACTTTACACTCGAAAAAGGTAAAATGTTAGCTATTTTAGGTAAGACAGGCTCAGGAAAGTCTACAATTGCTGAACTTATTGCAAGGTTGTATGATGTTGATAAAGGTGAAATATTAATAGATGATAAGCCAATCAATCAGGTTAATTTAACAAGTTTGCGAAATGCCATTGGTTTTGTGCCTCAAGAAGCATTTTTATTTTCTGATACAATAGCAAATAATATTAAATTTGGAGATGAACAAGCTGTAAAAGAAGTAATTATAAATGCTGCTAAAAATGCTCATATCCATACTAATATAGTAGATTTTTCTAAAGAGTACGATACATTTGTAGGAGAAAGAGGTGTAACTTTATCTGGTGGTCAAAAGCAAAGAATATCTATTGCAAGAGCCATAATAAAAGAACCTAAAATACTAATTTTTGACGATTGCTTGTCTGCTGTTGATACAGAAACAGAAGAAATTATTTTAAATAATTTAAATAAGATTAGTAAAAATAAAACTACAATTATTATTGGTCATAGAGTTTCTTCGGCTAAAAATGCAGACTTAATAATTGTTTTAGATCACGGAAAAATTGTTCAGATAGGAACGCATGAAGAATTATTTAATCAAAAGGGTTTTTATCAAAATATTTATAACCAACAACTTATAGAACAAAGTGCTTCATAATTAAATTTAAAACATAAAAGAAATATAATAAAGTGTTGTGTAAATGATTTATTTTTTTAGATTTGTGATATAATTTATAAATTTTACCCACATTAAGTTAAGATTATTATGAGTGATAAAGAATATACAGAACAAGAAGAAATCTTTTCTCAGGTATTAAGAGCCGGTAGAAGAACCTATTTTTTTGATGTAAGATCTACTAAAGCAGGAGACTATTATTTAACTGTTACCGAGAGTAAGAAATTTACCCATGATGATGGTTCTTTTCATTACAAGAAACATAAGATTTATTTATATAAAGAAGATTTTAATGAATTTAATGAAATGTTAGTTAAAGCAACTGATTTTATTATTAATGAAAAGGGAGAAGAAGTAATTTCTGAACGTCATCAAAAAGATTATCAAAAACCAAGCTCTGAAGTTGGTGTTGAAGAAGAAAATAAATCAACAACAAGCTTTACAGATGTAAGTTTTGACGATATTTAAAGTATTACTAACTCAAATTGAATTAAAGGCTATCGTAACTGATAGTCTTTTTTTATGCAAAAAAATTATCTTTCTGCAAACTAAGATAAAAACTTGTGTAAATGAAGTCATTTTTTAATTTATTAAAATAAAAGTATATTTACCCTAAATAATATATACAATGGAAAAATTATTAAGGGTTATTATAGCGTGGTTTGGAGCAAAAAAAATAGGTGGAGGCAAATGTGGCTGCATTGGAACCTTTTTTGTATTTATTATTCTATACTGGTTGCTAGGCTATGTATTTGATGTTTTATAATAGCTAATTTGTATCAACTAATTTTAACTATTTATACTATCTCATTTAATTCAATCTAAATATGAAGAAAATTATTACGTTCCTTTTTGTTTTATCTTTTTTTAGTAATTATGCTCAAGAAAAAATAGATCTCAATTATTATTTACCTCAAAATGTCAATTACAATCCTAAAATACCAACTCCAGAAAGTGTTATTGGATTTCAAGTAGGTGAGTGGCATGTATCTCATGATAAACTGGTACATTATATGCAAACATTGGCAAATTCTTCTGATAGAATTACTATTGAAGATAGAGGAAAAACTTACGAAGGCAGACCATTATTATTGCTAACTATTACGTCTCCAAAAAACCATCAGAATATTGAAAAGATTAGAACAGAGCATTTAAAATTATCAGATGCTTCGGCAACTGATGTAAACATTAGCAATATGCCAGTTGTAGTTTATCAAGGGTTTTCTATTCATGGTAACGAACCTAGTGGAGCGAATGCGGGTTTGTTAGTAGCGTATTATCTAGCAGCTGCTGAAGGAAAAGAAATAGATGAATTATTAAACAATACTGTTATTCTGTTTGATCCTTCTTACAATCCTGATGGATTAAATCGTTTTGCAACTTGGGTAAATATTCATAAAAATCAAAACATAACATCAGACAATAATGATAGAGAATATGATGAGGTTTGGCCTGGAGGAAGAACAAATCACTATTGGTTTGATATGAATAGAGATTGGTTGGTTACCCAATTGCCAGAATCGCAAGCTCGTATTAGAAGTTTTCATCAATGGAAACCAAATGTGTTAACAGACCATCATGAAATGGGAACAAATTCTACTTTCTTTTTTCAACCAGGTATTCCGTCAAGAACGCATCCGTTAACACCTAAATTAAACCAACAATTAACTGCAAAAATTGGAGAATATCATGCAAAAGCTCTTGATAAAATAGGTTCTTTATACTATTCTGAAGAAAGCTTTGATGATTTTTACTACGGAAAAGGTTCTACTTTTCCTGATATTAATGGTGGTATAGGAATTTTATTTGAACAGGCTAGTTCTAGAGGTCATGCACAAAATTCTGAAAATGGATTGTTAACTTTTCCTTTTACCATTCGCAATCAATTTACAGCAGCCTTATCTACATTAGAAGCAGGCAAAAATATTAGAGAAGAGTTATTAACGTATCAACAAAATTTTTATAAAAATGCTCAAAATGAAGTAAATAAAGATAAAAATAAAGCTATAGTTTTTGGAGATGCCCATGACAAAGGAAAAACGTATCAGTTTGCTAAAATGTTAGAACGTCAAAAAATAAAATTTCATAAACTGAATAAAGATGTAAATGTTAATGGTACAAAATTCTTGCAAAATAGTAGTTATATCATTCCTACCAATCAGCCTAATTATAGAATGATTAAAGCAATGTTTGAAACTAGAACTAGTTTTCAAGATAGTTTGTTTTATGATGTTTCGGCATGGACATTGCCTATGGCATTCGACTTAAATTATGGGTATTCTAATAACGTGTCAACAGCGGGTGAAGTTGTTACTTCTCTTGATTTTCCAGAAGGAAAAGTAAATGGGAAAAGTGATTATGCCTATGTATTTGAATGGGATGAGTATTATAGTGCTAAAGCTCTATATACCATTTTAAAAAATAATATTAGAGCTAAAGTAGCTACTAAACCTTTTAGTATTGAAGGTAAAACTTATGATTATGGAACAATTTTAGTTCCTGTTGCCAATCAAGAAAAGTCAAGTGAGCAGATTTATGCTTTATTACAGCAACTAGCTAAAGAAACAGGAGTAGATTTTAATGCTGCAACTACTGGACTTACCCAAGGAATAGATTTAGGTAGTTCTTCTTTTAGAATTTTAGAACAACCAAAAATTGCAGTTCTGGTAGGTGAAGGTATTACATCTTATGATGCTGGTGAAATTTGGCATTTACTAGATACAAGATATCAAATTCCGGTAACTAAATTAGATACCAAAGACTTAAGTAGAGTTGACCTAAGCAAATACACCACTATTATTGTAGCAAATACTTCTGGTCGAACATTAAATGATGCTACTGATAATTTAAAAACTTTTGTAAAAAACGGAGGTGTTTTAATAGGTTATCGTAATGCATTACGTTGGTTAAATTCTAAAAAGTTTATCAAATTAGATTTTAAGAAAACTAAATTAAATGCTAAAAATGTGCCTTTCGCAGAACGACGTGATTTCAGGGGAGCTCAAGTAATTGGTGGTGCCATTTTTGAAGCAGAAATTGATTTAACACATCCAATAGGATATGGCTATAATAAAAATAAAATTGCATTATTTAGAAACACTACGCTTTTTGTAAAACCAGATAGTACCAGTAATTATAAAAACCCATTACAATACACTCAAAAAGCCTTATTAAGTGGTTATGTTTCTGAAGAAAATTTAGAAGTTTTAAAAGGAACTATCCCCTTTAAAACTGCAGGAATGGGTAGAGGTAAAGTTATTGCTTTTACTGATAATACTAATTTTAGAGCTTTTTGGTATGGAACTAATAAGTTATTAATGAATGCCATTTTCTTTGGTAAGATGATGTAATTTTTTAATATATAATTAATAATGAAAGAGGCTTATTAAACTAAATGAGCCTCTTTTTTTATAAGATAATAGTAGATTTAAACTCATGGATACAATTCATCCTTAAAATAATACAATTCAGATATTCTAAATTTATTTAGCTATTAGGTTGATTCATATTTGCATCATAAAAATCAACAAGATGCAAACTTTTAAATCAATTATAGTTTTACTTATTATTTTGTTATGTAATAATATTATTGCTCAAACTACCATTTCTGGTACAGTTACAGATAAAATAGGAAATCCTATAGCAGGTGCTAACGTATATTTGGAAAATACGTATGATGGTACTACAACAAATGTAGAAGGCAAATTTTTATTTACAACTACTGAAATTAGAGAGCAAGCACTAGTTGTTTCTAATTTGAATTTTCAGACGTTTAAGCAATTTGGCAATGTAAATACCTTAAACGGACTACAAATTGTGCTTAAAGAAGCTATAAATACG
Organism: Aureibaculum marinum; assembly: GCF_003813905.1. Classification (GTDB taxonomy): domain Bacteria; phylum Bacteroidota; class Bacteroidia; order Flavobacteriales; family Flavobacteriaceae; genus Aureibaculum; species Aureibaculum marinum. The sequence continues at coordinate 462,165 of NZ_RPFJ01000006.1, forward strand.
TTAGATGCTGTTGTATTATCGGCCGGTTCATTTAAAGCTGGTGGTACAAACGCGGTTTCTGTAATGAGTCCGTTAGATGTAGTTACTACTGCAGGTGTTGCAGGCGATTTTATTGGAGCTTTACAAACCTTACCAGGAACTCAAACCGTTGGGGAAGACGGACGCTTATTTGTTCGTGGAGGATTAGCAGATGAAACTGGGGTTTATATTGACGGATTACAAGTGTTTAAACCTTATATCTCTACTGCAAATAATACGCCTACAAGAGGACGTTATTCTCCATTTTTATTTGATGGAATTACATTTAGTACAGGCGGATATTCCGCAGAATACGGTAATGCGTTATCTAGTGTGTTGTTATTAAATACCATTAGAGAACCTAAACAAAATGAAACCAATATTTCTTTAATGTCTTTGGGATTTGGTTTTGGGCATACCAAAAAATGGGATAAAGATGCTTTGTCTATTAATGCGAGTTATATAAATCTAGCTCCTTATCATAAAATAGCTCCTGATAGAGATACTTGGAACAAATTGCCTGAAGCTCTTTCTGGAGAAGCAGTTTACAGACATAACACAAAAAATGGACTATTCAAGTTTTATACCGCATATAGCTTTTCTGAGTTTGATGTGGAACAAGAAAACATCAATTATGATGGTTTAGCTCGTTTTAAGTTAAAAGACAGCAATTGGTATACAAACTTGTCATATGATGGATTTATAGGTGATGATTTAAAACTAACCACCGGTCTAAGTTATAGTAATAGCAATACGGACGTAGGTTTTGAAGAAACTGACGTAAATGACATAGAAAATGCCTTACATTTTAAAACAAAATTAAAGCATATCTTTAGTAATGCATTCAAATTGGTGTATGGAGCAGAATTAACCTCTATAAATTTTAAAGAAACTGGATTGACAAATCAAACTCAAAATTTTGAATATAAATTTACGCATACCATGGGTTCTGTATTTGCGGAATCTGAAGTTTTTTTTTCTACCAATTTTGCTGGTAAATTTGGTATTCGAGGTACATACAATGCCTTATTGAAAGATTATGCTTTTTCTCCAAGAATCTCTTTGGCATATAAAATAAATACTAAATCGCAATTGTCTTTTGCTTACGGAGATTTTTATCAAACGCCACAAAATAACGAACTTAAAATTGAGCAAAATGTTGATTTTCAAAAATCTACACATTATATTTTAAACTATCAGTATAAAAAGGAAAAGCAGTTGTTTAGAGCGGAATTGTATTATAAAAACTATGACAATTTATTACAATACGACACCGAATTTGATGTGCCAATTGCCAATTTTAATAATAACGGATTTGGCTATGCAAAAGGCATAGATCTATTTTGGAAAGACAGTAAAAACATAAAAAATCTACAATATTGGTTTTCGTATTCATATTTAGATACCGAAAGAAAGTATCGGGATTTTAAAGAGCAAGTAACGCCAAGTTTTGCAACAAAACACAATGCCAGTTTAGTTACTAAGTATTGGATCAACAATTGGCGTAGCCAAGTAGGAGCAACCTATAGTTTTGCTAGTGGCAGACCTTATAATAACCCAAATACCGACCAATTTATGAGTGAAAAAACCAAAACGTATAACAATTTAAGTATCAATTGGAGTTATTTAATTTCGCAACAAAAAATACTATTTGTATCGGTTTCTAATATTATGGGTATTAAAAATACCTATGGTTATACTTATGCCAATAGTCCAGATGTTAATGGTATGTTTAAACGCCAAGCTATTGTACCCAGTGCAGACCGTTTCTTTTTTATAGGTTTCTTTTGGACCATTAGTGACGATAAAAACAAAAATCAGTTGGATAATTTATAAGGTAGGATAATTGTCGCGTTTTTGAAATATAGTAGAGTTTGCTAATAATTTTTAAGCTATTAATTTAGTAAATAAAAATAGAATAGAAAATTTACAAGACATCAGTTAAGTGAACTAGCTTAAACGATTTTTAGAGTAGGAGAGTACAAATAGCTACTCACTCAAGCAGTTTAAAAGGACTCCTTACAATGATAATTATAAAAGTACTTTAGTGAAAAATTAATGAGTTTTACTTGTTTTTTACCACAGTACTTTGTTAGCTACTGCCTTTTTATGAATTTATATTTTTTCTAGGAATTCCATTAATTTGACTTTTGCATCTTTCTTTGCTTTAAAATCTCCTTCATTAGTTCCTCCGAATTCATATTCGTAGTCTTTTCCATCAATATTCAATGTTCCAGTTCTATAATTTGAATTTTCCTCTGGTCTGCTTGAAATTAGATGACCAGCGTTTTCATATTTTATATTCTCAATAGAATGTTTAAAATTGTTTTCTTTTAAGTTCTCTTCTATCATATCTGCCATTAATGATGATGGCCAAACTTTATCATCATTTCCTGAAAAAAGTAGGATAGGACCATTAATATTTTCTGCTTTGATAGTTGCTTGACTTACTAATTTCGTTTGCGACAGACCTTTATTCCAATAATCCAGCATTTTGATTTTATCCGATTCGTTTCCACTAATTTTTTCCATTGGAACATAGGGAATGTCAATTCCTTTATATTTCCAACTTGGTTTTAGTTCATTAGAGCTATAAGGTAAAACAGTATTCGACCAAGAAACGCTACTTGGTGAATATGCAACAACTCCGCTTACAATTTCTGGAAATGTAGCAGCAATCAATAATGCTAATTCTGCATTTCTCGATGCTCCGATTACTACGATTTTATTTTTGTCAACTTCTTTCTGTTTTCCTAACCACTTTATTGCATTTTCAAAGTATGCTAAATCAATTTCTTCTGGTAATTTCGGTAAACCTTCTATTCCTGTGTAAGGTAATGAAAGACCTACCATTCCATTATTTGCAAATTCTTGTGCCCAATAGTCGCCCCATTGTCCACCACCAATTAATACTATTGCCTTTTTATTCTCTAAATCATTTTTGACAAAATAGTTTGCATGAAAACCACTTTCATTTATCAACTTTGGTCTTATTCCGTGAAAGAGAATTAAATCAGCAATGAAATAGCCAATTGTTAGTAATGCGATAATCCCTATTGGAATAAAGTATTTTCTTTTGTTCATCAGTTTTTGGGTTGTAGCTAACGTTCTCGGCTATGATTTCGTTGTGGAATTTCACGCAGTGAACATTCCGCCCGAAATCAAACCTTGGCTTGAAGTTAAGGATTTCCGTTTAGGAAATCCTTTCACAATGAATTATAGCCCATGTTAGGTGCTGGTTTTTATATTATTTCCATTTTTCGTATTCATTAATTATCTTGAATTCTCCCTCATACAAGACTTCCAAAACTGGATTAGAGGTTTTAGTACCTTTCCAATAATCAGTAGCTAAGGTTTTCCATTCTTGAAGACTGTATAATTCCGTTTTTATATATTCCGCGTCTGCAATGTGTCTTTTACCATTTGGCGATAATTCAAGTTCTAATATTCTTTTTTTCGGATGTCTTTTAAAAGTATCCCACCAATTTTGAAGTGTGTCAGTTGTGCATAACCAAATGCACTTTTTTCTTGATGGAAGTAAAGGATTTATTTCAAGTCTAGTTTGCTCAAAAGTATCTTCTCGTATTAATTTTAAATGTTGAAAATGTGATTTATATAATTCGTTTGATAAACCTTCGTAGTCAATTAGTAAATCTTGAACTTTATAGAAAAGGTTTTCATAATTTTTAGATTCATAGTCTAAATTATCCATCCATTCAACGTCTAGAGTTTCTCCAGCTCTTTTAATTAACCTTTTGCCTTGGAAATTAGATTTTGAAATATTTTCAATACCATTGAGAATATCTCTGTAAAAATTATTGAATTCAGTTTTCACAGAATCTCCAATTCTCCATTCTTTTCGAATGCCATTTAAAATTTGAATATGAAAATATCTCATTAATGTTATTCGTTCGACAACTTGCACCTAAAAGATGTGTAAAGATAGTAAAACGTTAGTTTTATTCTCTTTACATAGTGTTAGTTGTTGTTAAACGGAACTCAAAGGAAGTTTCCTTTGAGTTAGTGAGTAAAATAACTTCGCCTC
>NZ_RPFJ01000061.1 GCF_003813905.1 Aureibaculum marinum
AGTTATTTTACTCACTAACTCAAAGGAAACTTCCTTTGAGTTCCGTTTAACAACAACTAACACTATGTAAAGAGAATAAAACTAACGTTTTACTATCTTTACACATCTTATTGTAAGTAATGCGAAAATACTCAATCTACATATTATTTATTTTTATAAATTACAGTTCCTGCGATGTAATAACTGCTGAAAAATATTATGATTTAGCTTTTGAATTGGATGAAAAGGGGGAATATAAAAAAGCCATTGAGTATTATAACAAGGCAATTGAACAAAAGCCTGAATTTAGACCAGCCTTATTAAACAGAGGTGCTGATAAATCTGCTCTTAAAGACCATATTGGAGCAATTAAAGATTATGAGAAAATAATAGCTTTTGATTCAGACAACACATTGGCTTTAATGAATATCGGAAATGGTTATAAAAGACTAAATCAGTACGAAAAATCAATAGATTATTATTCCAAGGCACTTGAAACCAAAGGAGCAATCAATTTTGAAAACATTCGTCTAGAGTTCAATAAATGGGATACAGATTCGGACTACTTCGTTGATAAACAAGAAATTAAATATGAGCGGGGGATTTCTTACGCATTGAATAAACAATATGAATTAGCAATCTTGGATTTAGAGGAAGTTTTGAAATATAATTTTGAAATAGCAAATACATCAATTTGGCTTGGGGAATCGTATTTATATTTAAGTGACACTTTAAACGCAAAAAAACATTTAACTGTAGCAGAAAATTTGGGAATGACTGATGCGAAGGAATTATTGAAAAAATTTCAGGAAAACAAATGAATCTAATGTCGAATATTTTTAAATGGCTTTTTATAATCTTATTCTTTCCTCTTTCCTTAATATTTGTCGCATACTATAAACAGAAAAAAGCAAAAAAAGAATACTGGAATAAAGAAACGGCTGAATGAAGCACTACTTACAACAATGTATCCTATGAAAAGCACTAGTCACTCACTTCAAAGTTAATATTTTATTTTTAATTATTACATAATGATGTTTTTGGGGTGTTAAATTGTTGATAATCCTTTTTACC
>NZ_RPFJ01000062.1 GCF_003813905.1 Aureibaculum marinum
AGGGATCACGACCGCTAGGGAGTAATCCCCTAAGCTTGCCTTTGTAAATTTCTGAAAAAACTAAACATACGATAGTATGTTGTGGTTTTTATGATTGTATTGGATAACAATCAAGGAATCACGACTGCTAGGGAGTAATCCCCTAAGCTTGCCTTTGTAAATTTCTGAAAAAACTAAACATACGACAGTATGTAGTGGTTTTTATAATTGTATTGGATAACCATTAAGGGATCACGACCGCCAGGGAGTAATCCCGTAAGCTTGCTTTTGTAAGTTTTTGAAAAACAAAAAACTAAACATACGATAGTATGTTGTGGTTTTTATGATTGTATTGGATAACAATCAAGGGATCACGACCGTTAGGGAGTAATC
>NZ_RPFJ01000063.1 GCF_003813905.1 Aureibaculum marinum
GAAAAGCCTAACCACGAAGCTCACAATGGCTAACACGAAGTTCACTAAGAATATAAAAGTTAGTATTTCTTTGTGTTCGTTGTGAACTGCCTTAGTGCACTTTGTGGTATAAAAGCTTAACCACGAAGAATACAACGTCAACCACGAAGCTCACTAGGAAAATGATATACCATTTATGATTTGTGCTCGTTGTGAACAACCTTAGTGCACCTTGTGGTAAAAAAGCTTAACTACGAAGAATACAACGTCAACCACGAAGCTCACTAGGAATATAAAAGTTAGCATTTCTCTGTGCTCGTTGTGAACAACCTTAGTGCACCTTGCGGTGAAAAGCCTAACCACGAAGCTCACAATGGC
>NZ_RPFJ01000064.1 GCF_003813905.1 Aureibaculum marinum
GTCGATTAGAGTGAAAGTAATACCCTTTATCTAATACAATGTCTCGGTTATTTTACTTCTTATTTCTCTCCATAATCATTGGATTTTACGAACATCCGTATTAATAACTCCTAACGTCTCGTATAAGAAACGTAGGGCAGGTGATAAGCACTTACGTTTCGGTTTATTACTTAGCTAAATATAAATATTTTGCTTTTATCTTTTCTATCATAAACGCCAAATTTTATATTTAGCGGACTTTGTAAATATTCACAGACCTTTCGGTTTAGCACAAACGCCCTATGTTTTTTATACCGTGTTGTATGCCGTTTTTACACTTTAGACGCAGATGCTTTTCGTCTTGCATCAATTACAATAATATTTTCATCTCCTTCTTTTCCTATCTTTTTTAATACTCGGTTTACTTTCCTTATATCATTTTCTGTATAGCATAGTACAACAGAAATATCATTTGATGATTTCGAAGCAGACTTGTAAATGTTTGTTTGGTTTTCTAAATTCCTTTCAAGAGAAGAAGATTTTGCAAGTTTAAATTCAACTATTGTCGAATCTCCGCTACCAAAGGAAACTTTATAATCGGCAGGTCCACGTCCATTATTGACTTCTGCATTTACGTCAAATGGAGATGCATACCAAGTCAACCTAAATATTCTTTGTATCGTATCTTCTTTTGCAATTGGTTTAGTGCCGTCATAGAAAATCCTATAACCATCATTGTTTTCTATGACATCTTTTAAATAATTAGCTCTTTTTAAAGCTTCTTCATAGCTATTTGGCTTTACAGAATAAAATTCACTATTATCATTTAATAAGTTACAAAGTGGTGTTAAAGAATCTATTAGTTGGTCTCTAAGTTCCTCTATTTTAGACAAAGCAACTCCGCTAACGACCTTTTTACTATCCTCTTTTAGTCTTATATATAGGTCAACTAAATCAGGATATTGTTCAACTGTTCTTACGAAAGCCTCAATTTTATCTTTTTTCTTAGGCCTTTTAGGTAAATGTGTTCTAAAGTAATCATTGACGGCTGTTCGTAATGAATCATTTCCAATTGAGCGTGTGACATTATTGAAGTTGTTATAGAAGTCACCATTATTAATAATAGCTTCATCAACAGTCAAAATATCTAATGGAGTTAAGAGTATAAAATCACCATTTTTTTCTCTAAAGAAATATGGTAATTTGAATGTTCTTGGTTGCCAAGTCTTTGTAGCTCTATCAAACTTACACCTTATTGAAAAATCAGTTATTTGATTTTCATTAAGATATTTTAATGCGAAATTTTGAGTATATTCCAGTAGATATTCGAAAATTAAATTTGTTGTAAAATCACTAATAAAATCTTTGCCAACTCCTGAATTTAATAAGGTTAATTTTTCAATATGAGTTTCATCTGTAATCTTTTCTTCTCCAAAAGTTTTATAGAACCCATTAAAGGCTTTAATAGCACTTTTTGCAAATCTAATTCCGAGTCCTTTACCTCCATTACCGTATTGAGCTAAACCTAGCCAGTTTTGTTTAATTTCAGGAAATCTAAACAAACTTATATCTACATCTTTTCCATCGCTTTCTATGGCATAAGATTTTAATAGAAGAAGATGCTCCACAACTTGCTTATGAAGTACTTTATATTCTGGCTTCTCTGATGCAAATAATAAAAAAGGGTCAAGAAAAAGAGGAAGGTCAGAACTCAAACAAATATTTAAAGCTCCATATTCCGTCATTTGTGATTCTTCAATTTCAAAATATTCGGAAAAAAGAAGCTTAAAGTTCGACATATTGGTTTTTGTTAAAATTCTGTGGCGTGTTTATTTTCAAATGGCATACAACGGTCTTCTTTACTTTACCGTGCTATTAAATAGTTAATTAACTTTACTAAGAAACAAGAGGAGAACTATAACGGTCTTTGGAATAGCAGTTCCTTTATACGTATGAGTCCTCTTGTCTCTCTTAGGTTGCTTAGGACCATTTGGAATACAAGGAATTTTTTCCTAATAAAGGTGATAGTCATTGCAACATTTATTAATCATTTCTTTCTAAAAGGAAATAATATTTAAAAATATGAAAAATTATGTAGATGTTATAGGAATTGATG
>NZ_RPFJ01000065.1 GCF_003813905.1 Aureibaculum marinum
CATCAATTCCTATAACATCTACATAATTTTTCATATTTTTAAATATTATTTCCTTTTAGAAAGAAATGATTAATAAATGTTGCAATGACTATCACCTTTATTAGGAAAAAATTCCTGGTATTCCAAATGGTCCTAAGCAACCTAAGAGAGACAAGAGGACTCGTACGTATAAAGGAACTGCTATTCCAAAGACCGTTATAGTTCTCCTCTTGTTTCTTAGTAAAGTTAATTAACTATTTAATAGCACGGTAAAGTAAAGTAGACCGTTGTGTACAATTATGACAAAACCTCAAAACATAATCGCTCAAATTGACAAAAATGTCAAAAAAAAACAATGGGAATGTTTAGTTGATGATTGCTCAGAAACTGCTATTAATTCACATCTAATTCAACAAAATGGAATATTGAGTAATATTTCTATTAAAGGACATTTAGTTGAATTAAAAATGGTTGATGCCTATAAATGGGATAAAAAAAAGTCACCTATTGAATTCCGAAGTGTTGGAATAAGTCAAGCTTTAACTCACAAGGTTTTTTGTAACACACATGATACAAATATTTTCAAACCAATTGAAAATACCAAAGCAAATTTTGAATCTTACGAATCTTTTTTATTATTCAGCTATAGAGCAATTTGTGCTGAAATAAGTAAAAAACGTCTTGCCATCGAAAAATATACCAGACTAATAAACGCAAATACTTTAATTGGAAAAATAGATAAAGAACCTCTTAAACTGGTTGTTAAAGGCAATGAATTGGGAATTAAGGACTTAAACGCATTAAAAAAAGAATTAGAAAATGAAATAAAATCAAATTCAAAGATGTTTACATATTTCATTTATAAATATCCGAAAATTCCTGTTTATGCTTCAGCAGTATTTAGTGCTACTGATTTAGATTTCCAAAGAGAAGATGGAGCATTGGATTTAGAGAATATTTACATTCATATTTTGCCTTTAACAGAAGAAACGCTCATCCTTGTAGGTTATCATAACAAATATGCATCAAAAGACACACAAAAATATTGTCATTCTTGGGAAAAATTATCCGATAAAGAATTAGAATTTAAACTTACAGGATTGTTTGTATCAAATATTGAAAATTGGGGAATTTCACCAGACTATTTCGAGAAAATACAAGTAAAGAAGAAAGAAAAATATATCGAATTGTTGAGGAAGAATATCAGTTATTATGGAGTTTCTCAAGAAGCGGATTTTAATTTCTTCGAGGTGAAATAACTGTACACAACAAAGAACTGAGCTAAAAACCAAGCCTTTTCTTCATTAAATTTTGACAATAGTTTTCTTGCATTGTTGAATTAGAATAAATATCTACGAGCTTTTTTACAAAGTAATGGATTTAGATTTCATATTTGGGAAGATAAATACTTTTGCGAAACGGAGGACTTAAAAGAGGACACTGAATTATAAGAATTTATTAAAATTTAGAAATAACAAACGTTAGCTAACACCGTACAAAATTTATTG
>NZ_RPFJ01000066.1 GCF_003813905.1 Aureibaculum marinum
TTATACGTATTCCAAGGTCAAATCCAAATTATTTAAAGATTATTTTTAAGCTACAAACTTTTGTAGTTCTACGTACGGTGTTCCTCTCTTTACTACTGCAAATGCTCTTGATAAAATCTTATTTCTAATATTATTTAAAGCAACCATTTTTGGTTTACCTTCTTCGAGTTTCTTCTTGTAATATTGTTTTAGTTCTTTATCGCACTGTATAGCACTCACGCTGGCAAGTGTTAAAAGTGTTTTCATTTTTCTATCTCCTATATGGTGTATTCTATTCCTTCTTCTAATACTGGTTCCAGAACTGTACTCAAAAGGTGCAACACCACAATAGCTAGAAAATTGTCGCCAACTATTGAATCGTTTAAAGTTGCTCGTGTGATATATAATTTGACAAGAAAGTATTAATCCGACTCCTTTTAAGGTATTTAGAAGCTTAAAATTCTTATCGAGTGATTTATCACTTTTCATTAATTTTTTAATACAAAGTTCTAGAGCTTCAATTTGTTTTGTGAGATAATGAATGGTCTTTTTGATAATTCTACAACAGTTGTCAGTTGAAGGACTACTAAGTAAAGATTGCATTTCTTTAAGGCTACTCATCTTGCCTGTTCGATCTCTTACTAGCTGTTCTCTAATCGATAATAATCTACCCAATTCTTGAACGTGATTTTCTATTGGAGTACTAAGAAGTAGTTCTTCTTTATGTAACCAAGCATACCTAGCTATCATACCCGCATCAAGTTTATCTGTTTTACCTCTAACAATACCTACAGATCGTTTGATTGCTAAGGGACTTTGTTCAATATAATCTCTATTATTTTCTGATAGGTAAACACTCAGGTTTGTAGAGTAATGTCCTGTGTTCTCAAAACAGAAAAAATAAACTTGCTCTTTTAAATACGTTTCCGTCCATGACAATAGTGCTTTGTAACCCTTAGTAGTGTTAGAAAACACTCGATGTACTGCTCTGTTATGAATATGTGCATCGATGGTTAATTTAGATACATCAATTCCTATAACATCTACATAATTTTTCATATTTTTAAATATTATTTCCTTTTAGAAAGAAATGATTAATAAATGTTGCAATGACTATCACCTTTATTAGGAAAAAATTCCT
>NZ_RPFJ01000067.1 GCF_003813905.1 Aureibaculum marinum
CTGAATTAGACTTTTTAGTCGATTTTTCTAAAAAATATGACGAAGTTATTGGAGCTAGAATGATGGGAGGTGGTTTTGGTGGTTGTACCATTAATATTATACACCGAGATGCCGTAACAGCTTTTGTAAAAGAGGCTTCCAAAGCGTATTTTGAAAAATTTAACATTAAACTCACTGCATTTGAAGCAATGCCCTCTGAAGGTACTCGTATTAATTACAATTGAATGGTTGAAAAGTATTTTATAAAGAATAGTTAAAGAAATTTCAAAAAATAAAATTCTAATAGTGAGTTGAGCAATTAATTTTTAAATTCATTTAAATTAAAAAGTCCATACCCAAAAATGCACTGGACTTTTAATTCAATGTAACCCCCGACAGGATTGCTTCGCTTCCTGACAAAGCTCCGCTTTGAAAATAAAAAATCCAAACTTGCAAATTCAAGCGAGCTTGATTTACAGTTTGGATTTTTTATTTATTCGTGACCCCGACAGGATTACGAAATAACGTTTTAGGGTTACTAAAAAAAACACCTAAAAACAACACTAAACCAAATAAACACTACTACAACCCCTTTATTTAAAATAAATATAGCCGACCAATTTAAAAAGATAAAAAACGGATAAGAAAGAAAAAAAAGTACACAAAAAAGTACACAATTTAAAATTGTGGACTTTTTTTTGATATATTTGACATGGTTAAAGTTTATACATAATGGCTACATTAAAATTTGAATTAAGAAAAAATAAAGGAAATACAGGTTCTATTTATATTCGTTACACTTTTGGAACTGGAAACGCAAAACGAATTAGATATTCAACAGGGTTAAAAATTGTTAATTACAAAAACTGGAATTTAAAAACTCAAACTGTTAAAAATGTTACTGAAGAAATTAACAAAGTAAACATTAACAATAAACTAAATGAAACAAGAACATTCTTAGAGGGGTTATATAGCGACTTAACAATAAATAGAAAATTAGAAGTTACACCACAGCTATTAAAAAATGAATTAGATATATTTTTTAAAAAGAAAAAACGAGCAGAAAAGAATGATCGTTATTTAGAATTTTTACCTTTTTTTGATTGGTACATTAAAAACTACTCTATTAATCCATTACCCACTACAAAAAAACCACTTACAAAAGGAACTGCAAAAACATACAGAAATACATATAACATATTAAAAAAATATAGTGCTAATATTTATAATCTAAACTATGAGCGTATTACTTTAGATTTTTATGATGATTTTTTAAAATACTTATACTCTCAAAACTATTCTACAAACTACATTGGCACTCAAATAAAAATTTTAAAAACTATATTAAATGCTTCTTTTGAAAAAGGCTTTCATAATAATACAGATTTTAAAAAACGATATTTTTCTAAACCCCATGAAATTGTAAATAACATTTATTTAAATGAAAATGAATTACTAGACATTTACAATGTAGATTTAAAAGACTACGAACCTATTAAAATAAATAAATCTTTAAAACTTACTAAACAGATTTTAGAAAACGCTAGGGATATTTTTTTAATAGGTGCTAATACTGGGCTAAGAGTATCTGACCTTAATAAACTAAATGATAAAAATATTATCACTATTAACGGCAATAAGTACATAAATATTACTACTTCTAAAACTGGTGCAAGATTAACAATACCTATCAATCCAATGGTTAACGCTATTTTAAATAAAAGAAATGGCACCCCACCTCCAAAAATGCCAAACCAACATATAAATTATGCAATTAAAAAAATAGGAGAACTGGCAAATATTAACTCGATTGAAACAAAAACAGTTACAAAAGGTGGTAAAAAAGAAACTTTAAAGTTTTTTAAATACGATTTAATAAGTAGCCATACGGCTAGGCGTTCTTTTTGTACAAATGCGTATAAATCGGGAATGCCTACTATTGATATAATGGCAATTTCTGGACATAAAACAGAAAAGGTGTTTTACAACTACATCAAAGTAAATGATATAGAAAGAGCCGAAAAAATAAAAATGAACAAATTTTTTACTAATAATAATTTAAAACTAGCATAATTATGATTACAACATCAGAAAAACCAAAAACAGAATTAAATAGTTATGAGGCTATTTTACTTTTTAATGGATTAGAACAAATTAAACTAGGACTTAAAACACTAGGCTATTTAAACAATATGCCAAATAACGAGGCTAAAGAAAATTACAACAATCTCAAAAAGGCGTTTAAAGATCTAGTAAATTCAATTTAAATAAATTTCATAATTAACAATTATTAACTGGCTAAAATTACATTATGAAAATAAAATATAATCGTTCAATAAAGAACGGAAAATCCAATCTAAAAATTGACATTGAAGTTTCTGAAAGTGAACTAAATGAACTTGAAAAAATTAAAACAGAATTAAAAGATTCATTAAACGAATATTGCGAACTTGAAAAAGTTGAATTAGACTTACAGGTTTCAGGGCATATTGCGAACTTTCCAAAAGTTTACGATTTACTTTATATAAAAACCGATATAATAAAGAACTTATATTACAACGACTATTATAAAGACGTTATTTACTTAAAAAATGGATTTATTGAATTTACTGAAAATGATTTATTTTATGAGTTTGCAAGTGCCTATAATATTCTAAATGACACCTCAAAGGCTTTAGTACTTCTCAAAAATATAATTCGCGTTAAATTAATAGATTGGTTGATTGAGCATGAGTATAATGATGTTTATAGGGTTTTATTTAGATATGAAAATCAACTTTACATTAATAAATATAAAACTATATTTTCAGATTATGGGTTTGAGTTATTTGAATATTTAGATAATAATTGGCAAGAAATAAAAAAACCTACTAAGTACTCTGAAATTTATCATTTTATGCGTGGCTATGGTAATGGGAAAATTATTTGTTATGGTACCGAATTTAAAAGGTTCTTAAAGAAATACAACGGAACACAATTTTCTAAGATAATGAATTCTAAAGAAGATGATAACATTAAAACTATCTTAACCAATCTTAAAAATGAATTTATCAAACTTAATAAATATCCCAACTTAACAATATAGATAAGAAATGAAATATTCAAGATATAGAATGAACTAGAAAGAAATAGCATTATTAGAGTTTTGCCATAAAAATAATTTAAACTTTAATATTATGGCAGTTAACAACAACATTACACAGCTACACAACACAACCCCTGACCAATTAGCAGAAAAGATACTTCAAGGGGTAAAAAATCAATTTAACAGCTTTAAAAAAGAATTAGAGCCAAATGATAAGGAAACTTATTTAACGCGGATTCAAACCGCTAAAATGTTATCCATTAGCCTAACTACGTTAAACGATTGGAGTAAAAAACAATTATTACACCCATTAAAACTAGGAAACCGCACTTATTATAAATTAAGTGAGATAGAAAAAACTTTAAATAACTCTAATAATTTATAATATGAAAACTGGCAATTTAAAATACACACGTAAAATATATAAATTAGATTCTGTTTCTATTGGTAACAAATACAGGACTTATAAAACAAACAAACCTAATAATCTTTTTACAAACATTATTAGAATTGAAAAGGATAATGGATACCATGATCGAAGTAGATTTTTTGAGCATTGGTTATACTTTAGAAATGATACTAACTGGAAAAGATGCACTAAAACAGGATTAGCAAAAACAGTCAAACCAAATGTTTATGAGGGCAATATTTCAGAATTAATAAAACTAAAAACAAAGAACCATAAAGGCAAAGACTGGGAAAACGAAAAACATTTTTTAATTGTTCAATTCTCAATTGATTTTAAAACTATTGTAGTAGATATATTTCAGAATTTTTACCCACGCTCAAAAATTTTAATAGAGCACTTAATAAATGAACATAACCTACACTATAAATTGTAATATTTATAATCTTTAACGAATAGTTACAAACTAAAAAAGGTGCTCTATTTTGCACCTTTTTTTATACATAATGTACTAACTGGCTAAAGTAATACACACATCAAATATACAAATAATTAATGTATAACAATTAACTGGCATAGTAAAAACACAGATGAAAAATGAAAAAAACAACAAATAAAAAAGAAAATTATACATATAGCTTTCCTATTAAACAAAAACTAATAAATGAATTTATAATATGTAATAATCTAGAAAGTAAAATATTAAATAAATTAACTACAAGTTATCTAGTTTCATTTTTAATATACATCTGGAGCAACAGTAGTAAACTAATTACAAAAACAGTTAATGGAGAAAAATACGTTAGAGCAAGTACACAGTTTATATTAGATAACAATCCTTTACTAGGAATAAAAAAAAGGCAAGTAGATAATTATATAAGTAATTTAACTAAAAACAATTTTATTAAAATACTTGATTCAGATAAAACTAAAAGATATATTAATATTTCAATTGAATTAAGAGAAGATAACAATCAGAATAAAACAATTGAGCAAAAACAAATCAATGAAAATTTGAAAAATGAAATTGATCTACTAATTAAAGAACTTGGTGAATACTTTGGTAAAACAACCGCTAAAATGCAAAACGACATTTGCTATTTTTTGAATAATAAAGTAATTGAAGAAATACCAAGATTTAAAAAACAATTCAAGTATTATAAATTATATAAAACACAAAGTAGGGAAAAAATACATCGCTTTGAAAGTTTTTGTAAAGAATGGAACCAACAAGATTGGGAAATTTTATATAAAAATATATTGTCAACTGAAGAAAAAGAACAGGTACTTCCGTATAGAAAAAATATTAGTTAACCTTTAATCCCGATTAATTTACAATTATTTAGTGTTATGTATTTAAGTAACACACCTACTATGTACTAGAGTACACACCTACTATGTACTAGAGTGCATACCTACTATGTACTAGAGTACACACCTACTATGTACTAGAGTGCATACCTACTATGTACTAGAGTACATACCTACTATGTACTAGAGTGCACACCTACTATGTACTAGAGTGCATA
>NZ_RPFJ01000068.1 GCF_003813905.1 Aureibaculum marinum
CTCACCATAGCGTTCAGACAGTTATTACCCCTTTTTTATGATTTTATCTTATAGTATATCTAATTTTATAAAGTTTAAATAATAATACATTTCACTGTTCATATACTAAACAACAACCACTCCAAAATTCCTACCTTTTATAGCAAAATACTTTTAAAATTATTTCATATCCAGAATCAATCACTTAAATATGAATACAATAGAAACAAGAAATAATTTTAAATAATGATTCACACTCATTTATAACCTAAGGTAAAAGCAAAAAAAAACTGTCTCAACTCACCATAGCGTTCAGACAGTTATTACCCCTTTTTTATGATTTTATCTTATAGTATATCTAATTTTATAAAGTTTAAATAATAATACAT
>NZ_RPFJ01000069.1 GCF_003813905.1 Aureibaculum marinum
CTGAAAACTCTACTTCCGCTTTCGTACAAGAAGTATTAACTGGAATCGATAAAAAGAATATTGGTGTTGAATTAGGAATTGAAGCACAGGTAACTCCAACTATTAAATTGAAAGGAGCTGCTTCTGTAGGGGAATATACTTATGATAACAATCCTGACTTATACTTAACATCTGCAAGTTTTGAATCGGCTGACGGTTCTATTTCTTACGGACAAGCAAATTTAAAAGATTATAAAGT
>NZ_RPFJ01000070.1 GCF_003813905.1 Aureibaculum marinum
CCTGCAATCAATGTAGCTCCAATGAGCCCAAAATTACGAGCAATCTGTACGGTGGCAAAAAACACTTTTTTTATTGCTTTAGCATTATCTTTTCTAAAATTACTGATAGTGTTATGGTCGGGAGCTAAAGATTCAAGTAACCACATTACCTCAATATTGCGTCTGCATTCTTTTTCTAATTGTCTAGATGAGCGAATACGGTTCATGTAACCGTAGATGTACAACTTGAGTAAAATAGATGGATGATAAGCAGGAGGTCCGTTCTCTGTAAAATCTAAACGAAAACCAAGTTTCGCTAAGTCAAGAGAATCTACAAATTGATCTATCGACCTAACGCTGTTTTCAGATTCAATAGCATCTTCAAGAGAAATGGGAAAAAGGCAGGTCTGTTTTCGGTCTTTTCCAATAATAAATTTCATGGTTAGAAGATACGAAAAAACTGAAAAACAATGAAAATTTTACTCCATTAAAAGCAATAAGTTATTAGACAGTCTGACG
>NZ_RPFJ01000007.1 GCF_003813905.1 Aureibaculum marinum
ATTGACGGTAAAGACGGTGCCAAAGGTGATAAAGGAGATCAAGGTGAAAAAGGTGAACAAGGAATACAAGGATTAACGGGTGCTACTGGTGCTCAAGGTCCTAAAGGTGATACCGGAGCAGCTGGTGCAGACGGAACTAACGGTACAAATGGTATTGATGGTAAAGATGGTGCCAAAGGCGAAAAAGGTGATCAAGGCGAAAAAGGTGAACAAGGAATCCAAGGATTAACAGGTGCTACCGGTGCTGATGGTGCAGACGGAACTAACGGTACAAATGGTATCGATGGTAAAGATGGTACAAAAGGCGAAAAAGGAGATCAAGGTGAAAAAGGTGAACAAGGAATTCAAGGATTGACAGGTGCTACTGGTGCTCAAGGTCCCAAAGGTGATACTGGGGCAACTGGTGCAGACGGAACTAACGGTACAAATGGTATCGATGGTAAAGATGGTGCCAAAGGCGATAAAGGTGATACGGGTACCAAAGGCGAAAAAGGTGATCAAGGTGAAAAAGGTGAACAAGGTATTCAAGGTATTCAAGGATTAACGGGTGCTACCGGTGCTCAAGGTCCTAAAGGTGATACGGGTGCAGCTGGTGCAGACGGAACTAACGGTACAAATGGTATCGACGGTAAAGACGGTGCCAAAGGTGATAAAGGAGATCAAGGTGAAAAAGGTGAACAAGGAATTCAAGGATTAACGGGTGCTACCGGTGCTCAAGGTCCTAAAGGTGATACGGGTGCTGATGGTGCTGATGGTGCAGACGGAACTAACGGTACAAATGGTATCGATGGTAAAGACGGTGCCAAAGGTGATAAAGGAGATCAAGGCGAAAAAGGTGAAAAAGGAATCCAAGGATTAACAGGTGCTACTGGTGCTCAAGGTCCTAAAGGTGATACCGGTGCAGCTGGTGCAGACGGAACTAACGGTACAAATGGTATCGACGGTAAAGATGGTGCCAAAGGTGATAAAGGTGATCAAGGTGAAAAAGGTGAACAAGGAATTCAAGGATTGACAGGTGCTACTGGTGCTCAAGGTCCTAAAGGTGACACGGGTGCAGCTGGTGCAGACGGAACTAATGGTACAAATGGTATCGACGGTAAAGATGGTGCCAAAGGTGATAAAGGAGATCAAGGCGAAAAAGGTGAACAAGGAATACAAGGATTAACAGGTGCTACTGGTGCTCAAGGTCCTAAAGGTGATACCGGTGCAGCTGGTGCAGACGGAACTAACGGTACAAATGGTATCGATGGTAAAGATGGTGCCAAAGGTGATAAAGGAGATCAAGGTGAAAAAGGTGAACAAGGAATACAAGGATTGACAGGTGCTACTGGTGCTCAAGGTCCTAAAGGTGACACGGGTGCTGATGGTGCTGATCTTACTGGAACTAAAGGCTCTATATTTTTTGCTGATACGGATGGTAAACCTACTGAAGACAATGCTAATTTATTTTATGATGATACTAATAACAGATTAGGTGTTGGAACTAAAACACCTTCAGAAGCTTTAACAGTTAAAGGTGCTGCCATAATAGGCGATACAAATCTTGATTCTACTTTAGGTGGACAAGGTGCTTTCCAAGCTGCCAGTCCTTTAAATAATGCAGGTTTTGTTGCAACTCCTTGGGTATATGCAAGAGCCATTGAAGGAGATCAACGCGGAAGTGCTGCGACAATGATTACTCTTGGTGGTCAAAATGGATTTACAAGCAATGATCAAATCGGTTTTATAACACAAGGTCAACAAAGAATGATAGTTAATAGCAATGGTAATGTTGGTATTGGTACAACAATACCTAATGAAAAATTAGAAGTAAATGGAAGTATCAGAATGACTGATGGTAATGAAGGTGTTGGCAAAGTTATGGTAAGTGATGCGAACGGTACAGGATCTTGGGAAGACCCTTCTAGTCTTGCAGATAATGACTGGACGGTTTCAGGTAATAACCAATATTCGGCTGTATCAGGTAATGTAGGAATAGGTACAAATGCACCTCGTTATAAATTAGATATAAACTCAAGTTCAACAGGTAGTGTTTCAACGCAAGTAGGTACAAACATTTCTAATACAGTAGCGGGTAGTGCATCTTCAAACTACGGTATTTATTCAAATAGTACTCCTACTTCAACAGGTAAGGTAAGTAATAACTATAGTGTATTTGGTGATGTTAATATGCCAAGTGGAGCAACAATTACGAACACCCATGGTTTATATGGCCGAAATACAATTGCAGGTACCGTAACTGGTAGTGCATATGGTGTAGTTGGTACTGTAAATATATCAAGTGGCGGAAGCGTTGGGGCAACATCTATTGGAGGTAACTTTAATGTTGCTGTTGCTAGTGGTGCAACAGGTAGAACTGTATACGGCATTTATAATACAGCTAGGCATGGCGGTACTGTAACTGCATCCAATTATGGTATTTATAATTATGTACAACCTACTTCTGGTGGTAGCATTGGGGGATCAAATTTTGGTACTTACAACAATGTAACTATTCCTGCTGGTTCAAAAGTGGGGGGTAGCAATTATGGTACCGTTAATTTAACTGATATTTATGGTGATGTTGCTGGACACAACTATGGCTCACAAAACTTTTCTAGAGTAAGAGGTACGTTAGGCGGTTCAAATTATGGAGTATATACGCATACAGGTCATGTTGGAGGTAAAGTAACAGGTGCTAACTTTGGTGTTTATTCGTATACACCTGGTAATGCAAGTTCTTCTGTTGGGATCAATTATGCAGGGTATTTTAATGCAGATCATTTAGGCGAAGTAAAAGGTGCTAACTATGGTATTTATTCTATTGCTAGAACGAGAAATACAGGATCAATTGGTGGAAGCAATTATGGAGCCTACATTCATGCGGGTTCAACTGGTGGTACTATAGCAGGAAGTAATTTTGGTGTCAGAGTGATTATGAGTTCTACCGGTGTAGCAGCTAATACTTGGGGTATTTATCAAACAGGGGATACCAACACAAAAAACTACTTTCAAAATCAAGTTGGAATAGGAACTACGGGAGGAACGGGAGCATTAAATGTAAATGGTGTTGCTATGAAAACTGGTGGTGGTACTTGGGCCGTTCTTTCAGACAGACGTTCAAAAGATAATATCTTAGATTACAACAAAGGTTTAGATGAATTGCGTCAATTAAGACCTGTAAGTTTCCAATACAAAAAGGAATTAGGTTTTGGAGACAAAACATATGTAGGCTTTATAGCTCAAGAAGTTGAAAAAATTGTTCCTACTATGGTAATAGAATCAGAAATGCACGGCATTAAAGATTTTAAACAAGTAGATGCTAATGAAGTTACTTTCATGTTAATTAACGCCGTTAAAGAATTAGAAAATAAAAATAAATCTTTAAAGGAAGAAAACAAATCCATGAAAGATAGACTTGATGCTTTAGAGAAAGCCATTTTAGAATTACAAAATAAATAAGAAATGAGCAAAAGTATAAATAGTTTATTTATAGTAATCCTATTTACTGTACTTCAACAATTAAATGCCCAAGAAGCATTTCATAATTTTGGAGATATTCAAATACATGATACTGGTAAAATAGGATTTCATACCGACCTAGTTAACGACGGTATGTTTAATAACAATTTGGGACTAGCAGGATTTTACGGAGAGAATCAATTAACCGTTTCAGGTACATCAATTGCTGAGTTTTACAACTCAGAAATTGATGTTCTAGATGGTCTATATCTAGAAACATCAATGGGTGTTTACAATACTCTTGAATTTATAAATGGAAAAGTTTTTACTCCAAGAACCGATTCTAATATAACATTAGATTTTTTACAAGCCAATTACAAAGGTGAGTCTGATTTTGAACATGTAGATGGGTATGCTGCTCTTTTTGGGGCTATAGATTTCACTTTTCCGATTGGTGATGAAGATAAATTAAGACCCTTATCTATATCGAAACCAAACTCAATATCAAATTTTAAGAGTGCCTATTTTTATGAGAATCCTAATAGTCCTACTACATTTACAACTCTTTTTGATACCAATAGCTTTGCCCCTATACTTTCTAAGGTAAATGACAAAGAGTTTTGGGATTTAGATGGAGATGAACCTGTAGAAGTTACTCTTACTTGGGATTTGGATAGTGATCTTAAAAACCTAACCGATGATATTGAATTGTTAAGAGTGGTAGGTTGGAATACAAAAACACTAAGATGGGATAGTTTAGGTAGAAATGATGTTTCTGGAGATTTAGAAGAGGGAGACATTACTTCTGTTTCATTTGTACCAGATGATTATGAAGTACTCACAATAGCTGCTGAACCAGCTGGAAATGATTTTACTATAAACACTGGATTCTCACCTAATGGAGATGGATTGAATGACCATTTTGAAATAACAGGATTAGATTTATCTCAAGAAAATTCAATTGAAGTTTATGACCGCTGGGGCAAATTGGTTTACGAAACTGAAAATTACAATAACGATTGGGGAGGTATTTCAGAAAATAGTTTAACTATTGATAAAGGAATAGTTGTTCCGGTTGGCACATACTTTTTTATTCTTAAATTAAAAGATAAAGTAACTAACAAATATAAAACTTATAGAGGTTGGGTTTATATCAATTATTAAGCTAAAACATCATTTTTGGGAGTAGTAGGATTATATCCGAAATCAGTATCAGGCAATTCAATGCCTAATTGAGAAATAATGTATCCTATACTCGCAAAATGGTGAATAGCGTGGCTATGAGCTTGAGATAATATTGCTCCTATAGTATACTTTGTTTTAACTGTACCCAATCCTAAATCATCTATAACGTAAACTTCATCATCTAAATTGGTATTTTTTAGCTCTTGTAATTTACCAATAATATCATTAAAATATTGAAGACCCGCATCTGTTTTAAGCTCTGCTTCTTGATTCCGTTTTCTTATAGCCAAATTGATATGTTTATTTTCTAACCCACAAAAAACACAATCAAAAATATCTAAAACATGACGTATATGAACACCAATACTTGAATGGTAAGGTTTTACAGAGGTATTAGAATATTCACTGTCACTTATAGCGTTTAGTAATTTAACTCCTCTATTTAAATTATTTACAATAGCATCAATCATAGTAAAATTTTAACCTTAATTAACAAAGATAATAATTTATTTGTGCTAAATAGATTTTAGGTTTTAGAAAAGAGATTATAAAAAATATATAGGTAAGTTACATCTTTAATAAGGTTACCAAACCTAATAATAAAAACAATCCGCTTAAAATATAATTAATGTTTGAAGCAATAAATTTAGCTCTTTTAGAAATTAAATTTGCAAAATACACATACATATAAAATATACTTAAAGATCCTAAAGAAGCACCAATAACGAATAATGAGATATAGGGTTGTTTCATAACCAATGTGCCATTAGCAGTAAAATAAGTAGAAAGTCCAAAATAAAAAGGAATGGCTAACATATTTATTGATGACATAATAATACCAATTAAAAACATATTACCTTTTTTAACTTTTCCTTCAGCTTTAAATTTTTTTCTAGCTTGAGTAAAAAAGAAAATGGCTAGTAGAAAAAAAACAACGATTGCCCCAACTCTTAAGTTATCTAATATATGAAGGTTTTTACTAATATAATTGGCAAATAACAATGCTATTGTAGCCTGAATTAAAACTACAGAAGCCGCACCTGTTGCAAATAAATATCCCGCTTTCTTACCTTGTTCAATAGCGGTTCTTACAGCTGTCATATTCAACATTCCTGGTGCCAACAGCCCAACAAAAGCAGAAAAAAAACCTAATAATAGGGGTAATATAAAATCCATATTATAACCTAAAATACTTTTTTATTAACACATTAATATCTTCTGATATATTTAATTTATATATGGTAAAAATATAAACTATTGTAATTATTAATGATTTTAAAACCATATTCACTATAGGGTGAAAAGGAATAGTAATTGAATAAAAAATCAAAAATAATATTGAAATAATTGTTAGTACAAGTATTGTTTTTTTTGTAAAAGGTTGCATGTTTAACTTTAATTGCACATAAATAATTTTAACTGTACTAAAAATTAAAACCACAATTAAAGTAGCCAAAGCTGCCCCATCTATACCCAAAAGCTGAATTAACCATCTATTTAAAAAAACAACACTTATTGCCATGGCAATTGAAAAATAGAAAAATACTCTATAATGGTTAGAATTTGTTAAAATAGCACCATTGGTACCTAATGATAACTTATAAAGTTCAGCTATAGAAATCATTAACACAATCATTCCACCAACAGCATATTCAGGTTTATTAATAAAGGCATATAAATCATTAATATTTAAATTAATTAACAAAAACAATAATCCACCAGCTACTAAAAGTGTAATTGAACTTTTTTTATAAAGATTTTCTACTTCTTTTAAATTATTACTATTAAGTTCTTTAGCCGTAAGCGGATTTATAATTTGCTGCATTGCACGCGAAGGAATAGCAATTACAGATGCTATATAAATACCAACTGCATAATAAGCAACTTCAGCAATTTGTTCCATTTGTGGAATCATAAACTTATCTATATCTAATAAAATTCCACTTGCAGAACCTGCTAATATGATATAAAAAGAATACGATAAAATCTCTTTACTGTTTTCTGGAAATTTTATAATAAAATCAGGCTTATATAATTTAAAAGCCGAAAACATCATTATTAACATTCTAATACCATAAACAATTACAATAGCATAAATGAATTGCACATCTGTAATCCATTGCAGATAAACACCAACTAATAAAATAGAAGTACATATACGTGAAAAAATTTCCTTTAAAAAATTACCAAAAACAGATTTATATTGAATTTTACTAAATGCATAAAATACTTCAAAATATCCCATAAAAATCGCTGTTAAAAAAATGAGATACGTATACGGCTTAATAATGTTATTTTCCTTAGACAGCCAATTGGCTATAGTTTCATAAAAAAAACTACCTAAAATTGCTAATGGTATTATAATAAATAAAGGAAGTAGCAACGCCGAAGTTAAAAACTGATCTTGCTCATATTTAGTTCGATATGACGTATAAAATTTAATAATCGTATGCTGCATTCCTAAAACCAATAAAGGCAATAAAATATTAGCTGTTGATAATAAAAAAGTATTTAAACCATAATAATCTTCATGCAGAAAATGGGTATACAAAAACAGAACATTTATTCCTCCAATGGCAAATCCTAAAAATAAAATTAAGGTATTGGTAAATGATTGCTTTAATACGATGCCCATTAGAGATTTTGTTAGTCTTTTTTAAAGTTATTTTTAAAACAAGTATTATTTAAATGATAAAAATAATTATTATTAATGGCTCAAAAAAAATAATAATACCACTACTAATTATTATGGCTATAATTTATGCTATAGAGATTAATTTTTTTGTTAAATAATTAAATCTAATAAAAAGTAGTACCCCTGAAGCGGTTAAACCTGCTAACAATCCTAACCAAATACCTACACTTCCATACATAGTTTCCTTTCCTAAATAAAATGAGATAGGAAAACCTATGAGCCAATATGCCACAAAAGTAATAAGGGTTGGTATTCTTACATCTTGCATTCCTCTTAATGCTCCTAATACCACTACTTGCAACCCATCAGAAATTTGAAAAACAGCTGATACTAATAATAATTTAGCTGCAATACTTACAACTTCAATATTATCTATTTGATTCAATACATCATGCTCATCTATATAAATACGAGGTAAGTCTTGATTAAATATTAAAAATAATAATGCAAAAATTATATCTAGAAAAAAAGTTAATAAAAAGATAGAAAATGCTACACGTCTCAAATCTTTAAAGTTTTTTAACCCTTTTTGGTTACCTACTCTAATCATTGCTGTTACACTTAATCCCATAGCCACCATAAATGTCATAGAAGATAAATTTAAGGCTATTTGATTAGCCGCTTGTGGGTTTTTA
Source organism: Aureibaculum marinum (assembly GCF_003813905.1). Lineage (GTDB taxonomy): Bacteria > Bacteroidota > Bacteroidia > Flavobacteriales > Flavobacteriaceae > Aureibaculum > Aureibaculum marinum. Next base: position 7,957 of record NZ_RPFJ01000007.1, read on the forward strand.
CCCAAAACACCACTTAACCAAATTGCAGCAGTAAATATGGCTACCTCAAAAAACATTTGTAAAGCCGAAGGAAAACCAAGACTTATTATTTTTTTTAAAATATTTTTCTTGATGTTATTAAAATTAAATCTCTCAAAATAAGGCTTAAACTTGTCTTTAGATTTTAATAACAACCAAATATATGTTAACATTACAACTCTTGAAACTAAGGTTCCTATTGCAGCTCCAATAATCCCCATTTCTGGAAAACCAAATTTTCCAAAAATTAACAAATAATTAAGTACAACATTTATCACATTTGCTATAATTGTAGCATACATAGAATATTTGGTTTGTGACAACCCATCAGCAAACTGCTTAAATCCTTGAAAAATTATAAGAGGAATTAATGAAAAAGCCACTAAATCTAAATAAGGCATAGCCAAATCTACCACTTCTGAAGGTTGATCCATTTTATACATTAATGGTTTTATAGCTAACAACACCGAAAATAAAACCACACCTAAAATGGTACATAAAATTAATCCATGATTAAATGCTTGCTTTCCTTTAGAAATGTTTTTTTCACCATCAGCCTCAGCAATCAAAGGTGTAATTGCAGTAGAAAAACCAATGCCTAAACTCATTGCTATAAAAACAAAACTATTTCCTAAAGATACAGCAGCCAATTCTGCTGTACCTAATTGACCAACCATTATATTATCTATAAAGCTAACTAATGTATGCCCAATCATACCTAACATAACAGGGTATGCCAGCTTTAAATTATAGCGAAATTCAGATGTATATGCTTTTAAGTTCAATTTTCAAATTTTAACGTTGGCAAAGGTAATAGATTTTAAGAGAGCACAAACCATAAATCAAAAATACCTAAACAAAATACAATAACTGATAATCAACACTTTAAACTACTTACATCAAAAAAAATAACAATAAGAAAACACTTTAATCAATTATTTTTCCTCTAACTATTTAACAAATAATGATAAATCTAAAAAGTAATATCGTTAAAAACAAGATTTAGCTCTTTCATAAAAGATTAAAATGCCTAATATACTGGAATTTAAGTTTTAAATAAATTCTACATACTTCATATTTCACTTTTTCGTAGAATACTGATTAAGAAAATCTATAAAAAAACAAATAAGAATTTAAATTATTATTTTATTTAATTTTTACTAATAATTTTTATTTTTACAACAAATATCGATGCAACATTAAGAATATCATATAATTTTAACTCAATTAACAACATATAAGCAATTAAAAATAAGACATCTATTGATTAAAATTAATAATAACAACTCTAGATGTACTAAATTTTATTTTTATTAGTTAAGTACTTACCAATTTATATTTAAACCTATGAAAACCCTAATAAAATATAGTTCAATACTGCTGTTATTAGTTTTTTTTGTTTCATGTTCAGAAGATGATAGTAATGAAATGATTGTAGAAGTAAGCATTACAGATGCTATACTATCATTAGTAAATGAACATAGAGAAAGTAAGGGGCTCGAAAAATTAGTTAGAAATAGTACTGCTGATAATTTAGCAATAGAGCATAGTAAATATATGATTTCCGAAAACAAAATCAGTCACGACAATTTTAAAAATAGAACTGACAACCTAAAACAAATGGAAAAAGCACAAGGGATAGGTGAAAATGTGGCATATGGATACTATACCGCAAACGAAGTAGTAACTGCTTGGTTAAAAAGTTCTATTCATAAAGAGAATATTGAAGGAAATTTCACTCATACTGGAATTGCCGCAGTAAAAAACGCTAAAGGCACATATTATTTTACTCAATTATTTTATAGATAATATACTAAAAGTTAAATTTTACTGTTATATAATTCAACCAAAAAAAGAAATCGACCCGCTAAATACTTATTTATAATTTTCTGATACTAATCAGAACCAAAAACCGTAAAAATCCCATTTCTATATTAGAAATGGGATTTTTACTTTTAATTCAGTTTAAGGTTGTAATATAACGGATTTCAGGGGGGTTGTAAGATTAAGAAATAACTACATTTGTATACTACAAACCTATATCAAATATTATGACAGCTTTTTTATTGATACTTATTTTAGTTTTACTAATTGTTTTGAGTAATAAAACGAGTGCTAATTATACTGTTTTAAAAAGAAGCATAGACGAACTAAGCCAAAAAATTGATAATTTAAGCAAATATCAGTTTCAAGAAAAAGAAACTCAAAAAGCAAAATTTGACTCCCCTCAAAAAACCTCTATCATTAAAGAAGAAAAAGTTGAAGAAAGTAAAAAACAGATAGAAACGGAAAAAGTTACTCCTCCTACTAAGAAAGAAATTGAAGAAGTAACAGAAATAAATCTAAGCAATGCTAATTATACTTCAAAACCAATAACTAACGATTCTGAAAAAGTTCAAGAACCAATAAACGAACCTGAAGAAATTCAAAGCCCTACTCCTACCCGGAAATCTTTTTGGCAAAAGTTTAAAGAAAAAAATCCAGATTTGGAGAAATTTATTGGTGAAAACCTAATTAATAAAATTGGAATATTGATACTTGTTTTAGGTATAAGTTATTTTGTAAAATATGCTATTGATAAAAATTGGATAAATGAGCCTGCCCGAGTAGGTATAGGTATTTTAGCGGGTGCATTAATTCTAGTAATTGCTCATAAACTACGTAAAAAGTATAGTGCTTTCAGTTCTGTGTTAGTTGCAGGGTCTATAGCTATATTATATTTTACCATTGGCATTGCTTATCATGAATATCAATTATTTAATCAAAATATAGCCTTTACCTTAATGGTTATAATTACTACTTTTAGCAGTATCATATCTATATCGTACAACAGAATAGAATTAGCCATTCTCTCTTTAATAGGTGGTTTTGGTGTTCCTTTTATGATTAGTAGTGGTACTGGGAATTATATTGTTTTATTTACTTACATTTTTATTCTTAATATTGGTATACTAGCAATAGCCTATTATAAAAAATGGAATTTAGTTAATATACTGGCTTTTATTTTTACTACTTTATTATTTGGCGGCTGGTTTATTAAAGAAATGGCCAGTGATCAACCACAGTATTTAGGAGCCCTGCTTTTTGCTTTTGCTTTCTATCTTATTTTCATCATTACTAATATTATTAACAACATATCAACTAAAGGCTCTTTTTCTAAAATACAACTAGGTATATTAATCTTTAACACGTTTATATTTTATAGTATTGGTATGGTAATTTTTAATGAATACCATACCGAATTAAAAGGATTATTTACTGTTGGATTAGGCGTTCTTAACTTTATATATGCATGGCTACTCTATAAAAAGTTTAAATTAGACAAAATAGCTGTTTACTTATTGATTGGCCTAACTTTAACATTTATAACCTTAGCAATACCAATTCAATTTGAAGGAAATTACATTACTCTATTTTGGGCAGCAGAAGCCGTTTTATTAATGTGGTTAGCAAAAAAATCTAAAATTAAAAGTTATCGATTTGCTTCTGCAATAGTACATGTTTTAATGCTTGTTAGTTTAGCAATGGATTGGGAACAAAAATACAATAGTGTAACTACCTTAACTATTGTTATCAATCCTATATTTGCTACTGGACTTTTTGGAATAGCCTCATTATTTTTAGTGTATTATTTATTAAAAAATGAACATGAGTCTCTACACAAATGGAAACTCACTTTTAATCCTAATGTTTATCGTAATTTAATTTTTACTGCCGGAATTTTATTGAGTTACTTTGTTGGTTTGTTTGAAGTTTTATATCAATCTTTCTATTTTATAGATAATATTGCTTCTGCACTTTCAATTCCTGCAATTTATCATTTACTTTTTACTGCAATAGTATCATTTATTAGTTATAAAAAGAGAACTCTGATTGGCAATCAACTTGTAAATGTAATAGCCATTTTTAATATTATAGTATATCTATTCTCTATTTCAATATTAACTTATGGAGAACATAAAGCGTATTTAGTTTCTGGAATAAACATAGAAATTGCATTTTATTTACACTACCTATCACTTGCTTTAATATGCTTCTTTGGGTATTTAATTTATATAACCAATAAACTACAACTAACTTTTCCTGTATATAAAAAAAAGGCCTTTATTTGGATTGCTGCTCTAGTTGTAATTTATATTTTTAGTAACGAAGTGATGTTACACGGTTTAAAAATTTTAAATTCACCTGTAACAGCCATAGAAGTAGAAGCGAGTGAATATTACGATTTATACAAAGATAACCTCAACTATCTATACGATTCAATAGCTACATCAACTATAAATCAGACTAAACTAAAAATAATTAAAACAAGTTTTCCTGTATTGTGGGGTATTCTGGCTTTTATATTTTTACTAATTGGTATAAAAAAACAAATAAAAACATTGCGTATTATCGCGTTAGTTTTATTAGCAATTACCATTGTAAAATTATTTTTATATGATATAACTAATGTTTCTGAAACTGGTAAAATTATAGCATTTATCCTATTAGGTATATTAATACTAATAATCTCTTTTGTATACCAAAAAATAAAAGTTCTAATAATTGATGATGATAAATTAAAACATGAAAATGAAGACAATTAATTTTATTCTATTGCTATTATTTTCAACGTTTGTTACTGCCCAACAATATGTAATGGGTACATTAAGCAACGTGAATAATGATGGGTTATATGAAATAAGAATACCGAATGAAATACGTTCTTTTTCTAATAGAAATTTAAGTAATTTTAGAATTGTAGATGATTCTGATAATGAGATTCCTTATTTTATTCGTCATAAAGACGAGACTATTACAATCAATAAATTTGAAAAATTTGAAATTATTACAAAACAAATAGTTAAAGATTCTATTTCTGTTTATGTGATAAAATCTCCTTATAAAACACTAAACCAACTGGTTCTTGAAATTGCGAATTACAATGGCTCCAAAAATTATAAACTATTAGGAAGCAACAATCAAAAAGAATGGTTTGGAATTGTAAACAGTTCAAGTTTATCAGAATTACAACATCCTAACAAAACTTCTATTTTTAAAAGAATTTCTTTTCCTAAGTGTACGTACAGTTATTTAAAAATTATTTTTAATAACACCAATTCATTGCCAATAAACATATTAAACATAGGAAATTCTAAAAATAGTTATAGAAATGAACCGCTACAAGAAGTTAAATATACTTCAAAGGTGATTACAGAAATTTCAGATAAAAAAATTACAAAAGTTCATTTTGACTTTAAAAATAAAGAAATTATCAATCAGGTTTTCTTTAAAATAACTAAACCTGAACTTTACAATAGACGTGCTAAAATTTATAAAATAGACACTAGAGAAGTAAAAGGAAAAAAGGAAAATTATAAACAGTATATTACTCAATTTTACTTAAATTCAAATAGCACAAATAGCTTTAAAATACCCGAATTACATGAAAATAATGTTTATATAGAAATTGAGAATAAAGATAATAGTCCTTTAACAATTAAAGATGTACTTTTTTACCAAAACCCATTATACATTGTAGTTCCTTTAAAGGCCAATAAAACGTATACTGTAAAAACAGGAATCAAAAGTTTAAAAGCACCGCAATACGATCTTTCTTTTTTTAAAAATGAAATTTCAAATACATTACCAAGAGTCGATATAGAACATATAGAAATTAAAAATATGCCTACTACCCCTTCTAAAATAGCAACTGATTTTTGGAAAAAACCTTGGTTTATGTGGCTTTGTATTGCTATTGCTGGAATAGTTATATTCTATTTTACAATAAGTCTAGTAAAAGATTTAAGAAAAGACAATTAATGTTTTACACTTTTTTCAATAAATTTTATAAAAAAATCCCATTTCAAATATTGAAATGGGATTTTTTAATTTATTAGATTACCAATACTTGGTTAATCTTCTTTTACTTCTTCAAAATCAACATCTTGTACATCATCACCTTCAGCAGTTGAACCTTCAGCTCCAGCAGCATCTCCTGCACCTGCAGTAGCTCCACCGGCCTGTCCTTCTTGTTGAGCTTTATACATTTCTTCAGAAGCAGCTTTCCAAGCTTCATTTATCGTTTCCATGGCAGCATCTATTTGTGCCAAATCTTTAGATTCATGTGCTTTTTTCAATTCTGCTAAAGCAGACTCAATTGGTTCTTTTTTATCTGCAGATAATTTATCTCCAAACTCTTTCAATTGTTTTTCAGTTTGGAAAATCATTGCATCAGCACCATTGATTTTTTCTGCAGCTTCTTTAGCTTTTTTATCAGCTTCAGCATTAGCCTCAGCATCTGCTTTCATCTTTTTAATTTCTTCTTCTGATAATCCTGAAGAAGCTTCGATACGAATATTATGCTCTTTACCTGTACCTTTATCTTTAGCAGATACATTAATAATACCATTGGCATCAATATCAAAAGTTACTTCAATTTGAGGTACTCCTCTAGGTGCAGGTGGAATTCCATCTAAGTGAAAACGACCAATAGTTTTGTTATCACCAGCCATAGCACGTTCACCTTGCAACACATGAATTTCTACTGATGGTTGATTGTCTACCGCAGTTGAAAATACTTGTGATTTTTTAGTTGGTATTGTTGTATTGGCCTCAATTAATTTAGTCATTACATTACCCATAGTTTCAATACCTAAAGACAATGGAGTAACATCTAATAACAATACATCTTTTACATCACCTGTTAATACTCCACCTTGAATTGCAGCACCAACCGCAACTACTTCATCAGGGTTTACCCCTTTATGTGGATCTTTGCCAAAGAATTTTTTTACTTCTTCTTGAATTTTTGGAATACGAGTTGATCCACCTACTAAAATTACCTCATCAACATCTGAAGTACTAAGATCTGCATCTTTTAAAGCTGCTTTTACAGGCTCCATAGAACGTTTTACTAGACTGTCTGATAATTTTTCAAACTGTGCTCTAGTTAATGTTTTTACTAAGTGTTTAGGACCACTTGCAGTAGCCGTTACATATGGTAAATTAATTTCAGTTTGTGTACTAGATGACAACTCAATTTTCGCTTTTTCTGCAGCTTCTCTTAAACGTTGTAAAGCCATTGGATCTTTTCTAAGATCTATATCTTCCTCTTTTTTAAAGTCATCTGCTAACCAATCAATAATAACTTGATCAAAATCATCACCACCTAAATGTGTATCACCATGTGTAGACAATACTTCAAAAACGCCATCTCCAATTTCTAGAATTGAGATATCAAAAGTACCACCACCTAAATCATATACTGCAATTTTTTTATCTTGACCTGATTTGTCTAAACCATAAGCTAAAGCAGCAGCGGTTGGCTCATTAATTATACGACTTACTTTTAAACCTGCAATCTCACCTGCCTCTTTCGTAGCTTGACGTTGTGCATCATTAAAATAAGCAGGAACTGTAACAACTGCTTCTTTTACCTCTTGACCTAAGTAATCTTCAGCCGTTTTTTTCATTTTTTGTAATACCATGGCAGATATTTCTTGTGGCGTATAAAGTCTGCCATCAATATCAACTCTTGGGGTATCGTTATCTCCTTTAACCACTTTATAAGATACTCTTTCTGCTTCTTCTTTAGATTCAGAATATTTGTTACCCATAAAACGCTTAATAGAGTAAATTGTTTTTGCAGGATTAGTTACTGCTTGTCTTTTAGCAGGGTCACCAACTTTACGTTCGCCACCTTCAACAAATGCTACTATAGAAGGTGTTGTTCTTTTACCTTCTGCATTAGGGATAACAACGGGCTCATTCCCTTCCATCACAGAAACACATGAGTTGGTTGTTCCTAAATCTATTCCTATAATTTTACTCATAATATATGTATTAAATTTTTAGATTATAATTTTTGATTACTGATTCTTAATAGTCAATCATTATGCCAACGAAGATATTTTAAGATTTTGACAGTATTTTTTTTACATTAATGACAGAGTGGCAGATTTAAAATCTAAAAAAGTAAACTTTTACGCTTTTTCATACAGTTAAACTGATAACATTTTCTTTTTACATCATATTTTTTTAACTTTTTCATCAGTTAGTACCATTCATTTCTTTTGTCTATTTTTGATTATTCAAACACTAACTATACTCTATGGAATGTATTTCTGTTTTTGATATGCTTAAAATCGGTGTGGGCCCGTCTAGTTCTCATACTTTAGGCCCCTGGAGGGCTGCTGAACGTTGGATTAAAGAATTAAAGACCTCTAAAAAATTTGACAAAGTTCAAAAAATAACTGTTGATTTATATGGTTCTTTATCTCTGACAGGTAAAGGACATGCTACTGATTATGCTGTACTTTTAGGTTTAAGTGGTGCTGATCCTGAATTGATACCTATTGAAAGTATAGAAAATACTATTGTTTCTATAAAAAACAGTAAAACAATACTCTTTAATAATGAAAAACCACTCCCATTTAATCCTGATACCGATATTATTTTTAATAAAAAATTTTTACCGTACCATGCCAATGGAATAACATTTACAGCCTTTGTTAATGGTAAAAAAATTCGCTCTACTCTTTACTCAATTGGTGGTGGTTTTGTAGTAAAAGAAGAACGAAAAAACTCTAAAAAAAACAAGCAAATATTTCTAAATACGTTTCCTTATCCAATTCGATTAGCCACAGAATTATTAACCTATTGTAAAGATTTGAACTTACCCATTTCTGCAGTAGTTCTAGAAAACGAAAAATCTATTAAACCGTTAGAAAAAATAGACTATGAGTTTCATCGTATTTGGAATACGATGTTAGAATGTATGTATATAGGCTGTCATACTGATGGAAATTTACCTGGCGGATTAAATGTTCGTAGACGAGCTTTTGATATTCATAAAACTTTAATTGGTACAACCCCTTACAAAACACCACAAGAATGGTTAGTTGCCATTAGAAAAACAGAAGTTAAATTTAGACAAATACTAAAATGGGTTAGTTGCTTTGCTTTAAGTGTTAATGAGGTAAATGCCTCTTTAGGCAGAGTGGTAACTGCTCCTACCAATGGTAGTGCAGGTGTAATACCTGCTGTATTAATGTATTACATGGTAATAGAAAATCACAATGCTGATTTTGAACATATTAAAAAATTTTTATTGGTAGCAGGTGAAATAGGAAGTATCTTTAAAAAAGGGGCTACCATTTCTGCAGCTATGGGTGGCTGTCAAGCAGAAATTGGCGTGTCATCTGCAATGGCAGCTGGTGCATTAACAGAGTTATTAGGTGGCACCCCTGATCAGGTATTAATTGCTGCAGAAATTGCTATGGAACATCATTTAGGATTAACTTGCGATCCTATTGGTGGTTTAGTTCAAGTACCTTGTATAGAACGAAATTCTATGGGAGCCATTAAAGCAATTCATGCTGCAGAATTAGCTTTAGATACAGATCCTAAAAATGTAAAAGTACCTTTAGACAAAGTGGTAAATACTATGTGGGAAACAGCAAAGGACATGAATACAAAATATAAAGAAACTTCTACTGGAGGTTTAGCTGTTAATGTAGCGTTGTCAGATTGTTAATTAAATTTATATTCAAACTGTCAAAGTAACAGCTTTTATCATCTAAATTTTACATTAAAAAGTTTCATGTAATAGAAAAATCTACAACAAGTTTTATTATTCTTATAGTAAATTTGTAATCAATATTAAAATCAACAAAGCAATCAATTTAATTCTCATGTACAAAAAAATAACTTTAACTCTAATATTATTTTTTGCAACTCATTTTATTTTTTCGCAACAAATCAATCACGAATTTAGAGGTGTTTGGATAGCAACAGTCAACAATATTGATTGGCCAAGTAAAAAAAATCTAGATCCAATTAAACAAAAAAACGAACTTATTGATCTTTTAAATACGTTTAAAGAGTTAAACTTTAATGCAATTATTTTTCAAATTCGTCCTGCTGCTGATGCTTTTTACAATTCTAATTACGAACCTTGGTCGTCTTATCTAACTGATAGTATTAACAGCCCTCCTACTCCATACTACGACCCTTTAGCCTTTGCTATTGAAGAAACACATAAACGAGGAATGGAATTTCATGCTTGGTTAAATCCATATCGCGTTCTAATTGATTACAAAAAAACGACAACTACTCCATTAGCTTTAATAGAAGAAAAACCTGAATGGTTTATAAATTACGGAAACACCACATATTTTAATCCAGGTGTACCAGAAGTGCGAGCATACACGAATAAAATAGTGGCAGATATTGTTCAAAATTACGATATAGATGCTATTCATTTTGATGATTATTTTTATCCTTATAAAATTGCAAATGAATCTTTTCCCGATGCTGATGCTTTTAAAAAATATGGAGGACAATTTTATCCAAATCAATTAGACAACTGGCGTAGAAACAATGTTAACACAATTATTAAAGAACTACACAACACTATAAAATCAATAAAACCTTGGGTACAATTTGGTATTAGTCCTTTTGGGGTTTGGAGAAATAAAAGTGATGATCCTGCTGGTTCTAATACCGATGCTGGTCAAACCAATTATGATCATTTATATGCTGATGTGTTATTATGGCTTAAAAATGGATGGCTAGATTATATACTACCTCAAATTTATTGGCAAATTGGACATGATAAAGCTGATTATAAAACCATAGCAGAATGGTGGATAAAAAATAATTACAACACCAACTTATACATTGGTCAAGCCATGTATCGATTAGGCGGCAAGACAGATGAAGCTTGGAAACAGCAAAACAAAACAGAAATTGAAAAACAACTAGATTTAAATAAATCCTTGTCGACCATAAAAGGCTCTACTTATTTTAGTGCGAAAAGCTTTCTTAAAAACACTTTTAATATTAATAAAATTTTAAAAGAGAATTATTACCAATACCCTACCTTACCACCACCAACAAATCATACTAAAAAATTTATACCAGAATCGGTTTCAAATATAAAACTAACTAAAATTAAAGGTCGCATTTATCAATTATCATGGAAAGCCATGCCTGAAAACGAAGAAAAAAAAGCTGTAAAATTTTTAATCTACAAATTTGATAGAAATGAAAATATAGACCTTAATAATTCTTCAAAAATAATAGGTTTAACAGGTCTATCTCACATAAACATTAACAAACGTGACTTTAGAAAAAGAACCACTTTTATTGTTATTCCTGTTAGCAGAAATAACAATATTGGTGAAGCAGAAATTTATGTGAAGTAATATTATACTATAAAAAAACTCCTCCTTTTTAAGGGGGAGTTTTTTTGGTAAGATTGTATATCAAGAAAAATACCTATTTAATAAAAACATTTCTCTTATTTAGAATTAATACCGTTGTATTACCTTGTAAAAACCAGCTGTTTTTCTGAAGACAAATTAGCGTCATAAGCATACCCTTCAACATCAAAACCTCTAAGTCCTTCAATAGTATCAACATCATTATCAATAATATATCGTACCATATAGCCTCTAGCTAATTTAGCATACGTCATAATAGTTTTATACTCACCATTTTTTAAATCTTTAAAAACAGGAGTTATAATATCAGATTTTAATTCTTTCGGTTTTATAGCCTTAAAATACTCATTACTAGCCAAATTAATTACAGGCTCCCCTTCTTTTAACTCGTTATTTAGAGCTGTAGTAATAGAAGTATCCCAAAATTTATAAAGATTATCTTTTTTACCTACTTTTAATTTAGTTCCCATTTCTAATCGATAAGGTTGCATTAAATCTAATGGTTTTAACAACCCATATTGCCCTGAAATTATTCTCAGTTTATCTTGTAACTGATCTAATTTATCTTCTGGCAACGTTTTTATAGCAATACCTTGAAAAACAGCTCCTGTAAAGGCAAAAATTGCTTGTTTAGAATTTTCTGGTGTAAATGGCAAACTCCATTGTTGATTTCGCTCAAAATTTAATTGCCCTAGACTTTCAGAAATATTCATTAACTTAGAGAGTTGTTTTGCACTTTTCTTTTTTAAAACAGAATTCAATTTTTCTGCCTGTTCTAAAAAAATTGGTTGAGAATATTTATTTGTAGAAACTTCTGATTCAAAATCTAAAGATTTTGCTGGAGATATTATAATTTTCATTTTAGTTCTTTTTTATATTGGTAAAAATACAACGCAAATTTTACTATTCAAATGCTTTGTTAATTTAATAATTGATGTAGATATAGAAAATATTTATACTCAAAAGACATACGCTATTCTTTAGCTATTTTATTAAAATTAAAGTAACTTCGTATCACTTTTACTGAGTAAAATCTAATAGCTATTTCTGATACCAAAAAGAAAATTATAAATTTACAACCTCTGTAAAAAACTAAATCCTCCTATAAAAAGTCATGAACAAATTAGACAATCGCACAATAACAAAAGTTTTAATAATGAAAAAATTACTTCTTCTTTTTATTTTAATACTAAGTAGTAGCTTAACCGTAGCCCAACAAAATATGACGCCAGAACTATTATGGCAAGTTAAACGTTTAGGGGTAATAGGTATTAATGCCGAAGGTTCAACACTATTTTATAGAGTAACTACCCCAAATATTAAAGAAAATAACTTTGGGCACAAATACTATAAAATTCCAGTTACTGGAGGTACGGCCGTTGAAATACCAAAAGATGAGATTGGTGCCATAGACAAAAACATTTCGCCTGATGGCAACTATATTTTATTTAACAAGGAAGTTCATCTTGAAAATATTAAAGGTAAATATATATATAAAGATTTAGAAAAATCAGATGTATACATTTATTCTGACTTAGACATTCGGCATTGGGATACTTGGCAAAATGGCAGCTACAATCATGTATTCTATAAAAAAATAGATTCTGAAAATACAAATGGTACTGATATTATGCCTAATGAGCCATACCATAGCCCTCAACGTCCTTTTGGTGGTGACGAAGACTATATTTGGTCGCCTGATAGTAAAAACATTTACTATGTAAGTAAAAAACTTAAAGGCAAAGCCTATGTTACCAGCACCAATACTGATATTTATAAATACAATATAGAGTCTAAAACCACTATAAATATTACTAAAGACAACAAAGGTTACGATACCAATCCAGCATTTTCTACAAAAGGGACGTTGGCGTGGTTACAAATGAAAACGGATGGTTACGAAAGTGATAAAAATGATATTGTAGTTTTAAACAATGGTATTCAAATGAATTTAACTGAGCACTGGGATGGTACTGTTAACGGTTTTTTATGGAGTAATGATGGTAAAGACATTTATTTTACGGCACCAGTTAATGGAACCAAGCAACTCTTTAAAGTAAATTATCCTGGTAAAAAACGTATTGCTCCAGTAGTAGAACAACTTTCTGAAGGGCAATTTGACATCACTAGTATTATTGCTCAACATAAAAATACACTACTGGTTACTCGTACGGATATGAACCATGCTGCTGAGATTTATAGTTTTAATTTAAAAAACAAGAGTTTTAAACAAATAACAAATATTAATACTAAATTATACAGCAGCATTAATTTACCAAAAGTTGAAAAACGATATGTAACTACCACTGATGGTAAACAAATGTTAGTTTGGGTAATTTTACCTCCAAATTTTGATGCTACTAAAAAGTATCCTACTTTATTATATGCACAAGGTGGACCACAATCTCCATTATCACAATTTTATTCGTACCGATGGAACTTCCAATTAATGGCCTCGCAAGGGTATATAATTGTAGCTCCTAACCGAAGAGGAATGCCTGGTCATGGTGTAGCATGGAACGAAGCAATTAGTAAAGATTGGGGTGGTCAAGTTATGGACGATTACCTAACCGCAATTGATGAACTTGCAAAAGAACCTTATGTAGACAACAATCGTTTGGGTGCAATTGGTGCCAGTTTTGGAGGCTATTCAGTATTCTATTTAGCAGGAATACACAACAATAGATTTAAAACTTTTATTGCACATGATGGTGTTTTTGACACCCGCAGTATGTACGGAACCACAGAAGAATTATTCTTTGTAAACCATGATTTTGGAGGTGCTTATTGGGATAAAAATAATGATATAGCTCAAAAAGCGTATAATGAGTTTAATCCAATTACAAAAGTATCTGCATGGAATACACCCATTTTAATTATTCAAGGAGGTAAAGATTACCGTGTACCTATTGAACAAGGTTTAAGTGCTTATCAAGCGGCACAATTATTAGGCATAAAAAGTAAACTTTTATATTTTCCAGAAGAAAACCATTGGATTTTAACCCCTCAAAATGCTCTAATTTGGCAACATGAATTTTATAAATGGCTAAAAGAAACGCTCTAATAAACTTTCAACTATATTTTACCTCTATAAAAATGAATAAAAAAGAACAAATTGAAATTCCTTTAAGTAAAAACAAATTGATATTAACATTGTTGGGTTCCATCACTTTTGTAGCAATTGGAATTTGGTTTTTGGTAAATTCATCTAAAACTAACAGTCCAATTCTTAGCAATGAAACCTTTATTTTTATAATTGGCCTTATTGCAATTCTATTTTTTGGATTTATAGCAATAACTGTCATACGTAAACTTTTAGACAAGAAACCTGGATTAATTATTAGCAAACAAGGTATTACTGATAATTCAAGTGGTGTGTCAGCAGGACTAATTCCTTGGACAGACATCCAAGAGATTAGAGCATTAAAAATTATGAACCAAAAATTTTTAATGTTTATTGTTAAAAACCCTCAAGATTATGTAGATAAAGTAACAAACCCTATAAAAAGAAATGCTATAAAAATGAATTTAAAAAGTTATGGTTCCCCTATTAGTATTTCTGCCAATAGTTTAAAAACAAACTTTGATAATTTACATAGGTTGCTACTAGAAAAAATGACAGAGTATAAATAAGATTTATTAAACACATAAGTATTAAATTTAATCCTAACTCAAAAATAAACTATGAATTTAATTACCCCTATTCAACTTACATTAATCTTAGGTGCTATTTAAATATTAACTATTGTTTAACTATAAGCTTTGGTAGATATTTTAAAAAGTAAATTTGAAGGAAATAATAAAATTGTATGGATAATTGTAGTTATTTTCCTAAACGTATTAGGAGCTCTTTTATATTTTACAATAGGAAGACAACAAAAAATCAAAAGCAAATGAAGATAATTTTAACTATAACACTTTCAATTTTAATATCAAATCTATCAATTGGTCAAGAAATTCCTGAATTAAAATTAACACAAAACGGTGTAGAACCAATAGTAGTTCAAGTTGATAGTTTAACTGCATCTGAAACATATAAAAATGCTTTAAACTGGGTGCAAGAAACATATAAAAACCCAAACAAAGTTCTTAAAGCTAATATTACAGATAAAAAAATTAGAATAGACGGATTTGCAACTGATGCGTGGTGGTATAAATCATTAGGTATCAGAAATTCTTACAATATGGAATATACAATTGAGATTTCATTTAAGGATGGACGTTACCGATTTGAATACATAATTGGACAATTTTATATTGATGGTGGACAAAAAGTACTTTATGACTACAGAACTTTCTTCAAAAAAAATGGAGATGTTCGAAAATCATACAAAGATGCTGTTCCTAGTTTAGAATTAACAATGAATAGTCTTTCAAAATCTTTCTATAATTATGTAACAGGCAAAACAACAGAAAAAGATTCTGATTGGTAATTAAAGAATAGTAACACCAAGATCAAAAAACCTTTAATCACTTATTAATATATTCAACCAAATTTGTTAATTTATGTTAAATTATTTAAATTTGGGAACATGTCGCTAAATAAATCTCCTACTTCAACCCAATTGAAGTACCTTCTCATTTTAGCTATTTAAATTATGAATATAATCAAGATGTATTAAAGTGAACATTACAAATCATCTAAAAAACTAACTAAAAACAAAAACATGGAATTACATAGTCAACTAAAAGGGCTTTCAGAAAAAGTAGACCAGCTGAAAGACAAAATCGACACAGAAGAATCAACTAAACACGCTTTTACCCTACCATTTATTAATATTTTAGGTTATGACACTTTCAACCCTACTGAAGTTGTACCTGAATTTACAGCTGATTTAGGAATGAAAAAGGGAGAAAAAGTTGATTATGCTATATTTCAAAATGGAAATCCAATTCTAATCATAGAGTGTAAACATTGGAAACAAAATTTAGATGTGCATAATTCACAACTTTTTAGATATTTCCACGTAACCAAAACCCGTTTTGCACTTTTGACAAATGGAATTCAATATAGATTTTATACAGATTTGGATGAAACAAACAAAATGGATGAAAAACCTTTTTTGGAATTTGATATTACTAAACTTAAAGAAAGTACTGTCAAAGAAATTGAGAAGTTCCATAAATCAAAATTTGACATTTCATCAATTGTTGACAATGCAAGTAATTTAAAATATACTCGTGAAATTAAATCTCTGATTAATCAAGAAATTACGGCCCCCTCTCAAAGCTTTGTAAAACTATTTGCGAACAGAGCTTATAGCGGACGACTAACTTCAAAGGTATTAGAAGAATTCACAGAAATTGTAAATAAGGCTTTTAACCAAATTATAAGTGAAAGAGTGAATGACAGACTGAATTCTGCATTGAATAAAGAACAGGAAAAACAGCAAGCTGAAGAGAATGTTGAGGATCTGCCGAAAAGTAAGATTGAAACAACGGAAGAGGAATTAGAAGGCTATCAAATTGTTGTTGCTATTTTGCGAAGACAAATTAGTAGAGATAGAATTGCTTATCGTGATACACAATCATATTTTGGAGTTTTATTAGATAACAACAACAGAAAACCAATTTGTCGACTACATTTAAACGGTGGAGTTAAGTATATCAGTCTGTTTGACCAAGACAAAAATGAAAAACGAGAAAAAATCAATTCAGTTGACGATATTTACCTCTTCGAACAACAACTCTTAAATACGGTGAGGTTTTATGACAACAATTAAAAACAAAAAGTTGGAGAGTTTGCAGATATTATAATAAATCATATCGAAAAATCAAACTTAGAATTATAAAATATTCAATTAGAACTTTAAACTTATTTAAAATTCATAAAATTGAAATTCTTAGAAATGTATTAAAATAAGTACTATTTAGAATATTGCACAAATATTAAAAACATCTATTTAGTCGAATAATCAACCTGATCTAGAATTTTCTTACCTCTAAAAAAAACTAAATAAAACAAACAAACGTTAAATAAATATTAAGCAAAGCCTTTGAGAGCTCTCATAACGCTAGGCTAAAACCATGAAAAAATTTGTATAATTTCTAAACATATTTATTATGCACTTATTTAAACCCAATACAATCATTATTAAAATAAGTTTATTATTCTTATGCTTAAATAGCTATACTTTTTCATATTCACAAGACATTATCACTAAGATAAATGGCGAAAAAATAAAAGCTAAAGTTGAATTAATTGAAAAAGATGAAATCAAGTATAAAAGGTACAATCATTTAGATGGACCATCATATATCATGGAAAAAAATAATATCAATAAAATAGTATTTGAAAATGGAATTATAAAATCATTTGGTAATGACATAAGTGATATTGATATTAAAATTGAAGAAACAAAAGAATTAATTATAAATACAATTAACAAACATGGTTTTGAAAGAAATAGCTTTAAAGAAAAATACAAAGCTTCTTTTGAAGGAGATTATTTAAAATTAATAGTTTTAGATAAAAAAGGAATTGCCAAGTCAAAGGAAGGTATATTATATGATTTTTCAAATGTCTATAAGTTTCATAATGTTTCAGAAAGATCAGATAAAAAAGCTTTTGTCAATGTCTGGGTTTCAATGTTGGCAGATAAAGCAAGTAATACATGGCAGAAACACAAATTAATTATGAGAGTTGATGGAATACCAGAAGCTTATTCAATTTTAAAAGCTTTAAAACAGTATAACAAATTATTATTAACTAAAAATTAAACTACTAATTAATAAGTGTTAAAAACTCAGGATTGAATTCAATCTTGAGTTTTTTTATTTTATTAATTTTAAACTTTACACATTGATTAAAATTGAGTAGCATCACTAGAAAAAAATGAATTTAATATATTTTATACTTTATCTAATACTAGTAGTTTTAATTACTTATCTGTTTTTAAAAAGACTAGGCAAACTTGGCTGTATGTCTATCGGATATATCGCTATACTTATATTCAGTATTACTTCTCTTACTTTTGCATCTTGGTTTTTTATGTACACCAGTTTAAAAGATATTTATTTAGTTTCTACAACAGGTAAAATATACCAAGCCTCAGTTGTAAGTTATACCGAAGAAGAACGTTATGACTCTGACGATAATAGATATTATACCATGTATAAACCAACGGTTCAATTTACCACTGAATCAGGTAAAGTAATAGAAAAAACTCTAGATTTTTCTACATCAGACCTTAAAATAGGCGATACCTATAAAATCAATTATAACAAATCAAATGATAGTGTAATTACACTAGGTTTTACATTGGTAATGAAACTTGTAGGTTCCTTTATTTTTTTCTTTATTCTTACCATTCTCTCAATTGGAATAGTAAAATATGCTTTAGGCCATAACCTAGAGAAATTTATTAATTTTTCTTCTAAAGCAGGTGTTTATTTCTTTATTCCCTTTTTAATGATTGGATTTAATATACTGTTAATTTATGGAATATTTTATGGTAATAAAGTACCTTGGTACATTACTTTATTATTAATCTTTTTCTCCGTAATGCTTGCTCTAGGAACTTGGGGATATTTTATAAAGGTATTTTCTAAAGATAAACCTAAATTAAAACGAACATCTCCTAACAAATGGATTAGTAATTTAAAAAAGTTTAAAAACCCAACTAATTAAATTTTTAAAATAGTATTAAGTACAATTAGCTTTTAAGTTTCTTATCAAGTAGAAATAGATTTTTTAAACTGTTGTGGTGTCATCATTTCCATTTTTTTAAATTGCCTATAAAAATAACTGGTATTATTAAAACCAGATTTAATAGCAATTTCAGACATCTGAAAACTTTTTTTCTCCTTAATTAATTTTTTAGAAAACTTTATTTTTTCAGAATTAATATAATCTATTGGAGAAATACCTAAGGTATTTTTAAACTTTTTATGAAAATGAGAAGTGCTCATACATGCTTTTTCAGCCAGCATATCTACAGTAATATCCTTATTAGTTAAGTTCTCTTTTATAAACTGAACAACTTGGCCAATTCGAGTATCGTTTAAAACATTTTGTGAGTCGTTTAAAATTAAAGCCTTGGCTTTAGTTTGAAGCAATCGTATAATTAATTCTTGAATCATTAAGTCTAACAATACATCTTTAGATCTATTATTATTGGTAAATGTATATACCAAACGTTCTACCAAATGATTTACAGCATGATTATTTTTTAGATGAGAACTGTTTGCATCCAATTCCCAATTATTATTTTCATTTTCAATAGCAACATAATTATTAAAATTTAAAACAACATCACTAATTTTCTTTTCATCTATACCCAAAGCCAAACATTGCGTTGGGTCATTTTCACTAGCCACAGGAAAATCAATTACCATTGGTTTACTCCTTGGCATTACCACAGACTCACCCGGAAAAAAATCAAAACTGGGCCAACCTTCCAAATGCATTATTTTTTTTCCAGTAAGCATACTAGCAATTACAGGAAAGTCAAAAGTAAGTTTTACTTTTTCTGCAACTTTATGCGTTTCAAAAATGTTTAACTCCGCATATTCAGCACTATAAGTAGTTCTGTTTTCTACTAAAGTAGTTATTTTTCTATTGCTTTTATGTGAATTTAAGAGCTTTCCCACACACAATGATACAAAAAATATTTAAAAAAATAGATATGTTCAGTTTATTAATAAATATGTTCAATAATTTCTAATATCGAAATAATACTTTTATAAAAATGAATTATCCACAAAATAACAGGAATTCATTATCATATTATTAATCACTAAAAAAATATATTTATGAGTTATTCAAAACCTAAATTTAAGGAGAAATACTCCAATTTTATTAATGGAAAATTTGTCGAGCCTATAGGAGGTCAGTATTTTGAGAATACTTCACCTATTGATAATAGTTTAATTGCACAATATCCAAGATCACAAAAAGAAGATATAGAATTGGCTTTAGATGCTGCCAATGCTGCAAAAGAAGCTTGGGGAAATACTTCTGCTGCTGAACGCTCTTCCTTATTAAATAAAGTTGCAGATATTATTGAAGCCAATTTAGAAGAATTTGCTGTGGTTGAAACTTGCGATAATGGAAAACCTATACGAGAAACCTTAAATGCAGATGTACCATTAGCTATAGATCATTGGCGTTATTTTGCTGCCTGTATTCGTTCAGAAGAAGGAAGTGCTACAGAACTTGACCAACATACATTATCTATGAATATTAAAGAACCTCTTGGAGTTGTAGGTCAAATTATTCCTTGGAATTTTCCTTTATTAATGTTATCCTGGAAATTACCTCCTGCATTAGTTACAGGAAACTGTGTGGTATTAAAACCTGCAGAACAAACCCCTTCTTCTGCAACATTACTTATGGAAAAAATAGCTGACGTATTTCCTCCTGGTGTTATTAATGTTGTTCATGGATTTGGTCCTGAAGCGGGTAAACCACTAGCTTCGAGTTCAAGAGTAGATAAAGTAGCTTTTACTGGCGAAACTACAACAGGACAATTAATTATGCAATATGCATCTAAAAACTTAAATCCTGTTACGATGGAATTAGGAGGAAAATCTCCTAATATTTTCTTTAATAGTGTTATGGATGCTGATGATGCTTATTTAGATAAAGCTATTGAAGGTGCTGTTTTATTTGCATTTAATCAAGGTGAAGTATGTACTTGCCCTTCTAGAATTTTAGTACAAGAAGATATTTATGATGCCTTTATGGAACGTGTAATTGAAAGAACAAATGCCATTGTACAAGATAATCCATATGACCCTAGTACTATGGTTGGTGCACAAGCTTCTAATGATCAATACGAAAAAATACAATCCTATTTTAAAATTGGTAAAGACGAAGGTGCCAAAGTACTTACTGGTGGTGAAGCCAATAAATTAAACGGAGATTTGGCAAATGGTTTCTATATCAAACCAACCTTACTTGAAGGTCATAATAAAATGAGAGTTTTTCAAGAAGAAATATTTGGTCCAGTTGCTTGTGTCACTAAATTTAAAGATGAAGCAGAAGCATTAGAAATTGCAAATGATACTATGTATGGATTAGGAGCTGGTGTTTGGACACGTGATGCTCACCAATTGTATCAAATACCAAGAGCCATTAAAGCAGGTCGTGTTTGGGTGAATTGCTATCACGCTTATCCTGCACATGCACCATTTGGAGGGTATAAAAAATCAGGATTTGGAAGAGAAAATCATGTAATGATGCTAAATTACTATCGTCAAACCAAAAACATGCTGATCTCTTATGACAAAAATAAATTAGGTTTCTTTTAATGGTTAGTATTTAGAGTAGAAGGCTGAATGTATATTCAGCCTTCTTTTTTTTAGAATAACTTAATACCAAACTCTAACACAAGAAAATAACACTTTAAAAACTAGTAATATCTTGTAGTTGTTCTATAAACATTATATCTTACTATCGGCTATAAAAATCGTTAACTAACAGGCTAGATTAAATCTATTAAATCAAACACGACTAAATTATGCAAAGAGTAACAATTACAGAAAAAGCTGCAAAAGTTCTTGAGCAATTAAAAGCGAAACATAACGAATTAATATTCCATCAAAGTGGAGGTTGCTGTGATGGGTCAGCACCAATGCTTTTAGAAAAAGAAGACTTTTATATAGACGAAAGTGATGTACTTTTAGGTGAAGTATCGGGGGTTTCTTTTTACATGAACCAAGATCAGTTTGAATATTGGAAACATACTCATTTAACCGTGGACATTACAGAAGGTCGTGGTGCTAGTTTTTCTTTAGAAATACCTTTAGAACTACGATTTTTAATTCATTCAAGATTACTGACTGACGAAGAAAATGCTTATTTTAATAAAAAATAGGAATTAGAACTATTTAGTTTCATTCTTAATTTAAAAAAAATGAAATTCGCAATCTAGCTCTTAAATGAAATAAAACAATGACTTCTTTTACACAAAACACGCACCTTTTAGCTTCAAAAAAGCTAATAGGATCTGTAATTTCTATTACAAAAAACAAAGCCATAGTTTCTTTGACAATAACCAAAGAAATGGTTGTAGATAGTTATAACCTCTCACATGGCAGTTTTACTTTTGGGTTAGCTGATTATGCTGCTATGGTTGCTATCAACAAACCAACTGTTGTATTAGGCAAAGCTGAAACAAAGTTTCTAAAACCTGTAATATTAAATGATAAACTAACTGCAATTGCTGAAGTTACAGAAATAAATGATAAGAAGTTTACTGTAATTGTAAAAATTACAAACCAAAAAAACAGTTTAGTTTTTGAAGGTAATTTTACTTGTTTTGTATTAGAAAAGCATGTGTTAGAAAAGTAATTATTATTTTTGGTGTACCGTATAATTTCGCCATTTTTCAATAGCCAATTGCATATCCTCTGGCAACTCAGAATTAAATTGCATATTCTTTTTAGTTTTTGGATGTACAAACCCTAATGTTTTAGCATGTAATGCTTGTCTTGGCAATAACTTAAAACAGTTATCTACAAACTGCTTGTATTTTGTGAAGGTAGTTCCTTTTAAAATAGCATCACCTCCATAACGCTCATCATTAAACAATGGATGCCCAATATATTTAAAATGAGCTCTTATTTGATGAGTTCTACCTGTTTCTAATTTACATTGTACTAAGGTTACATAACTAAATCGTTCTAACACTTTATAATGCGTAATGGCAGGTTTACCATGAGCACCATCAGGAAAAACATCCATTTGAAGTCTATTTTTAAAACTTCTACCAATATGTCCCTCTATTGTGCCTTCTTCTTGTTCTACATTACCCCAAACTAAGGCATAATACAACCTTTCAGTTGTTTTATCAAAAAATTGATTTGCCAAATGAGACATGGCAAATTCCGTTTTTGCCACCACTAACAATCCACTAGTATCTTTATCAATACGATGTACCAACCCCGGCCTTTCATTTGAATTGGTAGGTAAATTTTCTATATGATAAATTAATCCATTTACCAAAGTTCCACTATAATTACCATGACCAGGATGCACTACCATACCTGCAGGTTTATTAACAACCATCACCTCATCATCTTCATAAACAATATTTAAAGGAATATTTTCAGCAACCAATAAATTTTCATGTGGTGGATGTGCCAATACCACTCTAACCACATCAAAAGGTTTAATTTTATAATTCGATTTTACAACCGCATTATTAACCAATACATTGCCGGCTTTTATTGCTTGTTGTATTTTATTTCGAGTGGCATTTTCAATAAAATTCATTAAAAACTTATCTACTCGCAAGGGTTCTTGCCCCACAGCGGCAGTAAACTTATAGTGCTCGTAAAGCTCATCTTGATCTTGATCAGTATCGTAATTTGACATCCTAATTTGTACTAGTTCTCAACAACTTCATCTTGTTCTATTTTTTCTAAATCATCTGCTGCTCCATCTAAGGACCCATCTCCTAACACCAAGTCAATTTTTGAGTTTTTAGGAACTAAATCTCCCATTTCAAGCTCTTTTCCTTTAAATTTCATTTTTCGAACAACATCTTTACCTAAATCTGGAATATATTCATACTTTCCAATTTGAAATCCAATAGAAGTTAAGTGTGTTTCTACTTGTCTTTTTGTCTTATTTAACAAGTCTGGAATAGCAATTTTTTTATAGTTAGACGGATTTAATGTTAAATATATTTTTCTATTTTCTTTTACATAATCACCTGCTTCAGGATCTTGGTCTATAACCGATTTAGGAGGATATTCAGGATTAAAACTTGCAGAATCTTGTATTATATAATTAAGACTTAAATTTTTTAATGTAGTTTCAGTCTCTTCTAAAGACATTTTTTTTAAATCTGGAACTAATATTTTTTGATTGTGATTTGTTGTATACGCCAAAAACGCCTTTAAACCAAAAATCAAGCTAACTATAAAAATAACCATTAAAATAATGGTTCTAATAAAAATTTTACTTTTTAAATACTTCAAGATTCTCATATCTGATAAATTAACCTTACAAACTTACACAAAAAAGAAAAAAGCTATTTGTTTTTTTGATACTTTTGTTTTCCTGTTTATTAAACATCAAAAATCTGCTTAGATTTTTGCACAATTCGTACGACACAAACCAATATAGACAAGTAACAATAAGCATATTGGTTAAATTTTATAAAAATGAAAAACATAGCCATAATCATGGGAGGCTATTCCTCCGAAGTTGAAATTTCATTAAAAAGTGGAAATGTTGTATACAACAACTTAAATAGAGCATTATACAAACCATATCGCGTTCATATTTTAAAAGAGAAATGGGTTGTATTAGATGATAATGATATGGAATTCCCTATAAACAAGCATGATTTTTCTACGGAAATTAATAATAAAAAAATCACTTTTGACTGTGTTTTTAATGCTATACATGGCAGTCCTGGAGAAAATGGAGTTATCCTTGCGTATTTTCAATTGCTAGGAATCAAACACACCTCTGCTCCATTCTACCAAATGGCATTAACCTTTAATAAACGTGATACTTTAAGTGTAGTAAAGGCTTATGGAATAAAAACTGCAACTTCTGTATATTTAAATCAAGGGGACACAATTAACGAAAATGAAATTTTTGAAAAAGTTGGTTTACCTTGCTTTGTAAAACCAAACAATGCTGGTTCTAGCTTTGGAATTTCTAAAGTATCTAAAAAAGAAGATTTAAAAAAGGCTATTGAAAAAGCATTTGCAGAAGATTCTGAATTATTGATTGAATCTTTCTTGGATGGAACTGAAGTCTCTATTGGAGTAATTGAATATGAAGGAAAACTAAAAGTATTAGCTCCTACTGAAATAGTATCTGAGAATGACTTTTTTGATTATGAAGCTAAGTATTTAGGTAAAAGTCAAGAAATTACCCCTGCAAGAATCTCTGAAACAAAACTTAAAAACCTAAATTCCGTAGCAAAAAAAGTATATAAAGCATTAGGAATGAAAGGTTTTTCGAGAGCAGAATACATCTTTATTGGAGACGAACCTTATTTTATTGAAATAAATACAGTACCCGGATTAACTTCTAACAGTC
Source organism: Aureibaculum marinum (assembly GCF_003813905.1). Taxonomy (GTDB): domain Bacteria; phylum Bacteroidota; class Bacteroidia; order Flavobacteriales; family Flavobacteriaceae; genus Aureibaculum; species Aureibaculum marinum. Next base: position 33,190 of record NZ_RPFJ01000007.1, read on the forward strand.
TATTGCCTATGCAAGCCAAGGAAGCAGGAATTCCCTTGGATAAATTATTTAGCAATGCTATTGAAGAGGCTCTAAAATAGTGAACATTAAAAAAACTTCATCTATTTTTTATAACGTTAAAAAGAATTAACTCTCTTGTGGTTATTCTTTTGTGATGTACCAATCAAAAGGTTTATTATAATATCTTTATAATAAACCTTTTTTTTGGTTGTAACATTTTTAACTGAAACCGTACATATTAGTATAATTCTAAGTAATTTTAAAAGCGACAATCTAACAACAACTAAAAATTAAAAACTATGACATCACACGAAATAGACTATATAATACATGGAGAAGAAATGCAATTTGTTGAAATAGAGTTAGACCCTCAAGAAGCCGTTGTTGCTGAAGCTGGTAGTTTTATGATGATGGATGATGGTATTAAAATGGATACAATTTTGGGGGATGGGTCTGGACAAACCGAAGGTGTGTTAGGCAAATTATTTTCAGCCGGTAAACGCTTATTAACTGGCGAAAGCTTATTTATGACCGTTTTTATGAATGCTGAACGCGGCAAAAAGAAAGTTGCTTTTGCTTCACCATATCCAGGTAAAATTATTCCTCTTGATCTCACTAATTTTAATGGAAAATTTATTTGTCAAAAAGATGCTTTTTTATGTGCAGCAAAAGGAGTTTCTGTAGGAATAGAATTCTCTAAAAAACTTGGTAGAGGATTGTTTGGAGGTGAAGGATTTATAATGCAAAAATTAGAGGGTGATGGTATGGCTTTTATGCATGCTGGTGGAACAATTTCTAAAAAAGAATTGCAAGCTGGAGAAAAATTAAAAGTAGATACCGGTTGTTTAGTAGGTTTTACACAACACGTAAATTACGATATAGAATATGTAGGAGGAATAAAAAATACAATATTTGGAGGTGAAGGTTTGTTTTTTGCAACATTAACAGGTCCAGGTACTGTTTATATTCAATCTTTACCATTTAGCCGACTTGCTGGTAGAATTATTTCGTCTGCCCCTCAAACTGGAAATAAAAACAAAGGTGAAGGTAGTATTTTAGGCGGAATAGGAGATTTATTAGATGGAGATAATAGGTTCTAAAAACAGAAGAGGCACAAACAAATAGCTGAGCCTCTTCTTGTATATTATTAATTGTTATTGTAAAATCACTAAACCTCTATAAAACTGAGTATAATTCTCAAAAAATTAGCCGTAAAGATTAATTATTATTTTGCTTTCGTTCTTGAATAAATTCACTCAACATTTTGCCGTATTTAGATTCTTTTATTTTAGGAGTTAAACTTTTATGTACACTATCTATCCAAACAATATTGGCATCACTAAATTCTGTTAACGCAACAAAAGGAGCTACTTCATGGTCGTTATTAGTGATAGCGAAATTAATACCATAACGATATCTACTTTTTATCAATCTATTTATTGCATTTAAAACTGAATCAATTTTAACACTATCTCTATCTCTTTTTGCTTCAAAATCAGCTTTTAACAAATCTAACCGTTTTCCCGTAAATTTACTTTTTACTTCTTTAAATTCTTCCCATAACTTATGGTTACTCAATCCGTTAATTTCAGCAGCATAGTTAAATTTATCTAACTTCGTATTAATAGTTATGGTTCCTTTTTCTCCAAAAAAAGCAATTTCCTTACTAGGAGATTTATCTAAAGATAAATAATAAACTTCAGGACTTTCAACCTCGTCTTTTAATGTATACGTATCAGTTCCATCAAGAGTTATTGAATCAACAACTACAAATACAGAATCCTGTTGCTTTTGAAGATACAATGTGCCTTTTTTCAAATCTTTAATCTTACCTTGTACAATCATCGTATTCTCAGAATCCTTACCACAAGCATAAGCCAATAAACCGACCAATGCAATACTAATTATTTTTTTCATTGAGTTAATCTATGTTTTATCGATGCAAATATAATAGTCTTTAGCTAATAGTACTATTCTAAATTACAAAGTATGATCAATTAGTTTTTATACCATTTTTAAAATGATGACAAATTAATTTCCTTTTTACTGAGCCACTATTTGCATTAAAATAGTACATGCAATGGCTCCAACAGTACCAACCGCATAGCCAAACACTGCTAATAAAACACCAACTGTAGCTAATGATGGATGAAATGCAGAGGCTACTACTGGTGCAGATGCAGCACCTCCTACATTTGCCTGACTACCCACTGCCAAAAAGAAATATGGGGCTCTAATTAATTTGGCTACCGTTATTAAAAGTACTGCATGAATTGCCATCCAAACTAAGCCAATAGCTAATAAACCAAGATTATCAAAAATTAACGTTAAATCCATTTTCATACCAATAGAAGCTACAAGTATATATATAAAAACACTTCCAAATTTACTTGCACCGGCTCCTTCATAATTCTTAATTTTTGTAAAAGACAATAAAATAGCAACTATTGTAGAAATACTAATCATCCAAAAGAATTCAGAATCTAAAAAAGTAAAAATATTTTTAGTAGTGGGATTTTCAATACCACTAACAATACCTGAAAAAAGTTCAGCCAAATATCCTGCTCCATAATGAGCAAAACCAACTGTTCCAAAGGCTACAGCAGCCATAATCATTAAATCTGACAAACTAGGATTTCTTTCAATTTCTGCAGAATAATTAGATACTTTTTCTTTTAAACTTTCTATAGCCGAAGTATCAGCTTTTAACCATTTATCAATACGTTTAGATTTACCAATACCAATTAAAATGATAGCCATCCAAAGATTAGCTACCACAATATCAACAAACACCATTCCTCCATATAATTTTTGGTTAAATCCATAAATTTCAAGCATTGCAGTTTGGTTAGCTCCACCACCTATCCAACTTCCAGCTAAGGTTGCTAAGCCTCTCCACACAGCATCTGGACCAGCTCCACCAACTGTTTCTGGAGAAAAAATAGAAATTACTAAAATTGCAATGGGTCCACCTATAATTATACCAACTGTTCCTGTAAAAAACATAGCTAATGCTTTCCAGCCAAGATTAAATACTGCTTTTAAATCAATACTTAATGTCATTAATACTAAAGCTGCTGGCAACAAATAACGACTAGACACATAATACAACTTAGTGCTATGCTTTGTAACCTCTCCACTATCTGAAACCGTTTGCCAATCTGGAGCAATTAACCCTAAAGTTGTAAAAACAGCTGGCAACATATAAGCTACAAATAAGGCTGGTATAATAGCATAAAACTTTGACCAAAAACCATCCTTTTTAGAAGAAGTATAAAAAATAAAACCTAAGGCTAGCATTAAAAGTCCGAAAACGATAGTGTCATTAGTGAAAATAGGGGTTGTATCCATAGTTGTTGATTGTATATCTTTTGTGTGTATTTTAATTTTTGCTAATTTAAGATATTCTATCTTTTATCATAATTTTCTTTATTTTTTTCTCCAAACGACATGGATATCCTCTATCTTAACTCACAGAAAACTATTTTTTTTGTTCTAGTTTCAAGATAAAATAATGCTAACAACCTAATTATAAGAATTATAGCTACTGACCCACCATAAAAATAGCATTAGAAAAAATCAATTTTCCATTTTCCCAAAAGCTTCTAAACAAAGGATTATCTGCCAAATAAATTACAGCACCTCTTCCTTTTTCTTCTACGCCAAAGACTAAAGAAGTTTCAATATCTTTAAGAGCATTTACCCCTGCAAATCCACTAACCAAATCATTTTTACTGACAATAACACTTACATTTACTCCTTCTGTTAGATACGCAAAATTATTATTCCCTTGACGCAACGTATAATAATGATTATCATATCCAAAACCAAGTGGATATGAATTATCCATTTTTGCTTTAAAAATGCTACCTGTAGTTATATTTGATAATGATTTACGTTCAAGATTATCATAACGTTCTAACACTAATTTTTCTTGTTGTTCTTTTCTTTCTTTCTCTTTTGCTTTTCTTTCGTCATCATCTTTATATTTAGACAATTCAAAAGCATCGCTACTGGCAAAAGTAGACAAAGCTCTATCTATAGCTACAACTCTACCTCCTTTTTGAACCCACGTTTTTAATTCATCTAATTTATTTTTATTGAAAATACTACCATAATAACCGCTAGGTAAAACCAACACGTCATATTGGCTCAAATCAACACGATTAAAATAGTCAGTATCTAAAACAGTTATCGGATAATTAATTTGTTGTTCAAAAAAGTGCCATACTTCTCCAAAACCTAAAGAAGAAACTCCATCTCCAGAGAGAACTACCACTTTTGGAGCTTTTAAATATCGTACTGAACTAGATCCAAAATCTTTTCCTTTAGAAACAAATCCGGATGTAACCCCAATTACTTTTCTATCAAATTTATTAGCAGCATTACTAACTATAACATCAAATTTATTACCTAACTTCTCATTACCTTTTCTGGTAATAATTAATGTTCCAGCTCCATATTCTTTTCCTTCAATAGAAAAAGCTGATGTCGAAAACCTAACTTTTACTTTATTTTGTAACAAGTATGCTAAAAAAGAAGCATCTTCTATACTATTCCACTTGGTTAAATAAGCGTAAGGTTTTTTCACCCCACTTACATTAGGTTCGACCACATTAGTTGATACTTCTTTTAATACTAATGCTTTGGTTAGAGCATACGCTTCTAACCCTCTACTATAAGGAATAGACCAAGCTGTAATATCATACGTAAGAGAGTCTACTAATTTAGTTTGTGGCTCAAACAACGCATTTATAAAGTTAGATTTTGGTTGATTTGTATTTATAACTAAGTCATTTTCTTTAATTCTTACATTTTTTGTACTGTTATTTTTATAATCAAATGCTTTTGCTGAACTGCTAGAACTTGGCGAACCATATTTAATTTGATGCGTGTCTAATAATTTTTTAAGACTATTTATTTTATCTTTTGAATTGTTACTACTTATCACATAACTTTTATATTTTCCTGAAGAATTTTGTGTTGCTTTTTTGAAGTAAGCTATCAATTCTTGTTGTAATTTATCAGCATTAAGAGATGCCATTTCAATGGTTGATAAACCTGTAGTATAGTGATGCTCTATTCTATCTTTTAATGTCAATACATCATCATCGGCAGTTTTTATGCCCAGTCCGGCCCTTCCACTACCACCTTGCTCATAAGTCATACCAATAGCTCCATTATACAGCGGATAAGTATCTCCATAACTTGGGTATAATAAATCAAAAACTTCTTTGGTAAAATACAACCAGCCATTTTTATCAAAATACTTTGCGTGGTTTTTACCTATTTCTACTTGAAAATCACGTTGAAAATCAGTAATAATTTCATGATAAGGTTCAGCTGCTGGTGCAAAATAATAAGGATTATTAATACCTTGTTCGTGAAAATCTACATGAATATGAGGCATCCATTTGTTATATTCTTTTAACCTTGATTGAGTTTCAACTTGAGATGCCCAAGCCCAATCCCTATTTAAATCAAATAAATAATGATTGGCTCTACCACCAGGCCAAGGCTCGTGATGCTCTTTGGAATCAGGATTAATATTAAATGGTTTATTTTGATATTGATTATACCAGTTTACATAACGATCTCGTCCATCAGGGTTTAGACATGGATCGATAATAACAATTGTATTTTCTAACCATTTCTTAATTTCAGAATTAGTTGGATCAACTAAAGCGTACAAGGTTTTCATAGCTGCTTCAGTACTTACAGCTTCATTACCATGAACATTATAACTTAACCAAACAATAGTTACATCTGAATTTCCAATACCTTCTAAAATTCCTATAGATTTTAAATGATTTGTTCTTAAATTTTCTAGTTTAGAAAAGTTTTTAGGAGCTGTAATAAATGCTAAATGTAAGGGGCGATTTTCATAAGTTTCACCATACTTGACCAACTTTACATTGTTATTTTCTGTGGCAATATGATTAAAATAATCGACTACCTGATGATGTCTTGTAAATCTATCTCCGAGTTCATATCCTAAAAATTCTTTTGGAGATTTTGATTGTGAAAAACTATTAATAGAGAATACTAATAGTGTAATAAAAAATAATATATTTTTCATAATTTAATTTTATAGCATCAAATGTATACAATAAATTAAGAAAAAAAATTAGAAAAATTTACAAAAAAACTCTAATCACCTTCTTTTTTCTTTGGCAATCGCTTGGCAGATTTCAATCCTTGTTGAAGTATCCACTCTATCTGACCGTTGGTACTTCGGAATTCATCCGCGGCCCATTTCTCAATAGCCCTAAAAGTTTCTTCATTTATCCGTAATGCAAACGCTTTTTTCTTCGACATAATTCTTTATTACTTATTTACCTACACTTTTTGGGTAATAAATGTTATAATCCCTTCAACTAACTTTTTACTAATTGGTAAATCTGCCTTGGTATAAGTACTTATATTCTCCATTCTATTATCACTCTCTACTTCTTTAAAAACATGATTCATTTTATCAATAATTAATAATTGCGAATTATCATAAGCATTATGCAATAACTCTGCATCGGTTACAGGAACTTGAATATCTTTAGTGCCATTAATTATTAATGCAGGTACATCTAACTTTTTAAGTTCTTCTTGAGGGTTATATTTTATCCAAGAGGCCCAAAAAGGCTGTAATGACTTTCTGAATACAGAAACCAATAGTGGATTAAAATTTTCATCAATTTTTCCTGATTTTATTATCTCAAAAGTCTTTTCCATATCTGCTCTAAACTGCGGAGATTGATTAACTACCTGCTCAATTAATATTTTATCAATCGTACGTCCTGCTCCTGCTAAAGAGATAAATCCATCAATACGTGATTGACCTGCAACCATACCCACCAAACTTCCTTGAGAATGACCTGCTACAATTATTTTAGAATATAGATTTTGTTTTTTAAAATACTTTATTACAGTGATAGCCTCATTTATAAAATCGTCAAAAGAGACATTTTCCTCTTTAAACCCTTCTATTTTGGCTAATGCTATAGAACTTTTATCATAACGATAGGTTGCAACATCTCTCATTACCAACCCCAAGGCTAATTGTTTTAAATAATTACCATCACCACCATTTCTATCAACCATACCAGAGCCTGGAATTATAATAACCAAAGGCATACTTTTGATAGTTTTTGGCATCATTAAAGTTCCATTAACAGAGATGTTTTTAGAAGGAATTTGAAGCTCTCTTTCTATATAATCATCTTTTTGAGAATAGCCTATAAAACTTATAAACAACAACAATATTAAAATTATATTTTTCATTTAATTATTCTTTAATATTTGATTTATAAGTATTAATTACTCTTTTAGCCTCATTTTCTTTTTGCGTACCTATCAATATTTTTTTTCCATTATTGAGTACTATTTGAATCCCTTTATCACCTTTTACTGAATAAGCCACACCACGACCTCTAATATTAAAAATACCGCTCTTAAACCCCCATCCTCCATATTCACTTATCGCCAAATACTTTCTAACATAAATGGCATTAATATCTTTCCAATATAGTATCTTATAGTTTCTATGAAAAGGATAAAACTGATAACCAACCCCTTTTTCGTCTATTTTAGTATTTAGTCGCATCAAGAATATAAATATGGCTGCCAAGAATATTATTAAAAAAGAAATCAAAAATAAAATTCTATCTGTACCTTCGGCTTTTACTTCTTCAAAATTTATTTTTAAAGGAAGTAAAATCCCAATCAAAAAGAGAGCAAAAATAACATAAAGCCACCATTGATTAAATCGTTGTTGTTCTGTAAATACTTTCATTATATGATATTAAAAATAATAGATTTTTAAACTTTCTCAAGTACATTTAACACTCAACTCTACTCACCTATTTTTATCTCTTTCAAAAACTATTCTAGCAGTATGCTCAGCTAAATGACAAACCCTCCATCCAGATTGTGCATATTGATTTAAAGTATCTTCTAACCTTTTATTATTTCCTGTTAAACCTTGCTTCCAATTAATTACTTTGTATTCTTTCATTTACTTTACTTAAAAATTAAACTAATTATTACCAAAATCAGAGCTAGTACTAATGAGGTTACCATTAACTTTTTTCTTTTTTTAGTCATTTTATTATTAATTTAAATAGTTGTAACTATGTTAAAGTTCCTGCATTTACCACAGGAGTTGCGTCTTTATCAGAGCATAATATCACCATTAAATTACTTACCATAGTAGCTTTTCGTTCCTCATCTAAATCAACAATTTCTTTTTTACTTAACTCCTCCAAAGCCATTTCTACCATACTCACAGCACCTTCAACAATTTTATGACGTGCAGCCACTATTGCTGTAGCTTGTTGACGTTTTAACATTGCATTAGCTATCTCTTGAGCATAAGCCAAATAACCTATTCTAGCTTCAAGCACCTCAATACCTGCCATTGCCAAACGTTCAGATAACTCCAACTCAAGAGCCTCACTTACCTCATTTACACTAGCCCGCAATGTAATATCTTCATCTAATCCTTCATCAGCAAAATTATCGTAAGGATATAAACTTGCTAATTTTCGAACCGCAGCGTCACTTTGAACACGAACAAAGTTTTCAAAATTATCAACATCAAAAGCTGCCTTATATGTATCTTGAACTCTCCAAACCAAAATAGTACTTATCATAATAGGATTACCTAGTTTGTCATTCACCTTTACACGTTCACTATCAAAGTTACTTGCTCGTAAAGAAATTCTTTTCTTGGTATAAAACGGATTTGCCCAAAAGAAACCATTCTCCTTTACCGTTCCAATATACTTTCCAAAAAGCAAAAGCACCTTAGAAGTATTTGGATTTACTAGGAAAAATCCAGGAAGCAATAAAACTCCAACAATTATGGATACAATAAACGCCATATCAATACTAGAAAACCCATAAACACCTCCTAGTATTAATAGAGCTACTAAAAACAGCATAAAATATCCGTTACGGACCTTAATAATTTTCTCTTCTTTCATATGTATTTTATTTAATATTGTTTTAAATTTTAAAATGATATCATTTTAATATCGTAAAGATATAAAATATTTTTTAACATTTCCAAATATTATCATTAATATATTTCCTATTTTTGTAAAAAGATTTAGACTTATGAATTCCAAAATATTAGTATTTGTAGCTGCATGGCTTGTGTCCAACTCATTATTTGCTTCATTAAATGAATGGGGCCCAACAGGACATAGAACCACAGGAAAAATAGCAGAAAGTCACCTTAAAAAAAGAGTGCTAAAAAAAATTGATAAATTATTAGATGGACAAAGTTTAGCTTTTGTATCAACTTTTGGCGACGAAATAAAATCTGATAAGAGGTATAATGAATTCTACAGTTGGCATTATATAAATATGCCCTTTGATAAAACATATGAAACCTCTAAAAAAAATCCTAAAGGAGACCTTGTAACTGGAATTAACAAGTGTATTGAAGTTTTAAAAGATAACAATAGTACTAAAGAAGATAAAGCATTTTACCTAAAAATGTTAGTTCATTTAGTAGGAGACTTACATCAACCGATGCACATTGGAAGACCTGAGGATAAAGGTGGAAACACTATTCAAGTACAATGGTTTGGTCGAGGTACAAATTTACATAGAGTTTGGGATAGCGACATGATTAAAGAATGGGGAATGAGTTATTTAGAATTAGCCGATAACGCTGAAGATTTGTCTAAAGCACAAATAAAAGTTATTGAACAAGGAACTGTAATAGATTGGGTAAATGAAGTACACCAAACAACTAAAAAAGTTTATAACTCTGTTAAAGTTGGGGAAAATTTACGTTACCAATACAACTATGACCATTTTAATACTGCAAGACATCAATTACAGTTAGCTGGTATTAGATTAGCAAAACTATTGAATGATATATTTGGATGATAGCTTAGTGCTTATTGACTTACCCTTTAAAATGTAAGTTTAGTTTTTTTAATTTTAGTTATGCGTATTTCGCTTTTCTTCCTTAGACTTTAATAGGTTAGCCACACTACTCTTTTCAATTATGTAAAATTACAAATGCTTATCTCTTATTAAATGCGGATTCAAGTTTTCATAATTTCGACTAACAAAAGCCAAAGCACTATTTAAAATATCTCCCATATTTGTTGCTTTTTTAAATGCAACATCTCCGGTAAGTTCTAACAAGCCACTTTTAAGTTCTTTAACTTTTTCAGGTGTAGACAACACATCTTCGCTCATACAACCTAATACTTCTTTCAACCGAACATCTTCGCTTGCTGCCCTTTTTGCCAAAAGAGACCGCTCTTCCAATTTATACTGATCAATAGACTCTTGATGAAGCAATTCTAAAGTCATTTCTACCAACTTATTATTTTCTTTCAAAAATTGAGGTTTATATACTTTAGGATTGCCTTCAAAACTTTGCTGATCAAAATCAATTGCCCTAATTCTATAAAGTATTCTGTCAAAATCATGTGTTAAAACCATTACATAATTGTAAGAACGCATATCCCCCAGCAAACGCACAAAGCACCTTTCGTTAAATTTCACAAACTCTTTAGCAATAGTTCTTTTATCTTGCTCTGAACACTGATCAAGATGCTTGTCTATAAAAATATCCCCAGGTATACCTGAAATATGCTCTTCAATTAATGTGTCTTTATAAACTAAAAAGTAAATGTAGTTTGGCGATAACAGATGTTCTAATTCTAATCCATAGATACGAGATGCATCGGCTTTTTTAATATAAAAATAAGTATATATATCATTTAAAATATTTCTAACCTTTATCCTAAAAGGCTTTGAATTTCCAAACGTACAAAAATCAATACTATCAACAGTTAAATAAGGAATAAGTGTATCACTTCCATCTGCACATAAAATAGTATATATACGTTTTAAGCTTAGTTCAATTTCTCCACGTTCATGTTCCGCAAAATAAACACTAACCCATAATGTATCATTTCCATCTTCATCAAATATCTCTATTGCTCCTTGAAAGCGTAGCAAATCGTCATAAAAAATAGGAATTTTTATATTTCTACCATGCCTTGTTAAATATGCCGACAACTTATCAGTTATAGGAAAAGCAGGTTTTTTCTTTGACATTAATTTCTGATTCATTTTAACCTTTTAAAATTTTAATAAATATAGTAATTAAAAGCAATTGACACATACTGATACATTAATTAAGCAATGATTATTAACTAATTTTAATTACTTTTATCATATAATTAGATAACAGCTATCATTTTACCATACACAAATCATTACGCCATTTTATAAAATATATTGAATACTTTAGCGTTAAACTCTTAACCCAAAAGATTAAATTAATGAAAATATCGTATTTCATAAAACTCTTATCAGTTCTTTTATTAGTTAGCCTTTCTTACAAAATTCAAGCTCAAGAAAAATCAGGAACACTTCCAGATGGTTTTGTTTATGTTAAAGAAATAATACCTAAACTTAGAACAGATTTACGCTATTACTCCTCTAATAATTTTATTGGAGAACCTATTGATGGTTATAAAAAACCAAAATGTATATTAACAAAAGAAGCCGCTTTAGCATTAAAAAATGTTCAAGAAGAATTTGAAAAATTAGGCTTTGGTTTATTGATTTTTGACGCATATCGTCCACAGCGTGCTGTAAATCAATTTGTAAAATGGGCTCAAGATTCAACTGATACGAGAATGAAGGAACAATTTTACCCTAATCTTGATAAAAAAGATTTATTTAAAGAACAGTATATTGCTGCAAAATCAGGGCATAGTAGAGGAAGTTCTGTAGACTTAACCATTGTATCTTTAAAAACCGGCCACATACTAGACTTAGGTAGCCCTTTTGATTTATTTGATGAAAAATCTGCCACAAATTATAAAAACATCACGAAAAATCAACGATCTATAAGGTTAATGTTGCAACGAAGAATGGTAAAACACGGTTTTAAGCCTCACGAAAAAGAATGGTGGCATTTTACCCTAGCAAATGAACCTTACCCTGATACCTATTTCGATTTTTCAATAGAATAAAAAAACAATCAACCCAAACCCAATAAAAAAAACCGCATTAATACGGTTTTTTTTATTTCTTAATACAACGTTTAATTTAACTTCAAAAGAAAACAAAATTATACGTTAGAAAGATTAAAGGTAACATCAATATTTATTATCCGTTTATTTTATAACCTTTTTATATTTATATGTAGCCTTTTTTAAATTATTTGTCAAATTTTTTAACCAAACAAGTTGATTATATAGCAGATGTGCTTCTTGTAAACCAATTACTTTTTCTTCATTTACATCTAACATACCTGCCTGTATTTCCCTATCTCTTTCATTTGCCAAATTAATATAGTTATCTAATAACTCTTCTTTTGCTTCTTCGATACTCTGTTGGGTAGACAACTCTAACTTTCTATTCTTATCTAAAATATTGGCAGTTTCTTTTAAGGTATTCGTAATATGAACAACAAAAACATCAAATTGATTTTTTATGGAAGTAACTTTATGTTTTTGTATAAAACTACCTAATGATGCAATTGCAGAAACAATGGTATGGTTTAATGTTACAATTTCATAAATAAGTTCAAATTCTTTTTGCTTTGATTTTGGATCTTGCGACATACGTTGAAAGGCAGCATTCAACTCACTCATAGCTAAAAAAGCTTCTTTTCTAGGAATTTTATATTGATTATTAGGTTCAGAACCTGAACCATATAATTTTTGAGTAGCTTTTAAATACTTACTATTCCATTTTATTACTGGTAATATAAATTGATCTAAATTTTTAAATTCCCATAAAGGCCAAAGAACATAATTAACAACAATAGCCAATGCTGCACCTATTAAAGTATCCAACACTCTATACCCAACCACTTCCAAAGCATTTGGTTGTAGTATCGCATAGGCAAAAATAACATGAATAGTTATAAATGCAGCTCCTGTTTTATAACTCTGCTGGATTAACGAAAAAGCAAAAGTCAATGAAAATAATGCTAAAGCTCCATAAATCATAGTGTTTTGAGTCGCAAAAATTATCAACACAGCGACTACAGCACCAATAACGGTTCCAATAATACGATTTTGAGAACGTGCTTTAGTTAGCCCATAATTTGGACGCATAATCACAACTAAAGTCAAAATAATCCAATAAGCATTTTTAATATCTAAAAAATTCCCTAATAAATAAGCAGCAATAATTGTAATGCTTAATCTTAACGCATGCCTAAATATTGTTGATTTAAAACTTAAATGCTCCAATATTAACCCAAATCGATACTCTTGTAAGGTAATAAATTGATTGGCTTCTTTAGGCTTTAATGACAGCTTTGAAGCGTTGCCAACATTTGCCATTACACGCCTAATTGCTCTAACCTGTTCTAACAATTGCCCTTGATAAGTATGGAGATTTCGCAATGTTAACACTCCCTCCCTAGCCTTAGGCAAACCAACCTCTTCTATATAATTATTAATAGCTTTATCTGCCTGAGCATAAACATCTAACAATTTATTTTTTGTTGGTATTTTACCTTTCTTTATCATTACCTCGGAAAGTACAATTAAGTGTTTTCCCATGGTTTCATTAACACTGCTAAAAGCTGATAAATACTTTTTTTGTGTACCAAAAATTGCATCAATTTTTGAGTAATCAACAGTATTTGCCATTGCTAACTCAAAAATATCCACTAACGAAATAAATATAAGTAACCTTTTTTCTTCAAGATGTGAACGCCCTGTATTTTTTCTAGTTAGTAGTAGTGATTCACGTAAGGTTTCATATTTTTCACTTATCTGAGTTTGAAGTTCTAACAATTTTTTAAATAAAACATCATGAGATTCCCTTTCCGTAAATATTCTACCCCTTAGAATAAGATACTCTCCTGTGAGTGCTAAAGTATCTGACAATAACTGATTTTCTTGTTTTCCTGAAGCTAATCTATTGAGCAAAAGAGAAATAGACAAATACCACAATCCTCCAACAGCTAAAAGCCCCATGTGTATAATTATTTCAACTCCATGAAGTTCATTTCTTACAGCTAATGCTAATACGATTGCCAACAACCCCGAAAATGCAATTAATGAACCTCTAAAACCATACACCGCTATCATAGAACTAAAAAAAGACAATAGTGCCAGTGCTACTAACAACAATAAAAAATGAGGTTTTAAAAATAAAACGATACCAGTAATAATTACCGTTAACGCAATACTGATTAGAATACCATTAACTTTACGTTTTAAACTTCCTGGAATATCACTTGGTGCATTTACAAAAATGCCCATTAATACAGGAAGTACAAAATCTAATAAATTAATAGCATAAAACAACACTAAGGGAAGTGCAACAGCTATAGTTAATACAACACCTCTGTAAAAACTAGCCCCTTTAAAAAATAACTCTACCGATTTTAACAATTCTTTTACCATAACTAATCACATCACAAAGATAGTTTATTAACCTAAAGAAAGCTGTATTACATTTACTAGAATATATGCTCAACTAACAAAGTTATAACTTAAAATTAACTACATTTTATAATTCCCTTTTACTTCTTTAACAACTATTCAAAAGAAAAAAATGAACCATAAAAAAACCGTCTTTTAAGTAATACTTAAAAGACGGTTCCCATAAATAATCAATGAAATCTACTTCATAATATCAAAGCTACGTTTAATAAATGCTGTTAAATCTTTACCTTTTAATAAATTTTGAGACAATTTAGCTAAATCTAATGCTTGATTTACATACTCTTCTTTTTTTCCTTTTGCTCTAAGAATTTTTTGCATCAAATCATTATTAGTATTTACAACTAAATTATACATTTCAGGGAAATTACTCATTCCCATCATTCCACCTCCACCAGTTTGACTCATTTCTTTCATTCTTCTCATAAATTCTGGTATAGTGATAACAAAAGGATTTGCATTAGAATCTAAAGCTTCTAATTGTACAGTATACTCTTTTGGAACAACACCTTCTACTATTTCTTTTAATTTAGTTTGCTCTTCTTCAGTCAGTTTAGAAACTTTATCCTCATCTTTTTTAATTAAGTTATCAATAAAATCTGAATCAACCCTAGCAAATTTTATTGGTTGTTTTTCTGCTGACAATTCAGAATTTTCACCTTCTATTTTTTGTATTAAATGAGAAACAATCGGAGAATCTAACAACAACACTTCATATCCTTTTTCTTTAGCTTCTTCAATATAACTGTGTTGTTCATCTGCATTAGTTGCGTATAATAAGACAATATTTTTATCTTTATCTGTCTGAGCAGGTTTTACTTTCTCTATCAATTCGTCAAAAGTAAAATAACTATCATCAACTGTTGGAAACAACGCAAATTTAAATGCTTTTTCATAAAACTTAGGTTCTGACAACATTCCATATTCAATAACAATTTTGATGTCATTCCATTTTTTCTCGAACCCTTCTCTATCATTTTTAAATAAAGATTGTAATTTGTCAGCTACTTTTTTAGTGATGTAACTTGATATCTTTTTTACAGCACCATCTGCTTGCAAATAACTACGAGAAACATTTAAAGGAATGTCTGGAGAATCTATTACACCACGCAACATCTGCAAAAACTCAGGAACAATACCCTCTACATTATCTGTTACAAACACCTGATTTTGATACAATTGTATCCTATCCTTTTGTATATCTATATTGGTAGTTAACTTAGGAAAATATAATATACCTGTTAAATTAAAAGGATAGTCAACATTTAAATGAATATTAAATAGAGGTTCTTCAAATTGCATTGGATACAATTCTCTATAAAAAGAACTATAATCTTCATCCTTTAAATCTGAAGGTTGTTTAGTCCAAGCAGGATTAGGATTATTAATAATATTATCAACTGTTATTTTTTTATGTGGTTCCTTAGTTTCTTTACCATCCTTGTCTTTTATAGTTTTAGGTTCAAACTCAGGATCATCTATTTCTTTAGTACCAAACTTAATTGGAACAGGCATAAACTTGTTGTATTTAACTAACAACTCTCTAATTCTATGTTCTTCTAAAAATTCAGTAGAATCTTCTGCAATATGAAGAATAATTTCTGTTCCTCTATCTTTTTTATCAGCCTCAGTCAATGCGAATTCTGGCGAACCATCACATGTCCAATGAACAGCAGACTCTTCATCCACATAAGATTTTGTAATAATTTCAACTTTTTCTGCAACCATAAAAGCAGAATAAAACCCTAAACCAAAATGACCAATAATTCCAGAATCTTTGGCTGTATCTTTATATTTTTCTAAAAATTCTTCGGCTCCAGAAAAAGCAACTTCATTTATATATTTTTCAACCTCTTCTTTAGACATCCCCACACCCTGATCGATAATATGTAATTTCTTACCTTCTTTATCAATTTTAACTTCAATCTTAGGATCTCCATAATCTACCTTAGCTTCACCAATAGTTGAAAGATGTTTTAACTTTAATGTTGCATCTGTAGCATTTGATATTAACTCTCTTAAGAAAATCTCATGATCTGAATACAAGAATTTTTTAATTAATGGAAATATGTTTTCAACTGAAACATTAATTTTTCCTTTTGCCATAATTTTATGATTTTATGTATTATTCTTACCTTAAATTTCACTAAGAATAACCTGTTAGGTAAGAAACTTGTTAATAATAATTATAATTTAAATAGAACTCCTTTGGTGTAGTCAAAAAAAATACCATTCTCACAAAAATGCCAATTTGTCAGAGAAAACAAATCTTAATTGACAAAGTCAGTCACATAAAATTATAATGACAACTTTACTCGCTAAATTGGTAACTTAAAAAGGCTTATTAATTGGTATAAGCTTACTAATTTGAACAATAAAAATGATTGAGTTTTTTTAGACATTCGATATCTTTACTTATCTTGCATTTTTTAAAACGATTACTAAAATGTACAATTCAAAAATAACAGGACTAGGCTTTTATGTACCTGACAATGTAGTTACTAATAATGATCTTTCTAAAATTATGGACACTAATGATGAGTGGATACAAGAAAGAACTGGTATAAAAGAACGTAGATGGATTCCTAAAAACAGTGAAGACACCTCAGCTACTATGGGAGCTAAAGCAGCTAAAATAGCCATTGAACGTTCTGGGTTAACTAAAGATGATATCGATTTTATTGTATTTGCAACATTAAGTCCTGACTATTATTTTCCTGGCTGTGGAGTACAAATTCAGGCTATGTTAGACATGAAAACTGTTGGTGCCATAGATATTAGAAATCAATGTTCTGGATTTATATATGCACTTTCTACTGCTGACCAATTTATAAAAACAGGAATGTATAAAAACATTTTGGTAATTGGTGCAGAATATCACTCTAATGGGTTAGATAAAACTACACGTGGTCGAGGTGTATCAGTAATTTTTGGTGACGGTGCTGGAGCTTGCGTGTTGTCAAGAACCGAAGACAATAACAAGGGTATTTTATCTTCTCATTTACATAGTGAAGGTAAATATGCCGATAAATTAATTGTAAAATCACCAAGTATAAAACATTGGGTTCCTGAAATTATAGCCTCAACAGAAGAAGACACTTCTTATTTTCCATATATGGATGGTACTTTTGTGTTTAAAAATGCAGTTGTTCGGTTTAGTGAAGTAATCATGGAGGGGTTAAAAACCAATAACCTATCCCCTTCTGATATTGATATGCTTATACCTCATCAAGCTAACTTAAGAATCTCTCAGTTTATTCAAAAGAAATTTCAATTAAAGGATGAACAGGTTTATAATAATATTATGAATTATGGTAATACAACTGCTGCCTCAATTATAATTGCCTTAACAGAAGCTTACGAAAAAGGAAAAATAAAAGATAACGATTTGGTTGTACTTGCAGCCTTCGGTAGTGGTTTTACCTGGGGTAGTGTAATTATCAGATGGTAATAGAAAAAAAAAGAAACTTTACTTTTAAATTTTCATCGTAATATTTTATAAAATAAAAGTCATAAATTATTACGATGAAAATTGATTTAGAAAAAAACTACTAATAATCTAATGATGTTATATACTCTAGTTTAGTTTTCCACAATTCTAATTGATCATTATAATTTTTAATATTATTCTGAACTCCTTTTAAAAGTGGATTATCAGAATCTGTATTTGCAAAGAAGCCCATATTGTTTTCCAATTGTTGAATTTCTCGTGTAATTTCATCTATCTTTTTTCTTACAAATAATTGCTCATTATCAAGTTTTCTATAATTGTTAGTTTCTACATAATTATCAACCATATTTTTAAATTTTAACATGGCGATTTCCTTTTCATCCATATCTAACTTTCCATATAAAGAATTTATTACTTTTTGAAACTTGGCCTCAACATGCTGCATATTATGTGGTAAAGTTTCCTGTTTATTCCAATCCTCAATATAGGAATTAATAACCTCTAAACTCAAAGATTCATTTTTGTCAGTTTGGCTTTTTAAGTTTTCTAGTAATTCTTTCTTTTTATTAAAAGCTTCTATTTGCTCTTTATTTGCTTCATCTTGTTTGCCATGTAACCTATCAAAGTAATAATTACATGCATCTTTAAATTGCTTCCAAATTTTATCGGAATATTTTCTTGGCACATGGCCAATTGTTTTCCATTCTGCTTGAATTTGTTTCATTATATCTGTAGTAGTATCAAAATCTTCACTATCTTTTAAAGATTCAGCTTTTTCTACTAATGCTTTCTTCTTTTTGAGATTATTATGTTGCTCAATTTTTACATTTTTATAATACGAATTTTTTTGCCTATTAAAATTACGAGTAGCTTCTTTAAATGCATTCCAAATTTTATCATTTTGACTCTTTGGTACTTTTCCAATTTTAAAGAATTGCTGCCTTAATGCTTCTAATTCTTTTATTTTTTGTTGCCAATATTTATGAGAGCTACTACTAGCATTATCAATTAAATTTCTAATTTTTTCAATAACCTCTTTTTTCTTTTCTACATTTTCTTCATACTTTGATTCTAATTCTTTTTGATGTTCATGCCTTCTCTCATGTATTTTTTTGGTAGCATTACTAAAACGCTCCCAAATTTCTTCACGATGTTCTCTAGCTACAGGTCCTACTTCTTCTTTCCACAACCTATGTAAAACTTGCAATTCTTTAAATGCAGCATTTAAATCAGACATTTCAACCAATTCTTCTGCCCTTTCTGCTAATTTTGTTTTTTCTTCTAAATTATGTTTAAAATCTAAATCTCTTAAATCATTACTTAAATGTAAAAGATCGTAAAAACGTTCTACATGATGTTCATACGTACGCCATGTATCATTATATTGAGCACTAGGTATTTTACCTATACTACGCCATCTCTCGCGAAGATTTTTAAATAACCCATACATGGTTGACGGGTCAGCATTCTCAATAAGTTCTTTCAATTCTTCAATTAACTCTAACCGTTTTGCTAAATTTTCCTTTTGCTCTTTCGCTATATTTTCATAGTAAGCTTCTCGCTTTGTTTTGTATTCAAAAAGTAAATCATTATAGTTAGATTTTACAGCCGGACTATAATAGAAATCAATTGCATTTCCTCCTTCAGCTATAAATGCTTCTTTTTTTTCAGCTAAAAGTTGACCAAATTTTTTATTAAAGTTCTTTTTGATGCTATCAACATCACTTTTTATTTCAGTTATAGACCCTGTTTTAACTAATTTTTGAAGTTCACTTACCAACCCTTCTAAATCTAATTTTTCATAATTAGTTTTCTTCTTTTTAACCTCTTCTATTTCATTATCGATCTGAGACACTAGTGGTTTTTCAGCTGTTTCAACTTTTTCTACTGTAACAGAATCATTATCTTCACTTTTTAAATCCTTTTCAGATATAACTTCTTCTTTTAACTCTTCCTCCTTTTCACCTTCTTTATCGTCAACAACTTTGGAAGTAATATCTTCTTCATTATTTGGTTCAACTGCTGATTCAGCATCCTGTTTATTAGAAGTTTCATTAATGACTACTTCTTTCTTTAGGACATTTTCATTTTCAGCAACGTTTTCATTTGATAAATTCTCTACTTCTGAATTATTTGATTTCTCGTCTAACATCTTTTTAAATGTTTAAGGTTCGCTTTTAAAATTAAAAGTGTTTAAAGATACTAATAGCTTTTTCAACTAACAAAACTATTTTTCTATATTTTAGATACATTTACAACACAAAGGTTGCGTAGCACACTGATTTACAATTGAATAAACCAACCAACCTTAAAAATAAGAAAAATAATAATTATTAACAAGTTAAAAATTTATGCGACATCAAGAAAACACTAGGTTAAAAACAGTGGAACGTAATATATTTTTAAAGCTAAAAGAGAAAAAAAACTACTACTTATTCCAAATTTCCCATGCTTTTTCTGCTTGTAATTCTAACATTTTTAACCCATTTATAATTGTTGCACCTTTTTGCTCACCTTTTTTTAAAAATGTAGATTTTTCTGGATTATAAATTACATCAAATAGTAAATGTTTATCACTAAGATAATTGTAGGGAATATTTGGACATTTATCAATATCAGGATAAGTTCCTAAGGGCGTACTGTTAATTATTAAAGTATAATCATTTATTACTTTTTCAGATATATCTTTGTAGGATATTTGCCCATCTTTTGGAGATCTCGAAACTACTAAATAGGTAATATTCAACTCTTTAAGAACATATAAAATGGCTTTAGATGCTCCTCCTGTACCAAGTACAAGTGCTTTCGTGTGATGTGGTTTAAGTAGAGGATTTAAAGATTCTCTAAATCCATAATAATCAGTATTATATCCTATTAATTGATTATTATTAGTAATTTTTATTGTATTAACAGCTCCTATTTCTTTAGCTACATTATCAACTTCTGTTAAAAACTGAAAAATTTTTTCCTTATAAGGAATTGTGACATTGAATCCACTTACTTCTTCCAAATTAATCTTTAAAAAATTGTCAATCGCTTGTAAATCAAAATTTACATATTGATGATTTTTCAATTTCAGGTCTTGAAATTTATTAGTAAAATAATGTCTAGAGAATGAATAGGAAATATTCTTACCTATCAACCCGAATTTCCTTATTTGTAGATTTTTTTCCATAATAATCAATCAGTAAAACAATTGAAATTCCCAATAAAACAAATGTTATTGCAATCCACGTCTCTGTTTCAGCAAAATTAGGAATAAAACGTTTATAATTTTCTATAACTTTTTCACCTTTAGAATCAAGTAAAAAATTACCATTATCTAATTTATATACCGCACGTTTCCAAGGCCAAACTATACCTAAAGAACCGCTTATAAATCCAATAATAATAGCTGTTACTAACTGATGCCATCTTTTTAAAACATAAGCTAAAATTTGTGACGTAAATACCAATCCAAAAACTGATCCTGCTCCAAAAACAGTAACAATTTTTAAATATCGCATTCTAACAGCATCTTTTAAAAACTCAAAATTCCCTTGAAAAACATCAACAATAGTCTGGTATAGCATATTAACAGAATCAACTAATAACAATACATAATTACCTAATAGTATTAAAATAAATGAGCCTGATAAACCCGGTAAAGTCATACCTGTTACACCAATAATACCGCAGAAAAAAACAAACAATAAATTGTCATTTTCTTTTGCTGGGTTCATAAAACTTATAGCAACCCCAACAATAATACCAAAAATAATACCTATAATATTTTTTGTAGACCAGCTTTCAATTTGTTTACTGATATAATAAATTGAACCGATTATCATGCCAAAAAATGCACTCCAAACAAACAATTCATAATTTTTTATAAAATAATCAAGAACTTGAGAAACACTGAAGTAACTAAATATACTACCTGCAAAAATTAAAGTTAAAAACTGAGCATTTGTATATTGATAGAAACTTTTAAAACGACCATTTAAAAGCAATTTTAATGCTTTACCATTAACTTTCTGTAACGAATAAATTAGCTCTTCGTAAAAACCTGCTACAAAGGCCACAATACCGCCAGATACTCCAGGCACTTTATTTGCAGCCCCCATAGCTAATCCTTTAATAAAAAGGAAAACTTTATCCGAAAAAGTACGCTCGTTCGCCATTTAACCAACCTTCACATTTGAAAATTTTTCTAATCCATAAATTACTGCAACTCCTACAATTGCCAAAACAAAAGCTCCTATTAATTGAGAATCTCCATTATAATTAAATGGTGAAATGCTTTCTTCTATAAAAGGTACCAGAACTCCTTTTGAATTCTCTCGCCATGTAAGCACTTCTTTCCAAGGCCAAATTTTATTTAAAGATCCGGCAATAAAACCAGTTAATACTGCTAAAGTAATATTTCTATATTTATTAAAAAGCCATTTTAACACTCTAGAAAAAGTTAACAACCCAACTACTGCACCAATTACAACTATGATTAATGTTTTTATATCTTTTTGATTTAAAGCTTCAATTACTGGTTTATATGCCCCCAATAATAATAAAATAAAACTTCCTGAAATTCCGGGTAAAATCATAGCACAAATGGCTAGTGCTCCTGATAAAAACAAAAACCACGCTGGCGTATCATGAGCTCCCATGGGTGGTAAAGTAGTAATATAATAGGCTACTACAGCCCCAATAAATAACATAATTATGGTGCCAACATTCCAGTTCTTAATTTGTTTACCTACAAAAAAGATACTCGCCAAAACTAATCCAAAAAAGAAAGACCATAGCAATATAGGTTCATTTTCTAATAAATATTTTATAAGTTTTGCTAATGATAGAATGCTAATTCCAACACCTAATAATAATGAAAACAAAAAATTACCATTCACAGATTTCCATGCTGCTTTTATACCTTTTGTTTTCAAAATCTTAAGAGTGTTAAAGTTAACACTGTTAATTGCCTCCAACAACTCTTCGTAAATCCCTGATATAAAAGCAATTGTACCACCTGAAACACCTGGAACAACATCTGCCGCACCCATTGCTACACCTTTAAGTGTGATGCCAATATATTGTTTTAAACTTCTCTTCATCTATTTCTAAAAATTAGCTCCAAATATAGTTAAATTGTTTGTAGCTATTTTTTTTATCTCTTTTTAAAGTAGTTTTCAAATATTTGTACATTTGCAATCTATCTAAAATTTGAATCACATGCAATATCGAATGACTATTATCATTCCCGTTTATAATGAAATTGACAATTTAGATAGGATATACTCTACATTTACCGATTATTTTTCAAAAAGTAAAACTAAAAGTAAAGTACTTTTTATTGATGATGGTTCTACAGACAATAGTTTTACTAAAATTGCTGAAATTTGTGAAGGAAATCCTGATTTTGAATATTTAAAATTTAAGAATAATTGTGGCCTAAGTGCTGCTATTAAAGCCGGAATTGACCATATTAAAACAGAATTAATAGGATATATTGATGCTGATTTACAAACAACTCCATACGACTTTGATCTTTTATTAGCTGAAATTGATAATTACCAAGCTGTTATTGGGTATAGAGGTAAACGAAAAGATACTTTAAATAAAAAAATACAGTCTGTAATTGCCAATAGCATTAGACGAGGATTAATAAATGATGGCATAATTGATACCGGTTGCCCCTTAAAAGTAATTCATACCGATGTAGCAAAAAAAATTCCTTTTTTTAAAGGAATGCACCGTTTTATTCCTGCACTGATATTACTTCAGAATGGTAAAATCAAACAACTAAGAGTTCAACATTTTGAACGTATAGCAGGTAAATCTAAATTTAATATTTTTAACAGGTCTTTAAAAGCTTTACGTGATACTTTTGCTTATAGATGGATGCGAAGTAGATATATTAATTATACTATAGAAAAGTCAAAAATCGATTCATGAGCGATTGGCTTTCATACAAATACTTTGTTTATATTATAGGTTTTGCAGCTCAAATTTTATTCTCTGCAAGATTGTTACTACAATGGATTCAATCTGAAAAAGTAAAAAAAGTTTTAACTCCTGAATTGTTTTGGCAATTAAGTTTAATTGCTTCATTTCTATTGTTTATTTATGGATGGCTACGTGACGATTTTGCCATAATGCTAGGACAATCATTAACTTATTTTATTTATATCAGAAATATGCAATTACAAGGTTCATGGAGAAAATTACCAAAATTTTTACGAGGTTTTTTACTTGCTTTTCCTTTTTTAATTGCTACTTATTCTTTTAATAATAATCAAATAGACATAGAACGTTTGTTTAAAAACGAAAACATTCCTTTTTGGTTATTACTATTTGGAAGTATAGGTCAAGTTATATTCACTTTACGATTTGTTTATCAATGGTTATATTCTGAACGGATAAAAGAATCAACGCTTCCTTTTGGATTTTGGATGTTAAGTCTTGTAGGCTCTTTAATGATTTTAAGTTATGCCATAATTAGAAGAGATCCTGTTTTATTTATCGGGCAATTATTTGGTTTTATTATTTATAGTAGAAATATTTACATACTTTTAAAACAAACGAAGTAAAAATCTTAACTAAAACATTCTCCAATGAGCTAAAATGCACTATTGACGAGAACACATTATTTAATTTAAAATAAAATGAAAGATAATTTTAATTTCAACATATTTCTAATTATTGCAGCAATAGCATTACTTATTAATGTTGGCTCATATGGCGTAATAGAAAGCAGTGATGCAAGGTATGCTGAAATTGCAAGAGCAATGTATGTTACTGGAGATTACTTACAACCAAATTTATTAGATGTACATCATTATCACAAACCTCCATTTACCTACCAAATTACAGCACTTGGTTATAAAATATTTGGAATAAATGCTTTTGGAGCACGTTTTTTTTTACAACTCGCTGTATTAATACAACTTATATTAGTTTACAAACTAACAAATTTATTATTCAACACTAAAAAAACCGCCTTGTGGGCGTCAATTATTTATTTTAGTTTCCCTCTAGTGTTAATTTCATCAAGAAACTTAACAACAGATGCATTTTTAGCAACTTTTGCTCTTCTCAGTATTTATACTTGGGTTAAGTATAGAACAACTGGATCTTTTAAATGGTTGTATTTTTTTACCATAAGTTTAAGTTTAGGTTTTTTAACCAAAGGACCAGTTATTTTTATTGTTCCTGTACTCTTTATATTATTTTATAATACTAAAGAAAAACCAAAAACATCTTTTTCAATCCATCACATACTAGCATGGACATTGTTTTTAACTCTTGCGTCTTCTTGGTTTATCTACTTAGGTGTACAAAACTCTTCATTTATTGATTATTTTTTAGGCAAACAAACTGCAGACAGATTTTCTAAAAATGCTTTTGGTCGAACAGAACCATTTTGGTATTTTTTAGCATTTGCTCCACTGGTTGGATTGCCTTGGTTTTTAGCCCTACTCTATCTTGTAAAAGATCAAAAAAAAGTTTTTAAGTTAAAAACCTTACATTTTGCATTATTAATGGCAGTAGTAATACCACTACTATTCTTTTCTATTTCCTCTTCCAAACGTATTTTATACATATTACCATTATATAGTATATTGGCTATATTAACCGCTCACTTATTTACAAAACTTGAAATATATAAAGTAAAAAATGTGAATGCTATTATTCTCATTTTTTCAGGATTAATACTACTTACTTTTATTATTGCCCCTTTTATAGATTTTGACATGGATATTCCTTATTATTTATCTATAGCGAGTGGTTTAATAATTATTTCAATAATTCTAATTTATAGGAATAAAAAAATTAACGCTAAAGAAAAACCTATTTATACCTCATTGCTAATTGCTCTGTTATTGGTAATAAGTAGCTCTATAATATTTAATAAAAATGAATTAAAAGTAAATGGGGTAAAACCAATAACAGATTTTATAAAACAGAAACGTTTAAATGATAGAGAAATTTTAGTTTACAACACCCGTAAACCTTCAATAGCATTTGGATTAAATAAATCTATTATTTCTTTATATGATGGTCATGAATCTTTAAACAGAGAAACTCAATTTGAACAAGATTTAAATTGGAAAAAACACCTTATTAACCTTAAAAATGACCAAGAATATAAATCACTATATAAACTTACCGCTCAACCCACAGTATTATTAGTTTACAAACAGAAAGTTCCAGAAAACTTACAATGGTTAATCAACAGTTACACTACTAAAAAAGAAATGGGAAAATGGACCATCTATTATTAGAAGCTTAAGAAATTGCAACTAAAATTTTAACATCCTCTAATTCAAAAACCGAAGGATACAATTCTTTAATTATGTAATGGTAATCGTAATCTAATTTTAGAGCTTTTTCTAACAATTCTAGTCCTAATACCTCCTGTTGTGAAAGTATATATAACCCTGCCAATCTATATTCAATTTCAGCAAAATCATTATAAAATTCACGAGCCTTTAATAATACATCAATAGCGTCTTTAAATTCACCTATAAAATGCAATACATCAGTTAAAGCAATAAAAATACCCAAAGCATAATCTTCTAAATCTAAACATTTTTGAAAACCTCTAATCGCTTCTTCAAAAAAGTTTAATTTCAAATTAATTTCCGCATATCTCAACCAATATACACTATTACTATCATCAATTAAAAGGGCTTTATTAATAAAATACAGAGCCTTTTGATAATTCTTATTTTTAATATATAAATCTGTTAAAGCCAACCAACCTTTATCTAACAAAGGATCTTCTTTAACAGTAATATTATAATACTTTAAAGCTTTTTTAACTTCTCCCATCTTCTCATAACAATTAGCAATTCTAAGATAGGTAAAAGAACTACCATCCTCTAAATTAATAGTTAATTGATAATTAGCGATAGCTTCCTCGTATCGTTTTAACTCTTCTAACGTTTTTGCTTTTTCAAGATATGCACCGATAAAATATTCGTCAATTAAAATAGAATAATCAAAAGCTTTTAAAGCTTCTACAAAATTATTTATCATAAAGTATTGACGACCTAATTGATGCCAAGCAATTTCACTGTAAGGATCTTTATTTATATAATCAACCAAATAATCAATTGCTTCTTCGTGCTGATCAAGCATATCAAAACAATAAATTACATTGTATAAAGCCGAATAGTCATCGAACTCTACCTCTAAGCATTTAGCAAAATGCAATCTTGCGGTATCAAAATCTTCTAAGTACAAATATTCCATACCAATCATCGAGTACACATCACCCTCATCTTCAGTATACAAAAGGGCTTGATTTAAAGCTACAATGGCTTCCTTATGCTTGTCTTTTTTAGATAATAATGAAGCTTTATGGAGAAAAACTTGATCATTTAAAGGGTCAATTTCCTCCAATTCCATCAAGAGTTGTTCAGCTTTATTTATTTTATCTTCATACAACAGTACTTCAACATAAGCCAATTTTAAAGCAACAGAATCAGGATGTTGTCTCAAGCCTAAATCTAAAGCCTTTTTAGCCAATGACATTTTACCAACATTCATATAGTGTATAATTATTTCTTCGAACTCTGTTGAGTCAAAAAAATATACACTATTTGTTTTTAACATTGATTCAAATTTAGATAATGGTATTTCATCATCATCATCATTTTGAAATGCGTGCATATAATCAGGTTTTCTTACAGATTTAAAATTAATGCAATCTCTTTTTTTATAAGACAAACAACACAAATGTTGTTAACAAAATAATTAACATGTTATAAACCGTTTTTTTTATAAAAAAATAATGTATTTTTGTGCTACAATCAAAGGTTTATACTGCTCTAATGGCAAAGAAGACATTACTTAACGCTAAAGATATTCACATTATACTTCACCGCTTGGCTTGTCAACTTATTGAAAATCATAATGATTTTAATAATACGGTTTTAATAGGTTTACAACCTAGAGGTATTTTTCTAGCGAATAGATTAACTGAAATTTTGCAGAACGACTATAAAATTTCTAATATAAAATTGGGGCAATTGGACATTACGTTCTATCGTGATGATTTTAGACGAAGAGAAGAGCCTTTAGCCGCAAGCAATACTTCTATTGATTTTATTGTAGAAGATAAGAATGTAGTTATCATTGATGATGTATTATTTTCTGGAAGAAGTGTCAGATCTGCATTAACAGCCATTCAATCTTTTGGACGTCCCGAATCTATTGAATTGCTAGTGTTAATTGATAGAAGATTTAGCAGACATTTACCTATTCAGCCAAATTACAAAGGGAGACAAGTAGATGCAATTAACTCTGAAAAAGTAAAAGTTTCTTGGCTAGAAAATGATAAAAAAGATGCCGTTTATCTATTAAGTAATAATTAGAATGAAAGCTTTAAGCACAGACCATCTGTTAGGAATTAAATATCTCAAAAAAGAAGATATTAATTTAATTTTTGAAACAGCAGACCATTTTAAGGAAGTAATTAATAGACCCATAAAAAAGGTACCTTCATTAAGAGATATTACTATTGCCAATTTATTTTTTGAAAATAGTACAAGAACTAAATTATCTTTTGAATTGGCTGAGAAAAGACTTTCTGCTGACATTATCAATTTTTCTGCTGGTCAATCATCAGTTAAAAAAGGTGAAACTTTAATTGATACAGTAAATAACATACTTTCAATGAAAGTTGATATAGTAGTAATGCGGCATCCAAACGTTGGTGCAGGTGTGTTTTTATCTAAACATGTAAATGCAAGAATTATAAATGCTGGTGATGGAGCTCACGAACATCCCACACAAGCATTATTAGATAGCTATTCAATTAGAGAAAAATTGGGTTCTGTAAAAGGTAAAAAAATTGTAATCATTGGAGATATATTACACTCTAGAGTTGCACTTTCTAACATATTTGCATTGCAATTACAAGGAGCAAAAGTTAAAATTTGTGGACCTACAACTCTAATTCCAAAATTTATTACATCTTTAGGAGTTGAAGTTGAAACCAATCTAAAAAAAGCATTAGAATGGTGTGATGTTGCCAACGTATTACGAGTGCAACATGAACGAATGGATATTAAATATTTTCCATCAATTAGAGAATATACCCAACTTTTTGGTATTGATAAGGCTTTATTAGATAGTCTTGGCAAGAAAATTGTAATAATGCATCCAGGGCCTATCAACAGAGGCGTTGAAATAACAAGTGATGTAGCAGATTCTGATCAATCTATTATATTAAATCAAGTAGAAAATGGAGTTGCTATTAGAATGGCAGTAATCTACTTATTAGCTCAACAAATAAAAAAATGATTGTAGAAAAAACTGAATTAGCAACTATTTTTAAAATCGAAAAATTATCTATTGATGATTTTTATTCGGATTTTTCAAAAAAATATGCTAACTTTAAAAACGAGAATATAATTATCGATTTTTCTAAACTTAAAAGGGTAGATATAGAAAATATCTTAGTATTTTTGCCGATTGTTAAAGAATGGAGAAATAATGGCATGTCTTTTGTTATTGTTTTAAATGAGATTGAGACTGATATCTTACCTGATGAAATGAATGTTGTACCCACGCTTGTTGAAGCAAAGGATATAGTAGAAATGGAAAATATAGAACGAGATTTAGGCTTTTAGCTTAAAAATATAATATGGGAAAAATTATTTTAACTTTAAATAGCGTATGGTAAAAAAACTACTTTTATTTATCTTATTGGTTTCACTTTCTTCATCTGTTCTAGCTCAACAGCTAGAAAAAAATAGCATTACCCAAGATACGGTAGCTGTGGTTAGTGAAATTGTAGCCTCACCCAATCCCTTTAGTGTTACTACTAAAGTCAAATTTAAAGCTCATGCTGTATTTGATATTGAATTTTCAGTAAAGGATTTAATTGGTAATGTGGTTCATTTTCAAAAATATACAACGAAAGTTGGTGCCAATTCTATACCGTTTTATAGAGATAAACTAGATTCAGGAATTTACATCTATTCAATTAAAACCAATACCGAAATAAAATCTAAACGTATTGTTATTAAATGAGCATTAGCTTAACTATATTGGGTTGTCATTCAGCCACGCCTAGAACCTCAGCACATCCAACATCTCAGTATTTAGAAATAAATAACAAGAGATTTTTGATAGATTGTGGTGAAGGCACTCAAGTACAACTTAGAAAATATAAAATTAAATTTTCTAACATCAACCATATTTTTATTTCACATTTACATGGTGATCATTTTTTTGGGTTAATAGGTTTAATTTCTACTTTTGGACTGTTAAATCGTAAAAACGATTTACATATTTATGCACCTACTGGATTAAAAGAAATTATACAACTCCAATTAAAAACTAGCAATTCTTGGCCACAATTTGATATTATTTATCACGAACTTAAAAATGACCAAAGCGAACTTATTTTTGACGATAACAAAGTAGAAGTTTATACTGTACCATTAACACATCGTGTTTATACAAATGGATTTTTATTCAAAGAAAAAATAGGAGAACGCAAATTAAATATCAATGCGATAAAGGAAAATCCAGAAATAGAAATTTGTGATTATCAAAACTTAAAAAATGGCAAAGATTTTGTAACAAAAAACGGTACAATTATTGAGAATAAAGAGCTTACTTTTGATCCAAATAAACCATTAAGTTATGCCTTTTGCAGTGATACTGTTTACAAACCGGAAATTGCAACTATTATAAAAAATGTTGACTTACTTTACCATGAGTCTACTTTTTTAAAAGACCGACAAGAAATAGCGGCTACTACAAAACACTCCACCGCCGAAGAAGCAGGTAAAATTGCCAAAAAAGCCAATTCTAAACAATTAATACTAGGTCATTTTTCAAGTAGATATACCAATTTAGATCTTTTTAAACAAGAAGCAGAAACCGTTTTTGACAATGTTGTACTTGCTAAAGAAGGCAAAATAATAACGGTTGACAATAAAACTTTTGCAACAGAATTAACTATTAATCAATAAATTAATAGCCATCTATAGATAACATTACTAAAGTACAAGCCTCTTCAGCTTTAATATTATTTTTTTCTAACTTTTCTAAAAACTCTTGATTTTCAGCACCTGGATTAAAAATAACACGTTTAGGATTTAAAGAAATAACATAATCGTAATAATCAGTTTGGTTTTTCGCATTTAAATAAAGGGTTACTGTATCAATATTATCAAAATCTGGTTTACCTGTTTCAATTGGTACTGGTCCCACTGACCCTGGTTGTATACCAAGAGCTTTTACTTCAATTGATTTTTCTAATAATCGCTTTATTGCAACGAACGAATATCTGCTGGGCTTGGTTGAAGCTCCTATTACTAAAGTTTTCTTATTCATAGTTTATTCAGATGTTATTTAATGCTAAAAGGTAAGCATTTTTTAACTTTTAATATCTTAGTAATGATGTTAATTTAATATTTAAGTACAATTTTTTCATTAACTCCATTTTTTTTAGGATATTGCAGCATAAATATTCAAAATCAACACCGATACTCATAAAATATCATAATTGACTAATTTGGAAAGTTCCAATTATATTAGTTTTTATAATATATATAATCTTAAAAAACAGATAAAAAAAGATGAATAAAAAGCTACTAACCTTGCTATTATTTTTTGTTCCTATTGCAATTTTTGCTCAAGAAAAAGGACTAGATGAACGTATTAATGATTGGTTTATGCCAAAAGCAGTATGGTGGGAAAACTTAATTTTAACTTCAATACCCATCGGCCAATACAATGTTCCAATAGTATTATTATTATTAATTCTGGGAGCAACATTTTTTACAATTTCTTTTAAGTTTCCTGCAATTACTAGATTTAAAACAGCCATCAATACTGTTCGTGGTAGGTATGTTGATATCGAAAAACATGGGGTTGATAAGTTATATGATAACGATGAAGCCTTAGATGTTGACGATATTAAAGATACTATAAGAGATGAAAGTGCTCATGGCGAAGTTTCTCACTTTCAAGCATTAGCAACAGCCGTTTCTGGTACTGTTGGTCTTGGAAACATAGCAGGTGTTGCTGTTGCCATAGCATTAGGTGGGCCAGGAGCAACATTTTGGATGATAGTTTGTGGACTTATTGGTATGTCAACCAAGTTTGTAGAATGTACTTTAGGTGTAAAATATAGAGATGTTGGTAAAGATGGTACTATTTATGGAGGACCGATGTATTATTTATCTAAAGGCCTAAAAGCACAAGGTTTTGGAGCTATTGGTAAAGTATTGGCAGGTCTATTTGCAATTTTGTGTGTAGGAGCGTCTTTCGGGGGGGGTAATGCTTTTCAATCTAATCAGGCAACTGTTCAAATATCGTCTCTAATAGGATTTCAAGGTGGTGCATCAGGTTTTATAATTGGTGTTATTCTAGCTTTTCTTGTTGGTATTGTTATTATTGGTGGAATTAAACGAATTGCAAAAATTACTGAAAAAATAGTGCCTTTTATGGCTGGTATTTATGTTCTTGCTGCTCTTATTATAATTTTTGCTCACTTTTCATATATCGGCGATGCTTTTAGTATAATTATCAGTGGTGCATTTGATCCTTATGCCGGACTTGGAGGTATTGTTGGGGTAATAATAGTTGGGTTTCAGCGTGCAGCTTTTTCTAATGAAGCTGGTGCAGGATCAGCCGCTATAGCCCACTCTGCCGTTAAAACAAAATATCCTGCGTCTGAAGGTGTTGTTGCTCTTTTAGAGCCTTTTATAGATACGGTAGTTATCTGTACAATGACTGCTTTGGTAATTATCTTTTTTAATATGGATGGTACTAGTATGCAAAGTGTTTTTGAATATGGTGCTGCAGGAGATTCTGGAAGTAGTGTTATGTTAAAATCTGATGGTACTTCTGTTGGCGGAGTTGACTTAACTACTATGGCTTTTGATTCTGTTATCCCTGGATTTTCATATGTATTAACTATTGCTATAGTATTATTTGCTTTTTCAACAATGATTTCTTGGTCATATTATGGGTTACAATCTTGGAAATACCTTTTTGGAAGAGGTAAAACAGCTGATATCGTTTACAAAGTATTATTCTTAGTATTTATAGTTATTGGAGCTGCTGCAACTTTAGATGCCGTTATTAAATTCTCTGATGCAATGATTCTAGCATTGGTTTTTCCTAATATGATTGGATTGTTTTTCTTATTCCCTAGAGTAAGAGAAGAAATGAAACGTTTTATTGATGCTATTAACATAAAAAAAGAAGCTCTAGAAGACGGACATGAAGACATCACAAAACATATGTAAAAAATAAATAATAAATGAATAATTTTAAGTCCCATTTCTGGTTTAACAAAAGCCAACGGAATGGGATTTTCTTTTTGGCTCTACTCATCATTATTCTGCAACTCACATCTATTTTTATAATCCCCTTGTTTGAAAACAACTCCTCATTAAATAACATTGAACTTAATAAGTTTGACAAACAAATAGATTCTTTAAAACAAATTAAAACTGCTGAAAAAGAGAACAATGGTACAAAAAAAATATACCCCTTTAACCCTAGCTTTATAACTGATTTTAAAGGATATCAACTCGGCATGTCTGTTGATGAAATTGATCGAATTCTAAAACATAGAGCAGATGGTAAGTATATTAACTCTGCCAAAGAGTTTCAAGATGTAACAAAAATATCAGATAGTTTATTAGCAGAAATTTCACCCTATTTTAAATTTCCTGATTGGATTAAAACTCCTAAAAACATTCCGCAAAACAAGAAAAATAAAACCGTTGCTAAAAAAGAAGACATTACTTCAATAAAAACTACCCAAACCCCTATTAAAATTAAGGATTTAAATACTGTAACGGCTAAACAATTACAATCCATAAATGGTATAGGAGAAAAATTATCACAACGAATTATTAGCTACAGAACTAAACTAGGTGGTTTTTTAATAGAACAACAATTATATGAAGTTTACTATTTAGATAAAGAAGTTGCTGATAAAATTTTAAAACAATTTAAAATACTTTCTAAGCCAGAGATAAAAAAATTAAATGTTAATACAGCAACATTTAAAGAAGTATTATCTATTGTTTATATTGATTATAAGTTAACCAAAAGTATATTTGAATACCGAGATCAGGTTGCAGAAATACAATCTTTAGAAGAACTTAAAAAAATACCCGACTTCCCCTTAGACAATTTTGACAGAATAGCATTATATTTGGAGGCTAAATAAGTCTTCTATTGACTGTCTTAAAATGAAAGTCAAAAAGTCTTTTTTATAAATTGAGATTAGTACTAGAATTTTCAGTTTAGATACTACATTTTTTGCAATTAGTATAGAATATTTCAGCTATAACTCTCAATTGAATAATTAAATAATCCACGATTATACATTTATACATATACTATGAATTTTGAATATTCTGAAGAACAATTACATATAGCCAGTGCGGCTAAAGAATTTGCTGAAAAATATATTCGTCCATACATCATGGAATGGGATGAAGCTCAAACATTTCCAGTATCCTTATTTAAAAAAGCTGGAGAAATGGGATTTATGGGGATTTTTATTCCACAAGAGTATGGAGGTTCTGGCTTAGGATATCACGAATACATTGCTATTATTGAAGAAATTTCTAAAGTAGATCCTTCTATAGGATTATCAATTGCGGCTCACAATTCACTTTGTAGTGGACATATCAACTACTTTGGTAATGAAGCTCAAAAGAAAAAATGGTTACCAAAATTAGCTTCTGCTGAATGGATTGGTGCTTGGGGACTTACTGAACACAATACAGGTTCTGATGCTGGAGGAATGAATACTACTGCGAAAAAAGATGGTGATTATTATGTTTTAAATGGAGCCAAAAACTTTATAACACATGGGGCTAGT
Organism: Aureibaculum marinum; assembly: GCF_003813905.1. Lineage (GTDB taxonomy): Bacteria > Bacteroidota > Bacteroidia > Flavobacteriales > Flavobacteriaceae > Aureibaculum > Aureibaculum marinum. Next base: position 67,937 of record NZ_RPFJ01000007.1, read on the forward strand.
GGAGATGTTGCTGTGGTAATTGCTCGAACAGGAGATAAAGGAGATTCTCGCGGAATGTCTGCTTTTGTTATTGAAAAAGGAACTAAAGGATTTACTTCTGGTAAAAAAGAAGACAAATTAGGAATGCGTGCTTCTGAAACTGCTGAACTTATTTTTGACAATTGTCGCGTACATAAAGATAACTTATTAGGCGAAGAAGGTAATGGATTTATACAAGCCTTAAAAGTACTTGATGGCGGTAGAATTTCTATAGGTGCATTAAGTTTAGGTATTGCCAAAGGTTCATATGAAGCTGCTCTAAAATATTCAAAAGAACGTGTACAATTTGGAAAACCAATTAGTTCTTTTCAAGGTATTTCATTTAAATTAGCAGATATGGCTACAGAAATTGAAGCCTCAGAATTACTATTACATAAAGCCGCTTATTTAAAAAATGCAGGTAAAAGTGTTACAAAAATAGGTGCAATGGCAAAAATGTATGCCTCTGAAGTTTGTGTAAAAGCAGCAAACGAGGCCGTTCAAATTCACGGTGGTTATGGTTATACTAAAGAATTTCCTGTAGAAAAATTTTATAGAGATTCTAAATTGTGTACTATTGGAGAAGGAACAACTGAAATACAAAAATTAGTTATCGCCAGAAATATTTTAAAATAGATTAAGAAGATTCTTTACGTTCAAAATATTAATCAGTGTAACTCTCATTGCTTAATAATTTGATTTGCTTTAGGAGCGTAAAAATATACCCTACATTTTTTTGTAATGGTATATTTAGTTAGTAGAAATATATAATATCCAATTAAAAAAACAATAATCTAACTTTAATATCTCCTATGCAAGACATAGAAAACATTGAGCTAACCTACTTAAGTTTAGATGATTATCAAGAACTTAAAGAAGTAATGATTGCTTCTTACACTACTATGCCTAATAGTTATTGGAAAGAATCGCAAATCAACACCTTAATCAGACTTTTTCCAGAAGGACAAGTAGTAATAAAAATAAATAATCAGATTGCAGGTTGTGCCTTATCTATAATTATTGATTATGGTCAATTTGATGAAAAAAACACCTATAAAGAACTAACAGGAAATTATACCTTTAGTACACACACCAATAAAGGTGATGTTTTATATGGTATTGAAGTATTTATTAAGCCTGAATTTAGAGGAATGCGTTTGGGTAGAAGGCTTTATGATTATAGAAAAGAACTCTGCGAACGTTTGAATTTAAGAGGCATTGCTTTTGGTGGTCGTATTCCTAATTATCATAAATACAAAGATAAATTAACACCAAAAGAATATCTTACTAAAGTAAAACAAAAAGAAATTCAAGATCCTGTTTTGAATTTTCAAATTTCAAATGATTTTCATCCTACTAAAATTTTAAAAAACTATTTAGAAGACGATAAAGATTCTGATGCTTATGCCGTTCTGTTGGAATGGGACAACATTTATTTTGAAAAACAACAAAAAAAGGCCAGTATCGTAAAAAAAATTGTAAGGTTAGGACTTATTCAATGGCAAATGCGTCCATATAAAAATTTAGATGAATTGTTACATCAAGCCGAATTTTTTATTGATGCTGTATCAGGATATCGCTCAGACTTTGCATTATTTCCAGAGTTTTTTAACGCCCCATTAATGGCTGACAACAACCACTTACCAACCCCAGAAGCTATTAGAGAGTTGGCAAAGTATACAGATGCCATTATTCAGAAATTCTCTTCTTTGGCTATTTCTTATAATATTAATATTATTTCAGGTAGCCTACCAGAAGTAAGAGATGAAAAGTTATATAATGTTGGTTATTTATGTCGTAGAGATGGAACTGTTGAACGTTATGAAAAACTACATGTAACTCCTGACGAAGCTAAAGTTTGGGGAATGGTTGGTGGCAATCAATTAAAAACCTTTGACACCGATTGTGGTAAAATAGGAATTTTAATTTGTTATGATGTTGAATTTCCCGAATTAAGTAGGTTATTAGCAGATGAAGGTATGGATATTCTATTTGTTCCTTTTTTAACAGATACTCAAAATGGTTATTCGAGAGTACGTAATTGTGCACAAGCCAGAGCTATTGAAAATGAGTGCTATGTAGCCATTGCTGGTAGTGTTGGTAATTTGCCAAAAGTACATAATATGGACATTCAATTTGCTCAATCTATGGTATTTACACCTTGTGATTTTGCCTTTCCAACAAATGGTATAAAAGCAGAGGCTACACAAAACTCTGAGATGATTTTAATAGCCGATGTTGATATTGATTTGTTAAGAGAACTACATCAATTTGGTAGTGTAAAAAACTTAAAAGATAGACGGAAAGATCTTTTTGAATTGAGAAAAAAATAAAGAATTAGTTTATAGTTTCTTTGTTTGCAATTTGTAAAAAAAATGTCAAATTCAAAACTCTAATTTGATAACAAATAATATACATTTATGATAGAAAGTCAAACTTTTAAAAAAATAAATTACACCAATAAACCTTTATTAAAAGACGAATATGAAGATTGTACTTTTATTGATTGCTTATTTTCAAATACAGACCTCTCCTCTATTTCTTTTATTGATTGTGAATTTATAGATTGTGATTTAAGTTCTGCTAAAATTTATGAAACCATTTTTAATGGAGTACAATTTACCAATTGCAAATTATTAGGCCTACCATTTAACACTGCTAACCAATTTACATTGATAGCAACATTTAAAAATTGTCAATTAGATTTTGCTTCTTTTTACCAACGCAAATTAAAAAATCAAAAGTTTACCAACTGTAGTTTAAAAGAAGTAGATTTTTCTTTAGCTGAGATAGTCAATGTTCAATTTAACAATTGCAATTTAGAAAATGCTAGCTTTGAAAATACCAACCTTGAAAAAGCCAATTTTACAACAGCTTATAATTACACTATTGATCCTGAAAAAAACAAGATAAAAGGAGCTAAATTTGCTAAGGATGGTATAGTTGGATTACTTACAAAATACAGAATTGAGATAGAATAAAATTAATTATAATATACTTATTGAGCTTAATAATCAATAATTTTTTTGCTTCTCAAATCTCTACATCATTCACCCCTTTTTGTATGCTAAGTTTAATAGTCATTATTAAATGTGTCAACAATTTATCAATACAAACTAATTAAAAATAAAATAGCAACCTTGAAGTGAGTGACTAGTGCTTTTTATAGGAAACGTTGTTGTACGTTGGCATTATTCAATTATGTTTATTATTCGGTTCATTTCTTTAAAGACTAATTCGATATCATTTTTAGTAGTTCTCCAATTCACAAATGATACTCTAATTCCTTTTTGGTCATTGTAAAGTGTTGGTGTCATAAATACTTTTCCCGTTTTGTTTAATTGGGTTAAAAAACTGTCGATATTTTCTTTGTTCCGATTGTTACTTATATTAAAAACAATGTTGTTCAACCTTACTGGTGCTAGTAACTTAAAGTTTTCAGACTCCTTTATTTTACTTCCAAAATATTTTGCTAAATCAATTGCGTTTTCTACAATATTCTTATACCCTTCTTTTCCATAGGCTCTTAAGGAAAACCAAGCAGGTAATGCCTTTAAACGCCTTGAATTTTCAGGAAGAAAATTAAGATAATTAAAGTTTTCCATTGGGTTTCCAAGATAGGGTGCATTAGAGTTTTGAAAACTTTCAACTTGTAATGAACTATGTTCTTCTTTTATTAAAAACACAGCACTTTCATAGGGTACATTTAACCATTTGTGACAATCAATAGTTATACTATCAGAATGTCCCCAGTCTTTTACAAAATGATTATAAGTATCTGAACAAGCTGCAAAACCACCAAAAGCAGCATCTGTGTGCCACCAAAAATTATACTTTTTCTTTAGTTTCTTTATGGCATTAAAATTATCAAAATCAACCGTATTTACTGTTCCTGCACTTGATATAAGAATAAATGGTTGACCGTTTAATGTTTTTATTTTCGATTCTAAATCATCAATCGAAATGGCTTCTCTATTTCCTTCTATTGTGTTTACTTTTATAATATTATTACTGCCAATACCTAATAAAGCAAGTGATTTTAAAGCAGAAGAATGTGGTGTCGCTGTTAGGACATTTATTTTTTCAGTAATACCTTCTTTTGCAAAATCTTTACCATAATTTTTTCCAAACCACTGTCTCGCTACTGCTAAACACGTAAAATTAGACATAGTAGCACCTGTTACAAAACCACCAACAAAAGATTTAGGTAAATTAAATAGGTCTAAAATTAATTGAATAGTTTCTAATTCAATATTTGCAGAAATGTCTCCTTCTCCATTTATTGCTTGTGGATTCTGATCGTAGATTGTTGCTAACCAATCTCCCATTATAGATGCTGGTGTAGAACCACCAATAACATAACCCCAGAATCTAGGTCCAGAAGATGATACTATTGTAGGTTCGAACGTTTCGTTGAATAATTGTAAAGTATTACGAGCACCAAGACCTTTTGAATCTAGATTTATTAATTCAGCTTTGTGAACATTTGCTGAAGTTTTTCGCTCATCTATTTTGTTTAAATATTCTATTCCTTGCTTTTTTACAAGCTCAAGAAGAGATTCAATTTCTAATAAATCAGTTTGTAGAGTTTTATTCATTTTTTAGCTTGTTGCCCAACAATTATATAAACGCAATAGTTTATACATTACTAAAGATATATAAAAACGATTAAAAATACAAGACTCTATAATTACCCTTTCTTTAACCCCATTTCTTCAGCTTTTTTTAACATAAATGCATAAGCTTCATCATAATCATTCTTTATATCACCTTCTAAAATAGCTTCTTTAATAGCTTCTTTTAAAGTACCTATTTCCCTACATGGCTTTAAATTAAAAGTATCCATAATTAATTCGCCTGTAATAGGAGGTTGAAAATTACGTACTTGGTCACGTTCTTCTACATCCGCTATTTTTTCACGTACTTTTTTAAAATTATTGAGGTATTTTTTCTTCTTTTTCGGATTTTGTGTTGTAATATCTGCTTCGCAATGCGTCATTAAATCGTCAATATCTTCTCCTGCATCAAAAATTAATCGTCTTACTGCAGAATCTGTTACATCTTCTGCTAATATTACAGGTCTAGAACTTAACAATACCAATTTCTGAACGTATTTCATTTTTTCATTCAATGGCATTTTTAGGCGTTTAAACAATTTATATACCATCTTAGAGCCTACAAACTCATGCCCATGAAATGTCCATCCTATTTTTTTATCAAAACGTTTGGTTGGTGCTTTCCCTATATCATGTAAAAGAGCGGTCCATCGTAACCACAAATTATCTGTATGTTCTGAAATATTATCAACCACTTGTAATGTATGGTAAAAATTGTCTTTATGGCGTTGCCCCTTCTCTTCTGCTACACCTTTTAACGCTGTTAATTCTGGTAAAAACCGTTGTAATAAGTTAGTGTCTTCTAAAAGTTTAAATCCAATAGATGGTTTCTTTGACATTAAAATTTTATGCAATTCTTCAACAATACGCTCTTTGGTAATAATATCAATTCGTGCAGCATTTTTAGTAATAGCACTTAACGATTCTTTTTCAATTGTAAAATTTAATTGTGTTGCAAATCGAATAGCTCGCATCATTCGTAAAGGATCATCAGAATACGTAATATCTGGATTTAACGGCGTTCTAATAATTCCGTTTTTTAAATCTTCTAAACCATTAAATGGATCTAATAAATCTCCATAATTTTCTTTATTTAGACTAAATGCCATTGCATTTATTGTAAAATCACGTCTATTTTGGTCGTCTTGTAATGTACCTTCTGCTACTTCCGGATTTCTACTCTCCTTAACATAACTTTCTTTTCTAGCCCCTACAAATTCTACCTCAACATCTTCAAATCGAAGCATGGCAGTACCATACGTTTTAAATATTTGAACTTTTGGTGTGTTAGGTACTAATTGAGCTACTTTTTTAGCCAATTCTATTCCACTACCAACAGTTACAATATCAATATCTTTTGCACCACTATCTCTGTTTAATAAGAAATCACGTACAAAGCCTCCAATAACATAACTTTTTAACCCTAATTGTGCTGATGCGTTTGAAATAATTTGAAATATATCTGATGTTATAGCTTGTTTGTAGTTATTCAATGTTATATTGTATTAATTTGTTTACTATTATTTCGTTCTGGTCGAAACTTTTTAAACTAAAGTACTTTTAGAAAAATCACTTTTTTAATGACACTAATTTATAATTATCAATCTCGAATAATTTGCAAAGTTCCCTCTTCTAAAATTTTGATAATTCTTGATGGTTTATCCATTATTTTATCTCGATCCAAATTTACCACATAATCAACAGCCTCCAAAATTGATTTGTCAATTTCTTTAAAAGATTTAGGGGTAGAAAAATTGCTAATATTTGCAGAAGTAGAAACAATTGGTTTTCCGAATTTAGCAATTAATGTTTTACAAAAATTATGATTTACAATTCTAATAGCAATTGTATTGTCATGAGCTATTGCGTTTTTTGCCAACCCTTTAGGATTGCTATACACAATGGTAGTTGGCCTATTTGAGCTACTAAGTATTTTATCAACCTGATTTGGAAATTGTGCTATATAATTTTTAAGCATTTCTATTCCATCTACAAGAATAACTAAACTTTTACTCTCTTCACGTTCTTTGATTTTAAAAATTTTAGCAACAGCAGTTTTATTTGTAGCATCACAGCCTATACCCCAAACAGTGTCTGTTGGATAAACTATTAATCCGCCTTGTTTTAAAACGTGTAGTGTTTTTTGTAGTTCTGCTTCCATCATAATTTTAAATGCAAAGTTAGTATTAGTTTTACACATTGTATAAATTTTTGTATTATTGGTAAAATTAGAAGCATCAATTTGAAATATTTTACCGATTTGAAATGCTTTTACAATCCTTATTTTTCTTGTAGTATATGGTTAAAAAAATAAAGGTTTTCGCAAAACGCAAAACACGAAAGATATTTGAAAGTTTTTATTCTAAAAAAGATATAGACCGTTTAGGAGATAAAAATTTTGTTATTATCTCTAATAATTGTTGGGGAGGAGAGGTTTATAAATGGTACAAAAGACCCTATAATTCTCCTTTTATAGGATTGTTTTTATATGGACCTTGTTATTTAAAATTACTTTCTAACTTTCATTATTACATCCGTAAAGAACTAAAATTTGTAGAATCGTCTAAATACCCAGATAGACCAATAACATATCCATTAGCTTTACTTGGTGATATTGAAATTCATTTTACTCATTACGATAGTATTGATGAAGCTAGAACAAAATGGACGCGTAGAACATCAAGAATGCTAGAAGAGAAAAATTTTGATAATTATTATTTTAAAATTTGTGATCGAGAAAGAGTTACCAAAAAACATTTATTAGATTTTCATGAATTACCACATAAAAACAAAGTTTCATTTGCCTTAAATGATATTCCAGAATTATTAGGTAAAAATCATATTAAGGTAAATGAATCTCAAAAAAATAGGAATCATGTACCAAACGGAAAAAAAATGTTTAAGTTAACTTTTTTGTATTTCGATTTAAATAGTTGGTTGGTTGGCTAAAAATCTATTTAACTGTTGTTGTGTTGTTTAAAACTTGTCTATAAACTTCTAAATATTCAGATGCTGCTGTATTCCAACTAAAATTAGATGCTCGTTTTTTATAGTTGAGTTCGTAATCTTCTCTATTATTTTCAAAAATATCCATTCCTTTTGTAAAGACATCTGCCATGTATTTTGGATCAAAATGTTCCCAATAAAATGCATAATCACCACCAATTTCAGGTAACGATGTTTTATGAGCCAAAAACACAGGTTTTCCAAAACTCATAGCCTCTATAGGAGGAATACCAAAGCCTTCACGTAAAGATGGAAATACAAAAGCCAAACAGTTCTGTAAATAATAATATTTATCTTTTTCAGATATTTTACCCGTTACATACACTCGGTTTTCTAATTTATATTTGGCAATTAATTTTTGAATTGTTTCTGCATATTCCGTTGAATTTTTGCCCGATATTATTAAATTTATTTTTGGTAAAAATTGCAACATTTCAACTAAAGTATGAAAGTTTTTACGTTCATTTATTTCTCCAATGGTAAATAAAAATGGATTTTTTAAAACAACATTATTAGGTTTATAATTTTCTGGAATATCAACTTTACCTATTGTATTACCATTATAAATAACATATTCAGGTACATTCGGAACATCAAAATAGTTATGTGTAGCTTCTTTTGCGAAATTAGAAATGTAAACTATAGCATTAGATCTTGCTAATTTTTCTTTAAACCTTATATTACGAATATGATTCATATCACTTGACACTTCATGCACAAAATTAACATCATGTACAGTTAATATATAAGGAATATCATAATAAGGTTCTATAACAATATTTTGATTAAGAGAATGCCATAAATCATATTTTTTTCTAATTGCAAATTGGTTATATCGCCTAAATGAAAAGTATTTTTTATACTTAAAATAATCACCAAATTCAGTTTTTAAAGCTCCCGTATCTTTGGCATGAAGTATTATTTTTAAATCTTTAGCTTTAGCTGCATACAACCCTTTTATCAAATGATAATTGAATTGCCCAAAGCCAAAGTATAAATTTTTTACATTGTGTGATTCTAAGAAAACTTCTTTCAAAATAGTAATAGTTAATAGTGACTGAGGTATTTTATTCTACAAAACTCTAAATTATAGTATGTATTTTAAAACAACTTTACTGGGCAACACAACAGTTTAAGAATAACTAATTTTAACCTGATCACTTTTTAGCAAGTAATATTTTATAATATCTAACAAAGATATGTAAATTAGCCTCATATTATTAAGTTTACAAAATGAAAGACATATCTATTATAATAAGTACCTATAATTCAGAAGCGTATTTAGAATTAGTGTTGTATGGTTATAATTATCAAACCCTAAATAATTTTGAAGTTGTTATTGCTGATGATGGTTCTAGAGCATCTACTAAAGAATTAATTGAAAATTTTAAAAAAATTGCTAAATACCCTATAAAACACGTATGGCATGAAGATAATGGATTTCAAAAATCACAAATTTTAAATAAAGCTATTGTCAATTGTAGTTGCGATTATATAATCATGTCAGATGGAGATTGTATTCCAAGAAAAGATTTTGTAGAAACTCACCATCACCACAAAGAAGATGGTTATTTTCTTTCTGGAGGTTACTTTATGTTACCCATGAGCATCTCAAAAATTATAACAAAAGAATCTATAGAAAAAGGTGAATGCTTTGATTTAAAATGGTTAAAATCTAAAGGACTAAAATCTTCCTTTAAAAACAATAAGTTGAATTCAAAAGGTTCTAAAGCAAAATTACTTAATTCGATAACTCCAACAAAAGCAACATGGAATGGGCACAATGCATCTGGTTGGAAAAAAGATATATTAACAGTTAATGGATTTGACGAACGCATGCAATATGGAGGACAAGACAGAGAATTAGGCGAACGTCTTGTAAATTTAGGTTTAAAATCTAAACAGATTAGATATAGTGCTGTAGTAATTCATTTAGACCACCCTAGAGGATATAAAACAAAAGAATCTATTAATAAAAACTTAAAAATAAGAGAAAATACAAGAAATAGCAAAGTGATAAAAACTCCTTTTGGAATTGAAAAATTATAACAATTTTTAACATGTATAAAAGGTATTTCTTAATTTGTGATGCATAAAAAAACTATTAAAATAGTTAAAGTAACAACTCAATACCAACTCTAAAAGGTGACGTTTTTCAATTAAAATTCTCTATAATTTAACAACAATATACAAATTAAAATTTTATTCTTTTTAAAACAGGTTTAACAGCTATAGTTACTATTTTTGCCAAATGAATTTTCATATAAACCAACAATTCAAATCATTACAAACTGACTTAGATGAAATTATTTCAAATTTCAATTCTTTTGATGTTGGTTTTGGTACTGGAAATAGAAATAGTGTAAAAAAAATTGACCTTCCTACGTTAAAAATTGTTGTTAAATCCTTTAAAATTCCAATTTTAATAAATCAGATTGTTTATAAATATTTTAGAAAATCGAAAGCCAAAAGATCTTTTGAATATGCTAATAAACTTTCTGAATTAAAAATTAATACTCCAACACCCATTGCTTATCTTGAAAACTTTTCTTGGTTTGGATTGCAAAAAAGTTTCTATATCTGTGAATTTTTAGATTACGATTTAACCTATAGGGAATTGATACACCAACCTGATTACCCAAATTATGAAAATATTTTAAAAGCCTTTACTAGATTTACTTTTGAACTACATCAAAAAGGTGTATTATTTTTAGATCATTCACCCGGAAACACTCTCATTGTTAAAGATCAAAACACCTATCATTTTTATTTGGTAGATTTAAACAGAATGAAATTTAAAGAGTTATCTTTTGAAGAGCGAATGAAAAATTTTTCACGCTTAACTCCAAAAAAAGAAATGATTGAAATAATGAGTAAAGAATATGCTAAATTATACAACAAACCTTTTGATTTAGTTTATGAAAAAATGTGGTTTTACACGATAAAATTTCAATATAAATTTTATCGTAAAAAACGATTTAAACGCTGGCTAAAAAAAAGTCGTTAAAAGCAAATCTAAAACCATTCAATCACGCTAAGTAAAATAATATCTTTAATTGTTTACAAAAACATTTGTTTTTAAAAAAGAGTCAAGTTTTTCAGTAAAAAGTGACGGTTTAAATTTTAAGTAAAGGGTTTGAGATGCTTTTTTTAATTGTTTTTTTGACATCGATTCATTCTGATAATAATCATTTAAATGTACCGCCATATTTGCTTTATTAGCATTAAAAGTTTCCCAACTAATTTTTTTTATCCAAGGAGAAAAGATACTAAATGTTGGTACATTAAGTGCTTTTGCCATATTCACTGCACCTCCCTCATTACCCACTAGAGCATCACAATGATATAGTATTCCTAAAAAGGACCGTAGGGAAGGTTCAAAAATATCGAACCTAATTTTAGCTTTTAATTCAGGCGAACACAACGCGTATAACTCTTCTGCCAATTTTAACTGCGAGGGCATATAATTAAATAAAATAATAACCTCTCCTTTTTTAGAAATTGCATCCATTACCTCAGCCATATATTGTAAAGGATATGATTTTATCTCACTACTACCAAGAATACTAATCATAACAAGAGGTTTTGAAAAAGAAACACCCTTACTTTCCAACCTTAATTTTGCTTCTAAAATTTCACTTTCGGTTAAAAATATTTTCGGAGGAAATTCAGCTGGATTAAATTCTGGTACAATAGGCTTTAAGAGTTGTAACCGATGTTCAATGGCAAGCCCCATAGAAGAATGTTTAATTCTTAAAGGTTTAAGAGTATGAGTATAAATAAAACTCGAATACCATTTAAAATGAGAAATTTTAACATTAGCTCCTGAAAACAAACTAATTAATGCACTCTCTATCTTTCCATATACATCAATTACAACATCATACTTATTTTTAGAAATACTTTTTAAAAAAAGATAGAATGCCCATTTACTATCCCTATATTCTTTCTTAAAAAATACTACCCTATCAATATTAGGATTATTTACCACAACTCCTTCAGTATTTTCATTTATTAAATAATGAATCTCCGTCTCTGGTAAATACTTTTTAACATAGGCACATAACATTGTACTGGTTAGTACATCGCCAATCATTTTTTGTTGAATAATTAGTATTTTCTTCATAAAAAGTTTACAAACACTTCTTACTAAATGCTCATCAAACTTTTTATACAGCTACATCATATTCGCGTAAAGCATCATTTAAAGAAGTTTTTTTATTAGTACTTTCTTTTCTTTTTCCTATTATTAAAGCACAAGGCACATTATAATCACCTGCTTTAAAAGATTTAGTATAACTTCCTGGAATTACCACAGACCCGGCAGGAACAATACCTTTAGAAATTATAGGTTTATCACCTGTAACATCAATAATTTTAGTACTCATTGTTAGTACTACATTTGCCCCTAAAACAGCTTCCTTCTCTACACGAACTCCTTCTACTACAATACATCTAGACCCAATAAAACAATCATCTTCTATAATAACTGGAGCTGCTTGTAATGGTTCTAATACACCACCAATACCTACCCCTCCACTTAAATGTACATTTTTACCAATTTGAGCACAACTACCAACTGTAGCCCATGTATCTACCATAGTTCCTTCATCTACATAAGCTCCAATATTTACATAACTAGGCATTAATATTGTTCCTTTAGAAATATAAGCTCCATGACGTGCAACAGCATTTGGCACAACTCTAATTTCTTTTTCTTTATACCCTCTTTTTAAAGGAATTTTATCATGATACTCGAAAATACCAGCTTCTAAAACTTCCATATTTTGAATTGGGAAATACAAAACTACCGCCTTTTTAACCCATTCGTTAACTTGCCACCCTGTTGAAGTTGGTTCTGCTACACGTAATTTTCCTTCATCCAATAGTGTAACTACTTCTCTTATTGTTTTTTGTGTAGACTCTTCTTTTAGCAGATCTCGATTATCCCAAGCAGCTTCAATATTTTTTTTTAATTCAGTCATTTCTTCTTCTTAAATATTTAATTTTTTCTATATAATTACTTTATTACCAACACTTCCGTGTAAAGTGATATAAATCAATACATTAACTTCAATATTCTTTTAACAAAATACAATGTAACTAAATACACATTTATTAAGGCAAATATAAGCCGTTCATTTAAAATCGACATCATTTTAATCGTTTATAACATAAACGCTATTTTTGTATAAAATTTAACCTGGAACATGGCTCGTATATTAGCAATAGATTTTGGTAAAAAAAGAACAGGAATTGCCGTTACTGACGAACTACAACTAATTGCTTCTGGTCTTACAACCGTTGCTACTCATAACTTTTTTGACTTTTTAGCAGATTATTTAAAGAAAGAAAAAGTAGAACTTTTTTTAATTGGAGAACCCAAACAAATGAACAATCAGGTTTCTGAAAGTGAAGCTCTCATTATTCCTTTTATAAATAGATTGGTAAAGTTGTATCCTTCCATTCCTATTAAGAGAATTGACGAACGTTTTACTTCTAAAATGGCGTTTCAAACGATGATTGACAGCGGTCTCAAAAAAAAACAACGACAAAATAAAGCATTAATTGACGAAATTAGTGCAACAATTATTTTACAATCGTATCTTTACAACCTCAAAAATTAAATTTACAAATGGTATTACCAATAGTTGCATATGGAGATCCTGTTTTGAGAAAAATAGGTGAAGAAATAGATAAAGATTATCCTAATTTAAGTGAGCTTATACAAAATATGAAAGACACTATGAAAAATGCTCGTGGTGTTGGGTTAGCAGCTCCTCAAATTGGAAAAGCAATTCGATTATTTATTGTTGACACTTCTCCTTTTAGTGAAGATGATGAGTTGTCTATAGAAGAACAAAATTTCTTAAAAAACTTTAAAAAAGTATTTATAAATGCAAAAATTATAAGTGAAGAAGGTAACGAATGGGCATTTGCTGAAGGCTGTTTAAGTATTCCTAATATTAACGAGGATGTTTTTAGAAATGAAAGATTAACAATTGAATATTTTGATGAAAACTTCAAAAAACATACTGAAAATCTTGATGGATTAGCGGCTCGAGTAGTTCAGCATGAGTACGATCATATTGAAGGCATTTTATTTACAGACAAACTCTCTTCATTAAAGAAAAGATTACTAAAAAAGAAATTAAATAACATAAGTAAGGGAAATATCGATGTTGATTACAGAATGAGATTCCCAAAAAAATAAATTTTATATGACTTTAGAAAAAATTGTTGCCATTACTGGTAAACCAGGATTGTATCAAATTGTATCTCAAACCAAAGGTGGATTGCTAGTACAATCACTAACCGATAAAAAAAGAATTCCTATTAATGCCATGCAAAATGTAAGTGTGTTAAATGATATAGCCATTTATACATACGATGATGAAGTACCATTAAGAGAGGTATTTAAAACTATTGCTGAAAAATTAAACAATAAAGAAGCATTAAGCCACAAAGAAAGTAATGATAAACTAAAAGCATTTTTTAGCGAAGTTTTACCTAATTATGATGAAGAAAGGGTTTACACTTCTAATATTAAAAAAGTAATTCAATGGTATAACGTACTTGCCTTAGCTGAGTTTGATTTTTCTACTATAAAAGAAGGAGCTTCTAGCGAAGAAGAATAGCTTTATGTGAACTGGTTTCCGTTGCTCTGATTTGGTAAATATAACCGCGTATTTAATACAAATAGAATTGAGTTGGCGTATTTTTAATTAAACGTATAAAGTTGCTGTGAATTCAAAAATATCAGTAATTTAAAAATTAAATAATTTTGTCTAGAAAAGAACAATTAGCAGCATTTAATCGTTTATTGGACATTATGGATGAGCTCCGTGAAAAATGCCCTTGGGATAAAAAACAAACGATACAATCATTACGGCATTTAACCATAGAAGAAACGTACGAATTAGGAGATGCCATTCTTGATAATGATTTACAAGAAGTAAAAAAAGAATTAGGTGATCTTTTGCTTCATATTGTTTTTTATGCAAAAATTGGATCTGAAACCGACGCCTTTGATATTGCCGATGTGGCCAATAGTATTTCAGATAAACTGATTCATAGACATCCTCATATTTACGGAGACATTGATGTAAAAGATGAAAAAGAAGTAAAAGAGAACTGGGAAAAACTTAAACTTAAAGAAGGTAATAAAAGTGTTTTAGAAGGTGTACCTAAAAGTTTACCTGCCGTAGTAAAAGCCAATAGAATACAAGATAAAGTAGCTGGTGTTGGTTTTGACTGGGAAGAGCCACATCAGGTTTTTGACAAAGTAAAAGAAGAAATTTTAGAACTAGAAACTGAAATAAAAAAAGGTAATACCAATGCTATTGAAAGTGAATTTGGCGATGTGCTTTTTTCATTAATTAATTACGCTCGTTTTATCAAGGTAAACCCGGAAAATGCCTTAGAAAAAACCAATAAAAAATTTATAAAACGATTTCAATTTTTAGAAAATGCTGCCAAAAAAGAAGGGAAAGAACTTTCTGATATGACCTTAGCTGAAATGGACGTGATTTGGGAAAAGTCCAAAACCTTTTTTAAATAATATGCTTGCCTTTTTTAGCTATAGTATATATCTTTAGGTCTTTAGTGACCTCTAACATATCTGGCCATTTCTTTTGGAATGATAAGTTAATATTATATGTTAAATTATATACTTTAAGTATATCATCTAATTTTTTCTTTTTCAATTTTGCTATCTTATATTTTCTAAGATATAAATTTACTGGTGCTGTAGCGAATATAATTATTCCTACTCCAATAGCTAAAATTACAATCATAACCGCCAAACTATAACGCCCATGAATGTATGGATCTTCCATAAATTTTAACCAATATGTATCAACCAAAAATATTCCCAAAAACAAGCATGCAATACCAATAGAGAGAAAAATAATAAAATGACCTATAGTATCAACCTTTGTCAGTTCAACTAACTTTAACTCAATATTATTTTCTAAAATTTTTTCTTCTAAAACTTTATCAAATTTTATACTATCGCAAGTTTTATCAAATTCAGGTTTTTTTTGTGTAATACCACAGTAAACACCTGACATAAAATTATTTTGTTGATGCTCACATAAAAGACAATGTTCAGTTTTCTTAATCATATTGGCTAAACTCAAAAATAATCAAAAATTTAAACATGAGTTATGTGTTTCATTTTAAAACCACTAATTTTCACCTTAATTCATTAAATTTGAATCTTAAATCACATTACTTGAAACCTATTTATAATGACTATAAAAGACATTACAACGTATCTAGAAGAAATTGCTCCATTACAATATGTTGAAGACTTTGATAATGTTGGCCTTCTTATTGGCAATTACAGTACTGAAGTAACTGGGGTATTAGTTACTTTAGATACATTAGAAACCGTAGTTGACGAGGCCATTGCTAAAAATTGTAACTTAATTGTTAGTTTCCACCCTATTGTATTTTCTGGATTAAAAAAAATAAATGGTAACACTTATGTTGAGCGAGTAGTTTTAAAAGCTATTAAAAATGATATTGCCATTTACAGCATGCATACAGCCTTAGATAATTCTATCAAAGGAGTTTCAGCAATGATGGCTGAAAAGTTAAAATTAACAAACACTAAAATTTTACTTCCAAAATCTGGCATTATCAAAAAATTAATTACCTATGTGCCAGATAATGCTGCCGACAACGTGAGGCGAGCTCTATTTGATGCAGGAGCAGGTGCAATTGGCAATTACAACAATTGTAGTTATAATATGAAAGGGTTAGGAACCTATAAAGGCAATGAAGCTTCAAATCCTACCATAGGAAAAAAAGGGGTTTTACAGCAAGAAAAAGAAACCTATATCAGTGTTATTTTTGAAAAGCACTTACAAAATAAAGTTTTAAATGCTCTTTTAGAGAATCATCCTTATGAAGAAGTAGCTTACGACATTATTACCACAGATAATTCGCATCAGAATATTGGTATGGGCATGGTTGGTGAGCTTTCTGAAGCTATCAATGAAGCTACTTTTTTAAGTATATTAAAAGAAACTTTTCATTTAAAAGCGATTAGACATTCAAAATTATTAAACAAGCCAATAAAGAAAGTAGCTCTATTAGGTGGTTCAGGTAGTTTTGCTATAAATGCTGCAAAACGCTCAAATGCAGACATTTACATTTCTGCAGATTTTAAATATCACGATTTTTACAAAGCTGAAAATCAGATTGTTTTGGCTGATATTGGTCATTATGAGAGTGAACAATTCACAAAAAATCTTTTGGTAGATTATCTTACAAAAAAATTCCGTAATTTTGCAATCGTTTTATCAGAAACAAATACAAATCCTATCAATTACATATAAAAAATGGCAAAAAAAGAATTAACCGTAGAAGATAAATTAAGAGCTTTATACGATTTACAATTGATTGATTCTAGAATTGATGAAATTAAGAATATGCGTGGTGAATTACCATTAGAAGTTGAAGATTTAGAAGATGAAATTGAAGGTTTAAATACAAGACTCAACAATTTCAATAATGAAATTGAAAATTTAGAGACGAGCATTAAAAATAGAAAAAACACAATTGAAGAGGCTAAGACCCTTATCAAAAAATATACAACGCAACAAAAAAATGTTAGAAATAACAGAGAGTTTGATTCTATAAGTAAAGAAATTGAATTTCAAGAACTAGAAATAGAGTTAGCAGAAAAACACATCAAAGAATTTTCTGCTAAAATTGCTCACAAAAATGAAATTATAGAAGCTGCTAAAGAAAAGTTAAAAGAAAAAGAAACACACTTAAAGCATAAAAAAGGCGAATTAAACGACATTTTAGCTGAAACAGAAAAAGAAGAAAAAACGTTAGGTGAAAAATTTAATGAGTTTAGTAAATTAATTGACGAACGTCTTTTAAATGCCTATAAAAGAATTAGAAATAACGTTAAAAACGGTTTAGCTGTTGTACCTGTTGAAAGAGGTGCTTCTGGTGGTTCTTTCTTTACTATTCCTCCACAACAAATTGTTGAAATTGCTACACGTAAAAAAATTACTACTGATGAGCATAGTGGAAGAATTTTAGTGGATGCCCAATTGGCTGCCGAAGAACAAGAAAAAATGGAAAAGTTATTCTCATAATAACAAATCCTTACTAATTATTATAAGCCCATTGACTTTTGTTCAATGGGTTTTTTTTAGTCTCACCACTAAGTTTATTATCTTTAGCAAATAAGAATACCAAAATTTAAGGCCTTTTTTAATCTTTAATTTATGGAAAACTCAGGAAAACGCATAAACAAATACCTTAGCGAAGTTGGTTATTGCTCAAGAAGAGCAGCCGACAAATTAATAAACGAAGGTCGTGTTACTATAAACGGAAAAGTACCCGAATTAGGAACCAAAATTATGCCTAATGATGAAGTTAAGGTAAATGGAGAATTAATCTCTAAACCTAAAGATAAACCCGTTTATATTGCGTTTAACAAGCCTGTTGGCATTGTTTGTACTACAGATACTCGAGTAGAAAAAGACAATATTATCGATTATATTAATTACCCTACCAGAATTTTTCCTATCGGAAGATTAGATAAACCCAGTGAAGGACTAATTTTTTTAACTAATGATGGTGATATTGTCAATAAAATTCTTCGTTCAAGAAATAATCATGGAAAAGAATACATTGTAGATGTAAACAAACCCATTACCAAAGATTTTATAAAAAAAATGGGCAATGGTGTTCCTATTTTAGATACTGTTACACGTAAATGTGAAGTAGAACAACTTAGTAAATTTCAATTTAGAATAATTCTTACTCAAGGCCTCAACAGACAAATTCGAAGAATGTGTGAATACTTAGGTTATAAAGTAACCAAACTAAAGCGAATAAGAATTATGAATGTAAATTTAGACATTCCGGTAGGTCAATGGCGTTATTTAACAGAAAAAGAACTAAAAGAGTTAACCCATTTGGTTAGTAACTCAGCAAAAACAATTGATTAAGTTTTTTTGAAGTATCATTAATTTTAATACACAATATCAGTTCTGTTTCTTCACTAGAAAAATTTTTAGAACTTCCTAATTGCAGTTTGTAATTGCAGTTAATTCCGCAATTTTAGAAGGAAATATTTTTTTAAATCGTTTCGGAAATTCAGCTTTAAAACAAACCTGCTCGTCAGTAAATGGATGTTTAAAGCTTAAAGAATATGCATGTAAATACAACCCTTTGCCTTGTAAAATTAAATTTTCAATTCCATATATAGCATCGCCAAGTATGGGATTATTAATAGCTGACAATTGCTTACGTAATTGGTGTCTTCTACCTGTTACAGGCTCTAATTTTACTAAGTTTAATTTATTAAATCTCTTTGACGGAACAGTTTTAACTAAATTATAGTAAGACTTTGAAAATTTTCCATCAATATCTAAAATAATTTCTCCCTTACTTTTCATTTCTCCAATAGTAACGGCATAGTATACCTTTTTAACTTCTTTATTTTCAAACATTTTATTTAACAAACGAATACTAGTATTTGTTTTTCCTATTAATAGAACGCCAGTAGTAGCATAATCTAAACGATGTACAGGATGTGGTTTGGTAGCATCAATAACATTACTTTGCTCAATATTTTGCGACAACGCATTAGCAACTGTTTTAAAACGATTGCCACTAACCAAAATACCAGCTGGTTTATATACAACCGCTAAATATTCATCTTCAAATATAACTTGAAGCGGAAAAATTAATTTTTTATAAAGATGTGTTTTTTGTGGAATAGATAAGCATATCTGCTCTCCTCCACGCAATATAGTGCCTGATGTAGCAATTGTATTATTAACGGTAATATATTTTTTTTTAATTGCTTTTTTTAAGGCAGACTTTGTAAAAGCACTATTAAAAATTCCAACACCATATTCTTGAAGTCTTATAGGCGTAATAAATTTTGGTACACTATGTGTTTCTGTAAGATTGATTTATTTTCAATTATAATTAACAAATTTATTATATCACAATCAGCTAAAAACACCATATCGTCATATTTTAACGAAAAAAAGTTACCTTAACTTTTCTCATTTCTTATTCAAAAATGTCGGTCTTAATTCCATCCGAACCATTCCATGGACGAAAATAAAGCACATGTTCTCTTTGACCTATTAAATTAAACATTTCATCCATAACTTCAGAAGTATATTGCGATTTACAACAGCCTAAAGCAGCCCTACCCACAATTAAATCATCAGCATCATAAGAAATACGATATGTTAAGTACTTACGGTCTGTAGTTTTCATATTGTCTTTAAACCAACTTGCCATATTTGTTTTTAATTTTGGAGCAGCATCTAGGTCTTCTTGCAACACCCCAGCATAAAGTAATTGTTTTAAAGTATGATTACTATTTTTTTGAAAAACTTCTGTTACTATATTACTAACCGCTCGATGATCTGGATGACCATAAGAACCACCAGGACCATACGTTAAAACAACATCAGGTCTGTATGTTGTAAATAAACTATCTATTTTATCGTCAAGTGAAAAAAGATTTTCCTTTTTTGACAATTCTCCATCTGGATAATTTAATAAAATTGGAGCATTTATACCCAACGTTTTTGTTGTACATAAAACTTCTTGAGCCCGCACATTTGCCAATGAATCTCCTTCAGGAATATTAGCATGTGGTGCTACTCCTTTTGAGCCATCAGTAACAATAACTAAATAGATATTTACACCTAATTTAGCATATTTTGATAAGACTGGACTAATAGGGCTTTCATCATCAGAATGAGCAAATACAGCCATAATAGTTTTGTCTGTATAGGTTATTGGTTTAGGCTCTTCTTTAACTGACTTGCTTTTTATATTACAAGAAAATAGTAGTAACCCAATGCCCACTATTAGAACTAATTTTTTCATTTTTTTACTATTAAAAATTGATGTCAATACAAAAAAGCAGCCTATTTTGTACCTATTTTAAACTAGCTAAACTGGCTTTTAAGGTTTCAATTTTAGCAATAGCATCTGCTTCTTTTTGCTTTTCACTAGCCACTACTTTTTCTGGTGCATTTGAAACAAAACGCTCATTAGATAGTTTTTTCTGAACAGATTTTAAAAAGCCTTCTGTATAATTTAATTCGTCCGTTAGTTTCTTGATTTCATCTTCAACATTTACAGACCCTGCAATTGGTATAAAATATTCATTAGATTTTACTCTAAATGTTAAAGCTCCTTGTACGGCTTGGCTAACAACTTCTATACTTTCTAAATTTCCTAATTTTTGAATTACATCATCAAAAATAGTAGATGTTTTTTCATTATTTAATACAGAAAATCCAATTTTCTCTTTAAATGAAATATTTTTTTCTTTACGAATATTTCTAATTCCTGAAACTACTTCTTTGGCAAAATCAAATTGTTGAATTAGCTCTTTATTTACAGGTTTTCTATTTGGCCATTCTGCAATAATTAAAGCATCTTCAGGACTTCTATTTTCTATAAATTGCCATATTTCTTCTGTTAAAAATGGCATAAAAGGATGTAGAATTTTTAAGTTATTTTCAAAAATAGTAATAATACTTTTATAGGTTTTGAAATCTATAGGTTTACCAAAATTAGGTTTTACCATTTCTAGTAGCCATGAACAGAAATCGTCCCAAATTAGTTTATAAGTTGCCATTAATGCATCTGACAATCTATATTTACTAAAATGATCTTCAATTTCTAACAAGGTCTGTTGGAAATTTGCTTCAAACCATTCAATAGCAATTTTACTAGAATTTGGCTGTTTTAAACCTTCATCTATTTCCCAACCTTTTACCAACCTAAACGCATTCCAAATTTTATTAGCAAATTGTTTTCCTTGTTGGCATAAGGCTTCGTCAAACAACAAATCATTACCAGCAGCAGAACTTAACAATAACCCTACACGTACACCATCTGCTCCAAATTCTTCAATCAATTTTAAAGCATCTGGAGAATTTCCAAGCGACTTGCTCATTTTACGACGTTGTTTATCGCGAACTAATCCAGTTAGATAAACATTTTCAAATGGTTTTTCGTCTTTAAACTCGTAACCAGCAACAATCATTCTGGCCACCCAAAAGAATAAGATATCTGGCCCAGTAACCAAATCGTTAGTTGGATAATAATATTGAATGTCTTTATTTTCTGGATTACGGATTCCATCAAAAACACTAATAGGCCATAACCATGACGAAAACCATGTATCTAACACATCATTATCTTGCCTTAAATCTTCAGGAGTAAGTTGTGGATTATTAGATTTCTCTTTTGCTTTTTCTAAGGCTTCTTCCTTACTTTGGGCCACTACAAAATCTTCATTACCATCACCAAAATAATATGCAGGAATTCGTTGTCCCCACCATAATTGACGTGAAATATTCCAATCTCGAATATTTTCCATCCAATGGCGGTACGTATTTTCAAACTTTTTAGGGAAAAATTTCACCTCTTCAGTTTCTAATACAGCTTTTATGGCCGGTTTTGCCAAATCTTCCATTTTTAAAAACCATTGGTCTGACAATCGTGGTTCTATAACTGCTTTGGTACGTTCTGAAGTACCTACTTTGTGAATATGACTTTCTGTTTTTATCAAATATCCTTTTTCTTCTAATTCTTTAGAAATTTCTTTTCTAACCACAAATCTATCTTTACCTTGATAATGTAAACCGAAGCTATTTAAAGTAGCATCTTCATTAAAAATATCAATAACTTCTAGATTGTGTTTATCTCCTAAATATTTATCATTTTCGTCATGTGCAGGAGTTACTTTTAAGCATCCTGTACCAAATTCAATATCAACATATTCATCTTCAATTATAGGAATTACTCGATTACATAATGGAACAATTGCTTTTTTTCCTTTTAAATGAGTAAAACGTTCATCATTTGGATTGATACAAATTGCAGTATCTCCTAAAATGGTTTCTGGACGTGTAGTAGCTATGGTTAAGACTTCATCTGTTCCATCTGAAGAAACTGAACCATCTGCATTAACAACTTTATAATTGATATAATATAAGTTTCCTTGACGCTCTTCGTAATTAACTTCTTCGTCTGATAGTGTAGTTTTTGCTTCTGGATCCCAATTTACCATTCTATATCCTCTGTAAATAAGACCTTTGTTGTACAAATCAACAAAAACTTTAATTACAGACTCACTCATATCATCATCCATAGTAAACTTGGTTCTATCCCAATCGCAAGAACAACCTAATTTTTTTAATTGTTCTAAGATTACGCCACCATATTCATGAGTCCAATCCCAAGCATGTTTTAAAAACTCTTCACGAGAAAGGTCATTTTTATCGATTCCTTGTTCTTGAAGTTTTGCTACAACTTTAGCTTCGGTAGCAATAGAGGCGTGATCAGTTCCGGGCACCCAACAAGCATTTTTACCTTGCAATCTAGCACGTCTAATAAGTACATCCTGAATTGTATTATTAAGCATGTGCCCCATATGTAAAATTCCAGTAACATTAGGTGGTGGTATTACAATGGTGTAGGGCTCTTTTTTATTAGGTGTAGAATGAAAATAATTATTTTTCATCCAGTAATTGTACCACTTACTTTCTACTTGACTAGCATCATATTTAGATGGAATACTCATATTTTGGTATAGTTTTTGAAAACAGTCAGCAAAGTTACAATTTCTAAACAATACAAAAATATATTAGTCGTTATTATTTTGTACTTTTACACTTTAAAATCTATTAATTAAAATGAAAAAATTAGCAATATTATTATTTATTGGATGCATTAGTTTTTCTATAAATGCACAAGAAACAACAGTAAAAGAGGCAGATCCAAATGCTCCTAAATTCAAATTTGCAACTAAAGATGTTGATTATGGTACTATTGAACAACATGCTGATGGGCTAAGGAAATTAAAATTTAGCAATGTAGGAAAGTCTCCTTTAATTATATCATCTGTATCAAGTTCTTGTGGTTGTACAGTACCTTCTTTTCCAAAAGAACCTATAATGCCAGGTGATAGTGCAGAAATTTCTGTAAAGTATGATACGAATAGAATTGGAAAAATAACAAAATCTATTACCATTACTTCAAATGCTGATAGACCAAGAATTGTTATCCCTGTACGTGGTACAGTTACTAAAGAAAGTAGCCTAACAAAATTAGAAAAGCACGAAAAAAGTATGCTGTCTACAGAGCAGTAGTTTATATACAATTTAAATTTAGAGTAGTTATTACCATAAAAGCGACACATAAATATGTGTCGCTTTTTTTTGGAATACAAAATAATTTTATAACGGCATTTTTAATTTAAATTCATATAACATTTCAATTTCATTACGTTCAATCAGTAATTTTATTTTTTTACCATTTTTACTAGAAAATAGATACGTAATATCTTGTAATTTATAATTATAAGCAGGTTTTCCATTTATTTTTAAAACTACATCTCCTTGTTTTAATCCGGCTATGTGAGCAGGTGAATTTTTTCTTATTTCAGCAATTCTATAAGAAGGTTTTAATGCATAAACGTAATTATATACTAATTGAACTGTAGCTTGTTCATTTTGGTTGCCGTAAACTTTAGCCATTTCTACTTCTCTTTCCCCTACAACAACATTTCCATTATGAGCCATTTCAATACCACTCATATTATACAAAAAGGGATCTTTAAAATATTTTGAAGGTTTTTTAATAGTAAGTCTTTTATTAGGATAATCGTATATAATTCTAAATCGTTTTAAAATTTCTGAGCCAATTGTTCCATTACGGCCTTCATGTTTATAGGCATTTTCAATTGAATTAAAATCAGGATAAGCTACATTAGCATTTTCTAAAATATAACTACCTAACATTATTTTTTTTATTTTACTACGCTTTCCATATACATTTCCACTTAAGCCTCTTCCAAGGTAATCATTAAAATGTCTTTCAGGAATAGAAATATCTACACTAGATTGATCAAAAAGCCATAATGCATCACTACCACCAGAATCAATTAATAATTTAACTGGTATTTCTTTTTCAACATCAATAGTAGCGTAGATATAAGGTTTATTTTGATAAAAATGAAGTTCAAAATCTTCGCAGCGTTTACAGTTTTTATAGGTATACTTTGAAGGATTGTTAAATTTAATATTACGTGTAGTATAATTTATTTCAACAATAAAGTTTTTAAATAAATCTCCGCCAATAATACCATTAACATCTATTCCTAGTCTTGACGATAAATCAAAATCTTGACTATGAATGGCATATACCATATGATTTTTATTAAAAATTTTACCCAATTTAAAGGCATTATTTTTAGATTTAATAGCATTAATATATTCTCCTTCTCCCAAACCTCTTAACCTAATCTCTTCAATATTTTTAAGCCTTAAAGAATCTTCTAATGTTAAATTTAAAAGTAGAGTATTATCAACTCCTGTATCTAATAAAAAATTAAGTTTAACATCATTTACCTCAATTGGAATTATTATCAAATTATTAATTAATTTAAAAGAAACGGTATAGCTATTGTCATTTCCCAAAATAAAAAATTTATCTTGAGCATAACTGTTTGCATAAAAAAACAGGAGTAAAATTATATGTAAAATTTTCCTCTTCAAAACTTACGTACTGATTTACAATCTCTTAAAGTTAATAAAAAAAGAAATACATTTGTAACTTATTTAAAACTTTAACTTTTTTTTATTTTAATTTTAAAACCAAAAAATTCGATATAATTTTGCAATTTTGTACTCATAACATTTTTAAAAACAAGAAATGCCAACAGTATCAAAAAAAGGAAAATTAATGCCACAATCACCAATTAGAAAATTGGTGCCTTTTGCAGAAAAAGCGATAAAATCTGGTAAGACTATTTATCATTTAAATATAGGGCAACCTGACATAAAAACACCTGAAATAGCTTTAGCGGCGGTAAAAAATACCGCTTTAGATGTTTTAGCATATTCAAGATCAGAAGGCTCTGAACAATACCGCAAAAAAATTGCGAATTA
Organism: Aureibaculum marinum; assembly: GCF_003813905.1. Classification (GTDB taxonomy): domain Bacteria; phylum Bacteroidota; class Bacteroidia; order Flavobacteriales; family Flavobacteriaceae; genus Aureibaculum; species Aureibaculum marinum. The sequence continues at coordinate 93,549 of NZ_RPFJ01000007.1, forward strand.
CTATGCTAAAAATGATATTACTGTTACCCATGATAATATTATTGTAACCACTGGTGGTAGTGAAGCTCTTCTATTTACTTTTGGTAGTATTATGGATGTTGACGACGAAGTAATTATACCTGAGCCTTTTTATGCTAACTACAATGGATTTTCTACTTCTTCAGGAGTTACTATTGTACCTGTTGTTTCTAAAATAGAGACAAATTTTGCATTACCTCCTATTGAAGAATTTGAAAAATTAATTACACCAAAAACCAAAGCCATTTTAATATGTAATCCTGGAAATCCTACGGGATATTTATATTCAAAAGAAGAAATAAAAAAGTTAGCTGATATAGTTAAAAAGCATGACTTATTTTTAATTGCAGATGAGGTATATAGAGAATTTACTTATGATGGTTTAGAGCATTATTCAATATTACAAGAAGAAGGGCTTGAAGAACACGCTATTGTAATTGACTCAGTCTCTAAACGATATAGCATGTGTGGTGCTAGAATTGGGTGTTTAGTAACAAAGAATAAATTAGTTATTGAAACTGCTTTAAAATTTGCACAAGCCAGATTGAGTCCGCCTACATTAGCACAAATTGCTAGTGAGGCAGCTTTAGAAACTCCACAAAGTTACTTTGACGATGTTATAACTGAATATGTTGATAGGCGTAATACATTAATTACAGAGTTACAAAAAATTGAAGGTGTTAAAGTAGGTACACCAAAAGGTGCATTTTACTGTATTGCAGAATTACCTGTAAAAAACACAGACGCTTTTGCTCAATGGCTATTAGAAGATTTTGATGTAAATGGAGAAACGGTTATGGTTGCACCTGCAGCTGGCTTCTACTCTACTTCTGGTGTTGGTTTAAACCAAGTAAGAATAGCTTATGTATTAAACAAACAAAGTTTAATAAAATCAGTTGCAATTTTAAAAGAAGCCTTAAAAGTTTACAACGACTAATGCAAATTCAAAAAAATATTTCTTTAAAACCCTATAATACTTTTGGTATAGATGTTAAAGCCAAAGAGTATGTCTCAATTAATTCAATAGAAGCATTAAAGCGTTTATTGCAACAACAAAACGATATTTTTGTATTAGGTGGAGGCAGTAATTTATTACTCACACAAAACATTGACCAATTAGTTGCACATATCAATATTAAAGGAATTGAAATTATTGAAAATAACGAAAATAACGTTATTGTAAAAGTAGCCGCAGGTGAAAATTGGCATCAGTTTGTATTGTGGTGTATAGCAAATGATTTTGGTGGAGTTGAAAACATGTCTTTAATTCCGGGCAATGTAGGCACAGCTCCAATACAAAACATTGGAGCCTATGGTGTAGAGTTAAAAGATACTTGTTTTGCTGTTGAAGCTATAGAAAGAGCAACTGGAAAAACTAAAACTTTTATTAATGCAGCTTGTAATTTTGGGTATAGAAATTCCATTTTTAAAAACCAATTGAAAGGAAAATATATTATAATTAATGTATTATTTAAACTTACTAAAAACAATCATAAACTAAATAGCTCATACGGTGCTATAAAATCAGAATTGGATAAACTTGGTATTAAAAAACCTACTATTAAAAATATTTCTGATGCAGTAATTTCTATTCGGCAACGCAAGCTACCTGACCCAAATGTTTTAGGAAACAGTGGTAGTTTTTTTAAAAATCCTGTTATTTCCAATAAGGCTTTTACAAAATTACAAAAAGAGCATTCTGAAGTGCCGCATTACAAGGTTTCTGATACTGAAATAAAAGTGCCTGCTGGTTGGTTAGTAGAACAATGTGGGTTTAAAGGCAAACGAATTGGTAATACAGGAAGTCATAAAAATCAGGCCTTAGTATTGGTAAATTATGGTAATGCTACGGGAAAAGAAATTTTAGAGCTATCAAAATTAATTCAAAAAACAGTATTTGATAAATTTGGTATTCGTATTGAGGCTGAAGTAAATATTATTTAGTTTGTACGAATAATTAATACTTCATCATTAGAAAATTCCATCCAAGCAACATCATATATGTAATTATAAATTTTGCCTTGTTTATTAAAATTGTAGTGCGTAATGTATTTAAAATTAAAATTCTTTTGAGCCAAAGATAATCGCTTTATTTTTTTCTGATTTATTGATTTACCTACCAACTCTAAAAGTATGGCTCTATTTCTATGTAATATTTTATCTATTTCTACTGTAGTAGTTTTAGTATAACTTCTTAAATTAGTATGATATCGGTTTTTACATTTAATAGAACAAAATTTTTTATCAATTCTCCCTTTAATTTCCTTTTTACATATTATACATTTCATACTGTTTAAAAGTAATGTTTTTTCTTGATATACTAATTATCCGTTACTTAACGGTTAAGAAACGTTTACAACCGTTTACAAACGACTATTATAACTTTATAAAAAACAATATGATTAGTTTTACTATAATATATGAAAACACTAGATAAAATAGAGCATAAATTAATACAGCGTAACTACTCAAAAAACACACAAAAAGTATACTTAAGTTTTTTAAAAATGTATGCCAAATACTGTCACAAACATTGTTTAGATGCAAAAAAGGATGCTTCTCCATTTATTTTACATTTAATTGATTTAGGATATGCTATAAGCTCACAAAACCAAGCCATAAATGCAATTAAATTTTATTGGGAGCATATTTTAGAGTTAGAACCTAAATATATAATTATTGATAGACCGATGAAAGAGCGGCGGTTACCAACTATTTTTAGTTTAGAAGAAATAGCTAAAATTTTAGATTGTACAGAAAACTACAAACACAAAATGATTTTGACAACCATTTATGCCTGTGGACTAAGAGTAGGCGATTTAATAAATTTAAAGATTGAAGATATAGATGGAAATAGAAGGACAATGCATATTAAGCGAGGAAAAGGAAAAAAAGACCGAATGATACCTGTACCCGAAAGCTTACTAATTAAACTAAGGGTTTATATTAAAATATACACCCCTGAGCTATATCTTTTTGAAGGCAGACCTAAGAAATACAGCACTTTACCTGTTAAATATTCAGCGAGTAGTATCAGATCTTTTTACAAAAACTCATTATTTAAAGCTCATATAAAAAAGAGAGCTACTTTACACACCTTAAGGCATAGTTATGCAACACATTTATATGAAAACGGAATAAATTTAAGGAGTATTCAAGTATTATTGGGCCATGAAAGTACAAAAACTACTGAATTATATACACATGTTAGCAATATACATTTAAATAATACCCCTAGCCCATTAGATTTTTTAAAAAAATAATTATCTTTAAGGCCATAACGGATATAAACGCAATACGTTTATACAATTGTTGGCTTTAATGCCTAAAACAAAATTGAAAACAAAAAAATATGAATCCATTTATAACAAAAGTCTTATTAACAACATCAATTTTAGTTTTAATAACGCTAACAATATCGATAATTGATATCAGAAAAAGTAAATTAAATCGAAGCAACAAAATTTTCTGGATTATTATGGTTTTATTGTTCAACGTATTTGGAACAATTACCTATTTTATAATCGGTAGAAAAAAATGAAATAAATGAAAAATCACGCTGAATTCCTACTCAAACGCTGACTGAATTACTGTGCGGAATTTGACAAAAACGGGGAGAATAAAAACAGAACAGAACGTAAAAAAACGTCTGAATTTCACTCTACCGGGCAATTAATAATCGGAATTTGAGCAAGTTTTCGGAATTGAAAAACAAAACGGAATTGAGCAAGTTTGCGTAAAAATAATTAAACCGACAAAAGAATAGTTTAACGAATTATCAAGCGGACAAAAAGCACTAAAAGCCAACAAAGTACTGTGGTAAAAAACAAGTAAAAACTCATTAATTTTTCACTAAAGTACTTTTATAAGAATCATCATATATTAATCCTGATTTAGCAATGGCAAAGGCTTGTTTTAAT
>NZ_RPFJ01000071.1 GCF_003813905.1 Aureibaculum marinum
TTTCAGAAATTTACAAAGGCAAGCTTATGGGATTACTCCCTAGCAGTCGTGATCCCTTGATTGTTATCCAATACAATCATAAAAACCACAACATACTATCGTATGTTTAGTTTTTTCAGAAATTTACAAAGGCTAGCTTATGGGATTACTCCCTAGCAGTCGTGATCCCTTGATTGTTATCCAATACAATCATAAAAACCACAACATACTATCGTATGTTTAGTTTTTTGTTTTTCAAAAACTTACAAAAGCAAGCTTATGGGATTACTCCCTA
>NZ_RPFJ01000072.1 GCF_003813905.1 Aureibaculum marinum
GATGCATTTGTTCAGGTAACTGATGATTCAGGCACCGTAACTATAAGTGTACCTACGCCAAAAATAGCAGGTACAGATTATTATTTCCAAGCACAATTATTTGATTCTGGTTGGGGGCATTTAGCCACAGAAGATGGAGCAACTGTAGTGGTAGAAGAAGGAACGCCTGAACCAAATTCAATTACCATAGTAAACCCACCAGCAACAGTTACTGCAGATAGCACTGTTGATATCACTTTTAGTTATACAAAAGACGTTGATGAAGCATGGGCATTTATCCGTTTTAAAGATGCAGATGGAAATGTAGCAGATGCAGATGCATTTGTTCAAGTCACAGACGATTCAGGCACCGTAACCATAAGTGTACCTACGCCAAAAATAGCAGGTACAGATTATTATTTCCAAGCACAATTATTTGATTCTGGTTGGGGGCATTTAGCTACCGAAGATGGAGCAACTGTAATTGTTGAAGATGGCTCAGCAGAACCAAATTCAATTACCATAGTAAACCCACCAGCAACAGTTACTGCAGATAGCACTGTTGATATCACTTTTAGTTATACAAAAGACGTTGATGAAGCTTGGGCATTTATCCGCTTTAAAGATGCAGATGGAAATGTAGCAGATGCAGATGCATTTGTTCAGGTAACTGATGATTCAGGCACCGTAACTATAAGTGTACCTACGCCAAAAATAGCAGGTACAGATTATTA
>NZ_RPFJ01000073.1 GCF_003813905.1 Aureibaculum marinum
TTATGTAATGGAGATAATAATGGAGCGATAGATATCACTGTTGTAGGAGGAGTAGGTCCATATAATTATTCATGGACAACATCAGATGGTAGCGGTTTAGTAGCGGCAGATGAAGACCAGACAGGCTTAACTGCAGGTGCCTATGCAGTTACAATTACCGATGCTAATGGAGCAACAACTACAGGAAGTTATGAAATAACAGAACCATCTGCCTTAACCTTATCTGAGGCAATTACCA
>NZ_RPFJ01000074.1 GCF_003813905.1 Aureibaculum marinum
TCAAACTCAAAAAAATCTTTACTATCTTCAGTTAATAATTCTTTTTTAAAATAAATTGTTGAATCATTTCTACTATTTTCAATGCTAGAAATATCTAGTTTAAGAGTATCTTTTTGTTGTTGTAATTTTGACAATATGTTTGTATAATCACTACAATTTTTATCAATATTATTTAAAGAAACATTTGGGTAAGGTTTTAGTAATGAATCAATGGCTACAATAAATCTTCTTTTTGATCTTTCGTCTTTAATCTTGTTTATGAGGGAGTCAATTCTGGTAGAATCTTTTGAAGTGAATACATAGTTTAAACTATCAGGAGGGGGTGGTGGAAATACAGGTTCGATTGGCTTTGCTAAATCATTATATAGCAATGAGATAATTTTATAATTATTATTTTCTTCAACCGTATCATTATTTTTACTGCAAGATGATACGAGAACAATTAGTAGTATAAAGATACTATTTTTTAAACTGGTTCTATTCATTACAATTGTTGTTAAAGTCTGTAATGTGCCATTCCTTTTAATCATTCTTTAGAAAAGTTAAGTGATTTTAGAGTCATATATTAAGGCTACATGATTTCCTTCTAAGCAAGGATGAATAAATATAAGAAATTTTCTCCTTAGTGCTTATGACTCAGCATAATCGGGTACTAATTGAATATATTCAGTGGTAACGCCACATGTTTTAACCAAGAAAATAACGTGATTTTAGAAATTTATCCTCAAGCTAAGCCTTAATTATTTTAATTCTCTTTTGATTTATAAGGCAACTTATATCTTGGATGTGTAATGTATTCGTGCCAATTCCAAAATTTTAATGGATTAATTTTAAAAGTTCTATACAAAATGGAATCATTCGTGTTAAGATTTTCCTTTTCAAACTTTTCAAAACTGTTTACTGTATTTTGAAATTTTACTCCTTTCCATGGTATTTCAACACTTTTAAACTTATTTTGTTCCGTTGCAAAATTATATACTGGAAGTCCTTTAAAAACTGTTTTTAGCGATGTGTAATTTGAAGTAACAACTAACAGAATTAACAATCCTATAATTACCATTGTTTTTTTTCATAATTTTTGAAATTTAAAATTTATGGGCATGAATCAGTTTTGTATAAACCTGTCAAAGTTATTGTGTCGTTAATTTTTTCGAATATATTTAAGGAAGATAATGATACTTTGGAATAAAAACAAATCTTAATAACAATCCATCAATACAGTCCCTTTATTTTGGTAATAGCTTAATGGTTTGTTTAAGTGTTTTTTACAAATTTCATTGAGTGTATCCGTAACGTCTTTTTGCATGACTACTGATCCACAAATCATTATGACACCCTTGTTTTTAAGAATTTTGGCAATGTGTTCACTGTCCCTTTCTAATAAATGTTGCACATAAACCTTTTCCTCTTGCTCTTGAGATAATGCCAAGTGTAGTGATTGTAAGTTTCCATTGTTAATATAGGTTGCTACTTCTTTTTTATACAATTCAAATGAAGCTTTTGTGCGGCCGCCCCAATAGAGTTGTAAGACAGCTTTTTTGTTGTTTTCATGCATCATGCCTAAATAGGGGCCAATACCAGTTCCGGTAGCAATAAACACAGCGTTTTTTGCTTTTTTTGGGAGTCGGAAATCTTTATTTTTTACAATGCCACAAGTTAGTTTGTCGCCCACAGTAAGGTCATTAAGTTTATTGGAAACATAACCTCTATCGTGCAATTTTACACTAATTAAAATGGTGTTTCTATCCCATTTGCCAATAGAATAGAGACGTTCTCTCTGGTCTTTATCACTAGTAATTGATAGTAAATCTCCTGATTTGAACCTTACTTTACCCAAGGTAACCTTTAGCTGAATCAAAAAAGTGTTATCAGATTGTTTATTTGCTTTTGTGTTTTTTATAACTTCAAATGTATAGGTTTTTCGTTTCTTTTTTGAAAGTATCGCTTCAGGTAATCTTATCTCTAAATTTTCTTTTTCTTTCCACTTTAATAACCATTGGTTGAAAGATTCTAACGATTGATTATTAATAGTAAATACATCATCAATTTTGTTGCTATTTGGGTGAGCCTCCAACAACTCATCAACATCATAAGCATATTTACAAAAGTCAGGATAGGCTAAAGAGCCAAAACCAACAACAGAATAATCAAAGGGTTTGCCTTGTTGATGCGTTTGTAGTAATGCTTTAAATTTCTTAGCATTTGTAGGTGCTTCACCTGCACCGTAGGTTGCCGTCATTACCACCAAATGTTGCATGTTTTTGTAGCTGCTGTAGCTGTTCAATTCTGCTAAATACGACTTTTTACCAAGCCGTATTAATTCTGAATGTAGAGCATTGGCAAAGTAAAATGTATTTCCATTTTCTGATCCGATAAGTATTACGTACTCACAATCGTCTTTTTTATAACGATTTTTAATTCTTGATTTTCTACGTTGTAATGCAATACTAAATCCTGAATACATAAAAAATAATATGCCAATACATGCAAATAATAAGACAATACTCCATATAATACTAGCTTGCCCTGTGTGGAAGATAAGGCTATAGTAAGAAATAATGGCTGTAAACGGATAATTAACCTCGCTAACAATATTACCATTAAATTGATTTATTAATAGTTCTTTATCTTTTAATTGTAATAAAAAATAACTGTCAGGAAATTCAGCAAAAGGGAATTCTATTTTCCGGACATCAGATAACTTTGTGTTGTTGAAAATATCGAATTCCGATAATGGTAAAACAGGCTCTTCGGCAAATAGCGTATCTTCTTGATGTACTATTTTAGTTTTTGAAATTATAGAAAATTGCTCTAAAGAAAGATAAACTCCACTTATTGTGATTATAACAATTGGAATCAGTAACCATTTTCCGAAAAGGGTATGATAATACGGATTAAATTTTTCTTTGACTATTGGTTTAAAAAAGCCACGAAAGCCACCTTGTTTTTTAAAGATTAGAAAAATGCCCGTTATGCTAATTAAAAAAAGTAAAAAAGAGGTTAACCCAACAAAAAAACGACCAATACTTTTTAAAAATAACGAACGGTGTAAACTTGTAGCAAATTGAAATATAGGGTGTGTTTCAGTAGGTGTTCCTATATTTTTTCCAGTTAAAGGGTCAATATAAAAAATTTGATTATTGCCATCATCATCTATAACAGATGCGGTTACCCAATCATTTTTATCAATTTCTACAGAGATTATTTCAGAATAATTCTCACGAAGTGTTGTTGTAATTTCAGCCACTGAAATTTCATCTAAATTAGATATTGTTTGCTTTTGAACCCGATTGGAAATAGGTTCAAAAGCTAATATAATTCCTGTTAAGGAAGCCAATAAGATAAAAATAGAAGAAGATATAGCCAAAGCAAGATGACTATATCTCCAAATTGAAATGGTCATAATTTTAATTTATTGTCTTTACTTCTTTATGAATATATTTATACGAATTATTTTTAACTTGTTTTTACCACAAGGGACACAAAGGCAGTTCACAAAGGACACTATGAAAAAAACTGCTGACTACTACTGAATAGTGCAAACTCAATTTTGTGGCAACATGCGTATATATCTTATATAACCTGTGCCGTCTACCTTACTTTTTACACTCTCAGAAGTCAATTCAAAAGTGACATCATCAGCTACATATTTTTGATCTTCAACAGCAGTTTCAAAACGTATTTTATAGCCTTTATTTAGCTTGTCATCCTCTATTTTAATAACTTTTATGGTACGTTGGCCACCACTAATTGTAGCTCCAGTAATGGCGTCAATAGATTCAGAAGAATTCTCAAAATACGACCACCAATTTGTTAAATCGTGATACCATTCTTTGTCATCACCAATTACATTTAGGGTTTTAACATAGTTTCCTTCTGGATCTAAAAGAGAAACAACAATGTAAGCACCTTCACCTTCGTAATTTATAAGCTGAATCATACATTTGTAAGAAGTACTTTTAGAAATTGGACTGAGGGCAGTAAATGTTAGTATACTTACCAAACTTATTATAAATAATTTCAATTTCATGAGTAAATATTTATTGTTTTTATGGGTACAAGCCTTTTGTAAATTATATTAAACTTGTAAGAGTTATAATTTTAAAAATTCAATCTCTTTTTTATCTAAAAACTCATTCTCTAAAGCCAAGTCATAAGGAGATTCTTCAAAATCAGTTAAAACAGTTGGATTGGCTCCTAATTCAATTAGATGTTTAATTATTTTTGTATCAGTTGCTGTCATAGCAGCAATATGTAACGCAGTTAATCCATTACTATTTTTAGCATTTACATCAACCTTTAAATTACTTATTTTATCCAATAAATCGGTATCATTTTTGGTAACTGCTAAATGTAAAATGGTGTTGTTTTCTTTTTGAAGGTGCAACATATTCAACCCTTTTTTAGCTAATAAGTTCCATTTTTCTTCAAATTGTTTTTTGTTTCTTTTGGAATAAGAAGTGATAAGATAATAGGCAAGGTTATTATTGTTTTTATCAATAACATTAATATCAGCACCTTTATTAATTAAGAAGGCAACTGCTTCTAGTGAGTTATTTGCAACGGCATTGGTAAGTGCCGATTTTCCTTCTTTATTTTTAGCATTAATAGTTACATTTTTTGAAAGAAAATAGGTAATAACGTCTAAACTATTTCTTCCAGCGGAATTAATTAAAGCTGTATTTCCTTCATTATCAGCTTTGGTTGGGTCAACACCTTTTTCTATAAAATAATCAAATATGGCAACATTTTTATTACCTGCAGCTAATTTATGAATGGGGTTTATTCCTTGTTTATTTGTAATGTTAGGGTTAATACCTAAACTTTCTAAGTATTTAAAAAATGCTAAGTTGTTTCCGCCACCACGGCCAATTGTAGCAGCTTCCAAAAAAGCGTTACCACCGTCGGTATTGGTATCTTTATAAGAGATTCCTTTTTTTATCAATTGTTCAATAATATCTTTATTACCAGAACGAGCAGCATAGTCTATTGTATTTAGTCCGGCTTTATCAATATCAGAAAGTTTTAATCCTTTGTTTATAAAGTAATCTAGTTCGTTTAAAGTTTTTACTTTACCAATTAATTGATGTAAAGCATTGGCTCCTTTTGGATTGGTTTCGTTAATTGTAGCACCATTAGCTAACAGTAAATTGTAAAGTTTAGGATTTGTTTGACCACCACCAGCAGCGAAAAGTAACACAGAGCTCCCTTTATCATCAATTACATCAGTTTTAGCACCATTATCAATAAGATATTTCATTATTGATATATTTCCTTTCATAGCCGCCCAGAATAAATATGTCCGTCCGTCATGGGTAATTTTATTTACATCATTTCCTTCTAAACTAAGTAAGTATTTAATTACATTGTCAGGTGCATTGCCTAAAATGGCGTAAACTGTAGCATCAAAATTGTTAGGGTTTGATGTCGTAGCATTGTTACCAGCCTTAATTTGTTCTTGTACTTTTTTTAGGGTAACAGTCGGTTTCCAAAAATCTCTATTCCAAAAAATATTTGAATCTTGTGCAGTAATTGTACTGGCAACAAGTAATATAGTTAATGTAATTAATTTTTTCATAATGTGAGTTTAAAGATACTGCCCGATTTTAAAATCGGGCAGCGAAGATATTATTATTTAATAGATTCCTAAATAGAAAGAGTCCGCCCCACTATCAAGTTCGGCACCTTTTGTAAATCCGTCTGGTGATGTACTTTGAGGATCAAACATGTAAATATTTCCAGTTTCTCCAAGAGGAGCAATAGCCATATAAAAATTACCATCTTTTGCTAAAACACCAGATTGGTAATACCACATCCATAAATTTTCTGGTAAGTTTAGTTTTACTGCAGTTTTATTATATAAATCTATTCTAGCTACACCCCAAGGAGTTGTTGTGTCACTTCCAGAACCAACTGTAGCATCGTAAAAAGGAACATATCCAATACCATTACCTACATAATACCAACCGTTAGCTCCAACTTTAGTCATTCCTAAAGCAGATGATAAATCCAATTGGTACGAATTATCATAACTTCCGTTTTCTATTTTAATAATTTTAGCTGGTTCAGCTGTTAAATGATAAATAGCTCCTAATTCATCGGTGTGATAAACAGGTGCACGATAACCATATGTAGAACCTTGTGCAACTTCAGATTCTAGTAACATAGGGTTTTCTAAAGAAGGATAATCAACTACCAACGTGGTTGCTTTATAGTCAGTGGTATTAATATTTTCATCAGTATTAGGGTCGTAACCTCTTTTAGCTACGCCGTAATATGCTTTACCACCTTGGATGGTTGGGTTATCTATACGCCAAATATGTAAACCATCTTCTGTCTGAGGTAGTGCAAGTTCTGATTTTTCAGCCAAAGATAAATCAGCCAATTCAACACGTTGTAAAACAGCTGTAGCTTTGGTGTGTGTATAAACATCGTCTTCAAAAATATGTTCAGTTGTTATATTGTGAACAAGAGCTTCGTCTTCATTTAATACTGTCCATCTTGGGTATGCTGTACCCATTGCTATTTGTACATTAGTTTCTTCTAATTGAACATAATTAGATCCGCCTTGAATTTCATATTTATATAAAAAACCGCCACCATAACTGAGGTTATATAAATATTTACCTGATGGAGAACCATATATTCTTGCTGTACGTACTGAAGGTACTTCAAAACCTTCTCCATCAAATGAAATACTACCATTTGATAAATCTGTAAAAGCTTGTGCATAAGTACCAGAGTTGCCTTCTGAACTCACTCCAAAAGCTACGTTGTAAAACTCTTGATTTCCTACAGGAAATACTTCTTCCTGGGGGTCGTCGCTTGAGTCGCAACTCATAAATAATGAACCTGCTAGGGTTACTGATAATAGCAAAGATTTGCTTATTGATATTAAATTGGTTTTCATAATATTAATTTATATATTAAAATTTTGGTCTATAAGTCAATTTTACATAAAAAGCTCTACCAGGTTTTTGCATAGCCCAGTTGTCAAATGCTTGTTCGTTAGTAATGTTTTTGGCGTTAAAGCTTAAGGTAATTTTATTGTTAGGAGCTGTGTATGATGCTCCAATATCGTGTAAAGCTTGTGTTGGTATGTAAGCTTTTCCTGTGCTTGCATAACTTTCCCAATTTCTAAAAAATTCATGCGTGTATCCGAAATTATAGTTTATAGATAGTCTAGAATTTTCTTTGATAAAATCTGTAAACTTATATTCTACATAAGTATTAGAAGTGAGGTAGGGTGTATTTCGTAATCTATCACCATAATGGCCATATTCAACGCCATTATTATCATATTTTAAATTGTAACGAGCATTAAAATTTGAAAAATTTGTTGTTACAAATAAACGATTGTTGTAGTTGTATTTTAGCTCAACATCAAAACCTGAACTTTTAACTTTTCCTAGATTTTCATAGCCATAAGTATCAGAAATGCTATTGCTAATTCCTCTAATAATTAAATCTCTAATATCTCTTATAAAAAAGTTAGCTTCTAAATTAAAACTATGTTTTTTTAATAAGTAAGTACCTAAAAGAAAGCCTAAATTAAAGTTGTTAGCTGTTTCAGGTAATAAATCAATAGTAGGTTCAATACCGCTACTTGTATTCCCTAAAAGCTCTGAGTCTCCAGGCATTCTTACAGCTTTTTCTGCAGATGATAGTAAAGTAACTTTTGGTGAAAGAGCATAAGATATTGCAAATCCATAACCGTTAAAGTCAATTTTCTTTTCACTTGTTACAGCTATAATTTCATTGTTTTCTCTTAAGCGGTCTACTAGTTTTACATGTTGTTTGTAATATTTATAAAACAGATTTGTTTTTAACTTATTTTCAAAAAAATTGCTATTATATGTAAAACTGGTTATTTGTTTGGTTAGGTGCCGTGTATCAGATAAATCTTGTATTGATTCTGGACGTAAAGGATCGTTAACATCTCTGGTAAATCGGTTAAAGAAATAATTTACTCCTATTTCATGTTGAGGATGAAATTGATATGAAATACCAGTTCTGTTAGCAATAGTTACTTCTTTATTGTTTTCTAGAGTTGCATCTCCAGCTTCTCCACCATTGTTTTGCCAATTGATTGGATTACCATCATTATCTCTAATAATTTCGCCTAACCAGTTATACATCACCGGTACAGTATCTATTACTTTTCTGTTGGTGTGTGAATAGGATGTGAATGTTTTAACAGACAAGCCTTCGATAAAAATATCTTTTTTATTGTATTTTAAAGATACCATTTTACTATCGCGTTTGCTTCTTCTTTGACCATAGACGATGTCCATTGTTGGTCCAGTTTGTATGTCATTATCCATATCAGAAATCATTAATCCAAGGGTAATTTCGTCGACCCAAGTTTTTGAGGTATACCCAATATTGGCTTTAATTCCTTTAGATGCATAATCGTCGTGAAAACGTTCTGCTTTTACATAAGTTACTTTTCCTGTATTAGGATCAACAACGTAAACATTATCTCCCCAAACTTTATAGTTATTGTTTGTACTGTTATAAAATGTTGAAAAATCTACATTAAAATTTGTTTCAGGGTTTCTATATCCAGCATCAACATTTAGTTGATGGGTGTTAAATGAACCATAAGAATAAGAAGCACTTAAGTGATTGCCAATGCTTTTTTTAAGAACAATATTTATACCACCACCTAATGCGTCTTCAGATAAATGTGCAGGTAAAACGCCTTTGTACGTTTCAATTCTTTCTATCATGGCAGGTGGAATGCTTGATAAAGAAAAAGATTCACCATAATTTCTAATTGGAATTCCGTCAATAAATATGCGAACAGAATTACCTGTAAGGCCATTTAAATTAAAGTGGGTGTGTGAGCCAAGCCCGCCTGTTTGACGAATTTTAACGCCTGAAGTTCTATTTAAAAGCTCTGTCGATTGTAAATTTTGAATAGCCATTTCTTGAGTATTTACAACATCTATGGCGTATCCCTTTTCTTTAATTATTTTTCCTTTTGATTTACTAACCACCGTTACATCATCAAGAGCAACACCCTGATCGTTTTCTAGAACTATTGTGATATGATCAGATTTAACAGTTAAATCAACATTTATGTAGATGCCTTCAGCTTCAAATGTTTTTATGAATACTGAGTACTTTCCTGGAGGTATGTCAGAAAAGATAAAGTTTCCGTTTTCGTCTGTATAGGTGCTTTTGTTAATTTTTTTAATATAGATTAAAGCCATATCTACTGGGGCTCCACTTTTATAGGTTACTTTACCTGAAAGGCTCATAAGATTATCATTGTCTGTTGTAAGACCAAAACTGTTTAAACAGATAAAAATAGACAGGTATAGTAGTTGTAATGTTTTCAATTCTTATTTAGATTAATTACAAATAAGGTGCAAATATATAATTTATTATTATTTAGACTGAATATAAATAATAATTTTTTCTCTTTTTTTAATTTTTAATAGTTTCAAAAGTTTGTACGGTTTTGAAGCGGTATTGAGAGGTTTATATGTAAAAAAAGTAATCTTATTTTTTTAGTGCTGAAATTCAGTAGTTTATTGTTTTATAACAATGGGTGTATCTTATACTAAACTAATAAACCAGATTGGTGAAAATTTTAGTTTTTAGGATTCTTAATTTTTTCTCTTTTAGCTATTATTATTCAAAAATTTCAAATCTTAAATCTTTTTTTATACTTATTTTTGATGCAGAATTAACAATACTCTATAAATTGTAAAATTGTCGTATTTATTTATAGATATCAAACCTTAAAAAATGTCAACAGCAAAAAAAGTTTATAAGAGAGTTACAACAAAATCTTTAGTAGAGATGAAGCGTAACAATAGAAAAATTGCCATGCTTACAGCTTATGATTATACCATGGCAAAAATTATTGATAACGCTGGTATAGATGTAATTTTAGTTGGAGATTCTGCATCTAACGTTATGGCGGGTCATGAAACCACATTGCCTATTACTTTAGATCAGATGATTTACCATGCTTCTTCAGTAATACGAGCTGTTGAGCGGTGTTTAGTAGTTGTAGATTTGCCTTTTGGTAGTTATCAAGGAAACTCAAGAAATGCATTAGAATCCGCTATAAGAATAATGAAAGAATCTGGTGCACATTCAATAAAAATTGAAGGCGGTAAAGAAATTTCTGAATCCATAACTAGAATCCTTTCTGCTGGTATTCCAGTAATGGGGCATTTAGGGTTAACACCACAATCCATTTATAAATTTGGAACCTATAGTGTAAGAGCAAAAGAAGACGAAGAGGCAGAAAAACTTAAAGAAGATGCTAAATTGTTAGAAGAATTAGGATGTTTTGCTTTGGTTTTAGAGAAGGTTCCTGCAAAATTAGCTAAAGAAGTAGCTGAAAGTATAAGTATTCCAGTTATAGGAATAGGTGCAGGAGGCGGTGTTGATGGTCAAGTTTTAGTAACTCATGATATGTTAGGCATGAATCATGAATTTAGCCCACGTTTTTTACGTAGATATTTAGATTTATACAGTGAAATGGATGGAGCATTAAAGAATTATATCAATGATGTGAAATCGGGTGATTTTCCAAATGATGAAGAACAGTATTAGTATTAATGTTTTTATATACTTAAACAAAACTTTAACATTTTTAGAATAATCAACTTAAATTATTCCCAATTTCTTTTGTATCCCTTTATTTTAACCAAATTTTAACAACTTAGCCTTTGTTGAAATGCTAAGTTTGTTATCGAAAAAAATAGTTATAATTTTAAATTAGCGAATGGAAGAATTAAACCCAACTGTTGACATTAGAGCCATCAACGATAAAATTGAAAAGCAAAGTGCCTTTATTGACTTGTTAACGCTAGAAATGAAAAAGGTTATCGTTGGTCAGAAGCACATGGTGGAACGTTTATTGATTGGTTTATTAGGGAATGGACACATTTTGTTAGAAGGTGTTCCTGGACTTGCCAAGACCTTAGCAATTAATACGCTAGCCAAAGCTGTAAAAGGTTCATTTAGTAGGGTTCAGTTTACACCCGATTTGTTGCCGGCCGATGTTGTTGGTACGATGATTTATAACATGAAAGAGAATGATTTCTCTATCAAAAAAGGACCAATTTTTGCAAACTTTGTTTTGGCAGATGAGATTAATAGAGCTCCAGCCAAAGTTCAATCAGCTTTGTTAGAAGCCATGCAAGAACATCAAGTTACTATCGGTGAAACCTCATTTAAACTTCCAGAGCCATTTTTGGTAATGGCTACTCAAAACCCAATAGAACAAGAAGGAACCTATCCTTTACCGGAAGCTCAAGTGGATCGTTTTATGTTAAAAACAGTTATTGACTATCCTAAACAAGCGGAAGAACAGTTAATAATGCGGAATAACTTAAGTGGAAACTTTGAAAAAGTTAATCCCATTGTTACTTTAGAAGAAATACTAACAGCCAGAGAAGCTGTTAAGGAGGTTTATATGGATGAGAAAATTGAAAAATATATACTTGATATTGTTTTCGCAACCCGTTCTCCAGAAGACTTTAGACTACCTGACTTAAAACAATTAATTAGCTATGGGGCTTCACCAAGAGGTAGTATTAACTTAGCTATGGCATCTAAATGTTACGCTTTTATTAAACATAGAGGTTATGTAATTCCAGAAGATGTTAGAGCTGTTGTACATGATGTACTTCGTCATAGAGTTGGTATTACTTATGAAGCTGAAGCGGAAAACATCACCTCAATTGATGTTATTAATAAAATTGTAAACGAAGTAGAAGTACCTTAAAATAAGTCTTCAGTTTGCAGTCATCAATTATTTTGACTGTCAACTTATGGCTGCTGACTGAAGACTGTCAACTGCAGACCGAAAAAAAGTGGATACTAAAGAAATACTAAAAAAAGTTCGAAAAATTGAGATTAAGACACGTAGGTTGTCTGATCATATATTTTCAGGAGAATACCATAGCTCCTTTAAAGGGAGAGGTATGACTTTTTCTGAAGTACGCCAATACCAATTTGGTGATGATATTCGCTCTATTGATTGGAATGTAACTGCTCGATATCACGAACCCTTTGTTAAAGTTTTTGAAGAAGAAAGAGAATTAACCATGGTATTGATGGTTGATGTTAGTGGGTCTGAGTTTTTTGGTACAATAGAACAGTTTAAGCGTGAAACCATCACAGAAATTAGTGCAACTTTAGCCTTTTCAGCAATACAGAATAACGATAAGGTAGGGTTACTTTTATTTTCTGATGAAATAGAACTTTTTATTCCTCCTAAAAAAGGTAAAACACATGTTTTACGGATTATTAGAGAATTAATTGAGTTTACACCAAAAAGTAAAAAAACAGATATTAATCAGGCTTTAAGATATTTATCTAATGTAATGAAGAAAAAGGCTATCGTTTTTATGTTATCTGATTTTATGGATGATGATTATGATAATGCCTTAAAAATTGTAGCTAGAAAACATGATGTAACTGGAATAAGGGTTTATGATCGTTTTGAAGAGAATTTACCTTCATTAGGTATGGTGCCTATGTTAGATGCGGAAACAGGAAAAACACTTTTGGTAAATACATCCTCAAAAAAAATAAGAAATAATTATAGATCACATTACTTAAAAGCTGTTGATCAGTTTGAAAATACTTTTAGAAAAAGTGGTGCAGGAATCATCAATACACGTATTGATGAAAGTTATGTAAAGAAATTATTAGGATATTTTAAACGTAAAGGAGCTTAGTGAATAAAAAAGATAACATAATTGTAAAAAAAATTCCATTATTGAAGCATGTTTCTGAATCTTTTAACACAGGTTTAAAAGGAATAAAAGGGGTATTTTTTACCTTATTTTTACTAGTCACTTTTATAACTAATGCCCAAATTAAAGAGCCTTTAGAACCTAAAGTATCTGTAAAAGC
Organism: Aureibaculum marinum; assembly: GCF_003813905.1. Taxonomy (GTDB): domain Bacteria; phylum Bacteroidota; class Bacteroidia; order Flavobacteriales; family Flavobacteriaceae; genus Aureibaculum; species Aureibaculum marinum. The sequence continues at coordinate 12,892 of NZ_RPFJ01000074.1, forward strand.
AGATACTACAAAAATTAGAATAGGAGAACAAATTAACTATCAAATTACGGTAGAAAATGTTGAAACAGGAGTCACTTTTCCTGAGTTAAAATTAGACCCTACAGGTAAAATTGAAGTAGTAGAAGATTTAAACATAGACACATTAAAAAATAGACTAGTTAGAAAGTACCTATTAACAAGTTTTGATAGTGGAAGTTATACTATTCCACAGCAAAAAATTACTGTTTGGAGTCAAGAGTATTTGACAGATTCAATTAAGGTTGATGTTGCTACTGTAGCGGTAGACACCTTAAAACAAAATATGTATCCAATAAAGGCAGTTCAAGATGAACCGTATACTTTTGACGATTTTAAAAATTACTTATGGTGGCTATTAGGCATTTTACTTGTGCTTGCAATTGTGTTGTATTTTGTCTTTAGAAAGAAAAAAACAATAGAAGAGATTGAAGCTAAAATTCCACCTTACGATTTGGCTTTAAAACGCCTAAAAGAACTGGATAATAAACAGCTATGGCAAAAAAATAAAATAAAACAGTATTATGTAGAGTTGACGGATATTGTTAGATCGTACATAGAACGTGAATTAAATATACCAGCATTAGAATCAACCACTAATGAATTAATGGAAACCATTACTGATTTTAATAAATCGAGTTCATTAGATATTCCTGATACAACTTTAAAAAAGTTACAAAAATTGCTAAAAGATGCTGATTTAGTCAAGTTTGCAAAGTACGTTCCTTTATCAAATGAAATAGAGTTGCATAGAAATGATGCAGGAGAATTGATTGAAGTTTTACACCCTAAAACAAAGAAAGAAGATGAAGCTGTGGAATAACTTAGAACTTACAAATCCTGAATTTTTGTGGTTATTCTTGCTGATACCATTATTGGCAATTTGGTACTTTTTTGTACGTAAAAAGGACAAAGCAACATTAACCATTTCAAGTGTTAAAGGGTTTAAAGAAACTTCAGTTTTGGCAAAATTAAAACCAATGTTGTATGTGTTACGATTGTTAGCATTATCTGCACTGATATTGGCAATGGCAAGACCCAGAAATGTTGAAGTTAGTACAAAAACAAAAACTACAAGTGGTATTGATATTGTTATGGCAATTGATATTTCTGCAAGTATGTTGGCTAAAGATTTACGTCCAAATCGTTTGGAAGCCCTAAAAGTTGTTGCTAAAGATTTTGTAAATCAAAGACCTAATGATAGAATTGGAATTGTAGTTTATGCTGGTGAGAGTTTTTCGCAAACTCCTATTACTAGTGATAAACGGATTGTTCTCAACTCTATTGACAGATTAAATTGGGGAGATTTAGATGGAGGTACAGCTATAGGAATGGGATTAGGTTCTGCAGTAAACAGATTAAAAGATAGTAAATCTTCAAGTAAGGTTATTATTCTATTGACAGATGGAGTTAATAATTCAGGATTTATAGATCCGAAAACAGCAACAGAACTTGCTAAAGAGTTAAATATTAAAGTGTATACGATTGGAATAGGAACCAATGGAACGGCAGAATTTCCGGTAGCAAGAGATATTGATGGACGCTTAATTTTTAGAATGCAACCTGTAGAAATTGATGAAGCTTTGTTAAAATATATTGCAAATGAAACGGAAGGAAAATATTTTAGAGCAACAAATAATGAAAAGCTAGAGTCAATTTATGATGAAATTAATAAATTAGAAAAAACAGAAATAGAAGAGTTTAAATACTATAATTACCAAGAGAAATATCGTCCATTAGTTTTATTGGGAGGCTTTTTGGTTTTGTTTGAAATGCTATTGCGTTATACAGTATTTAGAAGTTTTATTTAGTATATAAATTGGCCAAACATAATTAAAGAAACGGTTAAACAACTATTAAATCCATTATTAGAGTGTATCAATTAGAAGAAAAGACATATTTTTATTACTTCACTGTTATTGCAGTGCTTTTCTTGGCGTATTTGTTTGTTTCATTATGGAAAAAACGCAAGCAAAGATTATTTGCTGATAGTGGTTTGTTGGAGAAATTAAGTCCAGAAATATCGCCATTTAAATCGTTTTTTAAGACATTAATGGTTGCATTAGCATTGTCTTTTTTAATTATTGCTTTGGTAAATCCTAAAATGGGAACAAAACTTAAAACAATTACAAGAGAAGGAGTAGATGTTGTTTTTGCATTAGATGTTTCTAAGAGTATGTTGGCGGAAGATGTAGCACCGAATAGATTAGAAAAATCTAAACAAATTATTTCAAGAATTATTGATAAGTTGGGTAGTGATAGAGTTGGAATAATTATTTATGCGGGTAATGCTTATCCTTTATTGCCCATTACTACAGATCAGGCTGCTGCTAAAATGTTTTTACAAAATGCTGATCCAGATATGGTTTCTTCGCAAGGAACCGCTATCAACGAAGCTTTAAAACTAGGTAAAAGTTATTTTGATGATGATGAACAAACCAATAGGTATCTAATTTTACTTTCTGATGGTGAAGATCATGAAGAAAACGTAAGTTATATTGCTGAAGAGGCTACTAAAGAAGGCGTTAAAATATTTACAATAGGTATTGGAAATGCAGATGGAGGACCAATTCCAGTAAAAAGAAATGGTACTCTGGTTGGGTATAAAAAAGATAGGGAAGGAGAAGTAGTAATTACAAGGATGAATGACGAAACTTTGAAAAAGATTGCAACTGAAGGAAATGGAGAATATATTTATGGAGGAAATACTACAGAAACCGTTGATTATATTAACGATTTGCTCTTAAAAGCAGATAAAAAGGAATTTGAAACCAAACAGTTTTCTGATTTTAAAGACCAATTTCAATGGTTTTTAGGTTTAGGTATTTTGTTTTTAGTCTTTGATGCCTTAATGTTTAATAAAAAAACAAAATGGATTCAAAAACTTAATTTGTTTAACGAACGAAAAGAAAAATAGGATGAAGAGGATTTTAATGATTATTATACTAGTACAAAGTATAGCTGTTTTCGCTCAAAAAGAAGATGAACAGCCAAAGGTTGAAAAAGAGGTAAAGGAGTTAATCAGATCTGGTAATGAATTGTATGAACAACAAAATTATGTTGAAGCGGAAGCTAATTATAAAAAAGCCTTAGAACAGAATCCAAATTATGAAAAAGCTAGTTATAATTTAGGGAATGCTATTTATCAACAAAATAAATATAAAGAAGCTTTACCCATGTATGAATTGGTTTCAAAAACCGCTAAAGATAAATTGACCAAAGCAGAATCTTTTCATAATATAGGCAATGCATTATTAAAAGAAAAGCAATATGCACAAGCCATTGAAGCTTATAAAAATGCTTTACGTAATAACTCTAAAGATGATGAAACACGTTATAATTTAGCATTGGCTCAGAAATTATTGAAAAACGAGCAAAATCAGAAAGAAGACGATAACGAAAATAAAGACAAGGATAAGAAGCAGAATGATAAAAATGAAGACAAGGATAAAGAGAATAAGGATAATAAAGACGAAAACGATAAAAATAAAGATAAGGATAAAGACAATAAAGGAGATAACAAAGATGATAAAAAGGACGATAATAAAGATCAGAACAAGGATAAAAACCAAGACCAAGGCGATAATGATAAAGATGAAAAACAACCAAAACCAAATCCTAGTCAGTTATCGCCACAGCAAGTTAAGCAACTGTTAGAAGCCATGAATAATGAAGAGAACAAAACGCAGAAAAAAATAAATGCAAAAAAATCTAAAGGGAAAAAAGTAAAACAAGAAAAAGATTGGTAATACTGTTTGTACTAAGCTATCTTTTCTAATGAAATTAAAAGTAAATGTTTAAAAAAGTAAACATATTAGTAGTATTTCTTACACTAAGTCAATCTATACTTGCTCAAGAAACTTCATTTAAGGCTACTGTAAGTAAAGATAGATTGGGTGTAAATGAACGTTTGCGTATTACTTTTACCATTAATAAACAAGGTGGGGATAATTTTACACCTCCAGATTTTAAAGATTTTAAGGTATTAGCAGGGCCAATGCAATCCACAAGTTTTTCATCATTTAATGGTAAAAAGTCTTTTGAAATGGCCTATTCATATACGCTTGAACCGAAAAGAAAAGGAACCATAGTAATTCCTTCTGCTAGTATTGAATTGGATGATACTATTATAAAAACCAATACCGTAAAAATAACAGTTACCGATGCGGTTGAAATTCCTAAAGATCCCAATGATCCTAAGTATATAGCTTCACAAAATATTCATTTGGTTGCAGAGGTTTCAAATTCTAATCCTTATGTTGGTGAAAGTATATCTGTGGTGTATAAAATTTATGTTGACGTTAATAAGGTTAATGTTAGAAATTACCGAGAAACGGAGTCACCGTCTTTTAATGGTTTTTGGAGTCAAAATATTGAAGTAAATCAATCAGACTCTAAAGAAGGTACGTTTCAAGGAAGAACACATCGTTATGCAATATTGCGTAAGGTAGTGTTAATTCCACAGAAATCAGGTAAACTAACCATAAGTCCTTTAGAAATGGAAATTGGAGCTGGAGTGCCTACTGGTAGACGAGATTTATTTGGAAATATGATGACTAGAAATTTTAATTTTACAGCTACAACAGGAGAGCGTATAATTAATGTTAAGCCATTGCCTACCGAAAATCAGCCTATTGACTTTACAGGAGCTGTTGGAGATTTTAATTTTAGAGTTTCTACCAATAAAAATGAATTAAAGGCTAATGATGTTGCTCAAATTAAAGTAGAAATTTCAGGTAAAGGAAACCTTAAAATGCTGGTGATGCCAAAAATTGAAACACCATCAGGTCTCGAAAAGTATGAACCTGAACACAAAGAAAGTATAAGGGCTTCTTTAAGTGGGTTTTCAGGAACTATTTCTGATGAATATACTGTTGTACCTCAATTTAGAGGTAAATATAAAATTCCGCCAACAACCTTTTCTTATTTTAGTTTAAAAGATAAAGCGTATAAAACTATTACTTCAGATGCTATAATTATTAATGCTCCAGAAGGTAAAGAAGCAACGGATGGTAATGTAGTAACTACAACTAAAAGAAATGTTATTAGCAACGCACAAGATATTCATTTTATAAGTACAAGTGCTGATTTAACGCCAAGAATTACTTCGAAAGATTTTTTTAAATCTAACTTGTTTTATCTGTTGATGATTATTCCGCTATTGTCTATTCCGTTAGGAATTTTTATTGGATATAGAAAACAAAAACGTGATAGTGATATTGTTGGAAATAAACGTCGTAAAGCGGACAGGTTGGCTAAAAAGTATTTATCAGAAGCTAAAAAACAACTAGGTAATAAAGAGAATTTTTATGAAGCTTTAGAAAAAGCCTTGCATAATTATTTAAAAGCTAAATTACAGGTTGAAACAACTGATATTAGTAAAGATAAAATTAGAGAAATTCTATTAGATCGTAATGTAGATGAAAGTACTATTAATGAGTTTATAAAAGTATTTGACAGTTGTGATTATGCTCGTTATACACCAACAACTAATGTTATGATGCAGCAAGAATATGAAACCGCTAGAAAGGTGATTGTTAAAATAGATAAACAATTATAAGATGAAAAATATTGTTTTAGTTATATTGTTATTATCTTCTACAGGTGTTTTTGCAGCACAAGTAGACAGCTTATTTATGCGAGCCAATAAATTATATCAGAACGAAAAATATAGTGAGGCTTTAGAACTTTATAAAGAAATTGAAAAGCATAATATAACTTCAGATGACGTCTTATATAATATTGCAAACACGTATTATAAAATGAATAAAGTGGCTCCTGCTATTTATTATTATGAGAAAGTGTTGCAACAAAGTCCTAATCATGCTGATGCTAAATTTAATTTGGCTTTTGCACAACGTATGACTTTAGATAATATAGAACCATTACCGAAAACAATATGGCAAAAAATAAACGATAGTATTATTTTAAAATTTAGCTATAATACTTGGGCGTGGATAGCGGTTAGCTTATCTTTTTTATTTGCCGTATTATTTTTATTATATCACTTTTCGTATAGTACAGCAAGCAAACGTTTTTATTTTGCCTCAAGCTTTATTAGTGCTTTTCTGACGGTTTTAATGATTGCAATAGCTTATCAAAATTATAAGTATGTAAAGTCAAATCAAGAAGCTATAGTTTTTGCTCAACAAACAGAGGTGAAAACGGCACCAACGGTTTCTAGTGAAGTTAGTTTCGAATTGCACGAAGGTACAAAAGTAAAAGTATTGGAAAGTCTGGATAACTGGAAAAAAATTAAAATAGCCGACGGTAAAATTGGCTGGATTGTGGCAGATGATATTAAAGAGTTATAGGTTACTTTATACACACTGGCAATATCTCATCTTTCATCAAACGGTATTTATCTATTTGTTCTGTAGATAATTTTTCTGAATAATTAATTTCTTTTACTCCAAACCCAACAGCTCTTAATCGATCAAAATAATCACTTCCATAAACGCGAACGTGATCATATTGTCCAAAATGTTTAGCTCGTTCTTCAGGAGAGGTAATACTGAAATCTTCATAAGTAGTTTTACGTGAATAATCTTGTGGAATTTGAAATATTCCCATTCCTCCAGGTTTTAATACTCTATAGAGTTCTTGCATTGCCTTTTTATCGTCTTGGATGTGTTCTAAGACATGATTGCATAATATGACATCAAAACTATCATTGTCAAAAGGAAGATCGCAGATATCAGCTTTAACATCAACAATAGGCGAGTAGAGGTCTGCCGTGATAAGCTCTATATGTTTTAATTTTTTAAAACGTTTTAAAAAGCATTGTTCAGGTGCCATGTGCAACACCTTTTTAGGTTTTGAATTGTCAAAAAAATCCGTTTCGTTTTGCAAATATAACCAGAGAAGTCTATGACGTTCTAAAGATAGTGTACTTGGTGAAAGTACATTAGGGCGTTGAGTGCCATATCCGTAAGGCAAAAATTTTCTAAAACTTTTGCCGTCTATAGGATCTGTATAAGTTGAACCTTTTAAATAAAGAGCAAATAAAGGACGAACCCAATAGCTTATTTTAATTAATATGGGTCTGGGAATAGTGTTGAGTATATATTTAAAAAGTTGCAATATCGGTCAGGTTCTAAAACTATTTTAGTTTTTTACTAGTAAATCAATTTTATTTATTTGCTAGGTTAATACGACTAGCAACAATAGACAATTTTTTACAATTAATCTACTAAATTCTTAGCTCTAAACTCGTCTTCTTCATCACTTTCAATACCTAAAGCTTCATAAATATATTTAAATGTAGAAAGTAATTCAGGTTTTCCATCAATAATGGCAACATCATGTTCAAAATGTGCAGAGGGTTGTCCGTCTCTAGTCAATATTGTCCAACCATCTTTAAGTTGCTTAATTCTGTGAGTTCCCATATTAATCATAGGCTCAATAGCTACGGTCATTCCTTCCTTAAATTTTTTTCCTCTACCTCGTTTTCCATAGTTTGGCATTTCAGGACCTTCATGCATTTTTTTCCCTAAACCATGACCTACAAGTTCGCGTACTACACCATAACCATGGTTTTCGCAATAGGTTTGAATTGCATAACCAACATCTCCAACCCGATTGCCTGCTCTAAACTGACGAATACCAATATATAGACTTTCTTTAGTAACTTTTAATAGCTTTTTTATGTCGTCACTAACTTCACCAACTTCAAAAGTATATGCATGGTCTCCATAAAATTCATTTTTTAAGGCACCACAATCTATAGAGATAATGTCTCCTTCTTTTAAAGGTTCATTTGTTGGAAATCCGTGAACTACTTGTGCATTAGGACTCATACATAAGGTGTTTGGAAAATCATAAAGTCCTAAAAAACCAGGAATAGCTCCATGGTCTCTAATAAATTCTTCTGCTAATTTATCTAATTGTAAAGTGGTAACGCCAGGCTTAACTTCTTTGGCTAACATGCCTAATGTTTTAGAAACAATTAATGCACTTTCTCGCATCAATTCAATTTCTTCTCTGGTTTTTATTTTAATCATTATATAAGTATAAAGTGCAAAGGTAAATTAAAAAATAGAATGTAAAAAGACATAAGATACTCTATTCTTTTATCTGTTTAAAAGAATAACGTATAATCAGTAAAATAATAGCATCTATTTAAAATCTCCAAAAGCTTTTTTTCTTCTTTTTTGGCACTTTGGCATCAGGGTTGTTTTTAATTATTTTGTAGATTTCGCCCCAGCCTAACATACCTCCGATATTTCTATCATCAATAAATAAGTCGGCATTTATTTTACGACTTACTTTTCCTTGAAATTTTTCTTCTGGGTAATTTTTGTTAACCGCATAAAACTTTATACCATTCTCTTCACAAAAGTCAACAGCTTCTTGAAGACGTTCTCCATAACGATAAGTCCAGAGTATCAATCTATGTCCATCTTTTTGTAATTCTTTTAAGGTTTCAATAGCAAACATTTTTGGCTTCCCTATTTTCGGGTAAGCATCTTCTACTATTGTACCGTCAAAGTCAACTGCAATTATTAGAGGATCCTTTGGTATCATTTAAAATTATTAAAGTTTGTGCAAATCTAAAACAATATTATTTGATATAAAAACAAAACTAAAACATGCTGTTTTTTAATGTGTTATAGTATTTTGAACTAACTTCTGTCGTATGAATGTTTATAAGGTTCTTCTTTTAATATTTTTAAGATATCTTTTTCTAAACTTTCTTTGGCATATTCTACATACCTTCCTATTTCTTTTCCTTTTTTATAAAAAATAAAGGTAGGCACTCTAATAATATTTAGCCCTTCTTGAAGATTGTCTGTTGTTTTTTTTCTATAATCAACTGCAATCATTACTAAATTGTTCTCGTTTAGCCCAGCTTCATTCATTAATTTAAAAAAATGGGGAACTTCGCGTCTGCTATCCGCACACCAAGTCCCCATAAATGCTTTTATAGTTACACCTTTCAGATGTTTTTTTATTTTTTTAACTATTGTTTCATCTGGTTTATAACTGTCATAATTTCTATTGAACCAATTTGCGTAAGGTTTTTGTTTAAAAGTACTTTGTGTAATAATACCTTCTAAATAATTTGGTTTAGAAATAGTTACTTTTTGTTGTGCAATAGCATTTAAATTAAAGGTAAAAATGCAAACAACAATAAAAATTATTTTCTTCATTTACTAGGTTTAAACTAATGATTCTCTATCCATTACTTCTGGTTTTTCGATACCTATCAATTTTAAAACGGTAGGAGCAATATCTGCTAAAATACCATCTTTAACGGATTTAATATCTTTATCAACTACTATAATTGGAACAGGATTAGTAGTATGAGCTGTGTTTGGAGAGCCATCTTCATTAATCATAGTTTCACTATTTCCATGATCTGCAATAATAATGGCAGTATAATTATTCTTTAAAACACTTTCAATAATTTGTCCTGTACATTTATCAACTGTTTCGGCAGCTTTAATTGCTGCAGACATAACACCGGTATGACCTACCATATCTGTGTTAGCAAAATTTAAACAGATAAAATCAGCTTCTTGTTTATCTAATTCAGGTAAAATTGCAGCAGTAATATCATTTGCACTCATTTCAGGTTGCAAATCATAAGTAGCTACTTTTGGCGATGGACACATTAATCGTTTTTCACCAACAAATTCATCTTCTCTACCTCCTGAAAAGAAAAATGTAACATGAGGATATTTTTCTGTTTCTGCTATTCTTATTTGTTTTTTATTATTTTGTTCTAATACTTCCCCTAGAGTATTTGACAAATCTTCTTTATTGTAAATGACATGAACATTTTTGAATTTATCATCATAATTGGTCATTGTTACATAATAAAGATTTAGCTTTTTCATATTATATTCAGGAAAATCTTTTTGTGACAATGCTTCTGTTATCTGTCTTCCTCGGTCTGTTCTAAAATTAAATAGAATAACAACATCATCTTCATTAATGGTAGCAATTGGTTGCTCATTAGTATCAACCATAACTATTGGGTTAATAAACTCATCAGTAACACCTTCATCATAATTTTCTTGGATAGCCTCCACTGCATTGTGCGATTTTTTACCAATACCGTTAACCATGGCATCGTAAGCTAGTTTAACTCGTTCCCATCGTTTGTCTCTATCCATACCATAATATCTACCAATAATTGATGCCAATTGGGCATTGTTTTTTGATAGATGATTGTTTAAATCTCCAATAAATTCTTTACCAGAATGAGGATCTACATCTCTACCATCTGTAAAAGCATGGACGTAAGAGTGTAATCCAAATTTATTAGCAGCGGTAACTAGACCTTTAACATGATTTATGTGAGAGTGAACACCACCATCAGAAACCAATCCTACAAAATGTACATTTTTATTATTTTGTTTTGCATAGGTAAAGGCTTTTTTAAGTTCTTCTTCATCTGCCATTGTTCCATTTTCTACAGCTTTATTTATTTTAACCAAATCTTGATACACAATACGTCCTGCTCCTAAATTCATATGACCAACTTCACTGTTTCCCATTTGCCCTTCTGGTAAACCAACATTTAACCCATCAGTTCTTAAGCTAGCATGAGGATATTTTTTTAAAAGTGAATCTATAAAAGGTGTATTTGCTTGTGCTATTGCTGATACTTCAGGATTTTGAGTATTACCCCATCCATCAAGGATAATTAAAATGACTTTCTTGTTCATGATATCTAAAATTTAGTTTAGAACTGGTTTAAATCAGTTCATTAAAATGAACTACAAATTTAAGTATTTTTCAAGGGAAATAAGTACAAGTAGCCAATTAATAACAATAACGTTATAGTTAATTTAACACTATATTAAAAGTGCTAACATTTTTTTAAGAAACGGTTAAACTTTGGTTAATTAGAAACAAATAAAGTAACGAAATGGAGAATGACGTCGTCTTTATTATGTAACTTAAAACTAAATATATTATGAAAAATTTAATTTTATTATCAGCACTTGTTCTTGGATTAACAGCAAATGCTAATCCTATCAAAGATACTACTAAAAACGTTAATTCTGAAAAGTATCGAACTCATATTAAAACAAACAATATGGATTTGAATATTGTTTATAGTACCAATGTAGACGCTTTTTGTAAATTAATTACTACAGGAGATTATAAAGCTGTAAAAAGTATGATAGAGGCAGGGGTTGATATTGATAAAAAATCTGTAGGAATGACACCATTAATGTATGCCGCTAGGTATAATAGAGTTGATGTTGTAAAATTATTAATTGCTAACGGAGCCAATTTAAAAGCTAAATCTGATAAAGGATACACAGCCTTAAAATACGCTAAAATATCAAAGGCACATGATACTTATAAAATTATTGAAGAGGCTTTAAAATCTCAAAAAGCTGAGAGAAAGGCAAAACGAAAATAGATTTCAGTTATTCTTAACTCGTTAAAATAGACTTCTTTTAAGCGAAATGGTATCATTTCGCTTTTTTTTGTTTTATACGTTTTAATTTTAATAGGAATTAGAGTTGTGGCTTAATGCTATTTTTAGCACTCTAAAGCCCATAATTTATTTTCTATACTTTTCAATAGCTTCTTTAATTTTCTCCATTCTATTTTCAGGATCTGGATGTGTACTTTGCATTTCAGGTACTTTATTTGGTCCAGCAGCTTCTTTTAAAATTTCCATAACGCCTATCATTTCTTCAGGTTGATAGCCAGCATCTAACATAAATTTAACTCCTAGCTCATCACTTTCTAGTTCATCACCACGTTCATATTTCATGTTAATAACATTGCCAATCATAGCAGCCATTTGTCCTGTACCATCACCACCGCCAACTAAAACACCAGAAATTATTCCTTGGGTTAATCCTTGTTTGGCAATTCGTTCTGCAGAATGTCTACCTACAACATGACCTATTTCATGACCTAAAACGCCAGCCAATTGATCTTCGTTTTGTAATCTTGAGTACAAGGCATAGGTTATAAAAATTTGTCCACCTGGCAATGCAAAAGCATTGATGGTTTCAGGGTCTCGCAACAGATGAAAATCAAAATTATAAGGAGTTTCTTTTGCAATACTGCTATTTACTAATGTATTTCCTACTCTATCTACTATATTTTGATCTTTTTGACTAGGATGTAGCCCACCATATTGTTCTGTTAATTGTGGAAAACTTTCTAAGCCTAATGTAATTTCTTGTTCGGTAGTTAAAGCAATACTTTGTTTTTTTCCTGTATAAGGATTTGTTTCACGTTTTGAGTAGTAATTAAATAGGGTAAACAAAATAATACCAGCTCCAATAAGCAATCTAATTTTAAATCCACTTCTACCTCTCATAATAATTAACTTTTATTTTGTCGGACTAAAGATACAATTAATTTAAAAAGCGATTTAAATTATACATTCTAAAAATGATTAACTTTACGGGAGAAAATTAGTTATGTGAGTAATGAACTTTAAGTCCAACAAAATAATTGCAAGACTACCCAAACATTTACAAGCTTTTGTAATACGCCAACCGTATAATGAGTATACGTATCAAAATCAGGCAGTTTGGCGGTATGTAATGCGTAAAAACATTGATTATTTGGCTAAAGTTGCACATAAATCTTACATTCCTGGATTGGCAAAAGCAGGTATTTCAGTAAATACCATTCCTAGAATGCAAGGAATGAATCGTATTTTAAAAGAATTGGGTTGGGCAGCAGTTTCGGTAGATGGTTTTATTCCTCCCAATGCTTTTATGGAATTTCAAGCGTATAATACCTTAGTAATAGCCGCTGATATCAGAACAATTAATCATATAGAATATACACCAGCTCCTGATATTATTCATGAAGCTGCTGGGCATGCCCCAATTATTGCAAATCCGGAATATGCCGAATACTTAAGGCGTTTCGGTGAAATAGGAAGCAAGGCAATTTCCTCTTCTAAAGATTATGAATTGTATGAAGCTATTCGTCATTTATCTATCATTAAAGAGAATCCAAATACAGATAAAAATGAAATAATTAAAGCTGACAAAAGGGTTGCAGAAGTTGCTAAAAGTATGACGGAGCTTAGTGAGATGGCTAAAATCAGAAATTTACATTGGTGGACGGTAGAGTATGGATTGATTGGTACCGTAGAAAATCCTAAAATTTATGGAGCAGGTTTGTTGTCATCTATTGGAGAAAGCCAATGGTGTATGAGTAAAAAAGTTAAGAAAGTACCTTATTCTATTGAAGCTGCAGATACAGATTTTGATATTACAAAACCACAACCACAATTGTTTGTAACTCCAGATTTTGCTCATTTAAGTTTGGTATTAGAAGAATATGCCAATAAAATGGCCTTGCGTAATGGAGGATTAAAAGGAATTAAAAAATTGATAGATTCTAAAAACTTAGGAACTATTGAGTTGAGTACAGGCATTCAAATTTCAGGTAATTTTAATGAAGTAATTGCTGATGAAAATGAAAACCCTGTTTATGTTAAAACTATTGATAAAACAGCTTTGGCTTATAAGAATAAAGAGCTGATTGGACATGGAATAACGCAACATGCAGATGGTTTCGGTTCTCCTATTGGTAAATTAAAAGGAATAAATATTGCTATAGAAGATATGTCTCCAACAGATTTGGAGGCTTATGGTATCTATGAAGGAAAAGTAGTACATCTAAAATTTGAAGGACAAATTTCTGTATCAGGTGAGATTATTACCGGAAAACGAAATTTACAAGGTAAAATTATTCTAATTTCTTTTAAAAATTGTACGGTAAAACATAAAGAAAATTTATTGTTTCATCCAGATTGGGGTATTTATGATATGGCTGTTGGCAAAGAAGTAATTTCGGCTTATTCAGGAGTGGCAGATGCAGAGAATTTTGGCTTATCTTTTGAGCCTCCAAAGGAAAAAACACAAAAAATATCATATACTGAAAAGGATAAAAAATTACACGATTTATATGGTGAAGTTCGTAAAATAAGAGAAAAAGGAAAACTCAATTACATAAGATTAGAAGAAATTTTTATTATTCTAAAATTAGAATTTCCTAATGAATGGTTATTGCCATTAGAAATTGTGGAATTGGTGTATAAAGAAAATACTCAATTTAAAAAGAACATCATTAACTATCTTGAAACCTTAGCGGGAAATAAATCCATTGCTCATTTAATAAAAGATGGGTTAACGTTGTTAGAAAAGGATATGAAAAAGATTTTGTAACAAACTACACTCCTTCCTTTCTACATAAAAAAACAAGAACTATCAGAACAATAATAGCTGCAAAGTATTATCTTTATTTTTTAGCTTTTGAAGTGTATTTTATTACGAGTTTATTGAAGGAAGAATAGTTTTATTACTTTTTTTACTAAAAAAGTAAGGATTTTCCCTACTACCAGTAATGTTAACATACATGTAATTTCTTTTAAATTTCTTAAATTGCTTGGTCTACAATGTTTAATAGCATAAGATGAAGAAAGTCCTGAAAGTTTTAATTATTGAAGATCATAAGCTAATTATCAATGCTTACAAATTAATCTTAGAGAATGCCGATGTCGATTTTAAATTTCAAATTGATGTAGCAACTAATTGTGATGAGGCATTTCATAAAATTAAGTCATGTAATGAGAAGCCAATTGATATTATTTTTTTAGATATCCAATTACCAGCTTCTAAAGATGGACAAATTTTATCTGGAGAAAATTTAGGAGTGAAAATAAAACAATTGCTACCCAAATCTAAAATAATAATAAATACTTCCTTAAATGACAACTATCGCCTTTATACTATTCTCAAAAATATAAAACCTATGGCTTTAATGATTAAAAGTGAAGCAGGCCCTAATGAGATTACAGAAGCAATAAAGTCCGTAATTACAGACAATTTTTACTATAGCAATTCTATATTAAAGTTATTAAACAATAATAACTATGACAATTTTGTAATTGATAAAATTGATAGACAATTGCTTTATCAACTTTCTTTAGGTTGTCAGATAAAGGAGCTACCCAATATTTTACCTTTAGAAATGGCAGGTATCGAAAAAAGAAAAAGACACCTTAAAAGGATTTTTAACATTAAAACCAATGGCAATAAAGAATTATTGAGAATTGCCCGAGAGAGAGGTTTTATATAATTGGACGGTTTTACCTTACCAATTGTATGGCTCTATTGAAATTCCTTTTTATAATTTAGCTTCAATACATTAAGTAATGTATTGGAAACCTAGTTTAAAATAATATTTCTAGTTTTCTTTTCTAAGAACATCCTTTATTGAAAATGAA
Organism: Aureibaculum marinum; assembly: GCF_003813905.1. GTDB lineage: Bacteria > Bacteroidota > Bacteroidia > Flavobacteriales > Flavobacteriaceae > Aureibaculum > Aureibaculum marinum. The sequence continues at coordinate 28,139 of NZ_RPFJ01000074.1, forward strand.
TTACCAAAAATGGTTTTGGGTAATACCTATACTGATAATACTTGTATTTCTTTTACAATATTTTATGACCCTAAGTTATATGGAAGAGATTTATAGGTTTACTAATGAAGAAGTACGGACAGAAGCTTTGAACCAGCAAAGAAGTAGTTTTTACATGAAATTTTTACAAGAAGGGGTTTTTACCATTTTGCAATTTATTGGTTGCTTTATATGTTTAAATATAGGTTTGTTGTTTTTTAACTATAAAGTAAAAATTAAAGAGGTGTTAAAGGCTGTTACCTTGAGTTTTTTGGTAACTGTTATTGTACAAATAGTTGTTATTTGTTGGGTAAAATTTAGCAATCTAACATTTACAGTAGCCTCTTTACAAAGTATTGAAGATAAACTATATATAACCGATTATATTAATGAGCAGGATGTACCGTCTTATTTGTTAATGCCATTAGATACAATAAGTGTAACACATCTTGTCTTTATTTTATTATTGGCTTATGGTATAAAAACAGTAATTAAAAAGAATTACATAAAATCTTTGCTGTTTACAGCAAAAACGTATGGAGTAGGTGTTGTCATTTGGTTTGCATTTGCCATGGTAATGGAAATGAATTTTAACTAGCTATCAATTTTAGGCCTAGATAGAAGAGGTTTACTTGTATAACCTTCACAAAAAATAAGAAAAATTTAATATTAATTTAAACTTTTAAAAATTATGAAAGAATTATCTTTAGAAAAATTAGAAAACCTTGAGGGAGGTAAGTTTTGGGGGAATGACAAGACTTGTGGTGATACCTACGAAATTGCTGGAAGTTGTTATAGGAATTGTACCAAATCTTATAGAATGTTTTGGATCAAGTTCAATAAAACTCCTGTCACTGAAGGGGCAGCGTGCTAATTTTTAATAAGGAGGGTATAACTACCCTCCTTTAATGTATACTTATATTATGAATCTTCAAAAGCAATTATTGAGATCAATAAAACTTAACAGACTATGTTTATATCTAGCTTTAGTTATTTATAATTTTAGCTATTCTCAAAGTTATACCATCATTGATTCTTTGTCAAAAGAACCAATAGCATATGTCAACGTATTAATGATTAAAGACAATAGTGGTTTTTACAGTAATGAGCAAGGGTTGTTTAAACTAAGTAACATTAGTTTAAATGATAGTATTAGCATTTCTTGCTTGGGATATAAAACCATCCTTGAAAAAGTTAAAAACCTAAAAGATACCATCTATTTACCTCCCAAATTTGAGCAGTTAGATGATATTAACTTATCTACAAAAAAACCTGTTATAAAAAAAGTAGGCTTCAAAAAAAATAAACTTATGTGGTACCCAGAAGCGGATTTTCAAATTGGAATGCTTTTAAAACCAGCAAAAAATGAAAAGGCTTTTGTAAATAAAATTACAATACGCACAAATAAAAGTTTATCTTTTTACTATAAAGAACATAAAAAAACACCCAATTATAACAGTATCATTAAGCTAATGCTATTTTCCATAAAAGACAACTTACCGAACAAACCGCTTTTAACAAAACCTATTATCATAAATTGTAGTGAAAAATCCGATAAGAATATTGAAGTTGACTTATCAGAAGAATTTATTATTTATGATGTTGAAGGTTTATTTATTGCAGTTGAAATGGTTGGCGAGCTTGATACAAACGGAAATGTTATAGTCAAAAAAGTAAATAGACCGGGGCTAGTATTCTCTAATATCCCTAGTGATGATTTTAGCCTTGCTAAATTATTTGCTAAACCAAAATCAACTGAAAAGTGGGTGCTTTTAGATGCAAAAAAAATGCATGAAAAAAGAGATTTTCTTTTAGCACTTGAACTAGAGCTTACACTGTACAATGAGTAAATCCCACAATCAACAGCAAGACCAATCCGACTGTGGTGTTGTTTGTTTAAAAACCATACTTAATTATTTTGATAGTGATGCTTCTTTAGAAAGATTAAGAGAATATAGTGGTACCAGCTCTAATGGCACAACCATGCTGGGTTTGTTGCAATGTGCAAATAAAATTGGTTTAGAAACCAAAGGGTTTGAGGCTACCATAGAAATCTTAAAAGAAACCAAAGAGATAACCATACTGCACATACTCATTGAAAACGAATTACAACATTATATTGTGTGTTTTGGTTATAACAACAAAAAGGATGCTTTTTTAATCAGTAACCCTTCAAATGCAAAAACAGAATATATCTCATCAGAAGAATTGGATATAATATGGCAATCCAAAGCCTTGTTGCTATGTAAGCCTACCGAAAATTTACCAAAGAAAAAGCAAACAAGAAAGCAAAAAACAGCATGGCTGTTACACTATGTTAAAGAAGATATGAATCTGCTTTCTATGGCTTTACTATTAGGTGTTTTGTTGGCTATTTTGAGTTTGGCAACGGCTGTATATTCGCAAAAACTAATTGATGTTCTACTACCTTCTAAAGACAGTTTTAAAATATATTCAAGTGTTGCATTATTATTTTTCCTTTTCCTTATTACTGCCTTTATAGGTTATATTAGAAGTTTGTTTTTGATAAGACAGAGCAGAGATTTTAATATAAGAGTGATTGGATATTTCTATGGTAATTTATTAAAACTACCAAAATTGTTCTTTGACACTCGTAAAATTGGCGATATGGTTGCCAGAATGAACGATACAAGTAGAATTCAACGGACCGTTGCTAATATTATCGGAAATATAATGATTGATATTTTAATGATATTTGTAACGACTATTGCGATATTTAGTTATGACAAAAGGCTCGGCTATATTACGTTATTATGGATTACCATTTATGGTATAATTGTCTTTTATTTTAATCCAAAGATTATAAAAGCACAACGCTCAACAATGCAGGCTTACGCCAAAAACGAAAGCAATTACATTGACACAATCAACGGAATTGAAACGATAAAAGCCAACAATAAGGAGTCTGTTTTTTCAAACAAAACAAATGCTGTTTACGAATTTTTTCAAACAGCGGTTTATAATTTGAGCAAATTAAGTTTGAATTTCGGCGTTGTCAATGACCTTATTTCAAGCATTTTTATTATTGGTACTATAACTTTTAGCATTTATCTAATTATAGAAGGTAGCATAACGGCTGGCGTTATCATTGCAATTTTACAGTTGGTGGGAATTTTAATGAATTCAACCTCTAATTTAGCTATGGCAAATATTCAAATTCAAGAGGCTAAAATTGCTATTGACAGAATGTTTGAATTTACATCATTAGAATCGGATAGCAAAAAAGGTTTCAACATAGAGTCTTTCCAATCCCTAGAAATCAAAAACCTCTCATTTCGCTTTGCAGGAAGAAGCCAATTGCTAAAAAATATCAATTTATAAATCAAGAAAGGTGATTTTGTAGCAGTAGTAGGCGAAAGTGGTAGTGGTAAAAGTACGTTGGGGCAAATTATACAACAATTTTATCCTTTTGAAAATGGGACGATAATCGTCAATAGTGAATATGAGCTTAAAAATATTTCAACAGAGCATTGGCGAAATATTGTTGGTGTTATACCACAAGAAATAAATATTTTTAGCGGCAATGTATTGGACAATATTTTATTGGGAAGCGAAGACAATCCCGAAGATGTCATCAAATTCTGCCAAGAAAACGGTTTTGAAAAGTTTATTGCTGAACTGCCACAGGGCTACGCTACGCTGTTGGGCGAAGAAGGTATCAATCTTTCGGGCGGACAAAAACAAATTATTGCCTTGGCAAGAGTACTTTACAAAAAACCCCAGTTTTTAATTTTAGATGAAGCCACGTCTGCCATGGATAGAAATACGGAAAAATTTACGATCCAACTATTATCTCAATTAAAAGAGGATATTGCCGTATTGTTTATTTTACACCGTCTGCACACTCTAAAAAACACCGCCGACCGTATTTACGTGTTGGAAAATGGAGAAATCACCTCAAGTGGCAACCATAAAGATTTATTAGAAACTGTAAATTTTTATAGTGAGTTTTGGCAGGAAATTTATGAATAATGACTGTAAGATCTATCTGTCAGGTTTTTCAAACTTTCAGCCAACGCTCAAACCTTACAGGAGCTGAAAAAATGTGGACTGAAGACTGCTAATTTATTTTTTAAGTTCCAACTCAAAAAGCTCTTCCTTATTCGAAATAGTATTTTCCTCATACTTCAATGTCCAGCCCAATTGATTGGTTAAGATATAGAAATCACTAAGCTCTTCTAATAAACGTGTTTTTGCATTTTTTTGTAAGTCTGATTTCTGTAACTTTTTAATCAGAGAAGATTTTATAGTTTCCTTAATTTTATTGTAGTCGTCAGCACCAAAAGGATTAAAATAATCAGCTTGTATGTCGTAGTATTCTAAGTCAGGACTAATAGATATTTGTTCTTTTGGAATACTAAGTATATGTAGTGTTTTTGTTTCTTCATCAATTTGGTATTCAATTTTACTTAAATCGTAAGAAATAGTAACATCTGCATTAACAACTACTAAGGCTTTTTTGTCAGCGGTAAAATAATCTGTAAATAGAGCTTTAGAATTTTTATAATTAAAAACTTCACTAAAATGCCCTTCTGTTACAATAAGTTTCCCTACATTTTTAATCTGCTCTTGAAGTAACATAGAGTTTTCATACAAAATTGCTTTGTCGTCTTTTTTATTTTCAAAATATCTAAGGATAAAGAAAGCGACAAATGCAATACCAATTCCAAGTAATACTCTTTTCATTAAAACAAATTCTAAATATTAGAGATTATCCTTATTTTATAGCATTGTGTATTTATACCCTCCCTTTTTATAGGGAGGGTTAAGATGTAGTTATTCTATTTGGCTAACTCTCATAGTATTTGCCATTCCGTGTGCTTTTACTGGCATAGAAGTGATGTTAATAAGGTAATCACCTTGCTTTGCATAACCTTTGTTTACAGCAACTGTATTAATGTCGTCTATGGTATCATCAGTAGATTTCATCTCATCATAATAATGAGCTTTTACACCCCAAAGTAGATTTAGCATTGCTAATATTCTTCTATTATTTGAGAAAGCTAAGATATGTGATTTTGGTCTCCATGCAGAAATTTGAAATGCAGTATACCCACTATTTGTTAATGTAGTAACAACAGAAGCACCAATATCATCAGCCATTTTAGCCGCTTGATAACAGATTGTTTTAGAGATAAAGCGTTCGTTTACACTTCTAATAAATGATTCAGATCTCGTAATTAATGGTGAGTCTTCTACATTTTCAATAATAGATCTTATTTTACGAATAACTTCAATAGGGAATTCACCTACTGATGTTTCTCCTGATAACATTACTGCATCAGCACCATCCATAATTGAATTGGCAACGTCATTTACTTCAGCTCTAGTAGGAACCTGACTTGTAATCATACTTTCCATCATTTGAGTAGCAATAATTACAGGAATTCTTGCTTTTTTAGCTTGTAGCACTAATTTTTTCTGAATTAAAGGTACCTTTTCCATTTCAACTTCTACACCTAAATCGCCTCTAGCAACCATTAAACCATCACAATAAGGTGTAATACCACCAATTCTAGCAACAGCTTCAGGTTTTTCAATTTTAGCCATGATAGGAATTCTAAAATCGGAATGTTTAGTAATTAACTCTCTTAATTCAATTAAATCTTCAGCATGTCTTACAAAAGAAAGGGCAATCCAATCTACTTCCATTTTTATAGCAAAAAGAGCATCTTTTTTATCTTTTTCAGTAAGTGCAGGTTGTGAAATTGCGGTATTTGGTAAGTTAACACCTTTTTTAGATTTTAATTTACCACCTCGTAAAACTTCAGTTACTACTTCATTTTCACCATTAGTACTAATAACTTTAAATAATAATTTACCGTCATCTACTAATATTTTTTCACCAGGTTTTACGTCTTTAGGAAATTGTTGATAGGTCATGTAGGCTCTTTCTTTAGTTCCTTCACACTCATCAGTAGTAAAAATAAATTTATCGCCTTTATTTAATTTTACTTTTTCAGCCATAACACCAACTCGTAATTTTGGACCTTGTAAATCCGCTAAAACAGCTACATTATAACCTAATTTTTTATTTATTTCTCTTATCATTTTTATTTTCTCAGCAACATTTTCATAATTTGCATGAGAAAAATTTACTCTAAAAACATTAACACCAACGGTCATCATTTCTTCAATAATCTCGTAAGTATCACAGGCAGGACCTAATGTTGCTACAATTTTTGTTTTTTTACGTTTTCGCATAGGTTAAAAAATTAAATAATCTTTTGATTTTAAGTTTTGTGGATTAATAATGTATGAGGTTATTACTCCTTTTATATTTTTTATTTTTTTGGTAAGTTCAGATTCTTCCAAATCAATGTCTCCATCTATTTTTAGAAAAAAATCTACTTCCTTTTTTTCATTAATTAAATAATTTGTTTTAGTATCTTCATGAAACAAATTATTTGCATTTGCATTTGCTGATGTATGTATTTGCTTATTCGCTAATAACGACCATGAACTAAAGCTAGTATTACATTCATAATCATAAAAACTAAAAGAACAATCTTTATCATTAAAGCACAGCCCTTCTGGTTTGCAATTTAATTTTATGTTAAACTCTCGATTTAAGAAATAAGCCAATCGATAATCTTCTAGAGTACTATTAATGCCTATTAGGATGTAATCATGTTCAAATTCAAATCCTAATGATAGTATTTTAGACATAAGTAAAACTATTTATGCGAAAATAACGATTGTTTTATAATTAAGAGAATGTTTTAACGAAATCGTTATAGTGTAAGTTATATGGATATCACATCTTGTAATCTGTAATAAGCACGTTTAGATGCTATTTCTTCTGCTTTTTTCTTAGAAGTAGCACGTCCTTTAGATAATATTTTATTATCTATAAATAATTTTACACTAAAGTGTTTTATTGTATCGTTTCCTGTGTCTTCGTAAACTTCGTAATTAATGTGTTTTTTTACTTTCTGACACCATTCTATTAATACGCTTTTATAGCTGGTTATTTTACCTTCTAAACGTTCAAGGTCTACATAAGGTTCAATAACTTTTCTATTTATAAATTTATCACAAACATCATGGCCTTTGTCTAGATAAACAGCTCCAACCAATGCTTCAAACATATTACCATGTACGTTGTTGCCAAAATTTTTCTTTGGTACATTGCTATCTATCAAGTTAATTAAAGCTAAGTCTTTTCCAATTTCATTTAAATGTTCTCTACTTACAATTTTAGAACGTAATTGAGTTAAATCTCCTTCAGAACCATTTGGTATTTCTTTATATAAATAGACTGCTATGGTAGAACTTAAAATGGCATCGCCAAGAAATTCTAATCTTTCGTAATTTAAAGGAGCTCCTGTCTCAGTAGTTTTTTTTACAGAGCTATGCGTAAATGCACTTTTATAGTATTTTAAGTTGTTAGGTCTAAATCCTATTATTTTTCGAATTGAAGCCAAAAATTTCTCGTCTTGTTCAGATCGAGATTTTAAGATGTTACTAATAAAACTCATTTTAATTATTAAGCGTCTAGCTTTTTGAAAACTATGCAAGCATTATGACCACCGAAACCAAAAGTATTACTCATGGCAACTTTAACATCTCTTTTTTGAGCCTTATTAAGTGTTAAATTTAGACTTGGATCTATATTTTCGTCAACCGTTGCATGGTTAATTGTAGGAGGTACAATACCATGTTCAATTGATAAAATTGATGCTATGGCTTCAATTGCCCCAGCAGCACCTAATAAATGCCCTGTCATAGATTTTGTAGAGTTGATGTTGATATCTTTTGCATGATCTCCAAAAACTTCTTTAATAGCTTTTAGCTCAGCTACATCACCTAATGGTGTGGAAGTACCATGTGTATTAATGGCATCAACTTCTTCGGGCTTTAACCCTGCATTATTTAAGCAATTTTTCATCACTACTATTACACCTTTACCTTCTGGGTGTGGTGCTGTCATATGATGAGCGTCTGAAGATAATCCACCCCCGATAACTTCGGCGTAGATTTTCGCTCCTCGTGCTTTGGCATATTCATATTCTTCCAAAACAATAGCTCCGGCACCTTCTCCTAATACAAATCCATCTCTGGTAGCATCAAAAGGTCTAGAAGCAGTTTCTGGACTTTCATTTCTTGTAGACAATGCATGCATGGCATTAAAACCTCCCATGCCTGCCATGGTTACGGCAGCTTCACTACCACCAGTTACAATGACATCACAATGTCCTAAACGGATATAGTTTAGAGCATCAAATATCGCATTTGCGGATGATGCACAAGCAGAAACTGTGGTGTAATTTGGTCCCATAAATCCATTTTTGATTGAAATATTACCAGGGGCAATATCAGCAATCATTTTAGGGATAAAGAAAGGATTAAATCTAGGAGTACCATCTCCTTTTCCAAAATTTAAAACTTCGTCTTGAAAAGTTTCAAGACCTCCAATACCGGCTCCCCAAATTACGCCAACACGCTCTTTGTTAATGGTATCTAAATCCAATCCAGAATCTAATATAGCTTCGTCAGAGGCAACCATGGCATACTGCGTAAATTTATCCATTTTACGTGCCTCTTTTCTATCAAAAAAATCTGTGGGATTAAAGTTTTTAATTTCACATGCAAACTGAGTTTTAAATTTAGTTGCGTCAAAATGGGTTATTGGTGCAGCTCCGCTTACGCCGCTTACTAGATTTTTCCAGTATTCGTCAACAGTATTACCAATTGGTGTTAAAGCCCCTAGTCCAGTTACAACTACTCGTTTTAATTCCATATGAATAAGAAAGGTTCGATGATTGATGATGATAAAATTACGAGCAACACTGTTAGGTGTTTTGCTCGTAATTTATAAGTTAAGTATCTTTTGATTACTTTTTAGCTTCTTCTATATAGCTGATTGCTTGACCTACAGTTCCAATATTTTCTGCTTGATCGTCCGGGATTTGAATATCAAATTCTTTTTCAAATTCCATAATTAGCTCTACAGTATCCAAAGAATCTGCTCCTAAATCGTTAGTAAAGTTAGCTTCATTAGTTACTTCATTCTCGTCAACGCCTAGTTTGTCAACGATAATAGCCTTTACTCTTGATGCAATGTCTGACATAATTTTCTAATTTTTAATTTAATTTGGGCAAAAATATAAAACTTTAATTGAAATATCCTATTTGCCACTAAAATATGAGGACTAATTTAAAAAAATTTGTTTAACTTTTAGATTATTCCTCAGTAATTGTTAATAATAATTCTTTTTTTTGTGTGACAAAAAACAAATTACAGCATGAAACGAATTGTTATTTTAGCCTCAGGCTCTGGAACTAACGCAGAGAATATAATTAAATATTTTCAAAAAAGTAAAGAGGTTATTGTTACACAAGTGCTTTCAAACAAGAAAGATGCCAAAGTTTTAGAGCGATGTGAAAGGTTGAATATCAGTAACTTTAGTTTTAATAGAGACGATTTTTTTAATACTGACAAGGTGTTAAATGTCTTAAAGAATAATGCAGATTTAATTGTCTTAGCTGGCTTTTTATGGAAAATTCCTGAAAAAATAATTAATGCTTTTGAGGGTAAAATTATTAATATTCATCCTGCATTATTACCAAAATATGGTGGAAAGGGAATGTATGGAGATTTTGTACACAAGGCTGTTATTAACAATAAAGAGAAAGAAACAGGAATTACTATACATTATGTAAATGAAAATTATGATGAAGGAGCAATTATATTTCAGGCAAAAGTTAAGGTTGATGCACAAGATACTTTTGAAGATGTTGCTAAAAAAGTACATCAATTGGAATACGAACATTTTCCTAGAGTAATTGAGAAAGTAATTCTTAACAACCAAGTTCAATAATGGAATTGTCTCTTTGAGAGATTAACAAGAAACAAAATATATTTTGTGTTGAAAATACGGAGTGTAGCTCTTAGGTGTTTATACTCTAATTTAATTTGTAATTAACAATGGCAAAAAAGAAATTCTATGTAGTGTGGAAAGGGAAGAAAACTGGTGTTTTTTCTTCTTGGAATACTTGTAAGAAGCAGATTGATGGTTTTGCAGGAGCTCAATATAAATCTTTTGCTTCAAAAGAGGAGGCAGAGAAAGCCATAAAAGGAAATTACGAAGACTATAAAGGAAAAGACACAAAAAAAATAAAACTTTCAGAAGCAGAGTTAAAAAAAATAGGAAAGCCAATAGTACCATCTATTTCTGTAGATGCTGCATGTAGTGGTAATCCTGGTAAAATGGAGTATAGAGGTGTAGAAACGCATTCAGGATCACAATTATTTATTCAAGGCCCCTTTGAAAAAGGTACTAATAATATTGGTGAATTTTTAGCTTTAGTACACGGATTGGGTTATTTAAAACAAAAAAAGATTGATTTACCTATCTATTCCGATTCTAGAATTGCTATAAGTTGGGTAAAGAAGGGACAATGCCAAACCAACTTACAAATTACGGATGAAAACAAACCGTTGTTTGAACTTGTAAAACGTGCCGAAAAGTGGTTAAAAGAAAATACCTATTCCACACCTGTTTTAAAATGGGAAACCAAAGCGTGGGGCGAAATTCCTGCAGATTTTGGGAGGAAGTAGTTATAATTTATAAGTAATTGAAAACAACCAAATTCTAGGTAAAATATAGGTTCTTTGGTCGGAAATAATATATTCAGAGAATGAATTTTTATTTTTATAATTTGCTCCTAAAATATTGGTGCCACTAATTTTAAAACCCCAAGCACTATCTTCTTTTTGATAAAATAGCGAAGCATTGGCAATTTCGTAATTATTTTTTTGATTGTTATTGTCTTTATACGTATTGCTTGAATAATCTGCTTCAAAGATAAACCCATTTAAAAAATCATATTCAAGATTAATATAAGGATTTTCATTTGTAAATTTTGAAGTTAAATTTTCAGAAGAAAAGTTACTATAATTCTTTTTAAAACCTATTTCAACATTCGGCCACTCTTTAAAGTTTGTACCCAATTCCAAACCAAAACCTGTTGAATTTGATTTATTTTTTGATAATACACTATTTACCTCTTGAAAATATTCGGAGAGCATTATATTAGTATTTGCCTTGACAGTAAATTTTCCTATCGTTTTTCTAGCTCCACCTAAAAACATCCATCTAGTTTCAGGGTTGTCTGTTAAAATAGGCGTAGAAGATTGATTAATTCCTTGCAACTGCAGTTGATTTCTGATACTTTTAACTTTTTTATTAAATGTTGCCGAACCAGTTATAATTATTCCTCTATACAAACTAAATTTGGTATATAATAAACTTGCGGAATGGTAGAGTTCGTTTTCTAAGTTTTCATTACCACTTGTTATTGCATTATAACCTACCAACTGAAATTTATTAGCATATTTTGGAGCATCAGAAAACCTACTTTTTAGATTGTAATTGAACCTTATTTTTTCAGAACTGCTAAATTCAACTTTAGTCAAAAAATTAGGTAGTACAACCCACTTATTTTTATGAGTATTTGTGGATTGATTGGCTTTCCAATGGTAATAATGTGCCGAAGTACCATACTTTACCTCGACAATTCCAACTTTAAACTTGTGTTGCATTGCCATATAAAAGTCGTTAATTCTATAATTTAAATCATTACCAAAGTCAGCAGTATTAAAGTTGTTAATTGAGCCATTGGTTAATTCTTGAAATTCATTAGTAATATACTCTTCATCCAAAATATTATTACCAATTGTTGTGTAAATATGATTGCTTCTGTTGAGTACCCAATAATGTTTAAACAGTAAACTAAGGTTGTGTAGTTTTAAACTTTTTATTTGATTGATATTATATTCATTATCATTTTGTATAGGAATCAGCCCTTGTAAAATGGGTTGGTTGGTTAGCCAATTGGTATTCGGGTTACTTTTATCATATTGATAGTTTACCGTTAACGAAGTGGTATGTTTTCTAGATAGTTTTTTATGCCATTCTGCATTTTGTTTAACGGTAATGGTTTTGTTTTCTGTTCTAGAATCCAGATTTGTACTTAAATTTGGAGTAACTGAAGATATTCCATCAAAATCATTATTGTTAGATGATTTGAAAAAACCAGAATAAGATACATCATCGTTATAGCTAGGAGCATAGTCCAAGGACAGCTTTCCTAAAAAAAATGAATTATCCGTACTCCCATTGACAATTTTATTCTCAATGGTTTCTTCATTTTCGATCAAATATTGATTTTGAGTTTCAACTTGAGTTTGGTTTTTGGTATTTGAATAAATACTATATCCAGAAATATTCCAATTAGAACCAATTTCTTGACTAATATTTGCAGCACCGAATTTATTAATACCACTTTTTATATCTTGATTGCTTAAAAAATTTGAAAAGGCATTGTTTGAGAGTTGAAAATAAGAACTTGGATCACTCATCATTTTGCCGATGCCCCCTTCAAAATCTAAATAATCCTTTATGGTAAATGATTTTACACCAATATCATTTAAGTCACCAATAAAATTTACATTGGTTTTTGGACTGTAATAAAATACATTGGGGTGAACCAAATAATGTTCTTCTGTACCAGCACCAGTTTCAACATCACCAAAAAGAAATCGTTTTTTATCTTTCTTCAATTTGATATTCATTGCCATTTTATCACTATCCGAAAGTCCTTTCAGCATGGCTACCTCATTATAATTATCAATTACTTCAACACCATCTACGGCATCGGCGGGAATGTTCTCTACACCTAATTTTGTACCACCACCAAAAAAAGGTTTATCATCTACTAATAGTTTATTTACCTTCTTACCCATTACGGTTACCCCACCGTTTTTATCCACTTCTACACCGGGTAATTTTTTAAGCACTTGTTTTAATTTGCGTTCAGTACCAGTAGTAAAGGCATCCGTTTTATAGGTAATTGTATCCTCTTTAACCCGCACAGGAATATCCTGTATTACAATTACCTCATCAAGTTCGTTTGTAGATGGTTTTAACTGAATGTTTTTTGTACTATCGTTAGTAAGGTTAGCTTCAAAACTAAAAGGCTGAAACCCCAAATAACTAACTGTAATTGTATAGCTTTCATTTGCTTGCAACTCTAATTTATACCTGCCTTTTTCATCAGTTATAGCAAATGCCATGGCTACATTTTCTGATGACGGTTTAGCGATTATGTTGGTGTAAGGTAAGGGGGCTTGTATAGTATCAGTAATTTTTCCAAAAATAGTCTGTGCATAGATAGAAACTGTACACAATAAAAAAAAGAGATATAATATTATTCTTATTTTGAACATTTATATTGAAATAATAATTGTATTTACCGTTTTTGAAGTATTAATGATTATTTATCCCAATTACCAGATCTTTCACTTATTTTGTCAAATTCGTCTTTTGTAACTAGTTTGCCTTTATTAGGTTTTTTAACAGTAGTTTTTTTCTTCGGATTAAACACTAACTTTGATGCGTAATAATTCAAATTTCCTTCTTGTAACTCCATAATTAATCCTGGTAAATTACCATAACCTTTTGGTCCAAACTTAATTGGTATTTCAGGAGCATACCATGCAATTACTGGTTTTTCAAAAGTGCCTTTACTGTTTTTCGTAATTTTTACCGATGTTGCTTTATAGCAATTATAGCCATCTATTTTTTTAGTATCTTTTAATAATTTCCATTTTAAATCAGATAAATTATACTTAACGATAAAGTTTTGCCCAAAAGCATTTTTTTGTTCTAGTTTTTCATTATCTGCTACATTGATATAGTAACTCCATTTTGATTGACTTAATGCTAAGGCAATTTTATAACTCTTGTCACTTTCATCAATTAATTCATCAATCATTTCATAGTATGATTCATTCTTATTGAACTCTAATTTGAAGTTTATTTTGTCAGAATTTTTTTTTATACTATTATTTACAAACTTTAACATTGCACTATTATCCTTTTTTGAGATAGTAGTACTATCTAATATATTATCAATAACAGTAAATTTATAATTTATTGATCCATGATCAACTTGACAGAAAGTTTGATTGACAAACAATAAAAGCAATACCAATTTATATATTTTCATAATTATAATTTTATTCAAAAGAGATGAGATAATTATCTCATCTCTTACTAAGTTTTAATTAATTAGCTTCACAAATATCATAGATTAAGGAAGTTACTTCATTTATTGTCTTTCTTTTATCCATGCCTTAGTGGTACCATCAGTTAATTTTTCGAATTCTTTTTCAGTAATTTTTATTCCTTTTTTTGGAAATTGCACATTTACTTTGTTAGCTTTTAAATCGATTTTAGTGGCATAATAAGTAATCTTACCTTCGGATATAGATAAAATTAAACCAGGTAGTCCAACATAATCCTTAGGCCCTAATGCAATAGGTATTTCTGGTGTATACCAAGCTGTAATTGGGACTTCAACGATATTTCCTTTACGAGATATATAGGTTTTAATTGTAGTCGCTTTGTAGCAAGAAAATCCGCTAATTTTTCTAACGTCTGTACCCAACTTCCATTGATATTTGTTAAAATTAGATAAAATCAAATAATTTGTCCCATTAAATTCTTTTTCTAATATTACATTTTTATCTTTTACTTTTGCGTAATAATTACCTCTTAGTTTTGAGAATAAAATTGCTAATTTCATAAGTAAATTTTGATTATCATCAACGTACATTGCCTTTGCATTTTCAAAAGATGATGAACCATTTTTGTAAATTAATTCCATCTCAATATTTTCGGCTTGCTTCACAATTTTATTAAACTTTTCATAAGCCAATGAATTTTTTTTATTAAGGGAGTCCTTTTTATTATTTGAAAATTTTACGCCATAATTAATCACAGCTTGTTCTATTTGACTAAATCCACTAGAAAAGCATAATAAAAAAATAATAGTTATATATAATATTCTCATATTAATTGTTTTTAAAGGGATTATCGTTTAGAGAAAAGATAATCCCTATTTTAAATTATAAGCCAGGACAATTTGGATCAGGAATATCACTAGTTTCACACCAGCATACGGCATACATTGCGTTTAAAATATCTGTCGCGGTGTCATCATCAACTTCTTCACCTATTTCATATTCATAAGTCTCTAAAAGACTTAATGCCTGTTCCGCACAGGCATCAATATTTTCCGTTTGTGTAGTTTGAGCTTGTAAAGTAAAAGCACTAATAGCACATATTGTTACTAGCATTATTTTTTTCATCTTAATAAGATTTTTAAATTAAATTTTTCTGGGTTTTTAATGAAAATCTTTTTTAACATTTGAGGAGGCATTTTCTGACCAAAAAAATATAAATTCGTACTTTCTCCAGTGGGGCTGGTTAACTTACATAGGCAACTGGTTTTAAATTAAACATATTTAAGCGTATCTTTATTTATTTACCTCAACTGGAGGTTTTTATAATTGTTTTTTATGATTTTGTATTTTTCTTTAAATCAAAAAGAAACAAGTAATTCTTAGGCAATTTAATTTTTTATTAAAAAAAAAAAGAAAAATTAACCGCAAAATATTGAATAAAAAACCTCAAATAATTACGGTTTAAACCGTAATTATTTGAGGTTTATAAATTCTATAAATACTTTTAAGTTAAATAAGTTTCAGGTAAAAGAGGAGTTTAATTACTAAGTTTAACTCAACATCTCTTTCGCTCTTTTTACCGCCACTACCAGTTTATCAATTTCTTCTTTGGTGTTATAAAAAGCAATAGATGCTCTAACGGTTCCTGGAATTTTAAAGTAATCCATTATAGGTTGGGCACAGTGGTGTCCAGTACGTACAGCGATACCCAGTTTGTCTATAATTGACCCAATATCATAAGGATGAATGCCTTCAATATTAAAAGAAATTACAGATGTTTTAGCTCCCAAAACATCAGGACCATAAATTTTTAAACCTTCAATTTCTAATAATTTTTCGGTAGCGTATTTTAGCAATTCGTTTTCATAATTGGCAATGTTATTAAAACCAATGTTGTTCATGTAATCAATGGCAACACCAAAAGCAATTCCACCACAAATGTTAGGTGTTCCTGCTTCAAATTTATGCGGTAAATCTGCATAGGTAGTTTTTTCAAAAGTAACTTCGGCAATCATTTCACCACCTCCTTGGTAAGGTGGTAGTTTGTTAAGCCATGCTTCTTTTCCGTATAGAATTCCAACGCCTGTTGGTCCGCACATTTTGTGGGCTGAAGCAACATAAAAATCGGCATTTAATTGTTGTAAATTTACTTTTATATGCGGAGAGGCTTGTGCTCCGTCTATTAAAACAGCAGCACCTTTATTATGGGCTAAATCAATAATTTTTTGTATTGGGTTTATGGTTCCTAAAGCATTAGAAATATGATTTACAAATACCAATTTTGTTTTGTTAGAGAGTAAATCTTTGTAAACATCCATTATCAACTCGCCATTATCATTCATTGGAATTACCTTTAAAACTGCTCCAGTACGTTCGCAAAGCATTTGCCAAGGTACAATGTTAGAATGGTGTTCTAATGCAGAAACAATGATTTCATCTCCCTTTTTCAGTAAGGATGAAAATCCGTTAGCAACTAAATTTATACCGTGTGTTGTACCTGAAGTAAAAATAATTTCATGAGCATGCTTGGCATTAAAATGAAGTTGTATTTTTTGTCGGGCTTGCTCATAGGCATCAGTAGCTTCTTGGCTCAAGGTATGCACGCCACGATGGATGTTTGCATTGTAATTGCTATAATAATCAACAATAGCATCAATAACAACTTGCGGAGTTTGAGAGGTGGCAGCATTATCTAAATATACCAATGGATATCCGTTAACTTCTCGTTTTAGAATAGGAAAATCAGTTCTTACTTTTTGAATGTCTAACATGTTTGTTTTTTAGAATGATTCTAAATACAAAACTACAAAATCAATTGGGATTAATTGGTTTTTTTATAACTGTAAACCGCTAAAGTATTCATAATAGTTGCATAAGCTAAGGTTTTTAAAAATTGAGGTAAAATATCGTTAAAGCCAGCTCCTTTTAACATTACCATACGCATTACTTCTACAAAATATTTTATAGGGTTAAATTCAGTGATGTATTGTGCCCATTTTGGCATACTTTCTATAGGTGTAAAAAGACCACTCATTAGAATAAAAATAACCATAAAAAACCAAGCAATAAACATGGCTTGTTGCTGGGTGTCGGTAAAGTTAGAAATAAATAACCCGATACCTAAAACTACTAGAATGTAAATAGACGTGTAAAAATACATTAACGCTAAACTACCAACCATGGGTACATTAAAAACAAGTTTTGCAATGAGTAAACCTATGGTAAGTAAGCCCAAACCTATTATCCAAAAAGGAAATAGTTTACCAATAATAAACTGACTTTTATTAATTGGAGTAACATTTATTTGCTCTAAAGTGCCAATTTCTTTTTCTCTAACAATATTCATTCCCGACAGAAATAAGGTAATCATAGTAACTAATAGAACCAATATACCTGGAACCATAAAGGTTTTATAGTTTAAGGTTTTATTATACCAAAAAGAAGGTATTGTGGTAATGTTAAAAGGTTGAACTTGTAAATGGTCAGATGCTTGTGTTACATCTATCTTTAGTTTTTTGTTGAAGCTTTGAATTATTTGGGTAATATATACGTTTTCAACACCTGCTGCAGCACCATCAATAGCGTTTACGGTTACGCCAAGCGAATTGTATTTTTGATTCTGTAAATCGCGTTCAAAATGGATTGGAATTTCTAAGAGTACATCAACATGTCCTTTTTGCATGGATTCTTTTGCTAATTTTTGTGCAGGATAATTTGCAACTATATTAAAATAAGAAGATGCATTAAACTTTTCAATTAATGCTCTTGATGTTGAAGAACGATCATTATCTATATATCCAAACTTAATATTTTTTACATCAAAAGTTGCTGCATTTGCCAAAATTAAAAGTTGAATTAGAGGCATTACAAAAATAATTGGCAACATGGCTTTATTTCTAAATATCTGCTTGAATTCTTTTTGAATGATGTATCCTAGCTTCTTCATTATTCCAATCTAATTTTATATTTTTTGATACTTAACCCAATAAAGAATGTTGTCATTATCAATAAGATGAGGGTTTCTTTCCAAATAAATTGCAGTCCTACACCTTTTAACATAATTCCTTTAATTATTATAATAAACCATTTTGCAGGTATTATGTTGCTGATAATCTGCATTGGAACTGGCATGCTTGTAATAGGAAAAATAAATCCAGACAATAAAATAACAGGAAGCATAAGTCCCATTAACGATATCATCATTGCAGTTTGTTGGGTTGCAGAAATGGTAGAAATAAGTATGCCTAAAGCCAACGATGTAATGATAAATAGAACACTTTCTAATCCTAATAAAAATAGACTCCCTTGTATGGGCATTTTAAAAATAAAAAGGCTTAATAAAATGATGGTTATAGCATTAATTATGGATAGAAAAATATAAGGAAACACTTTTCCAATAACTACTTGAAATGGTTTTATAGGTGATACTAATAGAATTTCCATGGTGCCTAATTCTTTTTCTCGTGTAATAGAGATGGAAGTCATCATGGCAGAAACTAGCATTAAAATCATGGTCATTACACCAGGAACAAACATATAGACACTTTTTAATTCAGGATTATAAACCATGCGTGTTTGAGCTATTATTTGGTAAGCTGATGTGTGGTTTTTATTTTGTTCTTTTAGATAAATTTGAAGAATTGCATTAACATAATTACTAATAGTATTGGCCGTATTTGGGTCTGTAGCGTCAGTAATTACTTGTATGTTTGAGTGATTTTGTGTAATTAATTTTTTGCTAAAATCTTTTTCAAAACTTAAAACAGCTTTTACTTTTCCTTTTTTAAAAATAGGTTCAATATCTGATTCTTTTTCAATAATTTGATTGATGCTAAAATAGTGAGAAGCTGAAATTTTATTAATTATTTCTTTTGTTGTTGCATCTTTAGAATGGTCTAATATAGCGATATCAACATTATTAATTTCGTTAGTAATAGCAAAACCAAACAGTAATATTTGAGCAATAGGCATTCCAAATAGAATAAACAAAGAGCGTTTATCTCTAAAAATATGGTAGAATTCTTTTTTTACAAAACCTATAAACCTTTTCATCCTCTTGCTAGATTTAAAAAGACATCATTCATACTTTCTACATTAAATTGAGATTTTAACTTCTTAGGTGTGTTTAAAGCTTCAATTTTACCATTTACCATAATTGAAACACGATCACAATATTCGGCCTCATCCATATAATGAGTAGTTACAAAAATGGTGGTGCCTTGGTGTGCTGCTTTGTAAATCATTTCCCAAAATTGACGGCGTGTAATTGGGTCAACACCACCAGTAGGTTCATCTAAAAAAACAATTTTAGGATCGTGTAACAATGCTACTGAAAAAGCTATTTTTTGTTTCCAACCTAAGGGAAGTGAACCCACTAAATTTTTGGAAACATCTTCTAAACCTAATTCTTTAATTAAAGTAGTTGATTTTTCTTTAATGCGTTTTCTAGAAAGGCCATAAATACCACCAAAAAAAGTAATATTTTCTCTAACGGTTAAATCGTCATAAAGGGCAAATTTTTGACTCATATAACCAATGTTTTTCTTAATGTCTTCTGTGTTTTTATAAATATCAAATCCTGCAATAGTTGCGTTTCCAGAAGTTGGATGTGAAATTCCGATGAGCATTTTTATTGCTGTGGTTTTTCCTGCTCCATTAGCTCCTAAAAAGCCAAAAATTTCACCTTTTTTTACTTCAAAATTTATGGCATTTACAGCAATAAAATCACCAAACATTTTGGTTAAATCTTTTACTTTTATGACATTGTTATTGCTCATTTTGTAAAAACTATATTCGTTTTAATGTCTTGTTTTTTAAGGCTAATTTATCTGGCTAATTCCATAAAAGTATCTTCTATGGTAGCTTTAGTTTTTTGTATGGTTATGTTTTTTAATCCGTTTTGCTCAAGATAATTATGTAGTTCTTTTATATTAAAAGAGTCTCTTTTATCAGTGTAATGAACATGTTCTCCAAAAGGATACACACTATGATTAAATGGGTACATATTTAAACTAGTAATCACTTTATACGTGTTGTTAGCGGTAACATTGTAAATAGGTTTTGGATAATGTTTTACAATGGATTTTGGAGTGTCAATTTCTAATATTTTTCCTTCTTGAATTAAAGCTATTCTATCACACAAAGCGGCTTCATCCATATAAGGTGTAGAAACAAGCATGGTAATTCCTTTTGTTTGAAGTCGTTTTAGCATGTCCCAAAATTCTTTACGAGAAACTGGGTCTACGCCTGTGGTGGGTTCATCTAAAAATAATACTTTTGGTTTGTGAATTAAAGCACAGCATAGAGCTAATTTTTGTTTCATTCCTCCTGAAAGTTTTCCAGCTCTACGGTTTTTAAAAGGTTCAATTTGAACATATATATCTTCGATTAAATTGTAATTTTCTTCAATAGTGGTACCAAATATTGTCGCGAAAAATGTTAGATTTTCTTCAATGGTTAAATCTTGATATAAAGAGAATTTTCCAGGCATATATCCCACATTATTTCTAATGCTTTTATAATCCTTTAACACATCGTATCCTGCAACTGTTGCACTACCTTTATCTGCAATTAAAAGAGTAGTTAAAATTCTAAATAAAGTTGTTTTGCCAGCTCCGTCTGGACCAATAAGACCAAATAATTCCCCTGGTTTTATATGAAAAGTTACCTGCTCTAATGCGTTTACTTTTTTAAAAGATTTTGATATGTTATTTACTTTTAAACCCATTAGTTGTTTGTTAACCACATTTCTGCAGGCATACCAATTTTTAAATTTCCATCATTTGCTACATCTACTTTTATAGCGTATACTAAAGCAACACGCTCTTCTTTAGTCTGAATTATTTTTGGTGTGAATTCTGCTTCAGAGGAAACCCAACTAATAGTGCCTTCGTATGATTTCATTGTATTGTCACTATCAATTTTTACCGTAACTTTTTGACCTATTTTAAGGTTGGATAGTTGTGTTTCACTAATGTAAACACGCAACTGCATAGTTTTTAAATCTGCAATTTTGTATAAAGGTTTTCCAAAAGTTGTTATTTCATTGGGTTCGGCATATTTGGTTAAAACTGTTCCTGTTATTGGGTTAATAATTTTACATTTAGAAATTTGATCTTCAATTTGTTGTATTTGAGTATCAACACTTTTAATTTCATTTACAACAGGTGCATTTTGAATTTCTACGCTTCTAATTTGATTTTTAATAACGTCTATTTGTCCTAATACATCATCCAGTTGTTTTTGAGTGCCAGCATTGTCTTTAATTAAGTTTTCAATTCTTTTTTTATTAGTATTTGCGGTATTTAGTTGGGCTTTTAATACATTAATTTGCGACAAAACACCTTTAGATTTTGAGGCTATAACTGATTTTGAAACTAGCAATTGTTCTCGTTTTAAATGTAATGGTATGGTATCTATGTAACCTATAAATTCATCTTTTTGAAGCAATTCACCTTCATTAATATCAAACTGCATTAGCTTACCATTGTTTTCAGCTGAGATTGTGATTTCTGTTGCTTCAAAATTGCCATAACCATCGGCGTTATCCTCACCATTACAAGAGGTTAACAGTGTTGAAATTAAGAAGAAGGCGGTTATTAATTTTATAAATTTCATGTTATTTTTGTTTAATAGTTATGGCTCGTTATTTTGAGCTATACTCTTTATTTTGCTAAATGTTTTTTTAATCATAATAGTGTCATTTACCCTTAATGACTAAGTAATTGGCTTTTGCTAGTAGTAATTGAATTTGATGTGTACTTAAATTATTTTCAGCTTCGTATAAATTTGTTAATTCAGTGATGTAAGTTGATGAGGTTATTACACCATTTTTTAATTGAGAATCTGCGGCTTTTAATACTTTTTTTCTCAATTTGATTATTGTTTTATCATCATCAATAAATTGTGTAATTTTTTTAATTTCTGAAAGTTGTTTATTTAATTCAATAGTTGTGTTTAAAGTAAAAACTTCGGCTTCGGTGTCTATTATATCTTTATTAATTTTTAAAGATTGTCGTTGTTTTTTATTGGCATTCCAATCAAATACATTCCAATTTAATTTTAAGCCAATAATATAATACGGTTGAAAAGAGTTGTCTAACATATTTAATCCGGGGTTGCCATAACCGCCTTGTGCAAACCCTATTATTTTCGGTGACTTTTGTCTTTTAGTAAGTTGTTCCGTTTTAGTTATTTGTTCTTTTTGAAGTTCAAATACCTCTAATTCCGGTCTCGTTATTTCTGATGTAAGATCTATTTCAATTTCTGGATTTTTAAAATTAACTGAATTGGCAATTTCTGTTCCAATTAAAGAGGAAAGAGTTGATGTTAATGAAGCTCTGTTAAGACTATTTTCTGTTATTAATTGTTTTATTTTTAAAATTTCTGCTTCTAATATTTGATCAGATGCTGGCAATAAAGTTCCATATTTAATTCCTGCTTTTACCTCCTTTATTTTTATTTCTAATTGATTAAGCTTAGCAATTAATAAGGTTTCTTTTGCTTGTAATAATAAAATTGAAAAATAGAGTTGATTTATTTGTTGTTTCAATTGGTATAAATTGACATCAATTTGTTTCTGTTTGGTTTTTAAATTAATAGATTTAAGCTCCGTATTTGTATCTATTAATCCACCAGCATAAATAAGTTGATTCATTGTAATGGTAGCCTTATATTGATCTTTATTAAGAGGGTCAACATTAGTATTAGGAAGGCTAAAAGGGAATTCAATAACGTCTGATTGATATGTAGCCTGTCCTGCAAAATCAATACTTGGTAATTTTTCAGTTTTTATTGCTTCAATAGCTAATGCACTTTGTTTAGCTAATAAATCATGTTGTTTTGCCAAGGGATAGTTTATGTTTGCCGATTTGTAACAGTCTTCCAGTAATAGGTCTTGAGCCGTTATGTTTACATGTACTAGTAAAATAATAATTAGGTTTATTTTTTTCATAATTATAGTTTTATAGCATTGATAATAAACTCAGCCACTTCATTTTTTCGTTTCTCAATTAATACGTTGTATTCCTTATCACTTATGTCTGCTAAACCTTTAAGTAGTGGAGCAGCAATAAAAGGGAAGGCATTTAAAGAAATTATATTTATAAATAATTGCTCAGGAGTGAGAGGTCTAATTATTTTGGCAGTAATACAGTCGTTTATTTGTTTTTTAAATTTTTCAAAGCTTGGAAAGTGTTTGTCTTCGGTTAGTTTTTGTGCAAATTCAGGATTTCTATTTAGCTCATTAATAATAAAATTAGGCAAATAGGGATGTTTTAATACAAATGAAATGTAGCTATCTGTAAAGTTTTTTATTTTTTCAAAAATATCGGAGTCGTCATTTAGTACATTGTTTAATTGTGGAGCAAGAAGTTTAAAAGCATTTTTAAAAACAGCTTCGAAGAGTAATTTTTTGCTTCTATAATAGTAATGTAACAGAGCTTTGTTTATACCTGCTTCATCTGCAATTTCTTGCATTCTTGCTCCATCCATTCCTTTTCGTTGAAAAACGTTTTTAGCTGCATTTAATATGTCTGTTTCAGTATTCGTGTTTTTTGTTTTTATAGTCATAATTAACCAAACGATTTAACTAAATGGTTAACAAAAGTATAATTTATTTTTTTAACCAACAAAATAAGTGCTATTTTTAAGGCGAAATAAAAAATTATAAATGAAAAAAGTTCTTAAATACCTCTTTTTAGTTGCGTTGTTGGTGGCCATTTACGCTGTTTATACCAATTACCCTAAATTAAATATTATTGCGGGATATTCTTCTAAAAATATGGCATCATCTGTTTTTTTAGCAAATAGAGATATTCAATATACAGATGAAGTAGATAATTCGTTTACACCGATTAATTTGGCAACTGATAAGGTAAATAAAGAAGAGAAATTTTCTACAGCTTCTGTATTTGGGTTGTTAACTAGAAAGGCTATTTATAGAGAAGGATTAGGGGCTGTTTTGGTTCCAAAAAATGCAGATGAGAATTCAGAATTTTTAGTTCCAAAACGTAATATTACTGAAAATAAACTACCTTTTCCTTATGGAAATTTACCTCAAAAGGATACTGTTTTTGAAAATGTAAATTATAACCTATTAGAAACTGCTGTGGACAGTATGTTTAATAATAACAAGATAAAACAAACTAGGTCAGTTCTTGTAATTTATAAAGATCAAATAATTGCAGAAAAATATGCCAATGGATTTGATAAAGATTCTAAACTTTTAGGGTGGTCAATGACTAAAAGTATTACCGCAACGTTATTTGGCATTTTACAAAAACAAGGAAAAATAAATATCAATGATAAAGCTCCAATAGAGAGTTGGAAAAATGATGATAGAGCTGCTATAACAATCAATGATCTATTACACATGAATAGTGGGTTGGCGTGGGAAGAGGATTATAAAAACATATCTGATGTTACAAGGATGTTGTTTTTAACAGATGATATGACTAAAATTCAAGAAGAAAAACCGTTGGTGGGGAAACCCAATGAAAGTTGGAATTATTCTTCAGGAACAACTAATTTATTATCTGGAATTTTAAGAAAGCAATTTGATACACATCAAGAATATTTAGATTTTTGGTATGCAGCCCTAATTGACAAAATAGGCATGCATTCTATGCTTATAGAAACTGATATGTCTGGTAACTATGTAGGTTCGTCTTATGGTTGGGCAACCACACGCGATTGGGCTAAATTTGGATTGCTTTATTTGCACAAAGGCAATTGGAATGGAGAACAAATTTTTGATACCACATGGGTTGATTATGTTAAAACACCTACAAATGGATCAAATGGGGAATATGGAGGACATTTTTGGTTAAATGCTGGGGGTAAATATCCTGACGTACCAAAAGATATTTATTCAGCTAATGGTTATCAAGGGCAGCGAGTTTTTATTGTGCCTTCAAAAGATTTGGTTATTGTAAGAATGGGGTTGACTAATAATGATAATGCGTTTGATTTTAACACGTTTTTAAAAGAAGTGTTGGTAGCTATAAATTAAACCAAGTCACTTCAATGTAGGTTAGTAAAATTTATGTTTCTTCTCTAGAGAAGAAACATAAATAAAAGACATTTTGATATTAAAATCTTGTTTATTTAATTCAAATTTTTGTTATATGTCAAACCCTAAATTAACGTCCAGTTTGTTTGAGATAATTTTTGTAATTCTTGTTTTTAACTCTGGAATTTTAATTTTTTCCAAAGCATCATTAGCGAAAGCATATAATAATAAAGCCTTTGCTTCTTTTTTAGGAATACCACGAGAACGCATATAAAATAAGGCATCTTCATCAAGTTGGCCAATCGTACATCCATGAGAACACTTTACATCATCAGCAAAAATTTCCAATTGAGGTTTAGAATTTACCGAAGCTTTATCGTCAATTAAAATACTGTCATTTTGTTGAAAAGCATTGGTTTTTTGAGCTTCTTTTTCTACAATTACTTTTCCATTAAATACACCTGTTGATGCATCAAAATAAATTCCTTTATATAACTCGTGACTTTCACAATTTGGAAACTTATGATTTACAAGGGTGTGATTATCAACTAATTGTTTGTCTTTAATTATGGTAATTCCATTAAGGTTTGAGGTTATGTATTCTCCCTCATGATAAAATTCTAAATTGTTACGTGTTAAATTACCGCCGAAAGAGAATGTATTAACAGAAGCAACACTTTGTTGAGCTTGTTTAATGTAAGTATTATCAATTATAGATGCTGATTTTAGATCATTTTGAATCTTATAATAATCAATAATAGAACGTTTATTGGCAAAAATTTCGGTAACAGAATTCGTCAAAACCACATTGTCGGTCAAACTTTGGTGACGTTCAACAATTTGTACATGAGCATTTTCTCCTACAACTATTAAATTACGTGGCTGTGTTAATACTTCAGATACTGTTCCTGTTGTAAAATGTAAAATTTGAACAGGCTTTGGAACAACAGTGTTTTTTGGAATGTTAATGTAAGCACCTTCTTTAGAAAAAGCCGTATTTAAAGAAGTAATACTGTCTTCTTTTTTAGCAATTTTATTAAAATAATGGTCGATAACCATTTTATATTTTGGTTTTGCAAGTGCTGCTGAAAGTAAGCAAATATCAAATCCGTCATGAGTTGTTTCAGATAAAAATGAGCTGTAAACACCATCAATAAATACTATTTTGTATGTATCTATTTCATGTAAAAAATACTTTTTTACTTCTTTAAATTCGGTGGTGTTTTGAACTTTTGGAAAAACTTTAAAATCATGTTTTAATAGAGATTTTAAAGAGGTGTATTTCCATTCTTCATCTTTTTTTGAGGGAAAACCCATCTTTTCAAAATGGGTAAAAGCGTTTGATCTAATTTCGTTTACCTTTTCGTTATGCTCTGCACTAAATTTATTCTCAAAAGCGAGAAAAGCAGCTGTTAAATGTTCGGTTAAACTCATGAAAATTTAAGATTTAAATTTAGGATTTAAAATTTTAAGAGTTTTCTCAAAACTTATCTCCTTGTATATTTAGATTTTTTATTTTAATAAATCCTAATTAGGATTTTTTTATTTTATACGGTTACCTTTTGTGAGAGAGTTAAGTCGCTTTCTGTATCAAAAGATCGGTATAATTTTGAGATTGGTTTGTTACAAGAAATTTTATAAATTATCTTTATTTCACTATTCTTAAAAGCCATTAATAATGGCCTTTAGTGTTGTTTTTAAAGAGTTTATAATTTTATTTTAACCAATCGTACCCTTTTTCTTCTAACTCTAAGGCAAGTTCTTTTCCTCCAGATTTTACAATTTTTCCTTGATGTAAAACGTGTACATAATCAGGAATGATATAGTCTAATAGACGTTGATAATGCGTAATTACAATAATGGCATTATCCTTGTTTTTTAATTTATTAACTCCGTTAGCAACAATTTTTAAAGCATCTATATCTAAACCAGAATCGGTTTCGTCTAAGATAGCCAATTTGGGTTCTAACATAGCCATTTGAAAAATTTCGTTTCTCTTTTTTTCACCACCTGAAAACCCTTCATTTAATGAACGAGATAAAAATTTTCTATCAATTTCTAATAACTCTGCTTTTTCACGAATTTTTTTCAATAAATCTTTAGCAGATATTTCTTCTTGTTTATTGGCTTTACGTGTTTCATTAATGGCTGTTTTAATAAAATTTGTAACCGAAACACCAGGAATTTCTACTGGATATTGAAAAGATAAGAAAATACCTTTATGAGCTCTTTCATCTGGGGCCATATCATCTAAATCTTCTCCGTTTAAAATAACATTGCCTTTAGTAACTTCATATTCTTCTTTACCAGCAATCACAGAAGCTAATGTACTTTTACCAGATCCATTTGGTCCCATTATAGCATGTACTTCTCCTGCTTTTATGTCTAAATCAATTCCTTTAAGAATTTCTTTATCATTTATATTGGCGTGTAAATTTTTTATTTTTAACATTATTATTTATTATATGTATTTCTATTGTTTAATGTTTTTTGTAATTAGTTAAAAACTAGTTTGGTATACTGTTTTAAATGTAATTTATTGTTCTATTACCGTTTTTTATCCTACAGAACCTTCTAAACTAATCTCTAACAATTTTTGTGCTTCAACGGCAAATTCCATCGGCAATTTATTTAAAACTTCTTTACTAAATCCATTAACTATTAAAGCAATTGCTTTATCCATGTCAATGCCACGTTGGTTACAATAAAATAACTGATCTTCTCCAATTTTTGAAGTAGTAGCTTCGTGTTCTATTTTGGCAGTTTTGTTTTTTGCTTCTATGTATGGAAACGTATGAGCACCACAATCATTACCCATTAATAAAGAGTCACATTGAGAGAAATTTCTGGCATTATCTGCACGGGCATGTATTTGTACTAAACCTCGATAAGAGTTTTGCGATTTTCCTGCAGAAATTCCTTTAGAAATTATGGTGCTCTTCGTATTTTTTCCTAAGTGCACCATTTTGGTTCCTGTATCAGCTTGTTGATGATTGTTGGTTACAGCAACAGAGAAAAACTCGCCAATAGAGTTATCTCCTTTTAGTACACAACTCGGATATTTCCATGTAATTGCCGAACCTGTTTCAACCTGAGTCCATGATATTTTTGCGTTGGTTTCACAAAGCCCACGTTTGGTAACAAAGTTAAAAACACCTCCTTTTCCATTTTTATCACCAGGAAACCAGTTTTGTACTGTTGAATATTTTATTTCAGCATCATCAAGTGCTATTAATTCTACTACAGCTGCATGCAGTTGGTTTTCGTCACGTTGAGGTGCGGTACAACCTTCTAAATAGCTAACATAGCTTCCTTTGTCTGCAATTACTAATGTTCTTTCAAACTGACCTGTGCCACCTTCGTTTATTCTAAAATAAGTAGAAAGCTCCATAGGGCACTTAACACCTTTTGGAATGTAGCAAAAAGAACCATCACTAAATACAGCACTATTTAAGGCTGCATAAAAATTATCCGTTTGAGGTACAACTGAACCGATATATTTTTTTACCAATTCAGGATGTTTTTGAATTGCTTCAGAAATAGGGCAAAATATAATGCCTTTTTCTTCCAAAGTTTTCTTGAAAGTAGTGGCTACAGATACAGAATCCATTACTATATCAACCGCAACACCAGAAAGTCTTTTCTGTTCGTCAATAGATATTCCTAATTTGTCAAAAGTTTTTAATAATTCAGGGTCAACTTGATCTAAACTTTCAAGTTCTGGCTTTTTCTTAGGAGCTGCATAATAGCTAATATTTTGAAAATCTGGTTTTTGATAAGTAACATTAGCCCAATCTGGTTCTGTCATACTTTGCCAAATTCTAAAAGATTCTAAACGCCATTCTGTCATCCATTCAGGCTCGTTTTTCTTTTTAGAAATAGCTCTAACCACTTCTTCATTTAATCCAATAGGGAATTTATCAGATTCAATATCCGTATAAAATCCATATTCATATTCTTTGGTTTCTAGTTCTTTTTTTAAATCGTCTTCTGTGTATTTACTCATCATTATTTTTTAAAGTGAAAAACTTTCGCCACATCCACATGTTCTATTTGCATTGGGGTTTTTAAATACAAACCCTGTACCATTAAGTCCTCCTGAATAATCTAGGGTAGTGCCAACTAGATATAAGAAGCTTTTTTTATCTACAATTATTTTGATAGAATTGGCTTCAAAAACCTTGTCATTTTCGCTTTGTTCTTTGTCAAATTTTAATTCATATGATAAACCAGAACAACCACCGCTTTTAACACCAACTCTTACATAATCAGTAGCAGTATCAAATCCTTCTTCTTGCATCAATTCAATGACTTTCTTTTTGGCTATATCAGATACCTGTATCATAATAATATAGATTCGTTCTAAATAAGTGCAAATATAGTTTAAAAAGCAACAAGAATAAAATTAAAAAGTTAAAAGATTATTGAAGTAAAATTGCTAAAATGCTGTATTTTTATAAAAAATAACGCTTGTTTATATTTTTCATAAAAACATCAAACATATATTTAATTATTAACAATTAATTGTAGTTGTTAACATAAATATATGAAACAGGGTTGTAACTATGTATCTTTGCTAAGAAGTTGAAATTCAGTTAGTTTATTTAGTTTAAGAATGGTTTGTTAAGACAACGTACTATAGCGTATTTTCTTTAATTATGGGCTTTAATATATATTTTATCTTCATTTTAATATGTGGTTCTATGCGATTAGGAGCGTTTTAGAAT
Organism: Aureibaculum marinum; assembly: GCF_003813905.1. Classification (GTDB taxonomy): domain Bacteria; phylum Bacteroidota; class Bacteroidia; order Flavobacteriales; family Flavobacteriaceae; genus Aureibaculum; species Aureibaculum marinum. The sequence goes on from NZ_RPFJ01000074.1 coordinate 57,951, forward strand.
TGTCGAATGTTTTTACTACGTCTTACTGATAATACTTAGGGAGAGCATTTAAATATGTACTAATATTCTTTTTAAATAAATTAAACTTGATTAATAAAGTAAGTCTGTCGCTAATTACTTTTATCGTTATATGTTGTTCGTATATAGTATCAGCTCAGGAAACGTATCTGGATAATTTCAATGTTGTTTCATATTCTAATAATAATGGTACTCGCAATTTTTCATCAAGTTGGGTGGAGACTGGAGATCTAGTCTTGGGGCCAATTCTCGGCAACATTCTTATTGCTTCAAATCAACTACGATTTACAGGTATTTTACTTGATAATAATATAAGACGTAGTTTAAATTTAGAGGATGTAGATGTTGCAATTTTGACATTAGATTATGATGCAACTAGTAGAGGAGGGGAAACTATGGATGTAGAATTGTGGAATAAAACAACTGGCTTATGGGATGTTGTTTATACAATTGACACAGATATAGTTGGTTCCATGTCATATCTGCTCAATGAAAATCAAATATCAGATGAGTCAGCAATTCGGTTTATTTCCAGAAGTGGTGCATGGGGTATATTTGATCGTATGTATATTGATAATGTCCAATTTGAAACATTTACAGATACAGACGGTGATGGTATTGCTGAAAATATTGATATTGATGATGATAATGATGGTATTTTAGATGTTGTGGAAAACACGAATTGTAGCTCATTATCCCAAACGTTTAACTATTCATCTCATTATACAGATGGAGAAGATCCAACACTAGCATCAAGTAGTGAAAATGGCGTTATCTTTAATTTTAATAGAAAAACAACTGCAGGAGTTACTCTTTTTGATGGAAATATCGAATCTAGTAGTCCTTTTTCAGGATTTAATAACTATTGGATTTTTAATCAAACAAATAATTCATCCATAGATAAAACCACGGCTACTATATCATTCTCAATTCCCATTATGGTATCTTTTACTCTGCTTGATGTTGATGCAGATGCTAGTTCTTGGATTGATAAAGTTATTGTAAATGGCTATGTAAACGGAAGTTTAGTAACACTTACTGCTTCAGACTTTATTTTAAATGCAACCTATACTAAATACAATGGGTTAAATGAATTTGAAGGAATTGCGGACACAGACTCCAATGGTAATGTTAGTATTACTTTTCCTACTTTGGTAGATAAAATTGAAATAATTTATTCGGATGATGAGAGTCCCTTTGGGTCACAAGTATTAGGTATTTCACCAATAACATACTGTCCGCCTATAGATACAGATGGTGATGGTAGGCCTGATTCAGTTGATTTAGATAGTGATAATGATGGTATTCCTGATAATATTGAAAGTCAAACTACACTAGGGTACATTGAACCAAGTGGGTTTGATATAGATAAAAATGGATTAGATGATGCTTATGAAGTAATTTCAGGGTCTGGAGAAGGATTGACGCCTATAAACGCAGAAAGTGCAGATAGTCCGGATTATATAGATCTAGATTCTGACAATGATTTGTTGTTGGATAGTGATGAGTCAGGAATTGTTTTGACTAATTCCGATAGTGATGGAGACGGGCTAGACGATTCAATGGATGAAACTACTGATTATTCAGATCCAGGAGGAATTATAGATAATCCAATATCAGGAAGTTATATAATGTGGGATAGTGATGGAGACGTGGCTAGTGGAGGAGATGTAAATTATAGGGATGCAAATGATGATGGATCAGATACGGATGGAGATGGCATTTCAGATGGCATTGATATAGATGATGATAATGATGGTATATTAGATACAGATGAATGCCCTCCCGTCACAGGCTCAGTTGATTCAGGCAATAATACAACCAACATTACAGGTTTTTATGCGTCAAATGGTAATAGTGTATTAGGTTTTACTATAAACCCTGAGTATGCTTCAGGGGTACTTTCATCAACTTCAGGTGTGCAGATACGTTGGGATCAAGGAACAACGGATGCGATTACAACAGTTGATCTTATTTTAGATACTCCTTCTACAGGAACATTAAAATCGGTGATATTAGGAAATGGAGCAGAAGGTGTAACCGCAGGGACTCAGAACGCATATAAGGAAATTACCCTCACATGGAGTGGTGGTGGTTCAGCGGTGTTAAATGACCCTTTAGATGAAGTCACAGGTAGAGTAACTGGAGATGTTTTAAATTCAGGTGACATAATTGAAATTAATAATGGAGTTCGTTATTCTTTGCAAGATACTGAGTGGAGTGTTGAAGTCGATATGTCTAGTGTTAGTACTTTTCCTACTACAGTTTCGTTCTATGCAGACTCAAGTATTAATGGAAGTACAAATTACAATAGAGAGGGGTTTGCATTTACACCTGTTATTAGTTGTCCAGATGCTGACGGTGATGGACTTTCAAACAATTTAGATTTAGATTCAGACGGAGACGGTATACCTGATCACGTTGAGGCTCAAACCACATTAGGTTATGCACTGCCAAGTGGCAACGATATTGATGGTAATGGGTTAGATGATGCCTATGAAACTACTCCAGGTTCTGGTGAAGGTTTAACACCAGTTGATACTGATGCTTTACTTTCGAGTCCAGATGCAATTCCTGATTATTTAGATTTAAACTCAGATAATGAAGGAGCAAATGATACTGAAGAGGCAAGAATCACCCTAAGTGGAAATGATGCAGATACCGATGGTTTAGATGATGCAACTGATGCAACTGCTGATTATTCTGATCCGGGTGGTACTATTGATAATCCACTGTCTGGACCTGTGATTATAATCGATTTAGATAATGACGCCAGTACTGGTGGAGACGTTGATTTTAGAGATGATGATACTAGTTGTACAATTACTGCTGGCATTATTATTAATGAAAAATCAAATGGTAATGGAGGGTCACAAGATTGGGTTGAACTTTTAGTGGTAGGAGATGCGGCAGACCCAACAGCACCAGTAGATTTAACAGGATGGTTTATTGATGATAATAATGGAGATTTTGAAGGGGCGGTATCTACTGGTGTAGCACAAGGTTCTTTAGTGTTAGGTTCAGCTTTTAATGCTGTTACTCCAGGCTCAATAATTGTGATATACAATCAATCAGATAAAGATGCTGCCATTCCAGCTGACGATCCAACAGACAGTGATGGTGATGGTGTTTATATTTTACCTGGAAATCACGCTTCTTTAAGTGGTTGTAGTAATAGTCCATCCACTTCAAATTCTAGTTATTTGCCTTGTACACCTGTTGCTGCATCTTGGTCTCGTATCGCATTTAGAAATTCAGGAGATGCTGTTCAAACAAGAAGACCCGATGGTACTTTTTATCATGGGTATTCTACCGGAAATGTTGGTGCTCCTTTTCCAAACTTTCCTTGTGGCGGACAGTCATTTAATTTAGGAAGCGGTGGGGTTGGTAGCACGTTTTCTTTTCAGTGTGGAGATTGGGAAGATTCAACAAATTTTATTAGAACAGATCAAACAGGAAGAACTCCAGGTGAAGTAAATTCAGTGGAAAATCAATATTTTGTGTCTAAAGTTATAAATGGAACTCTTGATTATTCAAATTTGAATAATATAAATAATTGTGCTGGAGCCGATTTAAGTTTAAAAAAATCAGTGAATAACAGTACGCCAAATGTAGGAGATGCTATTTCTTTCAGAATTATTATTACAAATAATGGATCTTTAGACGCATCGTTAATTGAAGTTCAGGATGTACTTCCGTCTGATTTTACTTACAACCATATTCCGGCCAATTATTCAGCTTCTGAAGGTGTGGTTACATTTGACGCTTCCTCTCGAACTATGACATGGAACGCGGGTTCTTACGTTTTAACTACAGGTAGTTCTATGACCTTAATTTATACAGTTACTGTAGATGTGTGTGGAGAGTTTAAAAATAGGGCTGAAATTACCAATAGTTCTCAGTTAGATGTAGATTCAACACCAGGAAATGGTAATTAAATAAACTCATTCTTTGTTGTTTTAAGGAAGTTTATCAACCAATGATGCAACGCTAGTAAATGCTATTTCAAGAGAAACAGTATGTGCTAATGGAGTATATACAAGTTACATTAACGACTAACACCTGTAAATACCGATGGAACAAACTATCCAGATTATTTAGATTCTGATACTGAAGGAGTAAATGACGCTGCAGAAACTGATATAACTCTAACAAGAAATGATTCAGATGATGATGGTTCAGTAAAAGCAAATAACATAGAAGTTTTAGATATAATTTCCACTGATTTTAGTTATAGCCATATAGCTGCAAATTATACATCCAGTCAAGGTACGGTAACGTTTGATTCTGCAACAGGAAGATTAGAATGGGATTTAGGAAACTTAACAACAGTCGGCGGAAGTAATAACAGTACTGCCCTAGAATATAGTGTAACCGTGGATATCTTCCGAGGGTTTGTAAACCAAGCATAAATCATAAATAGCTCACAATCTGATTTAGATTCAATACCTAAAATGGATATTGAAATTGTCTTTTTATAATTTCAATAACAGAAGGTGATTTTATATTAAAATAGAATTTCTTGAACAATATTGTTTAGCAATTGGCGTTGGAAAATAATTAGTAAACATTAAAATTAATTGTTAGCAATGTTGTTAACATAAATTGTCGTTTTCTGATTAGCTTATTATAATTGATAGGTAGTAAGTTAACGTATTTTTAGTATTGTCAAAAAGTCTATTTGTAAACAAAGATTTAAATAATTCTTAAGTAACTAACAATCTAAACGCGTTATGTTTGTTGCGTGTAGGGATTATTTAAATGTTGTTACTTATACGTAGAAAATTGTATTTTTTTATGAATGAAGTTAGATTGATTAGTAAAGTTTCAATTTTACTTAGTGTGTTTTATATTGTTTTATTTGTTAATGTTGGGTATGCACAATTGAGTGATTTACATTATTTACCACCATTAAAACAGGAAAGCAATAACGTTGCTATTCAACAACAAACAGTTTATTTATCAACACCTGAAGTTACTAGTTTTACAGTAAATGTTTATCAGGGTTCTAATACAACAGCTATAGCCTCGTTTTCTTTGTCAAAATCCACACCACAAATTTTTAGTTTAGCTAATGGAGATAATAATATTACATTAGTGAAAGCTGATAGTACAGGTGTTGTTTTAACGGATGCAGGTTTAAAATTTGTGGCTCCAGGAGGAGAAAAGTTTTATGTTAATTACAGAGGTAGGTCCTCGTCGCAAGCAGCATCAGTAACTTCTAAAGGGAGAGCTGCTTTAGGGCAAAATTTTAAATGGGGAGGTGCTCCCATAGAAGGCAATCATTCTTCAATGAGTGCTACGCTAGGTATTATGGCTACTGAAGACGATACAAAAATTACGATAAGTGGTTATAATCCAAATTGTGAATTTCGTTTAGGTGCTGATATTAGTGGTATTACAGATAATTCAATTGTTATTAATTTAGATGCAGGTGAATCTTATGTGCTTGAAGCTGCTAAAGCTGCTACTAATGCTAATATTGATGGGTGGATTGGAGCTTCAATAGTTTCAGATAAAGATATTGCGATTAATAATGGAATGCTGAATTTTGGAGTAAGTTCTAGTAGTGCGAGTAGAGATGCTGGAGCGGATCAACCTGTACCAGAAGATAAACTAGGAAAGGAATATGTTTTTGTGCGTGGTTATGGTGGAGCAACAAACGAATTTGTTGTAATTATAGGTACTCAAGACAATACTAATGTTTATGTTAATGGTAGTGCTACACCTTATGCAAATATTGGAGTAGGAGATTATGTAGAAATTCCTTCTTCTTTTTATTCAGGGACGTCTGTAGGTGATAATATGTTTGTTACTGCTACAAAAGATGTATATGCATATCAAGTAATTTCTGGAGATACAAATATCTATACTGTTAGTTTGAATTTTGTGGCACCAGTAAATTGCCTAATGCCAGATACTATGGATTTTATTCACGATATAGAAGATATTTCAGGGATTACGGCATCAGGAGGTTTGTTTATTGTTGCATCAACTACAACCTCAAATTCAGATATTGTGGTAACAGATGATAGTGGTGTGGTTACATTACCTGCAGAAAAGTCTTTGGCTGGTTCAGCAGATTGGAAAACTTTTTATGTATCAGGTCTAACAGGTGATGTTTCAGTAACTTCAACTGGTCCAATTGCTGTTGGGTTTTTAGGTTTCAATGGGGCTCGAGGCATTGCTGGTTATTTTTCAGGTTTTGATACAGTGCCTGAAGTGAATCTTCAAGTTGCAGGTGGTGGGTGTTTGCCAGGAGCCATTGTAGAGGTGGTTGGAGAAACGTTTGATACATATCAATGGTTTGAAGATGGTGTTTTGATACCTGGAGCTACAAATGCTACATACTCACCAACTCGTTCTGCCGATTATTTTGTTAGAGTTAATAAGGGAGGTTGTACTTATGATTCTCAGCCAATTGAGGCTTTTTATTGTAATCCAGATATTGTGGTTAATAAAACTGCAGATAAAGCTGAGGTTGTAGCTGGAAATACTATTACTTTTGAAATAACTGTAGAGAGTAAAGGGGTTAATGATGTTACTAGTTTAGTAATTGATGATGTTCTTCCATCTGGATTAACTTTTGTTAGTGCTAGTACAAGTGTAGGAACTTGGTCCGGATCAAGTTGGTCAGTTGGGACTTTAACAAGTGGTCAAAAAGAAACTATAACTATAGTTGCAACGGCTAATCCTCTTTCTGTTCCGGAATTGAGGGTGGAATTAACAAATACAGCTACAAATAGTCAAGATCAAGTTGATAGTAATACTACAACTGATAGTCCGTCTGTATCGTTTTTTGTTTTGAAGGATACGGATGGAGATGGGGTATCAGATGAAGATGATCTTGATAGTGATAATGATGGTGTTTTGGATGTTGAAGAATCAAATGGTATTAATCCTAATGGTGATCATGATAGTGATGGTGTGCCAAATTATGCAGATGGAGATTTTTGTACCTTAAATAGTTTTTCTGTTTGTGCTAATTTAGATACTGATAACGATGGCATACCCAATCATTTAGATTTAGACAGTGATGGCGATGGCATACCAGATAATGTAGAAGCCCAAACTACATTGGGATACACCGCACCAAGTGGCATAGA
>NZ_RPFJ01000075.1 GCF_003813905.1 Aureibaculum marinum
TTTTTAGCTCAGTTCTTTGTTGTACGCAGTATTTTATATTTGAAAAGACATTTTAATATCATCAAATTTCTTTTTTTCTAAATCTTTTTTTGATATTCCAAAATAATATTTTCCTTCTCCTCCAAACTTTTTCAAATCAGAATGCGAGTCGTAACAATCTAATTGCAATAACAGTTCATAGGATTTAGATAGTTTCAATATTTTATCCCAATTCTTTTGGTATTCTGAACTTTCAGAACCATATAGATTTAATTCTTTAGCTGAAAAATCGTAAACCACACTTGATTGCATAGATCTATCTTCTCCAAGTATTTGGTGGTAAGTATCTTCGTTTAATCCACAAATTTCTTTTATGTATTCATTTATTGGCTCGTGAATATCATCCATAAAAGATTCATAGCTTTTGTAAAAATCAAATAGTTTGTAATTTTCGTAATGCGGTAAAGTGTAAAATTCAAAATATTCAATAACTGAAGATTTAAAATGTCTGATTTCCTCAAGTTCATTTGGGAATTCCCATCTAACAACATCTTCTGTTTCGCTGAATATAAATTTGTAGTCTTGATTTACTCCATTGAACTCTTTCCATTTCTCATCAAGACTTAAAAAAATGTGGAAAAAACCTTTTTCAGGCAAGATGTTTTCTTGGTCAAATTTTGTCAATTCAGAAAGGTTGTATTGAGCACAAAATAGCATTGGCTTTCCATTTGCTCTTGGCCATTGAAAATCTTTAGGTAAATCAGGTTTTCCACCAATTTTAGATTTTCCAATTTTTATGTTTTCATCATCAGTCGAGTTGGTTTTAATTCCGATAGTCGGTCTAATCATTTTGATTAGTTTCTCTTTGTCGTCTTTGTCAATTTCGATTTCTTCCGAGTTCAGAATGAATGACTTTATTTTATCTAAATTGTTCTTTTTAAAACTAAACATTTATTTCAGCGTGGTGTTTTTGGGATAT
>NZ_RPFJ01000076.1 GCF_003813905.1 Aureibaculum marinum
AAGTTATTTTACTCACTAACTCAAAGGAAACTTCCTTTGAGTTCCGTTTAACAACAACTAACACTATGTAAAGAGAATAAAACTAACGTTTTACTATCTTTACACATCTTATTAGCTGTAACCTGGAAATGACGAAAATAATAACGAAATATAAATTTAAAAAATTAGCTACTGAATCAATTATCAACGCTTTGAGATTACATTTTGATTCAATTCTTTTATTTAAAAATGACTCATTTCCAACTGCCTTTCATATAAGCGTGTTAGCAATGGAGGAAATAGCTAAATCCAATTGGATTGAGCATTATTATGATGCTTCAGTAACTAATCAAGGTTTTCCAGATACTGACTTTGAACAAAAATGGTTAAAACTACTTTATAATCATAAAAGAAAACAATATTCTTTCCTTGCTCGAGAATTTTTTAATTATTCTCCAAAATTTGTGGAGTTTATAAAATCTGGAGAGTTAGAAATAAAAAAACAAAATTCGATATACGTAGGACTTAAAAGAACGTCTAAGCAAATAGAAACAAAAGGAAGAATTTCATTACCGACATCAAGTGTGAAAAGAAAAGATGCAAAACAATTAATATCACTAAATAACACAGTTTTAATAGAACAATGTGAACGAAATATTCGACATGGAAATTACTATGGAATTGAAGAAAAACAAAATATATTAAATGACCAATTATTAAAATATCTTAAAGAAGATTGGGAATATAAAACAGGTTTAAAAAGTGATAAATGGTTTGACGAATGGAGAAAAGGCAACAGCTAACACCGGCTAAACTTCATACGGGTTTAGTCCTAACTCCAAAGTTTTGTGTATATTTACTAAGTCGCCAAATCCTTTTTGATTTGGCTTTGTAATAAGAAAATTAAAACCAAAAAAAAGGCTTCGGCTTAGTCCGTGTTCGAAAATCTTGGCGATTTTCTTCCCGCACAAAGCCTAGCCAAAACCGTTGTACGCAATATCCCAAAAACACCACGCTGAAATAAATGTTTAGTTTTAAAAAGAACAATTTAGATAAAATAAAGTCATTCATTCTGAACTCGGAAGAAATCGAAATTGACAAAGACGACAAAG
>NZ_RPFJ01000077.1 GCF_003813905.1 Aureibaculum marinum
TATTTATCTGGAATTAGATACGGAAGACCGAGAAAGGGTTTGCTCATACATTGAGGAATTAATGGACATTGTGGAATTGGAAAGCTCGAATGGACAACTCAATAAATTTATGTACGATTTTGACCCAATGGAAAAGCCGAAAGAAAAAAAGTGGACTGATTCGCACGGAAACGTCTTTATCGAGAAAGGAACTGAAGTTTCAATAATCCCAGCGAAATACAATAAAACAGGAAAAACATATAGAGTATTTATTTTCAATGAAACCTCTGATGAAATTGGAATCATCGAAAATCTAAAAATAAATCCAAATGAATTTAAAGTTTTTAATTTAAAAGATACTGACACTCTTAAATTAGATAATGGAGTGAAATTTATGTTTGGTGAAACTTATGGACTTGAAATTGAGGACAAGAAATCACAAGTTAGTGGTCTTGGAGGAAAATTTTTAGACGAATATAAAGTTCCTGACGATGCTGAATGGGCTTTTGTTATAGTTCCAGTAGGAAAAGGAGATTAAAAATAAAAACTGTTGCCAACAAAGTATCCTATGAAAAGCACTAGTCACTCACTTCAAAGTTAATATTTTATTTTTAATTATTACATAATGATGTTTTTGGGGTGTTAAATTGTTGATAATCCTTTTTACCCTTTAGACTGATTATCAACAATTTAATACCATATATAACTTGCTCCGCATCCTATATGTGATCAACTTCTAGAGTCGTCACCAGCATCTGTATGATTATAAGTTATAATAAATCTGTCCACTTGCTATAAATGTGTGATACCTCATTTTTTGGGTTCACCTACGTTGTTTTGTGATACAGACTTTTAATACTTTGCATTGAGCTTTGTTATGTTATTATTCTATTCTAATACTCCTATCTGATAGGGAATTCTTGTTTTTATTACGGCTAATGTTCTACTTAATAACTTCCTTGCTATTTTTACGATGATACTTTTTGGGTTCTTACCTATATGTTTTCTGTAATACGACTGCATTACTGGATCTGTACGTATCGCTTGCCATGAAGCTTCAATGAAATAACTTCGTATTAATCGATGAGATCGTCTTGTGATTCCCGTATGTCTTAAATTATCTCCACTTTGGTGTACTCCGGGAGCCAAACCTACATAACCTGCAAAATGTTTTATGCTCTTAAAACGTCTTAGGTCTCCCAACTCACATAAAATACCACAGGCTACTATACCTCCAATACCCGGAATACTTCTGAGCAAATTATAATCTTCTTTATAATACTGTTTGCAATACTTACGCATCATCGTAGATACATCTCGTAATTCTTGGTCAATAAACCTGAAACTACGCATGCGACTATCTAAGGTGAATCGCAAAGTAGGATACTCAAATTCCAAAGTATCAATCCAATTTCTATACTTATGACTCCAATGGTCATTATCAAACTCTTGAGGTACTTCTATGCCAAAGTATAACAATTGCATTTTTATATAACTTTTTATACGTCTAAAATCCTTAACCAAATCATTTCGTCTTCTAAACATGCTACGTAATTGTTCTCGTTGAACTTCTGGTATAACAATACTCTCCAAACGACCATCTTTGAGCTCTCTGCTTATTAATTGGGCATCTATTTTATCTGTTTTGGTATATTTTTCTTTACCCTTTCTATGGATATCTGCAGGGTTAACTACCAACGAACGCCAACCATAACTTTTAAAACTACGATGTGCACTGTAACCACAACAACCCGCCTCATATGCTGTGCAAACTTCATAACCTGCAAAATGTTTTAATACATAGTCTTTCAAAATTTCTGGCTTTGGTGGCATCGTAAATGATTTACCAGAAAATAGATCTGTAGCACAATGTATTTTCCAACTTCGTTTGTGTATGTCAATTCCAATGAATAACTTTGGTTGAGCAGTAGATTCTGTTTTCATATCTTATCGTTTTGGTGAACTTTAAAGATAAGCAATCTGCTGCTTTTTCATAGATGCTA
>NZ_RPFJ01000078.1 GCF_003813905.1 Aureibaculum marinum
TTTTATCAAGAGCATTTGCAGTAGTAAAGAGAGGAACACCGTACGTAGAACTACAAAAGTTTGTAGCTTAAAAATAATCTTTAAATAATTTGGATTTGACCTTGGAATACGTATAACCGTCAGTTACGGGATTAAAGTTAATGATTTTCGGTTTAGTACTGACGTTAGCAATTCCGAGTGGATTCGGACGTAGTCGAATCCGCCGTAATTGCGGTTATACATTGTTGTAAACAGTGCTTTTTTCATTTTCTAATTCTATTTACTTTGACATAAAACCAAGGAACAGGTTCAGCGTTCATCGGGTCATTTAGAAATTCCATAACTTCATTCCAATTCTCAATATTTTCAAAAAGTCCGAATTCGTTTAATTTAAGTCCAGATTTTTCTTTTAAATCATTCGCTAAGTCGTTGCAATGAAATGAATGGAAGTCTCCACTTATTTCAATTCCGATTATGTCGTAACCTAAAAATTCGTCTTTTTCTAAATCGAGCTCTTTGTTTTTAAGTTTGCTATAAATTCCAATTTCTCCGCTATTTGATTCAGTCGGTTTTGTCATTTCCAAAGCTTCTTCCAAATCAGATTCGGGAAAGCTGATACTTAATATTTCAAAGTCAGAATCATTAGGAAAGAACTTTTCTTTGTATTCGGTCAATGTTTTTAAGTCCGAAAACGTATTTATCCAACCGAGTTTTTCTTCGTCCAATTTTTTATCTGCCCAAAATTGTATTTCCTCAACATTTTTGTCAGTCAGATTAAAAGTTTGTTTAGTTTCTTCTAATTCTTTCTTTTCAGTTGTTGCCCAAGAAATTGCCCAAGAGTCAAAAAAAGAATCGTTTATACAACGACTACAACTATAAATTTCCGAACCTTTAATCGTTCCGTATTCGACAGGTTTTAATTTAATGAGATAATATGCTCCTATGTAGTATTTCACTCGGTTTTCGGCATTGTTTACAACGGTTCGTATAACCGTCAGTTACGGGTTAATATGCGTTAATTTTCGGTTTGGCACAGACTTTAGCAATTCCGAGTGGATTCGGACGTAGTCGAATCCGCCGTAATTGCGGTTATACATTGTTGGCAACAGTTTTTATTTTTAATCTCCTTTTCCGACTGGAACTATGACAAAAGCAAAATCAATTTCATTTGGCACGCCATAATCAGTCAAATATTTTCCTCCAAGTCCGCTAACTTGCGATTTTTTGTCCTCAACTTCAAGTCCATATGTTTCTCCGAACATAAACTTAACTCCATTATCTAATTTAAGAGTATCAGTATCTGAAACGTTGAATACTTTAAATTCCCTTGGCTTAATAACTAAGTCTTTTATAATTCCAATATTTTCGGTGGTTTCGTTGTAAAGGAAAACCTTATATTTTTTTCCTGTTTTATTGTATTTCGCTGGGATAATTGAAACTTCAGTTCCTTTCTCGATAAAGACGTTTCCGTGCGAATCAGTCCACTTTTTTTCTTTTGGCTTTTCCATTGGGTCAAAACCGTACATAAATTTATTGAGTTGTCCATTCGAGCTTTCCAATTCCACAATGTCCATTAATTCCTCAATGTATGAGCAAACCCTTTCTCGGTCTTCCGTATCTAATTCCAGATAAATA
>NZ_RPFJ01000079.1 GCF_003813905.1 Aureibaculum marinum
GAATGAAAAATTTGCGGAATTTACAGCAAAGAAAAAGTTCGTAGAAGAAAATTTTTATCCTGGAATTGCAGACGAAAAAATGCGACCAGTTTTTACGGAAAAAATAAACCAAATCGCATCGGATTTTAAAACTGTTGCGGAATCGGAAAAACCAACAGACAAAAAATATCAAGAAAAAATCGGAATCGGACTTTCAAGGTTTTCGGATATTTATCTGGAATTAGATACGGAAGACCGAGAAAGGGTTTGCTCATACATTGAGGAATTAATGGACATTGTGGAATTGGAAAGCTCGAATGGACAACTCAATAAATTTATGTACG
>NZ_RPFJ01000080.1 GCF_003813905.1 Aureibaculum marinum
TATTTTAAAATATATGCCCAAGGTTTTATTAACAATAACATAATCATCAGGATTATCTATAATAGAAATTTGTGCATTACTGTTTTGAAAAACAAAATAAATGCAAATAATAAAAACAAAATTAACACTTTTTCTCACCTTTTTGCATTGATTTTAAGAAGATAGAGCTTAAATTATTCTATTTTAGAGATAAAATAAGATTCGCTTAATTTATGTTTAAATTGCCAATTTTTGCCTTTTTTATCAAAAATTAATAAGACATAATTACCCGAATAAGTATATACTATTAAAGCAGTATTTTTATTCAAAGAATACAAAGGTTTAGAAAAAACAAATAAGTTATTTTTTTTATTGAATTTGCGTATCTTTAAATTTGAACTGTCTTTTTTATCAATTGCAAATTTGTCCATTTCTTTTTTAGTATAAATTAATTCATCAACCATAAAAACACGGTCTTTAAAATCAATTTTATCTGGATTCCAGACATAATTGTTATCATCCAGTAGCTTTTTATAATTAACAACTTCAGCTTCAGAAAAAATCGAATCTAATTGATGCTTGATTTTTTTGTGTCTTTTTTCCCTTTTCCAATGGGCATCATTTTTTAAAAAGTTTTGGTAAAATAGTTTGTCAGCAATTTTTTTCAAATAGATTGTGTCTAATGCTCTTCTTATTTTTAGCTGACTTTTATTTACTCTATGATTTGGATGTTCCTTATAGAGGTCCGAACTCAAAAATATTGAGTCTCTTATTTTTTTTGACACAAAGTATCTCTTAATCGCTTCATTAATAATAATATAATCATCGTTATTTTTTATTTCTTTTTTTTGTGCAAAACAAGAAAAAGAACATAAAACTGCTATCAGAATAAAACATACCTTTCTAATTATTGTTGCATTTTTTACCTTTTGCATCATTTTTATTTTGAAATTCATCTATTATAACTTTGTTAATACTTTCTACAGTTTCTTCATCTTCTTCGGTATATCCATCAGAATCGTTTGCTAAAATAAATTCTAAACTATCTTTAAGTCCCAACCAAGCTAATTTTTCATAATAGCTATAGGAAATATTATAACCATTACTTTTTCCATATTCTGATATAGAAGTAGCAATATCCCCAACGAGATCTGTCATATATTGATGCATCCAAAAATCCGTATCTCCAGCATTCATTTCCTCACCACCAAAATGTTCTATTTCAATCTTCATTTGAAGATAAGAACGGACTAAAAAATTGAAGTCTGCATCCCCATTAGTGTTCTCAACTGTCAACTTTCCAGTTTCCATGCCATAAATTAAAATTGCATGAATACTCTCATGTATTGCTGTAGCTACAATAGCTAAATCCGTGCCATTATTTAAAAGGGCATTACTAAGACCAATTTGAATATCTAACTTTCCTAGTTCCCAGCCAGAGTCTACTGAAATTGGATAAGTTCCTCCAGCATCTCCGCTTCCTATATTAGGGTCTTCCCAAAACACTAAATTATAACCATTATCATTTAATTCAAAAATATCTAAAATTAGCTTAGATAAAGGTGCTGATTCTATAAAAGCCCCTTGTATTATTTCGCTTTGACAGGGGTAGTCATCTACCATATCATCTGTTATAATTTGGTCCTCCTCATCTTGATCTTCAAATCCACCACCACTTTCACCTCCAGCAATCCAAGAGATAGTTTCCTCTGCATTATTAAAATCTCCGCCACCTGAAGGACCGTTAAAATAAATATTTGTTACAGAAATTCCAGCATCAGTAGAACCGCCTGCTATTAAAACAACTTCCTCTAGATTTTGATTGCACATAA
>NZ_RPFJ01000008.1 GCF_003813905.1 Aureibaculum marinum
CTGTAGAAGGTAAATTAACTACTAGAAGTTACCAAGATAAAGAAGGAACTAAAAAGTATAGTACAGAAGTTGTAGTAAATGAATTGTTAATGCTAGGTAAAAATAAAAGTGCTTAGGTATTAATTTTAAAAGAGTATGTATTAAAAACAAAAACTAAGACTTTTTAACTGGTCTTAGTTTTTGTTTTTTTATAGTTATGTAAAATTACGTTTAGGGTATTTTCTCTTAAATTAAAACACCAAACCTAATCTTAGAATTACTCTTCTTTATTTTCTTCTATAGATTTTTTCGTTTTTTTTATTTTAATTGTTAACTCTTGCTTTTCTTCATCTAAATCCATAAAAATAGAGTCATTTTCTTTAAGTTTAGCATTTACAATTTCTTCTGCAAGAGCATCTTCAATATATTTTTGAATGGCTCTTTTTAAAGGTCTTGCACCATATTGACGATCAAAACCTTTATCAGCAATATAATCTTTTGCTTTTTCACTTAAAGTAAGGTGATACCCTAAACCATCTATACGATTTAATAATTTTTCTAATTCAATATCAATAATGGCATGAATATCTTTTTTTTCTAAAGCATTAAATACAATTACATCGTCAATTCTATTTAAAAATTCAGGAGCAAAACTTTTCTTTAAAGCGTTTTCTATTACACTTTTAGCATTTGCATCTGCTTGTTGTTTTTTAGAAGCTGTACCAAAACCAACACCAGTACCAAAATCTTTTAATTGACGAGCTCCAATATTAGAGGTCATAATTATAATGGTATGTCTAAAATCAATTTTACGACCTAAACTATCTGTAATATAACCATCATCTAAAATTTGCAATAGCATATTAAATACATCAGGATGAGCCTTTTCAATCTCGTCTAGCAATACTACAGCATAAGGTTTACGACGTATTTTTTCAGTCAATTGTCCGCCTTCTTCATAACCAACATATCCTGGAGGTGCACCAATTAATCTAGAAATTGCAAATTTCTCCATGTATTCACTCATATCAATCCGTACTAAAGCATCTGGAGAGTCAAACAATTCTCTCGCTAAAACTTTAGCCAATTGCGTTTTACCAACACCTGTTTGTCCTAAAAAGATAAAAGAACCAATTGGTTTATTGGGGTCTTTTAATCCAACTCTATTTCTTTGAATAGCTTTAACTACTTTAGAAACAGCTTCGTCTTGTCCAATTACTTTACCTTTAATTAAGTTGGGTAAATCAGCCAATCTTGCACTTTCGGCTTCAGCAATTCTATTTACAGGTATTCCTGTCATCATAGAAACTACTTCAGCAACATTATCTTCAGTTACAGTTTCTTTATGTAATTTTGATTGTTCTTCCCATTCTTTTTGAGCAATTTCTAACTCTTTTTCTATACGTTTTTCATCATCGCGTAAGCGTGCAGCCTCTTCGTATTTTTGACTTTTTACAACGCTATTTTTTAGCTCTCTAACTTCTTCTAGTTGTCTTTCTAATTCAAGTACTTGTTTTGGTACAACTATATTGGTAATATGTATTCTAGAACCAGCTTCATCCAAGGCGTCAATTGCTTTGTCTGGTAAAAACCGATCTGTCATATACCTATTTGTTAAGGTAACACAAGCTTCAATAGCTTCGTCAGTAAATACTACATTATGATGATTTTCGTATCTATCTTTGATATTGTTTAATATTTGAATGGTTTCTTCAACAGAAGTAGGTTCAACCATTACTTTTTGGAAACGACGTTCTAAAGCACCATCTTTTTCAATATTTTGTCTAAACTCATCAAGAGTTGTAGCACCAATACATTGAATTTCACCTCTGGCTAACGCAGGTTTAAACATGTTAGATGCATCTAAAGAGCCCGTTGCACCACCGGCACCAACAATGGTATGTATTTCGTCTATAAATAGAATAATATCATCATTTTTCTCTAATTCATTCATTAGAGCTTTCATGCGTTCTTCAAACTGACCTCTATATTTTGTGCCCGCAACTAAGCTAGCTAAATCTAAAGATACAATACGTTTGTGAAATAAAATACGTGAAACCTTACGTTGAATGATACGCAATGCTAACCCCTCAGCAATGGCAGATTTACCAACGCCAGGTTCTCCAATTAATATTGGGTTGTTCTTTTTTCTACGACTTAATATTTGAGAAATTCGTTCAATTTCTTTTTTTCGTCCAACTACCGGATCTAGTTTTCCTTCCTCGGCCAATGCGGTTAAATCACGACCAAAATTATCTAATACAGGAGTTTTAGATTTAATATTAGATTTAGTAGGTTTGGCACCGCCAGTACTTCCAAACGGATTTTGTTTAGGTTCGTCAAAATCATCTCCTTTATCAGTTTCAGCAGTTGGTGTTTCAGTGACATCAACATCTTCTGTAAATAATTGTGTAAATAGTGTTTTTACTTCGTTGTAGTCAATGTCAAACTTATTTAACAATTTAGTTGTAGGGTCGTTTTCATTACGCAATACACATAATAATAAATGAGCTGTGCTTACCGCATTGCTTTTGAATAATTTAGCTTCTAAAAAAGTTGTTTTTAACGCTTTTTCAGCTTGTTTTGTTAAATGTAAACTTTTTTTATTGTTACCTGTCGTATTGTCAGTATTTGCTGGACTCAAACTTTCAATTTTTTTTCGCAGCATAGCTAAATCAATATCCAACGCATTTAGTATATCAATTGCATCACCGTTCGCTTTACGTAATAAGCCAAGCATTAAATGTTCCGTACCAATAAAATCATGTCCTAGTCGTAATGCTTCTTCTTTGCTATACGCTATTACATCTTTAACTTTAGGTGAAAAATTATCGTCCATTTTTTATATTTTATAAGGTAAAATTACTGGATTTTTTTGAATAATAATTGCAAAAGTTGTACCGAACTTTTAACATGTCAGTAAATTTATGAAAAACAGTATGTTTACTAGTGTTAATTGTTAATAAATAATGATAATAAATACAAAATTATATAACTTTAAAAAATCAGATTTGTTGTATATTGCTCTCTTAAATTTAAAACAAAAAATAGATAAAGTTTTATGGAAGAAGGTGAAAAATTAATCCCAATTAATATTGAGGATGAAATGAAATCGTCTTACATTGATTATTCAATGTCAGTGATTGTATCTAGAGCGTTACCTGATGTCAGAGATGGTTTAAAACCAGTACACAGAAGGGTATTGTATGGGATGCATGAATTAGGAATTAAAGCAACTGGGGCACATAAAAAATCTGCTAGAGTAGTAGGTGAAGTTTTAGGTAAATATCATCCACATGGTGATACATCTGTTTATGATACCATGGTGCGTATGGCTCAAGATTGGAGCATGCGTTATCAAATGGTTGATGGTCAAGGTAACTTTGGTTCTGCTGATGGTGATAGTCCTGCAGCAATGCGTTATACCGAGGTGAGAATGAAAAAGATATCAGAAGATATGCTTGCTGATATTGAAAAAGATACCGTTGAGCATCGTCTAAATTTTGATGATACCTTACAAGAACCTACTGTTTTACCAACTCGTATACCTAATTTATTAGTAAATGGTGCTTCTGGTATTGCCGTAGGTATGGCTACTAATATGGCTCCTCACAACCTTACGGAAGTAATAAATGGTATTGTAGCTTATATTGATGATAAAGATATTGATGTTGATGGATTGATGCAATATATTAAAGCTCCTGACTTTCCTACTGGAGGTACAATTTTTGGTTATGATGGTGTAAAAGATGCTTTTCATACAGGACGTGGACGTATAGTTATGCGTGCAAAAACTGTATTTGAAGAAGTAAATGGTAGAGAATGTATTGTGGTTACCGAATTGCCATATCAAGTTAATGGTGCCGATTTAATGAAAAAAACGGCAGAATTAGTTAATGAAAAGAAAATTGAAGGTATTGCTTCTGTACGTGATGAGACTAGTAGAAAAGGACGTCGTTTGGTATATGTATTAAAAAAAGATGCTATTCCTAATATCGTTTTAAATAAACTATTCAAATATACTGCATTACAAACTTCATTTAGCATTAATAATATTGCTTTAGTTAATGGTAGACCAGAATTATTAAACTTAAAAGATTTAATAAAACATTTTGTAAATCATAGACATGATGTTGTAACTCGTAGAACTCAGTTTGAATTAAATAAAGCAGAAGCTCGTGCTCATATTTTAGAAGGATTAATTATAGCTTCTGATAATATTGATGAAGTAATACGTATTATTAGAGCTTCTAAAAATGCTGACGAAGCAAGAGCGAATTTAATAGAAAAATTTGAACTTACTGAAATTCAAGCTAAAGCAATTGTTGAAATGAGATTGCGTCAGCTTACTGGATTAGAGCAAGACAAATTAAGAGCTGAATATGAAGAGATAATGAAATTAATTGAAGACTTAAAGGATATTTTAGCCAATGAGTCTAGAAGGATGAACATTATTAAAGATGAGTTAATTGAAATAAAAGAGAAATATGGTGATGAGCGTCGTTCATTAATTGAATATGCAGGTGGAGATGTTAGTATTGAAGATATGATTCCAGATACGCAAGTTGTTGTTACAATTTCAAATGCAGGGTATGTAAAACGTACTAATTTAGATGAGTACAAAGTTCAAAATAGAGGAGGACGTGGACAAAAAGGTGTAGCTACTAGAAATGAAGATTTCTTAGAACACTTATTTGTGGCAACAAATCATCAATATATGCTGTTCTTTACTCAAAAAGGTAAAGTATTTTGGATGCGAGTTTATGAAATTCCAGAAGGTAGTAAAACCTCTAAAGGAAGAGCCATTCAAAACTTGGTAAATATTGATCCTGACGATACGGTAAAAGCATTTATATGTACTCAAGACCTTAAAAATGAAGAGTATGTAAATAGCAATTACATTATTATGGTTACCAAAAATGGTCAAACCAAGAAAACGCTACTAGAACAGTACTCAAGACCAAGATCTAATGGTATTAATGCAATCACTATTAAAGATGATGATGAATTGTTAGAAGCTAAACTTACTGATGGTAACAGTCATATTATGATTGCTGTTAAATCTGGTAAAGCAATCCGTTTTGAAGAAAGTAAAACAAGACCAATGGGTAGAAATGCTTCTGGTGTAAGAGGTATTCGATTACAAGATGAGAATGATGAAGTTGTTGGAATGATTTCATTAAATGATATGGAGAGCGATGTGTTGGTTGTTTCTGAAAAAGGATATGGTAAACGTTCTAAATTGGATGATTATAGAATTACCAATAGAGGAGGAAAAGGAGTAAAAACCATTAATCTTACAGAAAAAACTGGTAAATTAGTTGCTATAAAAAATGTTACTGACGAAGATGATCTAATGATTATTAATAAATCAGGTATTACTATTAGAATGGCAGTGTCTGATTTACGTGTAATGGGTAGAGCAACACAAGGTGTTAAGTTAATTAATATTAAAGGTGATGATTCTATTGCGGCTGTGGCTAAAGTAGTACGTGAGGATGAGGATGAAGACGAAGTTCAAGAGCTTGGCACGGATATTGAAAATAACCAAACCGATCAAACTAGTGATCAAGAAGAATAAAAGAAAAGTGAACACTAAATTTTAAACAAAGATGAAAAAAGTAGTATTATCGATGTTGGCAGTTTCTATGAGTTTGTCAATATTCGCTCAAAAAGATGAATTAAAGAGTGCGGAAAAAGCATTAAAAAAGGATGATTTAGCTACAGCTAAAGCTGCCGTTGATCAAGCCGAAGGATTAATTGCTAATGCTGATGAAAAATTAAAAGCAAAATTTTATTTTTTAAAGGCTAAAACATATTATGATATAGGTAAAAAGAAACCTACTTTAGATGCTAATGCTTATGATGTAGCAGCTAATACATTTACTGAACTTCTAGATTATGAAAAGAAAATAGGTAAAGCAAAATATACTGAAGAAGCTCAACCTTTATTAAATGCTTTAATAAGTGATGTTTCTAACAAAGGTATTAAACAGTATCAAGATAAAGATTATGGTGCGGCTAAGAAAACACTTTTTCAAACTTATGAATTAAGTAAAAAAGATACAGTTTTCTTAGAGTATGCTGCAACAGCTGCTTATTTAGATAAAGATTTTGATACTTCTTTAAAATATTTTGGACAATTAAAAGAATTAGGATATACTGGTATTGCTACTACATATTCAGCTACCAATGTTGAAACTAAAGAAGTTGAGAATTTTGGCTCTAAAGCACAAATGGACTTAATGGTTAAAAGTGGTAAATATAAAGATCCTAAATCAGAAACTTCAAAATCTAAAAAAGCTGATATTGTTAAAAATATTGCTCTAATTCTAGTAGAAAAAGGAGAAACTGAAAATGCTATTACAGCTGTTAAAGAAGCTAGAAAAGTAAATCCTGATGATTCTGATTTAATTTTTACAGAAGCTAATATTCAATTAAAATTAGGAAATAAAGATGAATTTGCAGCTTTAATGAAAGAAGCTATTAAAAACGACCCTACAAATCCTAGTTTACATTTTAATGTTGGTGTAATTAATCAAGAACAAGGTAGATTAGAAGAAGCTCAAGCTAATTATGAAAAAGCTATTGAGTTAGATCCTAATTATGCTGATGCATATTTAAATATGGGAGCTTTAGTTTTAGAGGAAGATAAAGTTTTAGTTGAAGAAATGAATAAAAACTTAAGTAACTTTAAAAAATACGACGAAATTAAGTTAAAACAAATGGATTTGTATAAAAAAGCATTGCCATTTTTTGAAAAAGCACATAGTCTTAATAAAGATAATATAGATGTGGTTAGAACATTAATGAGTATGTATGAGAATCTGGAAATGACAGATAAATACAAAGAAATGAAAGCTATTTGGGATGCTTCTAAATAATTAATAGTATTTAATTAGAGTATAAAAAATGCCCTCTGATTTCAGAGGGCATTTTTTTGTTTATAGCTAAACACTTTTGCGTTTAAAAAATTTTCTTAATAACTCGTAACTTGTGTGTATGTTTTCTTAATTCTTTATTATAAATCCCACTGTGATCTAACAAATCAATTCTAACTTTTCCACTACAGTGAATTATATGATGATTGGCTAAAATAATACCTACATGTGTAATTTCACCTTCACTATCATCAAAAAAAGCTAAATCTCCAGGTTCTGATTCTTCAATAAAACTTAAAACTTCACCCTGAGAGGCTTGTTCAGCAGCCTTACGCTTTAAAAAATAGCCATTTAAACGATAAATCATTTGAGTAAAACCAGAACTGTCAATGCCAAAAGGTGTTTTGCCTCCCCATAAAAAAGGAGTGTTTGCATATAAAAAGGCTGAATTAACTATAGATTGTTTAGAGCGTTTATTGGAGGTTACATTTCCTTCAAATCTAAAAGATTTATCTAGTATGTTAAAAGACTCATTATTGTAAAATGGCAAGCGAGACCCTAAAACAACTGAAGTCAATTGGTGATTTTCATCTTCAATAAAATCAACTAAATTATTAGAAACAACAAAGTCTGAATTGTTTAAATCATCAAAATAATCTTTAGAAATTTCAGTATGTTGTTTATTTTCTATCCAACCTTCACACTGATCAATTTCCAATCTAACTTTTACCCACTCTTTATTTTCTTGTATTACTTTATAATGATCGCCAAAGAGCAATTGAGAAATCATTTCGCTAGTATGATCAGAAATCATGCGAAGTGGTATCGTACTTAAGTTGCAAATGCCGTATTTCATTAAGAATGCTTAGTTGTTTTCAATTACTATTGCACTTGCACCACCACCACCGTTACAAATAGCTGCAGCACCAAACTTACCATTATTTTGTTTTAAAACATTAATAAGAGTAACTACAATTCTTGCTCCAGAACACCCTAATGGATGCCCTAAAGAAACGGCACCTCCATTTACATTTACTTTTTCACTATCTAAGCCTAAAATTTTAGTGTTTGCTAAGCCAACAACAGAAAAAGCTTCATTAAATTCAAAAAAATCAACATCTTTTAATGTTATATTGGCTTTTGCTATTGCTTTAGGTAATGCTTTTGCAGGAGCAATAGTAAACCATTCAGGCTCAACAGATGCATCAGCATATCCTTTAATTGTAGCCAATGGAGTTAAATTTAATTCCGTAGCTTTTTCTTTACTCATTAATATTAAAGCAGCAGCACCATCATTTAATGTAGAAGCATTGGCAGCAGTTACTGTACCTTCTTTACTAAATACTGGTCGTAAATTTGGAATTTTATCCATCATTACGTTTTTATACTCTTCATCTTCATTAATAACTAAAGGATCTCCTTTACGTTGAGTAACCTCAACAGGTACAACCTCATCTTTAAATTTACCTTCTTGCCATGCCTTAGCAGATCTTTTATAAGAGGTAATAGCAAAATTATCTTGGTCTTCTCTAGAGAAGTTATGTTCAGTTGCACATAAATCGCCACAAGTACCCATGTGCTTGCCGTCATAAACATTAGTTAATCCATCTTTTAAAAGGCCATCTTCCATTGCAATGTTGCCCATTTTTTTTCCAGTTCTTCCATTGAGATAATGTGGTACCATTGACATATTTTCCATACCTCCAGCTACAACAATTTCAGCATCACCAAGTTTAATTGCTTGAGCGGCTTGCATAATCGTTTTCATACCAGATGCACAAACTTTATTAACTGTAGTACAAGGAACCGTATTTGGAATGCCGGCATAAAGTGCAGCTTGTTTTGCTGGGGCTTGACCTAAATTGGCTTGCAAAACAGAACCCATTAAAACTTCATCAACCATTTCTGGCTTTAAATTAATTTTATCTAAAGCACCTTTTATAGCGGTAGCACCCAATTTAGTGGCAGTAATACTAGATAAACTTCCTAAAAAACTTCCAATAGGAGTTCGAACTGCTGAAACTATAACAACTTCTTTCATATTTAAAAATAGATTTATATATCTGTATCTCTTTTTATAAATAAAGTAAAGAAACCAATTTCTTTATACTTTAGTTCTTAATAAAGGATTGATTTTGCGAATTTAGT
Organism: Aureibaculum marinum; assembly: GCF_003813905.1. Lineage (GTDB taxonomy): Bacteria > Bacteroidota > Bacteroidia > Flavobacteriales > Flavobacteriaceae > Aureibaculum > Aureibaculum marinum. Next base: position 9,009 of record NZ_RPFJ01000008.1, read on the forward strand.
TATTTTTACAGTTATTATTAAATAAATGCAGTACTTTGTAAATTATTATAATTACTAATTTAGTTTTAAATTGCAGTAGAAGATAAACTAATGAAAAAATTCAACTTCAAAAATTTTTTAAATACTTTATATCAAAATCATGCTTTAGCTTATAAAATAGTTTTATTTATAGTAACTACAGTTGCTATTGTATATCTATTTCCAAAAGGTGGTCATTTTAAATACGAATTCCATAATGGAAAACCTTGGCAATACGAAAATTTATATGCTCCTTTTGATTTTGCCATTCAAAAATCTGAACAAAAAATTGAAGAAGAGCGTAAAAGTATTACTTCAAATAAGAAACTTTACTTTACGTATAAAGAAGAAATAAGCAATAAAGTAAAAAAAGAAATAGAAAATAAAATAACTAATAACACACAAGACTCAATCCTTAAAAGTTATTCTAACAAACAGGTACTTAATTTTGTAAATAATATAGTTGATATTATTTATAAAAAGGGATATATAAATGAAAACGATGTTAATAGGGTAACGGAAAAACAACTTGTAGCTTTAAGAAAAGGCAATGTTATTTCTGATGTTGTTTTTGATAATTTTTTTACTTCAAAAGAAAAAGCACAGTTTATTAACGATTATATTGAAAAATCGAAGTATAAAACTTTAGATACTTATTTAACACCATTACTTGTTCAATATTTAGAACCAAATATTTTTTTTGATGAAGAATTGACGGATAAAATTTTACAAGATCAGTTGAATAAAATATCATTAACAGAAGGGTTAGTTAGAGAAAAAGAACGAATTATTTCTAAAGGTGATGTGGTAGAAGGACTTAAGTTTAGAATACTTACTTCGTTAGAGAAAGAATATATTTCTCAAGTATGGAATCAATCAAATTATAATTGGATTGTTTTTGGTTATGCGTTATTGGTAGCTCTTAACTTATTAATGTTATTGCTTTTTTTACAAAAATACAGGTCTTTTATTTTTGAAGATAATACAAAAGTTACTTTTATATTTTTTAATATCGTGTTAATGATACTCCTTGTAACTTTGGTAGTTAAGTATAAAGTAGATTATTTATATGTGGTTCCATTACCAATTTTGCCTATTGTTATTAAGGCCTTTTTTGATGCAAGATTGGGATTATTTACACATGTATTAACGGTTTTACTGCTAGGTTTTATTGTACCTAATAGCTTCGAATTTATCTTTTTACAAATTATTGCTGGTATTATAACCATTTTAACTGTGTCTGAATTACATAGAAGAGCTAATTTATTTATATCTATTAGCCAAATTACGTTGGTTTATATGGTTGCCTATTTTGCTTTTTCTATAATTCAAGAAGGTAATATGTTAAAGATAAATTGGGAGTATTTTATTCTTTTTGCTTTAAATGGAGTATTGTCTTTTATGGCTCTATTTCTAATCTTAATTTACGAAAAGGCTTTTGGGTTGGTTTCAGATGTGTCGTTGTTAGAACTTTCCAATACAAATTCTAAATTATTAAGAGAATTGGGAGAAAAAGCCCCAGGTACTTTTCAACATTCTATACAAGTAGCAAATTTGGCAGAAGCATCTGCAAATGAAATTGGTGCAAATGCAATGTTAGTTCGAACAGGAGCTTTGTATCATGATATAGGAAAAATGGTAAATCCTAAGTATTTTACAGAAAATCAAACCACTAGTGTAAATCCTCATAACGATTTAACTCCAAAAGATAGTGCTAAAATAATTATAGATCATGTTATTGATGGGGTAGAAATTGCAAAAAAATATCGATTACCTGAAAGAATAATAGATTTTATCAGAACACATCATGGTACTTCATTAGTGTATTATTTTTACAAGCAACAAGAAAAGGAAAATCCTGAAGATTTAAAAATTGAAGACTTTTCTTACAAGGGACCTATTCCTTTTTCAAAAGAAACAGCCATTTTAATGATGTGTGACGCTTCAGAAGCAGCGTCAAAAAGTTTAAAAGAACCTACTGCACAATTAATTGACGACCTTATAGAAAAAATTGTCGATAGCCAAATGGCCAATGGTCAATTTATGAATGCTGATATTACTTTTAAAGAAATACAAACCATAAAAAAAGTAATTAAAAAGAAATTAAATAACATTTATCATTTGCGTATCGAGTATCCTGAGTAGGCTTTTAAAGTTAAAAAAATGTAACTTTTTAAGAGATTGTTCTAATTTTATGAAAGACTAACGCATCAATTGTTGTATCTTTAAAGATAGTCTTGAATATATATTATATGCTAACCCTTTTATTTGTTGTTTATTTTGTAATTGCCTTTATTGCTGTAGGTAGTATAATTCTATATGGTTCTAATCCGTCAAGATCTTTAGGATGGATATTGGTAATTATTTTTATTCCATTTGCGGGTGCTATAGCTTATTTACTGTTTGGTGTTAATAGAAGAGAATTTAAAATTTTTACATTAAAACGTACTGTTCAGAGAAAGTTATACGACAAAAAACATTTAAAACACAATTTGTCAAAGAATAAAGTTTTATTTGAATCATTAGAACATAGAAAACTAGCTGAATTATTAGAAAATAGTTCAAAATTTCCGGCAATAGAAGGTAATAAAGTTACAGTACTTAATAATGGTGCTGATGCTTATAGAACTATGTTTCAAAAACTAGAAACTGCTAAAAAGTTTATTCATATTCAATTCTATATTTTTGAAGATGGAGATGTTTTAGAGAAAATTTATCAAATTTTTAAAAAAAAGATTGCAGAAGGGGTAGAAATTAGAATGATTTATGATGCTATTGGAAGTTTTGGTTTAAAAAGAAAATCAATAAAAAAATTTAAAGAAATAGGAGTAGAGGCTTATCCAGTTATGCCTATTAAATTTGGTTCTATACTTTTTGCTATTAATTTTAGAAATCATCGAAAAATTATAGTTATAGATGGTGATATTGGATTTACAGGAGGCGTGAATATTAGTGATAAATACGTTAGTTCTCAATCAGAATTAGGTATTTGGGATGATGAACATTTGTGTATTGAGGGACCTGCAGTAGAAAGTTTACAAAACATTTTTATTAAAGATTATTATTTTGCTTCAAATAATGAAGAATTATTAGAAGACAAATATCATCCCGTAATTGAAAATAAAGGAGATTCAGTTGTACAAATTGTTGCAAGTGGACCAGATTCTAATTATCCTACAATTTTGTATCAATATATTGGGCTAATTGATATTGCTAAGGAGTCAATCTATATTGCAAATCCCTACTTTATGCCAAGTAGACCTTTACTAGAAGGTATTAAAATGGCCGCTTTAAGTGGTGTGCAAATTAAGTTATTAGTACCTCAAAAATCTGATTCTATATTGGCCAAATATAGTATGCAGTCTTACTTTAAAGAGTTGTTAAATGTTGGTGTGAAAATTTATAGAAGTAGTAATTTTTTACATAGTAAAATTATTATTTCAGACAATGAAATTGTATCTGTAGGCTCGGGTAATTTTGACCATAGAAGTTTTGAGCAAAATTTTGAAACTAATGCTTTGATATATGATAAAAAAGTAGCTAAAGAGATCTCTAAAAACTTTTTAAGTGATTGTGATAAGAGTAGTCTATTAACATTAAAAGAGCATAACAATCGAGCGTTTTATAATAAAATTTTGGAAGGGTTTGCAAGGTTGTTTAGCCCATTGTTATAATAAAAAAAGGATAAGCATCCTATATAAATGACTTATCCCTTCAAATTAAAATCAACACTACAAAATTAATGCTAATTGATAATTTTTTCGTAACTTTTGTTACAGAGTTCAAATGTTTGTTTTGCTATTTCAATCTCTTCATTAGTTGGTACTACTAAAATTTTAACTCTTGAAGATTCTGTATTAATTGCTCTCAATTCCTTTGACCTAATTTCATTTTTAGCAGAGTCTAAGTTTATACCAAAATAATCCATATTGTTACAAATCATTCCTCTTAAAATACTTGAATTTTCTCCAATGCCAGCAGTAAAAGCAATGGCATCTAATCCGTTCATAGCAGCAGTATACGCTCCAATATATTTTTTAACACGATACGCATTCATTTCTAAGGCTAATAAACATTCTTCATTTCCTTTTTCAGCTTGAGCTTCAATTTCCCTTAAATCGCTATAACCTGTTAGCCCTAGCATACCACTTTTCTCTGTTAAAATTTTACTTACTTCATTTAAACTATAACCTAAATGATTTACTAAATGAAAAATAATAGAATGATCAATATCGCCACTTCTAGAGCCCATTATTAATCCATTACCAGGAGCAAAACCTAAACTATGGTCAATACTTTTTCCATTTTTTACAGCTGTTATACTACAACCATTACCTAAATGAATAACAATTAATTTAGAATTCTTTTTATTAAGATAAGATAAGGATTTTTGAGTTACATATTTATGACTAATTCCATGAAAACCATATAGTTGAATTTTATTTTCTTTGTAAAAAGAATTATTAATAGCATATTTTTTTGCTTTTAAAGGTATGGTTTGATGGAAAGCGGTATCAAAAACAGCAATCTGTTTTGCACTAGGAAAAATTTGTTCTGTAAGTAAAATGCCTTCTAAATTATGAGGGTTATGCAAAGGAGCTAAAGCGTTTAATGATTTTATTTTATTTTTAATTTCAGATGTAATTAATGTAGTATCAGAAAAATCATTTCCTCCATGAACAACTCTATGACCTATAGCATCAATATCCTCGGTATTATAGATTACGCCTTTCTCAGAATCTAATAAATAATCAGCAATTTTATGTAAACCTACTTTATGCGAGGATATTTTTTCGACAATACGCAAATCATCTTTATCTGTTTTAAAGTTAAAAATAGAATCTTGTTGACCGATGCGTTCCACAAGACCTTGACAGAGTACCTTTTGAATTGGCATATCAATCAATTGAAATTTTATAGAAGAGCTCCCCGCATTAATAATTAGTATTTTCATAGTTATTGTTAGTTTGAGTTATTCATCATTAATCATAACTAAAATGATTAATAGTAGAATGAATATATTTTAACGTTAATAATTTACTCTTTATTTTTTTTCAGAAATAAGTTTAATTCTCTTAACGAATTAAAACTCTTGAGCCTGTATGGCTGTAATAATTACGGTATTATAAATGTCGTCTACAGTACAACCTCTACTTAAATCATTTACAGGCCTGTTTAAACCTTGCAATACTGGACCAATGGCTAAAGCTTTTGTTTCTCGTTGTACAGCTTTATAGGTATTGTTTCCTGTATTTAAATCTGGGAATATAAATACAGTTGCTTGTCCTGCTACTTCTGAATTTGGTAATTTGCTTTTGGCTACATTCATATCTACAGCAGCATCGTATTGAATAGGACCTTCAATTTTTAATTCAGGACGCATTTCTTTTACTATTTCTGTAGCCTTTCTTACTCGATCTACATCTTCGCCAAAGCCCGAATTTCCTGAAGAATAGGACAACATGGCAATTTTAGGTTCAATACCAAATGCCATACTTGTTTCAGCAGATGAAATAGCAATAGCAGCTAATTGTTCTGACGTAGGGTTAGGATTAATAGCACAATCTCCATAAACAGTAACTCTATCTTCTAAACACATAAAGAAGACCGAAGAAACTACGGATAATCCAGGTTTTGTTTTTATAAATTGTAAAGCAGGTCTAATAGTATGTTGTGTAGTGTGTACAGCTCCAGAAACCATTCCATCAGCATCTCCTTTATACACCATCATACTTCCAAAATAAGAAACATCAGCCATTAAATCTTTAGCCATAGCTAAATTTACGTTCTTATGTTTTCTTAACTCATAAAGGGTTTGAGAATAATCTTCAAAATACTCAGATTCAATAGGGTTTATAATTGAAATTTTATTTAAATCTAAAGGAATGTCTAAGTGAGTTAATTTATTTTCTATTTCTGCACGATCTCCTAATAATGTAATGTCTACAGCATTTGTATCCATTAATTGTTTAGTTGCTAAAAGTACTCTATCATCATTACCTTCTGGCAATACAATATGTTTTTTATTAGACAAAGCTCTTTTTAACATGTTGTACTGAAACATTCTAGGCGTAATACCACTAGCTTTAAAAGTTATTAATCTTTCCGCTAATTCATCAACAGGAATGTGTTTTTCAAATTCTTGTATAGAACCAGTTATTTTATTAACATTTTCAGCATAAATTTTTGGCTGAATGGCTCCAATTTTATTGGTAATAGAGTAGGTACCTCCTTTAACAGAAACTATAGGAACAACATCGGATAAACCTTCAATTAGTTTTATAATAGGCTCTTCTGGTAATAATCCTCCAGTTAAAATAACTCCTGAAATTGGTGGATAATTGGCTGATATATTAGCTTGTAATGCTCCTAAAATTACATCAGCTCTATCTCCAGGAGTAATAACTAAACTGTTTTCTTTTAAATGTGTAAGATAATTTCTTAATTGCATAGCACCTACACTAAAAGCCCCTGCTTCATTATTAATGTGTTCTTTTCCAAATAAAACAGTTCCTTTTAGTTCTTCAATAATTTCTTTTACTGTAGGGTTAGCTAAAGTGCTATTTTTAGGAATTACACCAGTTAATACATTTTCAGGAAGCTTTTTTTCTAATGCATTTTTAACTAAGGAAACATTTTCTGGTTGTATTTTATTAGCAGTTACCATTAATACTTCCACACCATTATCTTTAAAGGAATCATAGGCCATATAAAGATTATTGATTAACTCTTCTAAAGATTTTCCAACACCTGTTGTAATTAAAATTGTAGGAATACCTAAATTTTTAGCAACATGGACATTAATATCCCATTCAACAATTGCTCCTTCTCTAGAAAAATCTGATCCTTCAACTAAGATAAAATCGAAACGATCTTCAATAGATTTATATTTTTCAATTATTTTAGTAATAATTTCATCACCCTTATTTTCATTGTTTTTACGAATAATTTCACTTCTGGTAAAACCATAGGTGTCTTCGTAATCCATTTGAATGTCAAAATAACTTAAAATAGTGTTTATATGATTGTCTTTTTCACCCTCAGGATAACCATCAATAATAGGTCTAAAATAACCTACTTTAGCAGTTTTTCCTAATAACATTTGCATTAAACCTATGGAAATAATTGATTTACCACTTTTCGCTTCGGTAGTGGCAATGTATACGGCTTTATTCATTAGAGTTTTTGTAAAAATTTGAGGTTGTAAATTTACAAAATTAACTACTTATTTATGCCATAAATGGACTACTAAATACGTGTTTTTATCATTTTTTTTGAGTTTTTTATAAATAGAAACTCAAGACTTATTAAAGGATAAATTTACTGAATTACTAACGTGAATCTTGTTTATTTTGTGAGATATTGTATTATTATAATTAGTATATAATTTTAAGTTCATTTATTTAATTACTTCAATTTCCATGTATACATCTTCTAAGGGCCATTCATCTCTACCAGTTTTTACTTTTGCTATTTTATTTAACACATTAGTTCCTTTAATTATTTCACCAAAAACAGTATGCTCTCCATCAATATGGTGTGCACCATTTTTTGCTTGTATGAAATAAAATTCAAAAGGGTCAGATTTTTTACTAATATTATTTTCCCAATCTCTAGCAGCAGCTAAAGCTCCAAATTTATGTTTACGATGATTCCGAAATTCAGGAGGAATTGTGTAATTTTCGTATTTATTTTTAATGCTCATGGTTTTGTAGCTTTCTGAATTTCCGCCCTGAACAATAAAGTTTGGTACCACACGATGAAAACAAGTGGTATTAAAATAGCCTACATTTACCAAAAAAAGAAAACTAGCTCTATGCAAAGGGGTATCATCATATAATTTCACTATCATGTCTCCTAATCTGGTTTTTATACGTACTTTATTCTCCTTATGTAATTTGCCATAAGCAATTAAAAAATCAACAGCATTTTTATGATTTATAGTATCTAAAGCTATGGGGTTGTCTTTTTTATTTGTTTGAGCCTCTGTGTTCATTTTTTCTTGCTTTTTTGGAGGATTTTCAGGTAAACTTTTGGTTGTTGTTTCTTTTTTACAACTAAAAATCAATACTATTAATAAAATTAAGGAAAAGAATAATTTAAAATTCATAAATGCTGTAAGTTTTAAGTACTTCAAAATTACTAAAAAGATAATGATTATAATTTGTAACTTTGCATGAATTCTATATTTATGGCTGAAGAACAAGTAATTTTAGTAAATGAAAATGATGAGCAAATTGGCACTATGGCCAAGATGGAAGCTCATGAAAAAGCACTGTTACATAGAGCATTTTCTGTATTTATATTTAATAAAAACAACGAGTTGTTATTGCAACAACGTGCTGCTAAGAAATACCACTCTCCATTATTATGGACAAACACATGCTGCAGTCATCAACGGGTTGGCGAAACCAATATAGAAGCCGGTAAAAGACGTTTGCAAGAAGAAATGGGCTTTACTACAGAGTTAAAAAATGTATTGTCTTTTATTTATAAGGCACCATTTGATAATGGATTAACAGAACATGAACTTGACCATATTCTAATTGGTAATTTCGATGAAGACCCTAAAATTAATGCAGAAGAAGTTCAGGATTTTAAATGGATGACTTTAGAGAAAGTAAAAGCCGATATTAAAAAACAACCTGAAATTTATACAGAGTGGTTTAAAATTATTTTTGATAGATTTTACTCACATATTAATAAATCATAAAATATGAAGGTAACTGTAAATAGAAAAGCTCATTTTAATGCAGCACATCGTTTATACAAACCAGAGTGGTCTGATGAAAAAAATTTTTCTGTTTTTGGAAAATGTAGTAATCCTAAATATCATGGTCATAATTATGAATTAACAGTATCGGTTACTGGTAAAGTTGATCCAGAAACTGGATTTGTAATGGATATGAAAGTCTTAAAAGACTTAATTAGAAAAGATGTAGAAGAAGTCTTTGATCATAAAAATTTAAATGAAGAAGTTCCTGAATTTAATAATGTTGATGGATTAAATCCCACTGCTGAAAATATTGTTATTGTGATTTGGAATAAATTAAGACCACATATTAATCCTAATCATAAACTTTCTGTTACTTTATATGAAACCCCTAGAAATTTCGTAAGTTTTAATGGTGATTAAATAGATTTTTATAGTTTTAAGTAACGATTTATGAGAATTTGTTCGTTTAATTAATCTTGTAAAGCTTGTTTTAAATCATTAATAATATCTATTGGGTTTTCAACACCAATAGAAAGTCTAATTAAAGTATCTGTAATGCCCATTTTTTTTCTATGCTCAGCATCTACACCCGCATGAGTCATGGTAATTGGATGCTCAGCTAAACTTTCTGTACCTCCTAAACTTACAGCCAATTTAATTAATTTTAGTTTGTTTAAAAATTTAAAGGCTTCTTTTTCAGACCCTTTAATGTCAAAAGAAATCATTGCTCCTGGAGCTGTACATTGTTTTTTATAAATTTTATAAGCTTCCGTATTTTTGTCTAATAGACCTAAATAATTAACCTTTTCTATTGCAGAATGTTCCTTTAAAAATTGTGCAACTTGTTGAGCATTTTTAGTTTGTTGATCCATTCGTACTTTTAAAGTTTCTAAACTACGCATTAACAACCATGCCGTATTAGGATTTAACATATTTCCTAAAAATGTGCGTAAAGTTTTTATACGAATCATTAAGTCTGAATTACCTAAAACAGCACCTGCTATTAAATCACTATGACCACCAATATATTTTGTTGCGGAATAGATAATTAAATCTGCACCGAATTGTAATGGATGTTGCCATAATGGTCCCATATAAGTATTATCTACAGTACATAGCACTTTTTTTTCATTAGAAGAAAAATGAGTGGCGATACTGCTATAAGTTTCAATATCAACAATTTCATTGGTTGGATTGGCAGGGGTTTCTAGATAAATTAAAGCCAATTTATCAGCTTTTCCTGATGCATTGATTAATTCAATTATTTTTTCTTTAGACTCATCAGGATGGACACCTAAAGTGTGTATTCCCATTTTTGGTAAAAATGTATTAATAAAATGGTCTGTGCCTCCATAAACAGGATTGCTATATACTAATAAATCGCCTGGGTTTAAAAATTCTAATAAAACGGTACTAATTGCAGCCATTCCACTTTCAAAGACAGCACAATCTTCTGTTTTATCCCAAAGACTTAATCTTTTTTCTAAAATTTTTAAGTTTGGATTGTCTATACGACTATAAATATATCCTAAATTTTCATTTGATAATTTTTCTCTTAATCCGTATGCAATTTCAAAAAAAGCTTTTCCTTCTTCAGCTGTTTTAAATGTAAAAGTAGAAGTTTGAAATATAGGACATTTTACAGCTCTTTCAAATGATTCTGAATTATAACCATAGCTCATCATTAAACTTTCTGGATGCATTTTTCAGATTTTTAAGGGATTAAACTTATATCTCAAAATTAACACAAATAGTTTATATTACTATTAAAAAGATTATATTTAGAATATAATTCTATATATTTACCTTTTAATAATTTTAAAATCTATTTAGATCATTGTAAAATGATTTTTTTAGAATAAAATACTACTCGAAAATGATAGATTCCGTTGATAAATCAATACTTAAATTATTACAATCTGATGCTAAGTTGACTATAAAAGAAATAGGCAATAAATTAAACTTAAGTGCCACACCAATTTTCGAAAGAATTAAACGATTAGAGCGTTCGGGTTATATTACTTCTTATAAAGCTTTAATTGATAGAAAAAAAGTTGGTTTATCTTTAATGGTATTTTGCGATATTTCTCTAAATCAGCATCACGCTTCTCATATTGCAAAATTTGAAAAAGACATTCAACAATTTAATGAGGTTATAGCGTGTTATCACATTGGAGGATCATTTGATTATTTAATCAAGGTTGTAGCTAAAGATATGGATGAGTATCAAAACTTTGTATCTAAAAAATTAGCTTCAATAGATAATATTAGAAAGGTGCAAAGCTCGTTTGTAATGCGTGAAGTAAAAACTCCTATTGGACTTCCAATAAATTAATTGTCAATTTTTTTTACAATTTTAGCGGGGTTTCCTCCCACTAATACGTCATTAGGAACATTTTTGGTAACAACAGCTCCAGCTCCAATAACAGCACGATCACCAATATTAACACCTGGGCAAATGATAGCACCTCCTCCAATCCAAACATCATTGCCTATTGAAATAGGTTTAGCAAATTCTAACCAAGAATTTCTAGTTTTGGCATCGAGTGGGTGAGTGGCTGTATAAATTTGAACATTAGGTCCAAACATTACTCTATCGCCTATAGTTACTTCTGCAACATCTAAAATGCAACAGTTATAATTCATAAATACCTGATTTCCTAGTTTTATATTGTAGCCATAGTCGCAATAAAAAGGAGGTTCTATAAAAAGTCCTTTTCCTGTTTTTCCAAATAGTTGACGAAATAGGGAGATGATTAGTTTTGTGTCATTAGTTGATATTTGATTTATTTTTCTAAAAAGTAATCTTGCATTATGGCGTTCTTCTAATAGAGTCTTATCATTAGGGTTGTATAATTCCCCTGCTAACATTTTTTCTTTTTCAGTTTTCATACTATGATGTATAATAAATGATATTGTAAAAATAATTATATAAAAGTTTAGAACAATAAATAACTAGAAAGGGTAAGGTATAAAATAAAAAAAAAGCCTATCAACTGATAGGCTTTGTAAGTAAAAAAATTAAAAGATATATATTTAAATCACTTTTACATTTACTGCGTTTAGTCCTTTTCTACCTTCCTGTAAATCGAATTCAACTTCATCACCTTCACGTACTTCGTCGATTAATCCAGAAATGTGTACAAAATGTTCTTTGTTAGAGTCTTCTTCAGTTATAAAACCAAATCCTTTTGATTCATTGAAGAATTTTACTGTTCCTTTACTCATGTTTTAAAATTATAAATTAATATTAGGTACAAATATAATCTTTTTTATTGAATAATAGGAATTTAACATTTTATTTTATTGTTTTTTAAAATTTACCTCAAAAATTTAAAAGCTTTACAATTTACAAATTGTCTAATTTTAGATTTGCATTTTTGTAGGATTCACAGGTTTCTAAGAGCTCGTTGTGTAGCCTTTCTATTAATTTATTTTGAGCTTCTTCTTTTGTAATATTAGGATTCTCTTCTAAAATATTTTCAATTTCTTTAGAGGCCATTTTACTGTAGTTTACAAAATTATCTCTAAGGCAATCTCCAATTTCAAGTTTTAGAGATTCTTTATTAGAGGATTCAATATTATCAATACAATTACAAGAATTGAGAAGATATTCGTCTTTTGTTATTGATTTACAATTTGTAAGAATTAGTGCAATAACAAGTATACCTAGCTTTTTCATTTAAATAAAATCTTTAATCTTTAAAAACACGTGTTTTCTTCAAATCAATAATTAATGAATCGTCTATATTTAAAACGCGTTTGGTACGTAGGTATCTATCGTAATTATATTGATCAAAGTCAGGTGAGTTTTTATCAAAAGTACTAATATGTACACGACCAGCAGAATGTATAAATTGATTATTTCCTATCCACATACCAACATGAATAATTCGTTCTTTTGATGTTTCAGTTGCCGGTTTACCAAAATAAAGCAAATCTCCAGGTTGCATATTATCAAAACTTTTATCGTCATCAATTAATTCACCAGCTTGTATTTGTTGAGATGCATCTCTTGGCAATACCAATCCATTTAAAAAATATATGGTTTTAGTAAAACCACTACAATCTACTCCTTTTGCTGATGTTCCTCCCCATAGATAAGGTAAGCCCATTAACGATTTAGCAGTACTTACTAATGATTCTTGAGTTGGGTTTAAGCTTTTTAGCCAATCATTGTAATTCATAGCTTTGTTTTTTTCAATATAAGCCATTCTGCCATCTGGATATTTCACTTTGTAAAACAACCCTGTTTCTTCAACCAACTCAAAAACATTACCTGCTACTACGTCAGAAACAATAGTACTATGCTTTGCCATAGAATCAAAAGACTGTCCGTATGTACTTAAAAATATAATTTTATCTGCTAATTTCCATGAAGCAAATTCATCATCATTCATTAACTGAATTCCTCCACTATCAACCCAAGCTAGGTATTTATCTGGAGTCTGAATTAAATACCAATTACTTTTTTTTGTATAAACATTTAAAGGAGTGCCCAATGTTGCTTGTGTAGACAATTCAGCAGAATGTTTAGGGTTGCTGCGTAAATTGGCGACTGAAATTTTTACTATAGCTTTTGTTTTACCTTCTAAAATGGCATCAGGATACATTTGAATGCTATCGATAAATGCTATTTCTTTATTTTTTAAGTTTTCTTTTAACTTGTTAACGGCTTCAGGTAAATTTGATGTTCCTTTAAGTATAATTTGATTGCCTTGTTTTGAAGAACTAATGTCAAATAGAGCGACACGTTTATCTGGAGCAAATTGTTCTTTGACAATAGAAATTTGATCTTTTAAAGGATTGTTATCTGTTTCTTTAATTACACTTTCACAAGAAGAAGTAAAAACAAATATGCTTATTGTGATAATAAAGAGAAATTGGTTTTTTAATCTCATATTGATGGTTTTATAATTTTCTTTTTGAAGCAATTGCAGCACCTACTATACCTGCTTCGTTTTCAAATTGTGAGGCTACAACAGGAACATCTACAGTCAATTGTTCTTCAAACTTATGTAGTTTTTTACTGGCTCCACCTCCTAAAATAATTAAATCAGGAGAAGCTAAATATTTAACAAAGTTTAGAAATTCATTAAATCGTTTGCCCCATTTTTTATAAGATAGTTCTTCGCGTTTACGAACAGAATCTGCTGCATACTGTTCAAAAGTCATATTTTTTCTAAATGGTGCTGTTCCTAATTCTATATTCGGAATAAGGGTACCGTCATAAAACATTCCTGAGCCTAATCCTGTACCAATAGTAATCATTATTACCAATCCTTTTTTGTCTTTTCCAGCTCCAAAAGTCATGGCCGCTAAACCTGCAGCGTCAGCATCATTAACAATATGAAATTCTAGGCCTGTACGTTTAGAAAATAATTCATCAGCATGTATCATTTTCCAACTGTCGTCAATATTTGTGGCAGTTAATACCTGTCCGTGATTTATAATGGCAGGAAATCCACAGCCAACTTCACCTTTCCAATTAAAATGTTGTACAATTTTGGCTACGACATCGGCCATGTCATCGGGTTTGGCTCCTTTTGGTGTTGGTATTCGATACCTTTTAGTTACAAGTTCACCTGTTTCTACATTTACTATTGCTCCTTTTATGCCAGTACCACCAACATCAATACCTAATATTTCCATTTATTGGTTTTTTTCAATTAAAATCGTATTTCAAAATGAGCTCATAAAATTGCTAATAATTGTTGAATTACACAAGCTTGTATTTCAAAAACCTTTTTAACTTTGTTGCATGATAAATATAGTTTTTGCCACACACAACCAAAATAAGCTTAAAGAAGTTCAACAATTAGTGCCAGAAAATATTAATTTGTTAAGCCTGGATGATATAAATTGTAATGAAGATATTTTAGAAACGGCAGATACGTTATTAGGTAATGCACAGCTGAAAGCGAATTATATTACCAATAATTATGGTTATGATTGTTTTGCTGACGACACCGGATTAGAAGTTAAAGCCTTAAATAATGAACCTGGTGTTTATTCTGCAAGGTATGCTGGGCCTTCTAATGATGCTACAGCAAATATGTCTAAATTATTAACGAATTTAGAAGGTGAAACGGATAAATCAGCTCAATTTAAAACCGTTGTGGTTTTAAACTTAAAAGGCGAACAGTATATTTTTGAAGGAATTTGCAAAGGTGAAATATTAAATAAGCCACAAGGTACTGAAGGATTTGGGTATGATCCTATATTTAAACCTTCTGGATTTGATAAGTCTTTTGCAGAAATGTCTTTAGAAGAAAAAGGTAAAATTAGCCATAGGGGAAAGGCAATTCAGAAATTAGTAACATTTTTGAAATCTGTTTTTTAGAGGTTTATATTTAATAAAAAAGCAACAAAGTGACAGAAAATTCACTCTATTGCTTTTTTATTATTAATTGTATTTTAATTGAGTTTAAAATGATATGGTTTTTTACTTATCCATAACCAAATGTTCAATAAAAAATTCCATCATCCTTGCTCTATTCACAGCAGTGTGACCTTGGTCAGGACCAACTTGAACTTCAAAACTTTTACCAGCTTTTTGTAATGCTTTTATCAACTGTAAAGAGTTAGCTGGATGAACATTATTGTCATTTGTACCAAAAAATATCATCAATTCCCCTTTTAAATTTGGAGCGTAAGTCATTAAACTAGCAGCATCATAACCAGCTTTATTATCTTCAAGGGTATTCATATAACGTTCTGTATAAATATTATCATAATTTCTCCAATCGGTAACCGCTGAGTTTGCTACAGCAGCATGATAAACATCTGGAAAACGCAATAAACTAGCGGCGGCAGTTGTACCTCCATAAGATGTACCAAAAACTCCAACACGGGTTTTGTCAAAATAGGGTCTGTCATATAAAGATTTAATACCTTCTGCAAAGTCATCTTGTTCTACAATAGTTAAATTACCATAAAGCTGATCTAATAATTTTTTACCACGACCTTTTACATTTCTACCATCAATATTAGCCACTAAGAATCCAAATTCAGTTAATTCATCTGGAGTTCTAAATGTTTCTCTAAATGCATTGGTTGCCGGTCCTCCATAATTACTTAATAGTAATGGATATTTTTTATTTGGGTCAAAATTAGAAGGGAAGTGTAACATTCCATGTAATTCAGTTTTTCCATCAGCAGAAGTAAACGTAAAAACTTCTACTTTTTTTAGACCTAATTTTTCGAAATTAGTCATATCACTTTTATACAACTTCTTAATTAATTTACCTTTTATATTCAAAATATTGGTAAATGGAGGAATATTATGAGTCTGAGAGACATCAATAATATATTTGAAATTAGGTGAAATACTTACATTATGATGGTATTTAGGATCTGTTAGACGTACATCACCTTTACCATTTAATTTAACTTTGTGCAATTGCATTTTCATGTGATTTTCACCACTTCTAGCCATATAGTATAAAACACCTCGTTTTTCGTCAACATCTACTATTCCAGAAACTTCAAAATTATGATTTGTTAAGGTATTTATTAATTTTCCATTAAAATCATACAAGTAATAATTGTTAAATCCATTACGTTCTGATGCCCAAATAAATCTTTTGCCATCTTTTAAAATATGCATTTCTGGAGAATTTTCAGTAAAGCTAAGGAGCCATTCTTCTCTAACAACTGTACGGCTTTTTCCCGTAACAGGGTCAGCGGCTCTTAACTCCATTATATTTTGTTTTCTATTGGTACTATGATAAAGCAATTCTTTACCATCTGGAGTCCAAGAAATATCATATAAATAAGTGCCTAATTCCCCATCCACAAAAGGTTTACCATCGCGAGTGTCTAATGTAATCATCTTTTTTGTTTCCAAATCATACATCATTAAATCTACTGGTAAATTTTTTGCACCCACTTTAGGGTATGCTTCAATCTCTACTGAATCTTGAATTTTAGTTTGATTGTATAGCACATAGTATTTTTTAGCTTCTTTTTCATCAAAACGATAAAATGCTATTTTTTTACTATCTGGTGACCACCACATAGCGGTATTTTGACTCAATTCTTCACCATAAACCCAAGTGGCAATTCCATATTTTATTTGGTTTTCTTCATTGCCTTCAGTAGTTATAGCTATAGTATTATTACCATCTATATCACTTAAATACATATTCCTGTCCTTGGTAAATGCTGTAAGCTTTCCATCAGGAGAGTCGGCAGAAGCATATTGGCGTCCGCGTTGAGGTCTGTTTGCCCATCTTGCTCGCCAATCTGGATAAACTGCATCACCAATTTCATTTTTTTCATGAATTGATATGTCGTATAAAAATCGCTTTCCGTCTTTGTTATACTCAAAAGAATTTCCATTTGGATGCCATTCTGCATCAATTGCCCCGCTTTTAACAGAACCTCTAATTTGAGGAGCAATTTTTGAATATCGCTCATAACCAGGCATACTTTTTAATTTGTCTTGAGCAAAAAGAACGTTAACACTTAAAACAACTGTTAATAGGAATAGATTTTTTAAATAATTTGAAAATTGCATAAAAAAAAGATTAGTAGATAAATAAAATTTTAAAGAGCTGTAAAAATAGTTAATTATTTATAGTTGAAACAACCCTTTAGGAATTGCATGAAAACCTAATTTTTTTACTACGTTTTGAATGGCTTCTATTTCAACTACTTTAGTGGTATGTACAGTAAATTCTAAGGGGTGTTTTTCTATGTCAAAGAGAAAACATTTTATTCCTTCAATTTCAAGAATAGCTTTTCTCATTTTATTTAAATCAACACTACTTTTAGCATCGGTTCCAAAAACTTTTCCATGATTTCCAGGAATTACATTATCTGATAAAAAACTCATATTTAATTTGTTTAATTATTAAAAGTAGTAATTTCAAATGGTGATTCAAAATTATCAGGAAATTAGTTTTCTTTATTTTTCTTACTTTTACAAGAATACTAGAATAACCAATGCTAACCTAATTACATAGAAATTTACTAATCACTATAAACGATCCAAATGATGAAAAACAGAACTATTTATAAACTTTTTTTTGTTTTCTATATTTTTATAGAAAGTCTTTCTTTACATGCACAAAATAGTGAAAATAATCCTTATAAAGAATTAGAACAAATTTCCATAATTGATCAAAAAGTTATGATGCCTATGCGTGATGGAATTCGTTTGGCAACAGATATTTATCGTCCTAAAGGAGAAGGTAAATATCCAATTATTTTTTCTAGAACACCTTATAATTTTAATAGATGGGTAAATGGAAAAGAAAGAACAAGAACTGCGAAACAAGCGTTAGAAGCTGTAAAAAGAGGTTATGCGTATGTGGTTCAAAACGAAAGAGGTAGATATTTTTCTGAAGGTGAATGGGATATTTTAGGTGTACCTTTAACAGATGGATATGATGCGTTTACTTGGATGAAAAAGCAAGAATGGTCTAACGGTAAAATAGGCACAATTGGTTGTTCTTCAACAGCGGAATGGCAAATGGCTGTTGCAGCATTAGATCATCCATCACATGCCGCTATGGTACCACAAGGTTATGGAGCAGGAGTTGGAAAAGTGGGGCCATATAATGAACAGGGAAATTGGTATAGAGGAGGCGTAGAGCAAATGCTATTTTTTTCATGGTTATACGGTGTAGAACATGATAAATTTAAACCAAGAATCCCTGCAGGGGCAACACAAGAAGATTTAATCAGAATTTCTCGTTTTTATGATTTAGCTCCTAAAAATCCTGCTGTTGATATGACGGAGGCATTAAAACACTTGCCTCTTCAAGATATATTGAAAAATATAAACGGAAAAGAAGAAATTTTTGATAAAATGATTAGAAGAACACCTAATCATGAAGATTGGTTTAAAGGAGGACTCTATCATGCAGATGATAATTTTGGTGTACCAAGTTTCTGGTTTGCTTCATGGTACGATGTTTCTGTTGGACCAAATGTGGCTCTGTTTAATCATGTAAGAGCTCACGGGAAAGATGCTGAAGTGAGAGATAATCAATACTTAGTAATTGCACCAACATTACATTGTGGTTATACCAGAGCTACTGAAAATACTGTAGTAGGAGAGCGTTCTGTTGGAGATGCTCGATTAAATTATGAAGAGCAAATTTATGCTTGGTTTGATTTATGGTTAAAAGGAGAAAAAAATGATTTTAAAGAAAAAACACCACGTGTTCAATATTACACAATGGGTAGTAACAAATGGCAGTATTCTGAAACCTTTCCACCAAAAGAAGCTAAATTTTTTACTTATTATTTAAATAGTAATGGTAATGCCAATACCTTAAATGGAGATGGAACTCTATCTACAAAAAGACCTGGTAAAGATAATCCAGATTCATATATGTATGACCCTATGAATCCAGTTACTTCATATGGAGGTAATGTTTGTTGTACAGGTAATGCTGTAAAAGGAGGTGCGTTTGATCAGAGTGAAATGGAAAAAAGAGAAGATATTTTGGTTTATACTTCAGAACCTTTAAAGAAAGGGATAGAAGTTACTGGTTTTATAGAATCTACACTTTATGTATCTTCAGATGTTAAAGATACTGATATTACCATTAAAATTATTGATGTTTATCCTGATGGAAAAGCATATAATTTAGATGAAACTATACAGCGTGCCAGATATAGAGAGGGGTATGATAAAGAAGTGTTTATGGAAAAAGATAACGTTTATAAAATTCAGTTAAGTCCAATGACAACAAGTAACTATTTTGAAAAAGGACATCGTATTCGTATAGAAATTTCGAGTAGTAATTTTCCACGTTTTGCAAGAAATTTAAATACAGGTGGTAAAAATTATGATGAAAAAGAAAGTGTAATAGCTCACAACAAAATACACCATTCAAAAAAGTACCCATCACATATTAAATTACCAATTGTTTTAAAATAGTTGCTTTTATGCAAAAGAATGACCCCTATGCGGCATTGCGTTTTAGAGAATTTAATATTTTTTTAATAATGCGTTTTGCCATGGTATTTGCATGGTCTATGCAATTTGTAGTAATTGAGTGGGAAGTTTATAGTATTACTAAAGATCCATTATCTTTAGGTATAATTGGTTTAATGGAGGTAATACCTGCTGTTTCTTTGGCACTTTTTGCAGGTCATATTGTAGATCAAAATGAGAAAAAAGGACTACTTATTAAGTGCCTTTTAGCATTTTCTGTAATTAGTTTTGGCCTGTTTTTATTAACCTGGCCAGAAGTTGTTTCAAATTGGTCTTCTGATTTAATTTTATATTCCATTTATTTTTTAGTTTTTTTAGGTGGATTTATTAGAGCTTTTTTAGGACCAACTATTTTTTCTTTATTTGCTTTAATTGTTCCTAAAAAAATATATCCTAATGCAGCAACATGGAGTAGTTCCGTTTGGCAAATGGGAGTTGTACTTGGTCCTGCATTAGCTGGATTTGCAATCAATTGGATAGGTGTACATTGGTCGTTGTGCTTAGTTTTTGCTTTTTCTCTTATAGCTCTTATAAGTCTTTCTTTTATTTCTAAAAAGCCAATACTAAACCCTAAAATTGGTGAAAATGTTTTTAAAAGTTTAAAAGAAGGGATAAAATTTGTATATTCTACAAAAGTAATTTTAGGGGCAATTACCTTAGATATGATAGCTGTTTTATTTGGAGGAGCAGTAGCTTTACTACCAGTATTTGCTCAAGATATATTACATGTTGGGTCAGAAGGATTTGGTATTTTAAGAGCTTCTCCTGCAGTTGGTGCTTTATTGATAATGTTTACTTCGGCTTATTTTCCTTTAAATAAAAATGCAGGTATGAAATTGTTAGCTGCAATTTTTGGATTTGGAATATGTATCATTGTATTTGGTTTGTCTTCTTGGTTTTGGATATCAGTAGTGGCACTATTTTTAAGTGGAGTAACAGATGGTATTTCTATGATTATTAGACAAACTATTTTACAATTAAAAACTCCTGATCATATGAGAGGTAGAGTGGCCTCTGTAAACTCTATGTTTGTTGGTTCTAGTAATGAATTAGGTGCTTTTGAAAGTGGACTCACTGCTAAACTTATGGGAACTGTAAGAGCTGTTGTTTTTGGTGGAGTAATGACTTTAATTACCGTCTTGATGACAGGAACTTTCTTTCCTAAATTAAGAAAATTAGATCTTCGTAAAGATATAGAAGAACATGAAAAAAAATGAAAGGATAGTAATTATTCTATTCATTTAAAATTAGATTAAAAAAATACCTATAAAAATTACATATATCAGTACATTTGGCATCCTTATTTTTAGTGATGTTAGCAGTAAATAAATTCTCTATTATAAATCCTAAAAAAGTACCATTCTTTTATGGATATGTAGTATTGTTTATAGGAACATTAGGTATTTGGGCAAGTATTCCAGGACAAACTGTTGGTGTTTCGGTTTTTACAGATCCGGTAAAAGATGCCTTGGGCCTGACTAGAAATCAGTTTAGTAATGCATATATGATTGGAACTTTTATAAGTTCTTTTTTTGTGCCTAAAGCAGGATTTTTATTTGATAAATATGGAGCCAGATATGTAGCTTTTTTTGCTGCCATTCTTTTATCTTTATCTTTATTATTTGCTTCATTATCAGCCTCAATAAGTGAGTTTTTTAAGCAAATACTCAATACAACTTCTTGGGTAGTTCCATTTTTTGTGATAACCATTTTATTTTTCTTTATCCGATTTAGTGGACAAGGCGTATTAACGATGGCTTCACGGAATATGATTATGATTTGGTTTGATAAAAATAGAGGAAAAGTTAATGCCATCAGTGGTATTGCTGTTTCATTAGGTTTTTCAAGTTCGCCCTTATTTTTAAATCATATTATAGATACTAATGGATGGCAATTAAGTTGGCAGCTCATAGCTCTTTGTTTGCTAATATTTAGTATTTTAATTTTGCAATTTTATAGAAATAACCCTGAAGATTTCAATATGAAACCTGATGGCTTTGTTAAAAAAAACTAATAAAATTAAAATTAAAAAAAATGAACATCATTTTACATTAGATGAAGCAAAAAGTACTAGAGCGTTTTGGATGTTTGCTTTAATATTAGCATTTAATAGTTTTTTTATTACAGGATTCACTTTTCATGTGGTATCTATCTTTTCTAGTCAAGGTTATCCCAAAAGTGAAGCCATTTCGATTTTCTTGCCAATATCAATTATTGCGATTTCAGTAGGTACATTGTTTAATATTCTGAGTGATTACGTACGTCAAAAATTACTATTATACCTGATGTTATTTAGTGGTTTATTGGCTTCTGCTGGATTATTAATGTTGTCTAATAAAATAGGTATTTATTTTTTGATTATAGGACTTGGATGTTTAGGAGGCTTATTTTCAGTTGTAAATGCGGTTACTTGGCCTAGGTATTACGGAAGAAAACATTTAGGTTCTATTACAGGTAAAACGATGAGTTTTTTAGTTATCGCAAGTGCTATTGCTCCAAGTTTATTTAGCTATTGTTATACTAACTTGGGTTCTTATACTTATATAGGTTATCTAAATATTATTTTTCTCGCAGTGCTTATTATAGCATCTATAAAAGCAAAAAATCCTCAGTAATTCTCTAAAAAATAATTATTTATCCTATATTTAACAACATAATCAACAACCTAAAGTTATATCAATAACCATTGTTAATTATTATATTAAAATGACAATGTGTAGTTTGGTATTTTTTACTAAAAAATATATTTACAAAAAATGAAATCATTTACAATTGAAGAAATAAATACTATTCTGGGCGGAGAACTTGTAGGTTCTACTACACTTAAGATTACTGGACCTGAACAACTCGATAAAGCAGAACCACATCATATTAGTTTTATAGGTAGTACAAAATATATTAAATACTGGAATAACTCTAAGGCTTCAGCCGCTATAGTTAATGAAAACTTGACTGTAGATTTAGAAGAAAACAGAGCTTTAATTAAAGTTAAAAATGCTGATTTGGCTATGGCTAAATTATTAGAGGTTTTTAACCCACAACCACCTGTTTTTGATCATGAGATACATCCTACTGCTATAATTCATGACTCGGCAATTATAGGTAAAGGATGTAAGATTGGTGCAGGTTGTTATATAGGTAAAGATGTTGTATTGGCAGAAGGTGTAATTTTATACCCTAATGTAACTATTATGGACGAAACCACTATTGGTTCTCATACTATTGTTTGGTCAGGAACAGTAATTCGTGAAAGAACCGAAATAGGAGCTTACTGTATTTTTCATACTAATGTAAGTATAGGGGCAGATGGGTTTGGATACAGGCCTAGTGAAGATGGTAGGGGATTGGTAAAAATTCCACAAATAGGCAATGTAATTATTGGTAATGGAGTAGAAATTGGTGCCAATAGTTGTGTTGATCGAGGCAAATTTAGTTCAACTATAATTGGTGATGGTTGTAAAATAGATAATTTGGTTCAAATTGCTCATAATTGTGAGCTGGGCAGATCATGTATAATGGCTGGTCATAGTGGTTTGGCGGGTTCTGTTACATTAGGCGATGGCGTTATTATTGGAGGAAGTGCGTCTATAAAAGATCATACAACAATTCATTCTGGTGCAACAATAGGGGCGGGATCAGGAGTAATGGGTGATGTAGAAGCAGGAAAAACAATGCTAGGGTATCCGGCTACTGAATCTAGAGAAATGCTAAAACAATGGGTAGCTTTACGAAAACTAGCAAAGCAATAATAATGGGTATAAAAGGTGTAAATTTATTTCTAAAAAGCTAATAAATTGAATTGTATTTCACCATCTATAAAGTAATAAAAACAAATTAACAAATTAAAATCCCCTTAAAATCACTACCTTTGTAGGATAACCGCTTGAAAAAGCACTAAAACAGTTTTAAGATAAAGAATGGCAAGAGCACAAGAAACCTTTGGTAAAAAAGAAAGAGAAAAGAAAAGATTAAAAAAACGTGAAGAAAAAAGGAAACGTAAAGAGGCTCGTAAAGCGGGTGAAAAAAATGATACGTTTATTTATGTAGATCAATTTGGACAATTGACTGACACCCCTCCAGATCCATCTCAAAAAGTAAAGATTGATGCTGAAGATATAGTAGTAGGAGTACCTAAAAAAGAAGATTATGAAGAAGAAGATCCTATCAGAAAAGGAAAAGTTAATTTCTATGATGATAAAAAAGGTTTCGGATTTATTATAGATTTGGAAAACAATGAAAAATATTTTTGTCATGTAAGTGGATTGCTTGATGAAATTCAAGAAAATGACAAAGTAACTTTCGAACTAGAAAAAGGCCAAAAAGGATTAAATGCTGTTAGAGTTAAAAAGCAGTAGATAGATTATATAATAATTAACTAATAAAAAAGCCTGATGATTTAAATCATCAGGCTTTTTTATACTTATAAATAGATAGAATTATTATTTTTCAGCCATTAAAGCAAAGAATTTATCAATATTTGGTAAAATAACGATACGTGTTCTTCTGTTTTTAGCTCTATTTTCTTTAGTATCATTATCTACTAAAGGTTGGTAGCTACTTCTACCTGAAGCTATTAATCTAGAAGGATCTACACCAAATTTATCTTGCATTCTTCTTACAATAGAAGTAGCACGTAAAACACTTAAATCCCAGTTGTCAGCAACACGAGCGTTACTAATAGTTCTTGAATCTGTGTGTCCTTCAACCATTAAATCTAAACTAGGTTCAGATTTTAATAAGTCAGCTATTTTTTGTAATACACCATCAGCTTTGTTACTCATTCTATAGCTAGCTGTTTTAAATAGTAAATTATCAGCAATCGTAATCATTACAACAGTTTCATTAATGTTGATATCAACTTCACCGTTAGAATCTTCACTTAATTCACTTCCTGCCATAGTTTGCTTTAAATTATATGAAACTGCTAAATTCATAGAGTCTTTTAAGGTTTTTGCACCTTTAACTGCCTCTGGATCCATTTTAGAAATAGTAGCTCTCATTTGTTTTTTAGCATCATTAGAAATTACACTACCATCTGAAGTGGTTAATTTTGCATCATTTTCTTCTTTAAGAGCATTAATTTTGGCATTGTAGGCATCAACTTTAGCTTCAATTGCAGCAAACTTAGCTTCTAATTCGTCTTTTTCAATTGCCGTTTTATGTAATTCTCCTTTAATTTGGTCTCTGTCCTGTTCTAGTGCAACATATTTCTTTTTTGATACACATGCAGACAATAAAACCATTGTCAATACTAATACTGATACTTTTCTCATAATTTAGTGTTTTTAATTTAATTTAGAATTTAACTTGTGTTTTTTGTAGTTGCAAATTTATAATAAACTATCTATTAAACAATTATAAATTAGTACATTTATTAAAAACCTTCCTTTTCTTAAGTTGTTAATTTTTAAAGAGTTGTTTGTTATTTAGTTGATAACAAGAATAATACATACTGCAATAGTTGTAATTATTATACTAGCAGAGATTGTAGTTTACACATGATAAAGTTTAGAAATAATAATTTTTATTGATTAGCTTAAAGATGCATTGATATCAAATTATTGTATAATTTTGGCAACTATTTTAAAGCGAATGAGTCAACAACCTAAAACAATTCTTGTAGTATTAGCATTTTTCTCTATATATGTTATTTGGGGATCTACTTATTTAATGAATAAGATTGCTGTTACGGAACTTCCTCCTTTTAAATTAGCAGCTATTCGTTTCTTAAGTGCTAGTTTCCTCATTTTTATTATATCTAAAATAATGGGTATTTCAATAAAAATTACACGTAAACAATTTAAAAATACAATAATTGCTGGTTTTCTATTTTTAACTTTTGGAAATGGTGTTGTGGTTTGGGCTCTAAAGTATGTAGATAGTGGTTTCGCAGCTCTTGAAATTTCTGCTCAGCCTTTAGTAGTTTTACTGTTGATGAGAATTTTTCAACGAAAAAAAATTCAACCAATGTCTTTAGTTGGTGTTTTTTTAGGTATGATTGGAATTTATCTTTTGGTAAGTCAACAACATTTAATAAGTAATGAGAACTCAATTATTGGTTTGACTATGATATTCGCTTGTATGATAAGTTGGGGGTGTGGTAGTATATTTGTAGGTAAAGCGGATTTGCCTTCTAATTATTTTATTAATACAGGGTATCAAATGTTAATGGGTGGTATCATGTTACTTATTGCAAGTACTGTATTTGGTGAAAACTGGATAAATCCGATGGAATGGAGCTATGAAGTCCAACTCTCTATGATTTTATTAATCACTTTTGGAAGTATTATCGCTTTTACGTCATTTAATTATCTATTAAAATTTGTTTCACCTGAAAAAGTAGCTACTTCTACCTATGTAAATCCTATTATTGCCTTGATATTAGGATGGTATTTTTTAGAAGAACAAATTACAACACAGTCAATTGTAGCGGCTGTAATTCTTCTTACTGGAGTGTATTTTATTAATACAGCAAAAAAAATAACACTACATTCTAGATTTAAAAAGTAATTGAATTATTTATTAGAATAAAAAGTAGTAGACTGCTCCAAAACATTATTAAATAATTTCAATCAAGGTTCCTTGAATATTAACAACATCTCCTTGTACTAATTTGTTTCTAACTCGTGTCTCAATAAGGTTATTTACAAGTACTTCTTCATTTTGGATGATGAGTTTTGCATGTCCTCCAGTTTGGGCATAGCCTAATACCTGCAATAACTTATTTAAAGGGATATATGCTTGGTCTGATCTTAATTCGAATTTTTTTTCAATCATTTTCTTTCCTTTGAATTTGAGCTGTTTAGTGTTCTTTAATTAATAAATCAGTTTAAGGCAAACCTATAATCAATCTTCTGCCTATTCTTAATGTAGTATTTCTTTTTATACCATTTGCTTTACATATAGCAGAAATTGATACTCCGTATTTGTTTGCAATTCCAGAAAGTGTATCTCCCTTTCTTATTTTATGTGTTTTAACTGGGGCTACTTTTTGAAGTTCAGCTTCTTCAAATGAATTGGCAATAACAATTTTACTTTGTCTTCTAGAGCTATGTAAATGTGGACTTGTCCATTTGTTAGTTACCCATAATTCCTTATTTCTAATTCTATTTTTATTTCCAAAATCAAATAAATAATCAGGGTTTATATAGTTTCCTTTATAAATAGCTTCAAGATGTAAATGGCTGCCTCTAGCGTTTCCCGTTGTACCACCTAAGCCTATAGGTTGTCCTTTAAAAACCAATTGATTTTCTTTAACTAATTGTTTAGATAAGTGAGCGTAAACTAACTCTAATCCATTACTATGTCTTACAATTACAGTTTTGCCATGTCCTCTGCTATATTTTACATAACGTACTTTTCCATCTAACATTGATGTTACTGTATCTCCTGTTACTAAATCAATATCTATCCCTTTATGGGGTCTTCTATGTCTCCATCCAAATCTTGATGTAATTACTTTTCTATCTGTTGGTATAGGAGAAACATATAAACTGTCTCTAAATAATAGTTGAAAATGAATGTTTTTTATTGGAATAGGGAAAGGATTGTAACGACTATTGTCCCAATATTCATTTAAATTAGGGTTTTCACTAGAATAATTAACTATTAAATCTAAACTTTCTTTGCTAAGAAAATTTATATGTGTGTTTATTTTTTTTTCTAGATTTTTTATAAACAATGGGTCAATAGCTTTATTTTGACCATATGATGTATAACTAAATATTGTAAGAAAAACTAAGGGGAAAAATCTTTTCATATAATGGAATAATTCATAACTTAAAAAATAGTTGCGTAGATGTTGATGTTTTATACATATAATCACAAAACCTTTTTTACAAAAGTAGTATTTTTAATTATATAGAAAATTAGGAATAAATTATTACAACTTTTTTTACATTTAATATGCAGTATGTTAATAGTTTATGTGTTATTATTTAACTAATAATTAACGGATTTCTAACAATTTTTTTTATCATTATCCATGTTTATATTTGTTCCAAGTATGTCTATAATTGAGAATAATTTATTCTAATTTTTATTTATGATAGGTATTGATTGAAAGTGTTTAATTGTCAATTATATCTTTTTCCATATCTTTACAATACTTAAAAAAAATCTACTTTTTATGAAACTTATTTTAAAAATTTTATTGCTTTCTATAGTGGTTACATCTTGTCAAAAAAATCAAAAAGATACTTTATCAAATATGAATACAGAAACAAACCCTTTGTTGTCAGAAAGCAATTTGCCATATTTTGCTCCTGATTTTAATTCTATTAAAAATAAACATTTTAAACCAGCTTTATTAGAAGGAATTAAACAGCAAAAGCTAGCTGTAGAAAAAATAGCAAATTCAAATGAAACACCTACTTTTGATAATACAATATTGGCATTAGAAAAGAGTGGAGCTTTACTAGATAGGGTGTCTAATGTTTTTTATGCACTTACTAGTGCCCATACTAATGATTCTATAAAAATTATACAAGAAGAGATTGCTCCAAAGCTGTCGGAATTAAATGATGCTATTTATTTAAATGGAGAATTGTTTAATCGTGTTAAAGAATTATATAATAAAAAAGATAGCTTAAAATTAGATTCAGAATCTTTAAAGTTGTTGGAAAACTATTTTGAAAATTTTGAAATTGCAGGAGCTAATTTATCGCCTGATAAAAAGGAGATTTTAAAGAAGTATAATACAGAATTAGCAACTCTCACAACTAAGTTTAATCAGACATTATTAGAAGCAAATAATGCGGGAGCTATTTTAATTACTAATCAAGAGGAACTTGAAGGATTGTCAGATTCTCAATTAAAATCATTAAAAGATACTGCTAAAGGTGGCTGGGTAATTCCATTACAAAATACTACGCAACAGCCTTTATTACAATCATTAACAAATAGAAAAACTAGAGAAAAGATTTTTATGTCTTCATGGAAAAGAGCGGATGGTACTGAAAATGACACAAAAAATATTATTAAAGAAATTGCTAAAATTAGGGCTTCTAAGGCTGCTTTATTGGGTTTTAATAATTATGCCGAGTGGAGTTTGCAAAAGACTATGGCAAAAAAACCAGAGAATGTATTTAATATGTTTAAAGGGCTAATCCCTGCAGCAACAAAGAAAGCACAGAATGAGTCTGATGAAATACAAAAGATGATTACGGCAAAAGGAGAAGATTTTACTCTTGAGCCTTGGGATTGGAATTACTATGCAGAAATGGTTCGTAAAGCTAAATATGATTTAGATGAAGAACAGATAAAACCATATTTTCAATTAAAAACTGTATTGGAAAAAGGAGTTTTTTATGCTGCAGAAAAACTTTATGGAATTACATTTAAACAAAGAACAGATATTCCGGTATATCATGAAGATGTGTTGGTATATGAACTTTTTGAAGAAAATGGAGATCAATTAGGGTTGTTTTATGGCGACTTTTTTGCTCGTTCTAGTAAACGAGGAGGAGCATGGATGAGTAATTTTGTAACTCAATCTAAACTTTATAATAAAAAACCTGTAATTTATAATGTGTGTAATTTTTCTAAACCTATTCAAGGAGAACCTGAATTATTGACATTTGATGACGTGATGACGATGTTTCATGAGTTTGGGCATGCATTGCATGGCTTTTTTGCAAATCAGCAATATCCTTCTTTGTCAGGAACATCTGTAGCTAGAGACTTTGTGGAATTTCCATCTCAATTCAACGAAAATTGGGCCTTACATCCTGATATTTTAAAAAATTATGCTTTACATTACGATTCAGGACAATCAATACCACAGTCACTTATAGATAAAATTAAAAAATCAGGTACATTTAATCAGGGGTATAGTTTAACAGAGAATTTAGCAGCTTCTAACTTAGACATGCAATGGCATACGATTAACGCAGATGATGATATTAGTGATGCTAATGATTTTGAAAAGGAAGCATTGCGTACTACTAAATTAGATGTTGTGCATGCGGTACCACCTCGTTATCGTTCTACTTATTTTTCACATATTTTTGGTAGTGGTTATGCCGCAGGATACTATTCTTATTTGTGGACAGAAATGCTTCACCATGATGCTTATAATTGGTTTGAAAATAATGGTGGTTTAACTCGTGAAAACGGACAGCGTTTTAGGAATATGATTCTTTCTCGTGGAAATACTATTAATTTAGATCAAATGTATAGAGATTGGCGAGGTGGAGACCCAAAAATAGAACCAATGTTAAAGGCAAGAGGATTACAATAAATTGATATATTTTAGTGATAATGTGTTGATATTGCTTTTATTGTTTTTTAATTAGTTTCGGCATGTTTTTTGTGCTTATTAATTTGATTATATAGCATCATTTTAAAATTACAATCTAAATATTCACGTCGTAATTAAATAGCAATAAAATGAGAACAGTTTATTTTTACTTAATGTTGATGCTTGGACTCTTGAGTAGCTGTGCAAGTACAAAGAGTGTGAATACAGATCAAATTAAAAATATTGTAGAAAAGCAATATTTTAATATAGAATCGGACATAGCTCAACCTTCTGCATCAGTTGGTATGGCTAACTTACAAAATTCAGGACTGTTAGGTATTGGTAATTCAGCTAGCAATATTAATTTAATAGGAAATAGTAATTTTTTAGAAGTAAAAGGAGATTCTATTACATCATATTTACCGTATTACGGAGAAAGATATTCTAATGTGGGTTATGGAAGTGATAATGGAGGAATAGAATTGGAAGGAGATGTTAAAAATTATGTTGTTGTATGGAATGATAAAAAACAACATTATACAATTACTTTTCAGGCAAAGAGTAAAAATTCCAATGAATTATTTGATGCTAGGTTGGTATTGTATCCGAATTTAAAAAGCTATTTAACTTTAAGTAGTCCTTCTAGAACAAGCATAACATATATTGGAAAAGTAAAGGAAATCTATGATAAAACGTCTAGCTAGTTTTTCCGAGTATAATAAATTTTTTTACTTAAATTATTAATAGATATCACTGGCTTTAATTATTTTTTTATCAGAATATTGTATTTTTTAATATTTAACTCCACCATACTACAAAAAATTTATTAGTAATTCCATTTGGAAATTTTACCCAACACAAAGGAGAGGTGTTTCCTTTTAGTATAGGAGTAACTTTTTTAGAAAATATGCTAAATGGTAACCAATCAATTTGTATTTGAATTTCAGAAAGCCAATTTTGTTTAGATGGGATGTGAAATTTACAATCTTTTAGCTGTTCAATTTCAGATAATTTAATGTAGAATCCATATAAACAATCTTTGTTTAATAATTTAAAGGTGGGAATTTCTTCGTTATAAGGGATAAATAATTGAGCTTTAAAATAAACCTGTTGTTTTATTTGTTCTGCATTTAAGTTCAACTTGTCTAAAATTGGTTTAGTATATTCTGAATACAGTAAAGGAAGTTGTTTTTCTTTTAATTTCGTTAATTTTTTAAGTAAATTATCATTTCTATTCGGTCCAATCCAATGGTCTATTTCTTTTAATCCTACACGATTATCGTATAAATAGAATTTATAAACTACTTCTAAGTGAATAGGAATTTTATTATAAGTTAAAATACAATCAAGCTCTCCAATAGTTCGTTTATTAACCTGTATTTGCTTATTTTCTAAAACTATTTTAACATTATTTATTTGTTGTAAATCGTAACTTAGAAATTGCTCTACACGTTTTCCTAATCGTAAATTATTTGGAAGTAGTTTATTAAAAGTAACCTGTTGTTGTTTTGGCATTTGAAATTGCTTAAGCCCTAAAACGGTATGATTTATCCATAATTGAGGAGTTTTAGTGTAGCCTTGGTATTGATTTAATATATAACTATTGAAGGGGCTCATACCGGCTAAATTAAATCAAATTTATAAATAACCTTTAGAAATTTAGAAAAGATCATTTTTAGGTTAAAGAACGGTACTAAAATAGTAATTTCAACAAATTTAAATACTATTTTCCACTCAATATGTTGTAAACTAATTCTTTTGTTAGTTTTTTGTCGCCGGCTCTTCTTCTTATTTCATTAAAAGGAAATTTAAAATCGCACCCTAATTTATAATTACTACAGCCATAAGCTTCTTTTCCTTTTATAATGGTTCCTTTTTTACATTTAGGACAAATTAATTGGTCTAAAGTTGATTTTTTTCCTGTCTTTTTTTCTTCAAGAACAAGGTTAAATTGCTCATCAAAACGGATTAAACCTTCTACAGTGCCGTTTTCTGTTTTAAAACCTTTTAAGTTAACAGTAGATTCTTTCTTAAGCAATCGGATAAATTGTTTTTCTGAAATTTTTTTCCCCATAAATTTAAATGGAAGTATAAAATTACATCCATTTTTATAATTACTACAGCCGTAAGCACTTTTACCTTTTAAAAGTAATCCTTTTTTACATTTAGGGCATGTTTCTGCTGTAATTCTTGAAACCTTTTTGGTTTGTTTTTTCTTTTCAAGGTTTTGAATAATTGTGGCTTGTGAAATGTTAGCACGTTTTGTTTCACTTCGTACTTCATAGACCAATTGATCTACCATACGTTTCATATTTTTTATAAAAGTACCTGCACTATATTCACCTTTTTCAATATCTTTTAGTTGTTTTTCCCATTTACCAGTCAATTCAGCAGATTTTAATAACTCATTTTGAATGGTATCAATTAATTTTATTCCTGTAATAGTGGGTAAAATCTGTTTTTTATTACGCTTAATGTATTGTCTTCTAAATAAAGTTTCAATAATATTTGCTCTTGTTGAAGGTCTTCCTATTCCATTATCTTTCATTAAATCACGCAATTCTTCGTCATCTACTTGCTTTCCTGCAGTTTCCATAGCACGTAGGAGGGAGGCTTCTGTAAATTGATTGGGAGGTTTTGTTTGTTTTTCTAAAAAAGAGGGTTCATGGGGTCCTTTTTCTCCTTTAACAAAGTTAGGTAATATCCCTGTTTCTTTTGATGTCTTGGACTCATTCTTATTTTCAAAAACTACTCGCCATCCTTTTTTTATAATTTCTTTACCTGTAGTTTTAAAATTGACATCTGCCGCTTTTCCAATTACTGTTGTGTTTGAAACTTCGCAATCTTCATAAAATACGGCAATAAAATGTTTTGTAATAATATCATATACCTTCTGTGGGTTTTCATGTAAGGGTATTTGTACACCTGTAGGTATAATAGCATGGTGGTCTGTTACTTTTTTATCGTTAAAAACTCTACTAGATTTCTTAATTTTTTTTCCTAATAGAGGTTGGGTTAATGCTGCATATTTAGTCAAATTTTTTAGAATTCCAGGTACTTTCGGATAGATATCATTAGGTAAAAAAGTGGTATCAACTCTAGGGTAGGTAACTACTTTTTGTTCATATAATTTTTGAACTATTTTCAATGTGTCATCAGCTGAAAATCCAAATTTTTTATTACAATAAACTTGTAATCCTGTTAAATCAAATAGTTTAGGAGCATAATCTTTTCCTTTCTTTTTTTTAGCAGATACAATTTCAAATTCATGTTCTTTAACTTTATCAGCTAAAACTTGACCATCTTCCATTTTTAAAAACCGACCTTCTTCATAACTAAATAAGGTATTACGATATAAGGTTTGCAGTTCCCAATAGGGTTGTGGTTTAAAATTTTCAATTTCCTTAAAACGATTTACAACCATTGCTAATGTTGGCGTTTGTACTCTGCCAACGGAAAGTACTTGTTTATAACCGCCATGTTTTACAGTGTATAATCGAGTAGCATTCATACCAAGCAACCAATCACCAATAGCACGTGAAAAGCCCGCATAATAGAGATTATTATATTCCTCAGCTGGTTTTAGGTTATTAAATCCTTCTTTTATCGCTTCTGTAGTTAATGAAGAAATCCATAAGCGTTGTACTTTTCCTTTGTAATTAGCCTGATCTAAAACCCATCGCTGAATCAGTTCTCCTTCTTGGCCAGCATCACCACAATTAATTACAACTTCTGCTTTATCAAATAATTGCTTAACAATATTGAATTGTTTTTTTATACCTGAATCATCAACCACTTTGGTTTTAAACTTTTCAGGGAGCATAGGTAAGTTGTTTAAATCCCAACTTTTCCAATGTGGTTTATAATCGTTAGGTTCCATTAATGTACATAAATGACCAAAAGTATAGGTGACTGCATAGCCATTACCTTCAAAATAACCATCGTGCTTGGTTTTGGCACCCAATACATTGGCTATTTCTCTAGCTACACTTGGTTTCTCCGCAATACAGACCTTCATTTATTAGCACTTTTTAGGGTCGCAAATTAGTGATAAAAAAGTGTTGTAACAAGAGTTATTTTATAGAGTTTGTAATATTTTAAAGAGATTTATAATTTCTATAACTTTTAATTTTTTGAAAAAATAAGTGCGGTTTTTATATTTGCTTCCATAAAATTTATAAGTATCTGAATAACCCAAATTTTTTAATTGTAATGAAAAAATATGTTGTAGCTTTTTTACTAACTATTTGCTCTTTTTCTTTGTTTTCACAAAATATTTCACCTGATGATATTAAAGAAGGCTCTGAATTTAAAATAGGAAAACCACTTGTTGAGTCTTATAAACATATCAATTTTCCAAAACCAAATTTTATTATTAAACGTGGAGGAATTGTAAACTACAAAAATATTGAAGGAAGTTCTGTTTTAGTAACAGACATTAAAGAAAAGAAAAATGGGACTACTATAGCTAAAATAAAACGTAAAGATGGAAAACGATTTTTTGGTAGTTATAAAGTAGTAACCGTAGATATTGATAATGCATTGACTTCTGGAGAGTTAATTGCAGATTGATTTAAAGTCATATTCTACTTAAATCAACAAAAGATTGATTTTTTTTTTAAGTAGGGTTAATCATTCTTTGTTTAATAAGTTAGTTGTTAACTTCGCTCAATATTTAATGTAAACGTAAATTTTTTAATAAAAGCAATGTTTTAAAGCTATTTACTATTGTTATTCTAAAACTTTGCTTAAAACTTCCCAAACATTTTTAGCCACAATTTTATGTCCTTCTACTGTTGGGTGTATACCATCTGGCTGATTCAATTCAACCACACCTCCAACATCTTTTAAAATAAAAGGAATAAATGGAAGTTTATTTTCTTTGGCTAAATCCACAAAAATAGTTCGAAACTCTGTGGTGTATTCAGGCCCCATATTGGGAGGAAGTTCCATGCCTGCTAAAATGATAGTAGCTTTTGGTATTTTTTTTCTTACAATATCAATAATAGACTGAAGGTTTTCTTTAGTTTCTTTTAATGGAATACCTCGTAAGCCATCATTAGCACCTAGTTCTAAAACAAAAATGTCTATATTTTGT
This sequence comes from Aureibaculum marinum, assembly GCF_003813905.1. Taxonomy (GTDB): domain Bacteria; phylum Bacteroidota; class Bacteroidia; order Flavobacteriales; family Flavobacteriaceae; genus Aureibaculum; species Aureibaculum marinum. The sequence goes on from NZ_RPFJ01000008.1 coordinate 44,035, forward strand.
TTTAGTATCCATTCAATACGACTTTTTCCACCAGCACTAGTTTCACCACTAAGTCCAGAATTAATTACTGTATAGTTTAATCCTAAAGAATCTATTGTCGATTGAATTAGGCTTGGAAATGCATCATTAGAGTCTTCTAATCCATAACCTGCGGTTAGGCTATCTCCAAAAAATAGAATTTTTTTAGTATTGGAAATTGAAGTAGTATTTTGTTCTGTATTATTAGTATCAATAGGTGTTGTAGTGTTTTTATATTTAGATGCATCACCACGGCAAGCAATAAGCATTAGGGCTACAATAAAATAACAAAACTTTAAGAGAATCGGATGAGATTTTGTATATAGATTAGAAATCATTTGTTTATTTTGCGGCTTATGCATTATGCGAGAAATTAATTATTAGTTATGTCAAAGATATTAAAGATTCATGAGCTTGAGAAAACTTATAGTAGTGGTTCTAAAAAAATAACTGTTTTACATAATATTTCTTTTGAAATTGAGAAAGGAGCAGTTTTTTCTATTGTAGGTCCTTCAGGAAGTGGAAAAACAACATTACTTGGTCTTTGTGCTGGGTTAGATAGTCCTAATTCAGGCTCGGTTGAATTGTGTGGACATAAAATTACAGAATTAAATGAAGATGAACGAGCTCAACTACGAAATAGGGAAGTAGGTTTTATTTTTCAAAATTTTCAATTGCTTCCAACGCTAACCGCATTAGAAAATGTAATTGTACCGTTAGAATTGCAAGGTTCAAAAAATGCAATTAAAATTGGTATGGAATTATTAGATAAAGTAGGTCTTTCAGACAGATTTCATCATTATCCTTCTCAATTATCGGGAGGCGAACAACAACGTGTTGCTTTGGCTAGAGCATTTTCGAATAAACCTACAATTTTATTTGCTGATGAGCCAACTGGAAATCTGGATGAAGAAACTGGAGAAAAAGTAATTCAGCTTTTGTTTGAATTAAATAAAGAAGCAGGAACTACACTCGTAATTATTACTCATGATTTAGATTTAGCCAAAAGAACGCAACAAATTTTGAGATTAAAGGGAGGGAAAATTATGTCTAATGAAAGAACAGCTACTGTTTAAATGAAAAATGCTCAATCAAAAGCAACGTTAGCGTGGTTATTTAAAATGGCCTGGCGAGATGGTAAAGCTAGTAGCTCTAGACTATTACTATTTATGGCTTCTATTATTTTAGGTATTGCAGCTGTAGTTTCAATCCAGTTGTTTAGCGAGAATTTAAAAGAAAATATAAAAATACAATCTAAGGCTATGATGGGGGCAGATTTTGTCATAGATAGTAGGCAAGATCCAACCCCCAAGGTAAAAGCAATAGTAGATTCATTAGTACCATCAGCCTCTGAAGTAAATTTTTCTTCTATGGCATTATTTCCTAAAAATGGGGAGTCTAAATTAATAAAAGTAAGAGCTATAGAAGGGAGATTTCCATTTTATGGAACCTTAGAAACAGAACCTGTAACTGCTGCTGCTACATATCAAGAATTAGGAGGAGCATTAGTTGATGCTACCTTGATGTTGCAATATAACTTAAATAAAGGTGACTCTATTAAAATAGGAAAACTCAGTTTACCTATTATAGGTACTTTAAATTCTATTCCTGGATCAACGGCTATTTCAGCTTCTGTAGCTCCAACAGTACTTATTCCATATCGTTTTGTTAACAAAACGGAATTGTTACAATTTGGAAGCCGTAAAGAATATCAATTTTTCTTTACGGCTCCTTCAACAATGAATTTAGAGCAATTAAGTAAAAAGTTAAATCCCATTTTAAAAAGTGAAAATGCTGATATAGATACACATATTAATGAAAGTAAACGCTTGGGTAGGCGTTCTGAAAATGTAGGAAAATTTTTGAATTTAGCCGCTTTTATAGCTTTATTACTTGGTAGTATTGGTATAGCAAGTTCTGTTCATATTTATATTAAAGAAAAATTAAGACATGTAGCTGTTTTAAAATGTTTAGGAGCATCTCGAAAACAAAGTTTTTCTATTTTTTTAATTCAAATAGCATTCATAGGATTGCTTGGGGGTATTTTAGGTACTCTTCTAGGAATAGGACTCCAGCAGGCATTTCCTTTGCTTTTACAGGAATTTTTACCGTTTGATGTTGAAATATTTATTACGCCTCAACCAATAATTATGGGAATTTTACTTGGGGTTTTAATGTCTGTTTTGTTTGCTTTATTACCATTACTTGGTACATGGTATGTTTCCCCATTAGAAGTATTACGAGTTTCTCAACAAAATGATGGTAAACCTAGAAAAGCAAGAATAGTAACTTTGGCTGCCATTATAATATTTATTTATTTGTTTTCTTATTGGTTATTAAATGATTGGCTATTTGCTTTTGCATTTGTAATAGGAGTAGCGATAACATTTTCAATATTAGCAGGCAGTGCAGTCTTATTTATGAGAGCAGTTAAAAAATATTTTCCCGAAAATTGGGGGTTTACAGCTAGACAAAGTTTATTAAACCTATATCGACCTAACAATCAAACAATGGTGTTAATTTTAGCTATTGGGTTGGGTACTTTTTTAATTAGTACATTGTATTTTACAAAGGACATTTTATTAGCAAAAACAGCATTAGAAAAAAATGAGAATAACCCAAATATTATTTTATTAGATGTACAGCCTTCACAACGAGACGAAGTTGCTAATGCTATTGTAGATAATGGTTTTAAAGTGCTTGATAATATCTCTTTAATTACAATGAGAATACATAGTATTAAAGGAAAATTAGCCAATGATTTAAGAAAGGATAGTATTTTAAAAGTAGATAAATGGGTGTTAAATCATGAGTTTAGAACAACATTTCGTGATTCTTTAATTGCTTCTGAAGAGCTGGTAAAAGGGGAGTGGGTGCCCGAAATTAAAGCAGGGGAGCCTATAGTGGTTTCACTTTCAGAAGATCTTGCAGAACGAGCAAAAGTTGATGTTGGTGATAACATAGTTTTTAACGTGCAAGGAGTATTAATGGAAACTACAGTAGGAAGTCTTAGAAAAGTTGATTGGGCCAAAATGCAAATGAACTTTACTGTTGTTTTTCCTAAAGGTGTACTAGAAAACGCACCTCAATTTCATGTGTTAGCTACACATGTACCTGATAATGAGAGTGCGGCGTTATTGCAACGTAACTTGGTAAAAGCATTTCCAACCATTTCAGTAATAGATTTAAGACAAATGTATACGGTTGTGGAAAGTATTTTAGATAAAATTTCTTGGGTAATTAACTTTATGGCATTTTTTAGTATTCTAACAGGAATTATTGTGTTGATTGGATCTGTACGGACAAGTAAATACCAACGGATAAAAGAAAGTGTGCTCTTACGTACTATGGGAGCTAAAAGTAACCAAATATTAAAAATTACTGCATTAGAATACTTATACCTAGGTTTGTTAGGTAGTTTTATAGGAATTTTATTGTCTTTTATTGGAAGTCAGATTTTGGCAACGGTACTTTTTAAAGAACCTTTTGTGCCTTCAGCTATTCCGTTTTTAGTATTCTTACCAGGAATTACAGCCTTGGTATTGTTAATTGGCTTAAGTAATATTAGAAGTGTGTTAAGTAGTCCGCCATTAGAAGTGTTACGGAAAGAAGGGTAGAAACGTTACTCTAACTTTTGATATTTTTAAAATTTTGCAAACTCTCAAGAGTTATTCAATATTTACGCGAATAGTTTTCGGTACTAATTTTTTTGTACTTCAAAATTCACTACCGAACTGAAGAGATGGATTAGATGCTGATCAAATAATTTTTCTGATATATTTTTTCATACACATCTTTGCTGAACATATATAACTGGGCTGGTTTTTTTGAAACACCAACTTGTTTTTCATTCAACGGAACAATATATTTTTTATTGATTAATTTTCTTCTAAAATTACGGTTGTCAATCTTTATTTCGAGGATAGATTCATATAAATCTTGTACATCGTTTATCGTAAATTTATCGGGAAGCAATTCAAAAACAATAGGTTCAGACAGGCATTTTACTTTTAAATCCTCATGGGCTTCCTTTATAATTTCCTTATGGTCAAACCCTATTTCAGGTAGTTGCTTTAAAGGAAACCATTTTGCATAATGTGTATTGTTTTCTAAATCAATATCTTCTGTATTGATTAAAAAATAATACGCAATGGTTATTGTTCGTGAATTAAACGCTTCACTTTTAATCCAGACAAGATCTTTTGGATTGGTTAATCGATCTGGATTTCCAAAAGCTTTAAATTGTTTTTTGTATTGATTTGTTAAACCCGTAAATTCTTTTAGTACACGTGAAGCTGATTCGTCCAACGTTTCGTCTTCATAAACGTGATATCCGGTTAATACATAATCATCAACCAAAATATCATTAGAATCTTTCGATTCTAAATAACGGTTTATCAATAAAACATTGAGTGATTTTGTAGTGGTGTCAAACCCAAAAACAACACAATCAACAGATATATTCGGAATTTTTTTTGGTTTCATAGCATAATATAGTCTTTATTATAATCCTAATATATTGCAATTAAACGTCAAATATACATTAAATAGTTGGTAAATGCACAAAGATAGTTAGTGTGAGAATTATTAATTTACTATATAAAAAAGATAAAATAAAATATATTTTTTGTGAAATATTGAGTTTTTTCAAATGTTTATTACTACATTTGAATAATAAACGTAAATATAACGTTTATTAATTTTTGATTATTATTTATTTAATCATGAACACTTTAATACTTGATTCAAAAAAAAATAATAAATCAGTGTTACAACTAGTATCCATTACTGCAGTTGTGCTATACAAATTCAGTTTGGTTCTAAAAATTAGTATGCAGGTTATTGCAAAAAAACTCTAATAAAACCTAATTTAAAAAATTTAGATCATGGACACGACCAATGAATTCCAGCAATTCAAAAATGTTGAAGAAGAACAATTGCCCATTGCCAAACATAAATTGCATAATTGGACTCATTTTGCAGGATTGTACGCTGCCGAGCACGTTGCGGCTACCGAGTTTGTTATTGGAGCTACTTTTGTGGCTTTAGGAGCAAGCACAAAAGATATTTTGTTAGGTTTGTTAATAGGTAATATTTTGGCAGTTTTAAGCTGGAGATTCATTACGTCACCCATTGCAGTAGATACTCGACTAAGCTTATATACCTATCTCAATAAAATAGCTGGAGATTCAATGACTAAACTTTACAATTGGGCCAATGTCATTATTTTTACCGTGATTTCCGCAGCCATGATTACGGTTTCCGCAACAGCCGTTCGTTTTGCATTCGATATTCCGGCACAGCTCAATTGGTATCCAACCAATGTGTGGTTTGTATTGATTGTTTTAGGTGTGGGCACGGTTGTGGTGTCTATTGCAATTTACGGTTTTAAAGCTGTCTCAGAGTTTTCTGGAATCTGTGCACCATGGTTATTTGTAATGTTTACTTGTGGGGCTTTTGTACTTTTGCCAGCTCTATCACTAGAAGTATTGGGAAAAACAATACCAGCGGGATGGAACGATTTTATTGCTTTGGGAGACCAATCTATTTGGACAGGTATTGACAGTAATGGTAAGGCTGGCATCGGGTTAGTTGAAGTTATCGGATTTGCATGGGCCGCAAATACAATTACCCATTTTGGACTTATTGATATGGCTTTGCTACGTTTTGCAAAAAAAAAATCGTACGGGTTGGCCACAAGTACAGGAATGATGTTCGGTCATTACGTGGCTTGGATTTCTGCTGGAATTATGGGAGCTGGAGCAGCCGTAATTTTAGGAAAATCCATTGTAGAACTTGATCCAGGAGATGTTGCCTATTATGCATTAGGCTGGTCTGGTTTTGTCATTGTAATTGTAGCGGGTTGGACTACTGCTATTGCTAATCTTTATCGAGCAGGATTGGCCGCACAGGCTATTTTCTTCAATCAATCACGAAAAAAAACAACACTATTAGTTGGTATAGTAACAATGATGGTTGCATGCTTCCCTTTCGTATTTTCTCAAATACTTCCATTACTTACCTATGCCGGATTATTAGTAGTACCGGTAGGCGGTATCGTATTTGCGGAACATCAAATTTTTCCTAGAATTGGTTATACCCGCTATTGGTCGCACTATCGCCAGCTTACATTTAGTACTCCGGCCATAGCTTCTTGGGCATTGGGTCTTGTATTTGGTTTTGGCTTAAATGCTCTTAATGTAATGTCTTTCTTTTATTTATTTATACCCACTTGGATGTTTACCATATTGGTTTATACATTTTTAGCTGGAAGATACGGTGCTAAAAGCAAATACCCAGAGGAAGAAGAAAAGGAAAAAAATCGTAATAAAAACATCGAAAGGTTTCAAGAGTATAAAGCCGAACAGGAAAGCATACATTTAAAAGATACAACTGTTTTTACAAAAGTATTAAGAGCTATTTCAATACTTGTATTGTTAATCACGCTAATTTTAGCTTGTATTGTTTTATGGGATAGTTCAACAGAAACCATGTACTTGGAACATCGAGAAACATTTTATCAATATGCTTTTATATGCACGTTAATATACTTTATAACAGCATATTGGGCATTAAACCGTAAAAAATCTATTAAAATTTAAATATTATGGCAAATATAATTAAACTTAATCAAGAGAATTTGACAGAAATTGCCAAGCGAATACCTTGTCCAACCTATAACAGAAACAATATTAAAACAGGTATTGTACATGTAGGTATTGGTGGCTTTCATCGAGCTCATGAAGCTTTTTATACTGATCAATTATTACACGACGAATCAATAACAGATTGGGGAATTTGCGGTGTTGCCTTATTGGATTTCGATACCAAAATATACAAAACCTTAAAGAAGCAAGATGGACTTTATACCTTAATTATAAAAGAGCTGGATGGTTCTCTTACCAAGCGGGTTATTGGATCTATTGTAGAATGTTTGTTCGCTCCTGAAAACCCAACAATGGTATTAGAAAAAATGGCGAGCCCAGATGTTAAAATCATTACATTGACCATTACCGAAGGCGGTTATAATTATAATGAAGCCACCCGTAGTTTTGATTTTACCAATCCTCAAATACAATATGATTTGAATCATCCAAAAACACCTAAAACGATATTTGGTTATTTAACACAAGCACTTAAACTTAGAAAAGAAAGAGGGGTAAAAGGGTGTACGATACAATCTTGCGATAATATTCAAGGTAATGGGCATATGACTAAAAAAATGTTATTGAGTTATGTACAAAAAGCGGAGCCGGAATTAACATCGTGGATTGAATTGAATGTATCTTTTCCCAATAGTATGGTCGATAGAATTACTCCGGCCACATCAACAACCGATATTTCAAATTTAAAAGAAATTTCAGGTATTGAAGATGCATGGCCAGTGGTTTGTGAACCCTTTAAACAATGGGTAATTGAAGATAATTTCAGTGCGGGTAGGCCTGCTTGGCAAACCGTGGGAGCTCAATTTGTTCAAGATGTGGTTCCTTATGAAAAAATGAAACTAAGTTTATTAAATGCTGGTCATACCGTATTAGGTATTTTGGGAGCTTTAATGGGATATGATACTATTGACCAATCTGTTCACAATCCACAAATAAGTGAATTTTTAAAAAATTATATGGACGTAGAGGTAACACCGACCTTAGGGCATTTAGAAGGTGTAGATCTGGATAGTTATAAACAATCCTTACTACAAAGGTTTGGAAATATATATATTAAAGATCAAATTGATAGAATTTGTTCAGAAAGCTCTGCAAAATTCCCAATTTTTGTATTGCCTACGGTATATTCACAATTGAAAAAAAACGGCTCCTTAGCATTTGCATCATTGGTAATTGCAGCTTGGGCAATTTATAGTTTAGGAAAAGATGAACATGGAAAACCGTTAACCATTAAAGATGCCATGGAAACTACCTTGAACAAAAAAGCAATTGAATCTAAAGAAAACCCTAGGGCTTTTTTAGAAATTGAAACAATATTTGGTAAACTAAAAGATGAGGAAACTTTTGTGAATGCCTTTACAAATGCCTATAAGAAAATTGAAAATAATGGCATTGAAAAGTGTGTTATTGAGCTGAATAATAAGTCTTTTAAGAATAAGTAAGATGAAAAATATTGTTTGTTTTGGAGAGGTGCTGTGGGATGTTTTTCCTACGCATAAAAAAATAGGAGGAGCCCCTTTAAATGTAGCGTTAAGATTAAATTCATTTGAAAATAATGTTTCTATAATTACAAGAATAGGCAATGACGAAGCAGGTGAGCAAATTGTTACTTTTGCTAAAAAGCATGGTGTAAATGTAGATTATATTCAGGTTGATGAAAAATTTAAAACAGGAGCAGTAAAAGTAACGTTGAATGACAAAGGTTCGGCTTCTTATGATATTAATTTTCCTAGGGCTTGGAATAATATTCAACTTACAGAAAAAGTAAAAAAAATAACTAAGAACTCAGATGCATTTATTTTTGGTAGTTTGGTGGCGAGAGGAGAAACCTCTAGAAACACTTTATACGGACTTTTAAGACTGGCTACATATAAAATATTTGATATAAATTTAAGAGCCCCACATTATTCATATGATGTTTTGTTTCATTTGATGAAACAAGCGGATTTTATCAAATTTAATGATGATGAAATATTTGAAATTGCAGCAGCATTAGGTGCCAAATCAAAATCATTAGAACAAATTATCTTATTTATTGCGGAACAAACAGCTACAAAATCCATTTGTGTTACTAAAGGCCGTCATGGAGCCATTCTATATCATAATGAAACTTTTTATTACAATAGTGGATACCAAATAGTAGTTGCAGATACCGTTGGTGCTGGAGATTCTTTTTTGGCTTCTTTAATGGATAAGTTGTTAAAAAATGTACCACCACAAAATGCAATAGATTTTGCCTGTGCTATTGGAGCTATTGTGGCTAGTAGGGAAGGAGCCAACCCTGAAATTTATAATAAAGATATTGATAGCTTGATTAACATGTAATAAATTTTTAAAGAGTAATGTCGTTTTGTAAATAGGTTACAATAATCGCTCTGCAATTTCGTGCCAACTTGAAACACGGGTGTATCCAGTGTCATGCACATTGTGTGGAGAGTTAAAGAGTAAAGTTTGACCTCTGAATTTTTCTAGATTATAGACTCTATCATCAATAAGTAAGTCTCCCTTTAAAATAAATTTATGGCCACACATAATACGATGTTGCCATGTTATAAAAGGAAAATATTCATCTAACCAATCACTTTTTTCTTTTAATGAATTTGGGAATTGAGTAGCGGCAGTAGCAATATAAACTTCATGTTTGTCACATAAAGATTCCATAACTATTTGGCTATCTTTAATAGGTTTTAAATCTCTAAAGAAACCTGGTTGCAAGGCATGTGACCGAATACTATCTTGATGAATTTCTGGAACATTTTGCCAAACTTCACCAGCGGAAATGTCATTTAATTGAAGTTGTGTTTTATGTTCTTTATTGTATAATTCTATGTGTTTACCATAAGTATCTGCCAACACATCATCCATATCTACAAAAATTGTCATAGCTCTGTAATTTTTGTACGAATTACTAAATAATTCATTATAAAATCAAGGAGCATTTACATATTTAATGGAACCTTAACATTAGTAATAAAATTTGTATGTTTTTAAAGACTGGGCTAAGTTTATAAATTCTATTTAACATAATATAAATTATAGTACAAATATAGTAATTTGCGGATAGCCGTATTTCAGGATATTTGACATAATTATAGATATGACGCCTTTAGGCTCATATCGTTAATAATTATGTTAAAGCAAATTACGGCTCGTTAAAAACAGAACTTATATATTTGTGGATAGCGTAGCTATTTGACATAAAACCAGTTCTGGGACTTTAGTACCAGAACGTCAGGTTTTATGTTAAAGTAAATTACGGCTAGTTTAGTTCTGCATAACATTAGATCCTATAATTCCCAGCCAGATCATCTTTCTCAAAAACAAAAAGGTTTATTAGACCTTTCCGTTTTATGAAATTTAAAATATCCCAGGATATAATAAACCTTTCTACTTTGGTTATTAAATATTCGTGTTTTTTATTATCGCTTAATTTTAATATTCTGTACAATCATACAAGATTTTTTAAATACTCGATTTTAAGCGATTAACATTCCGTTACACAAATGTCCCATAATTTGTCATTATGTAAAATTGCCGTCTACAATCACTAGATTGCTTTATAAAATCAAATTATTTTCACAATTTATTTTATATGCAGTTGTATTCTATTTAACATAATATCTTTATAATTTATCCTTATCTTTTAAAATAATATAAAAGACGTTATTAGAAGAAATTTAAATAAAGAACAAAAAGTATATTTAATAATACATTCTAAAATCAAGCATTTTACAGAGATTATAGTGTCTCTGATGTAGTTCTTCAACCACATCAAACATATCATCTTTATTTTTAAACAAACTAAAAAATGCTTTATCAAGTAGTAAACTTGGTAGTATAGTTTGGTCTACTCCATAACCAGAAATTCCTTGGGCTCCTGTAACTGCTAAAAAATATTGTGCTTCCTCTGCTTCTAAATCTAAGACTTTTGCATTTGAAAAATGTAAAATTTTACCTTGTAATTTTCCTTCAAAAAGTTCTGCTATTTCTTGTAAACTATAAAAATAGTTATTGATGCAAATATTATTTTCTTCACCTTCAAAAACAAAGTAAATGATTTCGTAGTTTTTAAAATTATGGTCATCGTATACCAATGCATTTAAACTTTCTAGTAAACCTTCAATGGTATCGCAGGTTTTATGGATACTATTTACACCATACCGCATCGCCAAATGTTCTAAGTTTTCTAGTACCTTGGTGTCGGTATTGCTATCTACATCTGGAACTGCTTCTAAACAGAAAATAAAATGATCTGGATCTTCAAAATTTTCTTGTGGTAACTGTCGTTCTGCTAACAAATTTTAATTTTTAAATGATAATGCGTTCTTTAAAGTCAAATGTATATATTTTCACCAAACCCATATATTTACGTAATGTTAAAATTAGAATAGGCTCTTCCCTCCTATTTTCTGCTTGTTTTAAAAACACAATTAAGATTTGCTGTTGGCTTTAATAATTTTTGATATTCTCGTATTTATAATTTCTGAAAGATTCCAATTGTATAGTTTAGAGTCGGTTGTACTGTAAAATGTAATAATAACGGCATCACTATCTTTATAATAATTTGCAAAACTTTGATAGCCAGGTACCCAACCGCCATGTTCAAACTTATAAATGGAAGAATAAATTTCTTTTTCTCCAGGTTCAAAAATTGAACCATCATTTAATGCTCTTAAAAATATACCTACATCTTCTGCTGTTGCTAGCATACCATGTTCGTCTTCTTTTAAATCAAAGGGATGCCCTACATGATAGCCACTCATCACTTCGTTTATATTTACTTCTTTAAGCGAACTAAAGGTGTTTTTTAGATGAAGTGGTTTTAAAATTTTTTCTTGTTTATATTTAAAATTGTTATACCCTAATACGTTATCCATAATTTTGTTAATTAACAGATAGTTGGTATTGCAATATTCATAGTCTTCACCAGGTTTAAAATTGGCTGGTTTATCTACTATCAATGCAAGGCTTTCTTCATAAGTTTCTGTTGGAGCTTCCCAAAATTTTGGAGCATCAGTAAAATTAGGAATACCACTTTTATGTTGAATCATTAAGCTCAACGTAATTTTATCTGCATTTTCTATTCTTCCTTTAAGTTCTGGTAAATAATCAGCAAGGGTTTTATCTAAAGAAAGTTTACCTTCACTTACCAATTTAGTAACAGCTACCACATCATACAACTTGCTAATGCTTGCTATTTTAAATAAAGCCTGTGGATTGGCAGGAATTTTTAATTCTTTATTGTGCCAGCCTGAAGCATAAAACTGAGGGGGATGGTTGGTTTGATTTATATAAACCACGACACCATCAAATCCGTGTTTAACCGCTTCATCTAATTGCTCTTGCACTGTATCTGGTAGTGGAAGTATCCATGCCTTTACAAGGAGCCAAGGCACAAAAAACATAGAGATTATAGTGCCAAAGAATAATACAAATCTAATTATAATGGTTTTTTGCTTGCTCATACCATTTATTTTTAATGTGTTTAAGATTATGATTATAGTGTTTGCAAAATTCCATGTATTTGTTAGCTATTGAAATTTTTAATAACCGAAATGTTGAATAAATAGGATGAAATGTAAAAAAATTAATTGAGGTATTAAAATTACCTTTAGAGAACATTTATTATTATATGTCTAAGGAATAGGCATTTGTTTGAATCATTTTCGCTCCTCTTGTTTTAGATAAATTGAAGTATGTGATTAAAAAACCGTAAAGTTGATGAAACGGAAGTCTCTTCAACTTTACGGTTTATAAACTATTTAAGAAATGTTAACTAGGCTTCTCCTCTAGCGGGATAATCTAATAATGTTTTTATATTTTTATCTGTTTTTAAATTTTTTACACTTTACTTTATAATCTAATTTTTAATGCTATCATCATTAAAAATAAATGTTCGTGATTAGTATAAGTAAAATTTTACTTATTAGCTATTGCTAATATTTCTAAATCTTCTGCGTCTAAATTTAGTTTTGGAGCATCAAATAATGTTTGTAATTGACTTTGACTAGTCGCACTAACAATTGGTGCGGCAATGTGCGGTTGTGCCATTAACCAAGCCAGTGAGACCGTTGCTGGTGTTGTGTTGTATTTTTCTGAAATGATATCTAAAGCATTAATAATTCTCAACCCTTTTGCGTTTAAATATTGCTTTACACTATTGCCGCGAACACTTTTATTTAAATCATCTTCAGTACGGTATTTGCCCGTTAAAAATCCGCTGGCCAAAGAAAAATATGTCATAACACTTAAGCTATATTCTTCAACAATATTGGCATATTTAGTCTCATAATCATCTCGCTCTAACAAGTTATAATGCGGTTGCAAAGCCACATATTTTGGAAGGTTATTTTCTTTAGAAACTTTAAAAGACTCTATTAATCTTTCAGGCGATATGTTTGATGCTGCGATATAGCGAACTTTACCGGCTTTAATGATTTCATCATAAGCGGATAAGGTTTCTTCTACAGGTGTAATATCATCATCAAAATGGGTGTAATATAAATCTATATGGTCGGTTTGAAGACGTTGTAGTGACTCGTCTACTGATTTTAAAATATGTTTTTTACTAATATCTTTTGGATGTTCTTTGGTTTCAGAACCTACCTTGGTTGCTAGTACAATCTGATCTCTGTTACCTCTAGCCTTTATCCATTTACCAATAATGGTTTCCGATTGTCCACCAACACCATTGACCCACCAGCTGTAGGTATCTGCAGTATCAATAAAATTGAAACCAGCTTCTACAAAAGCATCTAAGATTTCAAAAGATTGTTTTTCATCTAATGTCCAACCAAATACATTTCCTCCAAAATTAATACGAGAAACTTCTAAATCAGTATGACTTATATTTATTTTTTCCATTATTTTAATTTTTTATTTAAGCTTTCTTTGTAATTAGATTACCATCTCTGTCATTTTATGAACTACAAATTCTTTTAACTTCCCTTCGGAAGCTTTTTTAAATTGCATATAATGTTTGCTCTGACTGTGTTTTTTTAATGCTTCAGTATTTGTCCATTGTTCAAATACAAAAAATTCATTAGGATTGTCGTTATCAGTGTGAAGTATATAATCTATATTACCTTCTTCAGTTTTACTTTTACTTACCAATTGTTTAAGTTCTGATAGCATAGAGGTTTTATCAGTTTCATTAACCTCAATTTTAGCTACTACAGTTAAATATGATTTCTTCATTTTAAATTGAAAATTTAATTAGTTATGGTAAAATTACCATTACTATGTGTATGTGGTGGAGAAGAAAATGCTTTTTTTGAATTTTATTAAAAATCCTGCTGGTTCGTTTTAGGTACGATCACCTCACAGGTTTCCTGCCGCTGAACTTTTATCTCCACGTAAGGGATTTAACCAACCCCATTCCACTTGGTATGCAGTTACCAACTCGTTTTGGTACTTTTTGGATCCGTTGTCTGTCTGAGTATTTGCAAAAGTACCTGCTATTATTACTTATGTTAAAAAAATATTTTTTTCATTTTTACTATCTAGTCAATTGTACCTAAAATCCTTCTAGAACAATTTTACCTTTAGCTTTTCCTGTTTCTAAAAATGCATGTGCTTTTCTAAGATTTTTAGCATTTATTGTTCCGAAGTTTTCGCCTAAAGTGGTTCTAATTGTTCCATTGTCTATTAATTCAGACACTTTGTTTAAAATGTTATGTTGCTCTATCATATCATCAGTCTCAAACATAGAACGTGTAAACATTAACTCAATGTGCGTAGAAACTGCTTTTCCTTTAAAAGGCATTACGTTTAACGATTTAGGGTCGTCGATAAATCCGAATTTACCTTGTGGTTTTATTAGTTTTGCAATTTCATCCACGTGATGTTCTGTGGCATTTAAACTCACTACATATTCAGGAGCTGGTAAGTTGTATTTTTCAAACTCTTCGCTTAATTTATTTCTGTGGTTGATAACCGTATCTGCACCTAATTCTTTTAACCAATCGGTAGTTTCTTTGCGAGAAGCAGTACCAATAATATTTAATTTTGTTAGCTTTTTAGCCAATTGCACCATAATAGACCCCACACCTCCAGCAGCACCGATGACCAAAATGGATTTGTTGGCATCATCTTTTGACACTTGCAACCTATCAAACAACATTTCGTAGGCTGTAAGGGTTGTTAAGGGTAAAGCCGCAGCCTCGGCGTAGGATAAACTTTGAGGTTTTTTGCCTACAATACGTTCGTCAACAATTTGATATTGAGCATAACTTCCTTGACGGGTAAAATCACCTGCATACCAAACTTTATCACCTATATTAAAAAGAGTAACATCTTCGCCCACTTGCTTTACAATTCCAGTAGCGTCCCAACCAATTACTTTCCAATTATTACCTTCTACTGGCATATTGGCTCGTACTTTATAGTCTGCGGGATTAACAGAAATGGCTTTAATTTCAACTAAAATGTCCCTTCCTGTTGCTTTTGGCGTGTCTAATTCTATATCTTGAAGAGAATTTACATTAGCAATTGGTAAATTCTCTTTGTATCCTATTGCTTTCATTTGGTTTAAAAGTTTTTGAAATTATATTACAGTGAAAATTTCGCTTTCAGGTAATCTAGATTTTGGTGTTTTATCTGTAGAATTAAAATCGGACTCTGCTCTATATCCTAAAGAAACAGCTACTAAAGAAGTATATCCTTTTTCTCTTAATCCAAATTCTTCATCTAAAGCTTTCACATCTATACCTTCCATTGGTGTTGCGTCAATACCTAAACTTGCAACTCCTAATAAAAAGTTTCCAATGTTAAGATATACTTGCTTTTCCATCCAGTGTTGTAAATCTTTTAAGTCGTATTTGTGAATACCAGTAAAAGCTTTAACAGCACCTAAAAATCCGTTTTTAATATCTTCACTAGGGAACCTTCCACTTTTATCTTCCGTATCTGCAATATGCTGGTAGTATGTATCATCTGCATCTGTTTTTGCACAAAATAATACAACAGCTGAAGCATTAGTTACTTTTGGCTCGTTAAAACTATAAAAGCCTTGTGTTCCTTTTGCAATTCTAGCTTTACCTTCGGTAGTTTCGGCAACTATAAAATGCCAAGGTTGTAAATTTACACTAGAAGGACTCATTCTCAATAAATTTTTGATTTCCTTCATATCCGAATCGGATAATTTTTTACTAGGGTCAAATTCTTTTGTGGTGTATCTCCAGTTTAAAGTTTCTTGTAATTTCATTATATATTATATTACTATCATTTTTATAGTGGCAAAAGTATATATAGTATTTTAATCTCACAATAACGGTCAAAAAGTATAGTGAGTTAAAATGATGTAATATATTTAATAACAGTTGTTTATTTTGTTGTTTTATGTAAAAAAGTTAAGACTTGTACTAGTTTAAGATAAATTAGACTAGACCATATTTGTATTTCGGAAATTAATTAAATTTAAAATTATAGAATGCTTCGAGTAATTATAGACGTAAAAAGTAAAATGGAATAGTTTATAATATTTGATATATTACTTTTAACCATTCTATTTTATAATTGTATTACATTAAAATATTACTCACAATTTAATTTTTTTATTTATATTTTTGTATATAAATATTTATGTTGCTATCTAAATGTAGATATTATAGTGTGATGCTTTTGTTATGATTAATAAAAAGTTATGGAAATAGAACATAAAAAAAGATTAATAAAATACAATGACAAATTGTTTTCTTGTACAACAAGTATTGCAATGGAGTTAATTGGAGGAAAATGGAAAAGTGTTATTTTAATCTATCTTATTGATGGTAAGAAACGTTATAATGAATTGTATAAATTAATTTCAACCATTACCGAGAGAACTTTAAGTTTACAGCTTAAGCAATTAGAGAAAGATGGTTTAATTACGCGTAAAGTATATACTAAAAAACCACCCTTAAAAGTTGAATACGAATTAACACCTTTTGGAAAAACTTTGGCTCCTGTATTAACTTCAATTGCAAATTGGGGAAAAATTGTTGCAGATAAAAAAGGTGAAATTATAGAGTAGGTATTTATTGTTTTAACTGTTTTCTTTAATACTATTATTCTTGTTAGCGATGAGTGATTTTAATACTGGTCAGCTAATAAAAGTTTTAATAAATTCTATGTTAACAATAGAATTACACTTAATTTTACAATTATTTTATAACCAAACATTTTTTATCCATGAAAACAAAAATAGCCCTACTATTAATTTTAAGTCTGCTCATTCAATCATGTAAAAATGAATCAAAAGAAAGTACAACAGAAAAAACACGTATGGAACGTGTAATTGCTGTTCATGATGAATTAATGCCTAAAATGAACGATATTGGTAAGTTAACTACTGCTTTAGAAGCCAAAATAGATAGTACTGAAACTGGGCAAACTTATAAAGTAGCCAAGGATAGTCTTGTTGCAGCCTATGATTTTATGATGGACTGGATGAAAGGTTTTGGTGATAAATTTGATTCGGAAGAAATATTAGAAGGTAAAGCTCTTAGTGCAGAAAAAGAAGCGTTACTTATTGAAGAAGAAGAGAGAGTAAATAAGATGAAAAAAATGATGTTAGGTAGTATTGCTAATGCAGAAGCTTTATTGTCAGAAGATAAATAGTTTTCCCCTAGAGTTTATTAGTTATACCTATATTAAAGCTGTTTTATTTTAGAATTAGACTAGTTAATTATTCTAAAATAAAACAGCTTTAAAGTTTGAATTTTATAAAACCCTATCATTTTTTATTTGCTTCTTTTATATCTTCTTTAATTCAATGAGGCAGTTTTTGTAACAATAAAAGAAGATACATATCCATTCTATAATGTCCTTAAAATTTTATGCCAATTAAGACCTGAATTGGTTAGTTTTGTAGTGCTAAAACCATAAATTAAGTATTTATTTAAACATTTAAGTAAATAAATATAACCTTTTAATTTTTAGTAAAGTAAACTGTTGTTAAGTGTTTGTAATTAATGTAAACTACTTTTACATTCTTAACTTGTACATTTATTGTTTCTATTATCAAAGTTATTATTTTTTACTTTTTTAAGTTTGCGTAAATGGTGAACATGTATAACACAAAATATTGCCCCAGAAATTACTAATGGTCCTGATTCTAATAATATTCCATAAATAACATAGAAAAAACTAGAAATTAAATGCCAAAATCTAAAGCCACTCATTTCTTTTTTGCTTACAGCATAAAAACCTGCTGCAATTGCAATATATCCTAAAGTTTCTGCTAAAATGTTCATTTTATTTTTAATAATACACGTTGTTTGTAATCTAATTCTTTTACTTTTAGTTCTATTTTACTCAATTCTTCTAATATATTTGGACTATCTTCGAATATTTCTTCAATAACTCTAATGCCGGCATTCCAGTATACTTCATATTTTGGAATGTCTTGTAGTGCTTTTTGTGTTAATGACAATACTTGTTTTCGTTTGTCTTTGCTGTCTATTGCAGCAGTAATATAACCTTCAGCTTTCATTTTATTCACTATTTTTACTACTGCTGGATGAGAAAATTGTAAGGTTTCTGACATTTCCGTTATTGTCATCTCTCCTTTTTCTTGTAACAATCTGAAAATTAAATTCCAATTTGGTTCTATAATCAATCCTTCAGCTCTGTATAAGTCTTTAGTGCTATATAATAAAACGTCACTTAGTCGTTTTAATCTGCTTGTTATGCCTTCGTATTTTATTTGATTTAGAAAATCTGTCATATTTTATGTAACTGGTTACGCAAATGTATAATATTTTTATGTAACTGGTTACGTAGATTTGAAATTTTATTATAATATTTAGGCTTTATCTTGTATAAATCAAAAAATCAATAAGTTATATTCTTTAGCTTCGTTTATTAATGGATTGGTAAGTATTAGAATGTTTTAATAGTTCATGAGCTAAAAAAATAAATGATCTAACTTTAATTTAAAAATCTAAAAAAAGTACCTTTGTAGTAGTTTGAAATTTGTAATAATAAAGCTATAATTTCAATCTTTTTAAAAACAATTAAAATTTAAAATTATGAAACATTTAATAGCTGTAGCTTCAGCTTTAGTTGTAAGTTCAATGTCTTATGCTCAATTACAGTTTTCAGTTAGTTCTGGATATGCCATTAGTAGTGCAGGAATGAAATTAGGGGAAACTGTTAATGCTTCTGAACGTGAAAATGTATATGGAAGTTATGGTGAAGGTGCTAATATTCAAATAAGAGGAACGTATTTTTTTAATGAATCTCTTGGTGTCGATTTAGGATTAGGGTATTTGCATGGAGTAGATTTTACCAAATCTGAAGTTAATTTACCTAATTTAAATGTAGATGCTGTGGCTAGAGCCCGAGCCTTTGGTGCTTCAACCTCTTTGGTTTATAAATTTAATGATGCTGTATACGGACGTATTGGAGCTTTAGTTAAAGTTGGTGGTAAAACTGAAGCTGTAGTGTATCAAAAGTCTATTTTTACTGAACAAGAAGCAACTGCTTTTGGTGTACCAGTAGGATCCTATTCTGAGACAAATTACAAAGAAGATTTTCATGGTCATTTTCCACTAGGTTTTGTGGCCGCTTTAGGATATAAATATAATTTAACTGAGCATTTAGGTCTTTTTATTGAAGCTGAATATTATGGAATCAGTCTAAGAAGAAAAGATTCTGAAATTTCAGAATTTAATACAAATATTGTTTTACCTGATGGTACTGTTGCAGTAGATGGTTTTTATTCATTAGATAATTTACCCGATGGATACGTGAAAGAGACTACTTATGTAGATAACTTATCAAATACTAATACAGATACATCTAAAAAATTATCAGAGAAAGTACCTTATTCGTCTTTTGGAATTAATTTTGGTATTGTTTTCAATTTAAAGAGGAGAACTAAAAACAATTAACCTTTTTTATATTATAAATTGATAATTTAGATAACATTTAAAACCTGTTGAAAATAAGATTTTTAATAGGTTTTTTTTGTTTGAATATGTGACTTTGCTCCTCTTTTCTAAGAATATATTTTATCTGTAAATGTCATTTAAGTTTATAAAATGCATTCATAGCTCTCTCCTACTTTAATCGAAATTTATAAACTAGATTTTATTACTAAAAAGAACTTTTTTTGAAAGTCTAATTTTGTAAAACTAAAGTTGCGTTTAGAAGACATTATTACTCACTAATGTTTAATTTTGCAAGTATTATTAAGTATAAACTTATTGCTATAGATTAATATGAAGCTTTTTACTTCTTATTTAAAACAAATTACTTGGTTTACTTCATTTAAAACTACTTTTTTAAGCGATCCAAATCGATTATTGTCTATTAAAGCTACTTTTGTTATTGGAGTGCTTGTTGTTTTAATGGTAAGTTTAGGAGTGCCTTTTTATGGAGTTACATTAGGGTTAGGAGCTCTTGCAGGTGCACTTTCTGAAACTGACGATCATCCCAATGGTCGTTTGAAATCTATGGCATTAAAAGTTTTTAGCTTTGCTATATCAAGTTTCTCTGTTGAATTATTACAGCCTTATCCTATCCTTTTAGGAGTTGGACTAGTTGTATCAACTATTGTTTTTATTCTAATAGGAGGTTTAAGTGAACGTTTTAGAGGAGTAACATTTGGAGGTTTGTTAGTGGGAATTTATGCGATGATTGGTACTCATATCAGTCCAAACTGGTATATACAGCCTATTTTGCTTACTTCTGGAGCTCTTATTTATGGACTATTTTCTTATACATTATTACGAATAAAACCCTATAGCTTATTAGAAGAACAGCTAGCTAGAGGATTTTCTGCTCTTTCATTATATTTAAATGAGAAATCAAAACTTTTTCCGAGTGATAAAGACACTGAAAATGAAATTAGAACAAAATTAGCTCTATTAAATGTACAAACCGTTGAAGCATTAGATAAATGTAAAGAAGTTTTAAATAGTTATAGAGAATCATTAACCGATCAACAACCATTGCAACCTTATATGTATTATTTTATAGTGTTGCAAAGTTTACACGAACGAGCGGCATCTAGTCATGACAGCTATGATGTGTTAAGTACAGATCCTTCTAATAGTTATGCAATTGGCGGAATTCGTCAACTGTTACAAGAGCTTTCTAAAGCTACTCAAAAGTTTGCTAAAAGTTTACTCACAGGAGTTCAATACAAACACCCTACATCTCTAGATTGGTTAGTAAATGCAGTTCATAATTCTGTTAAAAATAATGAACTAACCCCATCACTTCCAATAAAATTATTGATTAGAAACTTAACAGAATCACATTATTCTTTAAAAAACATTTATAAAAATAGAAATTCTATTTTAATACCTAAATTAGAAAAAGATACACGTTCCTATTTTGAGCGATTTAAATCAGAACTCAGTATAAATCATCCTAAAATGCGTTATGCATTAAGGTTAAGTATTTCTTTTTTAATTGGGTATTTTGTATATCAATATTTTAATATAGAAAAAGGAGAATGGATAGTTTTAACTATATTATTTGTATTACAGCCAAGTTATAGTGAAACAAGAAAACGACTTTTTCATAGAATTTTAGGTACCTTAGTAGGAGTAATTAGTGGAATATTAGTAATCAATTTATTTTCATTTTACGGTCAATTAGTATTAATGATTACTTCAGCTTATTTATTTTTCTTTTGGGTAAAACGAAAATACTCTATAAGTACTATTTTTATTACCATTTTTGTATTATGTGCATTTAATATAATTGCTAATATTGGTGTTGATGTAATGGCTCCGCGATTGATAGATACTCTTATAGGTGCTTTTATAACGTTTACTGTGGTTCGATTTTTATGGCCAAATTGGCAATACAAAAAATTACCTAGTTTGTTAAGTGAGGTTATTCTAAAGAATACCGCCTATTTAAAAGCTATTTTAAGTGAATATAAGAACCCTAATACTGATGATGATTTGTCTTATAGAATAGCAAGAAGAGAAGCTCATAGAGCGGACAATGCTTTGGCTATGGCCTGGCAAAATATGCAATTAGACCCTCAAAAACATCAAAAACTAAAAAAAACAGCTTTTCAATTAACGTATTTAAATCATGCACTGCTTTCATATTTATCAGCTCTTGGTGCTCATAGAGGCAAACAAACACAAGATCCTTTAACTATTGTAATTTTTGAAAAAAATATTTTAAAATCACTAGAAGAAGCATTTGGTTGGTTAACCACGGAAACTAATAATACAGTTATTAATACTATTGAAGACGACTTAGAAGAGTTGCGTATTCAATTGCAATCTAAAAAAGAAGAAGAAATACGTATAGAATATAATTTGCTGTATAATATTACCGAAGTAACTATAAGAATACTTAAACAAGCAAAACTATTTAAACAAACAGAAAACAATAGTTAAAAGAATTGTTATAATGTTGTTAGTTAATCTCGTTTATTTCATTCATAATTTCTGCAAACAATTTATAAGATTTAATTCTGTCATTTACATCGTAAAGATGAGTAACAGCAATTAATTCATCTGCTTTGGTTTGCTTTAAAAACGTTTTTACTTGAGCTTTAACCTTTGCTTTGCTGCCTATAAAAGAATATTTTAGCATTTGGTGCACTTGTGGATGTTGCATAATTTCTTTTAAATCATCGGTCATTTCGGTTGGAGGTTGTACAAAATCACGGTTTCCAGTAAATATACCAATAATCATACGAATTAAGGAAGTTGATAAACGTTCTGCTTCTTTATCGGTATCTGCTACTATAATATTTACACCAGCAATAACATAAGGTTTTTTAAGACTTGCTGATGCTTTAAATTCATTACGATATACTTTTATTGCTTCAAACAAATGTGTGGTAGCAAAATGACTTGCAAACGCATAAGGTAATCCTTTTTTGGCTGCTAAATGTGCACTATCTGTACTTGAGCCTAAAATGTAAATAGGTATTTCTAAGCCTTCAGCTACAGTAGCTCGAATTTTAGAATTTGCATTGGCTTTAGAAAAGTAGGTTTGTATTTTTTCTAATTTATCAGGAAAAGAGTGGGCTGCTTGCATAAAATCAGATCGAATAGCTATTGCGGTAGCTCTATCTGTACCAGGAGCTCTGCCTAAACCTAAATCTATTCGATTCGGATATAAAGATTCTAAAGTACCAAATTGTTCGGCTATTATTAATGGGGAATGGTTTGGTAGCATTACTCCACCAGAACCAACCCGAATTGTTGTTGTACCTTCAGCTACATAACCAATTAAAACAGAAGTGGCACTACTCCCTATATTTTCTGCGTTGTGATGCTCGGCTAGCCAAAAACGAGTGTATCCAAAAGATTCAGAATGTTGAGCTAACTTTAAAACATCATTAAAAGTTTGATTAAGTGTATTTCCTTTAGAAACTAAAGCTAGGTCTAATATGGAGTAAGCAATTTGTTTTGTATTCATAAATCAGTACATTTCGTTCTTTAGATTCGTGTTTTTATAAATGCAAATCTATTTATTTTAGTTTTGAACTTCAAATTTACCATATCAGTAATAATTTATTAATAATTAACTAATAGTTGGAATTGTTAAGGATGTTGATAATGTTTTTTTAACTATAAAAAAAACCACCTTTGTTAAAAGGTGGTTCTATCCTCTATCTATGAAAAAATTGAATTTAAATTCTATGCTATAATTATAAGCCTGCTATGGCTTCACTTTCATTTATTGATAATGGTATTTTAACTCTTGTAGTATCCCAACCTAACACCATCTGAACATTTCTATTTTTATTTTTAAAACCAATTGAAAATGATTCTATTGGTTCTGCTTTGCTTACAGGAACTGTAATTCGAGCAATGTCGAATGATGGATCATATTGAAAAGCTCCTAAAACATCTAAATTAGTGCTTAAAATTACTTCCCACTCTTGTTCACCAGGTATGGTGTATAAAACATACGTTCCTTCAGGAATAGTTACACTACCAAAAACAACATCTTTATAAAATTTTACTTCAGTAGCTTCATTAGCTCCAGTTCTCCATATTTTGTTAAAAGGAACTTGTTCTCCAAAAACTTGTGGCTCTATTTTTTGTGGTCGTCCATAAACTACTTTAACAATTGGTTTAGTTACTTGGCTGGCTCTTAAATAAACAATATCATGAGGAGCTTCGTCTATCGGATCAAAGGACTGTGCATTTACAGATGTGTAGCCTAATAAAGCTAAAAATAAAAGTAAAACGGTTTGTTTAAGGATGTTTGTATTCATACTATAAAAATACTTTGTGTTGAGTTGTTGTGACTAGAATAATTATTTTCAGTATCACGATTTACATTTGCTACTATTACAACACTTAAGAATAAAAATTTCCTACCCTTTGTTTTGATTTTTTACCATAATAGTTAAATTTAGAAATGTCAAGTTTTTGTTTTTAGCCTTAAAATAGACAGTACAAATTTGTTCATCTAACAAATAAAAGGATGAATGATTTGTGTGAAATTTTAATTTAGATAAGTCAATTTAACTAATTTAATTATATTAAGTTAGTGTTAATTAATAAAATATGTATAATTGAAATTTTATAACAATTAATATTGAAAAAAATTACCTAATAATTTTCTTTAATTATTTTACCCTTGTGGTTGTAAGTTTTTTTGTTTCTGCAATAATAAGTAGCTTCTTGAGCATCATGTTTGGATGAATAACTAATAATAGCATCAGGAAAGGTGAAAATAATCTCATTTTTTTCATTGATTAACACAGTTTTATAAGAGTTATCAGATACACGAAGACCAACTGCAGCAGTACCTCCCATAAAATGGTTAGCTCTGGAATACATTGTTGGGATTATTAATTCTCCTTTTGGATTTATAAATCCATATTTTTTTGAAGTTTTATCACAAACTACAGCTAATCCATTTGAAAATGATTTTACTATACTGTAGGAAGATAAATCTATATCTAATTGCTTTGTTTTTCTGTTGATAAAAGCATATTCATACTCATTATTATTTCTATCTGCACTTTGTTCTACAAGTAATAAGTTCTCTTTGCTGAAATTTTCGTTATCTGGCAGATCATTGTATGATTTTTTATTTATTTTTTTACCATTAACATCATAAATATCATAATAATTATGGTAGTATTTTCGAACTCCAGACCTCATACTACTCATGTATCCTCCATTTGGTTTTTCATTTAATTCTACGGCGTATTCAACGATTATATTATCATTGTCTAAAATTACGTTTTCAAATTCTCCTTCAAGGACCTTTTTATTGTCAGAAAAACGGAATACTTCATAAAAAGAAGGTTTGTTACCTTCATGATAAATAATTGACATAAAAAAAGTGTTATTAGCATCTAAGCTTCTTTTCTTAGGAGGTAGAATTATTTCTGAAGTTTTTAAGTCGACCAATCCCTTTTCTATGTTACTATATGGGCTAGAAGAAATTTCAAGATAACGATTTCCGTAAATATTTTCTGTCATAATAAAATATGGAACGGGTTTTAGTGTTTTGTTTTTCGCATTAAATAAGTGTAACGTTTTTGTGTCATTATGAGAAATGGTATAGTAATTATCAATAAAACTTCCTGAAATATACTCATATTTTGGTGCTATTACCCAATATCCATTTTTATCAATTAAACCATATTTGTCATTTTTTATAGCAATTTCTAGCCCGTTTTTATATTGTGTATTTGTTGAGATGTAAAATGTTTTACTTTTATCAATTATAATAGGGTTTATGTAAATATTAATACTCTCAATGTTACCAGCGTAAGTATTAAAATGAGTAACCATAGAAATTTCTTTAGGTTCTAATTTAACAGGCTGATTCTTGTACATATAATTAATTAATTCTTCTTTGTTTTTAATCTTTTTACTTTCAATTTGTTTTATTGATTGCTCTGCAAAAGCTTTTAACTCTTCTAAAAATTTCTCTTGTTGAGCGTCGCTATTTGTAGTAGATTTAAATTTGCTTTTTACTCTTAAAGCCTTACCTGTACTGTCAATGGCTTCTATATATAATAATTTTGAATTTAATGAAGAGTCAATTTTAAATTCAACTTCATCATTATATATATAAGATAATGTAATTTTGCCGTCATCAGATTTTTTGACTTTTTTATTTAAAGTAATTTTATCATAATCTTTTAAATATTGATATGAGTATGTTATAGATACGCTATCAATTTTTTTTAATTCTTCTATAATAAACTCGTCTTCTTTAGAATTAATTTCTTTCTTTTTGCCATCAAAAAAATAAAGTGTATTTATGGTAAATTCGGGTTTTTTTAAATCTATATCGGCATATGATTCTGGGTAATAATTTAATTTATAATATAAATGGACATCTACTTCAGAAGTTTCATCTATAACTTGTTGATCAAAACTAATATTATCTTTAAAGGTGTTAAACCTTTTTATAACATCATCATCTCCTTTTGTCATCGAAAAATTAGTAATATATTTTGATTCAATATCAAGTATTGGTCCACCAGAAATTCTTAAATTCGACACTGATTGTGCTGCTTCTATTTTGCTTTTAAGTTCTGTAAGTTCTTCTTTTATTTCTTGTAAGTTTTTGTCTTTATACGATTCTGAAATGTCTTTTTTACTCCTTTTCTGAGCGTATAAAATACTATTAGTAAATAAGAAAAAAAGTAACAAAAAAATTGAAATAGAATTGATGTTTATAGTTGTGCTTGTCGAGTCAGATTTAAAATTTTTCATTGTTTTAGAAATAGTTTATTTTTTTAGCAATTTTAATTAGAACAATTATAGTTAAAATATATAAAAAAAAACACACACTTAAACAGTGTGTGTGTTTTTTCTGCCCAAAGCAGATAATGCTTGTTGTATTACATTTTTTTAGTTGAAATTATAACCATTCTAGGAAATAGTCCATCATTTCTTCTTTTAATTCATAATGCATTTTTAAGAATGTTCTCATATCTTCACGTAATGTACTTTTGTTGAATTGTTGTGTTATGTCAATATTTTCGTCAGAATCTTCAGATTTAATTTTTTTTATTTTTGATTTGCATCTGTGCTTCAGTTTAGAAATTGCATCTTTTTCTAATAATATTCTATTTTGAAAATTTTCTAAAGGAACTAAAGCTTTGTTATTAAATTCTCTAGAAGCTATATCTTCAAGTCTTTGTTCAAAAATATCCATTTCGTTAGCATGAAATTTTAGTTCTCTTCTCCAGGTTTCTAAGTTAAACTTTAAATCGCTTAAATGCAATATTTTAGTTTCCATAATCTTTTTTTTAGTTGATAATTTATTGTTTTACTAATTGTTGTTGTACATTACTTGGAACAGGTTGGTATGCGGAAAACTTAGAGTTAAAAGTTGCTCTTCCTTGAGTTAATGACCTTAAGCTAGTAGAATAACCAAATAATTCTGCTGCTGGAGTAATACATTTTAGTACTTGATAGTTGCCTTTACTTTCTATTCCTAAAATTATCGAACGTCTTGATTGTAAATCGGTCATTACACTTCCTATCATTTCTTCAGGAACTTTTACAGTTAATTCTTGTGTGGGTTCTAATAATTTTGGATTCGCATTTAAAAAGGCTTCTTTAAATGCATGTGCTGCTGCAATTTTAAATGAGATATCATTAGAATCAACGGAATGCATTTTGCCATCATATACCATTACCCGAACATCTCTAATATATGAATTTGTTAAAGGTCCAGATTCCATTACCTCTAAAATACCTTTCATTATGGCAGGTAAATATCGAGAATCAATAACACCACCAACAATACAGTTGTAAAACAGAAGTTTTCCTCCCCATGGCAATTCAACTTCTTCTTTTCCTCTAATATTAAAGCCTTCAGGCTCGGGCATCCCCTCTTCCCATGGTTCTATTTTTAAATGTACTTGTGCAAATTGTCCCGCACCTCCTGATTGTTTTTTATGTTTATAATTTGCAGTTGAAGAACGTTGTATAGTTTCTCTATAAGAGATTTTTGGTTTGCCATATTTTGCTTTTATACCATATTCATTTTCTAATAACCAATTGACAATAGCTAAATGTAATTCTCCTTGACATCCTAAAATTAATTGTTTAGATTCTTTAGCATAATTTATTGTAACTGTGGGGTCTTGATTGTGAATTTTTTTTAGAGCTTCACTTAACTTTTCATCATCTTTTTTATTTTCAGCTACAATAGATTTTCTTAGTCTTGGTTCAGGATATTTTATTGGATTAATAGATATTGGTTTTCCTTCTTCGTGTAATGTGTCATTAGTTTTAGTATATTTTAATTTTAATGTAGCTCCTATGTCACCAACCGTTAATTTAGATACAGCAGCACGTTTTTTACCATCCATTATAAATAATTGATTGATAGTTTCAGATGCTCCATTTGTGGCATTAATAAGCTTATCATTAATTTTAATCTCACCTGATTTTACTTTAAAATAAGTTATCTGACCTAGGTTTGGTTCATTTAAGGTTTTAAAAACAAATAAACTTGTGGGGGCATCTTTTTTTAGTGTTAATTCTTTTCCGCTAACTGTAGATTCTGATTTCAAATCAGTTGCAGAGGGAGCTACATTGTCTATAAAACCCATTAGTCTGCCTGTACCCATGTCGTTTAAAGCAGATACGCAAAAAACAGGAAATAGTTCTTGATTTAACATTCCTGCTTTTATCCCTTTTCTCATCTCATCTTCATTTAAAGTTCCTTTTTCGAAAAATAGTTCCAAAAGTTCATCATCGTTCTCTGCTGCTTTTTCGACAAGTTCATTATGTAATTTAGTTGCCAGTTCTTTTTGGTCTTCTGGAATGGCTAATTTTTCAGGCTTCCCTCCTGTTGGCTTAAATTTATAAACTTTCATTTTTAGGACATCTACAATGCATTGTTCTCCATCAATTGTTATAGGATATTGAATTTTCACTGCATTTTTACCTACTAAAGATGATATGCTTTTGAAGCTTTCTTCAAAGTGAGCATTTAAATGATCAATTTGATTGATTACGAATAATGTAGGTTTACTAAATTTATCCACATAATTCCATATTAATTCAGTACCAATTTCTACACCATATTGTGCGTTTAAAACAGTAACTATGGTATCAGCTACTTTAATAGAGGAAATAATTTCACCAATAAAATCATCTAAACCAGGTGTGTCTATGATGTTTATTTTATAATTTCTCCATTCTGTATGTAATGGTGTTGCAAAAACGGTATCTCCCCGCTCTTGTTCTACTTCATGAAAATCAGATACTGTATTTTTAGATTCTACAGTACCTCTCCTATTGATTAGACCAGCTTCATAAAGCATTGTTTCTGAAAGTGTAGTCTTTCCACTGTCATGAGCTCCTACAAAAACTACATTTTTGATGTGTTTGTCATCATATATTTGCATAATTATAGATTTAGGGATTAATTAGAACCCTAAAGCTACGAACAATAAAGTATTTAAAACATGATATTTATTAGGTTTTGTCAATTATGTAAAATAATAATAAATTATCAATTTTACTATTTGGATTCTTAAGCCCAAAAAAAATACTGAATAGGTAAATCCACCTTGTTTTTGATTCTTAGGTTTTTCAGAACAATTAACTATTAGAATTAAACTAAAGATAAAAGCTGTTTTTTTATAAAATTTCTTTTTGTAATTCTGATTGGTTCAATTATACTAAATTGATAGACTATATTTGTTTGTCAGTCAATTTTAGATGTATGAAAAATAAAATTAAAAGGGTTGTAATTGTTTGTTTAAGTTTGTTTATTACTATCGCCATAAATGCACAATCTAAAAACTTATTGATATTTTCTAAAACTGAAGGTTTTCGTCATAAGTCTATTGAAAAAGGAGTTAAAGCAATTAAAAAGTTAGGTAAAGAGAATTTATTTTTGGTTACAGCTACAGAAAATGCTGATTATTTTAATAAAGATTCTCTTAATAAATTTGATGCTATAATTTTTTTAAATACAACAGGAGATGTTTTAAATAAAGATCAACAAATTGCTTTTGAATCTTTTATAAAATCTGGTAAAGGGCTTGTAGGAATCCACTCTGCTTCTGATACTGAATATGATTGGCCATGGTATGGTAAACTGATAGGTGCTTATTTTGATTCGCATCCCAAACAACAAAATGCTATAATTAATATTGTAGATAAAAATCATTTGTCAACAAAAAATCTTCCATTAAAATGGGAGCATTTTGATGAATGGTATAATTTTAAAGAAATTAGTTCTAAAATTCATGTTTTAGCGAGGTTGGATGAAACTAGCTATGTAGGAGGGAAAAATGGGGATAATCACCCAATATCTTGGTGTCAAGAATTTGATGGGGGTAAAATGTTTTATACTGGGTTAGGACATACAAAAGCAGCTTATAAGGATTCTAAATTTTTAAAGCATTTACTTGGTGGTATTCAATATGTATTAGAATGATGTTAATGCTAATTAGTTTAATAGTCAATAAGTTCGTTTATTTCTTTAGCTAATCTATTTTTACCTAAATATTGTTTTTCTAGATTAGGTTCAAAAGGTATTGGTGTTTCTATGCTTGCTACACGTTTTACTGGAGCGTCTAAATATTCAAAACAATTTTCGTGAATTAAAGATGAAATATCACTTGCTATTCCTCCAAATAAAGAGTCTTCTTGTATAACAATAACTTTTCCTGTTTTTTTAACAGAGCTATATATAGTGTCAGTATCTAAAGGTAGTAGAGTGCGAAGATCTATTACATCGGCCGAGATTGTTGAGTTTTCTTCTAAAAATTCTAAAACCCAATGTAGTGCATATCCGAATGAAATAATAGTAAGGTTATTTCCTTTGTTTAGTAATTTTGCTTTTCCTAATGGGAGGGTATAGTAATCTTCAGGGACATCTTGACGAATGCTTCTATATAATGCTTTATGTTCAAAAAATAAAACAGGATTTGGGTCTTCAATGGCAGTGGTTAAAAGTCCTTTAGCATCATATGGAAATGCAGGATAAACTACTTTTAATCCAGGGGTTTTGGTAAACCATGCTTCATTGGTTTGGCTATGGAAAGGGCCTGCACCAACACCAGCACCGCATGGCATCCGAATAACTACATCGGCATTCTGATTCCATCTGTAATTTGATTTTGCTAATAAATTTACAATAGGATTAAACCCAGAACTTACAAAATCAGCAAATTGCATTTCTACAACAGATTTAAATCCATTTACAGATAATCCATAGGCTGTAGAAATAATAGCAGATTCGCATATTGGGGTGTTTCTTATACGTTCTTTACCAAATGTATCTACAAGACCTTCTGTAATTTTAAAAACACCACCATATTCTGCTATATCTTGACCCATAATTACCAAGTTACTGTGATGCTGCATAGCCAATCTTAATCCGTCTGAAATAGCATCTACAAATCGAATGTTTTTTGTTTTTTTTGTTGATTTAATTTCTTTATAATCAAAATATTGATAAACATCACTTAACTCTTTTTCTGTGTTTGGAGTAATTGGATTTTCGTTGAAAGCTAACTCTAAATTATCACTGATTTTATTTATAATTTTAGTTTTTAGTTCTACTTCTTTTTCTTCTGTTAAAATACCAGTGTTTTTAAGAAAAGCTTGGAAATTCTCTATAGGGTCTTTTGTGGCCCATTCTTCAAGTAGTTCTTTGGGGACATATTTAGTGCCACTAGCCTCTTCGTGACCACGCATTCTAAAAGTCATAAATTCTATAAATACAGGTCTTGGGTTTTTCCGAACGCTTTTAGCTATATCAGCAATTTTTTCATATACCTCAATTATGTTGTTACCATCGATTATATGGCTTTCCATGGCATAACCTTTAGCTCTATCTGAAAGTTGTTCGCATTTAAATTGCTCACTGCTAGGAGTTGAAAGCCCATAGCCATTGTTTTCAATACAAAACAGTACAGGTAGTTTCCAAACTGAAGCTACGTTTAAAGCTTCGTGGATATCTCCTTCACTAGTACCACCATCTCCTGTAAAAACAGCACATATTTTATTGTTTTTTTTAAGTAAATTTCCTAATGCAATGCCGTCAGCAACGCCAAATTGTGGTCCTAAATGTGAAATCATACCTACTATATTATACTCTTGCGTACCAAAATGAAAACTTCTATCTCTACCTTTTGTGAATCCATTTGGTTTACCTTGCCATTGAGAAAATAAGCGGTGTAATGGAATTTTTCTAGTAGTAAAAACTCCTAAATTTCGATGCATAGGTAAAATGTATTCATCATCTTCTAAGGCTGAAGTTACTCCAACAGCAATTGCTTCTTGACCAATACCGCTAAACCATTTTGATATTTTTCCTTGACGAAGTAAGATTAGCATTTTTTCTTCAATAAGTCTAGGTAGCAATAGAGCTTCGTATAATTCGATTAGCTTTTTATTAGATAGATTTTTTTTAAAAAACATAGTGATTAAGAAATTAAATAGATAAAAAAAACGCTTTCAAATGTATTGAAAGCGTTTTATAAATTAAAATAACTTACCTATTATATTTTATAAGCGTCAAAAATAGCATGCATTAAACGTTTTTTATCATTAATAACTTCTTCTAATGAAATAGAGGTTTCTGTTCTTTGTACACCTTTGATGCTATCAATTCTGAATATAATATCTTTAGCATGTTTGGTGTTTTCAGCTCTTATCTTACAAAAAACAGCAAATTTACCTGTAGTTAGATGTGCAACAGTTACTTCGGGAATTTTTTTCAGCTCTTCAATAACAGACTGGGTATAAGAAGACTTTTCAATATATAAACCTATGTAGGCTATAAATGCATAATTCATTTTGTCATAATCGACCGTAAGTGTAGAGCCTTTTATAACACCTTCTTCTTCCATTTTTTTTACCCTTACATGAATAGTTCCAGCAGATACTAATAGTTTTTTAGCAATATCTGTAAACGGAGTTCTCGCATTTTCGATGAGTACATCTAAAATTTGATGATCAATTTCGTCTAGTTTAAATTTTGGCATGTTATTATATTTACATTTAAAGTGCTAATTTCTTAAATTTTATCTAAAATAACTAAAAAAAAATAAACTAATTATTAAAAAGGTTGATTAGAGATGATTTTGTATTAAATATTTTATAATTTTTATCTATAGTACTATTTGCGTAATATTCTGATAGATTGCCAATTATTTCGATAGTGGGTTGAAAAATAATTTTACCATCTTTTAAGGTTTCTTTAAATAAAACTCCAATATCGGTCCTTTTGTTTTCGTCTTTTATCACTACATTTTTATAAATTACATCTAGATATTTTTTTTCGTTATTTGGAATCTCTAGATAGTCTTCATAGTTTAAAAAATTATTAGTATTAGCTATAAAATAAACTCCCGTTACAATACTTATAAAATTGTACTTTCTAACTATTTCCCTATCATAATCATCATTGTAATGTCCCGCTTCTATTAATATGGTGTTATATCCCATTTTTTGAAAATTATCACCAGTTGCAGTGGGGTAAAATTCGTCTGTGTATCTACCAATTTGTCCTGGTATTAATTCCTTTAAATTTTTATACATGAAACTAATAACAGACATGGTTATTTTTCTACCTTCAGTTATTTTTCTGGTTTGTTCTTCGGAAGGGGCTAAAAATGAAATGGTTGCAGGTTTGTTTCCTACGCTAAAAATTGTACGTTGATCGTGAAGGTTAAAGCAAAATTTTGGATTCTCTTCTTCTAGGATTTTTCGCAAAAGTTTACTTTCTGGAGCTATAACGTCAATAGCGTCACGATTTAAATCAATATGTTGTGCATTTACACGGGAGTAAACACTTGCTCCGTCAGGGTTTAGCATAGGAATAAATACTAATGTGCATTGTTTTAGAATGTTTTTAGCTGTTTCATTTTTGTTATTTAGCCATTTAAAAAAATCAAACAATGCTTTTGTTCCAGTACTTTCATTACCGTGCATTTGTGACCAAAATAGTATTTTAGTAGTTCCTTTTCCAATGCTAATTTTATAAATGGGTTTTCCTGTGTAGGAGTTTCCAATTTTTGTTTTTAAGAATGTATTGGGTAAGTTATTTAAAATAGGTTCAATATCTTCTATAGTTATATATCTGCCAAATAATCTATTCTCTTTATGATGAGTAGCCCAAATAAGTAATTGATTCAATTCTTCTTTATTCATTTTGCAAATTTAACTAAAGTAAAGTTTACAATTGTAAACTTAAATTAGGCGTTTGTTGTCTTGCTAGCATGCGTTTATTTACATTTGTAAACATTAAAAAATAGGGTTTGATTAAGTCTTTGTTAATCATATTTTTATCAATAATTTATTAAAGTATTAATAAAGATTAATTGTAAGTTATCTATAATGTTTTTTATGTTTATTAAAAAATAATTATTTACATTTGTTACCTAATAATTTTAGGTTTGATAAATAATTTAGAGTTTTCGAAACGATTGCAGATGGTGATGGATTATTATCAATTGTCTGCCGCTGCTTTTGCTGATAAAATACAAGTGCAACGTTCTAGTATTTCGCATTTACTGTCTGGTAGAAATAAACCGAGTTTAGATTTTGTACTTAAAGTTTTAGATAACTTTAAGGATGTAGAATTGTACTGGTTGTTAAATGGTAAGGGTTCTTTTCCTGCTGATAAAAAAGTTGACTCCTCCTCTAGTGAAAATAATATTTCTTTAGAGGATGTAGAATTTAATAATAACAATAAGCAAAAAGAAATTGAAAGAGTTATTATCTTTTATAAAGACGGAAGCTTTAAAGATTATAAAAATGGGCTGTAAAAGGTTTGAGTAAAAACAAAAGATTTATTGTTGTGACAGAAGATATGTTTTCTATCTAATTGTAGTAAACGTTTTAAATGTTTTTATTAATTAAAAAAGCCTCACATTTTAATTTTGTGAGGCTTTTTAATTTATTTTATAATTTTTTTAGGTTAATCTATCTCAGAAATTCCTTTTTTAACAATGTTAATTAATTCTTCTTTGTTAGTTGAGCTTAACTGTTGCTTTGCTGCTTGAACTTGCTGTAACATTTGTTTTATAATGTCGTCTGCACCATATTGTTTGTATTGTTTAGCTTTTGCTACAAAATCATCAACCATAATGGTTGTTGCTTCTAGGTTATCACTGGTTGCAATCCATTGAAAAGCTTGACCGTAAATTGCTTGAACTTCAGGGTCTTGATTGAAAAATAAACCGGATATAATTTTGTCGGCAATAAATGGCATTTCTTGTGTTAATCGTTCTTTTACATAAACTTCTAACAATCCATTCGCCATACCTTTCTTTTCAAGAGGATCGTGAATGGAAATGGCTTTATCTATAGCACTTCTTTTGTCAATTTTATAAAGGGCTGCTATGGCATTAGATTTAACAGAGTATGATTTGCTTTCTAATGCATTCTTAAAAATAGACGCATATTTAAAATTACTTAAACCTCCTAGTACATTAATGGCCTTCGCTCTTACTAATGTTTTTTCGTCAGATGTAGCCAGTTTTTCAACTATTTTTAAAACATTTTTGTCTTTGTTAACGTCTATTTTATCTAACGCTAGTATTCTTAAACCATAATATTTATCATTTAAGGCTTTGGTTAGAGTTTTGTAAGCTTCTTTATTTTCTTGATCTGTAGCTAGCATTTCTATAGCATACCTTCTGTCTAAATAATTGGCTTTTTTATTGTTGTATTGATAAATGTAATTGTCGATAGATTTTTCATCTTTAATTTCGGCAACTAATATTTTATCAGCATCAATATTTATTAATTGAGGCTTGGTATTATACTTGATTGTAAACTTCTCCTCTTTGTTTTTTATGTTGATATTATAGCGATTAACTTTATCATTTTCATAAACATCTATATCTAGTGGGAATTCAAAAGTTTTGTCAGTAGTTTGTTTTATTAATACAGTAACTGATTTACCTTCTTCGTTGTAGATATAGCTAACATTTAATTTGGGGTGTCCAGAATCAAAAAACCATTGATTAAAGAAAGGGTTTAAGTCTTTGCCACTAATTTCCTCTAAAGCAAGTCGTAATTGATGAGCTTCGCCAGTCTTATATTTGTTAGTTACTAAATAGTTGTTTAATCCGGCAAAGAAAGCTTTGTCTCCTAAATAATTTCTTAACATATGTAAAATTGCACCTCCTTTATTGTAAGAAACTGCGTCAAACATGTCTTCTCTGCTACCGTAATGAAAACGAATTAATTTTTTCTTTTCATTACCTCCCATAAAATAACCCTTTAGATCATCGTATCGGTGAGCGTCGGCATAATCTTTTCCATATTTGTATTCTTGCCAAAGATATTCGCTGTAATTAGCAAAAGATTCATTCATACTTAGGTTACTCCAGCTTTCTGCTGTAACTAAGTCTCCAAACCAATGATGAAATAACTCATGGGCAATGGTGTTTTCCCAACTGTTTTTGTCTATTAATTGTCCTGAAGTTTGATTTGCATTTTCAGCATGTATTACAGCTGTTGTATTTTCCATGGCTCCACTTACATAATCTCTACATATAATTTGTGCATATTTTTGCCAGGGATATTCAACACCAGTTAATTCTGAAAAAAAAGTTAACATTTCTGGAGTGTTTCCAAAAATTTCTTTGGCGTAAGGCTCATAATCTTTTTCAACATAGTAGTCTACTGCAATATCTTTCCATGTATCTTTTACAATGGCAAAATCTCCAACGGCCATAAAAAATAAATATGGAGCGTGTGGCTTATCAAAATTCCAATAATCTGTTCTTGTGCCATCGCCATTATCAGTTTGACTTTCTAATAATCCATTAGATAAGGTTACATATTTGTCTGGTACCGTCATGTATATTTCTTGGGTAGTTTTTTGATTTGGACTGTCAATTGTAGGAAACCAACAGCTATTAGATTCGGTTTCGCCTTGAGTCCATATTTGGGTAGGTTTGTTAGGGTCGGTATCTAAAGGATCTATAAAATATAATCCTTTTGCACTAGAAATAGCTTCACTACCTTCTTGTGTTACTTCTTCAGGTCTTGCTGTGTAAGAGATGTATAAGGTGTATTCTTCATCTTTTATAAATAAGTTATCTAATTTAATAGTTAGTTGTTTGCCATCATAATCATATTTTAAATCTTTTCCATTTCGGCTTATTTTATGAATTAGCATTGCTTTCGCATCTAATGTTACAGTTTGAACTGGGTAAAAATGAGGTTTTAAGGTGATCCAAGCTTCCCCAGACATTTGGCTTTTTTTGTAATCAAAAGAGACTTTTAATTTAG
This sequence comes from Aureibaculum marinum, assembly GCF_003813905.1. Classification (GTDB taxonomy): domain Bacteria; phylum Bacteroidota; class Bacteroidia; order Flavobacteriales; family Flavobacteriaceae; genus Aureibaculum; species Aureibaculum marinum. The sequence continues at coordinate 80,894 of NZ_RPFJ01000008.1, forward strand.
TGTGAACCAGAGTGTTAACTTTTTCTCTTTCGGCTCTGTAATTTTTTTCTACACTGATAGTGTCTTGTTCGCTTTGGGTAAATGCATAATTTATTGACAATAATGTCAATAAAACTAGTAGGGTTAATTTTCTCATTTATAATGTTTTGATTATGGTACAAATATAATCTTTTATAAATAGTTAATCAATAAGATTTCTAATGGTGTAAGCTGATTTTTAAAAAGAATGTGATATGTAAATTGCATTTATTTTAAGGGTAAAAAAAATCCTAAATATTCTAATATTTAGGATTTTTAATTGTTTCTCAGAGATATGCTTAACTCCTTTATTTTTTAGTTGATGTTTTTAGCTAAATCTTTTAATTCTTTAAAACTGTCTCCATCAATATCTCCTATTTCATTTACCATTTTTAGTATTTTTCCAGGCTCCATGTTATCTCCTAAAACTCTTATTAAAGCAAAGCCTTTTGATTTGTCATTTGCGTAAACTACAAGTTCGTTAAGGCTAGTATCTGATTCACTACCTTCGTATTTGATAACAAAATTTCTTCCTTTGTTTTTAACTCGGATAAGTTCAATGTATTTATCAGCTTTTATTATGGTATTTACCTTTTTATTTTCTAAGGCATATTGAGCTTCATTTGCATTATTTTTTACAAAAGCCAAAACATTTAGTTTTTTTATTGACTCTAAGGCTTTTTTTGCTTCTGGAGAGGCATTTTCTTTTAAAGTAACCAAACTTGCAGGTAGGTCTAAAGATATAAAATTCTCATCATCCTGATTGTCAATATAATATTTCTGAAGGGAAGGAGTGCTTGCACAAGAAACTGCTAAAAGCATTACTATAGCAATAGCGAAAAATTTAGTTATAGTTTTCATTTATTTATTATTAAATAATTAATTTTTCTTTTTAACATTCTTCAGATGTTCTCCTCCTTGTATGTTCATTTGTTTTGTAAGTTCAGAGATTTTATTTAAATCTATATCTCCTGTAATAGATACAATTACAGCTTCTGCTTTACGATCAGAACCTCCTAAATCTGCACTAATACCATCTACAAACATAAATAGTTCTTTAACGTGATCCGCATCCTTACCTTCTCTTATGTATATTTTTACATTTCCTTCTTGGTCTTTAACGCTCATTAATTCAGATAGTTTAGCTGATTTTAAGTAACCCGATACTTTAGATTTCATGTCAGCGGCAATTGCTTTATTTTCAGTAGCTAAAACTCTTAAGTTGTTAAGACCTTTAACCAAATCTATATACTCTTTAGCGTCTTCAGTTTCTCCTGCAACTTTTCCCATTAACTCAAACATTTTTTTATTTACTGTTACTACAGATACATCATCCATATCTGCAAATTTGTCAAAAGTAGATTGAGCAAAAATCAATAAAGGTGTAACCATTAGGGTTAAGGCTAAAATTAATGTTCTCATTTTATAAGTTGTATTTCTGTTGTTTTTAAATTTTTGATTTTCATTTTGAAAATTCATCTTTTTAATAATATATAGTGTTTTCATAATTTCTATTCGTTTGTTTTAAATACTTTGTTATGTGTGTTTTGAAACTTTTGAAGTCCTGCAATAGCTACACTTTCTCCTTTGTTTAGATTTTGAGAAATTAGTTGGAAAGCTTCCTGAGTTTCTTTGTAGGCTTTTTCAGCCTCTATACGTTCTGCATTGGTAATAGCCATCTTTTTTGAATTACTATTAAATGTATAAACGCTTACTAAAAGTAAAACAGCAGCGGCAACTGAAGCCCATTTCCAATGCGGTTTTTTAGTTTTTAATGGTATGGTCTTGGTAAAACGTTCTGCTCTACTCTCATCAAAATAACTAAACATTGCTTTATACTCAAGCAAATGAACAGGTACTTTGTTTTGTTGAAAATACTTTTTTAATAATTTTTCTTCTTGTAAAGAAGTTTCAGCATTTTCATATTTTTCTATTAATTTTTCTATGTTACTTAATTCCATAGTTGTGTTGTTTTAATAACTGTTGTCGTATAGTTTTTCTTGCTCTTGATAATCCTACTCTCACTGCAGAAGGTTTTATATCAAGAATTTTACCAATTTCTTCAAACTCAAAATTTTCAATATCTCTTAATTGGATAATTAATTTTTGTTTTTCAGGTAAACTATCTATAAGTTCATGAACTTTACTAACACTATCTTTAATTTCTAAATCATGTTCTAATGAAACATTACTATCTTTATAATTACTATGTACTAATTTTAAATTATTTGAACGTTTTGCTTTAAGCTGATCTAAACAATAATTTTTTGTCATAGTCATTGCAAAGGCTTCTAAACTTTTATATTTACTTAATTTGTTTTTGTTTTTCCATAATTTAAAAAACAGTTCTTGAGTAGCATCTTCAGCTTCATCAACAGAAACTAAAAGTCTTTTAGCTAATCTAAAAACCTTATCTTTTAAGGGTAAAACTGTATTTAAAAATTCAGCCTGTTGCATTTTGGTTTAGTTATTGATAGGTTTTTTAGTGCAATACAAACTTAAGACGAAGTACTTATACTTTTGTTACATGACATTGAATTATTGTAATAATTTTTTAATAAATTGCGAAGAAATTTAAAAATAACATATGAGAAAAATTGTATTATCTACAGTAACTATCCTTACCCTATTATTTATTAGTTGTGATAAAAACAAAGATGAACCACAAGAACCGGAAGTAGAAGTTGAATTAAATAATAAAATTAATGATTTTGTTTGGCGTGGTATGAATACGCATTATTATTGGCAACAAGAAATAGCAGATTTGGCTGATACTAAAAATGATGATACCAATGAGTATTATACATATCTGAATGGATATAGTAATCCTAAAGATTTATTCGAATCTCTTATATTTGATAAAGGTAATACAGATAGAAATTCAGTATTTATTGAAGATTATAGAGCTTCAGATGCATCTCGTAGAGGTGTAAATGATACTTATGGTTTTGAATTTGGGTTATCTTATGTAAGTGAAGGAAGTGATAAAGTTATTGGTTATGTAAAGTATGTTGTACCTAACTCTCCTGCCGATGAAGCTGGTGTTAAAAGAGGAGATGTTTTTAACAGTGTTAATGGAACTGAAATGACTGATAGTAATTATTCATTATTTATTGATGCTTATTATAATCAAACTACAATGTCTTTAGGCTTTGCTAAATTTGAAAATGGAGAATTTGTTTCTAATGGTGTTGATGTTGATTTAACTATTACTGAAATTGTTGAGAATCCTGTATATTATTCAAGTGTTATAAATCATGGTGGAACTAAAGTTGGCTATTTAGTATACAATTCATTTAAATATACTTTTCATAAAGAATTAAATGATGTTTTTGGAACGTTTAAGTCTGAAGGTATTCAAGAATTGGTGCTAGATTTACGTTATAATGGTGGTGGAACGGGTTTAACTTCTGCTTACCTTTGTAGTATGATTTATGGTAATGCTTCTGAAAATGAAGTCTTAGCTAAGGTTATTCATAATAGTAAAAATAGTGATGATAATTATTATTATCCGTTTTTTGATACAGGTAGAATATATAACATTGATGGAGAATATAATGGTGAAGATGTGTCTCTAAATCGATTAACCTCATTAAATAAGTTGTATGTAATAGTTTCTGGAGATACAGCTTCTGCTAGTGAGTTATTAATAAATGGATTACGACCTTATTTTGGAGATTCAAATGTTATTTTAATTGGTACTACTACTTATGGTAAAAATGTCGGGTCTTTCACAATTTACGATTCTCCTGATTTTGGTCCTGATAATATTAATCCTGACCATTATAATGCAATACAACCTATTTCGTTGAAGATTTTTAATAAATTAGATCAAAGTGATTACACAAATGGTTTTGATCCTGATATAGAAGAAACAGAATATATATTAGAAATGCAACCTTTTGGAGATGTAAATGAGCCGTTATTAAAACTAGCTTTAGATGATATTTCTGGTGTTGGAGCAAAAACTAATAATTTAAAAAGACTTCAAATTGGACTGAAAGGAATAAGCAGTTCTTTTGATAAAAAACCTGTTTCTAGAGAGTTATATTTCTTACCAGATGAATTAAAATAATTAATTAACAATCTAAAAAAGCTCAATTAATTATTTAATTGAGCTTTTTTTTATCAATACAACATGCGAATAGATAAATACTTATGGGCAACTCGCTATTATAAAACACGAAGCAAAGCAACAGAAGCTTGTAAAAAAGGTCATGTAAAAATAAACACTGCTAATTGTAAACCTTCTAAAGAGGTTTTTGTTGGCGAGAAAATCATAGTTAGAAAAAATCAAATTAATTACGAATTAGAAATCTTAGATTTACCTCCTAATCGAGTTGGTGCTAAATTGGTTGATTTATATCGAAGAGATACTACTCCAAAAGAAGCATTCGATAAAATAGAAATACTAAAATATTCAAAAGAATATTATCGTAAAAGAGGTACTGGTCGTCCTACAAAAAAAGACAGAAGAGATATTGAAGATTATACCCAAGATGATTAGTTATATTAATTTTGATTTTCAAATTTTATAAAAATAAAGAAATATTTTTTTCTAAAAGAAACCTTGTAAGATTTTGAAAAACAAAGGTTTGAATTTGTTATATTTTAATAACGATTTAATGGTTTAAGATAAATTTTAAAATTTTAATAATTTCTATCAATTTATTTGGTTTTAAATTATCAAATTTTATTACATTTGCACTCGCATTCAAAAATAATGCAGTTCATTAAAGTATTGGAGAGGTGCCGGAGTGGTCGATCGGGGCTCCCTGCTAAGGAGTTGTACTCGTAAGGGTACCGGGGGTTCGAATCCCTTCCTCTCCGCAATTAAATAAAGATGCATGTAAAATTTTAAAAAAAGTGCTAAGGTACTATTGCATATTTATTTATAGAATGTGGAAAAAAGGGAATAGTATTATTTTCCTTTACCTTAATAAAAAAAGCATCATTTGATGTTTGAAATATTGTTTTACAGTGATAACTGTTTTTTTCGGGGTGTAGCGTAGCCCGGTTATCGCGCCGCGTTTGGGACGCGGAGGTCGCAGGTTCGAATCCTGCCACCCCGACGAACCTAATATAGGTCAACCTAAAACACTGTTAATCGTATGATTATCAGTGTTTTTTTTGTTTTTAAGGGTGTTCACAATAGCATTTAAATGTGCACATTAAAAATTATCTATTTACAAGCGTACTACTTCGTTTAAATATTCTTTTTCTTCAGGTGTAATTTGATCATATGCTGTAGAGCCTAAAAATAGAATTGCAATTCTTGAAATTTTACATCTTGTTTTCATTTTTTAACATGCCTATATTGATATTTGACTTGATTGTGTTGTTAATGTTGTAGTTTCATTAAGTAACTATTTTTTGTGTCTTTTTTTTAGAATTTTTATAATCGTTTTTTATAGTAACTGCATTTTGCCCAAATTGATACTAAAACCTTATCATTAAGATGTTGTAATCTCATTTTCGTAATGCCTCTAGTATTGGTATCAATATTTTCAAGAGACATGGTGTATTGTGCATTTACCATCAATGACGTAAATAAAAATGCTGTTATAAATGAAATATTTTTCATCATCTCTAGGTTCTAATTATTTTACCATGGTTCGGCATCTTTTCTCCAGAAATAACCTTCAAATTTTATCAATTGGTTGTCTTTATCTAGGACCTCTCCTTTTAAATATCCAATGATATTGTAAGTATCGGTTTCTACAATTTCAACTTTTCCTGTTGCATTTTTAAGCTCGTTAAAATTGCTGCCCGTAAACCATACTTCAGGGTAAATATTGTTAATTTTACTACTGTTCTCTAATTTAAACCTTATGGGATTTAATTGGTGTTCTTTACCTATTACATCTTTTTTGTTGGTGTTTTCAGGTAAATTAAAGCGTATCCAAAATGAACCTTCACTATTACCACCCCTAACTTGTCTCCAATACTTCTTGTTTAGCAATGTTCCTTTGGCCCAACCCAAAACAACATTACCAGATAATAATTCTGTTTTTCCACTAGGGTCGGTAAATTTTAAATTATTACCTTGAGGAGTGTTGGGAACAAAGTTACTCATCCCCATACCTTTTGAAGGATCATCATCGTTACTACAAGCTAATAAAGTACCTGCTAGCATTAAAATTATAAACTTTTTCATTTTTTTATCTTTTTTAAATTATTAATTGGTCGCTTTTTAAGGCTTTAAATGATAGCTTTTTTGTTGATTTGGAATCCCAAATATATCCAATTATAAAAGGTCTACTTTCGCCTTCATTTGTAAAATCTTCTTGTTTATATACAAGCTCGGCATCAATGGATAAACTATACGGAATTGCTCCAATACTGGTATTTTGTTTACCCTCTACTGTAGCTTGTAATCGGGCGTGTTTAAAATCTATGTTTAGTTTACCTTCCGCCCATGATCCCAAAGATTGGATGTATATCTTTATTATACTGTCTTTTTCGATGATAAGATTGATATTTATATCATTGGAATTTGAAACATTTATTTTTCCTGCGAAAGATGCTGCAGGGTAATTTTGTAATGATATATTGATTTTTGTTGAACCTGCACTATTTTTGGCAATAATTGGCACTTGTATTGTGCCAATGTCAAGGTTTTTTCCCCAACTCAATTGACCATCAGTTGCATTGATACTTAACGCTTCTATTTCTTTTTCTAAGAAAATAGTTCCGGTTTGTCCCCCCCAATCCAACTTATTAGGATATACATTACCTTCTTTAAAGAACTCAGATTCAATTTTTTCATAACTGATAGTTGGTGCTTTATAATCTGGATGGTCATTTTTGTTACATGCCGTAATCATCAATCCTATAAAAATATATGCTGTATAAATTCTCTTTTTTATCATTTTTGTATTTTTTATTCACAATTCAGTTTGTTAATTTCTACTCGTGTATCTTCTAATGCTTTTTCCCAATCAGCTTTACTAACCGTGGTTACACAGGGTTCTACTTTTTTTAAAGCATCTATATAGGTGTTTCCGGTTTTCTTTATAGCATTGCAGTTTTCGCTAGTTGGGTCGGTTCCATAATTGCTTAGAGCGTTATTGTAATCATTAGCACTTTCTTGCACTTCAGTTGACCAATGACCGTCACAATTGTTATCAGGTTTCAGATTATCTGTTGGATTACAGTTACTTAATGTAAATCCGATAACCAGATAGATGCCTATCAACATCAATTTGTTACTTAATTTTATTTTTAGTATTCTCATAGTATTCATTTTTTTAAGTTAACGTTTATTGTTCCTTCAATAGGGTAAATAGTTTTGGAATCACTCATTGGTCTTCCTTCCCCGGTAAATTCTACAATTAGATGATTATCATTAAAACTCACTTTTACCTGACCTTTACGAAAAGTAATTACTTCTTTATCTTTTTTAGTCATTGTAAAAATTAAAGTGATTGGTAAAAAACCGGGCCTATGTACATCAGGAATTTCAAAAATTTCTTGTCCGTCAGCTAATGATTTTTTTATATCCGGAAACATGAACTGCACTATAGGAAATCCTTCTTGACGAATGGAAAGCTTTACATTTTCTTTATTGATAATCTTGCTTTTTCGCCAATCAATGTTGTCATAGATATAGGTTTTACCATCCAGAGATAATGATATAGTCCCTTCTGTGGTTTTCACAGTTCTTTTTACTTTAGTTGTTACTATTTGTTTTGATTGTTCTTTTTTACATGCGATACAAAGTAAAAAGCAAAAAAGTAAGGTTATGTTTTTCATGGTTTTAATTTTATGAGGTGGTTTTATAAATTTTATTTTTGAATTATTTGAAAGTGTAAGCCCCATACCATTTTAATTTATTTCCATCCTTATCAATCCGCCATGCATTTTCTTCAAACTTTAATTGTGTATTAGATATTTCTACGTTTTTAAAGGTTTCAACTGTACCTTTTGGCTGATCCCATATAAGCTCTATCTCGTTATTTTTAAGGGTCCATAGCCAAGTGTTAGATTCTTTTGTTGTTCCCGATATAGCCATTCCAGTTCCGTCAGCTTTAAAAGTTAGCGTTACACCTTTTGCAGATTCGGCTGCCAATTCTTCAATTTCTTCATCGGTAATTGTAAAACCAGTGCGATCTATAACCGCTATTAGTTTATAATCATGATAAGTCCATGGGCTGTTTTCGACCAAAATATCAAAACGATTATCTGTTTCGATGTCATTTCGATCCTTTGAGCAAGAAAAAATAATTGAAATCCAAATTATTATTAATGTTAAAATTCTAATTTTCATTTTTACTTGATTTTATATTATTGTAAATCTAATTCATCTATTATTGACTTTACCTTTTGATATATTGTTATCAGAAATAAGTGCACTTACAACAGTTAATTTTTTTTGTTGATAGTGTATTTGCTTAACCAAATTGTTCTCTGCTATTTTTAGCATAGCCATTATTATGTTAAGCATAAAGTTTAAATTTTTTATTTTAAATTTAAATACATTCAAAACTATAGTAGGAAGTATTAACTTTTTTGTGAAATTTTACAGTTAGTAATAAATACTGTATTAATACAGTTTTAATGTGTATTTAGGACTATACCCCATCTATATAGTATTTTATCATTTAAATAATAGTTATTGTTGCTCTAGGTTGTAGAATTCTACCATTTGGGTGTAGGTATTTGGATCTACCTATTGCGTTGTGAATTTTGCTTTAATTTAAAATGACTATTACACTCAAAAAAAACGTCACTCTTGGGACTAATCTAGCAACTGACTAATCACAAACAATATTTATTTATCTAGAGTAATAATTAAAGCATATTATATTTTAAGACACTTGTTTAATTTCTTAATTTTTAGCTCTTTAAGTGTTTTTTTTGAGTTAAGTTAAGTAAAGCAATGAAAAAGTGGTAAAAAATCTTTTACTTTTGTAAGAATTAACATAATAACCCAATTTATGAAATTTAAAGTTATCCTCCTTTTTGTAGCCCTATTTTCTAGTAGTTTTTTATTTGCAAATGATAGTATATCAAAATATCTCCTGTTTTCTCCTAGGAAAATAAATATTAAAAGTAAAGACATTTCAATACATCAATCGCAAGTAAAGAAATTTAAAGATTTTTTAGAATTGAGTATTGATCAATCGTCAGCAGGCAAATGGAAGTTAAATACAACAACTGGTAATATTTATATTGATTTTGGAATAGATGCAAGTTTTACTGAAAATGACCAATATAAGTTAGAATTAAGTAAATCTGAAATTAAACTAAGTGCAAAAAATCTTAATGGATTACGTTATGGAAAACAAACATTACTTTATTTATTGGAATATGTAAAATCAGAAAATAAACCACTTCAAGAGATTGAAATTGATGATTGGGCTACTTTTGAACGAAGAGGCTATATGCTTGATGTCAGCAGAGATAAGGTACCAACAATGGCTAGTTTATTTATGTTGATAGACCAGCTATCAGATTGGCGTATTAATGAATTACAACTTTATACAGAGCATACCTTTGCTTACAGAAATCATCGTGTAGTTTGGGAAAATGCTAGTCCTTTAACTGCTGAAGAAATACAACAGCTTAATGTTTATTGCCTAAAGAAAGGTATTGATTTGGTTCCAAATCAAAATTCATTTGGTCATATGGAAAATTGGCTAAAACACGATGAGTATTTAGATTTATGTGAATGTGAAACCGACTGTAATACTATTTGGGGCAAACGAAAAAGAACTTCACTAGCACCTACCTATCCAAAATCTTTTGAATTAATGCAAGAATTATATGCAGAATTGTTACCAAATTTTACAAGTAAATATGCAAATATTGGTGGTGATGAAACTGTAGAATTAGGACTAGGTAAATCAAAATCTCTAAGTGAAAAAATAGGTAAAGGAAAAGTATATCTTGATTTTTTAAAAAAATTGAATGATGAAATAATTAAGAATGGAAAACAAACTATGTTCTGGGGAGATATTGTTTTAAATCATTCTGAGTTAATTAAAGACATTCCGAAAAATATGATTGCCCTAGTTTGGGGTTATGATGCTAGTTATCCTTTTGATAAAAATCTTGCAAAATTCCATCAGGCAAATTTAGATTTTTATGTATGCCCCGGAACATCTACATGGAGGTCTGAAATAGGTAGAAATCACAATGCCTTTCAAAATCTTAAAAATGCAGCAATTCAAGGTGAAAAATATGAAGCTAAAGGATATTTAATTACCGATTGGGGTGATTATGGACATTTTCAACCTAAATCTGTTAGCTATCCCACATTGGTTTTAGGGTCAAATTATGCATGGAATTATTCTGATAAAACATTAGATAATTTATCTTTTTTAATGAATAAATATGTTTTTCAAGATAATACTGGTAATACAGCAAAAGCTTTACTTACCCTGGGTAATGCTTATTTAAAAGCAGATATACCCGCAGGTAATGCAAATGCTTTTCATTTAATGCTTCGTAGATATGAATGGACTATAAAAGGTCATTATCAAACTAAACATTTAAACAAAACAGGATTATTGGCGGCAGAAAAAGAAATTATGTTCGGGTTAGAACTTTTAAATAAAGCAAAGCCTACTGCAGCAGATGCAGAAATTATAGTAAAAGAAGTTGAGCAAGCTGCAAATCTAGCGTTATTTGGTATACATCTTGGTTTGGAGCGTTTAAAGGCAAAAGGAATGGAAACGAAAAATATTTCTAAAAAAAGGAAACAAAAGCTTGCGTTGGAATTAGAGAATTTAATAAAAAACCATAAGGAAATATGGACGGTTAGAAATCGTGAAGGTGGTCTCAATGATTCTGTAAGTAAGTTAGAAGATTTGTTAAATTATTTAAAAAAATAGCAAAAAGGCATAAATGATTTGACTTTTAATGAGTTAAATTCAAGTATTTTTTATTTTTAAAAATAATGAGATAAATAAAATATTTAAATCATTGTTTTTTTCATTGGAAGTTTTATATTTGCACCGCTTTAATAATTAAAGATGGTGGCATAGCTCAGCTGGATAGAGCACCTGCCTTCTAAGCAGGCGGTCCTAGGTTCGAATCCTAGTGCCATCACTTAAAAGTCTTACATTTAGTTGTAAGACTTTTTTGTTTTATAAATTATCTATTCTGTTTTTTATTTTCTTAATAGTACAGCTTATACTTTATTATTAGTTTTAAATCAAACGACTAAATAGTCATAACAATAAAGAGTTTGATTTTAGAGGCTTAAATTAATTATCTATATTTACACAAAAAATTATATACTTTGGATATAACCAATCCGTTGGTCTACGGAGGACCCGCATTTATCGCTTTTATTTTATTAGAACTCGTTTACAGTAAAACTCATGATAATGATGAGTTGTACGAGTGGAAAGACTTATTTGCTAGTGGTGCAATGGGCATTGGCTCTGCTATTATTGCTCCATTGGTAAAAGTTGTTTTTATGGCTGTACTATTCAGTTATGTATACGAGCTTTTTAATCCTTTAGTTGATGGTGTACGTACTAATATTATGGGATGGAAATCTTTTGGATGGGCATGGTACATATGGATTATATGTCAAGTTTTAGATGATTTTGCATATTATTGGTTTCATCGTGCAAACCATGAAATTAGATTTTTTTGGGCGGCTCATATTGTTCATCATTCTTCTGACAATTTTAATTTAGGAACAGCTGTACGTAATGGATGGTTTACGGTAATGTATAAACCCTTTTTCTATATGTGGATTCCTGCATTAGGCTTTCATTATGAAATGCTTATAATATGTATGGCTATAGAGTCGTTATGGCAATTTCAACTACATACTAAATATGTACCTAAACTTGGTTTTTTAGAAAAATTTTTAAATCTACATACTCAACATCAAGTACATCATTCCAGAAATATTGAATATATGGATAAAAATCACGGAGGTTATTTAAATATTTTCGATAAGATGTTTGGTACTTGGAAAGAATATGATGAAAATATCGATATAGAATTTGGAGTTACTACTCCCCCATCTTCTTATAATCCTCTTGTTATTTTAACACACGAATATGGTGATATTTGGAGAGATGTTAAAAAAGCAAAATCTTTTAAAGAAGGTTTTATGTATGTTTTTGGACCTCCTGGTTGGAGCCCAGATGGCAGTACTTTAACTGTGAAACAACAGCAAAGACTTATAAAACAGGAAAAATTGAGAATTCAAGAAATGGCAGTAGATAAATAATTTCTATCAGCCTATTAGCAAAAAATATTCTGTTAATCTTATAGGTATCACTATTGATTTTATAAATAACTTATGTATAAGAAAAGGAGATGTAATACTATGTATGCATTTCCATAATTTTTGTAATATTATCTTTTATTAATTTAGTTTCAAGATGGAACAGTACTTTGTATTTATAATTATATTTATTGTAGCTCTATTACTTGGTGCTTTTATCGGTAAATTGTTATCCAATGTAGCATCAGAAAAAGAAAAATCGGCACTTATTGAACGTAATAATGTGTTGAATACTATTAAAGAAAATTCAGAAAAAACCATTTCTGAATTACAATTAGAATGTAAAAAATTACAATTGGAAAAAGAAGATGTTGTTAGAAGCAACATTCAACAAGATGCTGTTATCAACAATCTAAAAGAAAAGTTAGAGAATCAAAAAAATGAATTGGAAAATGTTCATGAAAAATTCACTAAGGAGTTTGAAAATCTAGCGAACAAAATTCTTGAGGAAAAATCTTCAAAATTTACCGAGCAAAATAAAGAGAATTTAAAAACAATTTTAAATCCTTTAAATGAAAAGATTAAACTCTTTGAAGATAAAGTAGATAAAACTCATAAAGAAAGTATTGATTATCATGCCGCTTTAAGGCAACAAATTATTGGGCTAAAAGAGTTAAATGAACAGATGAGTAAAGAAGCTGTAAACCTTACCAAAGCCTTAAAAGGAGATAGTAAAACTCAAGGTAATTGGGGAGAGCTTATTTTAGAAAGAGTATTAGAAAAGTCTGGTCTAGAAAAAGATAGGGAGTTTTTTTTAGAGAAAAGCTTTAATACTAATTTAGAAAATAAAACAAGAGTAAGACCAGACGTTATTATCAATTTGCCAGATAATAAAAAGATGATAATTGATTCAAAAGTCTCTTTAACAGATTATGAGCGTTATGTAAATGCTGAAGATGAGATAGAAAAGGAATCCTTTTTAAAAGATCATATCAATTCTATAAATAGGCATGTGAATCAATTGTCTGAAAAAAAATATGAAGATATTTATGAAATAGAATCTCCTGATTTTGTTCTTCTATTTATTCCTATTGAGCCAGCCTTTGCGATAGCTATTAATGCAGATAACTTATTATACAATAAGGCTTTTGAAAAAAATATTGTTATTGTTACCCCTTCTACCCTATTAGCAACGTTAAGAACAATTGATACCATGTGGCAGAACGAAAAACAACAACGAAATGCCATAGAAATTGCTCGTCAAGCTGGTGCTTTATACGATAAATTTGAAGGGTTGGTAACAGATTTAACCAAAGTTGGGAAAAAAATGGATGAAGCTAAGAATGAATACAAAGGTGCTATGAATAAATTAGTTGAAGGAAGAGGTAACTTGGTTAAAAGTGTAGAGAAAATTAAAAAATTAGGAGCAAAAGCTAAAAAATCTTTACCTCAAAAAATAATTGAAAGAGCTAATGAAGACTAAAATATTTTTTATAAACAAGTGTAACATTGAGGTTTAAAAACAGACTAAAGAATAAAATTAACTTAAATAATTAAAAATGAAAATTAACAGTAAAACACTTTTGTTAATGAGCTTAGCCGGAGTTTTTTCTTTTACATCATGTAAAAAGGAAGAAAAAGATATGGCTGAAGTAACAAAAGAAGCTATACCTGGTATTGTATTGGAAAATATGGATACAACGGTTAGCCCTAAAGAAGATTTTTATAACTACGTTAATGGTAGTTGGATGAAAAACACTAAAATTCCAGATGATAGAACATCTTGGGGTGGTTTTGGAGTTTTAAGAAAAAAAACAGATAAAGATGTTTTAGATATTTTGGCTAAAGCTAAAGAAAGTGGAACTTATGATGCAAGCACAGATCAAGCTAAAGCGATTTACATTTTTGACTCTAAATTGGATACTGTAACTAGAGATTCATTAGGTATAAAACCATTACAACCTGCGTTAGATGCTATTGCAGGGATAAAAAATTTAAATGATTTACAGACTGTATTGGCCACAAATACCACCGTTTCTGCTCCTTTTCTAGGATTTTCAGTTTTTCCAAATCTTTCAAATAGTGATATTAACGCAGGGTATATTTCTACTGGAGGTTTGGGGTTGCCTGATCGTGATTTTTATTTAGAGCAAGATTCTAAATCTAAAGAAATAAGAAGTCAATATGTAGATTTTATTATTAAAATGTTACAGTATGTTGGTGATAATGAAGAGAGTGCAACAAAACAAGCTGAAACTATTCTTGCTCTAGAAACAAGATTAGCAAAGCCACGACTAGATAAGGTGGAAAGTAGAGATGCTAGAAACTTCAATAATCCAAGAACAATTGCTGAATTGCAAGAAATGGTACCTTCATTAGATTGGAAAAAAATGATAGCTGACATTGGAGTGAAAAAAGAAGTAGATACTGTTATTGTTATGCAATTAAAATATATGGAAGAGCTTGAAAAGGTTTTTAGTGATACAAATATTGAAGATCTTAAAACTTTAATGAAATGGTCAACTTTAAATTCAGCAGCAGGGCAATTATCTACTGATATTGAAAAAACTAATTGGGATTTCTATTCTAAAACATTACGAGGGGCCGTAAAGCAACGTCCAGCTAAAGAAAGAGCTTTGGCTGTGGTAAACGGAACTGTAGGAGAAGCTTTAGGTCAATTATATGTTGATGCAATGTTTCCTCCAGAAGCTAAAGCTAAAGCAGAATTAATGATAGCAAATGTTATTGACGCTTATAAAATGAGAATTAAAGCTTTAGATTGGATGAGTGAAGAAACTAAAAAACAGGCAATTAAAAAACTTGATAATTTTACTGTAAAGATTGGCTATCCGGATAAATGGGAGGATTATTCTAATTTGGAAGTTACTCCTGATAATTCTTATTATGAAAACATGACTGCAGTAAGTAAATGGTCTTTAGAGAAAAATTTATCTGAATTAGGAGAACCTGTAGATAAAACTAAATGGGGAATGTCACCACAAACAGTTAATGCCTATTTTAATCCTTTAGCTAATGAAATAGTATTTCCTGCAGCTATTTTACAACCTCCATTTTATAATTATACTGCAGATGAAGCTGTAAATTATGGAGGTATTGGTGCGGTAATTGGCCATGAAATTTCTCATGCTTTTGATGATAGCGGTGCTAGATTTGATGCAGATGGTAATTTAAAAAATTGGTGGACCGAAGAAGATTTAAAAGCATTTACAGAACGAGGAAACGCGTTAGCGAAACAATATGATAATATAGAAGTTCTTGATAGTGTTTTTGTAAATGGTAAATTTACTTTAGGCGAAAATATTGGAGATTTAGGTGGTGTGTTAGGAGCTTATGATGGACTTCAAAAGTTTTATGCCGAAAATGGTAGACCTGAAAATATTGATGGTTTTACTCCAGAACAACGTTTCTTTATGTCATGGGCAACTGTATGGCGTACGTTAGTTAGAGATGAAGCATTACGTAATCAAATAAAAACAGACGCTCATTCTCCAGGAAAAGTAAGAGCTATTCAGCCTTTACTAAATGTTGATGCATTTTATGACGCTTTTGATATAAAAGAAGGTGATCCTATGTATTTAGCTCCAGAAGAAAGGGTTAGGATTTGGTAATTGAAATAAATTGAGACATAAAAAAAAGCGAGCTAAATGCTCGCTTTTTTATTTAAAAATATTTAACTAAGCGTTAAAAAGTGGTCTTTCACTCATCATTTCATTAACTTTTTCTGCTACAGATTCCAATACAGTTTCATCTTGATGGTTTTTAATTACTTCATCAATAAAATCAACAATAGTTGGCATATCATCTTCTTTTAATCCACGAGTAGTAACCGCTGCAGCACCAATTCTTATACCTGACGTAACAAATGGGGACTGAGTATCAAATGGAACCATATTTTTATTTACTGTTATATCTGCTTTTACCAACGCGTTTTCAGCTTCTTTCCCTGTAATATTTTTATTTCTTAAGTCTATCAACATCATATGATTATCTGTTCCTCCAGAAATTATATGATAATCTTTGGCAACAAAAGCTTTCGCTAATGCAGCTGCATTTTTTTTAACTTGTAATTGATAGTGTAAAAACTCATCACTTAAAGCCTCGCCAAAAGCAATCGCTTTTGCCGCAATTATATGTTCTAAAGGACCACCCTGATTTCCTGGAAAAACTGCTGAGTTTAAATAAGATGACATCATTTTTGGTTTTCCACTTTTTAAAGTGACACCCCAAGGATTTTCAAAATCTTTCCCCATCATTATCATTCCTCCTCGTGGTCCACGCAATGTTTTGTGTGTAGTGGTAGTTACTACATGGCAATGAGGTATAGGGTCATTTAATATTCCTTTAGCAATTAAACCAGCCGGGTGAGAAATATCTGCAACTAAAAATGCTCCAATACTATCAGCAATCTCTCTAAATTTCTTAAAATCAATATCTCTAGAATAAGCCGATGCACCAGCAATAATCAATTTTGGTTTTTCTTTGTTGGCAGTTTCTTGAATCTTATCATAATTTAAAACACCAGTTTCTTTTTCAACACCATAAAAAGATGTTTGGTAAAGTGTACCTGAAAAATTTACAGGAGAACCATGAGTTAAATGGCCACCATGTGATAAATCAAAACCTAAAATTTTGTCACCTGGCTTTAATAATGCAAAAAATACAGCTGAGTTTGCCTGAGAACCAGAATGAGGCTGCACATTTACATACTCAGCTCCAAATAGAGCTTTTGCCCTATCAATAGCAATTTGTTCTACAATATCTACTACCTCACAACCTCCATAATAACGTTTACCCGGATAACCTTCGGCATATTTATTTGTTAAAACAGAACCTGCAGCTTCCATAACTTGGTCACTTACAAAGTTTTCAGAAGCAATAAGTTCTAAGCCATTGAGCTGTCTTTGCTTTTCTTCTTGAATTAAATCAAAAATTTGTTGATCACGTTGCATTATAATTAATTTTGAAGAACAGATTAAAACTTTTTCAATTGACCAATAAATTACTACTTTCGCTTCAATTAAATTAGTAAAAATCCATTCATTGTTAAAATGATGCCAAAAGTACTAATTTCATTTTGCAAAAACACAGAAACTTATATATTTGAATAAAAATAACTCAATTTTGATATAATGAAGATAATAGCTAATGATCCAAATAGAAAAACATGGTTAAAAGTAGACAAGAATTCTGATTTTCCAATACAAAATATTCCTTTTGGTGTATTTTTAACAAGAGATGATATTATTACAATTGGTACAAGAATTGGTGATTATGCCATTGATTTAGGTGCATTACATCAATTGGGTTATTTTAAAGATATTCCTTTAACTGATGATATGTTTTTGCAAGATACTTTAAATGATTTTATTGCTGATGGTAGAATTACTTGGCGTTTGGTAAGAAATAGAATTGCGGAAATATTTGACGAAAATAATACTGTTTTAAAGGATAATATAGAACATAGGAACCGTATTATTTTCACGATGGATGAGGTTGAAATGCAATTACCTATAACCATAGGTGATTATACAGATTTTTACTCTAGTAAAGAACATGCTACTAATGTAGGAAGTATTTTTAGAGGTTCAGAAAATGCATTGATGCCTAACTGGTTACATATACCTATTGGATATCATGGAAGAAGTTCTTCTATTATTACTTCAGGTACTCCAATAAGAAGGCCAAAAGGTCAAATGAAACCTAAAGGATCTGTTGAACCAATCTTTGGCCCTTCAAAATTGGTTGATTTTGAGCTGGAGATGGCTTTTATAACCACAGATGTCAATAAATTAGGAGAAACCATAAAATTAGAAGAAGCCGAAGATTATATTTTTGGAATGGTTCTTTTAAATGATTGGAGTGCGAGAGATATTCAAGGATGGGAATATGCTCCATTAGGTCCTTTTTTAGGTAAAAGTTTTGCGTCTACAATTTCTCCATGGATTGTAACTATGGACGCTTTGGAACCTTTTAGGACAAAAAGCCCTATTCAAGAGCCTACTCCACTTCCCTATTTAAAACAAGTAGGAGATAGAAGTTTTGATATTAATTTACAAGTAATTGTTCAACCTGAAAATGGTGAAGAAAATATAGTGGCAAAATCTAATTTTAAATATATGTATTGGACTATGGCTCAACAATTAACACATCATACGAGTAATGGATGTAATGTTAGAGCTGGAGATATGATGGGGTCAGGAACCCTTTCTGGTCCTACAAAAGAAAGCTATGGCTCTATGCTAGAATTAACTTGGGGTGGAAAAAACCCCATAAAACTAAAAGATGGTTCAGAACGAAAATTTATTAATGATAATGATACTGTAACATTAAGAGGTTATTGTGAAAATGAGAATGTTAGAATTGGTTTTGGTGATTGTAGTGGTAGATTAATTGAAAATTATTAATTGTTTTATATTTAGTAGATTATACGTTGTTATTTAATTAAATAATTATACAAAAAAACCATCACATTTTTTATTTTTTATTTGTGATGGTTTTTTATTGTTATAAGTATATTTAACTAAGCACTTCTTTTATGCTTAAAGACAATATTATAAATTGCTTTAAAGAAATACTTAATATCAGTAGTATAAGGATTTCTAAGTTTTTCTTCTAAATATTCTTTTTCTGCTTGTAGAACGCTATCCACAGCACCTTTTCTATCTAAAGCTACATAAGGAGGAACACATCCTGGCTTTTGAGCTAATCTTAATTTTTGCAAATCTTCAGGAATATCATTAAAATATCTTTGAGATACAGGTCTAGCTCCAACAAGTTTTAATTCTCCTTTAAATACATTAATTAGTTGAGGCAATTCGTCTATCCAATAACGTCTTAATACTTTTCCCCAAGGTACCAATCTAAAATCATCTGCAGGCTTACCAGTTTCGGCATATCCATTTTGTTTTAAAACATAATCTTGTAAGTATTCAGAATAAGGATGCATAGTTCTTAATTTGTATACACCAATAATTTTACCATTTTTACCTACACGTCTCATTTTAAATAATGGACCATAACTTGGATTCATATCATAATAAGGTTCTTTTACTTTTTTAGCTACAAAGTAATGAATTCCGTCAATCTCTTTTAAATCTACAATATCAAAACCACAAGAAACTAATCTACCTAAAGCTTCTGCTTTTGAAAGTAATCTGTTTTTCCCTTTAGTAGTGAAAAAATACAATTTTTTTAATACTGGCATTTTAGGAAAAACACGTTTAAATAAAAATTCAAAGCCAAAATATACTCTACTTAAATAAGGAATTTTATTTATAGGATGTTTGGCCGCTCTAGCGTTAAAAGTTTCAAAATTCCCTAATAAAATACCATTTAAAGGTAATTTTGCATTTACTTCTTCAAATTGTTTATTTATAAGTCTAAAATTATTTACTTTATTGAGTAAAATAATATTCTCTACACCTTTAAAATCACTGTAAGTTGATAACACCTTGTTTTTAGATATTACCAAATTTTTTATAGAAGATAAATTTACATGTTCTTTATAAAAGTTGTAAGCTTCTTCACCTATTTCTTCAACAATTAATTCTTTATTGTTAGAAGTTAAAGCTTTTTGAAGAACATTGATTTCAGAATATTTGTTAAAGGCTTCTAAAAACTCAAATTTCCATTCTGAAAATGTTCTAGTAGAAATTCCTTCCTTTTTGCAAATTTCTTTTTCACTAAGGTCTCCAATAAAACTATCAACTACAATTCTAATTCTTTCAAGAGAAGAAAAATCAGAAGTTTGTTTATTTCTAACAAGTTTATTCGTTATTAATCGAAGTTTAGACCGATCCTCTTTCTTAGAAAGAGATTCAGATTCTTCGTTTTGTCGATCAAATATATCCTTTTTAAATTGGACATAACTATCAAACATCCTTTCGGATTCAAGTGTATTAGTTGAGTAATTTCTAATCATAGCAAATGTAGTTTTAATTAAACTCTAATCTTTAAAGCACTAATAGGCAAACACGTATTGGACATACCAAAATGCATGCCAAAAAATAATTTAGTTAAAGAAAAATAGTTGAAAGAAAAACTAACTAGAAAAGCAGTAAAACGATTGAATTTAACGCCAATTTTTTTTAAAATAAAAGACAATTTAAGGTAACCGTTTACAATATACTTATAAGTTGTAAGTATCATTTTTTAGGGGATTTTCTTTTTTATAGCTGGTGCAAATATATGAAAATTATTGTAAACAAACTAAAAAAATGTTAAAAACTGTTAAAATATTTTAACTTCATAAAGGTTTGATTGATAGTTTTTTACATTAAGTATTTAAAAATGTTACTTCTTTACGAAGAAAGTTTTTTTAATAATATTCTTAATATTTTGCATAATTAACTCTTTTGTCCACTTAAAAATTTCATCATTCCATCGTTGCGGATGAAAGGTGAACATTATTTGATTTGGTAATTCACCATTCTTTAGATTAAGAATTATATCATTGGTTGCGTGAAAAGTTAAATTAAAATTAGAATCTACTTTATCTCGTACACTAACTTTATGCCCATCCCATCTTCTTCCAGTATCTGTAAGATAAAAAACTTCTTTAAAATTAACATCAAAATAAGGTTCTCCTATTATATCAAAATCTCTATAATTATAGACCTTCCACAAATCTTTTGAATCGAATTTTGAAGCCGGACTTCCATGCATACATATTGTAGATACAGGAGCCAATTTTCTTAAATCAATTAAATTTTTTTCAAAATCAGCTATTCCTTTTTTTAGATCACCATTACAAGTAGTTAAGCACTCGTAATGATAACCGATTTCATGTCCTAGGTCTGCAATTTTTTTAATAACCTTTTCATCCCAACTTTCAGGAACTGCTCTAAAATAATAAACGCCTTTTACATTATTCTCAGCTTGAATTTCAGCAAATCTCAATGAATTATATGGCAATAAATCTACATCATGTCTCAAAATGACACTTTTAGAATTGGGAGCTTTTATAAATTCTTCAAAAGTTTGAAAAGTGTAACCTGCTTTTATTAAGGCTTGAAGTAATTCTTTATATTTTTTTACGGTAAAGTCCATTTTTAATCAATTAAATTTGATATTGTTTTATAGAATTGATCATTTAACGTATTGACCATTGTATTCTTAAAATTAGCATTTTCTCTATTCTTAATGGAATTAACAGCTTCCAAAAAACTATTGGGAGTTGAATAGACAATACTATTATTATCGTTATTTAAAAATAGTTCTAAACTTCCATAATTGGTTGTAACAACAGGGCAACCACAAGCTCTAGCTTCTAATACAGAAAGAGGCATTCCAATAGAACTATTTTCTTTAACTACAGGGAAAATATAAATATCAGAAAGTTGATATACCTCTTCAATATTTTCTATAAACCTGTCTATTATAATTATTCCTTGTTTTTCTAGAGTTTCTTTTAAATCTGATTGTTCTTTAGCATCTTCTGGTGTTGAGCTACTCGCTACTACTACTACTTGATGACCAAACTTTTGCAATGGGATTAAAGACTTTAAATTTCTACCTTGATTTAAATGTCCCATATGAGAAATTATAAATGCATCAGATGGTAAGTTATACTTTAACCTTAAATCTTTTTTTTGGTTTGTATCAGCTAAAGGTTTAAAAATACTCAAATTTGTTAATAATGGTATTTGTTTAGCATCAATTCCGTTTTTATCCCAAAATTTCTTTAAGGTTGGAGATGGAGTTAATGCTATTTTAGGCTTTAAATATTTTACTAAGTTCTGTTGCCAAGATTTTAATTGTTTAGGTTGTAATGCAATAAAAATTGAATTAGAATTTTTGGAGTAATTAGATAAAATCTTAAGTCTTAAGTAACTAGCAAATGTGCTAGATTGAAACGGAAAATAAATTAATGTGTCGGGGTTAAAATGGGTTATTATCCTTTTTATTTCTTTGGCAAAAAAGAGTTTATTTGTCTCAACAATATGAATGTTCTCTTGCTTAAAACCATACCTACAAATAGCTTGAACCTCATATTTTTTATCTAGATTAATAAAAAGGTTATAAACCGTTTTTTTTATACCCTCATCATAAGGCGGGTTTAAATATTCTGAAACTAAAAGTACTTTCTTTTTATTCATTTAAATAACTATTTATTATTCTTATTATTTAACTCCTTGGCTTCAGAGAGATTAATTTGATTGTTAAAATATGATGGCACTAATTTTTTTTTATCAACCAATACTACTATAGTATCAGTAAAGTCTGTTTTTTCTTGGCAATCTTTTGGAGAATCACTAATAATTACATCTAAAGGAATTCCTTTAAAATCAGCTCGTTTTCGCTCAAACACAGCAAAACAAATCGCTTTTAAAGCATTTAAAAAACCAGATTTACGTACAACATTAACATCTATATCAGAATATTTATTCATACTTCCTCTTATAATTCCACCTGAAGAAACTGAAAAATCAAACCATTTTTTTTCTTCTAAGTTCTTTTTAATAGAGAATAAGTGATTAAATAATGCTTCTTTATTTGTTTTTAAATATTTCATTCGATGTATCAGAATAACCGAAATGTTACAATTAAGTAACCAATTTACCGTGTGACCAATAATAATTGCTAAAAATAGATTTAACCACGAAAAATTAACAGATAGGATAATTAATAATGCAACAATTACAGTAAACGAAATTTTATATATCTTTTCAGAAAAGTCTGCTTGAGGAATTCCTTGATATACCCAATTTGTAAATAGTAATAACCACCTTAGAGATTTATTCTCTAAAATAATTTGTTTTAATGAATTCATATTTTTAAATAATTTTTGATATCCTCATAGACAGTTTGATAATCTTTATTATTATCTATAATTTTAATATTTAAATCTTCACCTAATTTGTTATAGACTTTAAGTTTAAAAGATAATTGCTCATCATACAATGTATCCTTTTTTCTTTGTCTAATAATATCTTCTTTTACCATTAAAATAATTACATTATTTCTGTTAGGTAAGAAATTTAAAAACTTTTTACCAATATAACTTCTATGTAACTCTAAATTCTTAGTATCAACCATTAAGTCAGCCAGGGTATCAATATTAAACCTGTCAAATAATAGAATTGTATTTTTTGGTATTTTCTTTTGTATTAGATACCATTTTAACTTAAAATCTATGAATTGCAAATATGGAAATATTTTTGATACAAATTTGGATTTATAAAAATGATGAGCCCCATACTTTTCACCATCAATAATTTTATATTTAGTTAAACCAACCAATCGACAATAGGCCATTAAAGGCTTTGATGTGATTTTTGGAGATCTTAACCAGACCGATGTTGTTTTAATATTTTTGCTTTTAAGCTCTTTTTGAAGTTTCTTAATAAAAGTTGTTTTTCCAGAACCATCAGAACCCGTCAAGTAATAATACGACATCATTTTGTAGAATTATTTATAGTGTTAACTAAAACTTCAACATTAGTTTTAGAGAATTTATTCTGGATTATTTCTTTATTTTTTCGCCCCATATCTTCCCATTTCTCAGGATTATCTAATAGGTATTTAAGAGCGTCTTTTAACCCATCTACATCTCTTTCTTCAACCAATAGTTGTTCTATCAATTCTGGATTTCCAGCATGTCTTGTAGCAATTACTGGTTTTCCCCATGCCATTGCTTCCATCAGGGCCACAGGAATCCCTTCCCTTTCAGAAGGATTACCGTCTTCATAATAATCTGTATAAGAAGGTAGGCAAAATATATCGCATGCTTCAAATAATATATCCAATATAGGAGATCCTTGTCTTCCCAAAACAGCAACTTTATCTTTTATTTTATATTTATCTATTAAATCATTTACATCAATTGCATCAACATCATAGTTTGAACCACCAACTACCCATACTACAAAATCTTTTCTTTCTAATTTCTTAACGGCATTAAATAAAATGTCATATCCTTTTTTCTCTACCCAATTGGCCACAATTAAGATTTTCTTTTTATCCTTCACATAATTTAAGGTATCTATGTCTGGAAATAACCTCATTATTTCCACTTTAGATTCTTTTACTCCTAACTTATCTTTTATAATTTCTCTATTAAATTCGGAAATGGTAAGAACTTTGTCACAAGAAGCAAAAAGTGTTTTAATTTGGTCATTTTTATCATAAACTTCTCTTTGATACAATTCATGTGCGTGAACAGTAACAGTTAAAGGTATATTAAATAGTTTTTTCAAGAAATAACCTGTGTATAATTTTTTATCACCCATTTGGCAATGAATTAAATCTACTTTTTTACCTTTTAAATCTTTATAGAAACTTAAAGCGATAAAAAAATAAGAAAGAACTTTTTTGTTTTTTGCTTCAATAAAGTAACTAATAGTATTTTTTGGTTGGACTAATAATAGCTTAATAAATTGTAAAATGGCCGTTATCCTTTTTGCCGTAATTGTATTCCAATTTTTATCTGGCATACAAGGTCCATCTTTTAATTGGGTCAAACATAAATAAAAGTTAATCCCTTTTTGCTTCAACAATTTTAATTCATTGTAAGTAAACCGATGTAAACCAACTTTAGCAGAAGTTATATATACAATATTTTTCATTATTTTATCTTTAAATATTTCTCCTCTTCTTTTTTATAAATTGGAAGTTCTTTTAAATTTATTTTGGTAATCTGGTTTTTCCTTCATTATGGAATCACTCTGTGGATAATTACACAGAAACCATGTTAAAAATGCAGAAACATCAATTTTATCTGTCAATAATCTTTTTCTTTTTTCAGCCCATTGAACTTTTATATGGTCTTGTAAATATTCTTCAGCTTTTTTTAAGGCTAAGTCAAAATTATCAGTACGAATACCTAACCCATAATTATCTTCCTGATCATTTAAATATCCTAAAGGTTTGTCTCTTAAAGCTATCCAGGGAACACCTAAAACTCCAGCTTCAGATGCTGTAGTAGTACCCTCGCCAATATATAAGGAGCAAAAGGATAATAAATGTACGTATTGAGAAGGTTCTATCATTAATTTATAATCATCGAATCTTTCATCTAAATTACGTTCAGTTACTGAAATAAATACTTTCGCTTTATATTCAACTTCTATTTTTTTTATAAACTTTAAAATTTTGGTATCATTACTTTCAACTTCAGATTTCAAACCGATATCATGCATAGCATTTAAAGCTGAAAATCTCATAAGTACTATTTTATCATTTTTAGTTAGCCCTAATGTTTTTAAAATAGTAGAATTAGCTTTAAAAACACTTGGATGTAAGTACGCTAATTCTTTATAGCCATTAAATCTAATAATGTTATTTCCTGGAAGTTCTTTATAAAATGATTTTGTCAGCAATAATGTATCTATTCTTTTATGAGAATATTTAAAATTAAAAGTTGCTGTTTCTGTATCTTCCCAACAAATTAATGGAATTTTTGAAAATTTTAATGCAATACTAGAATAGGGACCCGCTGGCGAAAAAACCAAATCAGGTTTAAATTTTTTGACAATCTTATTAATTTTAATTGATAATGATATTACATTGAATAGTTTACCTATAAAAGAAGGTTTACTAACACCAATGGTTTGATTATTAAATTTATAATCATCAATAATTTTTTTTATAATACCTTCTTTTTCAATAATTCCATAAAATACCTCTCCTCCGTTTTCTTCAATTCTCTTTGCTGTTTCAAATGTAATATATGGATCAACAGGATGATAGACTAAAAATAATACCTTCATTTCTTAAATTTTATAATTTTTGTAAAATTGAGAGGCCAAACATGGCAATTTTATAAAGTATTGGATTAAGTTCTCTCATATATCGACCATGTTCTACTAGTTCACCACCAAATTGAGCTTTAAATTTTCGAACACCATAATCTTCTCCTTTTATACCAGCACCCATAAAATCAAAGGTCGTTAGTTTGTTTTCAAAACCATATTTCATAACAGCCCAAGCGGCAACTGTACTAGGGTACTGATGTTTATAGTCTCTATCTAAACCTCCTCTATACCAATCATAAACCGTATGGTTGTCAAAAACCAAAAATCCGCCACCTATCACTTTACCTTCGTATATTAATGCTACAACATTACCATTACTAAACTGAGCTAAATTTTTAAAAAATTCATATTTTGGTAAAGGTTTTTTTACTTTATCATTATATATTTGATGAATAATATTATATACTCCTAAAATATTTTCATCTGAATTTTTATAAGAAATTTCTACACCTTCTCTAAAACTTCTTCTTATTTGACGTCTTTTTTCGGAAGTAAAGGCTCCAAACACCTCTTCTTCATCTTTTAATTTAATTTTAAAATTTTGGTAGGGTAAATATTTAAAATTATTTTCTTCAAAAACAGGTTTAAAATCACAGTAATTATTCGAGAGTCTAAATTCGCAATAAATTGCTTTTGATTTTAAGTTTTTTACTACTTTAGTAATCAATTCGTTAAAAACAACTTGTTTGTCGCAATTATTAGTTAAAACAGGACCTCCATATATAATGGCTCTTCTAGAAAAGTGTTTTTTTAAACCACTTCCGTTATATTGAACTACAACTAAACAAACAGCAACTAATTCATTATTAGTTGTATTTAAGGTGTAAATATAAGGAGTACATTCTTTTTGATTTTCCCAAAATTTATACATTTCTGGAGTTTGATAAATAGAACCTATATTAGATTCTTTGACCAAATCACTCCAGGAGTTTTTATTAATTTTACTATAGTTACATTCAAATATATATGCCAATTTCTTTTTCTTTAAATTAATTCGTTATACAACTTTTTTGTCTCATTAATCATTCTATCAATTGAAAAATTTGATTTTATTAACTCAGCTCCTTTATTACCAAAACTAACTCCTATATCAGGGTTGTTTAAAAGAAATAAAATTTTCTCTGCTAATAGCTTCGAATTTTCTGATTCAATATGATATCCAGTTTTATTATTTATTACCAATTCATTAGTTCCTCCTCCGCCTGTTGCAACCACAGGTTTTTCAAAAACCATATATTCCATAATTGAATTTGAAATACCTTCTGTAAATGTTGATAACACGCCAATATCAAATATATTAACGATTGATTCAACATCTTGTTGCCTCCCTAAAAACAGGAAGGACTCCTTGTTGTCTGGGTTAATTTTATTTTTAATTGTATTTAAATTAGGGCCAGATCCTATGGCAATAAAAACTACATTATTAAATTCTTTTAATATGATTTCACCTGCTTCAATAAACGTTTGATAATCTTTTTTTTCGGTAAATGAAGCTACCATTCCAACTACCTTTCTATTGTTAATTTGTAGTTCTTCTCTTACTTTTTCAGGCCTTTTACTAACTTTTTTACGACTAAAATCAAATCCGTTGTAAATAACTTTCCCTTTTTTTTGAGGTACACTGAAAGAATGTAGACCAGCTTTTGAGTTTGTAAGAATTACATCAGAAAACGGGTAACTTATAGCATTAAAAAAATATCTTTTAGATAATTTAGGTAATTTTGGTGGAGCTGTTGTTATCATTGAATTTACAAAAGGAATTCCTTTTATCTTACAAATTGGACCAAAATGAAATGCAGCTATATTGTCCCAACAATGCACTACATCAGGTTTAAAAGTATTTATTAACGTATTAAACTTAGTTAAGATTTTTATATCTTTTACAATATTTCTATTAAAAAAATGAATATTAATATCTAAATCAAATATTTCTTTATAATGTATTGATTTTGACATAATAATTAACTCTATCTCATAATTTGATTTTAATAATTCTTTTATTAATGAAAGTAATCTTCTTTCCTTACCACCTGAACGTAATGATTCTACTACAATCAAAATTTTCATAAATAAATGTTATTCTAAGTCCTTTTTAATTTGTTTACTGTACAATTCATATGTTTTATCAATCATTTTATTTAGATTAAATTCTTTTTCTATTCTCATTTTTCCTTTTTTTCCCATTTCTATCTTTATATGATTATTATCTAATAAATATTCTATTTTTTCAATTAGTTGTTCTTCATTATGACTTTCAATTAAAAAGCCTGTTTCATTATTATTTACTATTTCGTTAGTTCCTCCCCCTTTTGTTGCAATAACAGGTTTAGATAATGCCATATATTCCATTATAGAATTAGAGATGCCTTCACCATGACAATTTGTATTTGTTAATAATAAACCAATGTCGAAAATATTAACTATTGATTCAATATCTTTCTGTCGGCCTACAAACCTAAAATTATCCTTTACGTTATCATTTACTTGACTCTTAATGTTTTCAAATGTTGGACCATCTCCAATTGCTAAGAAGACAATATCTTTCCTATTTTTTAAAATTTTATTCCCAGCTTTTACAAATGTTATATAGTCTTTTCTATCATGAAAAGCAGCAGTCATTCCAACTATATATTTTTGCGTAATATTAAATTTACTCCTAATTTGTTCTGGTGATAATTTAATTTTTAATCTCTCAAAATTAAATCCATTATAAATATATTTCCCCTTTTTTTTTGAAACCCTGAAAGAATTTAAACCAGCTTTACAATTAGTTAATATTATATCACTAAAAGGGTAAGAAATTGCGTTGGACAAAAACCATTTTGAAAGTATTGGTAATTTTAGTGGAGCTGTCGATATCATTGAATTTATAAATGGAATTCTTTTTAGTTTACAGATAGGAGCAAAATGAAAAGCTGCTATATTATCCCAACAATGAACAACGTTGGGTTTAAATTCATTTATAATATTGTTAAATTTAGATAATATCCTTATGTCTTTTTTTATGTTCCTTTCAAGAAAACGAATATTTATATCTAAATTATTTATACCACTGTAATGAATGTTTTTAGAAAGAATTAATAATTCTATTTTAACATCCTTAGTTTCTAACAGACCTTTTATTAATGATACCATTCTTCGTTCTTTTCCACCAGCTTTTAAAGATTCTATGATAAATAATATTTTCATCGCAATAAGGTTTAATTAAATTAATACAAATCAATTAATTCTATTTACTAATAGAGATCTTTAATCTTTCTTTAATGTTATTTTATAAAGTATAACTCAATGATATTTTTAAAATATTCAATAAAAATTAATCTCACTTAACTAATGAAAAGTTGTTTTAATTCATCACTGTAGGAGGTATAATTAAATACTCTTTTTCCTAAGAGATAACCATTTTTACCAATTTCATTTGCTTGGTCAGGATATTCTATAACCAAATCAATTTTTTTAGAGAAATCTTCTATATCTTCAGCTTTTGCGATATAAGCATTTTGATTATCTTTAAAGTACTCTATAATAGCACCAGAGTTAGATGTTATAATTGGTCTTTTGGATGCTGTATATTCGCATATCTTAAAAGGAAACCTAGCGTCATCTTGTTTGTTATTGCCTATAGGAATTAAAAGTGCATTAGCCGATTTATACATTTGTATCAATTCTAAGTAAGGTAATTTTGATAATATAAATATATCATCTTGATATCCTTTCTCAATTATATGTTTTTTTAAGCTTTCTACTTGTTCCTTATCACCATTAACAACAAGTTTTAATTTAATATTATTTTTTCTAGCTGTAGATTTTATGTATGAATTAATTATAAATTCTACTAAATCACGATAAGCAATTGAACCACAAAATAAAAAGAAATTATTTGATTTATTTTCTATTTTAATATTGTCAAAATAATCAAAGTCAATTATAGGTGGTATTTTTATCATTTTAACATTAGGATCTAATTTGTTAACATGATTTTCTAAAAAATTACTGATAACAGTAACTTTATTTACATACTGTAAAAAGTTATAATCGAAACTATTGATTTTAGAAGTTTTTATGTCAGAACCTTCTCTATTCCCTAAAGAATCATAAAATTCAACATAATCATAAATTAATTCTATGTTTAAAAGTTTAGAGATTTTGCTATAATATTTAATGGTTTTTAATTGATGTGTTCTTAAAAAAATATATTTATACTTTTTGAAAATTCTCAAATAAAATATAACTATAACCTCATTAATGGCCCCTAGAATTTTAAAAAAAAATCGTTTTAAAACATTTTCTGATTTGTAAGGCAACAACGAAGAATAAAAGTATCTAATGCCTTCATAGTTTCCGAAAACCTTTATGTTTTCTCTTTTTGAAATGGATTTTAAATGAGAACATCTATTGTTTATAACATACACCTCAAAACCAGCATTAATTAGCGATTTTGCTAACTGTATTTGTCTTTGAATTGTTGCAGACCCAAACGGAAATCCCGTAGAGCCTAACATTAAAATTTTATTATTTCTTATTTTACTCAAGTTTCTTTATTATTTTACACGGGTTTCCGGCAGCAATAACATTTGCTGGAATATCTTTTACAACAACACTGTTGGCTCCAATAACTGAATTTTCACCAATAGTAACACCTTTTAGAATTACAGAATTTATACCTAGCCATACATTATCAGCTATTACAATAGGAGCATTTTTTACACCAATATTGGTATGACGTGTTTTAGGATCTATAGGATGCCAGTCAAAATCAGTAATTAAAACATTTGCTCCTGACAAAACATTATTTCCTATAGTGATAGAATTAGCAGCTCCAATCACAGTGCCACTAAATCCAGAATTTTTACCAATTTTAATTTTTGAATTTTCACCAAATGTTGAAATAATACATTTTCTATTTAAACCTATTAAATTGGAAGTTTTATCCGATCTAAATGTACAGTTGTCACCAATTGTTATTTTACTATTGTAAGATCTATTAAATATAGGTATTCCATAAAATTTACAATTTTTACCTAATGTTACATTTTTTAAATATAAAATCAAATAACTTGATATGGAACATATAAACGAATAAAATTTTAACCTTTTTGTTCTTAGTTTACCAAAAATAAAACCGGACAAATCAGTTGAAATTTTATTCTTTAACTTATCAAGCATACCTTAAATAATTATTATAAACAGATTCCAAACCGTTCTCTAAATCTATCTTAGGATACCAGTTTAAATTATTTAATTTTGAAACATCCATTAATTTTTGAAAAGTACCGTCTGGTTTATTCTTATCCCAATTTATTTCTCCTTTATATCCTACAATTTTTTTTACCATCAGAGCCAACTCTTCAATGCTTTGATCTTTACCACAGCCAATATTGATATGAGTATT
>NZ_RPFJ01000081.1 GCF_003813905.1 Aureibaculum marinum
GGGAACTATGGGAGTATTTTGAAGACATCAAAGTTTTTATGGTGAAAAATAATGATTGTATTTATAAGTTGGAATCATATTACGTGATAGAATAAAAGAATATTTTTTAGTTATTATGAAAAGTTAGCGATGATTGGATTGGAAGATACTTTAGAATTAACACTTTTCAATGACGATGAAAATCTTGATGATGATGAAGAAGCTCAATTAGAAGCCATTAATCAAGTTTTAATAAATGAATTTAAAAATAAACCCGATGCAAAAGGCAAGAAAAAGTGTTAATTTTATTTTTATTATTTGCATTTATTTTGTTTTTCAAAACAGTAATGCACAAATTTCTATTATAGATAATCCTGATGATTATGTTATTGTTAATAAAACCTTGGGCATATATTTTAAAATA
>NZ_RPFJ01000082.1 GCF_003813905.1 Aureibaculum marinum
TCAAACTCAAAAAAATCTTTACTATCTTCAGTTAATAATTCTTTTTTAAAATAAATTGTTGAATCATTTCTACTATTTTCAATGCTAGAAATATCTAGTTTAAGAGTATCTTTTTGCTGTTGTAATTTTGACAATATGTTTGTATAATCACTACAATTTTTATCAATATTATTTAAAGAAACATTTGAGTAAGGTTTTAGTAATGAATCAATGGCTACAATAAATCTTCTTTTTGATCTTTCGTCATTAATCTTATTTATGAGGGAGTCAATTCTAGTAGAATCTTTTGAAGTGAATGCATAGTTTAGACTATCAGGAGGGGGTGGTGGAAATACGGGCTCAATAGGCTTAGCTAAATCATCATAAATTAATGAGATAATTTTATAATTATTATTTTCTTCTATCTTAGAATTATCTTTACTGCAAGATGATACGAGAACAATTATTAGTAGTATAAAGATACTATTTTTTAAACTTGTTTTATTCATTACAATTGTTGTTAAAGGTTGTGTTATCAAGTATTTTTTTTCTTGCTACTTCATAACCATCTTTTCTATCAAGCTTTACCCAGACCCCATTATCATAATAACCATCCCAGCCATATTTACGTAAACCATCCCAACCAAACCCCATATAATCTTCTAAGGGGTAACGATTATTATCTAATGCACGAATCGCTTTAGCGATTGGCTTAACATAATTATCAGCCATGTGTTGATGTTGAGCGTGTGCAGTCGCGACATCTAGGCCATTTTTAGCTCCCCATTCAAAATAATATCCTAATAAATTTGGTCTATCATTAGGGTCTAATCCTTTTTTATATTCATCTACATATTTATAAATTTCAGCATGAATACCTTCATGCAATAATGTTGCGGCCAAATCTAAAGTACCTCGACCTTCATTTCGGATATTAATTATAACTAAACCATTTTCAAGATGAATAGGATTAGCACAACCATCGTCATTTTCTTCGTTACATTCCCCGCCAGAGTTTAGTTGCAAATGATAATCAGGGTTTTCTATAAACACTCCAATAGTAGTTTTAAAGAGATTACCATTTTTTTGTATTAATTTATTATATACGCAATTTGCAACATCTGATAAATTATTTATTATATGCTCTTCCTCACTACCATCACCCTTATCTTCTTCAGGCACAGTTTTATTATCTTTCTCGTCATATGGATCTACAAACGGATTATCAGAAATAGTTTCACAGACCTCATAAGTATATATTAATTCTTCATGAATATCACCACAGATGGTTTCGACGTAATCTTCACCAAGAGAGACAGTTTG
>NZ_RPFJ01000083.1 GCF_003813905.1 Aureibaculum marinum
GTTCAGGTAACTGATGATTCAGGCACCGTAACTATAAGTGTACCTACGCCAAAAATAGCAGGTACAGATTATTATTTCCAAGCACAATTATTTGATTCTGGTTGGGGTCATTTAGCCACAGAAGATGGAGCAACTGTAATTGTTGAAGATGGCTCAGCAGAACCAAATTCAATTACCATAGTAAACCCACCAGCAACAGTTACCGCAGATAGTACCGTTGATATCACTTTTAGTTATACAAAAGACGTTGATGAAGCATGGGCATTTATCCGTTTTAAAGATGCAGATGGAAATGTAGCAGATGCAGATGCATTTGTTCAGGTAACTGATGA
>NZ_RPFJ01000084.1 GCF_003813905.1 Aureibaculum marinum
CGGAAGTAATAACAGTGCTACCCTAGAATATAGTGTCACAGTTGATGTTTGTGGAGAGTTTATTAACCAAGCAGAAATAATAAATAGCTCACAAGCCGATCTAGATTCAACACCTAGTAGTGGTAATTA
This sequence comes from Aureibaculum marinum, assembly GCF_003813905.1. Lineage (GTDB taxonomy): Bacteria > Bacteroidota > Bacteroidia > Flavobacteriales > Flavobacteriaceae > Aureibaculum > Aureibaculum marinum. The sequence goes on from NZ_RPFJ01000084.1 coordinate 130, forward strand.
AAACAGATAAGTTGATAATGGATGTCTTAAATAAAACTTTGTGAGTGTGATTTAATAGGTGTTGTTAATTGTTGGTTTGTAAATTCTGCAAAATGAGGGTATTAGTTTTTAATGTAAAATTCAAATACTAAATCTTAAAGAAGTTAAGATAGTTATTTTTCTAAAATGTTTATATGTGTTAAGATAAATTAGTTGTTAATATTATAGAAAATAAATTTATCATATTATTAAAGAATTTTATCAATCTTTGGTAGGATGATAGTCATTTTATTAAAATTTTTCTCAACAAGAAGAGTGTTGGTAAAATTATTAACATTATTGTTGGTTTGTTAACATTTTTATTGCATTTAAAGTTCATGTTTTTATGTTTGCTTTCATAATAAGAGGAGAATTGTATAGATTTTTTTTAAAATCTTTTGTCAGTGAAATTGTTTCATTAATGATGATTGCTTTTTTAATTTTAAAAGACCTAGTAACCTTCCTGTAGCTATTTGGCAAGGTAAGTTTTTTTATAGGTATTTTTATTGATAAAGAGTAATTGTTTTATGTAATGATGATTATGTTTAATGAATAACTCTTTTATGCTTTAACATTTTGTTGAATTGTGTTGCTTAATTGAGTTTAGTAATAGATTAGTTTTGACAAGACAAGGGGATAAAGTAAAAGCGTTTGCAGTTGCGTTTTTTTTATTATTTATTGTAAGTAGCTTTACTTATAATTTACGTGCTGAAAAAGTAATTTACCCAAAAGCGAAGGTTATTGCTTTAGCCAAAGAGGTAGAAATTAATGAGTTTACCATGCAGCTCACTGCGGTAAATGAAACCTGTACTGGCAACGGCCAAATTGTTATCAATATTGATAATACCGAGTCGGGGGCGGTATTTGAGTTTCAGGTTTATCAATTGCCTAATACGTCGGTTCCAATTAATATTATTGATAATGTTAGTGCTATTGGGAGTACACTATCATACACATTGACCTCTTTAGAAGCTGCTGTATATCAAATAAGAGCGGTACAAACTATAGGTGCTGAAAATAATGAACAAATAGCAGAAGTTACAGTTTTAGAAGATGTTGAGCCGATAGCCTATGATTTAGATTTAAGCGATGGGTGTTCAGGAACAAATATTACAGTAAATGTAACTGCTGGTCATCCAGTCACCTACTCACTGTTAGATACTTCTGACAATGTAATTATAGCAGCACAAACGTCTAATATTTTAGAAAATGTGCCTGATGGCAATTATAGAGTTGCTGTGACCGACGAATGTGGAGATACTACCGTGTTAGGAGTAACTACTGATTATGACGATACCGCCACATATAATATATTTTTTTATGAACAAGACGGACCAGACTGTAATACCATCACTTTTAGAAATAGAATAGTATACGACAGTGGTACTGCTCCTGCTATAAAATATCCTATACAAATAGAGGTTGTGTTTACTAGCCCTACAGCAACTACTCTTAACCTTACTCTAACGTCTGGTCAGTATGTTTACTTCGATATGCCATTTACCAGTGGGGAAACATATACTTATACCACAACAATTACAGATGCTTGTGGTGTTACTTATTCCAAATCAGATACAGTTACCCCAACACGGGATGTAGATTTAAATGCCTCCGATGCAACATGTGGAACAAGATATCTACGGTTAATGAATTATGATTATTTAGTAGGACCAACAATAATTACCTTTACAGAATACCCAGATGGTTTTGATCCAGCCAATTATAATACGAATTTTGAACCTGGAGCGTACTCGGCAATTTTATCCTCTCCTACAACTGAATATTTTGGAACTTCAAGTTCTGTTGGTGTTCCCGCAGGAACATATACTGTAGAAGTTACATCCTGTGGTGAAACCCTAACTGATACGGTAACTGTGACAAATTCATCATCATATAATGTATATTATAGGTCCAGGCCGTCTTGTGAAGAAGGATTTGTTTCTGCTTATGTTTATATGCCTGATGACGATTTTGCTACAATAAGTGTAACTGCTGCTCCAACCGAGTTTATTGATATTTATGGTCCTTTACCTGTAGATATGACCTCTTATATTAGTACTTCTAATGGTCGTTTTTATATAAGTTCTATACCTGTAGGAGATTATACTTTTGAAGGAACAGTTGAAGGCTGCGGTGTTACTGTAACAAAGGATATTACGTTTAATGACGTTCCTCGTGATTATACAACTACAATAACTCCAACTTTTAACTGTGGTAGTTTTAATGTAGAGGCTAGTGTTACGGATTTATATTATTATTTGCCGAGATTGTATTTACAGAAATATTATCCAGAGTCCGAGCAATGGGGGCATCCAACAACTGGTAATTTATATACTGAAGGGGATAATATAACTAGTAGTACAGGTCTAGATTTTAATATCTCTGGAAGTAGTTCTAGCGGAAATTATTCTGGGGCTTTAACCAATATAGTATCATCAGGTGATTTTAGAGTGATTTTAAGATATCAAATTTATGGCGATGGCTTGGGGACTGCACAATATTGCTATGAAGAAGTTGATACTTTTAGTGTTTCTGAAACAGGTGTGACTTTAGAGGATTATTACGTGTTTGGTTGTGCGAACGGCACTGCTAGTTTGGTGGTCGATGCTTTGGGGGTAGTACCTTTAACCTATAGAATAACAGAATTTAATGGAGAGGCCATTTCTACTATAGATAATGGGACAAGTCCGGTATTTTCAGAATTAGCAGCCGGAGAATATACTGTTGAAGTAGAAGATGGTTGCGGAAATGTGCGGTTGTTCCAATTTAAAACAGATGCTGTTAAAACACCTGTTATCAGACCAAGTAATTTATGTGATGGGGAAAATGGGACTTTATTTGTAGCAGGCTTATCTTTTTTAGATATTGAATGGACAAAAGATAGTGATTCTACAGTAATAGGAACGGGTAATACCCTTAATTTTACACCTTTTAACGAGAGTTCAGATGGAGGAATCTACCATGCCAACATTAGCTATGGTGTAAATCCAAACACTTGTACAACCCAAACCCTAAGTTTTGAAATCCAAACACCGGCTCCTGCTCCTGAAGCCGGAACTGGGCAAACGCTAGATATCGTCCAATCCGATGCCGGGATATTGAATTTGTTCGATTATGTAACCGGTCCTTACGATAACTATGGGAAATGGACAGATTTGTCCAATACGGGAGCATTGAATAACGAGATATTGGAGGCTTCTTCTCTTTCTGTAGGTACTTATCAATTTCAATACGAGGTAGAAGGTCTTTGTTCTGGGGTGAGTAACACCATTGTAACCATCAATATTATTGCGTCTTCGTTAACTGCTGTTCAAGATGATATTGATGTAACGGTTGTTTGTTCAAACATGGAGCAGGTCAATGTAGGTAATGTCATGGATAACGATACTGTTGAGGGATTGCCTGTAAACCAAACGGAATTCTCTGTTTCTGTTGAAACACCTGACCCAGAAGGTGTCCTGACGGTCAATTCTGATGGGTCTGTTGATGTTGGTGCAAATGCTCAATTAGGACAAACCTATACCTTGGAGTATAGAATAATAGAAAATGCAAATACCAATAACTTTAAAGTAGGAACACTTAATGTAACGGTTACGTTAGATCCTGTGGTAGTTGATACCGATGGTGACGGAGTATACGATTTTTGTGATATAGACGATGATAATGACGGAATACTAGATATTGAAGAAGAGTGTTCGGGGTTTCTAGCTCAAAATAGTTCAGGTAATTGGATAGGTCAAACAACCTCAATGGTTTCAATTGCAAGGCCAGAATCGATAATTCAGACCAATGTTGCGAATTTGATAGATGGTCAGAATACCTTTAATATTAATTCTGATGGAGGAGAAGAGCGATGGGCAAATGATGGAGATGTAGCTTTTCAAATTACTTTTAGTGCTCCAGTACCAGCATCAGATATTGCCTTTTATTTTATAGATCTTGATGGTGCTATTAGCGGAACTCCAAGTCCAGATGCAAAAATATTTTTTACTGTAAATGGAGGTTTACCAAATGGAGTTTTTGTTCCTGTATTAGGTAATGTCTCTAACTATAATAGAGCTACAGGTGTTTATAGTTCGCCAGGAGCTGTTAATGATCAAACCTTACTGTTAAAAGGGTTAGGGTCTACGCTTGTTTCTGAAATTACAATACATAGTACAGGTATTGGATCAGGAGATTTAGTTGCCTATGCTTTATTTGGTCGAACATTATGTGATAGTGATGGAGATGGTATTTCTAATCATTTAGATTTAGATAGTGATGGAGATGGTATACCAGATAATGTAGAAGCCCAAACTACATTGGGATATACAGCACCAAGTGGCATAGATAGTGACGGCAATGGATTAGATGATGCTTACGAAACTTCACCAGGTGCATCAGAAGGCTTAACGCCAATAAATACCGATGGAACAGATAATCCAGATTATTTAGATTTAGATTCAGATAATGAAGGGGCAAATGATACTGTGGAGGCAGGCATAACTTTAGCAGGAAATGACTCAGATAATGATGGTTTAGACGATGCTACAGATGCCACAACAGGCTATTCAGATTCGGGAGGAACGATTGATAATCCCTTAATAGCACCTGTTATTTTACCAGATTTAGATGGTGATGCGTCTACAGGAGGCGATGTTGATTTTAGAGACGTCTTAGACGGAGCTGATTTAAGTTTAAGAAAAACAGTTGATAATAGTAATCCCGACCAAGGCGATGTAATAACATTTACCCTTACTGTAACCAATGATGGTCCGGGAACAGCAAATAACATAGAGGTGTTAGATATAATACCTACAGATTTTGGTTATAACCATATAGCATCAAATTATACAGTAAGTCAAGGTACAGTAACGTTTGATTCAGCAACAGGAAGATTAGAATGGGCCTTAGGTACCTTAACAACATCAGGCGGAAGTAATAACAGTGCTACCCTAGAATATAGGGTTACTGTTGATGTTTGTGGAGAGTTTATTAACCAAGCAGAAATAATAAATAGCTCACAAGCCGATCTAGATTCAACACCTAATAGTGGTAATTAAAATAGTAAGGTATTAATAATTTATTGTAAAAATTATTCTCTAGAAATTTTCAGTATTGTATAAGTTATTGATTCATTGTTGTATACTACTTGCAGTTTTCTGTTCTCACTATACTATTTTTAAGTTTGTTTAATAATTCTTTTTTTAGTTAAACAAAATATTAATAGCTCTGTTTTGGTAATTAGATATTTTTTCTGGGAGAAACATTAAAGTTGTCTAAATGTTAATACTTATGATATTAACATTTAAGTTGTGGAATTATGTAAAAACATATTATTTACTTTAATGCAATATAAACCAATAGATTACGTTTGTAATGTTGTTAAGTAATTAACAAAGTTATTAACATTTTTTTTAGGTTATTAACATTTTTTTTGTATTTAAAGTTCATGTTTTTATATTTGCTTCAATAATAAGTGGAGAATAGAATAGATTTATTGGAGAAATCTTTTGTCAATGAAATTGTTTCATTATTGGCGATTGAACTTTAAATATTAAAAGAACCTGTAACCTTACTGTAGCTGTTATGCAGAGTAGGGTTTTTCTATGGTGTTATTTTAATTATTAAAGAATAATTGTCTTATGAAACAATGATTACGTTAAACAAATAACTATTTTAAGCATTATCATTTTAGTGAATGGTAATGGTATTAGAAAGTTTAATAATTAATCAGTTTTGATCAGACAAAAAGAAGAATTAAATGCAATTGTAATAACATTAATGTTGTTGCTATCTTCCCACTTAGTAGCTCAAACTACTTTTTCGGAAAATGCTGCTATATACAATTTAAATATAGGAGGTAGTAAAGATGGTGGTCATGCCTGGGCCGATTATGATAATGACGGGGATTTAGATGTACTTGTTTTAGTGAATAGTACATCACAACGTAATTATTTAATGAGGAATAATGGTGATGGTACTTTTACCAATGTACAACCTACGCTAGTTCCTGGAATGTTAAATCAAAAAGCAGAAAGACAAGCAGTGTGGGGCGATTTGAATAATGATGGTCGCCCTGATTTTATTATGAATACCGATGCTAGCACTGGAAATCTAAAAGCTCTACAAATATTTATTCAAAATCCGTCTGGAACTTTTGGAGATGGAATTGGCGGAACGGATCCAATAACTGTTGGAAGAACAGGAAATGCTACAATTCAAATTAATCCGATAAATTCAGAAGGTGTTGGTGTTTTTGATTTTGAAGGGGATGGTGATTTAGATATTTTCTTCGATAACCATGGTTATGGTATTGAATTACTCAGAAATAATTATATAAATCATAATACACATGCTATCGTAAATCCAGCTCCAGCATCATTGTTTTCTCACATTACATCAGGAAATGGATCTGGCGTAACAGAATATGGACTCAATCAGTATGCTACTGATGGTGATTATGGTACAGCTGCTGATGTTAATGATGATGGATGGGTAGATATTTTTATGCGTAAACGTGATGAGAATGATTTCTTTTTAAATCAAGGAGGTACTTTTACAATTGGAGCCGATTTAGCCCAAGCAGAGAACTCTAATAAAGGAGGAAATGGCTTGTGGGATTTAGATAACGATGGTGATTTAGATGCTGTATGGACAGAAAACGGAACAACCCAAATTTTTAGAAATGATGGTCCAGGAATATGGACACCGTTAGGTGCCAGTGTTTTTCCAGGGTTACCCCAACCAGCTAGTACGAGTTCAGGGTCGTCATCAGCTCGAATTGATGCCTTGGCAGGTGGAGATATTGATAATGATGGAGATATTGATGTTATATTAATAGGGAATAGTAGAAGTTACTTATTCATCAATCAATTGAATAGCCCTAGTCCTGCCCCAGGAACTGTTAATAGTGGTTCTCCTATGACTTTTATACTTGATAATTCTCAATCGTTTAATGTAGGACGAGATGGAGAAGGAGCAACCATGGTAGATGTTGATAATGATGGAGATTTAGATATTTATATAAATATTAATGGTAGTGCCAATCAGTTATATATAAACAATCTTCCAGCTGCAAATAGAAATAATCACCTCATAGTTGATGTAACAGAAGATAGAAACCCAGACGGAACAACGGGAGGTTTTTCGGGTAGAACGGCCATTGGAACAAATGTTTTGATAAAAGATTGTGATGGGAATATTATAAGTGGATTGCGTCAGGTTAATGGCGTATTTGGGCACGGAACACAGCAATCTCCAAAAGTACATTTTGGTTTGCCTTTTGGTGAAAATCAGCCATATTTAATAGAAGTGCATTATCCTAATCTTTATAATAGTGCAACAGGTACAATTACAAGATTAATAGCTACTGCAGTAGCACAGCCAAGTACAATTTCAGGTACAAATCATTATTCTTTAACCACTACAGATGCTGAGACACTTCAAAATCCGAATGCTCCAATTGCAAATGACGACATAGAAATCGTACCATATGGGAATACAGTTTCCGTGCAAATAAGTTTATTTGATAATGATTCAGAACCTGATGGAGATAATTTTGCTATAGAAAGCATTACACAACCTGCTATTGGTTCTGTAACTATTGATGATGCCGATGCAGGACTGGTAACCTATACTTACAGTGCTGGTACAGCTTTTCCAGGAACAACTTTTACGTATACTATTTCTGATGCTGATGTTTCTCTTTGTCCTGGTGCAGGAAAATCAGATACAGCTACAGTTACTGTTTATGAACCTTGTGCAGACCCTTCGGGATTAGATACTGACGGTGATGGTATTAATGATGTTTGCGATGTAGATGATGATAATGATGGAATTTTAGATGTACTGGAAGGTTGTGGAGGTTTAAATGGGGAATATTATGGTACTAATGATGTTGTAAATAATGTTGCAACTGCATTAGCGGCAACTACGGGAACTCCAGATGCAACTTTTATAGCTACGAATTTAGATTATCCTCTTAATAGTAGTATTGGTATGGGTACTAATTTGCAAAGTTTCTTGGCACATGATGCAATATCATTAAGTAATGATCCAGGAAATACCAATAGAGGAGTGTTGTTAATGAGTGGTTCAATTTATTTGGAGACAGGTACATATAATATGCGTATTAGATCTGATGATGGCTATAGGGTAAGAATTGACGGGAATGTAGTTGCTATTTTTGATGGAAATCAAAGTCCAACTACCAGAACTCATAATGAATTTACAATTGCATCTAGTGGTACTTATCCTATTGATGTCGTTTATTGGGATCAAGGAGGTAACAGTATTTTTAAAGCTGAGATTAGAAAAGGTACGGATACTTATCAAGTTGTTAATTCAGTTTTGGTAAGTGGAAGTTGTATCGATACTGATAACGATGGCATACCCAATCATTTAGATTTAGACAGTGATGGCGATGGCATACCAGATAATGTAGAAGCCCAAACTACATTGGGATACACCGCACCAAGTGGCATAGA
>NZ_RPFJ01000085.1 GCF_003813905.1 Aureibaculum marinum
GATACTGATAACGATGGCATACCCAATCATTTAGATTTAGACAGTGATGGCGATGGCATACCAGATAATGTAGAAGCCCAAACTACATTGGGATACACCGCACCAAGTGGCATAGATAGTGATGGCAATGGTTTAGATGATTCTTATGAGTTAAGTCCGGGTTCGGCAGAAGGTTTAACACCTGTAAATACAGATGGTACCGACAATCCAGATTATTTAGATTTAGATTCAGATAATGATGGTTCTAGTGATACAACAGAATCAGGAGTTACTTTAAGTTATTTAGATTCAGACAATGATGGTTTGGATGATTTATTAGACACAACAACGGGCTATTCAGATCCAGGAGGAATGGTTGACGATCCATTAAGTGGTTCAGTAGTTTTAACAGATTCAGATAAAGATGCAAGTAGTGGAGGCGATGTTGATTATAGAGATGCTACGGATAATAGGCCAGATAATGATGGAGATGGTATACCAGATGAAGACGATGTAGATGACGATAATGATGGGATATTAGATACAGATGAAGGGTGTGGCAATTTATTGATAAATGGCAGTTTTGACTCACAAGATTTTTCAAGTACTACAGAATTTCCTGGTCCAAATACAGAATCAGGAGGAACGTTTATCGGACAAACAATTAATAACTATAGTCTATACGGTTGGAATCAAACTCATAATTTAGATGGTTGGGTAACAAGTGGAAGTTTTTCTTGGACGCCAAATGATTTTGCAGCATCGTATGATGGCGATCAATACATTGATGTTTTAGGAAACAATACCCATTCAGGAGGTGTAAATAATACTATTTGGCAGACGATATCTACTGAGGTAGGCGAGTCTTACACCTTATCGTTTTATTGGGGAGAAGACGTTGGTCATTCATCAGGGAGTGTTGTAACGCTGAATGCTAAAGTAACAGATTCAGATTCTAACAATTTGGTTAATCAGACCTTAACTACTTTTGCACAAGGGCCAATTAATGGCATTATCGGTCCTAAAAATTGGTTTTATTATCAAGTTTCTTTTGTAGCAACCACGGCAACCACTACCATTTCATTTGAAGCTACTCCACCATCTGGAAGTACGAGTGCAGGAGCAGCATTAGATAATGTTAGATTGGTAAAAGACGGCTCATGTCAAGATACTGATGGAGATGGAGTGATTGATGCTTTCGACTTGGATAGTGATAATGACGGAATTTTTGATGCTGTTGAAGTTGGGCATAACCAACCACATACAAATGGTCAAGTAAATGGTTCAGTTGGAGCAGACGGATTGCCAGATGTAGTACAAGATCATCCAGACAATGAACGAATCAACTATACCATTGCAGAAAGCACTGATGATACTGATACTATTCCAAACTTCTTAGATTTAGACAGTGATGGCGATGGCATACCAGATAATGTAGAAGCCCAAACCACAACAGGCTATACAGCCGCTAGTGGAACCGTAGATGTTAATGGAGTATATACAAATTACACCAACGGTTTAACACCAGTAAATACTGATGGAACAGATAGTCCAGATTATTTAGATTTAGACTCAGATAATGATGGAGTAAATGATACTGTGGAAGCAGGCATAACCTTAACAGGAAATGACTCAGACAATGATGGATTAGACAATGCTACAGATGCCACAACAGGCTATTCAGATGTAGGAGGAACAATTGATAATCCGTTAACAGGAGCTGTAATCTTACCAGATGGAGATAGTGATGCCTCTACAGGAGGCGATGTTGATTTTCGAGATTTAGCCAATCCATTTCCTTGTGATAATTCAATATATTTAAGTCAAGGAGATGTGTCAACACCCACAACTTTATATGATTATGTATCTAGCACAAATCCATTTACTGTTAATGCTATTGGAACAAATAGCCATGGTATAGAATATAATGCAATAGGATTTAATCCTATAGATGGTTTTATTTATGGTATTCAAGGAGATTCTACTAATTTAGTAAGGGTAGATAGTGATGGAACCACTGTAAATTTAGGTTCTATTGCAGGTTTACCTGTTTCAAACTATGTTACAGGAGAGATAGATGATAATGGGAATTATTATATTTTACCATTTGTATATGGAAATACTCTATATCAGATTGATGTAGTTAGTCAGACAGTCACTAATACAATTACTCTTTCAGCAAGTGTAAGACTTTCAGATATAGCCTATAATATTACTAATGGCTTATTGTATGGTGTTGATACGTCTAATGGTGTGTTATATAGTATTAACGTAACTACGGGAGAGGTTCTTGCGATAGGAGGAGCCAATCCAATAAAAGCATTTGGAGCATTATTTACCAGTAGTACAGGTGAGCTCTATGGAGGAGAGAACTATTTAGGAGGTTTTTATCAATTTAATATCACAAATGGATCAAGAACTTTAATTTCTGCGGGTCAAGTTTCTAACAGAAATGATGGAGCTCATTGTGTAACAGCTCCGATTACCTTTGATGCCGATTTAGAAATAACGAAAACTGATGGAGTTTCACAATATGTTCCAGGTACCACAACTACTTATACTATTGAAGTTACCAATAATGGTCCTTTTGGAGTGTTAGGGGCAATGGTTTCAGATGCAGTGCCTATTGGAATTCCAGAAGCAAATGTGTCATATACAGCAGTAGCATCATCGGGTAGCACAACTACAATTTCAGGGACACAAACCGGAGCAATAAATGACGTAGTAGATCTTCCTGTTAATGGAACAATCACCTATACAGTAGATGTATCTATACCTTTGACTTTTACTGGCGACTTAGTAAATACAGCTACGGTTACCAATCCAGCAAATTCTAATGATCCAGATCCAAGTAATAATACAGTTACAGATACTAATATCAATGGAGAAGCGGACTTAGAATTAAGTAAAACGGTTGATAATAGTAATCCCGACCAAGGTGATGTAATAACATTTACCATTACAGTAACTAATAATGGTCCGGGAACAGCAAATAACATAGAGGTGTTAGATATAATACCAACAGATTTTAGCTATAACCATATAGCATCAAATTATACAGTAAGTCAAGGTACGGTAACTTATGATTCAGCAACAGGAAGATTAGAATGGGCCTTAGGTACCTTAACAACATCAGGCGGAAGTAATAACAGTGCTACCCTAGAATATAGTGTCACAGTTGATGTTTGTGGAGAGTTTATTAACCAAGCAGAAATAATAAATAGCTCACAAGCCGATCTAGATTCAACACCTA
>NZ_RPFJ01000086.1 GCF_003813905.1 Aureibaculum marinum
TTATCTGTATTGTCTAAGTAATTAGATAAATCAACCGTACCACCATCTTCTAATGTTAAGATGTTATTATCAATACTTAATTTTTGATCATCTGAACTAGAGCTAGCAATATCAACAGTTTGGGTATTACCATTTTCTAAAGTAATAGTTAAGATAGTACCATTCAAACTAAAGTCAGATATCTTTTGATTATCTGTATTGTCTAAGTAATTAGATAAATCAACCGTACCACCATCTTCTAATGT
>NZ_RPFJ01000087.1 GCF_003813905.1 Aureibaculum marinum
GGATTTACAATATTCATATTGTACATGTATTGGGTATATTGAGGATCTTGTTGACTATGCCCTTCAATTGTACATAATCCTAATATTATTAGTAAAATTACTGATATTATTCTCATAATTAACTTTGTATAATTGTTGTTCTATCTATACTATAACACTTTCAGTAAGACATCTCCTACTTATTTAAATTGATTATATCAAATTAAATTTATATGTTAAAATAATTATATGGATTTATTGATAAAATCCTACTTTCCACTTATTACTTATTCAATGGGTAAAACTATTTATAATATTTAAAAGCTTCAAAGAAAGTCATGTTAGACTTTCTTTGAAGTTATTTTTAATAATTTACATATACCCAACCTGTTACAGGTTTTCTATTGTCTTTATTAAAATATATGATATAATAGTAGGTTCCTACTGGTACTTTTTGATCTTTCTGAATAGTAATTTTACCATCAGAATATCCGTCCCACCATTCAACTGGTGACCTACCTTCATTACTATAATCATAAACTTTAGAACCCCATCTGTCATAAATCTCAATTCTGAAATCTGGATATTTACTTAATAATGGTACTATAAAATAATCATTATCGCCATCTCCATTTGGTGAGAATGCCTCTGGGATTATTGTACATGATGTAACATCTAAGTAATTTGGGTAACCATCGAAATCACAATCGTCATCATACCAAACACCATTTTCATTATCATCTTCTTCAAATGTTGGCACACCATCATTATCATCATCAGCATCTCTATAATCAACATCATCATTTGTTGCTTCTGGTGTTGGATTAAGATCGAAATTAGGCAATTGATTTGCTGGATCATCGATTTCATCATTAACATCGTAATCGTTCAAATTACCACCTTCAAAACCATCATCTAACCCGTCACCATCTGTATCTGTACCAGTTGCCTCAACATCTGGATGCCCATCGTGATTATGATCATGCCCTTCGATATAATCATATACTCCATCATTATCAGAATCTTCATCTAAATAATCAGGTGTATCATCTCCGTCAGTATCAACAAGAGTAAGACCTTCTCCACTGCTAGGTGTTGTTTCATAAGCATCATCAAGACCATTACCATCTGAATCTACTCCTGAAGGTGTTATATAACCTGTTGTAGATTGAGCTTCTACATTGTCTGGAATACCATCTCCGTCAGAATCGATATCAAGATAATTAGGATTATTATCATTATCTGAATCTTCATCACCTTCTACTAAAGTTAAGATTCCATCATTATCATCATCAATATCTAAATAGTTTGGTTGTAAATCACCATCGAAATCAAAAGTAAATGGATCATCTCCTGGGTTAAGAACTTCATCAATTGTAGCAATTCCATCACCATCATCATCAGTATCTCTGAAGTTTGGCACTCCATTACCATCAAAATCAGGAAGATCTGTTGCAGGATTAGTTATCTCATTATTGATGATATATCCATCATTGGCATTTGCACCTTCAAAGGCATCATCTAGACCATCTCCATCAGTATCAACTCCTGAATAAATAGGTGTTGGGTAACCCGATGGTGCATCATCAACTGTAATCATACCATCTCCATTGTGATCATGACCTTCAATAACATCTAATACATTATCATTATCGCTATCTAAATCTAAATAATCAGGAGTACTATCTCCATCTGTATCTACTGGAGTTAATCCTTCTCCAGCTCCTGGACTTGACTCATAAGCATCATCTAAACCATTACCATCAGAATCTACACCTGAAGGAACAATATAACCGTCAGTAGTTTGAGCTTCCACATTGTCAGGAATACCATCATTATCAGAATCTATATCTAGACTATCAGGGATACCATTTCCATCGGAATCAATTGTTCCTTCAACAGTATCAACTATACCATCGTTATCGTCATCCACATCATAAATATCAGGCACTCCATCACCATCCGTATCTACTAATACCTCAATAGTAACTGTTGCAGTATCTGTATCTCCATTACTATCTTCTATTCTATAAGTGATAGTATCACCACCTACAAAATCAGTATTAGGAGTATAAACTATATAATCATCAGTTGGATCATTTGGAGTACCGTTATCATTCACTGATGCAGTACCGTTGTTAGGTCCTGTAACAATTACAATAGCAGTTGTACTCGCACCATCTCTACCAAAGTCATCAATACCATTACCATTATCTTCTAACACCATAATATTATTATTGTTAGAGTTTTCTACAACAAACACATCATCGTCTTGAGCTGTAGGTAAGAAATTGACAACAATATTATCTACAATACTTTCATCATCATCTGTAATACCGTCATTAAGGTCATCAACATCAAAGCTTGCATTGAAATCACTATCAAGATCTATATTATCAGAAGCTGTAATTTCTGCTTTGTTGTAATAACTAGTAGTAGTATCTGTACCATCAGTTAATACTTCTGCATTAAAGCTCAATGAAACATTTGTTCCATTTGCAATAGTTAGTCCATTCCAATTAATTGTATTTCCAGTTAATATACCACCATTTGTTATGGCCGTAATATTACCAAAACCATCAGGTACAACATCTTGTACATTAACCCCAGTGGCCTCACTTGGACCATCATTACTAACTAGTAATGTAAAGGTCACTATATCTCCTGTTGTTGGATTCAAGTCATTCACCGATTTTACTAAACTTAGGTCAGATACTGGTTGTGGATTTACTTCTACCATCGCATAATCATCTTCAGTTGTAACTCCATTATCCGGCGTAGAATCTAAATCTGTATTATCAGAAGCCGTTACTTCAGCAGAATTATTATAATTTCCTGTTGCCAAAACAGTTGCTGTAATGTTAATTTCAGCTGTGTCACCACTTGCCAGACTTGGTACAGACCATACTCCTGTTGCAGGAACATAATTTCCAGCACTATCATCACTTACATAAACATATCCTGATGGTAACAAGTCTGTTACTTCAATACCAGTAGCTTCACTTGGACCTGCATTATTTACTGTCAATGTAAATACTACATCAGATCCTACCAATGGAGCAACATCATCAACTGACTTTGTCATTGATAAATCAGATACTGGGATTGGGTTTGTATCTACTGTTGCAAAATCATCACCTGTTCCATCTCCTGGTGTTGAATCAGGATCAGCATTATCTGATGCTGTTACTTCAGCATTATTGGTATAATTACCTGTTGCATTAACAGTAGCCGTAATCTCTAAAGAAGCTGAAGTTGCATATGCAATATTACCAACTGTCCATACTCCTGTGGTTTCATCATATGCTCCTGCTCCATTATCACTAACATAAGTATAACCATCAGGTAATAGATCAGTAACTTCCACACCAGTTGCATTGCTTAGTCCATTATTAATTACAGTTAATGTAAATATTACATCAGACCCCACTAACGGTGTAGTATTATTAACTGTTTTAGTCATTGATAAATCAGAGACCGCAGTTGGACTCACATTAACAATGTCACTCTCGTCATCATCTGCAATTCCATCACCTAAATCGTCTACATCAAAACTACTATTTGGATCACTATTTAGGTCAAGATTATCAGAAGCTGTAATCTCAGCTCTATTTCCATAATCTCCACTTGCAAGAACTCTTGCAGTAAATTCAAAGGTTGCATCAGAACCTGAACTTATGTTCAGATTGTCCCATACAATTGTATTTCCAGTTACGGTTGCTCCTGAGGTTATTGCTGTAACATTATCATAACCATTAGGTACAACATCTTCTATAGTTACACCAGTAGCGTCACTTGGACCTGCATTACTTACCGTTAATGTAAAGGTTACATTATTTCCTACTGCAGGTACGTTGTTATCTACAGTTTTTGTGATACTTAAATCCGAAACAGGATTTGGTGTCGTACTCACTGCTGCATAGTCATCACCTGTTCCGTCACCCGGAGTTGAATCAGGATCTAAATTATCTGATGCTGTAACTTCTGCAACATTCGTATAATTTCCAACTGCATTTACAGTAGCTGTTATTTCTAAACTCTGTGTAGCTCCATTTGTTATCGTTGGAACTGTCCATAAACCTGTACTTTCTACATAAGCTCCTGCTCCATTATCCGAAACATAAGTATATCCACTTGGTAATACATCTGTTACCTGAACTCCTGTTGCATCACTTGGCCCATTGTTTGTCACTTCTATTGTAAATACCACATCTGAACCTACATTTGGAGTGCCGTTGTTTACAGTTTTTGTTATACTTATATCTGATACTGCTGATGGATTGATTCCTGCAGTAGCATAATCATCACCTGTTCCGTCTCCTGGTGTTGAATCAGAATCTAAATTATCTGATGCTGTAATTTCTGCTTCGTTTGTATAATCTCCAGTTGCATTTACAATAGCTGTTATTTCTAAAGAAGCTGAAGAAGTATTTGATATATCTCCAACAGTCCAAACTCCAGATGCCTCATCATAAGATCCGGCTCCGTTGTCTGAAACATATGTATATCCACTTGGCAATAGATCTGTTACTTCTACTCCCGTTGCTATACTTGGTCCTGAATTATTTACAGTTAAAGTAAATATCACATTTGAACCTACATTAGGTGTTGGATTGTTAACTGTTTTAGTTAATGACAAGTCAGAAACTGGTACTGGAATAGTAGCAACACTATCAAAATCGTCTCCAGCTCCATCATCTGGAGTTGAATCAGGATCTAAATTATCTGATGCTGTAACTTCTGCAACATTCGTATAATCTCCAACCGCATTTACAGTAGCTGTTATTTCTAAACTCTGTGTAGCTCCATTTGTTATCGTTGGAACTGTCCATAAACCTGTACTTTCTACATAAGCCCCTGCTCCATTATCCGAAACATAAGTATATCCACTTGGTAATATATCTGTTACCTGAACTCCTGTTGCATCACTTGGCCCATTGTTTGTCACTTCTATTGTAAATACCACATCTGAACCTACATTTGGAGTGCCGTTATTTACAGTTTTTGTTATACTTATATCTGATACTGCTGATGGGTTAATAGTAACAACATTACTTTCATCATCATCTGTTTCACCATCACTATAATCATCAGTGTCATAACTAGATGTATGATCTGAATCGGGATCAACAAAATCAGAAGCCGTAATTTCTGCTCTATTTCCATAATCACCTGTAGCTAAAACTTGAGCTGTAAATTCTAATACTGTTGGGGTACCCGTTGAAACAGTTAAACCTGACCAACTAATAGTATTTCCAGATACTGTGGCCCCTGAGGTTATTGCCGTAACAGAACCATATCCACTAGGTACAACATCTTCAACTGTTACTCCAGTAGCATTATTACCACTATTTACAACAGTTATTGTAAAGGTTACTATATCACCAACATTTGGTGAAGTTGTACTCACTGCTTTTGTGATACTTAAATCCGCATATTCAATTGGTGTTTCAGCAGTATCCGTTTCAGCAGTTGTAATCTGATCTGCAGTTACTGAAACAGTATTAATTATATTAATATTAGAATCTGCTTTTCTCTGGAAATCAGCCAATGTTGTTGTATAACTTGTCGTATACGTCCAAGTCTCGCCTACTTCTAAAATACCATTTGCAGTGATACTTTCTACTACTGAACTCAAGGTTGCTATACTTCCATCTGGTAAAGTGTCTTCTACATCTACATTAGTTAAATCTAAATCCCCGTCATTTTTAAGTGTAATAGTATATCCTAATACTTGATTAATAGAATTAACCGTAGATGGACCAGCAGTTTGTGATTTTGTAACTATAACATTTGCATTACAACCTGGTGAAACTAGAGTTACATCTGTAGGATTTACAACAGAACATAATGTTACAGCGTCTCTTACTACAATAGTGTAAGGAGAACCTGATGCTACTAAATTACTAAATATATTAGAACTTTGATATGAAGCTCCTCCATCTATACTATACTCTAAATTAGAACCAGTTGCAGAAATTGTAATTGTACCATCATTTAATGCAGGGCAACTTGCCTTTGTAGGGTTAGTTGATGTTACATTAGTGATTACAGGAGGAAGATTCTCGTTAACAGTAGAATTTAATGATATGGTACATCCATTAGCATCAGTTACTGTAACTGCATATGTACCTGCACTTAAACCTGTCTGATCTTCATCTGCCGCTACTAAACCGCTACCATCTGATGTTGTCCATGAATAACTATATGGACCTACTCCTCCTACAACAGTGATATCTATCGCTCCATTAGAATTACCACAATTTTCATGAATAACAGAATCTTCAGAAATAGTTAAGGCCGATGGTTCTGTTATTTCATAACTTCCTGTAGTTGTTGCTCCATTAGCATCGGTAATTGTAACTGCATAGGTACCTGCAGTTAAGCCTGTCTGATCTTCATCTGTCGCTACTAAACCGCTACCATCTGATGTTGTCCATGAATAATTATATGGACCTACTCCTCCTACAACAGTGATATCTATCGCTCCATTATTATCTCCATTACATAA
>NZ_RPFJ01000089.1 GCF_003813905.1 Aureibaculum marinum
CGATTTGGTTTATTTTTTCCGTAAAAACTGGTCGCATTTTTTCGTCTGCAATTCCAGGATAAAAATTTTCTTCTACGAACTTTTTCTTTGCTGTAAATTCCGCAAATTTTTCATTCACATTTTCAGGTGTTTTCATTTCAGTCACATTTTGTCCGCAAGCAGATAATGTCAAAAGGATTATAAAAATTTGAATGTATTTCGTCATTTCTCAAATGTCTAGTCCTGAAATATGGCTACAGGTTAATAATTAATTTAAGCTGATAATTTATATACCATATTTGGTGTTTTAAAGTCTAAAGATAAATGTAATCTTATTTGGTTGTATAAATTTATTG
>NZ_RPFJ01000009.1 GCF_003813905.1 Aureibaculum marinum
CTGAATTAGACTTTTTAGTCGATTTTTCTAAAAAATATGACGAAGTTATTGGAGCTAGAATGATGGGAGGTGGTTTTGGTGGTTGTACCATTAATATTATACACCGAGATGCCGTAGCATCTTTTGTAAAAGAGGCTTCCAAAGCGTATTTTGAAAAATTTAACATTAAACTCACTGCATTTGAAGCAATGCCCTCTGAAGGTACTCGTATTAATTACAATATTAAAAATTCATTATAACTATAATCAGGCTTTACGTTAAATTATTGAACAAAAAGCCTTTTATTCAATTAAACAAAATACATCGCCCTTTTGCCAAAAGAAGAAATTTGTGAACAAAACTTGTTTGATTATAAACATGTTATACACTTAACGACCATTTGAGTCATAAACTTTGATAAGCTGGTTCACCAATAACTTTAATAAAAGCTGCAAATTTTTATCCATTTCCTCCATAAAACTCTTCAATAGACCTACCATTATATCTATAGTAGCTCTAGCATTTGTAAATATCCAACCTTGGCTCACTTCTCTGTCCTACAAAAAATGAATGTAATTAACCTCTATCACTAAATTTTATCTATTGTTCATAAGAAAGAAAACTTGTATTGTTAGCAAAATTATTCTTAACAATTCATGCTCTAGAATCTATTTCATAAGAATCTACATAACCAAATTTGGTAAAAAGTTTAATTTCCAAAAATACCCTTTCACCTTTTCAAATTGAACATCAAATCCATTGAAAAATAAATTTTAAATCTGCAGTAAAATCATTCTACTCCTATTCATTTTCAGTTTGATTTCTATGAATATTTGTAAAACAATACCAAATCGTATCAACTCGACATAAACTCAACAGCCACATTTATTCCTATTTAAATATATCAGAATTTACATATGAACTGAATATAATCACAAATTAAAGGCAACTTATAATCGTATTATACATAAAATATTAATCAAAATCTGTATTGATAATATAAAAAATAACAAGGTTAAAAATTAAAGTATTCTTACTTATTTGTATTTAAATTATGTTTTTGATAATTAATATTTATACCTTTTTGGCAGTAAAAAACAATCAATTTTAAAACTAAAAAATACAACAATTTAAACAACAGCATTTTAAAAATAAAAAAAACACAAAAGTATAGTGTTAATCTAGAATTTTAACACTTATTTTTCCTTTTGTCGAGTTTTGGTCTAGTTACTTATCTAGCTTTTCACTAAACAAATAACCAAATTTGTAAGGCTTAACATAAACTACTTAAATATGAAATACAAATTATTGGCTCAAACAAAAGCCAAAAACTACTTAGTAACATTGCTGTTACTTTTTAGTTTCAGCATTATTCACGCACAAAAAATCACTGTGAAAGGTACAGTTACAGGAACTGGAGAACCTTTACCAGGTGCTAGTGTGATAATTAAAGGAACATCAATCGGAACTACTACCGATTTTGATGGTGAATATGAAATTGATGCTAACCCCACTGATATTTTAATTTTTAGATTCATCGGTTTTGTTGACCAAGAAGTTACTGTGGGTAACAACACTACCATAAATATCACTTTAGAGGAAAGTGTAGCAACCTTAGATGAAGTGGTAGTGGTTGGATATGGTACACAAAGAAAAAAAGAAGTTACAGGGGCTGTTGTAAATATTGGTGATGATGTAATAACTAAAACTGCAACATCAGATTTAGCAACTTCTCTTCAAGGTCGAGTAGCAGGTGTAAATATCCAAGCAGCAAGCGGTAGACCTGGGGAAGCTGCCAATGTTCAAATTAGAGGGTTAGGCTCTGTGAGTTCTGGATCTTTAGGACCACTATATGTTGTAGATGGAATTCCTTTTGAAGGCAATCCAAATATTGCACCTGAACAAGTAAAATCTATTGACATTCTAAAAGATGGTGCTGCTGCTTCAATTTATGGAACAAGAGCATCAAATGGAGTAATATTAATTACTACTAAAAAAGGTTCAAAAGGAAAAATGCAAATAGACTTTAGTGCATATACTGGTATCCAAAATATTACTTCTGGTACTCCACTTATGAATGTTGAACAACAAATGTATACTGAAGAAGTATTATTAGAAGCACTTGGAAGAGATCCTTTAATTTTCTTTTTTAACCAAGATGCTTTAGATTATGACTCAGACTTTGTTGGAGATGTACAAAATAACAATGCTCCAATTCAAAATTACAACCTTTCAATATCTGGTGGTGTTGAAAACCTTACTTTAAATTTTAATACAGGATACTTTAAACAAGATGGAGTCTTAATTAATTCAGGTTTTAACCGTTTTACAAATAGAATTACAGGTGAGTTTACAAAAGGTAAATTTAAAGCTTACGCAACTTTAGGCTTTACAGAAGAAAATAGAGAACAAGAACCTTGGGCTTTATATGAATATGCAATTACTCAAACCCCTTGGCAACCACCATTGGCTGATTTAGAAGCATACGGAGATAATGGAGTTCAAATTCCAGTTAGAAATGCTGTGCAATACGGTTACTTATCTAAACAATTAGGAAATACAGACGAAAGAACAATTAAAAGCTCTAACATTGCTGTTAACTTATCTTATGAGATTCTTGAAGGACTTAATTACAAATTAAGCTTAGGTAGAAATTCTTGGGATTCTGAAAGAAACTTTTTCACTAAACAATATTTAGTATACAACCAAGACGGTTCATACAATGCAGGAGCGTCAAACGAAAAAGCTTCATTAAACAAAGATTATTTCTGGAGCACCAAAGAATCTATAGAGAATATTTTAAACTATAATAAAGAATTTGGAAAACACAAAATAGGTTTATTAGGAGTTTTATCTTATGAAAAATATAATAGCGAAACACTTGGTACTGGTGTTATTTACAGTAAAGAAACAGGAAATTCTTTAGAAGTTATTAGTGGTGGTAGTGAAGGTATTACTCCAAATGGTATTGAAGAAGAAAGAACACTTTCAGGTAAATTATTTAGAGCTCAATATAATTATAATGATAGGTATTTACTATCTGCAAGTATTAGAAGAGATGGATCTTCTAAATTTTCAGAAGAAAATAGATACGGTAATTTTAAAGGATTTTCTGTTGGTTGGAACCTTCATGAAGAAAAGTTTTTCGAAAATTTAAACTGGGAAAAATTAAATAGTGTAAAACTAAGAGCTAGTTGGGCTGAGGTAGGAAATCAAGATATTCCTTCTTATTCATTTTCTCCTGTAATTGAATCAGGAATTAACTACCCATATGGACCAAATGAAAACTTAAACTATGGAGCTATTCAAAGAAGATATGTTGATCCAAACATTAAATGGGAAACAACCATTTCTAAAAATATCGGTATAGATATTACTATGCTTGATTATAAACTAAACTTTACTGCAGATTTATATCAAAACGACAAAGAAGATATGCTCCTTCAAGAAAGACTTCCTCCTTCAACTGGTACTTATCAACCAAGAGCAACAGGTGTTTATGATATAAAAACTGTTAATGCAGGAAACATGGTTAATAAAGGTATTGAATTAGCTTTAAGTTACAATGATGAAACTAACTCAGGATTAAAATATTCAATAGCTTCTACATTTACTAAAAATGAAAACGAAGTAACAGATTTAAATGGTATTGAACGAGGATATGCAAATGCTCGTCCAATTCTTACAAATGGCGAAAATACAGATTACACTACATTCTTAGCTAAAGGTTACGAAGCTGGTGCATTTTTCTTAGTTCAACACGATGGAGTTATTAAAACCGACGAACAATTAGCTGCTTACCAACAAATAGACGGTAGTGCACAAAAGGGAGATATGATGTACGTAGATCAAGATGGTAATGGTAAAATTGACGATAACGATAGAGTATACGCAGGTTCGGGACAAGCAGAATTTGAAGCTGGTATTAGCGTAAATTTAGAATATAAAAACTTTGATTTTTTTGTTCAAGGATATTATTCTTATGGAGCTGAAATTTATAATGGAGCAAAACTACACGCATATTCAAGAGGTAGGCATGCAGACCAATATTATATGTGGTCACCACAAAATCCAGATTCAGATATACCGACAGATAGATTAAACTCTCTACATAATAATGTAAGAGCGAGATCAGATTATTTTCTTGAGGATGGAACCTATTTTAGAATTAGAAACTTAAGCCTTGGCTACTCTATTCCAAATCTAGTTGAAAAAACAGGAATTGAAAAGACAAGAATCTATTTAACAGGTGTAAACCCTTTTACATTCACAAACTACTCTGGATATGACCCAGAAGTTGGTGGAGATGGAATATTTACACGTGGAGTTGATAGAGGTAACTACCCTGTAACTCGTCAATTTATGCTTGGAGTTCAACTAAGTTTTTAATTACTAACTAATTTAATATTATGAAAATTATGAAAAATAACATCAAGTTACTATTTCTTATAACTATATTTTTTGTTAGTTGTAATGAAGATAGTTTTTTAGAACAAGTAAATCCAAATGCAATTACAGAAGATACATTTTGGAATACAGAAAGTCAGTTTAACACAGCTTTAACTACAGTATATGGAGCATTACAATTTAAAAACATTAGTGCTGGTGGTTTAATAAAAGAAATGAACATGTCTGACATCGGAGGCTGTGAAACTTGGAACGGAGGATATACATTTAGAAACCTTACCTATACAGATGCAACAGCTGCGGTTACTGAAAAATGGAATGAATTATATGTTGGAATTTTTAGAGCAAACCAGATAATTCAATATATCCAACAAGCAGATGAATCTAACTTCACAGGAAATAATAAAGCACAAATTGAAGCACAAGCTAGATTTTTAAGAGCATTTTTTTACTTTCAATTGGCACACTCTTATGGAGGAGCTGTGATTCATACAGAAGTTGCTAGAAACTCTGAAGATCTATCTAAACCTTTTTCAACAATTGAAGAAGTTACTAACTCCATAATTATTCCAGATTTAGAATTTGCTCAAGCTAATTTGCCAACAACTTGGGAGGGAGATGATATTGGACGTATTACTTGGGGAGCTGCAACCAGTATGTTAGGTAAAGTTTATTTATATGGTAAAGACTTTTCTACTGCTGCCAGCTTATTCAAACAAGTAATAGATTCAGAAATCTACAGCTTAACCGAAAATATCATGGATAACTTCACCGATGTTAATGAGTTTAATTCTGAATCTATTTTTGAAGTAGTATACTCATCAACTTTAAACCCAGGGGTTAATGGAAATATAATTGACGACAATCCTAATGAAACTGGTGCCGAAGCCTCAACAATGGCAAGAGAAATTGGTCATCATTTAGAAGGTGGAGGTTACAACGGAATTATGCCAACTTACTATTTACATGAAATGTTTTTAGCTGACGAAGTAGATTCTACGAACCCAATAAATAATGGAAACACCCATTCTAAAAGATTAAACGCTAGTATTGCTCCTGTAAATTATGAAGGTTTATACTACAATAAAACAATAGAAGACATGTCTGGTTGGGCCTACGGACAAAGTGCCTACACAAAAAAATATAGCAATTGGTATCATCTAGATGCAGAAGATACAGAGTTCAGATCAGGTATAAACTTTAGACATATTAGATTGGCAGACGTTTATTTAATGTATGCTGAAGCAGTTATTGAAACTAACGGAGACTACACTACCGCAATCGAATACATTGATAAAGTAAGAAAAAGAGCCGGTGTAGTAACACTTCAAAAATACATGGATGCTAATTCTGGAATGTTTCCACAATTACATATTAGTCAAGAAATTCACGGAGAAAGACCTATGGTTGCCCCAAATTCAGAAACAGTTATGACTCACATAAGAAGAGTTGAAAGACCATTAGAACTTTGTTTTGAAGGACACAGATGGAAAGATTTAGTACGTTGGGGAATTGTACAAGAAGTTTTTGATGAACTACGTGCAGATGAAGTTTGGAGATTCGACCATATTGATGATCTAAATGTTAAAAAGAATGCAGCTATTGGTAACGATGGAACTGGAGTTGCACCACTATTTATTAAAGAACGAATTAGACCAGACTTTGTAATTTGTTCTGATGTTTACACACCAAATCAGCACAATTATTTTCCAATTCCTGCTGGCGAGGTTCAAGCAAATGATCAATTAAATAACTAAATAGCGAATTATGAAAATTAAAACATTTAATATATATATACTATTTATTCTTTTTTCATTAACATTTAGTTCTTGTGAAGAAGATAATGATGTAAAATTAATAGAAACCAATCATCAAGTAATTTACACTTCTGAAATGGATTTTGAAAACACTATCCAAGTAAATGGAAAAATTTCATTTTCAGATGTATCACAAGGTGTAGTTTCTAGAGAATGGAGATTTCCAGAAAATGTTGTAGACATTATTGATTCAGAAAACGATTTAACATCTAACGAAGTAACAGTTAAAACTATTTTTAACCAAGCTGGAACATATGATGTTTATTTACACCAAGAGTTTAAAGGTGATGCGTATGTTGGTGAAACTATAAAAGGAAAATCATTAGATACCACCATCGTAGTTACAGTATTAGATTCTCTAAAAGCTTTAATTACAGCTAACTATATTAATGAAGATGGATCAACTGGAGCCGAATTAAATTTAGCTAATATGGCTGAAAATGTAGTGACAGCTAGTAAATCAATTAGATTTTCTCAATCTACAATTGGTGGCCCTGAAAATTTTGATTGGACTTTAGAAGGCGGAGATCCTGAAACAGTTACAGGCGAAGAAAATTCAATTGACGTTAAATACAAAAAATTAGGGGTTTACGATGTGAAATTTATAGCTTCAAGAGAAAGACCAGAAGGGATCGACACTATTTATTTCAAAGATTTAATTAAAGTTATACCATCTACCGACCCAGTAGATTTAGAACAAGTAACTGAAAAAGATGGGAAAATTGCTTTGGTTTTTAGTAGAGAAATGGATGCATTTAGTTTAGACAAAAACAACTTTAACGTAACCATAGAAAATGATGGAAATATAATTACATCTTCAATATCAAAAGTAAGTATAGACCCAGATGAAGGAAATATAGTTTTAATTGAATTAAATAATAATAGGGTTTATAATGATGATATTGTTACTGTAAGTTACACTCCAGGTATTTTAATGACTACGGACGCTGTTGAGGCAACTGCATTTACTGACGTTCGTTTAGAATTTGAAACATATAATATTTTACAAGACACAGAGTTTGACTATAGTTTTGAAAACACGACAGCTACTGAATGGCCTTACCTTTGGTGGGGCGGAGAATGGGGAATGTATGATTTAGATATTGTATCTTCAAATGCTCAAGACGGATCTAAAAGTGCCTATATTGAATATCATGAAAATGGAGGTATGATTATTGGACACAATAATCTTGCAGGAACACCAGTTACTGTCCCTATTAAAGCAGGACAAGCTTATGAATTTGGACTTTGGATTTATGTTACTGAAGATTTTGCTAGTAGCCCTTACCCTTTAAATGATTCTGTTTTTGAATCTGATATTAGAATATACCCTAGCGACTGGAGTTTTGAAGCTCTTGTAACAACTTTTACAGAAGATTTCCCTATTGGTGAATGGGTTTATACAAACACATTTATTACAGGGCCAAGTGACTCTAATGTAGACTTATATATTAGAGGTTATAATGTTGGAACAAATAAAAGATTAAAATTCTATATGGACAATTTCTCAATATCTGAAGTAAATCTAAGACCATAAATATTATTTGAGTTAGTAAATTGAATTCCCTCTAGTAATTGTTGCTAGAGGGTTTCTAATTTCTAATCTATTTATTTTTTTTACCATTTACTTTCAATTAAATAAATAAAAAAACCTTTCAGTAAACTGAAAGGCTTTTTTTGTACAGGCGGAGAGACTCGAACTCTCACACCTTGCGGCACTAGATCCTAAGTCTGGTATATATTGCACCAATAAAACATAAATAATCTCATTTTCAATGATTTATGTTTTCAATCATTTTATTTAAAGTCATTTAATATCAGTTGATTTCAATATTTGTTGTACCTATGTTGTACCCAGATTACCTAATAAATTAGTAACTTTAGGGCGGTTTTCATATCAAATGTTGTACCTGATTTGACTTTCGGACTCAAAACAGGTTTACAATGTCAACAAGTGCAAAAATTATTCTTCGTAAAAAGCCTAATTCGAAAGGCCTATATCCGCTTGCTATTAGGATAACTAAAGACCGTCGTTCAACATATAAACATATCGGGCATTATATTGAACTAGAAGACTGGGATACAAAAAATCTTAAAGTAAAGAAATCGCATCCTAATGCAGAAAGTTTAAACAATCTTTTGACTTCTAAACTTTCAGAAGCTAGAAAAGGTTTAATAGTTTTACAGACCAATAATAAGGATGCAACGGTTCGTCAAATTAAAAAAGAAATTTATAAACCAACTTCTAAACTCACTTTCTTTGATTTTGCAGACGAACATCTTGAAGCTCTTGTAGCAGAAAATAAAATCAATCGTCATTCTACCGATTCTGCTTGGCTCAGTTATATTGAGAAATATTGTAAAGCACGACACCTTACTTTTCAAGAAATAGATGAGCGATTCCTCAAAAAGTTTAAAATCTACCTTAAAGGTTCTTGCTCACTTACTGAAACTACTGCTATGAATGTTATGGTTTTGATTCGTTTACTCTTTAATCGGGCAATAAAGGATAAGGTAGTAAGTAAAGAACTTTATCCGTTCGGTACAGGCAAATTTAAAATCAAGTTTCCTGAAACTACCAAAACAGGGCTTACGGGTAAAGAAATACAAGCCCTTGAAAATGTCGCTGAACTCACCGATATGGAAGAACACTCGCTGAATGTTTGGCTTTTTAGTTTCTATTTTGCCGGAATGCGTGTGTCTGATGTTTTGTTTACGAGGTGGTCCCAGATTTATGATGGCAGATTACATTATAGAATGGGTAAGAACTCAAAGTTGTTATCCTTGAAAATACCAAGCAAGGTTGAAAAAATCTTATTACAATATATTTCTTATAAAAATAGTGATGATGATTTTGTGTTTCCAGAAATGAAAAAAGCAGATTTAACCGATGCAAAAGATATTTATAGAAAAAAGAAAGTCGCAAATAAAAAGTTTAACGACCATCTAAAGAAAATTACAAAAAGAGCAGGCATCCAAAAAAAGGTAACGATGCATATTGCTCGTCATTCGTTTGGCAATATTGCAGCTGACAGTATTCATCCTCTAATGCTTCAAAAGCTGTACCGTCATACAGATTTAAAAACTACCATTAATTATCAAGCAAACTTTATACACAAAGACGCTGATGATGCTTTGGATAGCGTAGTCAATTTTTGAACCATTCTAATTTTGCACAACCATTGCATTAAATAATTTTTATCTTTGTATCTGTGAAATTTGCAACAATAATATTATCATTAATTCTACTATTTCTATCTGTGAAACCTTGTTCTGATGGTCAAAATCTAGAAGACCAAAATCCAGAAGAAATAAGTGCTAGTCACGACCACCAAGAAGATAGCGACGATTCTTGCCCTGTGACCTGTATTTGCAATTGTTGTGGGATGTCAATTACATACGAGCCTTTCAGTACTTTTAACCTTACAATTGATTCAAAAATTTCTACAGAAATATTTTCTTCATATCAATCTATTTATAGATTTGATTTTCATTCCAATATTTGGCAACCGCCACAAGTTTAATTCAGTTTTAGGATAATTATATCCATTTATGAATCTGCAAGCAGGTTCTCATTACTTCGATGTACAACTATTAAATTGGTGTCTATCGAATAGTTCAACTGAATTAATACATTTTCTATGATTAATAAAATCATTGATTTTTCAATCAATAACAAATTCATAATTGGTTTGCTAACGCTCACCATTATTGGAGCAGGTATTTGGAGTATGACCCAAGTACCAATCGATGCTGTTCCAGATATTACTAACAACCAAGTACAGGTCATTACACAAGCACCAAATCTAGGCACTGAAGATATTGAGCAAATTGTAACCTATCCTGTCGAAGTTGCAATGAGCAACCTTCCCAATGTACAGGAAATTAGGTCAATTTCTCGTTTCGGCCTATCTGTGGTTACCATTGTCTTCGACGATGATATGGGAACGTATCTTCCGCGACAATTAGTAGCAGAAAAACTAAATGAAGTCAAAGAGCAAATTCCTGCTGGTTTTGGCGAACCCACTATGGGACCTATTTCAACAGGTCTAGGAGAAATTTACCAATACACATTAAAGGTAGCACCAGAGTTTAAAGACAAATATACCATTGCGGACTTGCGTTCTATGCAAGATTGGATTGTACAACGTCAAATGGCTATGGTTGAAGGTGTGGTTGAAGTAAATGCCATAGGTGGCAAAATTAAGCAATACGAAGTAGCAGTTGACCCAAACGAATTAAACGCTATTGGTTTGACCATTACTGATGTGTTTAATGCACTAGAAGCTAATAATCAAAATACAGGTGGTGCTTACATCGAAAAAAACCATCAAGCTAATTTTATTCGTGGTGAAGGCCTGGTACGAAGTTTAGAGGATATTAAAAAAATTACTGTTAAGAACATTAATAATATTCCTGTTACTATTGGTGATATCGCTACAGTACAATTTGGTTCTGCAATTCGTTATGGTGCATTAACTCAAGATGGTGAAGGCGAGGTTGTAGGTGGTTTGGTGATGATGCTTAAAGGTGCTAATTCCAATGATGTTATCGCTAATGTAAAAGAGCGAATGGCTCAAATAGAAAAGTCATTACCTGAAGGAATCATTATCGAATCGCTGTTAGACCGAAGTAAACTTATCGGTGAAACAACCTCTACAGTTGCAACCAATCTAATTGAAGGCGCATTAATAGTCATTTTCGTTCTTATTTTCTTATTAGGAAACTGGCGAGGCGGTTTAATAGTAGCTTCAACCATTCCATTGTCCCTATTATTTGCATTTATACTAATGAATGTATTTGACGTATGGGCAAACCTAATGAGTTTGGGTGCAATCGATTTTGGAATCATTGTAGATGGCGCTGTAATTATAGTAGAAAGCACTGTTTTTCTTATCACTTCCCAAGTATTAAAAAAGAAGAGTCTTACGGCAAAAGAAAGAGATAAAGTAGCTTCAAATGCTTCAAAAAAAATGATGAATGCTGCTTTTTTCGGTCAGCTTATTATTCTCATTGTTTTTCTTCCAATTCTGGCTTTACAAGGTATTGAAGGGAAAATGTTTAAACCAATGGCATTAACTTTCATTTTTGCTATGATAGGTGCAATGGTGCTTTGTTTGACGTATGTACCAATGATGTCTGCATTGGTGTTAAGGGCACCAAAAAACGACAAAAAATCTTATGGAGATAGATTTGTGCATTGGGTTGAGGATAAGTATCAACCATTATTGGTAAAGGCACTGAAAAAAGGAAAATGGATTATAGGTATTGCAGTCGTGCTATTCGGAATTACAGTTTTTATGTTTAGCCGAATGGGTGGCGAGTTCATCCCGCAACTCGATGAAGGAGATATTGCATTTCACGCCATTTTAAAACCAGGTAGTTCTCTAACAGAAACCATTGAAACAACGACAAAAATAGAGCAAATTGTAAAAGCTAAATTTCCAGAAGTCGAAAAAATAGTTAGTCGTATTGGTGTTGCAGAAATACCAACAGACCCAATGCCAATGGATTTAGCGGATGTTTTCGTAATTCTAAAACCAAAAAGCGAATGGACGACAGCTACTACTAAAGATGAGCTGATTGAGAAAATGAAAGAAGCGGTTGAAATCGTTCCGGGCGTTAATTATGAGTTTACCCAACCTATTGAAATGCGCTTTAATGAATTGCTTGAAGGTGTTCGAGAAGATATTGCCATTAAACTATATGGTGAAGATATTGATGTGTTGTCTCAAAAAGCTGAAGAAATATCTAAAATTATTGCAGGTACAGAAGGTATTGGTGATATGAAAGCGGAGGCAACAACCGGACTACCACAGATGACTATTAATTACGATAGGGATAAATTAGCGCAATACGGACTTCAAATAAATGCGCTAAATCAAACTGTACAATCTGCATTTGCTGGTGGTACGGCAGGCGTGATTTTTGAAGGTGAAAAACGCTTCGATTTAGTGGTGCGTTTAAGTTCTCAAAACCGAAAGGATATTTCAGATGTTCAAAACCTCTACATCAATCTACCTTCTCGCACTCAAATTCCATTACGTGAAATTGCGGATGTTAGCTACAAATCAGGACCAATGCAAATAAGTAGAGACAATACTAACAGAAGAACTTATGTAGGGATTAATGTGAGAGGTCGTGATGTAAAATCATTGGTAACTGAAATAAAGAAAAAACTAGATGCACAATTAGAATTGCCATCAGGTTATTTCATTCGCTATGGTGGGGCTTTTGAGAATTTGGAACGTGCCAGTAACCGTTTACAAACTGTTGTTCCTATTGCATTATTGCTCATTTTTATATTAATATATTTTGCATTAAAATCCTTACCACAAACCTTAATGATTTATATCGCAATTCCTATGGCAACCATTGGTGGTGTCGTGGCATTGTGGTTACGTGATATGCCTTTTAGTATTTCGGCAGGTGTCGGTTTCATTGTGCTGTTTGGCGTTGCGGTTTTAAATGGATTAGTGATGATTAGCGGGCTCAACGAGTTAAAAGATGAAGGTGTAACCAATCTAAAAGATAGGATTGTAGAAGGCACAAAAAGAAGAATCAGACCAATTATGCTAACAGCATTTACAGATGTATTGGGGTTTTTACCTATGGCAATTTCGGCATCTGCTGGAGCAGAAGTACAACGCCCATTGGCAACCGTGGTTATTGGTGGATTAATGACTTCTACATTACTGACTCTATTCGTGTTACCAATTTTGTACCATTGGGTAGAAAACAAATCTTTTAAGTTCAAAATGAATAAAAAGATAGTTACAGCAACTGCGGTTTTACTTATAATGTTTGGTTTTTCGACACAAAGTAACGCTCAACAGATAAGCGATACACTTCCTGAAATAACAATACAGGAGGCTGTAAAACTCTCAAAAAACAATTATCCGTTGTTGAAGCAAAAGCAGTTGGAAATCACAAAACAGGAACAACTAAAAGCTACAGCCTATGATTTTGGCACAACTCAAATATTTACCGGAGGTGAGGAAATTAATAATGGAAATGGTATTTATACTACCATAGGAATTGGCCAAAGCAACATTGATGTGTTTGGTATTTCTGCGAAAAAGCGATTGCAAGAACAACGCATTCAATTAGCTCAAAAAGCGTTTCAGCTTTCAGAATTAGATTTAGAATTGGAAGTGAAAAAGGCTTGGACAAATACTTTGCAGAGTAAAAGGAATTATAATTTGTACAAAGAGTTAGATTCTATTTATATCAACTTCGAGAAAGCTGTTGCCTTAAATTATGAAGTAGAGGCCATTTCAAGATTAGAATATTCAGCAGCTAAAAATCAAGCCTTACAAATTCAAAATAAAAAAGCGCAGGCGTATAGTGATTATTTAGTCGCTTTACAGCAATTAAATCTATGGTTTGTTTCAGAGGAAATTTATACGGTTACTGATAAATTTGATATTGCTATGGATATAAATATGGAAGCATTCAATATTGAAAATCATCCGTTGTACAATATGTCACAGAATATTGTAGATGAAGCCGAAGCCAATTATAAAGCTGCAAAAGCAAATAATTTACCAAAGTTCAACCTACAAGGGGGTTTACAAAAAGTTGATGGCAATTCGGGATTTTACACCTATCAAGCAGGTATTTCAATTCCGTTTTTATCGGGTTCAAACAAAGCGCAAATTAGAACCGCAAAAATTGATAAGGAGATAACGGAAGCCAATGTGCAATTCAAGCAAAAAGAAGTACAATCCAAATTTATTCAAGCTAAAGAAAATTACCAAAAATGGAAAACATCTTGGCTTTTCTACAAAAATGAAGTGTTACCACTTGTGAAAGAACAAAAAGTGGGTGCTTTATTGGCATATAAAGAAGGGGAAATTGATTATACCACATTTACACAACTTATAAAAGAAGCTGTTCAATCTGATTTGGAATCTCAAACCGCGCTAATCAATTATTTACAAAGTACATTTCAATTACAATATTTTAACCAATAAGACAATGAAAAATACATCATATAAATTTTTAATACTATTTATAGCTTCAATTTTAGTAACCGCTTGTGGAAATAAAAATGGCTCAGATGGTCATACCCAAAAAACTGAAGCAAAGGAGTCGCAAAATGAAGGAGAAGAAGTTGTGCTCTCAAAACAGCAGCTCAATGCTTTAAAAATGAAAATTGACACGCTTACATTACGCAATATGAGTGGCTATGTAGAAGCTAATGGAACATTGGAAGTGCCACCACAAAACGAAGCTGCTATAACTTCTGTGGTTGGTGCTAATGTAGTATCGATTAAAGTAATTGAAGGCGATAAAGTCAGTAAAGGTCAAGTAGTAGCTTACCTTTCTCACCCAAATATTATAAAACTGCAAACTGATTACTTAAATGCCCATAGTAATAGTGTTTTTTTGAAAAAAAACTATGAGCGTCAAAAAAGATTATACGATGCAGGTGTAGGTTCTGGTGCTAATTTTCAAAAGGCAGAAGCAGAATATAATGCTTCAAAAGCAATGGTAAACGGATTAGCTGCCCAATTAAAAATACTAAACGTCAATACCACTTCAGTCCGTAATGGTACTATTGCTCAACAAATTGCATTGCGTAGTCCCATTGAAGGTTTTGTACAAAAGGTTGAAGTAAAAACAGGCCAATACGTAGAGCCTCAAACCGAGTTATTTGAAGTTGTAAACACGCATCACGTGCACGCTGATTTAATGGTGTTTGAAAAGGATGTGTATAAAGTAAAAAGAGGTCAGAAAGTATCTTTTACTATACAATCCGTTCCGGATGAAGAACTTACAGCAGAAATCTATTCCGTTAGCAAAACTTTTGAAGACAATCCAAAAGCAGTTCACGTTCACGCGGAAATTGAAAACAAGAAAGGCAACTTAATCCCTGGGATGTATATTCAAGGTAAAATTCAAGTAGAGAACACCAAGACAAAAGCATTACCTGAAAGTGCCATTATTAAAGAAGGTGATAGGTATTATGTTTTTTCAGCAGAAAAGGAAAATGACGATTGGAGTTTTAAGCCAGTTGAAGTTATTTTGGGAGCAAAAGATAACAATTGGACAGCAGTTCAATTTTCCGAAGAAATAAAACCAAACACAAAATTTGCTTATAATAATGCATATTACCTTATTGCAGAAATGAAAAAAGGTGAAGCAGAACACGAACATTAATTATGGAAACAATAGAACAAGTATTAGAGTCAAAAAACATACGTGTTACTGCAATGCGTTTATTAATTTATAAGTTCCTTGCGGAAAACCAGGTGGCCGTAACGTTAAGTGATATTGAGAACGCTTTTGAAAAGGCAGATAGAACAACACTATATAGAACAGTTAAAACATTTGTAGAAAAAGATATTGTACACCAAATAGACGACGGTACAGGTATAGTAAAATATGCACTATGTGAACAAGATTGCAGCTGTGAAATTGAAACGGATTTACACCTGCACTTCCATTGTAATAACTGTAATGAAACCATTTGCTTAACAGAGCATAAAATCCCTAAAATAAAAGTCCCTAATGGCTTTGTTTCGGAAAATATAAACCTAGTGGTGAAAGGTATGTGTGATAAATGTAGTGGGCAATAATGCACTTCCATTGCATTTGATTTTTGAGCACTTTTGCTTTTAATTATGTAAATAAAACTCTATGGTGTTATTTGTATACCTGCTAGTATATTTCCTATTAGTATTTGTAATAAGGTCAGTTTGGTTAAAGGTAAAGACAGGAGTAAATCCTCTAACCTTTAACAAAACAGATGATGCTCACGGTTATAACGGTAAGGTATTCATTGTAATATCTCTTTTAGAACTGATTGTTGTTGGTATTTATGCTTTTAAATTTGAGTGGTACAAATATTTACTTCCTTTCTGGTATTTAGAAAATGATACTTTGTCTAAAATAGGTTGGGGATTCTTAATTCTTTCTCTAATTGTAGTTTGGGTTGCTCAATCACAAATGGCTAATTCGTGGAGAATAGGTATTGACGAAAAGAACAAGACGGAATTAGTAACTAAGGGATTATTTTCGGTTTCCAGAAATCCAATATTTCTTGGGATTATGATTGCAAACATTGGTTTGTTTTTAGTGATTCCAAATGCTTTTACATTATTGATAATTTCATTATCGAAAATAAGTATAAATACCCAAATTAGATTAGAAGAAGAATTTTTAAAACGAGAATTTAAAAATGATTATTTGGAGTATACAAAAAAAGTTAGACGTTGGATATAATTATTTGCATTTGAAGAATTAGAATAATAATGAAAAAAAAGAAACTTAATTTAAGAGATTTAAAACCAAGTTCAGAAGAAGAACATAGTCACGACGATGGGCATAATCATAGCAGTCCTAAAGGCGTTTCAACTTTTAACACCTATTTGCCAGCTATTTTCAGTTTTGTAATGTTAATAGTAGGTATTGCTATAGATTATTTTGAAGCATTTCCTCATTTTTCTGGTTGGATTCGTATTCTTTGGTATGTGGTGGCCTATATCCCCGTGGGTTTTCCTGTGGTAAAAGAAGGATGGGTAAGCATTAAAAAAGGTGACTTCTTTACCGAGTTTTTTTTAATGTCCATAGCCACTATTGGTGCATTTATTATTGGTGAATATCCGGAAGGTGTGGCAGTAATGTTATTTTATGCAGTTGGTGAATTATTTCAAAATGCGGCAGTCAACAGAGCAAAAGGTAATATAAAGGCATTACTGGATGTTAGACCAAAAGAAGCCAATGTATTTCGTGAAAGAGACTATATAAGTGTTTCACCAGAAGATGTGAGAATTGGTGAGAAGATTCAAATTCGTGTGGGCGAAAAAATTCCTTTGGACGGCATATTATTATCCGAAAAAGCATCATTAAATACGGCTGCTTTAACTGGAGAAAGCAAACCAGATTCTGTTTTAAAAGAAGGAAAAGTATATGCGGGCAGTATTAATTTAGAAAGTGTCATTGAAGTTGAAGTCACTAACAAGTTTGAAGATAGTTCTATTGCCAGAATATTAGATTTGGTCCAAAATGCTACTGCACGTAAATCAAAAACGGAATTATTTATCAGACAGTTCGCACGAATTTATACACCAATTGTCGTGTTTTTAGCGATAGGTGTAACATTCATCCCTTATTTTTTTGTAGATGATTACGTCTTTAGGGATTGGTTGTACAGAGGATTGATTTTCTTGGTGATTTCTTGCCCTTGTGCATTGGTGATTTCTATTCCTTTAGGTTATTTCGGTGGATTGGGTGCAGCTTCAAAAAATGGTATTTTGTTTAAAGGAGCTTCCTTTTTAGATGCTATGACCAAGATAAATACTTTGGTAATGGACAAAACGGGAACTGTTACCAAAGGTGTTTTCAAAATCAAGGAAATCAAGTCTATAGGTTGGGAAGAATCTGAATTTATGAAATACCTAATGGCTATGGAAGAACAGTCAACTCATCCTATTGCAAAAGCTATTATGAAGTATAAAGAAAATGGAGATAACTATGAAGCAAAAGAAGTTTCTG
Source organism: Aureibaculum marinum (assembly GCF_003813905.1). Taxonomy (GTDB): domain Bacteria; phylum Bacteroidota; class Bacteroidia; order Flavobacteriales; family Flavobacteriaceae; genus Aureibaculum; species Aureibaculum marinum. The sequence goes on from NZ_RPFJ01000009.1 coordinate 17,706, forward strand.
AAATTGCAGGTAAAGGCTTAAAAGGAATAGTAAAAGGTAAAATCGTTTTAATAGGAAATAAAGCCTTAATGATTGCTAATGATATTGATATTCCAACTGAAATTGAAAATATTGTAGAATCTATAGTATTGGTTTCAATCGATAATCAATTTGCTGGTTATGTGGTGATAGCAGACGAATTAAAAGAAGATGCTAAAGAAACGATTACCGCATTGCATAAAGTAGGCATTAAAAATATAATGATGCTCTCTGGAGACAAAGATTCCATAACCCAACAAGTAGCAAAAGAATTAAGTGTAGAAAATGCTAAAGGAGGATTGCTACCAGAAGACAAATTAAATGAAGTTGAGACCTTAAAACAAAATTCAGAAAATAAAGTAGCATTTATTGGTGATGGCATTAATGATGCACCGGTTTTAGCCGCAAGTAACGTTGGTATTGCAATGGGTGGTTTAGGAAGTGATGTCGCTATTGAAACGGCAGATGTGATAATTCAAACCGACCAACCATCTAAAGTAGTTAGAGCTATTAAAATAAGTCGTTCCACTCGTAAAATTGTATGGCAAAACATCATATTAGCGTTTGGCGTAAAAGTAATTGTTCTGATTTTAGGAGCAGGTGGATTAGCTACAATGTGGGAAGCTGTATTTGCAGATGTTGGGGTGGCATTATTAGCTATTTTGAACGCTGTTAGATTACAACGAATGCGTTGGAACTAGCTATTTTGCGAAATTAAAATTCTGTTAATCCCAATAAAAAATGTTAAAATTTTGTACCTTTGCTTAATCAATGAGGCAAATTTTTCATAAAATATCATCCTTTTTAATGGCTATTGTAGTGCTTTTCTCTACAATGTCTTTTACTATTGATATGCATTATTGTGGAGATTCTTTGGTAGAAACTGCCATTTTCAAAAAGGCAAAAGGTTGTGGGATGGAAATGGAAAACCCTTCAACTGAGGGATGTTCCATTAAGGTAAAAAATTGCTGTTCTGATGAACAGTTGACAGTTGATGGTCAAGATGAATTAAACATAACTTTTGACAAGCTATCTTTTGACCAACAAGTTTTTGTTGCTTCATTTGTTTACACTTACATCAACCTTTTTGAAAGTTTAGATAAAAAGGTTGTTTCCTATGAAGAATATAGGCCTCCTCTCGTTGTCAGGCAAATCTACAAGCTTGACGAGACATACTTAATTTGATTTTTAAATAATAGACTTTTTTATCCAGTGGATTATTTCCATTAGGATAATTCCTTGTATTCGGTGTTTTCTTAGCACCAATGTCTAATTATTTAATTATCAAGTCAATGCTAAACAAAAGCATAAAATTTCTAATAGAAAACAAACTCGTTGCAGTACTATTACTCGTCCTTTTTATAGGCTGGGGAATTGTAAATGCACCTTTTAATTGGGATACTGGTTTTTTACCAGCTAATCCTGTAGCTGTGGATGCCATTCCAGATATTGGCGAAAATCAGCAAATAGTTTTCACTAAATGGGATGGTCGTTCCCCTCAAGACATAGAAGACCAAATTACTTACCCATTAACAACATCACTTTTGGGTATTCCAGGGGTGAAAACCATCCGAAGTTCGTCTATGTTTGGCTTTTCGAGTATCTATATCATTTTTGAAGAAGATATAGAATTCTATTGGAGTCGTAGTCGAATTCTAGAAAAGCTAAATTCATTACCTAGTGGGCTACTTCCAGAAGGAGTCAACCCAGCTTTGGGTCCTGATGCTACAGGTTTAGGTCAAATATTTTGGTACACTCTTGAAGGTCGGGACGAAAACGGTAAGGTTACGGGCGGATGGGATTTACACGAATTGCGAAGCATACAGGATTACTACGTAAAATATGCTTTGTCTTCAGCAAGTGGTGTGTCAGAAGTAGCATCCATAGGTGGTTATGTTCAGGAGTATCAAGTTGATGTCAATCCGGAACTGATGCGACAATATAATGTCGGATTACATCACGTTGTAAAAGCCGTAAAGGAAAGTAATAAAGATATAGGTGCTCAAACTATAGAAATCAATCAAGCTGAATACTTAGTCCGTGGCTTGGGGTATGTGAAATCTGTATCGGATATAGAAAATGCAGTCGTTACATCAGAAGATTATACGGCAATCAAAATTAAGGATATTGGTAAAGTGTCTTTAGGCCCAGCAACACGCAGAGGAATGTTGGACAAAGAAGGTGCGGAAGTTGTGGGAGCAGTTATTGTAGCCCGATATGGCGCCAACCCGATGGAAGTCATCAATAATGTAAAAGAGAAAATAAATGAATTAAGCCCTGGGTTACCGTCAAAAGTTCTGAGTGACGGAAGGACTTCACAAGTGACTATTGTGCCTTTTTATGATAGAACAGAACTTATACAAGAAACTCTTGGAACACTTAACGAAGCCCTCACTTTAGAAATACTAATTACCATTTTGGTCATCATCATTATGGTATTTAATCTTCGAGCTTCGGTACTTATATCTGGACTTCTACCCGTTGCAGTTTTGATGGTTTTTATTGCAATGAAGCTTTTCGGAGTTGATGCTAACATAGTAGCATTGTCAGGTATCGCTATTGCTATTGGCACAATGGTAGATGTGGGTGTCATACTCTCTGAAAACATTATCAGGCATCTTGATGAAAACAATGAAAAGCTACCTATAAACACCGTTGTTTATACTGCTACTGCGGAAGTCTCTGGTGCAATTGTAACGGCGGTAATGACCACCATTATTAGTTTTATCCCTGTGTTTACAATGATTGGTGCAGAGGGTAAATTGTTCAGACCATTGGCATTCACAAAAACATTTGCGTTAACGGCTTCCATTATTGTTGCCCTATTCTTAATTCCGCCTTTTGCAGCATTCTTGTTTAGAAAGAAAAGCCTTAAGAAACTATCAGGTTATATAATCAATGGTCTTTTAGTTGTCTTAGGAATAGCGGCCTTAATTTTTGGTTCTTGGTTAGGTATAATTCTAATTGCGTTTGGCGTTACTGCCTTCTTAAAATCACAGAACAGAATTACAGAAAAACGTTCCAATCTATTAAACATAGGGATTTCTGCTTTTGCAATTGTATTCTTGTTAGCAGAATATTGGCGACCACTTGGTGTAGACAGAAGCATCCTTTGGAATTTAATTTTTGTTGGGGTTATTTGCTTCGGACTATTAGGAGCATTCACCCTATTCAGACGACAATACACACGCATCTTAAGGTGGGCTCTTGCCAATAAACTATTATTTCTATCAATACCTACACTTATTGTCATTGCTGGTTTTTCCATTATGAAAAATACAGGGAAAGAATTTATGCCATCATTAAATGAGGGTTCATTTTTGTTGATGCCAACTTCTATGCCCCACTCAGGAGTTGAAGAAAACAAACGGATTTTACAACAGTTAGATATGGCGGTAGCCAGTATTCCAGAAATCAAAACCGTTGTTGGTAAGTCAGGTAGAACGGAGTCAGCTTTAGACCCTGCTCCATTATCAATGTATGAAAATGTTATTCAGTATAAACCAGAATATGCATTGAACGAAAAAGGAAATCGGCAACGCTATAAAGTAAATGACGACGGATTATTTGAATTGAAGGATGGGCGATTTATTGCAAATCCTAATAATTCTGAAAATGCTACTTTCAGTACATTCGACAGCTCACAATTACTCGAAGATAGCAATGGTGAATTCTATCGAAACTGGCGACCTGAAATAAATTCTCCTGACGATATATGGAAAGAAATAGTAAAAGTAACCAAGTTACCAGGCGTTACTTCAGCACCCAAATTACAGCCCATTGAAACCCGATTGGTAATGCTTCAAACAGGAATGCGTGCTCCAATGGGAATTAAAGTAAAAGGGCAAGATTTAAAGCAAATTGAAGCTTTTGGAATTCAATTAGAAGATATTTTAAAACAAGCTGAAGGTGTTAAAGTAGAAGCTGTTTTTGCAGATAGGATAGTTGGAAAGCCTTATTTATTAATTGATATAGATAGGGATAAACTGGCTCGTTATGGCATATCCATAGATGATGTTCAAAATGTGCTGAAAGTTGCTGTAGGTGGAATGGTGTTAACACAAACGGTAGAAGGCCGTGAACGTTATGGTGTTCGTGTACGCTATCCAAGAGAATTGCGAGCCAACCCGAACGATTTAAAACAAATTTATGTACCTGTCGAAAAAGGAAGTCCTGTTCCACTGAGCGAATTGGCATCAATTCGATACGAGCAAGGTCCACAAGTCATTAAAAGTGAAGACACCTTTTTAGTTGGTTATGTGCTGTTCGATAAATTAGATGGTTTTGCAGAAGTCAATGTGGTTGAAAATGCCCAGACTCTAATTCAACAAAAGATAGATTCTGGGGAATTAATTGTACCTAAAGGCATCAACTATCAATTCACTGGAACGTATGAAAATCAATTGCGAGCAGAAGAAACATTATCAGTAGTGGTGCCGTTGGCTCTACTTATTATCTTCTTGATTTTGTATTTCCAGTTCCGTTCGGTAGCCACATCATTAATGGTATTTACAGGCATTGCAGTAGCGTTTGCAGGTGGTTTTGTAATGATTTGGCTATATGGTCAGGACTGGTTTTTAAACTTCAGTTTTTTTGGAGAAAATTTAAGAGACCTATTTCAAATGCACACCATTAACCTGAGTGTTGCCGTTTGGGTCGGTTTCATCGCGCTATTTGGTATTGCTACCGATGATGGTGTAGTAATGGCAACTTACCTAACCCAAACATTTGATAGAAATACACCAGAAACGAAACAGGAAATTAGAGCTTCCGTAGTAGAAGCTGGAGAAAAACGTATTCGTCCTTGTTTGATGACCACGGCAACCACCATTTTGGCATTACTGCCAGTTCTAACATCCACAGGACGTGGAAGCGATATAATGATTCCTATGGCAATCCCAAGTTTTGGCGGGATGGTCATCGCCTTAATTACACTGTTTGTTGTTCCTGTATTATACAGTTGGAAACACGAGGCACAACTTAAAAAAGTAGCGAAATGAAGAAAATAATTTTAATAGGGATAGGGCTTTTAACTTTTGGTTTTTCAAATGCACAGCAATTGGAAACTCTTATCGAGAAAGCATTGAAAAACAGTCCAGAAATTCAAAAATTTGAATTGCAATATAGTATTGTCTCTGAAAAAGTGAACGAAGTAAACACGATTCCAAACACTGAATTTGGAGTTGGATATTTTGTTAGTGAACCTGAGACAAGGACAGGAGCTCAACGCTTTAAGGTATCGGCAAAACAAATGATACCCTGGTTTGGTTCGATAACTGCAAGGGAAAACTATGTAAGTTCATTGGCCGATGCCAAATACGAGGACATTGTTATTGCCAAAAGAAAATTAATCGCTTCTGTATCGCAATCCTATTACAATTTGTATGCAAACAAAGCAAAGCAAAAGGTCTTGGTGCAAAATATTGAATTGCTCGAAACCTATGAGACTCTGGCATTGACCTCTGTTGAAGTCGGTAAAGCTTCAGCGGTGGATGTATTGCGATTACAAATGCGTCAAAATGAGTTGGAACAATTAAAGGAAGTATTAGCTCAACAGTATTTGGCAGAACAAACGGCACTCAATAAACTTTTAAACCGTGATAAGGATATTGTGGTGAATGTAGTTCAAGAATTGACGATTCCTTCTGAAACTACTTTGATTAATACAGAAAACTTATCCCTGCATCCAGAACTGATAAAATATGACAAGCTCTACCAATCTGTTGAGCAGTCAGAATTATTAAATCAAAAGGAAAGCCTTCCTATGATTGGTTTTGGTTTGGATTATGTCAACGTTGACAAACGACCAAATATGGATTTTAGTGATAACGGAAAAGACATTGTAATGCCAATGGTATCAGTGTCAATTCCAATTTTCAACAAAAAATACAAATCGCAAACAAAACAAAACCAATTACAACAGCAGGAAATAACTGCTCAGAAACAAGAACGTTTGAACAAATTGGAAACAGTTTTGGACAAAGCTGTAAACGATAGAATCTCAGCAAGAATCAGCTACAAAACTCAGACGAAGAATCTGAAGCAAGCTAATGATGCCGAAGAAATATTAATCAAAAGCTATGAAACTGGAACCATTGATTTTAATGATGTTCTGGACATTCAGGAATTACAGTTAAAGTTTCAAATAAACCAAATAGAATCCATTAAAACCTACTATGTAAAAACAACAATAGTCAATTATTTAAGTAACTAAAAAACAAGTATAATTTAAAATTAATAATAATGAAAAAAGTAAGATTAACAACAACAATTATGATGATGGCATTTTTAAGCCTAACTGCAATGTCTTGCAAAGACACCAAAAAGGAAAATGCGCAAGATAGTACAACACATTCCGAAATGAACCACGATAAAATGGATAAATCCAATGATATGATGGATTCCGATACGCAGAACTTAGGTGCACAAAAAGTTTTGGCAGATTATATGGCTCTTAAGGATGCTTTAGTAAATGACGATAATGCAAAGGCAAAGGAATTGGGTAATGTATTGGCTCAATCTTTAAAATCGTTTGACGCATCTAGCTTTTCAAGTAAAGAGAAGTCTGAATTAAAGGATATTATGGAAGATGCTATCGAGCACGCTGAACACATCAGCGAAAGCGATATTAAACATCAGCGTGAGCATTTTAAAGTCTTGAGTAAGGATGTTACGGATATGGTAGCTATCACAGGAACAAAAGTGAAACTATACGAGCAATTTTGCCCGATGTATGATGGCGGTACAGCTTGGTTGAGTACAAAGGAAGAAGTACGAAATCCATATTATGGAAGCCAGATGTTGAAATGCGGAAAGGTGCAGCGAGAAATTAACTAAATGAAAATTACAAAAATCATAGCATTGATTTTATTGATTGGATTTGTGGGCATACAGTTTGTGCCCACAGACCTTAATCAAAGTGATACTGTGCCAAAAACCGACTTCTTGTTAGTAAACAACACTCAAGAAAACATAAGCGCAATATTACAAGAGTCCTGCTATGATTGTCATAGTAATAACACAAAATATCCTTGGTACAATAAAGTACAACCTGCTGCTTGGTTTTTAGAAAACCACATAAAGGATGGAAAGGAAGAATTGAATTTCAATGAATGGGACACATATTCTAACCGAAGAAAAAATAGCAAACTAAAGTCAATAATTAGTCAGGTTAAAGATGATGAAATGCCACTAGCATCTTACACATTGATTCACAAGGATGCTAAGTTGTCCAAATCTGAAAAGACCTTGATTATTGATTATATGAAGAACCTAAAAGAAAATTTAAGATAAAGCCCTGATATGGGAAGGAAATACTGGTTGATTGGTTAATAGCCCTTCCCGTTTCAGGCACTATAAAAGAAATATGGAACAAACCCTTAACATAAAGAATATGGTATGCGATAGATGCAAATCAACTGTATTACGTGAGTTGGAAGTATTGGGTTGTGACATAAAATCTGTTGAACTCGGGCAAATTGTTCTAAACGAAAAGAAAGGCATCCAAGCATTAGAGTTGGAAGAAGTGCTGAACAAACACGGTTTTGAAATCATAAAGGATGAAACAGAAATTTTGATAGAGGAAATAAAGATTGTACTCATACAAAAAATCGAAAATCAAGACAATGCAAACCTTTCCTCTTTTTTGACTAAAAGGTTTAATAAATCCTATTCGGCTTTGAGCAAGTTGTTCAGTAAAACTGAAGGTTTAACCATTGAAAAATATGAAATCAACTTAAAGATTGAAAAAGTAAAAGAACTGATACAGTTAGGGCAGTTGAATTTTTCAGAAATAGCATACAGCTTGAACTATAATAACAGTAGTCATTTGGCGAGACAATTCAAAAATGTAACAGGAATGTCAATGACAGTATTTAAGAACCTGCAAAAATGGAACAGAAAATCCTTAGACCAAATTGTGTAAGGATTATCCAGAATTTTACAAATGAAGATGGATTGCCGAAATTAATTTTGTGTAATAATCATTAAAAAAAAATGAACAATGACACATACATATAACATAAAAGGAATGACCTGCGGAGGCTGTAAGGCTTCGGTAGAAAAATATTTGGGCAACGTAGATAACGTTACCAACGTTACTGTTAACCTCGAAAAAGCTGAAGCTGAAGTTACAATGAGTAGCCACGTTGCTACGGAAGTTCTTAAAAAAGCATTACCGGAAAAATATACGCTTTCGGAAAAGGAAAACAAAAATGTTTTCCAGATGACATCCCAATCTATGGATGAAACAGAGCAAAAATCAAAACTGCAACAATTGCAACCATTATTGCTCATCCTTTTTTACATAGCAACTGCAAGTATTTTGTTGCATTATAAAAATTGGGATGGTAATGCCGTAATGTTGGATTTTATGGGGTTGTTTTTCATAGTGTTCAGTTTCTTCAAGATGCTAGATTTAAAGAATTTCCCTGAATCCTTCAGAATGTATGACCCATTGGCAAAACGAGTTTCAATATATGGTTGGATATACCCATTCATAGAAACTGCTCTGGGTTTGATGTTCTTAATGCGTTTTGAAATTGAAATTGCCCTTATAGCTACCCTAATAATATTAAGTATCACAACGGTTGGCGTTACTAAAACGCTTTTGGATAAAAAATCAATTCGTTGTGCTTGTCTTGGAACGGCATTAAAATTACCAATGACCGAAGCCACATTTATTGAAAATGCCATTATGATTGTAATGGCGATAGTAATGTTAACTCAAATTATATAAAAGATGAAATCACATACGCTTTGGATGATATTAGGTTGTGTACTTCCATTACTACTCATTTTTATTGCACCAAGTATAGGAATGGGCGAGAATGTGTCCTTGTTCATTTTTATAATTCTAATGTTTGGTTGCCATCTGTTGATGCCGCATCATAAACATAATCACGATAAAGAAAATAACAATAAACCACAATTATGAAAACAATCAGCATCAAAAAATTAGGAATGGCCACAGGCCTTACTGGAGCATTGCTCTATTTGGGTTGTATGGTGGTAATGTTTACTGTTGGCCGTGAAGGGTCTGTAAAATTCTTCAATAGCCTACTGCACGGATTGGATGTATCGACCATAATTAGGATGGATATGCCACTTTGGGAAGCTTGCCTAGGTATTATTCAAACGTTCATTTTGGGTTGGTTAATCGGTGCCTGTATTGCATCGCTTTATAATTGGCAAATAAAGAAATAAGATGAAAAATATATTAGTACCCACAGATTTTTCGGATAACTGCAATAAAGCGGCAAAATTGGCCATAGAAATGGCAGCACTATTTAATGCAGAAATCCATTTTTTGCACCAAATAAGTACTATAGTTAACTGGACAAAATTGACCAAGACCCAGGAGCAAAACTACCCTGACACTCTTGCAGAAATTGGCATAGCTAAAAGCAAGTTGAGGGCTTTGGACAAAGAAGCTGAAAGTAAAGGTTTGAAATCAAGGACGTTTCTGGAATTTGTTTCAGATGAAGATGCAATTGTGGCACATTCCCACAATTTTAATCACGATTTTATTATTACTGGAAGCAAAGGCATACAAAATGGATTCTTAAAGAAATTATTAGGAAGCAATGCCCAAAAAATCATTCGTAAGGCACGAGTACCAATTTTGGTTGTAAAAGAAGATGCTGTAGCCTTTCCTTTTAAGAATATCGTGTTTGTGTCTGATTTTAAGGAAGACATATCCAATGCATTTGAGGAAGTTGACAAAATAGCCAAAGAATGCAATGCAAAAATCCATTTGTTGAATATCAACACAACATCAGATTTTAATAGTGTTGAAAATGGGCTGCAACCCATCGAAGAATTTTTAAAACTCTTCCCAAAATTGGAAAACTATGCAATGCACGTCTATAATGAATCTACCGTGTTAGGTGGTATTGAAAAATTTGAAGGTTCAAATGATGTGGATTTAATAGCAATGTACACCCACAGTAGAAAAGGGTTTACAAATGTCTTTTCAAAGAGTATTGCTGAAAATGTTACTAACCATTCAAAAAAACCTGTAATGACAGTTCATCTTTAAAATGGAAAATGCAATTAATATCATAAAGTATTCGGGTGAGGTTGAAGTTTTCAATATTGAAAAGCTAAAACGCTCTTTGAGGCATTCCAAGGCAAGTGAACAACTTGTAGTGGAAATCGCTGAAGAAGTACAGAAGCAATTAACAGACGGTATGACAACCAAACGAATTTATGAAATTGCTTATGAGATTTTGAAACAGAAATCAAAATCAGGTTCTGCTCGATACAAGCTCAAAAAAGCCATTATGGAATTTGGTCCTACTGGCTACCCTTTTGAGAGATATATTGGTAAAATTCTCGAATATGAAGGTTTCAAAACAGATGTAGGTGTCGTTATGCAAGGTCATTGCGTAACCCACGAGGTAGATGTAACCGCTTTGAAAGCTAACGAACATTATTTAGTGGAATGTAAGTTCCATAGTGACCAAGGCAGGAATTGCAATGTAAAAATACCTCTTTACATACAGTCCAGGTTTAAAGATTTAGAAACCCATTGGCTAAAGCAAAAAGACCATTCCAAGAAATTTCATAAAGGCTGGGTTTATACCAATACAAGATTCTCAACCGATGCAATTCAATTTGGTGAATGTGCAGGACTTGGATTAGTTAGTTGGGATTATCCTCAACAAAATAATCTTAAAAGTAAAATTGACCGCTCAAGATTGTACCCAATTACAGCATTGCCCTCATTGAGCAAACAGGATAAACAAAAGATTCTAAACAATGGTATTGTGCTTTGTAGAGAGGTTTGCGATAATCCCAAGCTTTTAAACACCTTAGGAATACCTACAACGAAAAAGAAAAAGATTTTAGAAGAAGCTAATGAATTATGTAATCACTAAAAGAAAATGAAGAATTACCAAATCATAGAAACCAATTGGTGTGTCATAACAGGAGGCCCAAGCACTGGCAAAACTACTACTATCAATATGCTTGCAGAACTGGGGTATGAAACTACCATTGAACACGCTAGACATTATATAGATACGATGCGAATAAAGGGGCAAACAGTTGAAGAACTTCGAAGCAATAAACGAGAGTTTCAACTCGGTGTTTTAGATATGCAAATCGAACAGGAAGCATCGATAAACCCTAAAGATTTAGTTTTTCTAGACAGGGCAATCCCAGATGCGTTAGCATATTATCGGTTTTTAAAATTGGAAGTTGACGAAATTTTAAAAGACGCAATGCGCAAAGTGAATTATAAAAAGATTTTCGTTTTAGACAAACTGCCTTTAATAAACGACTATGCGCGATTGGAAAGTGAAAACGACCAAAATCAAATACACAATCTTATTACCGAAGTGTATGAATCATTACCCTTTCCAGTAGTACACGTACCTGTATTACCACCATTGGAACGAGTGAATTTTATATTGAACAGTATTAAAGACAATTAAAATGGAAAATCACGAACAACACAAAAATCACAACCACGAAAACCATTCCAAGCAGAAGACAGGAATGGACCACAGTAAGATGGACCATTCAGGTCATAATCCTGCTCACGGCGAAATGGGACACGACCATCACAAAATGATGATAGAAGATTTTAAACGAAGATTTTGGGTGTCCACAATTTTGACCATACCTATTCTTCTATTATCGCCAATGATACAGAATTGGTTGGGCGTAGACTGGAATTTCACTGGCAGTAATTATGTACTGTTTGCATTGTCGAGTATTGTTTACTTCTACGGCGGATGGCCATTTTTAAAAGGTTTGGTAAGTGAGTTAAAGAAGAAATCGGCAGGAATGATGACACTTATTGCCGTAGCAATTTCGGCAGCATATTTTTATAGCGTAGCTGTCATTTTTGGGTTTGAGGGGAAAACGTTTTTTTGGGAGTTGGCAACACTTATCGATGTAATGCTAATTGGTCATTGGCTAGAAATGCGTTCTATTTTGGGTGCAAGTAAAGCCTTGGAAGCTCTAGCGGCACTAATGCCTAACGAAGCTAACTTGGTTGATGGAAACCAAACTCGAAAAATAAAAATAAACGAACTAAGCGAAGGTGATATCATTCTCATTAAACCAGGTGAAAAAGTTCCGGCTGACGGCGTAATAGTAGAAGGTAAAAGTGACCTCAATGAAAGTATGCTCACTGGGGAAAGTAAGCCTGTAAGTAAAAGTGTTGATGAAGAAGTAATTGGCGGTGCTATTAATGGTAATGGGGTCATCAAAGTACGAGTAAAAGGCATAGGAGAAGAAACCTATTTATCAAAAGTGATAAATATGGTTCAGACGGCTCAAAAGCAGAAATCCAAAACGCAACGTTTGGCAGACGTAGCAGCAAAATGGCTTACTGTAATTGCATTAGTATTAGGTTTTGGTACATTCTTTACGTGGTTGGCTTTGGGAGAAACAGTATCATTTGCTCTGGAACGTATGGTAACTGTAATGGTAATCTGTTGTCCACACGCTTTAGGGTTGGCAGTGCCTTTAGTAGCTGCAATATCTACTAGTATTTCTGCAAAAAATGGACTGTTGATTCGTAACAGAACAGCTTTTGAAGCATCCCGTAAAATATCGACCATTGTGTTCGACAAAACTGGAACGCTAACTAAAGGTTCACACGAAGTAGTAAGAATTGTTCCATTGTCATCAGACTACGATAGAACAGAACTCTTAAAGTATGCGACTGCTGTTGAAAGCCCTTCCGAGCACCATATCTCTAAAGGATTAAGGCGAAAAGCAAAAGAGGAAAATATTGAGGTTCCTTCAGTAACCGACTTCAAGTACAACGCTGGTATTGGTGTTAGTGGAACGGTCAATGGAAAGAAAGTACAAGCAGGTGGATATGTACTAATGGAACAATTGAACAAAGATGTTGCTGAAGATAAAGACGAGGGTATTGAAACCAAAATCTTTACCATAGTAGATGATGAAGTGATTGGCTTTGTAACCTTCGCAGATGAAATCAGGGAAAGTTCTTATGAAGCTATTAAAGTCCTTCAGAAAAACAATATCAAAGTCTCTTTGCTTACTGGAGACAATGAAAAAGTAGCCAAAGATGTCGCTGATAAATTAGGACTAGATGATTATATGGCAGAAGTACTGCCAGACCAGAAACAAGACAAAATAATAGAATTGCAAGCAATGGATGAATTTGTGGCAATGACAGGCGACGGTGTAAACGATGCACCTGCATTAGCACAAGCAGATGTTGGTATTGCCATTGGTTCTGGAACGGATGTAGCCGCCGAGACCGCAGATATTGTTTTAGTGGACAGTAATCCAAAAGACATTGCCAACTTGATATTATTTGGTAAGGCTACCTATCGTAAAATGGTCCAAAATCTGGTTTGGGCAACAGGCTACAATATTGTGGCTTTGCCCTTGGCAACAGGGTTCATCCCTGGGCTTATGATAAGCCCTGCATTTGGCGCGGCGTTAATGAGTATAAGTACCATAATCTGTGCTGTAAATGCACAATTATTAAAAAGGAATTTAATAACCACAAAAGAATAAATCTATGAAAATCATATTCACAATACTATTTGCTGGAATCCTCCTCATAAGTTGTAAAAACGTAAATAGTAATAAAGAAGAACATAACCACCAAGAAACTATGGAGGTGGATGCTGAGAAGAATAAAAAGAAAGTTTTAAGCCCTCATACATCTGCAATGGCAATGGTAGGTGATGCACATATTCACGTAGACTATTCATCACCTGGAGTTAGGGGTAGAATAATTTTCGGCGGTTTATTGGCATACGACCAAGTATGGCAATCAGGAGCACATATGGCTACTTGGATAGAGACCAATAAGAATTTACAAATTAAAGGTAAAACACTTCCTGCGGGTAAATACGGATTCTTTACAATTCCTTCAAAAGATGAATGGACAGTCATATTTAACTCTAATTGGGAGCAACACGGTAAAGATGAATATGATGAAAAAGATGATGTAATTAGGTTTAAAGTAAAACCTAATTTTTCTGAAGAAATAAAGGAACATTTAGAATACAAAGTCAGCAAAGTTGATGACGTCGAAGGGAAAATAAGTCTGTCTTGGGAAAAAGTATCAATTGACTTCAATTTTAAAGTAGAGCAATAGATGGTAAATAGGCACACAGCACTAAAAATTAGAAAAACACACCGCTATTTAGGGTTGTTTTTAGGAATACAATTTTTGTTTTGGACGATTAGCGGTATGTATTTCAGTTGGACAGATATTGACGATATACACGGTGACCACTTTAAAAATTTAGAGCATCAGCCCAAAGCGTTTAACAATCTTATAAGTCCATCACAACTTAATGTTTCTGAAGGTGTTAACACCATCGCTTTAAGAGATATTGGTAACGTGCCATATTATTGGGTAAATGGCAAGCAGCTGTATAATGCTGTAGATGGAAGCCCAAAGAATAGCATCACAGAGGAAGAAGCACTCTATGTTGCTAAAAACTATATGAAAAACGGTTTAGAGGTGGACGCTATTGAGCAAATAAATGAGGTTGGAAAGCATCACGAATATAGAGAGAAACTATTGCCTGCTTATGTGATTTCATATAAAACAGACGAAGCCCTTAAAGCCTATGTATCGACAAAAGACGGAAAATTTCAAACCGTTAGACATCGAAGTTGGCGTTGGTTCGACTTTTTATGGATGACACACACTATGGATTACGACGGTAGGGATAATTTCAATACTATGGTCTTAAGAGCTTTCTCCCTTTTAGGTTTGATTACAGTATTAAGTGGCTTCTTATTATGGTACACATCATCACCCTCAGTTAGAAAATTATTAAAACGAAAAAAAACAAAGAAATGAAGAAATACGCGATTTACATTGGATTAGTAGTCCTAGGATTACTGTTTGGGTGGTTACTATTCGGTAACTCATCAAACAAGGAAGCAGAGCATAATCACAATGAAGTGGCAGAGACCAATCAAATGTGGACCTGTTCAATGCATCCACAGATTATGCAACCAGAAGCAGGCGACTGCCCTATATGTGGGATGGATTTAATTCCTGCCGAAAGTGGTGCAGATGGTTTGTTGGCAGACCAATTCAAACTTACAGAAAACGCAATGGCTTTGGCCAACATTCAGACATCCATAGTTGGTAATGGTGACGTGGAGAATAACACCATAAAGTTATCAGGAAAAATAGTAGAAAATGAAGAATCCAACGCTGTGCAAGTAAGCTATTTTTCCGGAAGAATTGAACGTTTGAATGTGAGCTTTACGGGTGAAGAAATTCGTAAGGGGCAACTGTTAGCTACTATTTACTCGCCTGAATTATATGCAGCGCAACAAGAGTTGATTACGGCAGCTTCATTAAAAGAGTCGCAACCAGCATTATACAATGCGGTCAGAAACAAATTGAAACTCTGGAAATTATCGGAGAATCAAATTAATAAAATTGAGACTTCTGGTAAGGTGTTAGAAAACTTTCCTGTATATGCTACTGTTTCTGGTACAGTTTCAGAAAAATTAGTAGAACAAGGAGATTATATAAAGCAAGGTCAACCATTATTAAAAATAGCGAAACTAAATACGGTTTGGGCAAATTTCGATGTCTATGAAAATCAGATTGATTTATTCAAAAAAGAACAAGATGTGGCTATCACCACCAATACTTATCCAGACAAAGAATTCAAAGGGAAAGTTTCATTTATAGACCCAGTATTAGATACACGTACAAGAACCGTAAAATTAAGAGTTGTATTAAACAATACAAAAGATGAGCTTAAACCAGGAATGTTTGTTGAAGGTAACATTGAAGGTATTTCTTCAACTAAAGAACAATCACTTAGTATTCCATCAACAGCGGTCTTATGGACTGGAGAGCGTTCGGTTGTCTATCTAAAAAGTAACCCTGATGAACCAGTTTTTGAAATGCGCGAAGTAAAATTGGGTAATACTTTAGGCGATAATTATGAGGTGTTAAATGGCTTGGAGAATGGTGATGAAATAGTCACTAATGGAACTTTTACCATCGATGCAGCTGCTCAATTACAGGGTAAAAAATCAATGATGAACAAGGAAGGTGGAAAAGTAATGACCGGACACGAAGGACATTTGGGAATGCAAGAAACAACTTCAAGTGACAATAGTAATCACTCTGAAATGAATGAGAGAATAAAGGTCTCGGTGGATTTTCAAAGTCAATTGAAAACTGCTTTTAATGATTATTTAGAAGTAAAAAATGCATTGGTAAAAGATGATTCAAAGAAAGTAGCTGACGATGCAAAGAAACTACTCGATAAATTGAATCTGATAGATATGACCCTATTGAAGGACAACAATGCTCATAATCACTGGATGAAGTTAGAGAAAGAACTAAAATCTTCAACTAAATCTATTGCTGAAACCTCGGATATAAAAGAACAGAGAAATCATTTTAAGCATCTATCATCACATTTGGGCACTGCAATACAGTTATTTGGAGTAAACGAAAAGGTTTACAATCAATTTTGCCCAATGGCAGATAACAACAAAGGCGCTTATTGGTTGAGCAAAGAAGAAAAAGTATTAAACCCATATTTCGGTGATGCAATGCTGACCTGTGGAGAGGTAAAACAGGTAATAGACTAATCAACCATTTAGCACAAAACTATTGTATTATGAAAACTCATATTATTTCAACAGGTGGCACGATTGAAGGTCTGGATTACGAAAATCTTAATCAAAAGCAAACAAATACAGTTGCTATTGAAGATATACTTTCAAATGCCAAAATCACTTCAGCTTACAGCATAGATAAAATTCTGAATAAGGATAGTCGCTTTATTAATGATGATGACAGAGAACTAATAGCTAAAACCATCAATTCTTCAGACTCGGATAAGATATTATTAACTCACGGTACTGTTACAATGGCTGAAACAGCCAAATTCTTAGGCAGGCTTAAAATCAAAAAAACCATCGTTCTCACTGGAGCATTTGTTTTGGGAACAAAAAAGAATAGCGATGCGCCTTTCAATTTGGGATTTGCTCTTTCTGCGCTTCAGTTTCTAGAACCAGGAGTTTACATCGCTATGAACGGAACAGTTTTTAATTGGGATAATGTCCGAAAAAATAATCAGCACAATCGGTTTGAAACCATATAAGGTTCAGTATACGCTATGTTTGGAACCTCGATACATTGGACAACTTTTTTCTATCTTTTATTAGATACGGTCATTGTATTGTTTACACTTTACTATTCAACGCGTAGGTATTCTAGCGGTTACAAAAGATTTTTCTATCTAGGCATACTGTTCATAACATACAATCTAACAGGTGGGTTCTTACCAATTGATAACTTTCCAGGACCTTTCATCCTTCAATATATCATAACCTACGGGGTCGCTATTTCGCTATGCGTTTATATCGTTTACTACTTGTACAAGGAATATGATATTGTGGTTTTAAAATATAATTCTTCTATACGAAATTTAGCAATTTTAGTCTCAGCAAGTTTCATCGTCCTCTTTTTAATTCCTTACTTCTTTACAAATTCGTTGAACTCTTCAAGATTACTTTTTACCATACCAATTTCGATAATCGCCTTTTTATTTTTAGGGATGTTTTACGAGAGAATTTCTAATCCAAGTAACCCAAATGAATATATTTTACGTCGTAACAGATTATCAATGGTTAGTGTGGCGAGTATAGCTCTTTTACCTGTACTGACATTTATTGGAGATTATCAGTGGTTGACCTTCACAGTTATGAATGCATCTTTCTACGCCATAACGATTATTGAGATAGATAGGCACCTTTACTTTCTAGAAAATAAGACAAAAATGTACGAAGTATTTGCAATGAGCAAAGAACAGGCAATCAACTCGGCTGATACAAGAATTATTTATGAAAATTTGACAAGAAGAGAAATAGAGATTACCTTGTCCATTCTCGGCAATCTTAGTTATAAACAAATTGCCAAGGATTTATTCATTGCAGAAAGTACAGTATCAAAACACGCCTCTAACATCTACAAAAAAACAGGCGCAAAGAATAGAAGGCAATTTATTTCTCGCTACAGAAAAAAATCGAAATAGCGTTATTCTTAGGTTTATAGCAATTACCGTAGGAATATACGGTTGATTCCGTACATAACTACGGAATAAATTACGCTTCTTTAAAAATTATGTTAGTACTTTACGATTAGTTCTTTAGCTCATTCTTAGTATAAACTTCTACTTTCAAAGTATGGTACTACGCATTGATACCAAAGAATTCTAACAACTAAACCACCCAAACCTAGATGGACTTAACTGTATTTATGGATGCAATTGGATTTAAAAACATTATGCGAAAATCTTCTCGAAGAGTTAAACGGGATAAGGCTCGAAAATCTACCGATTTTGGAGCAATCTTATCGTTCTATTGAGTTAAGTAGAAATTTGCTTAGTGTTTTCAAAAGAGAAATTTTGGTTAATGATTTTGAAAGTGTCGATAAAGAAATAGTCTTTTTCAAGAAAATTAAGCAAATACCATTAGTCAAGCTTATTTACTTCTCCGAGATTCATTCTTTTGAAATTCAATTCCCCAAAGCGGACAGTGCTGCCCAATTAAAATTTGTAAAAAAGAAGATTAACAAATTAAATCGATTTTTCCTTTATAATATTGACTTCAGTCAATATGTAAAATCTGGGGCAACTCACTTCGATAAAGCTTACTATACCAGAAGCCATCTTGATATTTACCATATTACTACTTCCAAATTTTATTTTCAAGACCCTGATTTTTGTACACCAAGAGATATGCTTTTGGGAAAGTTCAAGGCGTATATTTCTCTTATCAACTATATGGACCAAAAGAAACATTCTATTAAAAATAAATTAAACGGTAATAGCGTGAATATAAAACCTACGGAAAAAATTCCTTGGCCATTCACAAATACGGATTGGGTAGAACTTCTCTATGCATTATCTGCTAGTGGAATTGCGAAACAAAAAGGTCTTAGTATTATTAGAATATCTAAAATATTGCAAGAGGTATTTGACTTTACCCCAAAGGAAATCTACAAAACCTTTCAAGACATCAAAAACCGCAAAAATAGCCGGACATTGTTTCTTGACCAACTGACTGCCTCACTTCTTTCGGAAATGGACAAAAGTGAGGAATAGTTATTCGTTTGCCCTTCTTTTATTCTTTAAAATAAGACCGTACTACGGTTGACCTACGGTAATCACATTGTACACCTGTTTTCCATAAATTTTGATACAATTTAAAGGTCTATTAATTACGGAAACTCAAGAAAATAGCACTAAAACAAATCAAATTTCAAAATGTTAAATTTTAACCGTAGTACGGTTATACTGGGGAATAAAATCCACTAAAGCTATTCAAATTTGTAGAACGAAAGTCAAATCAGGTCAGGGGCTGTCAAATTAGTTGAAAGCGATACGATAGCCCCTTTCCATTAAAACCGTTCTATTATGCCGGCAAATATCATTACAACAGACGACCTTCGGGAATTCAAAATGGAATTGCTCGATGACATTAAAAAACTGCTATCCAAAAAAACTACTGGAAAACTCAAAAAGTATTTGAAATCCGCAGAAGTTATGGACTTGCTTCAAGTGAGTCCAGGAACTTTACAAAACCTTCGTATTAATGGCACATTGCCCTACACTAAAGTAGGTGGCATTATCTATTACGATGCGGAAGAAATTCAAAACATAATGACTACCAACCGTGTGCAGCACGGCTCAAATTCTTAAAATGATGAACTATATAAAGCTACTTAACGCGGCTTTTGAAAAGTTCTATTTTGATGACCGCCTAAATCCAACCCATATCAGTTTGTATATGGCGCTGTTCCAAGAATGGAACAGCAGTCGCTTTGCAGATGAATTTTATGTCAACCGAAGAGATTTAATGCGTTGCGCCAAAATAGGCTCAAAATCTACTTATCATCGATGTGTTAGAGATTTGGATTCGTGGCTTTACCTGTGTTATTTCCCATCTAACAATCCATATAAAGGGAGTAAAATTAAGATGTCCATTATTGGTACAAGTGATGAACCAGTTACGGGACAGTACAATCCCATATTAGAACAACTTGCGGAACAGTACAATCCCAGAAGTGTACCGCTTGAGGAACACTACCATCCCACAAATGGACAGGTTGTGGACTTACACAGTCCCATAAATGGACAAGCATTGGTATCTAATACAAACAATAACAAACAAGAAAATTATATTAAACAGCCAAAGGGCAGTCAGGCGGTTATTATTTTTTTTGAAAAAAATGGTTTTGATGCCGATGAAGGAAAAAAATTCTTTGAGCATTATGAAACCCGAAACTGGCAAACAAGCGATGGTCAGCAAATTCGTGATTGGCGAGCTCTAGCAAATAATTGGATGGACAGAACAGAATTATTCGACGAGAAAAGCGAATCAAATAAAAAACAAGCGTCCCAAATCAAGGACAACTTGCGAACCACAAAAAACAAAGATTATGGACAACCCCTCTAAAATTACTGAAGGTGGCGTGGAATATTCGCTAGGAAAATTTGATGGAAAAAGTATATTGTACGATTTTCCAAAAATATTAATCTATTTGAATGCTAAAGGGAAATTGCTTTTTGGTGAAAAGTTTAGGATTTATGACGAAGATAGAGATATACTGATGAAGCTCTGCTCTTATTTTATTAAGGATAAAGACAATTGTAAAAGTTTTGGTATAGATATGGAAAAAGGAATCTTACTTTCCGGACCCGTTGGTTGTGGTAAAACAAGCTTGATGAAACTGCTTCGCCATATTGTACCATTACAACGACCTTACGAAATGATTCCGTGTAGGAACGTAACCTTCAGCTTTAATCACTTAGGATTTAAAACCATTGAAGAATATGGAAATACTAAATTTTTCTGCTTTGATGATTTAGGTATTGAGCCCGTTGGACGTTTCTATGGTAAGGATTTGAACGTAATGGGAGAAGTGCTTCTATCTCGATACGAATTATATCTATCCACCAAACATAAAGTAAAAACTCACGCTACCACCAACCTTAATGCCGAAGAATTAGAAGAACGTTATGGGAATCGTGTTCGCAGTAGAATGCGAGAATTGTTTAATCTTATTGCTTTTGATAAAGCTGCTGGTGATAAGCGTAAGTAATCTAGCTTCTAAATGTTTTATATAAGATAATCACTTCTGAGATAAATTGTACTACTATCTCTTTTAAACTTTTGGTTAATTCTAAAAAAATATCTTTCATAATACTATTGTTTTTGTATAGATAATAAAATGGCAAATGCTATCAATTTTATATTTGCGGAATTTGACAAATAACCACTTTCGTCTTTATTAGATAAGAAACCTAGTTCCAAGAGAACAGAAACGCAATGACTGGTTGTTTCTCTCAGCACTTGAAAATTTGCAAACTTCACGCCTCTACTTTCATATCCTATCTCTTTGCAAAGTGCTTTTTCAATTTGATAACCTATATAAATAGATTCTTTTGAATAATTTGTTCGCTTTCGTGACGCATAAACTTCTATTCCTCTAGCATTAGAATTATCTGAATGATTGCAATGTAAAGAGACAAACAAATCCGCATCAAGGATTTTGGCCAGTTTTGTTCTATCCGATAACGAAATAAGCGTATCATTATACCTGGTCAAATAAATATCCAGAGGCTTATTAAATTTATTATTCAACCTCAAAATCGCATTTGCAATATTCAATACAATATCCTTTTCTTGAATTTTATTCATACCTATCGCACCGGAATCTTTTCCACCGTGTCCAACGTCAATTACAATTCGTTTTTGAGTACTCGATTCTTGTCCAAAAACGAGACACATTTTTAGAAGCAAAAAGACAAAACTGACGTTTTTGAGCACTTTTTTCATTTTCAATTTTCGGGTTATCAACAACATTCTTTCAAAATCTCATAGAATTTGATACCAAATAATAGCAATTAAATTCAATTGATTTCAAATAATATTTTATTCACAAATATTTGATTTTCAATTATTTATGTGCAAATATATGTAAATTTCAGAAAGAGAAAATGAATAAAAAATCTAAACAGTTTTATTATGAAAAAATCAATCTACTTAGCAACTTTTTTATCGTTGCTCTCAACATCACTTTTTGCTCAAATTGGGGGAATTGAAGATTCCGTTAATGATGTGGGCGATACCATACGTACTATATTTCCAATTTTACTTGGTGTCATTTTTCTTGTTGGTTTCCTGTTTAATGCAGGGCACTTCTTTGGGGAAAACGCAGACCTTAAAAAAGGTATTACTAGAGTACTTGTGTTTGTTTTGATTGCTGGTGCAGTTGTCGGCATCTTCACATACTTAATAGGAATCGTAGTATAAATGAAACGCTACGAGGTCTATAAAAACATCAGGAAACGGGCGGTCATCTTTGGGCTGCCTATTTCTCTGTTTGCTCTAATGATGGTTTCCATTTTAGCTTCGCTACTCATTATCATCTTCTCTTTCAGCTTTGGGATAATAATTGGCATACTCGTTTTTAATGCTGCCTTATACGTAGCCCTGTCTAGAATAACGCATAACCCGCAAATCTTTCAGATGGCTAAAGCCTTCCCTAGAATAATAAGTAATAAAAGAAACTCTGGCTTCGATTATGAACAAAATTAATCTTTCAGCATATCAACCAATCACGGATATTCAAGACAATATCATATTTGCCAATAATGGCAATGTTGTCCTATGCTATGAAGGAAAATTGCCAGAAATCTATTCCTTATCGGAAAAAGACTTTGAGGATATACACGGTGCTTGGTTTCAGGCTCTAAAATCATTGCCTATTGGTACAGTGGTGCAAAAACAAGATATCTACCTTAAAAAGACATACACTTCAGAGGCATTACCCAACACAACATTTTTAGAAAAAGTAACACACGACCATTTTAAAGGACGTGATTATATGGAACATCGTTGCTTTTTGTTCTTTACGCTCACTAAGAACAAAGCTTTAAACAATTCAAAATATGTTAATCCTTTCCGTAAAGTTTCAAAAGGAATTATTCAACAATTAGATGACAACATTAAGAGCTTTATCGGTTCTGTTAGTGATTCTATTTCCTTTATAAACAATAGCCGAAAAATGAATTTTCTTCCGCTTAACGCAAAAGACATTCAACAACTCACAAATGGCTATTTCAATGGCTTCAATGATGGGTTTGATACTGATATCATATTAGATAAAAAAAGTGTCAATATTGGCGAAAACCACTTTGATGCCCTGGCCATCAATAGCGAACTGTGCTTTGGCGAAAGTGTACAGAGTAGCAAAACCAATGAGAAATTCACTTCTGACGATTTTGTATTTCATCAAGGATTTATTGATGGTTTAGGGCTTACGCTTAATGAAAACCACATTGTCAACCAAATTTTATATCTCGATGACAAACAAAAGTGGCGTAAGCTACTCGATAAGAAAATCGAAGAACTTAATAAAAGTTCCAACTTCGGCTCACAGAACAAAGTAGTCCTTGGTAAAATTCAACATATTCTAGACCAAATCAATGCCGACGATAATGCTCGGATTATACGTGGTCATTTAAACATTGTGTATTGGGATAAAAACCCAGAGAATTTAAGCCGAATTGGTTCTAAAATAAAGACCGAATTTAAGGAACTGGACATCATTCCTTATTATCCAAGAGGTGAAGAACGAAAGAATTACATCCTTAACAGCTACTGTTGTTTTTCTTCCAATTTTTCAAACAACGATTTATACGTTACCGATTTAAAACACGCACTTTGCTTGTTCATTAATAATACTAACTACAATTCGGATGCTACTGGAATCATCTTCAATGACAGGGAACATAACGTTCCTGTTTTAAAAGATGTTTGGGACGAACGTAAGAAGCGCATCAAGGCACGCAATTTTGCCATTTTTGCGCCAACGGGTGAGGGTAAATCGTTCTTGGCAAACAATATACTGAGGCAATATTTTGAGAGTGGTGTCCGTCTGGTCATAATTGACCTTGGCGGATCCTACACAAAATTTGCCAAACTCTATCCAGAAAAATATACCGTGCTTCGTTATGAAAGTGGTAAAAATCTCGGTATCAATCCTTTTTATATAAGTGATGCAAATGACTTGACACCTGAGCGACTGGAAGATTTATCAGTTTTTCTGTTTGAACTATTCGCATCAGATTTAAAGGTAACCAAAACACAATCGGTTTCGGTTAAAAAGATATTGCGCCACTATTACAACAATACATCAGAAAATCATTCGCTAGATGGTTTTTGCAACTTTATAGAGAGGAATCAGAAAGACCTTCTGAACACCTTAAAAATCCATCCCGACTATTTCAATATTACCAGCTTCTTGCACGTAATGTCTGAATATGTCGGCGATGGTCTATATAGTTTCCTCTTTGAAGTAAGCGAAGACCAGACCTATAAAATTGAGGACAAACGCCTGATTGTTTTTGAACTGGATGAAGTAAAGGACAATAAGGAAATCCTGTCGGTAATGTTGAAGCTGATTAAGTCAGCCATCCAAAGAACAATTTGGAAAAACAGAGCTGAAAAAGGCATCATCCTATTTGATGAATTTGCAAAACAATTAAAGTTTGATAATGTGCTCGAAAGTGTAGAATTCTACTATCAAGCCATCCGTAAACAGAATGGTGCGATTGGTATTATTCTTCAGTCCATTAATCAGCTTCCCAACAATTCAACATCAGCCAGCATAATAGAAAACACACAGGTCATTTATAGCCTTAACAATGAAAAGGGCTATGACGAATTGGTCAAACGCCTCAATCTATCGAGCCACGATTTAAACCAATTAAAGTCCATCAAAAACAACTTATCTGGACCAAGAAAATACACTGAAATGTTTATCAAAATAGGAAAGGAAAGCAACATCTTCCGTTTGGAGGTTCCAAAGGAAGTCTATGCTGCCTACCTAACCGATGGACAAGAAAATGAGGAAATAATGAAGCTCTACAACGAGCATCACAATATGGAGAAAGCAATAATTCAATTCACATCTAAAACATAATATTATGAAAACAAAAATCAAAACAATCTTGTTTGGGCTATGCTTAACAGTTGCCCTTTTATTACCCAACGGTGCTACCGCCCAGGGAATGCCAGTTTATGACAATACCAACTTTGTTAGTCTAGTAAAACAACTTATAGAATCAGGTAAGCAGACAGCTGAAATGATTAAGTCTGTAAAATTCCTGAAAGATGCTAAAGAAGCTATAGAGAAAGTATCCAGCGTTGTACAACAGCTTAGAGCAGTTGAGGAAATTGCACAGAACAATCAACGCCTTATCAATGTAATGCAAAATGATTTACAAGATATTTTAAACTCACCTTATATCAAACCAGAAGAAGTAACACGAGTTGCGGAATCATTTGATGCCATAGTTCAAAATTCTTTGGACACCGTTGATTTTATTGGCGAAATCTTATCCAGCGATAATCTAAAAATGTCCGATGCTGAGCGTGCTGAAGTTTTAAAACAAAAAGAGCAGGAATCTAAGGAAATGGTTTCTAACATTAAGACAAAAACCAAACGCTATCGTGATATCATTTCCTTCAGAAAAATGCAAGACAAAATCAATAATCGCGAAACGAATTACTAATGAGTTTTGGACTTGAATATGTGGATGCCGTCTTTCAGACGATACAAGCCAGTGACTTCTCGCAATACACTATTGCCGGAATGAAAACACTTGCTGTATTGTTCTTTCTGGTCAATATCCTTAAAAAATATAATGAAGGTGTAGCGGATAAAGACGGTTACACTTGGGGGTTGAGTCCAGGCGAATTAGCCAAGAATTTTGCCGTGGTTCTTCTTGTTATATTTTCTACTCAAGTACTGGGTTTCTTTGATGGAATTTTGGTTTCCATTGAAGCGCAGTATCGTGGTACTGCCCCTGCTTTGTTACCATTACAGATGCAGGATATTCCTATTGAGGAAGATGTAAGTATCATCGAGGTAGCTCAAGCCGCAATGACGCTCTTATATGAAGCCTTGGTCACACCACTTTATGGATTCAAAATATTTGCATTTATCATTAGCCTTATCCTTTGGATATTGGATTTGTTCATATACCCGTTATTTCTCGCCGAACGTTATTTTCTATTGGGAATTATGCAAGCCTTCTTTCCATTGGTTATAAGTTTAGCGGTTTTTGAAAAATTCCGTTCGCTTGCCTATACATTTTTTAAATTATACGCTGCGGTGTATATGTTGGTCCCAGCTTTCTTTTTGGTCAACGTATTTGTAAATGCACTCTATACCGAAATCAATACGAACTTCTGGACAAACCTTTTTGGAACTGATATTGGCCAGGGCTTTTTTGCACCTGTAGTTCAGCTTGGGTCGGTTGGTTTTATAGTTTTTCTAAAATTCAAATTATATAAGCGTGCCACCTCATTTACCCTCAGATTATTTACAAGTTAATTCCAATGAAAATGAAAACACCTTATAAAAACATCTATGCAGTATTAAAGTTGAACAGATTTATAGTGTTGGCAGTTGTTGTTTTTGCAATGCTATCCAGCACCTTTTCACTATGGGTGGCATTTAAGACGAACAAGGATTCCCTTAATAGTGCCTTTGCTATCAATACCGATGGTAGTATTATTCCGCTGAAGCTCGTTACTCAAAAAGAAAATTTCAATGTAGAGGCATTAGCACATTTGGACCTATTCCACAACTACTTCTATAATATCGACGCCAGTAATTATGAACGGAATCTTGAAAAGGCGCTTTGGCTAGGAAATAGTTCTGTGGACAATCTATATCGCCAGAAAAAAGCTGATGGCGTCTACAATCGATTATTGCAATATTCGCTCGTTCAGAAAGTACTGAGCATAGATTCACAAATAGGGGAACAAAACGGAACATACACCTTTAGAACGGTTACCGTCTTTGAAATAAATAGAGGTTCAATAATAGACACTTATGAACTGGTTTCTAGTGGAAACTTAATTCCCGTTGATAGAAACTTTCCAAATAATCCACACGGTTTGTTGATTACAAACTATTTCGAGAACACCTTAAAAAAAATAAACGATGAAAGTTGAAAAAAATAAAATTGTCTTTGCAGCTGTACTGGCTGTGATTTTCATTTTCCTAATTTCCTATTCTGTAATGATTATGGGCGATGACGAAAGTGAAAATGAAAACCTTGAACAGACCTTAGTTCCAGACTTAGAAGAAAATCAAAAAGAATACGATTCTAAGCTTGATGCCATCAATGACTTAAAGGAAGTGCGCGAGAATAACGCACCCAGCATCTACGATGAAAAACTTTTGGATTCCACAGGTCTTTACAATCCTGATTTGCCAGAACTCGAAAAAGAACGCATTGTGGATAGTATATACAAAGCAGGTAAAATTCAATACTCTGACAAGAAATACAGAAACTTAGAGCAAAAGAAAGTTGCTCAAAAGAGCTCACAACAAATCGATTCAACCGAAATAATACGAGAGCAAAAAATTCAAGCCAAAGAATTAGGGCTAGAACATCAATTATTCTTTGCTGCCTCACCAAAACCCAATGAAGTTTCAATTATTGGTAATACAGATGAAACGATATATGTGGTTGTCGATGGTGACCAGATTGTTAAAGCGAACACTAGATTGCGAATGCGCCTTACCAAATCAGCAACTATAAATGGTAAGCTGATGCCAAAGAATACACCAGTCTTCGGATTTATAAGTTTTCAACCCAATCGTGCCTTAATAGAAATTGAGAACATTAAGCATCATCCGACCAAACTTAAAGCTTTTGATTTGTTGGATGGTAGCGAAGGTATATATGTGCAAAATAATTTTCGGGCAGAAGCTACCACAGAAGTTTTGGATGATGTTATAGGTGATATCAATATTCCGACTGTTCCACAGGTGGGCGGAATCACACAGGTATTTAGACGTCGTAATCGAAACGTTAAGGTAACTGTGCTTAACAACTACAAATTAATTCTAAAACCAAAATTATGAGAACCCTATTTTTAATATTCATATCATTGATTTCCACTTTCGTGAAAGCTCAAACAGACACAGTACTAGATACAATTTATGCAAACGATACTAAAAATGTTGCGTTATTTTTCCCAGAACCTATTAGACAGGGCATAACCGGTTCGGATAATTTTGTTTTCAGCTATAATCGTGAAAAAGAACAATATTTCGGGCTGCTTCAGGCTAAACCTGGCAAAGAAAGTAATCTACTGGTAGTCAACAGGAATGGTGCAATTTTTTCGTATATTGTAAGATATAAGAAGCATCTGTCAAAGCTCAATTATTTTATCCCATTATCAAATAGTATTGGGAATGAAAAGCCAATTGTAACCGATTCGATTCAGGTTGTAACTTCTGAAAAAAATATAGATAACAGAACCTACTATTATCAAAAATTCTGCTCCTATCTTCTTAACAGAAACCAACGTATTGGTCGGATTAAGAAGCGAATGCAAGGCATTGTCTTGAATGTTGAGAATGTTGTTTTTGATAAAGAAGAACTCTACTTTGTTATCCAGATTGAGAATAATTCTACGTTGGATTACGATTTGAATTTTTTGAACCTCTCAATCGAGACTCGACAAAAAGGGAAAAAGAAATCTTTACAGAGTTTATATCAAGAACCTATTTACAAACACTATCTACCTTCAAAAATTGCAGAAGGAAAAATGGTGCGGTTTGTTTATGTAATGCCCAAATTTTCATTGTCCAATGACCGTAGGGCAATTTTAGAATTGAACGAGAAAGATGGCGAACGAAATATAAAACTGAATATATCACATAGATATATCAATAACCCAAATTAATAATATTATGAAAAGATTACTTATTTGCCCACTTGTACTTCTATTTATTTCCTGTGCCGGGAATAATAATATGTCCCACACCGAAACAGCTCAAATTGTTGCTGAAAGTTTCTTCTCAAAAGATGAATCAGCTTTAAAAAAGCATACAACATCAGATGGATATGCCAGTTTAATCACAGTTCAAAATATGATACCAGATTCTGATAAGGAAATTAAAGTAGAGATTTTGGATGAAGCTATTGAAGGTGAAATTGCCTGGGTAAAATATAAAACCTCTTTTGATGGAAAGTCTGGTATCTTTAAACTCGTCAAAGAAAATGACCAATGGAAAGTGACGAGTAAAGGACCGAGAGAGAAAGGGCCTTTTTAAGCACTATTTAAAGAAGTGAAATCAAACATAAAGTGTCTTATTACCATATCTTCGGGGTGTTTTGATTCATAATACTTATCGTGTAAGAGAAAGGATTTATGTTTCAAAAATTCAGGCTCCCTCTCGTCTTTTTTCAAAAGTGTATTAACCCCATTTACAGTTTTGTCTAAATCTCCTTCGAGTACATACCCAAGTAGGCATCCGTTTTCATATTTCTTGGAAACAAAACTGTTAATTCCGGTATCAATATAACGTCGTTTTAAGCCCGAATCTTTTTCTTTAAGGTTCTTGGCTTCCATATGGTATTCATATTCTAAGGATGAATTTATGGTTACCAACCTAAGGTCTATTCTAGGCAGTTTCGCAGAAAAACCCTTTTCCTTTTCTATATCATCTTTTGGCAAATGCTGTTCAATATTCGTAACGATACTCCACTTTAATCTTAGTGGGTTTTCTTTGATATGCTCGTGTAGTTCTGAAGTGATATCATTTTCATCCCAGTTTAGTTTGATGACCTTGGTTTCCATAGCTGAAACATAAGATTCTGTTATCAGCTGAAAGCATTTTTCTTCAAAGCCTCCTTTGAAGCTAGCAACTATTACTTTGCTTAATCCCATTTATTATACTTCATTAAGGATTTCCAGTATTAATTCTGAAGCATCTTCAATCGCCATCGATTGAGTCCAGAATCGCCTCTGATTGGGACGAACAATAAAAATCTCGTTGCCTGTTTTATAATTTAATTTTTTTCTGAAATAGATGTTAGTTGCTTTCTTTTGCCATAATTCTTTATCCAATTCCCGCGATATGTCTTGTAAATCAACACTAGACATTGAAACTTCCTTTTCTGAATCTCCAAACATAATTTTGGTTATCATTAAAGGTGAGAAATGATTTATATTTTCATAAACGGTACAATTAGCATATAGGTTCTGATTTTGCAAAAAGTCATTTAAATGTTGTGAAACTTTTATGGCATAATCTCGAATTTCATCTTTATTGGTTGGACCGAGGACATATTGATATTTCTTGATTAATAATGGAATTGTGAATTCTACAAAATTGTCTACAATTAAACTTTCATCGATTGAAAAGTCAAAGCATTTGGATATATAGCTATCAATTTCCTGTTCAAACTTTTTTGTGTTGGTGTTGAAAATTTTAGATTCCTCAATTATCAACCTATCATAAATATCAGCAAGGTGATGTAAGTTCTTTTTTGTCAAAGAAAATGGTAGTCGATAAACTTCATTTGGTTTGATTTCTTCTCTTTCTATTCCTATAGATGCGGAACACAAGAAAAGGTAATAATAGGCAAGTTTTGAGTTTATAAAACAAGTTAATCCCTTAAGTAATTTTGAGTCTGAGTGGCTAAGCCCTAGAACTTTACTATTAAACGAACAGGCTTCATCTTCATAAGAAGCACAAATTTTCCAATTAGAAAGACCTTCCTTAATTAAGATATGTGGTGCAAAATAAGTTTTTTTTGCGCCCACACGTCTAAATACATTAATCGTGGGTAAGTCCTCCACTTGCACACCGTAATATTTGGCATATATCTCCTTTGACCTCTGAGTAAGCCCAGAATTCAAATCTGAAAATGAGTGTGAAATGTAACGTCTAATGTTCTTAGGGGCAATGTATCTGTTTGGAATTTCGTTGTCTACTTTCGGGTTCTTAGTAGAATTATTCAAAAATTGTAATCCAGAACCCTTATAAATTTTTTCATCTGAAATAAACTGTTCGAGACTGTCTGAAGTATTTAGTTTTTGTATTAAATTAATATCTCCTATTCCACCCCACATTGCAATTTTCCAAATTTTTGAGGTCGGTTTTTTGCATTCTTCACGAGGAAGATATTTCAAATCTGTGCCATCAATGCTAACACCTTCTATAACATTGGACTTAATGTAAGTCTTAGGGGCATAATAGACAATTGTATCAGATTTTTTCTTTGGTTGATTTTTTCTGTAAAATGCAATACTTATTGGTCCCGTAGCCGAACCGAATAATTGACCACCAAAGTCTTTAGGTGCATTCCTTAATATTGAAAAGTTATAAATCTTCTCAACATAGCATTCGTTAAAAAGCCACTTCCTAAAATTCTGATATGTTATCTTGGTATTGGTGAGGATTTTGGTATTAAAAATCAAGGCAATTTCTCCATTCTCAGAAAAGGTTGTTGCTTTGTGTAAAAATGGTAAAACCATTTCTTTAGCGAAACCATATTTATCGCTATAATCACGTATAGATTGAGATAGGTTCTTAGTTCCAAAAGGCGGATTTCCTACCACCAAATCAAAATCTAATCTTTCTACTTGTGGATTTTGCTGAATAGTATCGCTTCGGAATAGATTATTACCTTGTTCGACCAGAGTACCATCCGAAGGGTCGTTTATCAAATAAGGCAAGCAATAGTCCTTATTCTGCCAAATCGTTTTTGGATTTAAGTTGTCTACCAGGGCAAGATAAAGACTAAATGCGGCAACTTTTATAGACTGCGGGTGTATCTCTACACCAAATATATTATCCGTAAGTAGCTTCTTCAATTTATTAAAGTCAGTAAGCTTCTCCCCTTTGGCATTTTCGTAACGCTTGACCAAGCGTTTAAAACTTTCAACCAAAAAAATACCTGAACCACAAGTTGGGTCCAATATCTTAACATTAAATTCTTTTTCTGCCCTAGAGATTGGTAATTTCTCATTCAATATGAGTTCTACTAGAGAAGGCGGTGTGTAAAATGTACCGGTGTCTTGCTTTAAAGTAGGGTTTATTTCCGCAAGGAAGTTTTCATAGATTTCACTCAACAACTCTATTTGAATAATACTGAAATCGAACAGGCGTAAATCCTCAAAAAGGTTCTGCTGTAAGGAATTATCGTTACCATTAATAAAACACTTTTTGATAATTAGCAAATGCTCTCTGGAAATTGATTCATTTCTATCTACTGTAAAAACATTACCGTTAAAGTATTCTTCTAGCTTCCGAAAAAGAGAATAAGTTTTATCAGCATCATCCAGAATGTCAAAGTAAGACTTTGCACCTTTTTTTATTTCTGAATAGAATTTTTCATCTGTTGCGCCCCTGTCTTCTAAATACAAAAGAAATAAAGAGCGCATTATTATTTTGTGAATAAGGTTGATTTCTAAACCTTCCTCTTGTAATTGTTTGGCCGTGTAGGTGAGACTCTCTACAAGATATTTATCAACTCTTCGTTGAAGACTTATCTTCTTCCTAATCTCAAATGCCTCTTCCAATGTCCAAATGATACCTGTATCAATGGCTATAGTAGAAAATAGATTTTGAAGCTGTTTGAGCTTGGTTTTATCTGAGAACTTGTAAGACTCAATTTCGAGAGTTTTGAGCTCCTTCTTATAATCAAAATCGTCAGTTTTAATCAAAAGAGGTTTCTCAGCGCAATTATATATACGAATTTCTGTTTCCGAATAAACATAAAGGAAAATTACTTTTTTGAAGTTCCATATTTTTTTTTGAGCAATTGCAACTTCTCGAAGGGCAAAGTCATCAAATTTTTGAACTTTCTTTAAAAAAACCGCTGGATAGCTATTGTGATTTTCATCGGTACTGAAATAAATTTCATCAATACCAAAATCCTTAACTTGATTGATTACAACTAATTGACTTTCAGAAACTTGATTGGATTCTGAAGTAATAGACACGGCCTTATTCAAGCCTAAATTTTCTATTATATCAAAATCAATCATATCGAAAGTTGTCCAAAATACCTGATAGTTAGTTACATACTAAATTAATCCCAAAGGTACAAATGATTTTGCGATTTTGATAATTGAAGTTTTACTATTATTTGGAAATATTCCAAAAAATTGGATAAAGCAATTACTAGCCTTATTAAACAGATTCTACATTAATATGACGACTATAGGTTTTAACCAAATTAAGCATAGAAACTATTTAAAAATTGACCTTGCCTCCTCATAAACCTGCTCAAAATTCTCCTCTAAATCAACCTGAGAAAACTGCTTCGATATATTAGGTAATTCTCGTTGAATATTAGCCAATTTAAATTTAATTTTCTTGTCTTTTCCATCAGCATAAGTAATAAACTCGCCCTGTTTTAACCTGAAGAACACATCTGCTCTAATTTTTGGGATTTCTTTCTCTCCAGTCGTAATACGTGTATCGAAATCAAGATTATGCCCACGGCTAATACTCTTGGTTGGGTCTTTGATAATTTCAAAAAAGCGTTCGTAATATTTAGCCGTATCTGGGTCATTTACCTTTCCAAAAAATTGATAAGACAAATTGCTCAAAATTGCTTTACTCGCCTTATCGCCGTACATCATATCATTCTGAATTTTGTCCTGCATCACATAGATGGTGGCAATATCATAGCTTCTCAACGTTGCAGGAATTCGATGCATATTCAATAATCGGATGGTAGGCGCTTCTTCCATTAGCAAGAACGACGAATTAGAATTTCGTACGCTCATTTGTTTAGTAATGGTGTGAATTATGGTTGCAATTACTGGCGAATACGATGTTTCAAATTTTGGATTGTTTACTACGGAAATGATGGCAGGATTATCTTTGCTATTTATATTTAATGGTACTTCGTCTGCGGATAATGCCATAAAAATACGTTGTGTACTAATGCGTTTTAGTGCATTGGCCAAGGTGCTTTTAACGCCAGCTGTCTGCCTATCGGAATCCTTTCCACTAATAAAAGCATCTGCCATTGCCCTTGATGTTGTGTTGGTTTCCAAAAATTGGATAAGACTATCCGTGTCCAATAATTGATAAATAGCTATTAAATGGGGTAGCGTGCAATATTTAGGATAATCTGTTTTCAGTTTCCAAATTAAACCACCAATCAAACCTTCAGCAGCATCGTTAAAGAATTTGGTTGTGCCTGTAGTTCCTGATTCCCGTTGTTCCAAAAGGTTTTCAATTAGCACCCTCGACACTTCGTTTATACTTTCCTCGTTCTCTAAATAACGGGGCGCAATAGGATTTACCCTATGGATGATTTTATCGAAGGAAATGACCTTAAACGGAATATCGCCATCCTTAAAAAGCGGGTACGCTATTTCTGTTAGTTCAAAGTCTTTGTAGTCGTGTATGATTCCGCAAAAGTCCTCTTTCCTGAAATGGTTGAGAAACCCATAAACTACACTTTCGGTTTTTCCACTTCCGGCGGATCCGATGACGGATGCGCCACGTTTAATATTATCCAGTTTGAAGTTTCCTTTGTTCGTAGAAAAACTGACTTGGTATTTCGTATTTCCATTTTGTACGTTTTCAGTTTTATGCAGAAAAACAAACAATCCTGTATTAATTAGCATTAGAGGACACACTAAATACAATAATATCAACACTAATTCATTCCCTTCAGAAATATAGAAAACGAGAAATGAAAGCATAGTGATATTTAATAAGAACGCATATTTGGTTATGCGAAACATCACATAGAAAACAGTACTGGTCAAACCAATGATTGAAAGTATTGTTATAAGATTGTCTATTTCCATACCCACTATATTCCTATGGAACTTGATTTAATTGCTATTTCTGCACCACGTCTTAATCGTTTGAAAACACGAAGTGCAATTTGCGCCTGAGTAACAGGAATACTTGGAACGATTGGCAATCCCGTTTTCGTCATCATTTTGAAAGCCAATGCTCTTTCGTTAGCTGGTAACTTCATCAAGGCAGCAAAGTAGAGCTTGGGGTTTTTAACAAAATCTTTTCGTGCCTTATAGGTCTCGGCAAAATTGCGTTTATAACCAAAAGTCTTGTCAAACGTCTTTTCCGCTTTCTCAAAAAATTTATCTCTGTCAAAACCACGTTTTACGTTTTTACCGTGCATTTCAACTTCCGAAGCTTTATGTTTACTTCCTGGGGAAAGACTGACCGAATTGGAAGCATCCTTTCTACTCACGATGATATGAATGTGACTTTGGTTCCCATCTTTTACCATTCCCTGGACAATCCGTTTTCCATTTTGCTGATATGGTGCTAGGCGTTCTAATCGTGAAATTTCTTTTTGCAGTTTTCTGATGTTCCCTTCAGCTCTTCCTTCTTGGACATTTCGGATATCCGTTTTGAGATGAAGTATTTTCGTAGCGAAAGGTTGGTTTTCTTTTATCTGCTTATCCGTTCCTTTAAAGGTGCGTTGGTGTTCGATTTTTGCAAAATATTTTATGTCGTCTATCGTAATTGGTCGCCCATTTATTTCACGATTGAAGCTGGCAACATAATCCTTCATCAACTCACGAGTGTAGGTTTTTAAATCTTGGCTATTATTCTGAAGTTTACGCAATTCATATTTTGAAGGACTGACTGTAATTGAATAAAATTTAGGTTCTTTCTTTTTTAATTTTGCGGTGTTTCCATCAATCTCTTTTACAACTTCTTCAGCGGAAATCTCATCGCCATATTGATTAAAAAAATGTTCCATATCCTGTTGTTCCAAACCTTGATTTTCTTTCTCCAAATACCCAACAAAATCTGCCGAACTTTGTGAGTAATTTGTACCCAATTTTTGTGCTGTGATTGTAATGTACATAGCTTAAAAAATTAGAGTTGATTACTTGTGTTTTGTTTTTCACGAAAGCGCACTTCTTTCTTTTCTTCAGCATATTTCTTTTCTACGATTAGCGGCTTTTTAGTTGGTTCTTCTGTTTCAAAAAGAGATTGAATCATTGCTACCGTAGGTTTGGTTTGTGTCTTTTCGACATCCCTCATTATAGCAATAACTGCATTGATTCTTTTAAGTAATTTGGCTTCTATGGTTCGCCCTGTTGGACCTAATTTTTCCTTTGGCGAAATTTCATTATAGAGGAAAAAGTCGAGCATTGTAGCCATCGCTTCGGTGTGCGATTTGAAGTAAGTACGTGAGAAAGTTTGGAAACGTTTTGCAGTTTCTTTTTTAAATCTAATTCCAGTAAATGAGTCCATATTTCGCCGATTTGTCGCAAAATCTTCCCTAAAAATGGGCGTTCACAGCCCGTTTGTCGCAAATCGTTGATTGTCAAGAAATTAAAATATATTTAATTAACTGATAATCAGGTAATTAAAAACGAAAAGGAATCCGAAACATCGCGAAGCGTGTTACCCTCTTGCTATTCCTTTTCGTCCCGCTCGCGGGACGAAAATCCATACAATCCGGCTAAAAAGCCGATTACCACTTTCAAGGAAAATAATTTTCCGATATGTTAAATTTCGATGTGTAAGGGTATCGGCGAAAGTCAAAAATTGGATAACCTTACTTTAATTTGTATGCTGAATTTCAGCATTGTAAAGATACATTTTTTTCTTGAATAGGATATGAATTACACACAAAAACACCTCTAAAAATTCAGAGGTGTTAGATTCAAAAAAAATGAAAAAATTATATATTGAATACGTATGTGTAGGAATACAAATTCCGAAGTGCTTCTTCCTCAATTACCGTTTCAAAACAGATATAATTTTCCTTTACGTATTTGCGGATAGCATCCCCAAATTTTCGTTCCACATCCTTTTTAGAATTTTCTAAAAGTCGGTTTTGAGCCTCTTCGCTCAAGTCTGTAAAATTGAGATATACCATAGTTATTTGTTTTACAAAATTCCGTTATCAGAAAAACTATAGTAATCGCCATCGGGCGCAAAAATCAAATGGTCTAATAATCGGATGTCAAAAATAGATGCAGCTTTTTTGATTTTGCTTGTCAATTTTATATCTGCTTTACTTGGTTCCAACTTACCACTTGGATGATTATGTGCTAATATCAAACCTACTGAAAGTGACTTTAAAACAGTTGCAAATAGAATACGCATATCTACTAAAGTCCCTGCAATTCCACCTTGTGAAATTTGGCAGATACCTTTCACTTTATTACTGTTATTCAAGAGTAAAATTTTAAATGACTCTTGTAACTCCATAGTACGTTTATCCCAATTTTGAAAAAGGACTTCCGCAGCTTGTGCAGAGGATGAAACCTGTACCCAATCCTTGGATTTGATACCACCCTCATAACTTATTTTTATTTCGTTAACTTGTGCTTTCATTGTGCATATAATTAATGTGTGAATAATGAAAAAAGAGGGCGCATCTTTCGACGGTTACGCCCTCTTTAATTTTAGATTTATTTATCGCCTTTACTTCCAAGTAAAAGGATTTCATCCGCTACGACTTCCGTAACATAGCGTTGTGCATTATCATCAGTTGTGTAGCTTCGAGTTTTTAGTTTTCCCGATATTCCAACCTCTTTTCCTTTGGCAACATACTTTTCTACAATTTCAGCAGTCTTGCCCCAGGCTACAATTGTATGCCAATTCGTATCTGTTTGCTTTTCGCCTTTGCTGTCTTTATAATACTCATTTGTGGCTAATGAAAAACGGGCTACTTTCTTTCCGCTTTCAAGGTTCGTAATGGTTGGTTCTTGTCCAACGTTTCCAATTAACTGTACGTGATTTTTAATAGTACTCATAATAAAATATTTAAGTGATTTATATTTCCCCTATTGATTTAAAACAGATTAAATTTTAAGGGGTGTTTGTTCTTTTCTTTCGTGCACCGCACAATGGATAGAGTGGGTTTTGTCAAGACTTTTAGGGTAAAATCAGGTGTGTTTGCGACGTAGTAAAATCCTTGGATTTTCAAGGAAGTAGAAACCTTATTTTTCACTAAAACTTGTATAGTCTTGACAAGTTCCATAATGGCATTAGCAATTCTTTTAAACGCAGTTGCGTTTGAGCGTACCGATAGTTAAGCGAAATAAGTAGCTGTGGTTAAATTAGAATTGGTTATGTCGTGCCTGTTTTTCGACGACCCGAAAAACAACAATGGCTTTATCCATTATAAACCCCTTAAAATGTGTAAGACAGCGGTTCGGTTTTTAAGGATTTTCGAGTGAGGGCTCAAGAAGACCGCGCCGAAAATCCTGTTGAGAAAACCGAAGTGATGGATTTCCGATGAAAAAGCGGACTTAATTCACAATTTTGGCTCGGGAATGTAGTGCTCCTTCCCAGAGCACAGGGAAGGGTTAACGAAATGGAAAGCTGAAATTGGGGATTGTGTCCAAGATATTTGTAGTGAAGCTCTTTTCCTGGAATGGAGAGTAACGAAATGTAGGGGAATGTGCTGAGTGGGTATAGAATTTTAGACGAAAAAATATAACTGGTTCTGAATCAAAAATTTTCATCAAAACAAAACGATTATTCTCTATAATAATCTGTTAAATTTTATTACATTATCAAGCTAAAAGAATTACATAATTAATGAATATATTCAAGAAAAAACTAGAAGATACTACACCAAAAGAACTCAACTTTGAACCTACTGAACTTTTTCAATCTTTATTTCATAAAGAAGGTTATGCTTATTTACGTGGCATACAGGAAGAAGTATTAAATTCTTGGCACAAAATACGAGACCAGCGCGATGTGCTTTGTAAAATGAATACGGGCTCTGGAAAAACTTTGGTAAGCCTTCTAATGTTGTATTCAAAAATGGTCGAAGGTGTCGGCCCAAGTTTATATTTATGTCCAGACAGACAACTCTTGGAACAAGCAAAAATCCAAGCACATTTGTATGGAATACCTGTCTGTGAAGTAGAATATGTAGGGCAAAGAAGTGTGTTCCCCGACGATTTCTTGAACTCTAAAGCAATACTTTTATGCACCTTTCAAAAACTGTTCAACTCACGTTCAATTTTCGAGAGAGATAATATCGATGTCGGTTCTATTGTTCTGGATGATGCACACGTATGTTTAGATATTGCTAGGGATGCAACTACATTACTAATCCCATTTGGTCACGATTTAGCAAAGAGATTATTAAAGTTATTTAAAGGGGATTTGAAATATCAGGCGCCGGGCACTTATCATAGATTGATACAGGGCGACCCATATGCTAAAATTTTGAAAGTCCCTTATTGGTCCTGGCTCTCACGTAATGACGAATTAATTGAACTCATTGGTGAATTTAGCGAGGACGATGAACTGTTTTTTAAATGGGGACTAATTGCTGACGACCTAAAATCTTATGATTGTTATGTTGGTCCCAGAGGAATTGAAATTGCACCAGCCTATGTCCCATTTCATAATGTTCGGGCTTTTAATGAAGCCAAACATAGATATATCCTTTCCGCCACATTCGAAGACCAAATAGACTTAATTAAAGATTTAGGAATAGATAAAGATAGCATCAAAAATGCTTTAATACCTAAAGACAGAAAGGATGTTGGTCAACGGCTAATACTAGCTCCACAACGTTTTGATTCCAGAATAACAGATGAGCAAATAATGGCCTTAGCAAAAGACTATTCTAAATCTGGAATTAATGTAATGGTATTAACTCCTTCTTCAGAAAGAGCTACAAAATGGGAAGATATAGGTGCCAAAGTTCTGCAAAACGATAGTATAAATTCAGATATCGGAAAATTAAAAGAAGAAAAAGGGTTGTTTTATGTGTTAGTAAATAGATACGACGGGGTTGACTTAAATGGGGATATGTGTAGAGTACTTATTCTTGATGGCTATCCATCTTTTAGTTCCTATGAACAGCTATATGCTGAACTACGTTTAGAGTCTGTCAAAGCATCATTAAAAGCGCAGATAATAGAGCAAGGATTAGGTAGAGCGGTACGGTCTGGAAGTGATTACTGTACTGTTTTTCTTATGGGAAAAGACCTATTGCAATTTGTGGGCAATAAATCTAACCTTCAATATTTCACACCTGTTACCAGAGAACAGCTTAAACTGGGTCTTTCTTTATTAGATGAAGAATCAAAAGACAATACTCTTGAAACAATTAAAGAAACAGCAAATCTATGTTTGGTGCAAGATATGAGTTGGCGAGAATACCACTCAGATATATTGTCAAAAATCGAAGGCGATAAAACAGATGACCGCATATTGAAAAATTTGGAAATCGCAGATGTAGAGTCGAAAGCTATTGACCAATTCAGAAGAAGGGATTATGAAGGTGCGAGTAATCTTATTTTAAATGATATTGTTGACTCGGTTGATTTAACTTCCAAACAACGCGGTTGGTACTTCGAAAAGTCCGCAAATTACTTATTTCTTGATAATGCTCCGAAATCCAATGATTTACAATTAAAAGCGGCTCAGACGACTTCTCATATGCTTCAGTCTAAAAATGGTCATAGCTATACCAAGATTACAGCTAATGAAGGACAAGCAATACAAGTTCTTCATTTCGTTAAACGCTTTGAAACATCACAAGACTTTAAAATGTATATTGAAAGTCTCTTTGAAAATCTTAGTTTTAGTCAAGATATACCGCACACAAAGTTTGAAAATGCCTTGGCAGAAATAGGAAGTTTAATCGGTTTTTATACACAAGAACCAGAAGCTGAGTTTGGAAATGGGCCAGATGTCCTCTGGGTAATGACAGACCAGCATTATCTAGTACTAGAAGCAAAATCAAGAGCAATTCACGATGTTATAACGAGAGATAACATCAATCAACTTCTGGGTTCTGGCGAATGGTTTAAGAATTTATACGGACCTGCCGCTAATCATAATTTGGTTACATTGCAGCCTCCAAACATTAAGGGTTGGAATGTAAATACCAGCGAAAACACTCGTGTAATCGATGAAGATTCTTTAATTCTATTGAAAGATAATTTAAGAAGATTTGTTGACGGAGTCAATAATTCGGGGTTTACAGCGGCTACAACAAGGGAAATTGCAAACTTATTAGGAATACATAATTTCACGCCCAATGGCTTTAGAACTACTTATCTCAAGCCAGTTTATTCAAAGAAAGGATAGATTAAGGGTGAAAATATAGATGGCTGAGTGGTCTAAAGCTCCTGATTGAAGTTCAGGCGTGCGGGAAACCGTACCGGGGGTTCGAATCCCTCTCTATCCGCAGATACGAAAGTATTTTAGCCCGCAATTAATTTGCGGGCTTGTTGGTTTTACCAATTTCTAACTCATTTTACAAAGAGTCGTTTTTGATGAACCGGAAAATTAGGCTTCAATGTATTCTTCTTCAAAATATTTTTAAGAGCCTTTCTTCTTTTATCATAAATCCATCTTCGCAAATTATTTAATAGACCCATTTCATATTCCGAAAGCTCTGTAGGTGCTATTTCTTTCATTGTACCTAATTGGTCTGCATTCTTAAACTGACCTGCATATTGAAGTCCCAACCAAGTATAAATGTTTGCCCATTCTGTGGGCATCGGTGCTTCATACGTTCTAGGCATCATATATGCTAAAGCCTCGGTAAGTGAAGCCATTTCTTCTTGTTGCATTGAGCATAACAGTCTTGATAATTTTATGTTTTTAAGTATGTCTTTAGGAATTATATCTTGCCAAGCAGATTTAAAAACAATGATTGGACTGGTAAGACAATCCATAAAATTAAAGACAAAATCGTTATCACGCTTTTTGTTAGGCTTCAATATCTTTTTCTGTATTTGTATCGGTTCGCACTCAAAACCAAAGTCGAGCTGTACTGTTTTTATAGTATTCATAATATTTAAATTTTAGATATAAGAGAAAATCCAGTTTAGATAGGTACTGGATAAACCTTTAACTATTTCTAAGCCATTTCATA
The DNA here is from genome assembly GCF_003813905.1 of Aureibaculum marinum. GTDB lineage: Bacteria > Bacteroidota > Bacteroidia > Flavobacteriales > Flavobacteriaceae > Aureibaculum > Aureibaculum marinum. The sequence goes on from NZ_RPFJ01000009.1 coordinate 59,429, forward strand.
GACTTCATAGAATAATTTCTTATCCAACCGTTCTTGTTGACCAAAACTCTTCTTCAAAGTATTATGTAATACTGAGTTAAAAGCGTTGTAACCTAACCACAGATTCGGTTCTTCATTGAGTAACAAGGCTTCGTAATTCAAAATTTCAATGACTTCACGAGACTTTTTTGAAGGGTCGCTATTCTTGTCGCTACACTCGTATCTAAAGAGTTTAGTTTTTTCGAGAATAGCCTTGACGAATTCTTGGGCATCGATGATTTTAAATTCCTTCATCTTATCGAACTTCTTAGTAATGGTATAAAACTCATTATCTAAAAACTTGTCAAACAAGTTGTTCAATCTGGGCATAATAAGCTGTGTATTATTCTTACTGTGCTTGATAGAAAACTCGATTTCTGCCTGAGAAACGTGCAATCCGTTGGAACATACTTTTCGGTAATACCCAAAGTGACCAGAGGTCTTTTCGCTACCATCATAAGAGTTTTTAAAGCGTAACATCGGCAGTATCAAATCCTTGTTATTCTTGACGGTAAACTGACTTTTATCATCGATGATAAAGTCGGTTATGAACGACCTATCATTCTTGTTGATGGTGCGTTTGTGAAAGTTCAGTTCTGCATCGGTCAGCATTTCTTCTGCTTTCTTGAAGAACAATTGGTTCGGGATATGACCGTAGCTGTTCGAGACTACATTAACGATTTTTCCATTTGAGATGATGACATTTTCAAGCCCTCGTCGAGATTCCATCTGTGTCAAAGTTTTTAAGGATTTCATTTCTGATGGAACAAAGATTTCATCCTGCTGTAAATTTTGTAAATACATAGCTTTTGAATTTAGATTAAACAATATTTGAGCGTAACCCAAACGGAAGCTAAAATCTCAGCTCAAAAGGAAACGGAATAAATAAGTAAGGGAAGAAGCGTTGGCTTTATGCCGTAGTCTTTTGATGGGTATATTTTGCGAGTTTATCTTTGCGCTACTATTGATTGATTATTTCTTTCTGTTAAATAACCCACTTCAATCAGAATATTATCTAAAAAAGAAGAAGAGCCAGCACGAATGCCGACCCTTCTTCAAACAACAAAAGCTAATCGTTCAAATCTTGAATTTGTTTTTCAAGAATTGTTATTCGCTCTTTCAAGCGCTCTTCACGCTTGCTTCTTTTTTCAGCATATTCCTTCTCAATGTTTACAATCTTGGATTTGTAATACCCTTGCATCGCATTGTAGAATGAAATGTTCGTCAAATTATTAATGTGGTTGCTTTCGCCAAAATGTACTTGCTTAGTTAGTATATAGCGAATCAGCTTATGAAAAATTTCTTTTTTGAACTTCTTCTTGAAATATTCGACAATTTCCACATCTGTCATCTTGGACGTATTACTCAATAAACCCGAAAAGAATCTTTGTCGTCCTACATAATCCACATTGTTTTCATAGAGCGATAATGAAAATGCCACCATTTCATCTACTGAAAGTGCTTTCTTGGTGTCAATGTATTTGGTCTCTCTAATCATTGATACAACTTCTTCAAACTGTTTGTTATTTTCAATATGCTTTTTACGGATTTCCTTTTCGTTGATTTTTACGATTTGTTCTCCAGGGGTACAGTCAGCCATTTTTCTGTTGGCCAAGGGTTCAGAATATATTGAATTTTCAGTTTCAGATTTCTCAATGACCTTAACAAACACTTCTTTGTGTTGGTGCGTTTCAGGGTGGAACACGATGCCATTTACAAATCCATTTTCTTGAGCTGAATGATATATTCCTAATTCTTCTTCATAATCTTGTACAGCTTCCGTTAATTTTCTTCTTAATTCATCATCAGAAAGTTCATAATGTTGATATTCTGTTTTGATGTCCTCAATTGTTGGCTCATTGGGGTTTTCGATAATTTCAACATCATCCAGCAAATAGGCCTTCAAACCATTTTTTTCCAGTTGGGATAAAATGAGCTGATTATTTTCGTCATCTGCCCAATATTTCTGTATTTCCGGAATCAATAGAATGTTCTCTTTCTTGGATTTTTCAATCAGGTTCAAGAAAGATTTTGTCTTCTTTGCCTCAAAACAAGCTGATTTTGTACAGACCATTTTTCCTTCGCCAAATAAATTTCCTTGATTTGCCGCATTAAATGGACATTCTACACAAGACCCAGCTTTTGGCATTAACTTTTTGTCAGTTACATCAAAGGATGCTTTTTCCAAATCAAAGGTTTTGTCTTTAATCATTCTGTTGACTTGATGTGCATTGAAATTTTCGCCCATTGTTTCAAGCATCATTTGCTGTTCTTCTGGCTCAAATAGTGCAACGCCAATTCCTAGAGAAATGGTCATATCACCATTGCGAACAAAGTGCTTAAACCCTTCGATAAGTCCAGCTAATTTTAAACGCTGTCTTATAAAATTATCACTTCGTCCTAATCGTTTTGCTATTTCAGAAGGCACATATTTCTCGCTCAGAAAGGCAATTGCTTCTGCCTCTTCGGTAGGTTCGACATCTTGTCTTTGTAGGTTTTCGATGATTTGAACTTCCAGAACATCATTGTTCTTATACGTTCTCACTATACAAGGTATCGTTTTCTTACTTGCTAACTTACTAGCACGAAACCTGCGTTCGCCCATTACTATGATATACTCTTTTCCAGACTTACGTACAGTAATAGGTTGAAGTACACCGTGTTTTTTAATACTCTCGGAAAGCTGCTTTAACAACGCTTCGTTAAAAGTCTTTCTTGGTTGCATAGGGTCGGGAATGACCTTATCAATGCTAAGGTTCTGAATTTGAAGTCCAATTGCCTTTTGCGTCAATCTTTCTTTGACATCCTTTTTAACGGCTGTACTTACTTTACCGTTTCTACTTTTGGTACTTGCTTTTGTTGTCATAATACTTAAATTTTAGATTAAACAATATTTAAGCAGAAACCAAACGGAAGATAAAATCTTGGCTCAAAAGGAAACGGAATAAATAAGCAAAGGATAAGGAGTCGGCATTATGCCGTAGTCTTTTGATGGAAGTATTTTACGAGTTTAAATTGCGGGTATATTGTATGATAATAAACTCTCCCTAGCGAAGAAATGCGGATGCAATTCACTAAAATCTATTAATTACTATGAAATTTAATATGGTTTGAGATTAAATGGAAGTAATGGTAATCAATTCAAATGTAGTTCTTAAAATAACCAAATGTTGTACCTATGTTGTACCCAAGGTTAAAAACCTTGACGAAATTCCATTGTTAAAAATAAAAAAGCCGAAGATTTCTCTTCGGCTTTTGTGCGGGCGAAAGGACTCGAACCTTCACACCGTGAGGCACTTGATCCTAAGTCAAGCGTGTCTACCAATTCCACCACGCCCGCATTTTAACAATATTTTAAGAACCTATACTTGGTTAAATCCTAAGTCTAGCGTGTCTACCAATTCCACCACGCCTGCATCATTCTCCCTTATCTAACTATAGATAGTTTTATAAATGGGCTGCAAATATAATCAATCTTTACAAAATCCCATACGGTTCAATTATATTTTTATTATTTTTGAAGATAATAACTTTTAATCATAAGATGGATAATTTAAAACCTTACGTACAACAGCACAAAGATCGATTTATAAATGAACTTATTGAAATTTTAAAAATACCATCCATTAGTGCTGACTCTGCTTTTAATCAAGATGTTATAGATATGGCAGAGGCCGTAAAAAACGCTTTAGAAAAAGCAGGATGTGATAGCGTTGAAATTTGCGAAACTCCAGGATACCCTATAGTTTATGGTGAAAAAATAATTGATAAAAACCTTCCTACTGTTTTAGTATATGGACATTATGATGTGCAACCACCAGACCCATTAAATTTATGGGACTCTCCTCCTTTTGAGCCTGTTATTAAAAAAACTGATATTCATCCAGAGGGTGCAATTTTTGCAAGAGGAGCCTGCGATGATAAAGGTCAGATGTATATGCATGTTAAAGCATTGGAATATATGACTAGTAGTAATAATTTACCTTGTAATGTTAAGTTTATGATTGAAGGTGAAGAAGAAGTAGGCTCTGAAAGTTTGGCATGGTTTGTAAAACAAAATCAGGATAAATTAGCAAATGATGTTATTTTAATTTCTGATACTGGAATGATAAGTAATCAACAACCTTCAATTACTACTGGATTACGTGGATTAAGTTATGTAGAAGTTGAAGTAACTGGAGCAAACAGAGATTTACATTCTGGTTTGTATGGTGGAGCCGTAGCGAATCCAATTAACGTGTTAAGTAAAATGATTGCTTCTTTACATGACGAAAACAATCACATTACCATTCCTGGTTTTTATGATAAGGTGGAAGAGCTATCTATAGAAGAACGTGCTGAAATGGCTAAAGCTCCTTTTTCTTTAGAACAATATAAAAAAGAATTAGACATTGATGCTGTTTATGGTGAAAAAGGCTATACCACCAACGAAAGAAACTCTATAAGACCTACACTTGATGTAAATGGAATTTGGGGAGGATATACTGGAGAAGGAGCAAAAACTGTTATTGCTAGTAAAGCATTTGCTAAAATTTCCATGCGTTTAGTACCACATCAAAACTGGGAAGAAATTACAGAATTATTTAAAAATCATTTTGAAAGTATTGCTCCAGAGGGCGTGCGTGTTTCCGTCAAACCTCATCATGGAGGACAAGGATACGTTACGCCCATAGATAGTATTGGTTATAAAGCAGCTGCTAAAGCTTATAAAGATAGTTTTGGTACCGCTCCAATCCCTCAAAGAAGCGGAGGTAGTATTCCTATTGTTGCACTATTTGAGCAAGAATTAAAAAGTAAAACTATTTTAATGGGATTTGGACTAGATACTGATGCAATACATTCTCCGAATGAACATTTTGGAGTATTTAATTACTTAAAAGGTATTGAAACAATTCCTCTATTCTATAAATATTATGTAGAATTAAAATCTTAATTAAAATTTTTACATAAAAAAACCCGTCTTATCATTGATAAGATGGGTTTTTCTTTAATAGGCAATAAATTGTTGTTTAATTTTTAAGTTTAATTCTAATTCTACATTAGTGGTTCATAGAAAATACAGCCCAAGATTCAGGACATCCTTTCTTGTTAGAAACAAATGGATTAAAATCTAAAGGCCAAGTTTTGGCTAACTTTTTATCATCATTAGAATTATTAACCATACGCTTGTATTGATTTGCCAAATGCTCTTTTAGTTTGCTCTTTTTAGTTTTAATTTTAATAGTTGTAGCCATCGTTAAAGGTTTTAGTTTATTATAAAACAACTTATTGTAACAAATTCCTACCATTAGTTACTAATAAATTAAAGCAAAACAACTAACACCACTAATTATTTGATTATCAATAACTAAACTTTAACATTTAATTATCATGGTGTTAAACAACACCAACCTTTATTCTATCGTTTTAATAACTTAATTGCTTTATCATGCTAAAAAACTTCTTTTGGATGTGTTCAGGTGCTGATCCTGATTTATTAAATGAAAGTCCTAAATCTGAACAAATAAAATATGCTGGTATAGGTGGAACAATATTTTTTACTGCAGTAATGGCCTTTATTGCCGGCTCATATGCCTTATACACCGTATTTGATAACATTTATATCGCTATAGGTTTTGGATTGGTCTGGGGGCTTCTAATTTTTAACTTAGACCGTTTTATTGTTTCTACTATTAAAAAACAAGATACTGTTTTTAAAGAGTTTTTACAGGCTTCTCCAAGAATAATATTGGCTATAATTATAGCCGTAGTTATCTCAAAACCTCTTGAGATAAAAATATTTGAAAAAGAAATAAATCAAGTATTATTAAAACAAAAAAATCAGTTAACAGTACAAAATCAAAATCAAATAGCCGCACAGTTTATTCCTGAAATAAATAGAATACAATCTGAAATTAATACATTAAAAAATGAAATTGAAATTAAAGAAAAAGCCGTAAACGATTTATACAATACATATATAACTGAGGCTGAAGGTACTTCAGGCACAATGAAACTAGGCAAAGGTCCTGTTTATAAAGAAAAAAGAGAGAAGCACGACGCTTTATTGGTTGAATTACAACAACTAAAAAAAGAGAATGCTATTGAAATAGCAAACAAAGAAACAATGCTATCTGAGTTAAGAAGTAATCAGAATAAAAAGATTACAAATAATCAACCTATTATAGACAATTTTGATGGTTTAATGGCTCGTATTAACGCTTTGAACGAACTAGCGTGGCTACCTTCTTTCTTTATCTTTCTGTTATTCGTCGCCATTGAGACCGCACCAGTTTTAGCAAAAATATTAGCTCCTAAAGGAGCTTATGATTTAAAGTACGAAGAACAAGAAAATGCTTTAAAAGTGTGGGTTACTCAACAAAAAAATCAAAGATCACTATTATTAACTTCAGATGCAAAATTAAATGAAAAGGTCTATTATGATGTTTCTAATGATGACGACATTTATAAATACAAAAAACAAAAAACGAAAGACTTATTAAAACTACAATCTGATAAATTTTACGAAAAACAGAGTACTATTATTGGTTAATATGTAATGCTTATTTTTAACAATTAATTTATTACCAATGACATTACTTAACACTGATAGATTGCTTTTAGATTTTATTTCTGAAAATGACGCTCCTTTTTTACATCAGCTAATGAATAACCCTTCCTTTATAAAAAATATTGGCGATAGAAATATTAAAACTATTGGTGATGCTAAAAATTTTATAAAGAGCAGATTTCTAAAAAGTTACAAACACAATGGATATGGCTATTATATCATTAAAATTAAAGAAACCAATGAACCAATAGGGTTTTGTGGCTTAGTGAATAGGATAGAATTAGATATTATTGATATTGGATATGCGTTATTGCCTAAATTTACAAGTAAAGGTTTTGCTTTTGAAGCAACCAAAGCATTATATAACTATGCCCAACAAACCTTAAACATACCTAAAATTGCAGCTATTATTGAGCCTACAAATACTAAATCATTAGCATTAATTAAAAAATTAGGATTAAAATATAAGAAAAAGGTTCAATTACCTGAAGAGGACATTGAATGCCTATTATATTCAAACTAATTATTTTGATTTTTGTGAATGTTTTGAAGAATTTTTATTCTGAAGATGCTCTTCTTTAATATTATTTAAAAGTTGTTCTGCAAATTCATAATCAACTTTTCTAAACCTATCTTTGGCATAAGCATTATAACCACTTCTAATAGATTTAGTTTCTTTTAAGATTAAACCGTCATCGTAAGGATTAAATCCTACAACAGTATACATCTCATTTTCTTTAAGGTTTCCTAATTTGTACCATCTGCGTCTAGCGTCAACGCAAACTACGATTTCTCCAATTTTAAACATATTGCTATTTAATTATTTCCCGTGGTGAATATAGCAATATTATTTTTAATTTTAAAATTAAATAAATGTTAAAAGCATATAAACATTAGTTTAACAACGAAAGTTCAAATTTCTGTGGTTGCAATTCAGGTTCAATTTCTGGTTTAGGCATTGGTTGTTGTTCCGCTTGCAATTCTTCCAAAACTTTAGTAGCAAATGCATAATCAACTTTTCTAAATCTATTTGCAGCAAAAGCATGATAACCACTTCTTGGACTTTTCACTTCTTTTAAGATTAATCCTCCATCATATGGATTAAAGCCTGTAACGGTATACATCTCATTCTCTCTTAGACCTCCCAATCTATACCATCTTCTTTTTGCATTTACACAAACTACAATTTCTCCTACTTTAAACATAATCTTTTATTTTATTAATTGCTTTCATATTTAAAACAATTATAAATTAAAAATTCCCCTTTAATTTTTGTTTATTTTCATAAACAAGTTCTAACCTACTAGAAATCAATTTAAAAAAAACAAGTATTTGAGTAGTTATAAACGAAAACTTAGAACGTTTATTTGATAAATGTAATAAATCAATCTAAAGAAAATCTAAAGATATCCCATCTTATGCTTTTTTTAGAATTTCCTTTGCGGACTAAAAGCAGAAATATCCATAGAAGTTTTCTTATTTACAATAATTTCAGAAACTAATTTACCAGTAGCGGGCCCTAAGCTCCACCCCATCATTGCATGGCCAGTTCCTATAGTTAAATTACGCAATCCTGAAGTTTTTCCAATATACGGCAAGCCATCAGGAGATACCGGCCGTAAGCCACAAAGAGCATTATCAATATTTGATTGAGAAATACTTAACCCCTCATAATACTGTTCTGATGCTTTGGCTATAGCAACTACTCGTTTTTTATTTATACTATGATTAATACCTGACAATTCCATAGTACCCGCAAAACGGGTAAAACCTTCCATTGGTGTAACGGCAACTTTTTTTTCCATAAGAATAGCAGGATAATTAATTCCGGTTTCTTCTTCAACATTAATTCTATAACCTTTTCCGCCTTCTAATGGCAATTTTAGATTCAATTTTTTAGCTAATTTACTACTCCACGAACCTGACGAAAGAATAACCTCGTCAGCGATGTATACATTTTTATCTGATATCACTTCGGTAACTTTACCTTCCTTAACTGAAAAATCAACTACTGTTTCGTTTTTTTTAAAAACAACACCTCTATTTTTCAAATAGGATTTCATACGTTCCATTATCTGATTGGGACTTGTATGATAATCACATAAATAATGAACTGCTCCTTTTACATCTGAACTTACTTTAGGCTCTAAGGCTTTTAATTCCTGTGCATTTAAAAAAGCTGATTCTAACCCTAAATCCTGAACAATTTTAGCAGTTTTAACCTCGGCCTCTCCTACTTCATCCGATTTATAAAGCATAAGTAACCCTTTTTTTTCCAGTTGAAAACTTCCAAGATCATTTGAGTTAAGAATCTCTTCATACAATCCTCTACTAAGCACATTTATCTCTTTTAAAACTGGAATTCCTTTTTTTACTTTTGACTTAGTTGCAGATTTTTTAAAGTACCACGTCCATTTTAAAAAATCTAAATCTAATCTCGGTTTCATATAAAAGGGACTCGTACTATCAAACATATATTTAATACCCTTAGTAATTATTCCAGGTGCCGCCAGTGAAATAATATGACTGGGAGTTAAATATCCTGCATTCACATAAGATGCTCCACCTATTGCACCATCCATATTGGTTTGGTCTATAACAGTTACTTCACAGCCTTCTTTTTTTAAATAATATGCAGTACTTAATCCGATAATACCACCACCAATAATTACACAGGTTTTCATTTGTAAATTCAATATTTATTATTTGTCACTCAAATTTAATTAATTGTACAATTTTCCAAAAAAATATTAGATTTATTGCATATTTCTTAAAACATATACATTTATAGTTTTTAATTATCAATAGCTATTACCTTATTTAAAATTAAATTTTTTAAATGACCTGAAATCCAAATGCATATGGGTCATCATCATCAATAATAATTGTATTATAGCCATAAATCTTTGCCCACCCTTGAATACTTGGCACAATGGCATTTACTCCGTTTTTTAAGGTTGTTACCTTCTCAACACGTCCAATAAATTTGCTACCAATAAAACTTTCATGGATAAACTCTTCATTAACATTTAATTTCCCCTTTGCGTGTAGTTGTGCCATTCTTGCAGAAGTTCCTGTACCACATGGACTTCTATCAATAGCTTTATCTCCATAAAAAACTGCATTTCTTCCAGAAGAAGTTGGGTTTATTGGATTTCCAATCCACATCATATGAGTGACATCTCTAATTGTATCATTTTCAGGATGTATAAAAGTAGCTGGATATTTTTTATTGATTCGTTCTCTTACAATTTGTGAATATTGTATAATCTTATTAGCCGAAAAGTTATGAATTCCCGTAAAGTTAGGCTGAATATCTACAATGGCATAATAATTACCACCATAAGCCACGTCAAAAGTGATTTCACCCAATTCTGGACAATCAACAGTTAAATTTTCAGCCGCCAAATAACTTTTTACATTGGTTAACTTTACCCAATCTACCTTTTTATTTGTTTTTTTATATTCAATTTCAACCAATCCTGCGGGAGCTTCCATCCTTATTTTTCCTGGAATTTTTGGAATAATCAACCCTTCTTCTATAGCTACAGTAATTGTACCTATAGTGCCATGACCACACATTGGCAAACATCCTGAGGTTTCAATAAAAAGTATAGCAAAATCATTTTCAGCATTGTGTGGTGGAAAAAGAATACTTCCACTCATCATATCATGCCCTCGTGGTTCAAACATAAGCCCCTTTCTAATCCAGTCATATTCTTTTAGAAAGTGTTGGCGTTTTTCACTCATGTTAGCACCATTTAAAATGGGTCCTCCTTCAGTAATAACTCTTACAGGATTTCCACAAGTATGGGCATCAATACATTTAAATAAAGACTTCATGGTTTAAAATTGAAGTTATACGCTCAAAATTACAACTTAGTATCTTCTATATAGTTATCAATTCTATCTTCTAAAATGGACAAGGTAACTGTTCCTTGTTCTAAAATAATTTCATGAAATTGGCGTATATCAAATTTACCTGCCAATTCCTTTTCAGCTCTTTTACGTAATTCTCTAATTTTTAACTCCCCTATTTTATACGACAATGCTTGACCTGGCCATGATATATATCTGTCTATTTCTGTATTTATTTCATGAAACGACAATGCTGTTTTGGAAGCCATAAAATCTACAGCTTGATCTCTTGTCCACCCTTTCGCATGAATTCCGGTATCAACAACCAATCGGCAAGCACGCCACATTTCATAAGTTAGTTGTCCAAACTTTTCATAAGGGGTTGTATACACTCCCATTTCATCTGCTAAAAATTCACAATACAACCCCCAGCCTTCACCGTACGCAGAGAGGTATGTGTTTTTTCTAAATTGAGGAATACTATCACCTAATTCGTTGTTTAAACTTATTTGTAAATGGTGGCCAGGTACAGCTTCATGCACCGTTAAAGCAGGTAAAGTATACAAGGTTCTACTTTTTAAATTGTACGTATTTACCCAATAATATCCTGGTTCTGTACTGTTTTTTGAAGTACCTATATATCTTCCTGTTGTATATTTAGGGGCAATAGCATCAGGTACGGGAGCAACACCATACGGTTTTCTGGGTAATTTTTTAAAGAATTTTGGCAATTGAGCATCAACACGTTTGGCCATATCTCTAGCTATCATCAACAACTCTTTAGGAGATTTTGCATAAAATTGCTCATCAGTTCTCAAAAAATGGAAAAAGTCAGCAAAACTTCCTTCAAAATCTAAATCGGCAATAATTTTTTCCATTTCAGCTTTTATTCTTGCCACTTCCTTTAATCCTATTTGATGAATATCTTCAGCCGAATATTGTGTACTTGTGGTATAGTAATTAATTCTATTTTGATAGAACTCTTTACCATAAGGAGTGTCTGAAACACCAATACTTTTTCTAGCTTTTGGGAAATATTCAGTTTCAAAAAAAGTTTTAATCCGCTTAAATTGAGGAATTACTTTTGTTTCAATAGCAATTTTTGCAGCGTTTAAAATAGAATCTTTCTGTACTTCTGTTAAAATAGTTGGCAAATTTTTAAATGGAGAATAAAAAAAATTATCTTCAACACGTTCTGTTATATGAGTATTATAGGTAGACTCGTACCCTTTAAAAATAATTTTGGGTTGAGACAAACCTTTAGCTAATCCTAATTGTAATACATCTAAATGTTGATCAACAAAAACAGGCAACGCATCAAGTTTATTCAAATATTCCTTTACACTATTATAATCATTTAATGGTCTTACTATATAGGGCAAGCTAACATGAAATCCTGAATCGGAAAGTAGCGGATTAAGGTATTGTTCATACGTATTATAATCAATAGTTTCTTGTAACCTAAATTTTAATAATTCTAGAGATATACGTTCGGTTTCTGACAACTTTTTACCATCTATTTTATTCAGAGCTTCTAATTGTTCTTTTGAAAAATCAGCTTGAGCTTGAAAATATTCTTTAGTAAAAAGTCCTAATGGAAATTCTTTTTTATCATAACCTTCATGACTTTGATACAAGCTTATAACTTTTTCTAGTTGAGCTGAAGAATTTTTATTTTCTGACTTATCAACTTGCTTACAAGAAATAAAAAAAACACATACCAACAACAAACGCCTTATCCAACTCATACTTCAATTATTTTTTCAATTCTAATTTTCCATTTACCTCTCTAAGAATTCCCAACGGATTTTCATCTTTTAATTCTTGTGGCAATAATTCTTGTGGCCAATCTTGATAACTAAAAGGACGCACCCATCGTTTTATTGAATGGACACCTACTGCTGTAAACCTACTATCTGTAGAAGCCGGATAAGGACCTCCATGCTGCATCGCAGGACAAACTTCAACACCTGTTGGAACCCCATTAAAAATTACTCTTCCTACTCTGTTTTGTAGGGCATCAATTATAACGGAATAATTACTAAGCTCCTCAGTATTTGAAATAACTGTTCCTGTTAATTGTCCTTCTAAAGCTAAAATTACATTTTCTAATTGTTTTACATCTTCACATTGTACTACCATAGAAAATGGCCCAAAAACTTCCTGATGTAGAGTTGTATTCTCTAAAAACGTTTTACCTTCTACAGTAGTTATTACTTGTTTCCCATAATTGGGTTTAACGTCTATATCAATAGTTGCTGTAACAGTTAACCCAGATTGTGACAATGCTCTTTTCTTATTTTTTTCATACGCCCCCACAATGTTTGGATGTAACATTACTGAAGGCTCTATTTTTATAATTTCTTTTGATAGTTTATTTATAAAATCAGTTAAAGCATCACTTTTCATTCCTAATAACAATCCCGGATTGGTACAAAACTGTCCGGCTCCTAGAGTTACAGAACCCGCATAAGTTTTAGCCCAATATGATCCATTACTTTTTAATGCTTCTGGTAAAATAACAACAGGATTTACACTTCCCATTTCTGCAAAAACAGGAATTGGTTCCTTACGTTGCGAAGCAATATCAAACAAAGCTCTACCGCCATTAATACTACCAGTGAATCCAACTGCTTTTACCCCTGGATGTTTAACTAAATTTACACCTACGTCTGTACTACTGCCATTTAAATTTGAAAAAACACCATTTGGCATTCCTGTTTTTTCTGCCGCTTTAATAATTGCTGAACTCACCAACTCTCCAGTTCCTGAATGCATAGGATGTGATTTTACAATAACAGGACAACCAGCAGCCAGTGCAGCTGCGGTATCCCCTCCTGCCGTTGAAAATGCAAAAGCAAAATTACTAGCTCCAAAAACTACTACTGGACCTAATGGAATCATCATTTTTCTTAAGTCAGACTTAGGTAAAGGCTTTCTGTCAGGTTGAGCTGTATCTATAGTTGCCTCTACCCATGACCCTTCTTTAACCAACTCAGCAAATGAACGTAATTGCCCCACCATTCTACCACGCTCTCCATTTGCTCGTCCTTCTGGCAACCCTGTTTCTGAGCAATACGTTTGAATTAGCTCCTCTCCTAAGTTTAAAATTTCATCAGCAATAGTATCCAAGAATGCTGCTTTTTCAGCTCCTGAAACCTTACTATATTTTTTAAAAGCTAGTAATGCCAATTCAACAGCTTCATTTATCTCTTCAACTGTTGCTTCTATAAAAACAGTTTTATTTTCTTTATTAGACTGAGGATTAAATGTTTTAAAAGTTTTTATTCCTTTTCCAGCTAATGTATTGCCAATGTAATTTTTTCCTGTAATCATTATTAGTATTGTGTAATTATTTTTTTTTGGGTTAAATTGATACTAGGTTACTCCCTACACTTTTACATAAAGCAGAAATTAATATGGTGATACTCTTTAAACTATCACATAAAAAAATAAATCTATATCTTATACTTAGCCAAATCTGGTCTTGTTTTAAGGCTATCTTCTATGATTTTAATTACTTTTTTACGCTTTTTCCCTGCTAGTGGTAAACGTGGTGGGCGTACATTTTCTGTGCCGATGCCCGTATAAACTTCTGCTAATTTAATATTTTGAACCAACTCTGGCACTATATCGAGTTCTAATAAAGGCATAAACCACCTATTAATTTCTAAAGCATCTTGAATACGCCCCGCTTTAATCAACTCATAAATAGCTACAGTTTCCTCCGGAAAGGCACAAACCAAGCCTGCTACCCATCCATCAGCACCTAAAACCAAACTCTCAAAAGCAATGGTATCAACTCCTGTCATTATTTTTAAGCGATCTCCAAAACGATTTTTTATTCTTGTTATATTAGTCACATCTCTAGTAGACTCTTTTACAGCTTCAATGTTGTCAAATTTTAATAGCTCGTCAAACATTTTATTGGTAATCTCTATTTTATAGTCAATAGGATTATTGTATACCATAATAGGTAATGAAGTATTTTTCGCAACAGCTTTAAAATATTCAACCGTTTCTCTATCACTAGATTTATAACGCATTGGTGGTAACATCATTAATCCAGAAGCACCATCTTCTTCTGCCATATTTGCTGCTTTAATGGCTGCTTTTGTACTTTGCTCTGCGATATTAATCATTACAGGCACTTTTCCTTCAACCATTTTTACAGTGACTTGTGTTAAACTGCGTTTTTCTTCTTCCAATAATGTACTAGCTTCCCCAAGGGTGCCTCCTAATACAATTCCATGTACACCAGCATCTAATTGTGCTTTAATATTGATTTCAAACATGTTAAAATCTAACGTATCATCATCATTAAATTTTGTTGTAATTGCCGGCATAATACCTTCCCATTTAACACTCATAATTATTTATTTTAGTATTCGTTATTTTTTTAATCAAAATTAACTTAGAAACTCAACAGATTTTCATTAAAATTTATCCAGTAGCAATACTTTATTATCCAAAAATTAACAATTAATATTGTTTTAGAATATTATAAGCAATATTAATAACTAAAAAGAAGTGTAACCAAATTACTTTACTTTAAGCAAGAACTTATTAATTTTGAAAAGTAAAAATTTATTAAAAAAGCTAGCAGAGTGTTTTAAACTCATATTTAAAAGAGTATACACAAAAGGAATTTGTTTGTATGAAACTTAACAAATTACATATTTTAATGCTTGTAGGATTGATTGTTACTATAATTGGTCTTATTTCGGGGCAATACTTCTTTTTATTATTGATTTTACCTTTTGGATTGAACCTTTTTAAAAAAGATGAAGAATAGGCTATCAATATACATTTAAACATTACATGTTTTAATACAAGCTATACAAAAGAAGTTGTGTTGCTTATTACTACAACATTACGAGAATAAGAAAACAAAAACTCCCCTAAATAAGGGGAGTAAATTTTAAATAATATTTTGATTAAATCTTTTTTACAAATTTTGTAATTATTACAATTTGCTGACCATCAACTTTTCCTTCTATATATTCAGGATTTTCATGATCTAAAGAGATACGTCTTACAGCAGTTCCTTGTTTGGCAACCATACTAGAACCTTTAACTTTCAAATCCTTTATTAAAACCACAGAGTCTCCAGCTTCTAAAATTGCACCATTACTATCTCTGTGCACAATTGCATTAGATTTATCTAAATGATCTCCAGATGCTCTAGCAAAGGCCAAGGCTTCATCGTCTAAGTACATCATATCTAATAAATCTTGTGGCCAACCTTCTGCACGTAATCTTTGTAACATTCTCCAAGATAGAATTTGTACTGGTTGATACTCACTCCACATACTATCGTTTAAACATCTCCAATGGTTAACATCCATTTTATCAGCATCTTCAATTTGCTCTAAACAGGTATTACAAACCAATACGGCTTCATCAACAGTTTCATTTAAAGCTGGTGGTAATTTATAAACACTTAAGTTTTCTGTGCCTTTACACATTTCGCAAGTAGAATTACTTCTTTCTTCTAGGGCTTTTTGTACACTCATGGTTTTTGATTTTTGGTGGTGCAATATTAGTATTAAATAATTGGGTTTGCAAGTCCAAAAGCCGTAAATAGCTTAGCTAAGCAACTTTAGAACAAAATGCATTTTGTTTTTAACCAATCTATAAAATCAAAAAAAGGTAATGATTATACGTGCTTAGTATAATATTAAAAATAAGTTTTTTATAAAGTTTCACGAAGTTTTTTAGACAAGCCACTTACTACTAAGTTATAGGAATGATCTATAAGCTCTTGCAACAATTCTTTGGACAAACTACTATCAAAAGTAACTGTATTCCAGTGCTTTTTACTCATGTGATATCCAGGAATTATAATACCATCATATTCTTCACGAAGCTTAATTGCTTTTTCTGGATCACATTTTAAATTAACCTGAGTAGGTTTTCTATCTAAGGAGGTTAATGCAAAAATTTTTCCTAATACTTTAAAAACCAATGTAGATTCATCAAAAGGAAAATGTTCAGTTACTCTTTTTTTACTCAAACAATAATCACGTAATTCTTCTATGTTCATGAGGTTAGTTTTTACCAATTTTACCTAAATGAGTATTATTAAAACTGTCTGCGTACTTAAGTCCATACCCCAAAAATCTATCAAACGAAGAGTGACCAAAAAATACAATTCCAATCATTTGTAAAACTTCATTTTGCATAAAAACTCCTAAGAAAAATAAAAACAGTATTGTACCCTTATGGTGTAATATATTGTAGGTATAAGCTCCTATTTTTGTATTAATAGCATAAGCTAAAAAACTAATATCGGGCAAAAAAAATAATACTAAATACCACCACCAAACAAAATCTAACAAAGAATACAAATAGATAGAAAGACCTAACATTGCTATTTCTTCTATTTTTAAACTAGTTTTCATATTAATTTAGTACTTGATATAAAATAGGTTTACTAGGTGTTGCATTATTTTCTAAAGATGTAATTTGAAGATTTAAAAAATACTTACCATCATTGATATGATTAGGAACAAAAATTAATTCTGTTATGGTAGCACTTAATCTTTTTTTTCCTTTCGTATTCCAAAACGCATTGTGACCCAACAACTCACCTCCATCTTTTTCTTTATCAATTGACGGTGTATCAATCAACAAATGTTCTATCCCTTTTTCTCTTAAATATATAACAGCTTCTTCTAATAAATAGGGGGGATTAGTTTTTGAGTAATTTTTATTGAGTTTACTATTGGTATTAGGCATTGTTCTTATAATTATAGCTTCACGCTTTTTATTACCTAATACAAATTGCATTTGCTTTTTTGAAATGACAAAATCGTTACCTTTTTTTTCGGGAGCTACGGTAACAACTTCTGCCAAAAAGAAAAATTGCGTTAATATTTTATTTATTGAAACAAATTCTTTGGTAATATGACCTATACATTCAGTATGCGTACCATGTGCATGTGGCATTAAATTAATACTATTAAAATTAGTAGCATGCCTTTTTTTTACACTTCTTAATTTTTTTAAGCGTGGACTTTTTTGCCCCCAAGCTAAAACACCTACATTATCTCTCGTTAACGGTATAGGAATAGAAATATCTATAGGCTCTGATAGATTTATCTTTAATTTACGTGATCCGTATTGTATAGTGGTAAGCATATATTACAAGTCTTTTATAATGTCAAATATAACGATTTTAATAGAGGTTACACTTAAAGGTTTATGTAGTTTTTTATAAAAAGAGTTACACCACTTAATCTAAAATAAATAAGTCACTTGCAATACCATCTGCTAAAAACTTCCCTTTTTGTGTTGTTTTTAGCAATTTATTATTGATGACAATTAATATCCCTTTTTGAATATATTTTTCTGCATTTTTCAATAACTCTGTCTTATAAATTGTACCATATACTTTTTCAATTTTTTGTAAATTAATACCCCAAATAGTACGTAAACCCGTCATTACAGCCTCATTAAACCTATCTTTTTTAGATAAATACTCAATTTCGTTCGGTATTTTATTATCATTTATGGCTTTAATATACTTTACATTATTAGAAATATTCCAACTTCTTTGATTCCCATTAAAAGAATGAGCAGAAGGTCCTATACCTAAATACATTTTGTTTAACCAATAAGCAGTATTATGTTTTGAAAAATAATCAGGCTTACCAAAATTAGATATTTCGTAATGTACAAACCCATTATTCTCAGTTTCAGATACCAAAATATTAAAATGCTCTAATGCCAAATCTTCAGAAACATTAGGATATTTTCCTCGTTTAATAAAATTAGCCAGTGCTGTTTTAGGCTCTACGGTTAATGCATAACTAGAAATATGATGTATACCAAAATCAAAAGCTATTTGAAGGTTTTCTTTCCAACGTTCGTTTGACATATTTGGTATTCCATAAATTAAGTCTATCGTTATATTATCAAAATGATAAGAAGCTTCTTTTAAACATTTTTTGGCTTGTTCTGCATTATGAGAACGATTCATCATTTGCAAATCTTCATCAAAAAAAGATTGTATACCAATACTTAATCTATTGATAGGAGAAACTGCTAATTGTTGAATTATTTCAAATGACAAATCATCTGGATTTGCCTCTAAGGTAATTTCAGGATTTTTAACTACACTATAATTATTATAAATAGTATGTATTAAAATAGATAATTCATCTGTAGTTAATAATGAAGGAGTTCCTCCTCCAAAATAAATGGTTTCTACTTCGTTTTTAAGCTCATCTTTACGCAACACTATTTCTTTGACTAAGGCTTGAATCATTTCTTTTTTTCGCTGTAACGAAGTTGAAAAATGAAAATCGCAATAGTAACATGCTTGTTTACAAAAAGGTATGTGAATATAGATAGAAGACATTTAGTAGCTATTTTCAGTAACGGTAGAGGTTAATCTACTAATAAAATGTTTTGGATACAATCGATTTCTGTAGACCTCAGAAATATTGACGGTTATGTTTCTGGACAAACTTCTTATTTGATTTGTCAAAGCATAAGTTTCTTCTTTTGGAAGTTTCTTAGAAATTTCAACTATTTTCATTACCAATCTGAATGACTTTTTTAATGCTAACAAATCTTTAAACGCCATAATTCTCTATTAAAATCACTTTTGCTATATGCTACAGAAAACCGCTACTTTATTTTATTAGGATTTTGCTTTACAAAAGCCCCCCATCCAGAATAACTTTTACCAACCTCAACACGACCATCATTATAAAAATGACAAACAGCAGCTGCTAAGCCATCTGTTGAATCTAAATTTTTGGGCAATTCTTTTATACCTAACGTACTTTGTAACATTTTAGCAACTTGCTCTTTACTAGCATTTCCGTTACCTGTAATTGCCATTTTTATCTTTTTGGGCGAATATTCTGTAATGGGTATTTGACGCGATAATCCAGCTGCCATAGCAACACCTTGAGCTCTACCTAACTTAAGCATACTTTGTACATTTTTACCAAAAAAAGGAGCCTCAATAGCAATTTCATCAGGGTGGTACGAATCTATCAACTCAATAGTACGTTCAAAAATAAGTTTGAGTTTTACATAATGATTGTCATATTTTTTGAGTTGTAATTCATTCAATTGCAAAAAATACATTTGTTTGTTAATCACTTTTATCAACCCAAACCCCATAATTGTAGTTCCTGGATCTATGCCTAATATAATTTTCTCTGAATTCAAATTTTTAAGTTAAGTATTCTTCACAAAACTAATCAATTACCAACTGATAGTAATATACAATTCTATAATCCTTTTAATAACTATTAGTATTGATGCGGATGATATGTATTTACTAATGTACCATCATCAAACAAATCTAGAATAGCATAACCTGGTGGTGTTTCTCTATACCAATATTTTTGTGCAGAATGCTCGTCACCTTCTTCCCACCAAGCACCACTTAATGCTCCTGTAACATAATAGTTTACATTATTATACACTCCAGCATCTACTAAATGGATATGACCACTAATGCAATGTATTTTTTTATCTTTATGCTTATAGAATATTTTTGTTATTTCACTAAAATCTTTATGATTCCCATTTTTAAAAACTCCACATAAACTTAAAATAGGACAATGAGACATTATTAAAATAGGCGTTTCTTTAGAAACTTTGTCTAAATCTTCAGCCAACCATTCTCGCTGTATTTCACCTAACGAAATGGTACTATCATTCATGCTGTCTAAAATAATAAAATGCCAACCTTCTCTATCAAAACTATAATAAGTAGATGGCATTTTTAATTGTTTTACCACATATTGTTTTCCATACATTGGGTCTGATTTGTCAGGAGCTGCCCACCACATATCGTGATTTCCCAAACAGCTATACATTTCATATTCAGAAAACTCACTTCTCAAATCATTCCATATATCCCACTGTTCTTTAGTTCTTTCTCTAGTTATACGTTTATAATTAGCTGCATAAATAATATCACCTCCGTTCATAAAAAAATCAACATTATGCTTTTTTATATCCGCTAAACATTTCTTAAAACGATTAGGAGCATTATGCTCTGGCCTCATATGAACATCTGTAATATGTGCAATTCTTAAAAGTCTATTTCTATTTTTTGAATTAATATTCTTTGTAGTAGCTGAAGCTATGGGTGACATTGTAATTGCCCCTGCAACGAAACCCATTTTTTTTATAGCAGATCTTCGGTTTGAACTAAATTTGTGGTTGGTTTTACTCATTATTATCAGGTTAAAATAAATAATTGCTTAATTTGCACTCTAGCTACTAAAATACGATTCATTGCCAAACAAAACTAAAAAATTCTCTTTTTTTCTTATTAAACTGGCTATTGTTGTTGGAGCTTTTTACTTTATCTATGATAAAACAATTCATAATCCGCAACTTAACTTTCAAGATTTTATCAATCAACTTGAATATAGCATTGCTGAAAGTTATAAAACCATTTTTACATTACTAGGCTTTACCATTTTTAATTGGTTGTTTGAAATTTTAAAATGGCAAAAATTAGTTTCTATTGTAAAACATATCACTTTTTACAATTCTTTACAACAGAGCTTAGGATCACTTACTGCCTCTTTGTTTACCCCAAATAGAATTGGCGAATATGGTGCAAAAGCCATCTATTACAAAAAAGGAAATAGACGAAAAATAATGTTGCTAAATCTTCTTGGCAATATGAGCCAAATGAGTGTTACTCTAACATTAGGAGCTATAGGTTTACTCTATATTTTTATAAACTTTAAGTTAGAAATTGATGTTTATCGTTTTAAAAAACTAGGCTATTTAGTAGCTATAGTATTATTAATTGTATTAGGAATTGGCTTAAAGGGCTTTAAAAAAATTAGAGGTTTTTACATTGATAAAATTATTCTTTTTGTAAAAAAAATGTCTTTAAAATCACATTTAACCATAGTGTTATTTTCTTTTTTACGGTATCTAATATTCTCTCACCAGTTTTATTTTTTACTAATCATTTTTGAGGTTAACCTTGATTATTTAACTTGCATGAGTCTGATTACAGCTATGTATTTTTTAGCCTCTATAGTTCCAAGTTTAGCATTATTAGATTGGTTAGTTAAAGGCTCTGTTGCTATTTGGATATTTAGTTTGGTATCTGTTAATGAATTAATAATTGTTACAATAACCTTATTAATGTGGATACTCAATTTTGGAATACCCGCTATTATAGGAAGTTATTTTGTATTAAATTTCAAACTTCCTAGTATTGAAAATGAATAAGAAATGATGGCTTTAAAAATATAGAATTTATTTTATTTTGGAATTGATATCAATACTCATATTGCTATGTTATGGAACTTTACTAATTGCTCTTGTTATTGGGTTTGATAGTGTGTCTATTTTTGAAGAAAAATCACAGCCTCCAACTACCAAGTTTTCAATTATTATTCCTTTTCGGAATGAAAAAGACAACCTCAACAACCTGCTTAAAAGTCTTGTTTTACTTAATTATCATAAAAATTATTTTGAAATTTTAATGGTAAATGACCAGTCTACTGATAATTCTGTTGAACTTATTCAACTTTTTAAAACACAACATCCAAATTTACCCATTGTTATCTTAGAAAATAATAGGAAAACAATTTCACCGAAAAAAGATGCTATTAAAACAGCAATTGACAAAGCTCAATTTGAATGGATAATTTCTACAGATGCCGATTGTACCGTACCTAAAAATTGGTTAAATACGTTTAATACGTTTATACTAATCAATAAACCAAAATTAATTGCAGCTCCTGTTACTTACAAGGTTAGCAATTCCTTTTTAGATCAGTTTCAATTGTTTGACTTTTTAAGCTTACAAGCTTCTACTATTGGCGGATTTGGATTAAAAAAACCTTTTTTATGCAATGGAGCTAATCTTTGTTACGAAAAATCTGTTTTCAATGAGATCAACGGCTTTAAAGACAATGACAAAATTGCGAGTGGAGATGACATTTTTTTACTAGAAAAAATACATAAAAAATACCCTAAAAAAGTACATTTTTTAAAATCTAAAGAGGCACTTGTTTATACCAAACCAGAACCCTCAATAACATCTTTAATTTCACAACGTGTACGTTGGGCTTCTAAAACAACATCGGTTAATAACTCCTTCACAAAACTAGTAGGAGTAATTGTAATGGCTATGAATTTTTTATGGGCTGCTGCAATTGTACTCTTGGTGTTAAACCTAATAAGTTGGCACTATTTATTTACTATTATTACTGCTAAATTTATTTTAGATTTTATACTGCTACAGCGAATATTTCATTTTTATAAACATCGCTTACATTTTCATAGATTTTTACTAAACAGTTGCTGCTACCCGTTTTTTAGTATGTTTGTTATCTTTTTATCCTTAAAAAAAGGATACCGTTGGAAAAACAGGTCATTTAAAAAATAATATATGGCACTACTTAATTACAAAACTTCAAATCCTGTTTTTAGCGGATACATTTGGAAATACAATCGTAATTCTGTCTCAAAAATGACTTTAAATGGTGTGTTTCTGAAATCGCTTTTTTCTATTTTTCTAGTAAGTTTAACCACTTGGTATGTTTGGGATTTAGTTACCAAAGGTCTTGATGTTGACTATTATACCTATGGAGGAATGGCAGCAGCTGTTGTATTTAGTATTATCACATCTTACAAGAAAAAATGGTCGCCAGTTACTACTCCGCTCTATGCGTTGTCAAAAGGACTATTTTTAGGTGGTATTTCTGCATATGCAGAGGCTAAATTTGAAGGCATGCCCATACGGGCTGTTAGTGTTACTCTACTAACTTTTATTATAATGCTATTACTGTATAAAGCCAAAATTGTTGTAGTTACCAAGCAATTTAGAAGTGTTTTAATTACGGTAATTATTACCATAATGAGTATCTATATTATCAGTTGGATTTTAGGCATTTTCGGTATTTACTTACCTTATATTATGGGTACTTCTTGGTTTGCTATAGGTTTTAATATTATTACGGCTATTGTTGCTTCATTTTCATTACTACTTGATTTTGATTTTATTGACAGAAAGTTATACAAAGCTCCAAAATATTACGAATGGGTGGCTACTTGGGGAATACTGGTTACTCTTATTTGGCTATATGTAGAAGTACTTCGGTTGATGAAAAAATTAGTAATACGCTTATAAAGAAACACATCAAATTGCACTTTTATTCTTCAGATTTTTTTAAAGAAAACTAAAGACTAAATCGTTTTTACCTCAACTGCCATCCGATATTGCGATTTTACAAAAATTCCACGTTTCACTGCCGGTTTCATACTTGGCAATCGTTGAATACTTACTTTAAGTATTTCTTTAAAATCAGGAATTTGTTCGTCAATAGCATTAGTAGAATTTACATTAACAAGGCTCGCTCTTCCTGTATTATCAATCAAAATATCAATCCATGCAGTATCATTTACAGCTTCTTGTACTTTTATATCAGCTTTATTTAAAGATTCACTTAATTTTTGGGTTAATGTATTTTGGAAACATTCCTTTTGATTATCATTTTCTGCAAAATTTTCACAATCTGAAAAAATAGGATAAGTATCAACTTTAGTAAAATCAATAACCGTATTAACTACTTCCAAGTTACTTTTTGACGACGTTGAATTGGACGAAAAGTACTCGCAAGAAGTAAATAATAATATAAAAAAAAGAAAACTTACGGTTCGCTTTAGCATTGTTAATTGATATAACAACGAAAGTACAATTTTTTAATAAAAAAACCCTATTCCTGTTCTTCTCCTTTCATAAAATATTCTTTATTTATCTCTTTAATACGAGATTTTGCATACAAAGTAGATTTTTTATCATAAGTAGAAAATTTTTCTACATATTCCTCATAATGTCTTAAAGCTATTTTTTTATCTTTATAATAATCGTCAGACAACATTGCCAATTGAAAAAGCAACTGAAAATTTCTAGGATTATTTTTATAACCTTCCTCAAAAGAGGTTAATGCCCTTTTAATTTTTCCTTGTTCTAGCTGTACTTTTCCTAACTCAAAATAATTCTTATCAACATCAGGTTTTTGAAACATAATTGACATCATAAAACTCATTTCAGCTTTATCATATTCTTGCATTGCTGCATGTACCAATCCAATATTAAACAAGGTATTTACATCCTTAAAATCAACTTTTTTCACCTTATTAAAATACAACAAAGCTTTTTCATAATCTTTTAACTTGTAATAACTTAACCCGAATAACTTATTTACAAATGGCGTTTTAAAATTTAAAATTTCTAACTTTTTTAAATATACTATAGTTGAGTCATATTCTTTCTTTAAAAACTGATTTTGAGCTTTTAGCTGTAAGAAATTTAAATTATCAGAATCGATTTCCAGTCCTTTATCTATAAAAAGATCGGCCGAATCTCTCACTTTAACTTTATTATAATATTTTGCCAGTTGATACATACTTTTAATATGAGCAGTATCTAATCGAAAGGCTTCTAAATAGGGTTTCAAGGGATCTTTTTTTATCTTAGTTAAAACTTCTCCCAATTCATAATGATAATTCGGATTTTCAGAATCTTTGGCAATCAATCCTTTTAATAAAACAATAGCTTCGGTAGTTTTTCTATTTGCAGCATATAATTTGGCCAAATTGTATTGCAAGAATAAATTATCAGGATTGTCTTTTAAAACCTCACTTTGCAATTGCATTGCTTTTTTAGTGTTACCAGCATATTGATAACATTTACCCAATTGTTCTTTTATTTTATCGGAAGGATTCATTGCATATGCTCTATCATAGTATTTTATAGCATTGGCATAATTACCCGTTTTCTGATAAATAGATGCTATTTTAAAAAGCACTTCTTCCGATGGGTTTTCATCTGCCTTTAATTGCTTTAAAGCCAATTGGTAATTCCCTGTTTCTAAAGATGTATCTGCAACAGTTAAAACCGATGTTTGAGCATCGATTTTAACAATAAATACTATAAAAAGTAATACAGCTATATTTTTATGCATAGAGAAATAGTATGTAAATTACAGGGTAACTATATAATTGTTATTCTCAGAAATCTTAATTTCAGTACTTGGCAATCCTTTAAAGTTTATTAACAAAATCTCACCTTTTGCCGCTTTTATTTTAAAATTACCGTCAAAATCGGTTACAGCTACTTTATCTGTTCCTTTAATAAATATCGTTACACCTGGTAATCCCATTAATTTACCTGAAACAAGGCCCTTTACATTACCCGAAATGACGCCACTGTTGACAGAATGATCTATTGATGCTTGTACACTGGGCTTACTTTCTAAAACCATTTCTTCTTGAGCACTCTCTTTATCGGCAATCATTAATGTAATAGGTAACGCATACTTAACTGCTACTTTTTCACCTTGATGCTCTCCTGGAATCATTTTAGGCAAGCTACTTACAACTCGAATGGCTTCATCTTCTAAAGCTTGATGAGGACCACGAGCTTTTACATCTTCTATATTACCTTCTTTACCTATTTTAAAAGTTGTTATCACTCTTTTTTTGCCTGGATCTAGCCCTAGATCTTTAGCCAAATTTGTATTAAATTTTTGAAGCACAAACTTTTGAATACTTTCTTGTAAGCATTTTTTATTGTCTTCTGCATTTTCACAATCAGGAAAAATTGGAGCATTTTCAATTATTGCAAAGGGAACGTCTTCACCTTCAAAAGTTTCATCAATTTGCTGAGTTTCCATTACTCCATATATTTTTCTTTGCTCTCTCTTTTCAAGTAGATACCGATAAAGTTGTTCTCTTATTTCGTTTTTTTTCTCTGAATCTATATCTGTTAAATTTTTTAACTTATCTAATTCCTCTATAATTTTATCTAATCTCTCATCAATAAATTTTTCGGTTTTTGGGTCTCGCTCCAACAATTCTTCAAGCTCATTATCATTTTCTAATATTGGCTCACTTTTCTCACAAGATGTGTACAATAACATTCCCATTAATATAGGCACTAGTAATACGTACTTAAACTTCAGTATTTGCTTAGATTTTTTTTTGTTTAACATGAGTATTCGTTTTTTTAGTAATGATTGTTTAAAAAATGGATTGATAAATGATATATTTTGTACACCAAATGTTTCTGATAATAAGTGGTTAAAATAATTAGCTTTGTTTTCTATTTTTATCGCTTTTGAATCCGCAATAAACTCATGCAATTCAGATATTCTTGCTTGGTACAAATAACTGTACGGATTAAACCAAAACACAATTTTTTGCAACTCAAAAAACAATAAATCTAAACTGTGCTTTTGTTGTACATGCACCAACTCATGTTCAATAATTTGAGCTTTGTTATTACTTTCCTTTCCTAAAAAAATGTAATTGAAAAAAGAAAACGCCTTATTGTTTTGCAACCACACCAAATAATAATTGGAAGTATATTCTATATCATTAGCAACTATCAATTTTATTACCTTATACAGCTTAATAAGAAATAAAACACTCGCAACGGTAAAACCAAGCCAAAAAACCACCTTTAAAACTAGAAAAAAGGTAACTGGCTGATTCATTTGTTGCTTAATTACAACCGCAGGATTCAAAACCACTTCTGGCAATAGCACCACATATTCTTGAGGTATAAACTCTTGTACGTTATTAATCTTTATCAACGGAATCACATACGCCAACACTGAAGTTGCCATTAAATAGACCCTGTTCCATTGAAAAAAGGTTTCTCTTTTCAAAAATATGTCATAAACTGCTAAAAACAGTGTTTGAAAAAGTAGTACTTTGATAATATAATCTAACATATTATTGTGTTTTAAAACGGAAGTCGACAGACTGAAAACCAAGGTTATATTTAAATTTTTACTTTTACAGACTGAAAACCTGATTAATTAATAGAGAGGTTCTAAGTTATTTAAGTAACACTTAATCCCTATTAATTTGTTGTATCACTCTTATCTTCTTCCGACATGTTTATCTCTTTCATAATGCTTTCTAATTCTTTAATATTCACATCATTTTTCTGAACAAAAAAGGATACCATACTTTTAAAAGAGCCTCCAAAATAACCATCCATTAATTTGTGTAAACTTTGATTACTATAAGAAGATTTTTCAACCAGAGGAAAGTATTTATATCCCTTTCCATAAGTTTGATGGTCTACAAACTTTTTATCCTCCAAAATTCTAACTATAGTAGAAACTGTATTGTACGCAGGCTTTGGTTCTGGAAATTTTTCAATTATCTCTTTAACAGTACACAACTCAAGATCCCACATAATTTGCATTATCTGCTCCTCTGCTTTTGTTAATTGTTTCATTATCTTTTAGTATTAAATTAATCTTCTTCTGCAAATATAACTAAAAAATTAGTTTGAACTAATTTTTTAGTTATAAACTTTGTAACAAACTTTAAATATCTTCGTCAAATAAATAAAAAAAAATAATGGATATACTTTTATTAATAATTGGTGGATGCCTAATGATACTAGGGTTAATCGGGTCATTTTTACCTGTTTTACCAGGACCTTTTACAGGATGGCTCGGACTTTTAATTTTACACCTAACCAATGCCATACCTATGAACTGGACTTTTTTAGGCATAACCCTTGGTGTTGCTTTGCTTATTTGGGTGCTTGACTACATTATACCGGCAGTAGGAACAAAAAAATTTGGAGGAAGCAAATCTGGAGCCATTGGCACCACGATAGGTTTATTAGTAGGACTGTTCTCTCCTATTCCTTTCGGCTTTATTATAGGTGCATTTGTAGGTGCTTTTATTGGTGAACTAATGCACGACAGTAAAGACACTAAAAGAGCCATCAAAGCTAGTTTTGGTTCTTTTCTTGGTTTTTTATTCTCTACAACTGTAAAATTTCTAGTAAGTCTAGTGTTTTTAGTATTGTTTATCAGTAAAGCTTATGACAATTGGTATCAATTAATAGGATAGGAAATCAATATAGATAATAGCAAAAAGGAGCTCCTAAATAGGCAACTCCTTTTCTATGAATTGGGTCAAAATGTTTTCTAATATCTAAGAGAGATATTTCTTTTTTAGTTGATTGATTTTTGTAAATGTTTCTTTTTAGGGACTTATAAAAAGTTTACTTTATGTTTCACTTACATCAATAAAACAATTTACTTAAAAAAACTCCTACCCTAATAGTATTTCTTATCAAAAACATTACTCCATATTTTCTTCGGTATTGCAAAAATTAACACGCTACTTTTAGTACCTTTGAAGATATCAATTGCTACTCAAAAAACACAATAAACTTTTACCAAAAAAAATAAAGGATGAGCACTATAAAAACAGTAAATCCATACAACGGAAAACAAATTGCTGAATATAAAGAACATTCCAACAGTGAGATAAATGAACTATTATCACAATCACAAAACACTTTTTACGACTGGAAACTAACATCCATTCCAGAAAGAGTAACCCTTTTAAAAAAACTAAGTAATTTACTTCTTAAAAAGAAAGAAGAATTAGCAGCATTAATAACAGCAGAAATGGGTAAACCAATTAAACAAAGTATTGCTGAAATAGAAAAATGCAGTACTGTTTGTGAATTTTATGCTATTAATGCTGATGACTTTTTAGCAGATGAACTGATAGATACCGAAGCACAAGAAAGCTTTATAAGTTACGATCCGTTAGGTTGCATATTAGCCATTATGCCTTGGAATTTTCCTTTTTGGCAAGTATTTCGTTTTGCAGCTCCTACGTTAACTGCAGGTAATACAGCCATTTTAAAACATGCATCAAATACTACTGGCTGTGCTCTTGCTATTCAAAATTTATTTGAAGAAGCCGGTTATCCAAAAGGATGCTTCCAAACCGTAATTGCAGGGCATAAAAAAATAGAAACTATAATTGAAAATGATATTGTAAAAGCTGTTACATTAACTGGTAGTGAAAACGCAGGACGTAAAATTGCAGCTATTGCTGGTAAAAATTTAAAAAAATCAGTATTAGAATTAGGAGGAAACAATGCTTGTATTGTTTGGGAAGATGCCAATTTAGATTTGTATTTAGACACCATGGTTAATTCTAGAATGTTAAATGCAGGCCAAAGTTGTATTGCTGCAAAAAGATTTATAGTTGTTGAGGATATTTATGACGAATTTTTAAATAAATTTAAAGATAAAATCAGTCAACTAAAAGTGGGTAACCCAATGGATACCTCAACAGATATTGCCACCTTAGCAAGAGCAGACTTAGCTAAAAAAGTTAAAGAACAGGTTGATGATTCTATTAAAAAAGGAGCGATAGTTTACTTTGGTAATGCATGTAAAAACACCACTTACCAACCCACAATTATAACTAATGTAAAACCTGACATGCCTTTATTTAACGAAGAAATTTTTGGCCCTGTAGCCGCAATAATAAAAGCAAAAAACAGAGCAGAAACTATACAAATGGCTTCCAATACCAAATTTGGATTAGGCACAATGCTTTTTACAGAAGATATAGAAGCTGCTAGAGCACAAATTGACCATATAGAAGATGGTTCTTTTTTTGTAAATGAACTTACTAAATCAGATGCTAGATTGCCCTTTGGAGGTACAAAAATTTCAGGATATGGTAGAGAACTTTCTAAAGAAGGAATGTTAGCTTTTGTCAACAAAAAAACGGTTTATGTAAAATAGGGCTCTATTCCTTCCAAATTTGTCAGTAAATTAGTTTTAAAAACTGCTTATCATTTGTTTACTTTCCGTTAAAAATTACTAAACTTAGATATAGGCATAGTTGCTATTTTTTCATACCTTAGATGCGACAAAATAGCACCCTATTCTAATGCAACTATTTTAGATAAAAAGACCCATGACAGATAATGTAATTATAGAAAATCAGTATAAAAGAACTCGCTTATTTGAAAAAGAAAATGTGAATTATCTGGTTCATGTTTTAAAACGATTTAATACAGTACCAAAAATTAATAACATCAATATTATTGCTTCTTCTGACAAGCCTAATACATTTAAAATTGTACCTAATAAAGCTATTATAATTGGGCAATCTCTTTTAAAAAATCCGGTATTAGCTTTAGTCTATTTAAGATATGGTATTGAATGGCAACTTTGGTTTAAAGCATTAAATACTGAAAAAAAAGATACTATTTTATGTGACATAGCGGCTCTTGAAGTAACTAGAATATTTTATAAGTTATTATTTAAAGATGATAAAGAAAAATTAAAATCTCTTGATTCTTACTTAATTAATTTAATTAAAAGTGATGAAGATTTAGACACCAAATCTTTGTCAAAATATAAAGATTTAGAAGCTTTTCATGGACTAGAAAGTAAAACTAGAACTTTTAAAGAATCTTGGAAACCTATTGTTGAAAATTTGGCAAAACCTACTGAATATTTATTAATGGCAGGTGGTGATCTTAGATTAAATATTGACGAAATTAATTTATTAAACAAATATGGATGTAGACCATTTCCAAGACCGGATGCCTTTACATTTGCTTCTTCAACCGCTACAAGTGTATCTAATTTTGCATTTGACAAAACAGACAAGGTTAGAAGTATATTAATTAAAAATAGCTTAAAAAATGGGTTTAAAAATGCTACTATTCAGTTTTCTGAATTGCTAAAAAACAATTTGAGAAAAATTTTTAAACTCAGTAATGAATGTGAAATAATATTTTCTCCTTCAGGTACAGATTCTGCATTGCAAATAGCAGCCATAACTCAAATTATTTCTGATAAAGACATTACACATATTTTAGTAGCTTCTGATGAAACTGGTAGTGGTGTACCTGCAGCATTAAAAGGATGTCATTTTGAAAACACAACCGCTCTAAATTATCCTGTAAAAAAAGGAGAAAAAATTGATGGTTTTAGAGATATTGATTTAATAAAAATTCCTTTTAGAGACCAAAACGGAACTTTAAAACCATCAAGCCAATTAGACAAAGAAATATTTAATGCCGTTTCTGAAACTAATAAATTGGGCAGACATGTAGTATTACACACTATGGATCATTCAAAATTAGGATATCAATCTCCTAGTAAAAAGATGATGCATGATTTAGATACACTTGACAATTTATCAATACAAATTGTTGTAGATGCAGCCCAACTTAGATTAGATCCAACAGACATACAAAATTATTTAAACAAAGGCTACATTGTAACGATAACAGGTAGCAAATACTTTACAGGTCCTCCATATTCTGGAGCATTAATTATTCCTAAAAAAGTTGGTAAATTAATTCATTCTGTAAAAAATGTATTGCCTAAAGGATTAACCAACTATTACAATCATTCTGACTGGCCAACTTCATGGTTATGTTCAAATGACTTATCTGACGGATACAATTATGGCTCTTATATGCGTTGGAATGCTGCCATAGTTGAAATGGAAAGGTATTACAAGACTCCTATTTTATATAGAAATATGGGTATTGAAATGTTTTGCAATTTTGTAGAAGATTCTATTAAAGATGCTTCTTTTTTAGAACCAATTTATGATAGCGAAACTAAAACCAACAGTTATAATAGTAAAGAATTTGGTATAAGAAATGTACGTACCATTTTCCCTTTCTTTATTCTTAAAAACAACGAGGTTTTATCTGTTGCAAATGTTAAAAAACTATATACACTTTTAAATTCTGACTTATCAGATCATTTTAAAAATGCTCCTCTAGAAATTATTAGACTTGCAGCTCAAAAATGTCATATTGGACAAGCTGTAAATGTAAAATATAATAATGCTATTGAAAGTGCCATTTTAAGAATTAGCTTAGGAGCTAGAGTAATTTCAGAAAGCTGGGTAAATAGAGATATTAGCCTGTTTTTCAGAAATATAGAAGCACAAATGGATCAAATTACGGTTATTATTAAAAAAATAGAATTGATTCTTAATGATCCTGATTTGTTAGACTAATTGATATATACGGATTAGTAGTTTATAGATACTGGCAATGGTTGTACGTATAATGAGCTGAAAGCACCTATATAAGACTTTCTGCTGCGTCACTAGACCTTGCCTTCTTATAATCGTAATATATTAATACCTAATTCTAAAACCTCAATAAAACAAAAGATAGTACACAACATATTTAAATTTTAGAGTTAATAAAATATAATTATTTTTATAACTCAGATATAGTTTAATTAGTCGTGAAACATGAGAAGATTAATTTATTTAATAGTATTTATTTCGAACTACTTACTATCCCAAAATGTAACAACTAAATTTTTCACAAAAGGTTATATAAACTTAGAACCTAAAATAATGACAGAATCAGTTTGTTCATTTAAAAAAGGAAAAACTGTTGGTATAATCTCCTATTTTGGTCTTGATTGGTGGAAAGTAAACTTTAATGACTGTATAGGGTATGTGAAATCTAATGTTTTAATATTAAATGATGATATGGAAAATCTGAAAACGCAAAAATTAAGAAATGACGAATTTTTGCTTAAGGAGTCTATGCAGATTAAAGATAGCATTAGTCTAATCAAGATTAAACAAGATAGTATTGCTTTAATTAATAAAAAAAAGGATAGTATTCGAATTAAGAAAGCTATAAAAGATTCTACAGTAATTGCTTTTGTAAAAAAAGGGGCGAAGTTCAGAGTTAACCCAGATTTAATGTCCGAATTATTAATCCCCGAATTAAAAGAAAGTAAAGAAGTTATATTAAAAGATTACAAAAATCGATATTTTAAAGCATGTATTGATTCCAAGTGTGGATTTATTAATAGTATTTGGGTTATTGAGAATAAAGATGTCAAAGAACTAGTAAGAGTTAGAAAGATAGAAAGTATTGCTAGAAAATATCAAGAAAGCTTAAAAAGGATTGAATTAAAAGAGCAAGAAAGAATAAAACAAGAAAAAAGAATCTTAAAAAAATACGGAAAGAAAATATATGATAAACTAAAAGCTGGATATTATTGGATTGGTATGAATAAAGAAATGACAATTTTTTCACTAGGCGAACCTAATGACATAAACAAAAGCGTTGGTTCTTGGGGAGTTCATGAGCAATGGGTTTATGAAGGCTTGTATTTATATTTTGAAAATGGTATTGTAACTTCATATCAAAATTGACAAAATTTAAAGAATCATATTACTATCAATGATAGTTTTTGACACTATAAAAAACTTTAAGCTATATAGTCTCATTCCTCTAATCATTGTACATTAACTAAAATTAGGATTTGTTACCATCTATTCATTTGCAATAAGTTCTAGACAATCTATTTTGGTGTGTAAGAAAATCTTATAATGCAAAAAAGAAAATTTATATTTTCAAGTAAATTGTTGGAAATATATTGAATTCTAAAACCTCTATAAAACAAAAAAGCATCCCATTTGGGAAGCTTTTCATCGACTAACTCTTTAAGCTAGAGTAATTTATATGTAAATTACTAAAAACAACACAACATTATTAAAACTTCTCGACTTTTAGAAATTTTAGCGGTCTGGACGGGACTCGAACCCGCGACCCCCTGCGTGACAGGCAGGTATTCTAACCAGCTGAACTACCAAACCGTTGCTTAAAGCGAGTGCAAATATAAACTCGTTTTTTAAAATAGCAAAACCTTTTGCAAAATATTTACAAAAATCTTTTTCTACTGACTAAATAAGTAGTGAGAATCTGCTCAAAACCTTGATTTATATCTACAGGAACATATTCAATTTTATACTGCATACACTTCATTTTCAAAGCATTAAAATACTTCTCTACAATAGACTTATACCCTTCCTTAACAGTATCAGCATATAAATTAATAAATTCTCCAGTTTCTACATCTACAAATCTTTTTGGAGTATTATCAAAATTAAAATTTAACTCTTTTTGACTGTCAAAGGTATGAAACAGTACTACTTCGTGCTTATTGTACTTTAAATGACGTAAAGCTTCAAATAAACTTTCTTCTTCTTTATCTGCCTGAAACATATCTGTAAATAGAAATAATAACGACCTTCTATGAATTTTATCTGCTACCTCATGCAATGCATCAAAAGTTTTTGTTTTTGCCTTAGATTGCTCTGTTAAAAGTTTTTCTAATTGATGCAATAGCATTCGTCTATGCCTTTCACTTCCTTTGGCAGGAGCATAATATTCGTTTACATCTGAATAAACACTTAGCCCATAAGCATCTCGTTGGCGTTTCAAAATTTCTAATAATGCAGCAGAAGCAATAACTGAAAATCCTATTTTATTTAAGTGCTCTAAATTAGGATTTTTGATCTGAGGATAGTGCATTGATGCCGAATTATCAATAATTAAATGGCATCTTAAATTTGTTTCTTCTTCGTATCGCTTTACAAAAAGCTTATCTGTTTTGGCAAATAACTTCCAGTCAATATGTTTTGTACTTTCACCTTTATTATACAAACGATGTTCTGCAAATTCAACTGAAAAGCCATGAAATGGACTTTTATGCAACCCTGTAATAAAACCTTCAACCACCTGATTGGCTAACAACTCTAAGTTTTTTATTCCGCTAATATTTTTCGCTTCTTGAATGGACATTAGAATGTATTTATTGAATGTTATTACCTTTTATAGGTTAGTAGTTCTCTAAAGTAATAATAACTACAGAATTTGGAAGTTAAATAAAAAAGGTCTGTATCTAACATTGAAACAAACCTTTTTTACAAAATCTAAGATATTTATATTTAATCTTAAATTAACGCTTCTAATTTTTCAGTATATGTTGCTTTTGGTGCTACACCAACTTGTTTGTCAACTACTTCACCACCTTTAAATATTAAAATAGTAGGGATGTTTCTAACACCATATTTTGCAGCAAATTCTTGATTTGCATCTACATCTACTTTTGCCACTACTGCTTTACCTTCAAAATCGGCACTTAATTCTTCAACTGTTGGAGCCAACATTCTACAAGGACCACACCAAGCTGCCCAAAAGTCAACTAAAACTGGTTTTTCTGATTTCAATACTACGTCTAAAAAATTAGCATCTGTAACTTCTATTGCCATATCGTTTATATTATTGTTATTACTATTATTATAGATTACAAAAGTAGCAATTATTTTGTCAACTAAAATAAACTATAATTGCTTTTGCTTATGTTAGTATATAAAATAGTTATTTCCTTACAAATAACATTAAAAAATGCCTTCTGCTACCGCCTTAATATTATCAGATTTACCCATAGAATAATAATGCAACACGGGTACACCTGCGGCTAACAACTCTTTAGATTGCTCAATACAATATTCTATTCCTACTTGCCTTACCTCTTTATTATCTTTACATTTTTCTACCTCTTTAATTAATTCTTCTGGCAAATCAATTTTAAATACTTGTGGTAATAATTGTAAATGTCGTTTTACAGCAATAGGTTTTATTCCTGGCAGTATTGGAACTGTAATTCCAATTTTTCTTGCAGCCTCTACAAAATCAAAGTATTTTTTATTTTCAAAAAACATTTGCGTAACTACATAATCTGCTCCTGCATCTACTTTTTGTTTTAACCGTTTTAAATCAGTTTGTAGTGATGGTGCTTCTAAATGTTTTTCTGGATATCCGGCTACTCCAATACAAAAATCAGCTTTATCCTCTACATTTATTACATCGTGCAAATATTTTCCTGAATTTAGGTTTTGAATTTGTTCAACCAATTCTGAAGCATAACTATGCCCTCCCTTTGTGGCTTTAAAATATTGCTCATGTTTCATAGCATCACCTCTAAGAGCCATCACATTTTCAATACCCAAATAATGACAATCTACCAATAAATATTCGGTTTCTTCTTTGGTAAAACCACCACACAATACATGTGGAACCGTATCTACATTATACTTGTGTTTTATTGCAGCACAAATACCTACGGTACCCGGACGCATTCTTGTAATTTTTCTATCTAACAGCCCTTCTTTATCAATATATACATACTCCTCTCTAGAAGTAGTTACATCAATAAACGGAGGCTTAAACTCCATTAAAGGATCAATATTATTATACAACTCTTGAATATTTCTACCTTTTTGAGGTGGAATAATTTCAAAAGAAAATAATGTTTTGCCTTTGGCTTGTTTTATATGTTCTGTTATTTTCATTCTTTATTAGGTTTGAGCAGTAAAAGAATACAATACTTAATCTTCCGCTAAATTAGGATTTAACCATTTTCTAGCTTCATCTAAAGGTATGTTTCTTCGCTTAGCATAATCGACCAATTGATCTTCTTTAATTTTTCCGAGTCCAAAATATTTAGCTTCTTCATTACCAAAATAGTAACCAGAAACACTTGATGCTGGCCACATTGCAAGACCATCTGTGAGTTTCATACCAATATTTTTTTCAACATTTAAAAGTTTCCAAATGGTTTTTTTCTCTAAATGATCAGGACAAGCTGGATAACCAGGTGCAGGACGAATACCTTTATAATTTTCTTTTATCAACTCTTCATTAGATAAATTTTCATTAGCGGCATATCCCCAATATTCCGTTCGCACTTTTTTGTGTAGGTATTCTGCAAAAGCTTCTGCCAACCTATCTGATAGAGCTTTTGCCATAATAGCATTATAATCGTCTAATTTTTCTTGAAACTCTTTAACAAGTTCGTCAGTTCCAAAACCTGTAGTTACGGCAAAACAACCAACATAATCTTGTTTACCAATTTCTTTTGGAGCTATAAAATCTGCTAAGGCATAACTTGGAATTCCTTCCCGTCTTTTAAGCTGTTGACGCAATGTTAAAAATGTATCTATTACATTGCCTTTTTCGTCATAGATTTCAATATCATCGTGGTTTACTGTATTTGCCGGAAACAAACCAAAAACAGCTTTGGCCTTTAATAATTTTTCATCGAAAATACGTTGTAACATTTGTTGAGCTTCGGCAAAAAGTTCTTTAGCTTGTTCACCTACAACGTTATCAGTTAAAATATCAGGATATTTACCATGTAGCTCCCAACTCCTAAAATAAGGACTCCAATCAATATAATCTTTTAACAGACTTAAGTCAAAATCATCAATTATAGTTACACCTAATTTTTTAGGTTTTATAATGTTTGAATTTTGCCAATCTATATAAAACTTATGTTCTCTGGCAACTTCTAAAGTAGTGTATTCTTTTGCTTTTTTACGGCTTAAAAAGTTCTCTCTAAACTTGTCATATTCTTCTCTAATTTGCTTTTTAAAAGATTCACTATTCTTATCTAACAGATTGCCTACTACGGTTACTGCTCTAGAAGCATCGTTAACATGAACAACAGTATTGCTATATTTTGGTGAAATTTTAACAACGGTATGAGCTTTTGATGTAGTTGCCCCTCCAATTAATAGAGGAATGTTCATATTATGCTTTTCCATCTCTTCTGCCATAAAAGCCATCTCATCTAATGAAGGTGTAATTAATCCACTTAAGCCAATTGCATCAACATTATGTTTTTTAGCTTCAGAAATAATTTTTTCAGGAGGTACCATAACACCTAAATCTACAATATCATAATTATTACAAGCTAAAACAACTGAAACAATGTTTTTACCAATATCATGAACATCTCCTTTTACAGTGGCCATTAATATTTTTCCTACTCCTTCTTTTGGCAAATCAGGATTTTTAGCTGCTTCAATAAATGGTTGTAAATAAGCTACAGCTTTTTTCATAACCCGAGCCGACTTTACCACTTGAGGTAAAAACATTTTACCACTTCCAAAAAGGTCACCAACTACATTCATACCTGTCATTAAATGTCCTTCTATAACCTCTATAGGCTTAGTAGTTAACAATCTAGCTTCTTCTACATCTTCAATAATATAAGTATCAATTCCTTTTACTAACGCATGGGTAATTCTATCTTGAAGCGGGTCTTTTCGCCAAAGGTTTTTAGTGGTATCATCAACTTTATCTTTACCAACTACAGTTTCTGCAAATTCTAACAACCGTTCTGTGGCATCATCACGTTTATCGAATAATACATCTTCTACTTTTTCTAATAAATCTTTAGGAATATCATCATAAACCTCTAACATTGTAGGGTTTACAATACCCATTGTCATTCCATGCTGAATAGCATGATATAAAAAAGCTGCATTTATAGCTTCCCTTACCGGATTATTTCCTCGAAATGAAAACGAAACATTACTAACCCCTCCACTTACATTGGCATAAGGTAAATTTTCTCGAATCCATTTTGTAGCCCTAAAAAAATCTAATGCATTTAATCGATGCTCTTCTAAACCTGTTGCTACAGGAAAAATATTAGGATCAAAAATTATATCTTGAGCAGGAAAACCAACTTTGTCTACTAAAATATCATAAGAACGTTTACATATTTCTATTCTACGCTCGTATGTATCAGCTTGACCATCTTTATCAAAAGCCATTACAATTACAGCTGCACCGTAACGTTTTACCAATTTGGCTTGACGGATAAATTCTTCTTCACCACCTTTTAAGCTAATTGAATTAACGACACATTTTCCTTGTACAACTTTTAATCCAGCTTCTATAATATGCCATTTTGAGCTATCAATCATTATTGGCACTCTGGCAATATCAGGTTCTGAAGCAATCAAATTTAGGAATTTTACCATGGCCTTTTCACCATCTAACATTCCCTCATCCATATTAACATCGATAATTTGAGCTCCACCTTCAACTTGGTCTCTAGCAACGCTCAGTGCTTCATCGTATTTCTCTTCTTTTATTAATCTTAAAAACTTTCGAGAACCTGTAACATTGGTTCTTTCACCAACATTAACAAAGTTACTATCAGGTGTTAAAACTAATGGTTCTAAACCCGAAAGTCTTAGGTGTTTTTTACAATCAGTCTCCATTAACAAGCTTCTACATTTAATTTTCTTGGTTGATATTTTTTTGCAACTTCGGCAATTGCCTTTATATGGTCAGGATTTGTACCACAGCACCCGCCAATAATATTTACAAGATTATCTTTTAGATATCCTTCTATTAAAAGTTTCATATCTTCTGGCGATTGATCATACTCACCAAAAGCATTTGGAAGACCTGCATTGGGATGTGCAGATGTATAAAAAGAGGTTTCTCTAGACAATCTACTAACATAAGGCTTCAACTGATCGGCTCCTAACGCACAATTAAACCCAACGCTTAAAATTGGAATGTGAGAAATTGAAATTAGAAAAGCTTCAACTGTTTGTCCAGACAATGTTCTTCCAGATGCATCTGTAATTGTACCAGAAACCATAATTGGAATATCAATATTTTTCTCTTCCTTAACTTCTTCAATAGCAAATAAAGCAGCTTTAGCATTTAAAGTATCAAAAATTGTTTCTACCAACAATAAATCTACACCACCATCTATAAGAGCTTCTACTTGTTGTTTATAAGCAACACGCAACTCATCAAAAGTTATTGCCCTAAAAGCAGGGTCATTTACATCTGGTGACATGCTTGCTGTACGATTTGTTGGTCCAATAGAACCTGCTACAAAACGCGGTTTTTCAGGGTCTTTTTTTGTAAACTCATCGGCAACTTCTTTCGCTATTTTAGCGGATTGGTAATTGAGGTCGTAAACAGCTTCTTCTAGTTCATAATCTGCCATACCAATGGTAGTACTAGAAAACGTATTGGTTTCAATAATATCTGCACCAACTTCCAAAAATTTTCTATGAATGTTTTTTATAACTTCAGGTTGGGTAATTGATAATAAATCGTTATTTCCCTTTAAAGAGGTGTGAAAATCTTTATATCGATCTCCTCTAAAGTCTTCTTCTGAAAGCTTATATTGTTGTATCATAGTACCCATTGCACCATCGAGTACTAAAATTCTCTTTTCTAATTCTTGTATGATATTTTTCATCGGCTATATTTCATTATTAGTCATCCCCTATCCTTATATATTTTAGGATAGTTAGTAAATGTTATCAAGAATTGTGGAAGTTAAAATCTCTTAGTTATCTAGCCATAAATTTAGTCTTAAACTAAAAATTTAAAATAATTTTACTTATTTTTATAGGTAGAATGTAGCACCTTCTTTCTAATACATTTAACTTATATCTTTTTAAATATCATTATCTAAAAGATGATTTTAATCCGATAAAAGAGAGCTTTTTATTAAAAAGGGTTGCTAAGGTTTCATAGGGTCTAATCCCTCCACCTTTCTTGATAACATATTTTAAAGAACTAATTGGGGCAAAATAACGCATTAAATAACTTATAACCAATTTTATTCAAACAAATCTGATGACAAGTAGCGATCGCCAATATCACAAATTATTGCTACAATAATGCCTTTTTCAATACGATTGGCAATTTTTAATGCAGCACATACAGAACCTCCGCTACTCATTCCTGCAAATACACCTTCTTCTTTTGCCAATCTATTTGAAGTTTTTTTGGCTTCTGCTTCACTAATTTCTACGATGGTATCTACTTTTGAACGATTAAAAATTTTAGGCAAATAAGCTTCTGGCCATTTTCTAATACCAGGAATTTTGGCTCCATCTGCTGGTTGTGCTCCAACAATTTGAATTTTTTCATTTTGTTCTTTTAAATAGGTAGAAACTCCCATAATGGTACCTGTTGTTCCCATAGCAGAAACAAAATGAGTAATTTCACCATTGGTATCGTTCCATATTTCTGGTCCTGTAGTGTTATAATGGGCTTTCCAATTATCATCATTTGAAAATTGGTTGAGCATAAAATACCCTTTTTTATCTTTTAATTGCATGGCATAATCACGAGCTCCTTCAATTCCTAAATCTGCAGAAGTCAAAATTAATTCTGCTCCGTAAGCTCTCATGGTTTTTATACGTTCTTCAGTAGAATTTTCGGGCATTACCAATACCATATTTACTCCTAAAAGTTTAGAAATAAAAGCTAGTGCAATACCTGTATTTCCACTAGTTGCTTCTACTAAAGTATCTCCTTTAGAGATTTCACCACGCTTTAAGGCTTCATTAATCATGTGAAATGCAGCACGATCTTTTACACTTCCACCAGGATTTTTACCTTCTAATTTTAAAAATAAACGCACATTTTTATTTGAAGTAATGTTTTTAGCTTCAATTAATGGTGTGTTTCCAATGATATCAATTATCGTTTTACTTTGCATCTGCTCTATTTCTTATTTTAAACTCTTTTTGATAGGTTAAAATTGAATTTTCAGGTACAGATTCTGTCAAACATACATTAGCACCAATAATACTATTAGCACCAACAACCACATCACCACCTAAAATAGTAGCATTGGCATAAATAATAACATTATCTTCAATTGTAGGATGCCTTTTTGTACTTGCCAAACTCTTTTTCACCTGAATTCCACCAAGTGTAACCCCTTGATAAATTTTTACATTATTTTTTATAACTGACGTTTCTCCAATAACAATTCCGGTTGCATGGTCAATAAAAAAAGAGGATCCAATTGTAGCTCCTGGATGAATATCTACACCCGTTAAACCGTGTCCATATTCACTCATCATTCTAGGTAAAATTGGCACTTTTAACTTGTACAACTCATGACTTAATCGATAAATAGCAATTGCATGAAAGCCTGGATAAGCTAAATACACTTCTTCTAAACTTTCAGCAGCAGGATCATTTTCTGCAATGGCCATTGCATCTAAAC
The DNA here is from genome assembly GCF_003813905.1 of Aureibaculum marinum. Classification (GTDB taxonomy): domain Bacteria; phylum Bacteroidota; class Bacteroidia; order Flavobacteriales; family Flavobacteriaceae; genus Aureibaculum; species Aureibaculum marinum. The sequence continues at coordinate 101,351 of NZ_RPFJ01000009.1, forward strand.
TCAATTGATATTGAATTGTCTCAAAATGTGATTCAAATTCTTCCCAACGTTTTTTATTTTCAGAAACATTTAATTTTTCCGTAATTTTTAAAAATGTACTTTTTAAAAATTCATAATTTTCAGCCTTAAAGTGACTATCAAATAAACTATAAAATAGTTTTTTTGTAAATGCCTCTACAGTATCTTTGAGACAAATGTTATAATTTCTAAGTTTATACTTCTTCTGCGATTGTAATTGCATCGATTAAAACAGGTTAACGTGTTTAAAAATAAAATTTAATAGCAAAGATATGAGCATTTTATTATTAATATGATAAAAAACCGTTAATGATTTAAATTCACACTAACCTAAGATTCTGGTGCCAATTCAATTTCTAACCCATCCAATTCAGGTGTAATTGGTATTTGGCATCCTAACCTGCTATTTTCTTTCACATAAAATGCTTCAGAGAGCATTGCTTCTTCTTCCTCTTCCATTTCTGACATGCTATGGTTTGACAACACATAACACTGACAAGAAGCACACATGGCCATTCCGCCACAAGTACCCTCAACAGGAAGCTCGTAAGATTTACAAACTTCCATTAAATTCATTGCCATATCAGTCGGTGCAAGTACCTCATGAATTACACCTTCTCTGTCTTTTATTTTTATTTTTACGTCAACCACTTTATACTATAGCTTTTACAACTGCTTTAGGAGCTTCTTTTCTACTACCATCAAATCCATTTATACCACTTACAGTGGTGTATTTCATAACATACTTTTTACCTGGATTTATAATTTTATATGCAGATTGACACATTAATGTAGCTTCATGAAAGCCACATAAAATCAATTTTAATTTACCGGGATAGGTGTTTACATCTCCAATAGCATATACACCAGGTATATTTGTCTGATAATCAAAAGTATCTACTTTTATTGCATTTTTTTCAATTTCCAATCCCCAATTTGCAATTGGACCTAACTTTGGTGACAGTCCAAAAAGAGGAATAAAATGATCTGTTTCAATAATTTGTTCACTCCCTTCTTTTGTTACAGAAACTGCTTTTATTTTATCTTCACCATGTAATTTGGTGACCTCAGCTGGAGTTATTAAATTTATTTTACCTAATACTTTTAATTCTTGTACTCTATCAACAGAATCTAAGGCTCCTCTAAATTCATTTCTACGATGCACCAATGTAACTTCACTAGCCACATCGGCTAAAAAGATAGCCCAATCTAGTGCAGAATCTCCTCCTCCAGAAATCACAACTTTTTTACCTCTATACACTTCAGGATCTTTTATAAAATATTCAACACCCTTACCTTCATAAAAAGCAATATTTTCAATCAACGGTTTTCTAGGTTCAAAACTTCCTAATCCTCCTGCAATAGCAACTACTGGAGCATGATGCTTTGTCCCCTTATTTGTAGTAACAATAAAAGAACCATCTTCTTGTTTATCGATAGTTTCTGCACGCTCACCTAATGTAAAACCAGGTTCAAATTGCTTTCCTTGTTCTAATAAATTTTCGGTCAATTTACCTGCTAACACTTCTGGAAATCCAGGAATGTCATAAATAGGTTTTTTAGGATAAATTTCTGCACATTGCCCGCCAGGAATAGGCAAAGCATCAATTAAATGACATCTTAACTTTAACAATCCCGCTTCAAAAACGGTAAATAATCCTGTTGGACCTGCCCCAATTATTAATATATCTGTTTTAATCATTTTCTAATTTTTAGTCTAATGTTCTAATAAGTTCAATCTATTTTAATTTAATAATCCTTCTGTTAGTTTGTTTAAGGCATTTACTTTAGACTCGAAATTTCCCTTAATTGTTTTTCTAAATCTATGTAAGTTACCCACCAATAAATTAATATCTTCTGGAATTACTTCTTCAAAAAATTGACGTAATCTTTTGGCCGTTGTAGGTGATTTTCCATTTGTTGAAATTGCTATTTTTACATTGCCTTTTGTTACAATTCCACCAAGGTAGAAATCGCATAAATGTGGAGTATCTGCAACATTTACTAACAATTGTTTTTCCTTAGCATCTTTATAAATTTGTGCATTTACTTCGCTATCATTTGTAGCGGCAATAACCATGTGCTGTTTGTGTAAAATATTGCTTGTATAAGGTCTTTGCATTGTTAGTATTTTATGCTTTTTTGTTAAGGCTAACAGTTCACTAGAAAAATCTAATGCAATTAAGGCAACTTTGGCATTAGGACTCGATTTTAATAAAAAGGATAATTTTTCCAACGCAACCTTTCCTCCTCCCACTATAATAGTATTAAGTTGGTTTACTTTTAAAAATATGGGATATAATTCGTTTTTTTCTACTAACATAATGCTTCTTTTAATTGTATTTCTTGTTGAACTTGTTGTAAAATATTACGTTTATTTACAACTTCTCCAATAACAATAATAGCTGGTGACGACAATTGTTCTTCTTGTACTACTTGACAAATAGTTTCTATAGTTCCAAAACCCACTTTTTCTTTTTCTGTAGTTCCATTTTGTATAATAGCAACTGGGGTTTTCTGTTTGTTTTCTGCAGAAAACAAGGCTACTATTTCATCTAACTTTCCCATTCCCATTAAAATAACTACGGTTGCGGATGATTTTGCCGCTAAGGCTACATCTTCTGAAATTTGATGCGATTTAGTAGTACCAGTAATTACCCAAAAACTCTCAGAAGAACCTCTTTTTGTCAGCGGAATTCCTTGATAAGCGGGTACTGCCATTGCCGAAGAAATACCTGGCACCATAGCTGTTTCCAAATCAAATTGTTGTGCATAATCAATTTCTTCTGAGCCCCTCCCAAAAATAAAAGGATCTCCTCCTTTTAACCGTACTACATGTCCATCAGACTTAGCTCTACTAACAATAATTTCATTAATTTGTTCTTGTTGATAGCGATAGCATCCTTTACGTTTACCAACAAAAATTTTTTCAGCAGTACTAGAAGCATACTCTAATAGACTAACATTTATAAGTGCATCATACATAATAACATCAGCAGATTGTATCGCTTTTATAGCTTTTAAAGTGATTAACTCAGGATCTCCAGGACCTGCACCTACTACAGTTAATTTTGGAATTTTTCTATGCTTCATGACTTAACTCTTTTGTTCTATACACTTCAATACTCTCAAAAAAAGAAATGGCCTCTTTGATGTATTTTTTTGCAAAATCTTCTGATGGTTTGTTCTCTTTCATTTGATATACTAATTTGGAAAAGCTGGTTTTTAAAAACAATTTTTGGGTATCTATAAAAACTTCGTCAAACAATTGAATAATACTTGCCTGATTGTTAGTTTTTTTATCCTCTGAAAGCAACAAGGCTTTTGCCCCATTTACATACGAAGTATAGGTGTGGTAAATAGCATCTGCCCAATTTTTATCAAGAAACGATTCTTGTGCTAATCCTAATTTTTCTTTAGCTTCTAATAATAATGTAGCTACCAAATCAATAACTACACCTGCACATTCACCTACCCCAACGGCCTGAATATATTTGTCGTTGTTACCCCAATCTACAAAGTCATTTTCTTTAAGATTATCAACCCCAGATAACGGCACTAAAAAATCATAAAAATAGATTTTCCCTTTTCTATCGTAATAGTCTAAAAAAGACTCATTATTAGTTCTATTTTTTTCAAAATCGTTCAAAATAAGTCGTAACGCTTGAGGCCCTCTTTTAGAAGGTAATTTTATTACTTTATCAGCAAATCGCCCTTCACCATTTCCTAAAACACCTCCACCAAGTAAAATTTGAACCGCTGGAGCAACTAATTTCTCTTTGGTTCTAATAGACATTCCTTGAAACCCTATATGAGCCATATTATGCTGCCCACAAGCATTCATACATCCACTAATTTTAATGGTAACCTCTTGGTTATTCAGGTATTGAGGATATTCAGTTTGTAGTACCCGTTCTAATTCATCAGCCATTCCAGTGCTACTTGCTATACCTAAATTACAAGTATCTGTTCCTGGACAAGCTGTTATATCTGCTGTAGAATTATAACCTAATTCAGTAAAGTCTAATGCTTTTAACTCTTGGTAAAAAAATGGCAATAAGGCCTCTTTTATATACCTTAGTAAAATATTCTGCCTTAAGGTAAATCTCAATTCATTACCTGCATAATCTTTTATTAAAGTTGCTAATTTTCTTGCTTTTTCAGTTGAAAAATCACCTAATTTAACTTTAATTCCAATTGCAAATAAACCTGATTGTTTTTGAGGAATTACATTTGATTTTTTCCATAACTGATAAGCTTCTCTATCTTCTATTGTTACTTTTGGAATATCAATTTCAGGAATAATAGGATTGTTTTTAAAATTGGATACATCAATGGTTACAGTTTCATTTGCCAAGGCCTTTTGCTCTTCTTCTACCAACTTTATAAAATTATCTAACCCAATGTCTTTGATAAGAAATTTCATTCTAGCCTTCATTCTTTTGGCTCTTTCTCCATAGCGATCAAAGACTCTAAGAATACTTTCGGTAAGTGGAATTATTTTTTCTTCTGGCAAAAATTCATATAATAAATCTGCATGTCTTGGTTGCGAACCTAATCCACCACCTAGCATTACTTTAAAACCTCTTTTACCATCTTTTAGCTTTGCTATAAAACCTAAATCATGTATAAAACCCAAAGCGGTATCCTTGTCTGTAGCAGAAAATGAAATTTTAAATTTTCTCCCCATTTCTTGACAAATAGGGTTTCTTAAAAAGAATTGAAATGTAGCGTGAGCATAAGGAGAAACATCAAAAGGTTCGTCAATATCAATACCTGCTGTTTCACTTGCTGTAACGTTTCTAACAGTATTTCCACAGGCTTCTCTAATAGTTACATCATCTTTTTCAAGTTCTGCCCATAATTCTGGAGTTTTATCAATACTAACAAAATGAATTTGTACATCTTGTCGTGTAGTTATATGCAGTTTACCAGTTGAGTATTTGTCTGAAACATCTGAAATTCTGAGCAATTGCTCGCCAGTAACCTTTCCATAAGGCAATTTAATTCGAATCATTTGAACTCCATATTGACGTTGTCCGTAAATACCACGAGCCAATCGAAGACTTCTAAAACTTTCTTCGTTGATACTACCTTCTTTAAATAATCGGATTTTTTTCTCCAGATCGATAATATCTTTTTCAACAACTGGATTTTCTAATTCTGTTCTAAAACTTTGCATAATAAGTCCCCTTCTAACCTCTTTTGAGGAACTCTAACGTGGGGCAGAAGAGTTTTTATTTACACTATATTTCCTATCGATTTAGTAGATTATTTGATTAAAGAAATAGACTACCAATTTAGCAATGCTATTAATATCTAACTTATAAATCCTGCTCCAACTGTATGATTAGATTGAGAATCAATTAGAATAAACGAACCGTTGGTTCTATGATTTTTAAATTCATCATAAAATATAGGTTTGTTTAATTTTAAGGTAACAGAAGCAATATCATTAACCTGTAAACTATCAACATCTGAATCTATCCCTGAATAGTCAGGATGAATTTTATGATGAATAGCATCTACCCGACCCAATACTTTATTGACTCCATGTTGAACAACATATTTTGAACCTGGCAGTAATGGTTTAGAATCCATCCAACAAATATTGGCAGTTAACTGTTTGTCAATTTTTGGTAAATCGCCAGCTTTAACAATCATATCGCCTCTACTAATATTTATGTCATCTTCTAGGGTAATGGTAACTGAAGATCGTCGTGAGGCCGTCTGATACTTTTGGTCGTAAAAATAAATCTCTTTTATAGTTGATGTAGTTTGTGATGGTAAAACTACAATTTTATCTCCTACATTTAATTCGCCTCCATATACTTTTCCAGCATACCCTCTAAAATCATGAAATTTATCTGTTTTAGGTCTAATTACATATTGAACAGGAAACCTTGGTGTACCTACATTATAAATATCTTGATTCTTAAGATTTTCTAGATGCTCTAACAACGTTTTTCCGTTATACCAAGGCATATTTTCTGATGGATTAACAACATTATCTCCCTTTAATGCACTTACGGGAATAAAAGTAATTTTTTGACTTTGATAATCTCTCTTTTCCATTAAGGCTTGAAAATCTGTCTTTATTTTCGTGTAAATCTCTTCAGAAAAATCTACCAAATCCATCTTATTAATAGCAACAATAACCTCTTTAATTCTCAATAAATTATTGATAAAAAAGTGACGATTAGTTTGCTCTATCACACCTTTTCTTGCATCTATTAAAATAATAGCCGCTTGTGAGGTAGATGCTCCTGTAACCATATTTCTAGTATATTCTACATGGCCCGGAGTATCAGCAATGATGTAACTTTTTGTAGGTGTAGAGAAATAAATATGAGCCACATCTATGGTAATACCTTGCTCTCTTTCTGCAACCAAACCATCTGTAGCCAACGAGAAATCTAAATAATCATATCCTTTTTGCTTACTAGTTTTTTCAATGGCTTCAAGTTTGTCATCCGTTAAGGATTTAGTATCGTATAGAATTCTTCCTATCAATGTACTTTTACCATCATCGACACTACCTGCTGTTGCTATTTTTAAAACTTCCATTGTAATTATATTAGGTACTAAGTTTTTATTATTAAATGCTAAATACTTTTTAGAAATATCCTTGTTGTTTTCTTTTTTCCATTGCTGCTTCAGAACGTTTATCATCAATACGAGCTCCCCTTTCTGAAATGGTAGAATTTCTAATTTCTTGAACTACCGTAGCAATATCTGATGCTTCTGATAAAACTGCAGCTGTACAACTCATATCCCCCACAGTTCTAAAACGGACTACTTTTTCAAACACCTCTTCATCGTCATCTTGATAAACATGATCTGAATGCGACCATATTAATCCATCTCTAAAAAAGACTTTACGCTTATGAGCAAAATAAATAGAAGGAATTTCAATATTTTCTTTTTCGATATAAGACCATACATCTAATTCTGTCCAATTTGAAATTGGGAATACACGTACATTTTGTCCCAATTCAATTTGACCATTTAACATATCAAACAACTCAGGACGTTGATTTTTCTCATCCCATTGTCCAAAATCATCCCTAACCGAAAAAATACGTTCTTTGGCTCTCGCTTTTTCTTCATCACGTCTGGCACCTCCAATACATGCATCAAACTTAAATTCTTCAATAGCATCTAATAGCGTAGTTGTTTGCAATTGATTTCTACTAGCATACCTACCTGTTTCCTCTTTAACTTTACCTTGATCAATAGAATCTTGAACTTTTCTAACAATTAATTCTAACCCTAATTCTTTAACCAATCGATCTCTAAACTCAATGGTTTCAGGGAAATTATGCCCCGTGTCTATATGCATTAAAGGGAAAGGAATTTTTGCAGGATAAAACGCTTTTTGAGCCAACCTTACTAAGGTAATTGAATCTTTACCTCCAGAAAATAACAATACAGGTTTCTCAAACTGTGCTGCAACTTCTCTAATTATATAAATAGCCTCGTTTTCTAATGGGTTAATATGTGATGTATTATCTTTCATTGTATCAAGTTTAAGCATGTAAGCCACATTCTCTGTTTTCTAATACTTTTGTAGGATCGTAATATTTAAATTCATTAGGTAATTTAAATTCTAACAAATAAGTGTCTAATTCAGCATCTGAATAATAATAAAACGGACTCACTTTTATAACACCATCTTTTCCTTTAGAAACAATATCTATACTATCTCTAAAAGCCGTTTGTCCTTTTCTAAGATTTGTAAACCATACATCTGGTTGATGTTCTGCCATTGCTCTTTTAAAAGGTTCTAATTTTACTTGTTCTGTAAATAGTTTATGTTTCGGGTCGTCAACATGAGGTATACCTAACACAACATCCCTATGAGCAGCAGTTTGTTTTGGCACATACAAATGAATGTTTAAGTTTAATTTTTCTATAATTTCTTCGGCATGTTTATACGTATTTGGAGTGTTATATCCGGTGTCACACCAAATTACGTTTATATCATTTTTTACTTGCGAAACTGCATGTAAAATAGCCACTTCATACGGTCTAAAATTTGTTGTAAGTACCGGTTTTTTAGCAATTGAAATTGCCCATTCAATGATTTCTTTTGGCGTTTTTGACCTTAACTCCTTATTTATTTTATCTAAATCTAAGTTCATTACTTTCCCCATTTTATATTATTCCATGCTCTTTCATGAAAGAAATAAAGCACCATTTTTGAAAAAAACTCTAACGTACCAATAGAAATAGCCAATGTTAATGTACCCGTAATAAGCCACGAAATAAAAACAGTATCTAGTGTACCTATTACACGCCAACTAACAGTTTTAACAAGACTTCGTTTTACTTTTTCTTTAGGCTCTGAAGTTTCTTTGTTTTGTTTCAATCGGCTATTTATAAAACTATCTAGTATCATATAAAATTATATTTACTCTATATCCTATCGACTTAGTGGGATATTGTGCAAAAATAGAGGAAATATCTAGACTACAAAAAAAATAGTATAAAAAAAATAGATAATTTTTAACTTTTAATTATCTGACAAAAATATATCAAGATAGCTTTAATTACATAACAAATAGCTGATATTCTTAATGATATAGCAAAAAGAACTACTTATGCCAGCATAAATTTAAATTTCGAATTTAGCAATTTACTGTTTTTATAACATATATTGTATGGTTCTATTCAATAAAGAAGAGCCTATTAATAACCTCTACATTTTTTTCTAAACTTAACTTTTGAGCATCCTTAACATACATTAAATCTAATCTGTCTTTATAATTTTCAGTTATTTTATGCCGAACCATTTTTAACGTAGAATTTATCATAAAGTTAACTTCAGAAAATTCTTCTTCTAAAATTTGAAAATTAGAAGGAATCCATTTTGATGGAAATTTTCCATTAAATTCGCGTAATTTTTTAAATGCATGCAGTTCTTCTTTAAGCTTAGCAACCAACACTTCTGCATCTAAAATTTTATGTTTTTTTATAAAATCCATAACATGCATTTTATTTAAGGTAACCAATGCTGTAGTATATTTTTTATGATCGTTATAAATCATAACTTGATGAATTAACTGGGAAGAATTGATAATGGCTTCCTCAATTTCTTCTGGAGAATACTTTTCACCATCTTCAGAAATTAACAATGCTTTTTCTCTACCAACCACCACTAAAAAATCATCCTGATCAATATATCCCAAATCACCTGTGTGTAACCAACCATTTTTTAAGGTTTCTTTAGTAGCCTCCTCATTCTTATAATAGCCTTTCATTACATTATTACCTTGAATACAAATTTCTCCTTTTTGACCTTTAGGCAGTTCGTTACCCTTATCATCTAAAATTTTACAAGTCACATTATTTAAGGGTTTACCTGAAGTTCCCATTTTATGATCCAACGGGGTATTTGTAGAAATAATTGGAGAGGCCTCTGTTAATCCATATCCTTGATAAACAGGAATTCCAATGGCCTTATAAAATTGTTGTTGTTTAATATCTAATAAGGCTCCTCCTCCAACAAAAAACTCTATATCAGAACCAAAAATGAGCTTTAATTTTTTAAAAATTAATTTTTTAGCAATTATATAATTAAAATAAGTGGCTATTTGTACAACTAAGCCTGGTTTTGAAAATCCATCTCCATTTCTTCGAATACCTGCCTTAATACCACGATTAAAAATACCTTCTATAAAAGGCCCTTTTGCTTTTATTCCATCTCTAATTTTACTAATAAAATTTCCTGTTAATGCTGGTACTGTCAACAAAAAGTTAGGTTTGGCTTCTACTAAATTTATAGGAATATTTTTTAACGCATTCATACTACCTCCTCTGGCATCTACAAAATGAATTGAAATACCTCGTGCAAGTGCAGCATAAAGACCAATGGTATGAGCAAACGAATGGTCTGTTGGTAATATAATTAAGGTAGAAATTAATTCTCTAATTTTAAACGTATCTACAGCATCGTAACTATTTGAATAGTAATTCAAATGCGTAAGCATAATCCCTTTGGGGTTGCCTGTTGTGCCAGAAGTATATGAAATAGTAACTACATCATCTTCTTTAATAATTTCCTTCATTTTCTGAATAGTCTGAAGGTTTTTATCAAATTTAGAAGCACCCAACTGATACAAATCATCTATATAAAGCAGTTGACTTTGATCAAAATTAGTGGCTTTACAAATATCAATAATTTTAGATGAAGGTTTGTCTAAGAGAATCAGTTTCAAATTTTTATTTTCATACAGATTCCATGCACTTAACACTTTCTCAACGGTGTTTTCAGAAATTATAAAGAACTTTGATTCGGAATGATTTACTCGAAAAGGAACCTCTTCTGGCAACAATTTAATTGAAAGTGGAACAATGATTCCACCTGCATACAAAGTGGCAAATTCTGAAATAACCCAATCTATTTTTGCTTCTGATAAAATGGAAATTTTATCTTCATATCCAATTCCTAATTCTATAAAAGCAGATGCCAGATGTAATGCTTTTTCTTTGGCTTCACTAAAGGTAACTCTGTCCCAACCAGAATCATTTTTCTGGCTTAAATAAGGATTGTCTTTATAGGTAACGGATGCCTTGTCGAGCATCTGAAAAACAGTTCTTTTTTGCATTTTCTAAAATTAATATAAACAAAAATAAATTATTTTTTCTTTATAAGAGACTCTATTAACATTGAAAAAAAAATCAGAAATAAATACAAGGTAAGTAATTATATCATATCCGCTAACGACTTGTTGTTAAATATTTTTAAGGTACTGTCTCTAACTTCCAGCATTAAATGTCGCACCTCACAAGTTTCTTCATTAACGCAATCTGTACATTTTTCGTAAAAATTAAGACTTACACAAGGTGTTAATGCAATAGGACCTTCTAAAATACGCATCACATCAGACATTTTTATGTCTTTAGGATTTTTAAGCAAGTAATAACCTCCACCTTTTCCTTTTTTTGATGCTAGAAACCCACTTTTACGAAGTGTTAACAATATACTTTCTAAAAATTTTCTAGAAATATTTTCCTTTTCAGCAATCGTAGCAATTTGAACTGGTGTTCTGTCTTTTTGTCTTGCCAGATGGGCAAGTGCTTTTAATCCGTATTTTGTTTTTTTAGAAAGCATAGTACTGCGAAAGTACTAAAATTTTAAATATTTTTAAGGGCTTGATCTAAATCTTCGATGATATCTTTTACATTTTCCAATCCTACAGAAATTCGAACCAATCCATCTGAAATTCCAGCTTCTAATCTATCTTCGGCACTTAATTTACTATGTGTTGTTGATGCCGGATGTGTTGCAATAGTGCGTGTGTCTCCTAAATTGGCTGAAAGCGAGCACATTTTTAAAGTGTTTAAAAACTTTCTGCCCGCATCTACACCTCCTTTTATTTCAAAAGACACAATGTTTCCTCCTGCTTTCATCTGTTTTTTTGCAATTTTGTATTGAGGGTACGATGGTAAAAATGGATATTTCACAAAACTTACGGCGTTATGGGCTTCTAAAAATTCTGCAACTTTTAGGGCATTTTCACAGTGCTTATCAACACGAACACTTAAAGTTTCTAAGCTCTTAGATAACACCCAAGCATTAAAAGGTGATAATGCAGGCCCAGTATTTCTTGAAAATAAGTAAATTTCCCTTATTAAATCAGATTTACCAATAGTAACTCCACCTAATACTCTTCCTTGTCCGTCAATTAATTTAGTAGCAGAATGAATTACCAAATCAGCTCCGAAAGCTATAGGATTTTGAAGGTATGGAGTAGCAAAACAGTTATCTATTATCAACAATAAATTATGTTTCTTAGCAATAGTACTAAGCAATTCTAAATCTAAAACATCTACCGCTGGATTTGTAGGACTTTCTGCATATAAAATTTTTGTATTTGAAGTAATTAAATGCTCAATATTATCAACTTCATTTACATTAAAAAAACTTGTAGTAATATTCCATTTTGGTAAAAACTTATTAAATAATGAATTTGTAGATCCAAAAACTGACCGTGAAGATACAATATGATCTCCAGCATTTAACAATGCCGCAAAAGTGGAAAATATAGCAGACATACCTGTTGCAAAAGCATAACCATCTTCGGCACCTTCCATTTTACATATTTTTTGAACAAACTCAGAAGTATTTGGGTTTGTAAAACGACTATAAATATTACGCTCTTTTTCTTCTGCAAAAGACGCTCGCATATCTTCAGCATCTTCAAATACAAAACTAGAAGTTAAGTATAGAGGATTTGAATGTTCTAAAAATTGTGAACGCTCTATTTGCGTTCTAATCGCTTCGGTTTCAAAATTTTTATGCTTAGACATAAGTAAGTATTACTATTGATTATAAATGGTTATCCTAATTTATCTGCTAACCTTAAAACATCTCCAAAAACACCGCGAGCCGTTACTGCGGCTCCTGCTCCTGCTCCTTGAATTACTATAGGTTGCTCTCCATAAGATTCTGTGTAAATTTCAAAAATGGAATCACTTCCTTTAACTTGACCTAACGGGCTGTCCTCGGGAACGGAGTCTAATTTTACATTTAAAGTTGCTCCGTCATCTTTAGACAAATCTCCTGATAAATCGCCAACATATCGAAGCACGAAATTAGGTTCTTGATTTTGTTTTACATTAGTATACACCTCATCCAATTCAGTAATTCTGTTTAAAAATTCATTAGCAGAAACTGTTCTTAAATTCTTAGGTATTAAATTCTGAATTTGAACATCTTCCAACTCATTTTTTAAATCTAGTTCTCTTGCTAAGATTAATAATTTTCTAGCAACATCATTACCACATAAATCTTCTCTAGCATCAGGTTCTGTAAATCCATTATCTATAGCTTCTTTTAAAATAACACTAAAAGGTCTGTCTTCTACAGAAAAATGATTAAAAAGATAACTAAGTGAACCTGAAAAAACACCTCTAATTCTAGTAATATTTTCACCAGATAGGTGTAACAATTTTATCGTATCAATTAAAGGTAAACCAGCACCAACATTAGTTTCGTATAAATATTGCTTTTGATTTTTAGCTAATACTTTTCGCAACTCTTCATAGAAATCTAACTCAATAGTATTTCCAATTTTATTTGAAGATACTAAATCAAATCCGTTTTCTGCCAATTTAATATAGTTTGCCACAAAATCTTTACTTGCTGTATTATCTACAGCTATTAAATTTTCTAAGTGGTATTGTTTAGCATATGCTATTACATCATCAACTTGATAAGCTACTCCTTCTTTTTCAATAGCATTTTTCCAATTTTCGTGAACGCCATTTCTATCATACAGTACTTTTCTTGAATTAGCAACAGCGAAAACATTCAGCTTAATCCCTTTACGTTTTTCAATATCATCTTTTGAAGTAATTATTTGGTCAATTAAAGTTCCTCCGACTAATCCATGACCAAAAATAGCGATGTTTATTTTTTTAGATATTCCAAAAATCTCACTATGAATTACATTAACGGCTTTATGTAATTGATTCTTTTTAACAACCAAACTTACATTTTTACCTGTAATGGTATTGTTAAATAATATTGGAACAATTTGATTTTTAATTAGTGTATTAAAAGGTTTGTGAAACGAACTTAAATCAATACCAATTAAAGAGATTACAGACACTTGATCTATAACACTAATTTTATTAACATCTTGAGAATAAAAATCACTTTCAAATTCTTTTTCTAATGCAGCAACCGCTTTGTTCGCTTTTTCTTCTTCTACAACCAAACCAATACCTCGTTCAGAAGATCCTTGAGATATTATACTTACGCTAATATCTTGGTCTCCCAATGCTTTAAAAATTCTAGCATCAACACCTGCTCTTCCCAACAAACCACGACCTTCAAAATTAATTAATGCATTGTTTTCTAATACTGATAATGACTTTATACCCTCTGAACTAGACCGAGCAGTAATTAAAGTACCTTCATCATCAGGATTAAATGTATTCAGTATTCTAAGATTTATGTTTTTTTCTATTAAAGGAATAATCGTTTTGGCATGTAAAATTGTTGCTCCAAAATTGGCCAATTCATTAGCTTCGGTATAGGAAAGTTCTTTAATTTTTCTTGCGTCAGATACCAAATCGGGATTGGCAGTATAAATTCCATCTACATGTGTATAGTTTTGCAATTCTTCTGCATCTAAATAATTGGCTAATAATGCCGCTGTATAATTACTTCCATTTCTCCCTAACGTTGTAGTTTCATTTTTTTCATTTGAAGCTATAAATCCGGTTACAATATTTACTGTAGAACCATTAAATTTTTTAAAATGAGCAATCACATTTTCTTTTGATATTTTAGCTACAGGTTGAGCATTACCAAAATTTTCATCGGTTTTTATTAAGGTTCTAGCATCTGTAATATTAGAGTTTATTCCATGTTCTTCTAAAATGGATGCTAATAATTTTACAGATAATAATTCTCCTTGAGCTAATACCTGATCTTTAATTTTATTGCTATAATCACCTAATAATTGAACTCCATTAAAAAGTTTATCTAAGGTCGCAAACTCTTCAGAAAAGTCTACAGTATTGTAAACATCTTGCTGATATTTTTTAAAAAATTCTAGTGACTCTTTATATGATTGATTTTTTACAGCCTGTTCTAATATTTTTTCTAATTCATTTGTAGCATCACCTCTTGCAGAAACAACTACAGCTATTCTTTCACCTTGAGCTACTTTATCTTTAATTATGGAAACAACTTTATTAATACCCTCACCATTGGCAAGAGATTTACCTCCAAATTTTAATATTTTCATTCTTTTTGTTTCTGATGAAGGTCTAAAAATGCCTTCAATAATTTTTTCTAATTGATCAAATTCTATTAAAAATGCATCGTGTCCGTGTACGGAATTAATCTCGTTATAGGTAACATTAGGATGTGTTTGAGCTAATTTCAATTGAGTTTCTCTATTTTCCTCAGCTGTAAAAAACAAATCAGAATCTACACCTACCAAATGAATATTTGCAGTGATTGTATCTAATATTTTGTCAGAATTATCTTTAGAAGCATCAATTGTTTTAAGCAATTGATTCATCAATTTATAGGCTGACAATTGAAAACGCTCTTGTAATTTTTTTCCATGATGCAATAGCCAACTTTCCACATTAAAAACATCAAGTTCTTCATTTTTTGAACGATGAAAACGTTCTTTAAAAGATTCTGGTGTTCTATAACATAACATGGCATGCATTCGAGCATCATGTACTGGGTTTTTTGAATTCAATAAAAACTGTTCTTGAATTTGGCAGTTAGCAATTAGCCAATCTGTAGATTTCCAATCTGTAGCTACAGGAATTAGATGTTTGGCAATTTTTGGAGATAAAACTGCCATTTCCCAAGCAATTCCTCCTCCTAAAGAGCCTCCAATAATAGCATAAAGTTTATTAATTTTTAGTTGTTCTAATCCCAATAAAAATAAACAAGCAATATCTCTGGCTACAAAATCTTTGTAATTTTCTATTACAAAACCATCATACCCATTACCTGGTATATTAAAAGCTAAAACGGTATATCTTAAGGTATCTATTACTTTACCATCACCTATTAAGTCTGACCACCATCCGTCTTTACCAGCAACATTGCTATTACCTGTTAACGCATGGTTAACTAACACTATGGGGGCGGTGTGCAACTCTTTACCAAAAAGTTGATAACTCAAAGGGATTTCTGGATACGAAACCCCTGATTGAGTTGTATAATTATTTATAATAATTTTAGATAGCATACATTAATAATTAATCACTTTACCATCCGAAACATCAGAAATTACAGTACTATTCTTTGTTTCGACATGAATAACATCTCAAAATTAAGCTAAAACACTTTTATCAATTACAGCAAAAGCTTGTTCTAAATCTTCCTTTAAATCGTCAACATCTTCTAAACCAACAGAAAGTCTAATTAAATCTTGAATTACCCCTGCTGCTGCTTGTTGCTCAACAGTTAATTGTTGATGTGTGGTACTAGCAGGATGAATTATTAATGATTTTGTATCTCCTATATTTGCTAACAAAGAAAAAATTTTGGTAGAATCTGTAACTTTTTTAGCTGTTTCAAACCCTCCTTTTAAACCGAAAGTAACTAACCCGCTTTGTCCTTTTGGCAAATATTCTTTTGCTAACGCATGGTATTTACTACTTTTTAACCCCGGATAATTTACCCAAGCCACTTCATCTCTTCCTTCTAACCATGTAGCTAACTCTAAAGCATTTGCACTATGCTGTTTTATTCTAACAGGTAATGTTTCTAACCCTTGAATAATTTGAAAAGCATTAAATGGACTCAAAGCTCCTCCAAAATCACGCAATCCTTCTAAAATTAATTTAAAAGTAAATGCTGCTGCACCTAACGCTTCGCTATACACCAAACCATGATAACCTGCAGAAGGTTCTGTAAATTCAGGAAATTTACCATTAGTCCAATCAAATGTACCAGCATCAATAATAGCCCCTCCTAAAGATGTACCTTGTCCACCAATATATTTTGTAAGTGAATGGATGACAATATTTGCACCATGTTCAATTGGGTTTAATAATGCAGGAGTTGCAACTGTATTATCCACAATAAATGGCACTTGAGCCGCTTTTGCTTGTTTGGAGATTGCTTTTAAATCTAATACATCTAATTTCGGATTTCCTAAAGACTCTACAAAAAAGGCTCTAGTATTTTCTTGAACTGCTTTTCCAAAATTTTCAGGATCAGAAGCATCTACAAATGTTGTAGTTATACCAAGTCTTGGTAATGTTACATTTAAAAGGTTAAATGTACCTCCATATAAACTACTTGATGCAACTATATGATCACCAGCTTTTAATAAAGTTAATAACCCTGTTGAAATAGCAGATGAACCTGAAGCAAAAACTACGGCTCCTACTCCACCTTCAACCGCTGCTAATCGTGTTTGTAATATTTCATTTGTAGGGTTATTTAATCGTGTGTAAATAAAACCTAATTCTTTCAATGAAAATAAATTTGCGGCATGGTCTGTATCATTAAAAACATACGAAGAAGTTTGATAAATAGGAACTGCTCTTGTACCTCCATTTGTTGTAGTGTCGTGACCTGCGTGCAACGCATTGGTTGCTAATTTTTTTGTACTCATTTTTCTTACTTTTTAAATTAATAAATGATTAAAGTTAAAAGTCAAATGCATCATATAATATGATGTACTCACAGTACTAAAACACCCTAAAACCTGCTAATTCAAATCAATTTTTTATCTGCTTTACTGCTCAGATAAAAAAATATAATGAACTAACTAATCCTTCAGGATTATTAGAGTACTTAGAAAAATGTTATTAAGAAATACATAAAAAATTACCGGATGTAATTTCGTCTGAGTTATCTATCCTAAAGTTTTTTCAACTTTGGTAGAATTTAGCACCTTCTTTAAAGATTAAAGGGTTGCTAAGGCTTCAGCGGGTCTAATCCCTCTGCCTTTCTTGATAACAATTTCAATAAGTAATTGAACTTACGTTGCAAATATTGCAAAACAATTCTTACATATCAAAGCTTTTTCTTTACTTTTTTAGAATTTATTGAAAACAATATATATTGCAAGCTCTTATTATTTTTATAAAAATTTTAGTAAAAAGCTACTATTTCAATTCGGCATGACCAAAACTTACCGAAAAATCTACACACCAAATATCTACAATTTTATACTTAGATATATCAGTATTGCTAGGTATAGCATAAGTATAATTTCCTTGTATACCTTTTAAATCTCCCAAAGAAACAAAATCTGAAGAACCAACATTTGTAGTAAGATAAACCAATAATTTTGGTCCATTATCAGTTTTAAAGTTTGTAAAATTTAATTGTTTACCGTCAGAACTAACAGCAACATTACCTGAAGTTACATGTGCACCTGAAACAAAAGAACCTTTACTTACAATAGTTTCTTCCATTTCTTGTTCCATTTCAAATTCCGTTTGCATATCTTCGCTAGAAGAAGAACAGTTTGTAAATAAAGCAACTAAAAACAATACCACCAATCCATTTTTCATAAATCTATTTTATATAGTTGACGAAACAATTGCTTTAACCTTACATTAAACAAAAAATACTAAAAATTTAACAAGACTTTATTCTTAATGCTATTAATTTTTCTACCTTTGACCTCGTTATTACACAGAGGAATAATTTGACTGATTGCAACCTCTTAAAAAATGCTAAAGCAGTACCTCTACTCCTTTAGTCTATTTTGCAATCTTTTTTATATAAAATCGTTACCATTTAAAATAATATTATGGCATATTTATTCACGTCAGAAAGTGTCTCTGAAGGGCATCCTGATAAAGTTGCAGATCAAATTAGTGATGCATTATTAGATAATTTTTTAGCTTTTGATCCTGAATCGAAAGTAGCATGTGAAACCTTAGTAACTACTGGACAAGTAGTTTTAGCTGGTGAGGTTAAAAGTGAAACTTATTTAGATGTTCAAGAAATAGCTAGAAAGGTTATCAATAAAATTGGTTACACCAAAGGCGAGTATCAATTTTCTGGAGATTCTTGTGGAGTAATTTCTTTAATTCACGAACAGTCACAAGATATTAATCAAGGGGTTGATAGAGCTACTAAAGAAGAGCAAGGTGCTGGAGACCAAGGTATGATGTTTGGTTATGCTACCAATGAAACCGAAAATTACATGCCATTGGCTTTAGATATTTCTCATAAAATATTGCAAGTACTGGCTGAATTACGAAGAGAAAATAAAGAAATTACCTATTTACGCCCAGATGCAAAAAGCCAAGTTACTATTGAATATAGTGATGATAATAAGCCAAAACGTATAGATGCAATTGTAGTTTCTACACAACATGATGATTTTGATGCTGATGACGAAAAAATGTTAGCAAAAATCAAAAATGATATTATTACCATACTTATACCACGAGTAAAAAAATTATTTCCTGCCCACGTACAGGCATTATTTAATGATGATATTGCCTATCATATTAACCCAACGGGTAAATTTGTAATTGGTGGCCCACATGGTGACACTGGTTTAACAGGAAGAAAAATTATTGTAGATACTTATGGAGGAAAAGGAGCTCACGGAGGTGGTGCTTTTTCTGGTAAAGACCCTAGTAAAGTAGACAGAAGTGCTGCGTATGCCTCTAGACATATTGCTAAAAACTTAGTAGCTGCAGGTGTTGCTACCGAAGTACTCGTACAAGTTAGTTACGCTATTGGTGTGGTTGAACCTACTTCTATATTTATTGATACTTACGGAACCTCAACATTAGAATTAACAGATGGTGAAATTGCAAAAAAAGTTTCTGAAATTTTTGATATGCGACCTGCAGCAATAGAAGAGCGTTTAAAATTACGTAACCCTATTTATTTAGAAACTGCGGCGTATGGCCATATGGGTAAAGCCCCTGAAACCATTACTAAAATTTTTGAAAGCCCTTATTCTGGTAAAGTAGAAAAAGAAGTAGAATTATTTACTTGGGAAAAATTAGATTTTGTAGATGCTGTAAAAACTGCATTTAATATGTAAACCACAATATTTTAATATACAAAGCCTCATAGTGATTTGATTATGAGGCTTTTTTTATTTATAACTACATTTTACTTTTATACAAAAATTACCGATTTTCGTTTTATAATAACTGTAAAATAGTAAAACGAATTTATGTTTAGTTGTTGTAAACAATTATCAGAAAAAACATCGGATAAATGAAAATATCACGAACACAAATAAAAAAAGCTGGTCCCATATTAAAAAATAAAAAGAGTTTCTCAAAAGAAATAGTAAAAGAAGCGAAAAACAAACTTACTTGCTGGAGAACTATTCAAGGAAAACTTTTAACTCTAAAAATAATTGATGTGCAAATCGTAAATAAAAAATAATCCAATTGCTAACACTTTATAAAAAATATGGTTTTATGTTAATTACAAAGTCAACTAAGTATATAATTTGACATTTAAATTGAAAAGAAAAATATTTATATCTAGGTAAATCATAAACTAAAATTTAGTGCTTATCTTCTTTCTGCCCTACATTTCTTATGCTCACTCTTAAACGAAACCCACAAAAAAACCTTTTCAAATTGAAAAGGTTTTTTTATTAGTTGATATTTAAGAGTGAATTATTTGTCTTCAAGCATTCCTTTACGTTCTGGAGACCTTGGTGTTGGCCATTCCATTTGCTTTCCTGTTCTTTTGCTTACAGGCAATACAATTTTATCTTTTGGTGTTGATTGCTCATCTTCACTAGCCATATATGCTAAAATAGCGGTTAAAATAGCATTGCTGCGTACATCATCAAAAACAATTTTATCGTAAGTATCACGGTTGGTATGCCATGTATAATTCCAATATGACCAACTTAAAGAACTTAAACTAAACGCAGGTGCTCCTGCAGCAATAAATGAAGCATAATCTGACCCTCCACGACCTGGCGTTCCAGGAAAAGTAGTTTCAATGTGCTTGGTAATATCATTAGGTACTGCGGCTAACCATCTTCCTAAAAAATCATACGAATGTAAAAATCCTTGTCCTGATAAATTTACCACTCTACCCGTACCATTATCTTGATTAAATAAAGCTTGTATATTTTTTACAATTTCTGGATGATCTTCTACAAAGGCTCTAGAACCATTTAAACCTTGCTCTTCACTTCCCCAAAGTCCAACCAATATGGTACGCTTAGGATTTGGATAATATTTTTTTAATAAACGCACTGCTTCCATCATTACCAAACTTCCTGTTCCATTATCAGTAGCTCCTGTTCCTCCATCCCAAGAATCGAAATGAGCTGAAAGAATAATATATTCTTCAGGCTTTTCTGTTCCTTTTATTTCTGCAATGGTATTAAAAGTTGGTACTGCTCCTAATTCTTTAGATTCAGCTACTACTTTTATTTGTGGTTTATGACCAGACTCAACCAACCTATATAACATTCCATAATCTTCTAATTCAAGATCAACTGATGGAATTTTTTTAGTTCTTGCACTAAATATTTTATTGGCTCCAAATCCTTTAGACCAATAACTAGATACGATTCCGGCAGCACCTGCTTTTTCTAATGCTTCAATTATTGAACGGCTGTTATACCCTGTATTTCTAATATTTTCTCTCCATGCTTTGGTTTGTGCTTCACGTTCTTTTTTCATCTTTTCAAAAGACTCTTCTGTAGCAAATTCTTCCCAGTTGTAATCAGGTCTACCCGTAAGCTGCTTCATATCAACCATTACAAATTTACCTTTTACATTAGGCAACCACTTTTTAAATTCTTCAGCATTTTTTACTGTAGGCAATACCGTTAATTCTGCAGTTACTCCTTTTTTAGAAGTACTTGGATTCCACGCCAATTGTGTTCCTTTTAAAGTTTGAACACGAGGATAAATCATATCTATATGTGTTATACCTCGTTCCCAACCACGCCATTCACCGTATTTTTCATTTCTTGCATCTACTCCCCATTTTTTAAACTCAGCAACTGCCCAATCATGAGCATGTTTCATCTGTGGTGTACCTACCAATCGAGGTCCAATTACATCTAACATTTCATGAGCTAAACGTTCTAATTGCGAATTTTCATTAGCCTCTTTTATGATGTTTTCAATAACAACATCCTTTTCTTGTGCACTTATACTAACACTAAATAGCATTAAAGCCACTAAACAATACTTGAATAATTTTTTCATTTTAGAGTGATTTTATTTTGAGAATTAATTTATGAAAATAGTAATAATATTTGAATGGTACAATTGATAAGCTATCTGATGTTAAAAACCAAAATGATAATAGCTCAACTTTGCAGATTAAAATGTAATAATACTTACTTATTACAAACAAAAAATCTACTTATTTCTGCTATTAAAATAAGTAGATTTTTATGAATTTTAATAAACTTATATGTTATAAATTAATCGTAATGTGATAAATCTAGGTTGAATAAAATACTCTGAAGAACTTACTGAAAACGTACCTGCATTTGCCTGACTTTGAGAAGTCGCATTTAACAGGTTTGTCGCTTTTAATTCGTACTCCATTTTACTGTCTTGATTTTTTCTATAGGCTAAAGAAGCATCCCAAAACTTATATGTATTTAACGTACTAGTTTCGTTTCTATATAGATTATAACTAAAATCTGTACGGAATGTTATGGTTTTAAAAAGCAAGGCATCAAAATCTATAGAAGGTGAATGCGTGTAGTAAGTTGTTCTACTTGAACCTTGATCATTATCAGCAACTCTTAACGAATAACTTAAATCGAAGTTTGGAGCATCTGTAAAATTACTGTTTACACCCAATCTATAAGTTTGTGAATAGTTTTCATTTATTGAAACATTATCATTTATTACCTGATTGTATTTACTATAACTTAAATTAGCACTTAAACTTGCTCTTAATTTACCAAAACTACGTTGAAAACGACCATTAAAGCTTAGACTTTCATCAGAAAAATCAGAGTTAAAAGGCTTACTAATATTTACAACACTACCTTGGTTAAACCTTGCTGAATTACGTATTTGGTTAACATTTTTACTATAAGAAATGCTACCATTAATATTGGTATAACTAAACATATTAAAATTAAAGTAATTTAATCTTAAGTTATGTCTTAACGAACTTTCCAATTCAGGTGTACCTACAGAAAATGAATTATAATCTCCCATAACCAACCCTTGTGCTATGTTTGTTACATCTGTAAATTGCGTAGTCATTCTATAATCAAAAGATATATTTTCACTACTCTTTATATCTACTCGTGTATTAAAACTTGGCAAAAATCTAAAAAAGTTATCCTTATAGGTAGTATTATATTGTAAACTTTTAGTATTGTAAGCATGTCCAGAAATACCTGGAGTAAATGTAAATATACCTACTTTTAAACGGTATTTTAAATCTAAATAAATGTCAGAAAAAGTATAATCAACATCATTACCAATTTCAATATCATTAATATTTGGTATTGGCTCTTCAGAACTTCCATTATCTAAGAATTGAAAAATATCTGAATCAAATTTTTGATTGCTATAAACAGTTCCAAAAGTTAAATTAATATTACTTTTCTGATTTAAAATATACCAGTAATCTAATGTTGCATCTAACTGATTTGATTTAACACGCTTGTCTTGATTTAAATTGTAAGCATTTTGTATGGTATCAAAACCTATTTCATAAGCTGTTCTGTTAAACGTGGTATCTGACAGTATAGCATTGTAAAAAGGATCTTCATCTTGAATTAAATGTTGAGCAGACAGAGCAAAAATATTTTTATCATTATGAGTATAATAATAATTTAAATTTTGTCTTACACTGTATGGCGAAGAATTATTTATTTCAGTTACATCTCCACTAACAGTAGAAAATATATTTTGATCTTGATTTTGATCTGAAAGTCTTCCAATAACCGAATAGTTTAACTCATTATTAGCATTAGGTCTGTATTTAAGATTAAATTTACCCATACCTAAATCGCTTGTCTGTTTGGTATTAGTTTCTGTAACCTCATCAGGTATACCCAAATTAGAGTCTGTATATCTTACAGATCTATTTTGTTGCATTTCCGTTTGATTATTTGAGTAAATTAAAAACCCATTTAAGTCTAATGCTTCGTTTGGTGAATGACTAATATTTATAGCTCCAAATTTTGTCTTAATATCTTTTGCTCTGTTGTTTTGCAATTGTAAAAAGCCTAAATCTTCACTTCCTAAATCTATACTTGTACCACTATTTCTACTTGGAGCTCTAAAACCTCCGGTAAAGTTAAAATAGTCTCGTCTAGAGAAAGCTACTTCTCCTAGGTTATTTAAATCTCCTATTACATTTACACTGGTTTTAGGACTGTAATAAAAAAGTTTTGGCTGAAGTACATACAACGGATCATCAGTTGATGTACCTCCACCTGCTGTAATGTTTCCAAACCAAAAGTTATCTTTCCCCTTCTTTAATCTAATATTAATTGCAATATTATCTTGATTATCTTGAACACTTCTTAATTGCCCTACCTCACCATAATTCTTTAAAATTTCAACTTTATCAACAGCACTTGAAGGAATATTTTTAGTCGCTAATTTAGTATCTCCATCAAAAAAATCTTTTCCATTCACCATTAATTTTTCTACGGTTTTTCCTTCTACTTGTATTTGTCCTTCATCATTTATTTCTAATCCTGGCATTTTCTTAATAACATCTTCAAGCTTTCGCTCTGTACCATTTTTAAAAGAATCTGCATTATAAACCATAGTGTCTCCTTTTATGGTTATTGGCATTTCATAAACTAGTTGAACTTCATCAAGAGTATTATCTTCCATTAAAGTAAAATTCCTATCAATATCTAATTCTTCCGTAGTTAAAGCTAAATCAAAAGTCTTATACCCAATAAAACTTACTTGTATTTTATAGCTTGTATTTTCTTGTAAACTCAACCTATACCTTCCTTTATCATTGGTAATTGCATAAGAATCTAGGGCATTAGTTGCTTGATTAATGGCTACAACATTAGCTAATTCTAACGGTGCACCTAGACTGTCTTTTACAAAACCTTCTACCTTTACTTGAGCAGAAAGACTTACTGTTACTAAAAGCAATAAAATTGCTAGTGTTTGTTTCATGTTTCTTGTTGTATTGATCATTTTAGCAGTGTAAAATGGTTATAATAATTATGTTTTTTTGAAGATTATTTATTTCTAAAACATTATAATTTTAGTTTCTTCTTCCTCCACCTCTTCTACCACCTCTAAAACGCTCACTCATTTCTTCCATTTTTTCTTTCGTAATTTTGTCATACTCTGCTTGAGTAACTTTTTTACCTTTAGAAGGTTTTTTAATAGTTTCTATTTGATCACTATTTATTTCTATTTTAGTACATAATATACTTGTATTACCTTCATGTACTTCTAAAATTAAACCTGGTAAGCCCCAATATTTCCCAGGACCTTGATTTACTGGAATTTGCATTGTATACCAAGCTGTAACTTCAATCATTTTTGGTTCTTCAGGTTTATCTTTATCATCTGTCGAAGCCTGATCATTGTTTGCTCTACGAGGTCCTCGTGGTCCAGCTAAACTAATTGCTGATGGAGCTCGCATTGCAGTAGCTTTAAATGCTGTGTATTGACCAATTTGTTTGGTTTCACCTGTCATTTTCCATTCTAATGGAGTTAATTTATCATTCACCAAAAAGTTTTTACCCAACAATTCATTTTCTTGTAAAAAGATACTGTCTTTAATATTTTTATATTGAGGTCCATTGGCAGCACCCATCATAGCACTAAATCTTCCACCTCTACCACCACCTTGGCCTGGAGCTTCTAATTTTTCATCTTCTTTATACATTGATTCTGACTTATTAAATGATAATGTATACGTTTTTTCAAGCATACTTTTCATTCTTTCGGCTATTTCTTTTTTTCTTTCTTCACTCATTTGCCTTCCTCCAAAATTCATATCCATAGTAGTCTTACTTTGATAGTAAGCCTTTCCTTGGAAATCCTTTTGAGCTGTAATTTTTGTGGTAAAAAAAAGTACTATAGCTACCACAACCACGGAAATAATATTTGTTTTCATTTTATAATGTTTAATAATATAATAGATTCCTTACAATTTTAGTTTATCGAAAATTATTCCAATTTTAATACGACACAAAACTAATTATTTATAATACACATAAAGGTTAACTAATGTTAATGACTGTTAACCAATTAGTTTTACATAAGATTTGTATTAACTTTGAAGTCTGAAACCCTTATATACAATTAAATACGTTGATTTAGACCTTCGTCTAATCAATACATATTAAAAACTAATTAATGACTGAAAAAAACTACAAATGGGTAGTAAGCTTTATAGTTTTAACAATTCTAGCAACAATTGGTGTACAATTATTCTGGAATTATAAAGAATATCAGATAAACAAACAACGCTTAATCAGTGAAGTTCAACAAAGTTTAGATGATTCTGTTGAGGCTTATTTCGCTAACATTACCAGGACTGGAATTATAAAGTATAACGTTGATTTAAAAGAAGTTATAGACACCATTCATATAAACAGCCGCTCAAAAAGTGCTTTTAGAACAAAAATTGACAGTACCTTAAAAAACATTTCTAAATTAGAGAATGAAAAGCCTATTCTTATAAAAGAATATAGAAATAGTAACTATCCCTTTTATACTACAGATAAAATATTACCTAAAAACATAGATAGTCTTATTTCAAAAGTTTTTATTTCAATATCTAGAGATAGTATAAATCTAAAAAAACTAGACAATTATCTATCTAAAGAGTTAAATAGACGAGACCTAACTATAAATTATGCTTTAAAATATGATTATCTTAAACACAGTCAACATGATAGTATAATTAGAGAATCGAAAAACTTATACCTAGAAAATTTTCCTAAAGATTATTTAACAGCAACCTCTAAATCTACATTTTTACCAAGAAGAGGCACATTAGAACTTTACTTTACCAATGAAGTTGCCATTTTACTAAGAGAATCTTTAGTTAGTATTTTACTATCTCTGTTGCTCTCTGCTGGAATTATAGTAAGTTTAGTACTCTTGCTAAAAACAATTTATAAACAAAAACAACTAGCGGAAGTTAAAAATGACTTAATTAATAATATTACACACGAGTTTAAAACACCTATTGCAACTATAGGAGTAGCCCTAGAAAGTATAACCAATTTTAATGCTATTGACGATAAAGAAAAGACTACAAAGTATGTAAACATGTCTACCGATCAATTGTCTAAATTAAATATTATGGTTGAAAAATTACTAGAAACTGCCTCTTTAGACAGTGATAATCTCAATTTAAATTATGATGAAGTAAATATTAATGCGTTACTTCAAAGCATTATTACTAAACATGATTTTCAACTAAAAAACAAAACCATTGAATTTAAAAATAGCACTTATGATATTATAATTAAAGTAGATGAATTTCATTTTGAAAATGTAATTAATAATATCATTGATAATGCCATAAAATATGGTGGTGATAAAATTACTATTGAAGCTAATCAAACTAAAAATAAAGTAGAACTGACCATCTCAGACAATGGACACAGTTTAACTAATGCTAATAAAGACAAAATTTTTGAGCAATTTTATAGGGTTCCAAAAGGAAATACTCACGATGTAAAAGGTTTTGGAATTGGACTTTATTATGCTAGAAAAATAGTAGAGAAACACCAAGGTACTATTGAAGTACATTTAAGTAATAACTTAACTACTTTTAAAATAACATTACCTAATGACTGAGAAAACTACAATACTTTTGGCTGAAGATGAACCCGCTTTAGGACAAATAATTAAAGAAAGTTTAGAAACTAGAAACTTCAACGTATTATTATGTGAAGATGGCGAAGTAGCCTTTAAAACCTATAAAGAAACCGAACCTAAACTTTTGGTACTTGATGTAATGATGCCAAAAAAAGATGGCTTTACCTTAGCCAAAGAAATTAGAAAAGAAAATGATGAAATACCAATTATATTTTTAACCGCAAAATCTCAAACTAAAGATGTGGTAGAAGGGTTTACTATTGGTGGTAATGACTACCTTAAAAAACCATTTTCTATGGAAGAATTAATTGTTAGAATTAATAATTTACTTCAAAGAACACAGCTTCAAAAAACTACTGAAATTATAAAAATTGGAGAGTATACCTTTGACTTTAGAAGGCAATTGTTACAATTCAAAAATGAAAAAGAAATTCAGTTAACACATAGAGAAGCTCATCTACTTTTCCATTTGTATAAAAATAGAAATGAAGTATTAGATCGCTCAATTATTCTTACTAAACTTTGGGGTAATGATGACTTTTTTAGTGCAAGAAGTATGGATGTATTTATTACAAAACTTCGAAAAAAATTAAGTCAAGATTCTTCAATTCAAATTTTAAATGTAAGAGGTTTTGGATATAAATTGGTTTGTTAAACGTCTGTTTAACTTTTCTAATCTTGCCATTCTGCAATAAACAAGTTGGTATCTCTACCTCCTCCATTATTACGATTTGAAGAAAAAATCAACTTTGTACCATCATTAGAAAATACAGGAAAAGCATCAAAAGTTTCACTGTGAGTAACTCTGGTTAAGTTTTTTCCATCAATATCAATCATATACAAATTGAATGGAAATCCACGCTCAGATTCAAAATTTGATGAGAACAATATTTTCTCTCCAGAAGGATGAAAAAACGGACTCCAGTTGGCATTTCCTAAGTTAGTTAATTGGCGTAAATCTGAACCATCAGCATTACAGATGTATAATTCCATATTTGTCGGCATTACTAAACCTTCTGCTAATAATTCTTTATATTCTTTAATTTCTTCTTCTGTTTTTGGTCTTGAAGATCTGAAAACCAACTTTGTTCCATCTGGAGAAAAGAATGCTCCACCATCATAACCTAATTCAAAAGTAATTTGCTTTACATCTGAACCATCAATATTCATGGTATAAAGTTCTAAATCTCCACTTCGGTCAGAAGTAAACACTATTTTATCTCCTTTTGGCGATACAGTAGCTTCGGCATCGTATCCCTTTTCAAATGTAAGCTGCTTGGTTATGTTCCCTTCTAAATCTGCAACAAAAATATCATAAGTATCATAAATAGGCCATACATATTTTCCTTCTTTACGTAGAGGAGCTTCAGGACATTCATCACCTCCTAAATGCGTAGATGCATAAACAATACTCTTATTATCAGGCAAAAAGTATGCACAAGTAGTACGTCCTTTTCCTGTACTTAACATTGGTGGAGCTACTACACTATCTAAAGTTTCATTAGCATTCATTAAAAACATTTGATCACACTCAACTCCCCACTTTTTATGATTAGATTGAAACACTAATTGCTTATCATCAAAACTCCAATATGCTTCTGCATTATCACCTCCAAAAGTTACTTGTCTAAGTGATTTAAAATGTTTTTCTTCAGGAAAAACTAGAGATTCTCCTTCTGAATTAACATATACAGGTTCAGTATTTGTAGCTCTTTTTACAACGGTTTTACCTGTACTTTGAGTTTTACAAGAGACTAAAATTATTACAACTAATACTGTATACAAATATTTCATCTTATTATTGATTGTTTTTTTAATTAAAAGGAACATTCTTATAACTAATATTTTACTAAAATTATAAATGCTTTATATCCAATTATATAATTTCTATAATAAATGGCATTTATTACCTAATTTTGCCAAAAATAATACTATTATGATAAATCGGATATTAATTTTTGCTTTTTTTACCTTTCTATTCATCGGTAAAATAAATGCTCAAACAGAAACTCAAATATATAATGATGTTGTATTTCTTTCTGATGACAAATTAGAAGGTAGAAAAACAGGTAGTGAAGGAGAAAAAATTGCTGCAGAATATATTGCAAAACGGTTTAAAGAAATTGGCTTAGCTCCTAAAGGCAATAACGGCTACTTCCAAGATTTCACGTTTACACCTAAAACAAATCCTCATGGAGAGGTAAAATTTTCAGATACCAATAGTAACAATACAATTACTGGAAGAAATATTTTAGGATACATAGACAACAATGCAAAACAAACCATTATTATTGGTGCACATTACGATCATTTAGGCTATGGAGGCGAAGGCTCATTATATAGAGGCGAAAAAAAACAAATTCATAATGGAGCCGATGACAATGCCAGTGGTGTTGCCACATTACTAAACTTAGCCGAAAAATTAACAAAAACAAATACAGGTAACAACTATCTATTTATGGCTTTTTCTGGTGAAGAAATGGGCTTATTAGGTTCAAATTATTTTGTAAAAAATTCAACTATCAATCTTGAAAACGTTAACTATATGCTTAATATGGATATGGTTGGACGGTTAAAAGAGGATAACGCTTTAGCTATTTATGGTGTGGGCACATCACCAATTTTTAAGCATCTTGTTACTGTTTATAACGATAATTTTAAATTAATCTTAAAAGAGTCTGGTGTTGGACCTTCAGACCATACTTCGTTTTATTTAAATGACATTCCTGTATTACACTTTTTTACTGGACAGCACGAAGATTATCACAGACCGAGTGATGATTATGATAAATTGAATTATAAAGGCATGGAGCTTATATCTGAGTATATTTATAGTATTATTACTGACCTTGATGATAATGGCAAATTGCCTTTTAGAAAAACAAAAAATGAAAGCGAAGATGCACCTCGTTTTAAAGTCACCTTAGGTGTTGTTCCAGATTACATGTTTGACGGTAAAGGAATGCGGATTGACGGTGTAAGTGAAGAGAAACCTGCTCAAAAAGCAGGCCTACAAAAAGGTGACGTTGTGGTAAAATTGGGAGAAATTTCTATTACTGATATGATGAGTTATATGAAAGCGTTATCCTCTTTTAAATCTGGAGACTCAACTACTGTAACAGTAGAAAGAAATGGAAAAACGACAGAAAAAAAAGTTACTTTTTAAAAATCGAATCTACTCAAAAAATAAAAAAAATAAACTTGGTAAAAATAGACAATATAGAACTACCTGATTTTCCATTACTCTTAGCTCCTATGGAAGATGTAAGCGACCCACCTTTTCGTGCATTATGTAAAGAACAAGGTGCAGATGTTGTGTATACCGAATTTATTTCTAGTGAAGGTCTTATTCGTGATGCTGCCAAAAGTACAATGAAATTAGATATTTACGAAAAAGAGCGTCCTGTTGGCATTCAAATTTTTGGAGCAAATTTAAATAGCATGCTACAGACAATTGACATTGTAGAAAAATCTAATCCAGATATTATTGATATTAACTTCGGTTGCCCAGTAAAAAAAGTAGTTAGCAAAGGTGCAGGTGCCGGTATTTTAAAGGATATAGATTTGATGGTTAAACTAACCGATGCAATGGTTAAACGTACCAAGTTACCAATAACGGTTAAAACTAGACTTGGCTGGGATCACGACTCGATAAAAATTGTAGAAGTTGCAGAACGACTTCAAGATGTTGGCTGTAAAGCCATCTCTATTCATGGAAGAACCCGTGCTCAAATGTACAAAGGAGATGCCGATTGGAAACCCATTGCTGAGGTAAAAAATAACCCTAGAATGCACATTCCTGTGTTTGGAAATGGAGATATTTCATCACCTGAAAAAGCAATGAAAATGCGTGACCAATACGGATTAGATGGAGCAATGATTGGTAGAGCAACAATTGGCTACCCATGGTTTTTTAAAGAAGTTAAACACTATTTTAAGACCGGACAACATTTACCTCCTCCAACTATTGCAGAACGTGTTGAAATGGCTCGAAGACATTTGCAAATGGCAATAGATTGGAAAGGAGAACGATTAGGCATCGTAGAAACCAGACGACACTATACCAATTATTTTAAAGGAATACCTCACTTTAAAGAATATCGATTAAAAATGGTGACTACTGATGATGCTCTAGGCGTTTTTGAAGTTTTTGATAGTGTTATAGAAAAGTTTGGCGATTATCAATTTTCTTAATTAATAACCTTTATTTAGGCTAATATTTAAGCTCATTTTAAACCACACCATATTACATATTTTCGAATTCATAATCAATATTTTACGTCAAAAAAACACATGATTATTGTCATTTTTTGTCTCTATAAAAATTAGTACTTTTATTGTCTAAAATTTAACAATCATGAAAACAATACTCTACGCCACAGACCTCAACAAAAATGAAGCTTCGGTCTTAAAATATGCCTATAAATTAAGTCAAAATTTAAACTTAACCTTAGAAGTTTTTCATATTTACCAATTGCCTCCAGTACGTGTTTCAGTTTCTCGTCCGGCAGAACAAATGGTAGATCTTATTATTAAAGAACAAAAAGACATTGTAAAGGCCTATTGTGAAAAGCATTTAGGAGAAGACATGAGTAATATCAAAGTTGATGTTGTTATATCAGACACTATTTTAGATGCTATATTAGACAAATCAAAAAAAACCAATCCTAGTATAGTAGTAATTGGTAAAAAAGAGAAACATACCAAAAGAGGACTTTTAGCAAGTGATATTGGATTAGAACTTTTAAAAAAATTGACTCTTCCAATTTTAATTGTACCAAATACCACCAGTAACAAACCCGTAAAAACAATATTATATGCTACAGATTTTGAAAAAGGTGATTTATTAGCAATTAATAAAATAGTACCTCTTGCAAAAAATATGGATGCCAAAATACATGTTGTTCATGTTTCTACTAAAACTGAATATGCTGGTAAGGATAAAATGCAGGCTTTTGAAAACCAATTATCTCAACAAATAGATTATAATAATATAGAGTTTGAAGTCTTGTTTTCAGAGAACATAGAAAAAGAATTAAACGCACATGCTAAAAGAATAGATGCAGATATTATCGTGTTGTTAGAACGCGAAGAAAAAGGCTTTTTCCAAAAATTATTTACTAAAGGTATTGCTGAAAAATTAGAAGTTAAAATTTCTATACCATTAATGAGTTTTAATGAACCTAGTTAAGTTCGCATTATAACTTTAGTTAAAATAAAAAAGCTATCATCAAAATTTTGATGATAGCTTTTTTTATATACTCAATTATTGCTCAGATAAAAGGTTAAATAAGTTGAGCCATATCAATCTCTTTCATTTTTCCATTTTCAAGCTTTCCTAATACTGTAACTTCTTTAGTTTTTTCGTACTCTTGAATTGCTATAACCAATTCTTTTATATTTTCACGGTGAATTTTAATACCTCCCGATTTCTGATTCTTATTTTTAATTTCTATATAATATCCATCTCTCAACTTCTTTGGCTTTGTTGCAGGTCTTCCCATAGTATTACTAAATCTTATTTAAAATTGTCTTTGTAGCTGACAATATACGTTATATTGCTCAATATAGGGAATTTAACTCGTTAAACAAAAGTTAATATATTTTTTATTAAAAAATATAAAAATGAGGTATGGTTATTCAGATATTCTTTTTTAAGTATACTAATGTTTTACGCTTACTAACTGCAATCCTACTACAGAAATAATAAGCGTAGTAAGAAAAAATAACCTCCAAAAAGTAACAGGTTCATTAAACAATAAAATACCAGCAATTACTGTCCCTATAGCTCCAATAGCTCCCCATACCGCATAAGCCGTACCTACAGGAATGGCAAAATCTCCTCCCATTGCCTTGTATAACAGGTACATACTAGCACTAACAGAAACAATAAAAGCCAATATCCACAACCACATTTCTTTTCCCGAAGTTTGTTGAGCTTTCCCTAAACTTATGGCAAACCCCATTTCAAAAAGACCTCCAATAATTAAAAATATCCAGTTTATACTCATAACCAAACATTAAAAAAGTTAAATCTATTCTAAATAATTACTGGTCTAAAATAGTTCATTTTGGCAAAAAAACTTGTCCAAAATAAAAAACCTAAACTATTTGAACATGACGTAAATCATACAATCTAAAAATACAAAATAATAAATTTGTATTCTCTCATTTTTAGAATAATTAATATATAAAATAATGGTTATGAATTTAGAAAAATTAGAAAAAGGTCTCGAAAAAATTTATCAATCACTTTTAAGTCATGACCCAATAAACAATCCTCAGCTTTCTAGTATTGATAAACGTTACCGCGAAAGTGCCATTAATTTATATAGATATATTATTCTTCGAAGTATGGATATCAGAAAAATACAGTGGCGTCTTTCGGAATTGGGCATTTCTTCTTTAGGAAGTGGAGCGGGTTACGTACTCTCAAATGTTTCAAATGCTTTAATGCTAGTAAAATTACTCCATGGTAAGTCGTGGGAAAAGGACCAAAATCCAGTAACCATAGGATATATGGGTAGTCAACGTCTTTTGCTAAAGCATGTTAACGCTCTTTTTAAATCAAATAAAAAAGTACATTACACAAAAATAATGGTTACCATGCCTGATGAAGCTGCTGAAAACCTAGAATTATTAAAAGAATTAATGGTTTCTGGAATGCAAATAGCTCGCATTAATTTAAGCCATGGCGATATTACATTATGGAAAAAAATGATATCAAACATTAATACTGCTAGTAAGACCTTAGCACATCCTATAAAAATATATATGGATTTACCAGGACCAAAAATTAGAGTAGTGGATATTATTTCTTCTAAAAAAACATTTTATAAAAAGAAAAAGAAAAATGGTCTTAAAATAAATGATGGTAATATTCTTTTTCTTCAAAAAGGGGCTTGTACTTCACAAAATGATAAAGAGTTGCTTGACGGAGATAGCAAAATTCCTAAAATAATAGTGTCACTCCCTCAAATTATTGATGACCTTGAAAAAGGACATAGAGTATTTTTTGATGATGGATCTATTGAAGCAGTTGCAATTGCTAAATCAAATGATGGTATTAAAATTAAAATAAAACATGCCTATAAAAAGAAATTAAAATTATATAAAGGTATTAATTTACCTGACACGACGCTATCATTACCTTCGTTAACTAAAGAAGATATTGAATTGCTTCCATTTATAAGTAAATATGCTGATATGCTTGGCTACTCTTTTGTTAGAAAACCTGAAGATGTAACTCAACTTTATAATGAACTTGATAAATTAAACAACACATCTTGCGGTGTTGTATTTAAAATAGAAAATAGAGAAGCCTTTGAAAATCTTCCGTTAATTTTATTTGAAGCTATGAAAAATAGAAATATAGGTGTAATGATTGCAAGAGGAGATTTAGCTGTAGAAGTAGGTTTTGAACGAGTCTCAGAAGTACAAAATCAAATTCTTTTACTCTGTGAAGCTGCACATATACCGGTAATATGGGCCACTCAAGTTTTAGATCAACTGGCTAAGAAAGGAATAGCAACCCGAGCTGAAATTTCAGATGCCACCATAAGTGGGCAAGCAGAAGCTGTAATGCTAAATAAAGGCCCTCATATTACAGAAGCTGTAATAGTTTTAAAAGGTATTTTAAAGCGGATGAGCAGCCACAAATTAAAAAAGAAATCAATACTTAGAGCTTTGGAGGTAGCAAAAAATAGCTTAAATAAAATAAATAAATATGGACTTTAAGTGTCAGCTCTTATTATTTTTTGTTAAAAAATAATAAGAGCTGAAAGAACAATATTTCAACAACTGAAAATTTAAAACGTAAAGCCAACTCCAAATGCAAAACGAATGCGTTCTGTTGCTGTAAATAAAGATACTTGTAAAGTTACAACATCTGAAGCATTAGCAAAAATTCCGCCACCATAAGAATTATGCCATTTTTCAGATTCTTCATCATCTAACCATACTCTACCATAATCAAAACCTCCATAAACACCAAGGTATAACGGTAAAAATTTAGTTCTAACTTTTCTTAGGTTTAATCGTACATCTGTACTTTGATAAAATGATGATTTCCCTGTAAAACGCTGGTTTCTATATCCTCTTAACCCATCAGTACCTCCAATTGAAGAAGCTTGGTAAAATTCAAAATTATCACCAAAAATAATACTTCCTTTAAATTTTGTTGCCAATACCAATTGACCTGAAGGCACTAACTGATAATTAAAACTTAATGATGGTTTTAAATAACCAAATCCGGTAGATTTTTCTAAACTAGTTTTGTAACCTCCTTGTATACTCAATTGCATTCCCATCGTTGGAAAAGCCTTATTATCTTGATTTTTATAACTAAATTCTGTATCTACTCCTAAAAAATAATTAGTATTTTCGATTTCTGTTTCATCATAAAAAACATTAATAAATCTACCTGTTGTTTCTTCAACCTCTATTGACTCAATACTTGTTCCAATAGAAAACTTAGTACCATAAGTACCTGTTTTAACCAAAGATGGATTAAACGACATACTGCTTATCTTTACCCTATTGTAATTCTTATTGAAAGAATTGTCATTCAAATAATTAGGATTTTTAGATTCATTACCAAAATTGAAGAAATTGACACTGTAATTAGGACTTGTAAAACGAGAATCTAGTACTAAATTCCAATCTCCTAAAACATTTGCAAACTCTCCATTATAATTAAGTTCAAAACCAGCAGTGGCAAAATAATAAGCCCCTGAAACAACGTGGCTAGCAGTAAATGGATTACGTTCAAGACCGTACTTAGTAAACGTATTTTGTACACCAAGTTTAACTCCATCATCAGGGTTATAACCTACTGTAGGCAAAAATTGATTGGTATTGTTTTTTATTTTGGAATAATCATAAACATTTGTATCATAATCATCGGTTAACTTAACTCTTCCTTTATTAGTAATAAACTTATTTTTTTTGGACTTATAGTCATAAATTTTAACTTTTTTTCCGTTTTCTACAACATATGTATCATTATTCTGACCTCCAATGATTCTAGTTTTTATAAAGTTATTTCCAACTCCATAAATTTTAAAAACATCATCATCATCTAAACCATAGATCCAAATTTCTTTTGTATCCTCTTTTTGATAAGTTTTTTGATGGAAAACATCTGCTTTTTCCCCTTTTTTTATTCTATATGCAGTTACCTTTGTTTCACCTTCAGGCAACCTCTCAATATCAAACCAATCATCTTTATCTGTACCTCTAATAATAGCAACTTTATTAATCACCTTATAATAATCATCTGCTGTGTTGTGAAGATTATTTATTCTTGCTAATAATTTATTTTTAATCTCCGCAACTCTATCATCTTGAACTTCTTTTGGTAATTTTTTTAATGCCTTATCTACAACTTCTGGAGTTAATTTATTTTGAATATATTCAACTTGTTTTTTCCATTCTTCTTTAGAAGTTCTATTAAGAATAATCATATCTAAAGGAAAAGGATTTAAATTAAACCCTTTAATATTTCTAATTTCTTCAGAAAAACCTTCCATATGTTTTAATGGAGGTATAATTCTAGTAGCTATTTCCATAAAAGCACCATCCCCCATAACGGAAAAAACTTGATCTCTATCCCTTGGTATAGGTTTAAAATTTACGTTGTCATTGTCTTCATCTTTAAACTCAGCCCATCGCCATTGATCTTGATGCCTATCCCAATCTCCTATAACAATATCAAACAATCTGGCTCTTAAATACGAAGCTTCATCTACAACATACTTTTCATCTTTTCTTAGCTTTTTTACTAAATCATCTGTACTTTCTATTTTGTTGGTATATCCAAAACTTTTAACATTAGTTTGACTATCTCCGACATGCTCTTCGATTACATACAACTCATCTCCAAATTCGTCATTATACGCACCTAAGGCATGTTGTTTTGGCACGTAATATAATGCAGGATTGGTATGAAAAATATTAAGAGCATCTGACATAACACTTATAGTAAGTAATGCATAAGGATGAGCTCCTGTATAAAAATCTAATAATACACTTTCTGTAACAGTATTTTCAAAATCTCCCATTACATATTGTTCTTTAAATGCCATTGCTTGTAAATACACTTCGGCATTTTTACGCAGATTTCGCATTACATATTGTCTCCCTTCTTTATTTATTAAACGCAAAGAAGTTGTTTGATTTCCTCCCCCTTTTCTTAAAGGAATTAAACCTCCAAACAAGGTATCTAGCCTTACCGTTGGAGCCTTAACTTTTACTCCATAATAATTGCGATAACGCTCGCCCCATATAAATTTAAACAATTTGGATTTATCTATTTCATTTTTTTTATATATAGAAGCTTTAACAGAGTCAGGAAAACTTTCTGAAAAAGAAATTTCTTTTTTTTGTTTTGCTTTTAAAACCTCTGATTGGAATAGTATTTCATTGGTTTTTGCAGAAATAAATCTTACATAAGAAGACCCATCTTTATACACATCTAATATGGCAAAACCAGGTTCACTTGAAGTAAATTCTGCAGATATGTTTCGAGTTGGAGTGTTTTTTGAACCAGAACCACTAATTATCTGAGCAATATTATCTCTTTTTAGATATTGCAAATTATGTTCATGACCAGAAACAAAAATAACTTTGTCGTTTTCTCTTGCCAATGTAACCAACCTTTTAATCATTGTATTATAATCACTATTTTGAATATCAGCCGGCGAAATTCCACTAGTTTTTCGAATCACATTTTTTAAACTTCCTAAAATAGGTATTGGTTTTAAATGAGATGTAAATGAATATTGCCCTCCGTGTGGTCCATTGGTAAACATTGGGTGATGTATAGCTATTAGGGTAGTTTTACCTCTAGCTTTTTTTACCAAACTTTCAAATTCTTCATAAAACCTTTCTCGTGTTCTAATTTCGCAATCGTCGTTTACTGTAGGGTGCTTGTCCCAATCTGTTAAATACCATTCACTATCAATAATTATCAACTCAACATCATCAGAAACATGAACTTTATCTATCGGACATCCTTTTTCTGGTAAAAAAGAACCATCTCCTATAATATTTTCTATATACTCTTCTTGGGCATGCAATCCTTTTATACCGGAATACCAATCGTGATTTCCAGGAATAAAAATTACCTGTCCTTTAAAATCTTTTACTGCATCTGTTTGAACAATTAATTGATGCTCTGCAAAAGCTCTGTTTTTATGTTGTTCTGCTACAAATCCTTTCGGATATACGTTATCTCCTAAAAAAATAGCAGTACTGT
The DNA here is from genome assembly GCF_003813905.1 of Aureibaculum marinum. Taxonomy (GTDB): domain Bacteria; phylum Bacteroidota; class Bacteroidia; order Flavobacteriales; family Flavobacteriaceae; genus Aureibaculum; species Aureibaculum marinum. The sequence continues at coordinate 139,884 of NZ_RPFJ01000009.1, forward strand.
TTTTCGATGCTTTTGAAAGTTGCTTTTTAAACAATTGTAATGCTATTGTAGAAGCACCTATTTTAGAGTTACCAGCATCTCCAATTAAATAAAAAGTATGCTCAATTTCTTTATTAGGGAGAGCTATACTAGATACTCCTTTTTTTAGTTGAGTTTTATAAGTTGCACAAGCATTTAAGAGGAATATAACTGTTAGTACAAGTGAATATTTGTAAAAATAACGCATAGTTTCAATTTTGAATCATTAGCCAAGATTAGCTAGTTGAAATGAAATTGCAAAAGCGATTACAGATAAAGCAATACCAATTAGAAATATAGTGTATGTAATTCTTAAAATTTTATATTTTTTATGTAGTACTAATCCTAAATAATAAAGGTCTTTTTTCATTGAAGAATATAAATAATCTCTGTCGTTCATCATTTCTCCCATAGCCCATTCAAAATCTTCTAATTTTACTTTATGAAAATTACCAAAAAATAATAAGTTTACTTTTTGCTCTTCAACATCTTTTTTGGTAAACTTTCCACTAGTAACATTTGGCCTAGTGGCCAATACTGACAATCCCATAGATAACAAACTAAAGGCAACAAAAATTGCAGTTGGTATAATTAAAAACTCATTGGAAGGACTGTCCAATTTTGGTATTAAATTTGACAAAGACATAGATATAATAATTGCATTTACCGATAACAATATATTGGCTTTAGTATCTGCTATATTACTCAAATCAATATGATTTCTAAGCGTAACTCTAAACATCGTTTCTATTCCACGCTCAGGAATACTTGCCTTTTTCTGCTTTAATTTTAATTCCGCTTTTTTTATTATATTCTTCTCTTCGTTTAGTTTTTGTTTTTTTTGCAATTTATATAGCTTGGCTAAATTTTGATCTTTACCCATTTGCCAATTAGAAAATGCATAATCGGTATAAAATTGATGATTGGTTAAAAAGTTAATATTTTCTTGAGTCCACTCTGCATCTGAAAAAGTAAACAATCCCTTTTGCTCCCATTCCTCACGAAGTAGTTCATTTAATTCAGAATAACCACTATTACCTAAATGCCCACAATCAGCATCAAGAATAATCTTTTCTAACAAGGTATTTGGTTCTGTATTTTTTGTTGTAAATAAAATTAGATGAACAACTTTATCAATAATAGACTTAGAAATGTTCTGTTCTTGTAAAAATTCTCTAGCTATCTGAACCCCTAATGTTTCATGATTTTCATTACTTTTAACAAAACCAATATCATGGAACCAGGCAGCTATCTCTAAAATTTGTTTATCCTCTTCTGATACCTCTTCAAATTCGGATAATTCTCTAACAAAATTAACAACCCTTCGTGTGTGTCCTAAGTTATGATAAATACAATTATCAGGTAAATGTTCAGTGAGTTGAGAAACTACATAACTTTCAACTTTTTGTACTATTGTCATTTATTAATTTGCTTTTAAGTCTTGTATTAATTGGTCTATTGTAAGTGTAGATTTTTCTTGGAAATTTTTTCTATAAACCACCTCAATACGTAAAGCTTTTAAACCAGAAACTCCTTGAAAATCTTCTAATTCTAAATTTTCAATTTCACCTAAATAGTTTTTTGATTGTAAGTATTTTATATACATTAAATACTCATTAGCATCTTTATCTTGCGAATATATTATGGCAATTTTTCCTGGTACTGTTAAACGTTCTTTTGTACCCAATATATGTGCTTTATCGATCCTTTTTTTAATGATCTCGTACCGAATATTATAAGCTCCATCAACATCAAATTGCTTTTCATCCATTCTAAATTTTATAGATAATGGATTGCTATGAACAAGAATAAGCGAAGCTATTTCTAAATTGGTTTCATTTGTTTTATTAAGTTGATTGGCAATATTTTCCATCTCTACCATTACTTTCAATTGCCAAAGTCTAAGATTTTGTAAATATAACGGATTGAAGTTTTTGTTTTTCACCAAAGATTGTCCGATGTACATATTATGTTCAACACCATCAGTTTTGTAACGCTCAAAATAATGAGGAAACATTTCCTGAGCTTCTTCTTGCTTTTTATCAAGATAATCGGCTAATTTTTGATTCAACTTAGTAACACTTTGTTCGTATGCTTTACGTTCTTCATATACTACATGTAAATTAGGATCCAACCTATTCATGTAAACTTCAACTGATTTTTTTAGTGCAGCATTAATTGATTTAATATGCTCAAAAACAGGATAAATTTCTGATTTTAAAAAGTCAAGTATCCCAACTTCGTCCCCTGCATGAAGCCCATTTTTAACCTTCTGTAAATAATCTTTAACACGAAACATCAACTCTTCATAAATGGGTAATTTTTCAACTTTACATGCATCGTTTAAAACATCAACTGCCAAATTCAATTGAACTACCAAATCATTCTTTATGGCTATATTTCTAGCAAAAGAAGAACCCTTTATATCTGACTGTCCATAAAGAGGATATACATTTTCAAAGACAATTTCATCTAATTTCCTATTCTCTACGCCTTTAAATCCATCTCTATAATATTTTTCAGCAGCCTCTATAAAACGCCATTTTACAGTTGGATGTATAGAAGTATAATTTTCTTGAATTGTAGCTTCTAATATATTTTTATGATCTTCTGAAGAGCGTTTTAAGGCAGCTTTAAAAACTGGAATTATATCTTTTAATTTGTTTTGATTAATAGAATTTAATTCATAAGGCCTTTGAGACGCTATCTCTAACAAAGCCAGATCATTACCATTAGTAACACGTATTGGAATAAGTATAACACTACCAATACCATTAGCTTTCAAATCTTTATAAAAATCATTTTTTCTAGTTAATCTGCCATATTTTTCAACATCAGAAATTGTAACTATTTCATTTTTGTTAAAAACAGAATTTAAAACATCAGTACAAAAGTAATTTTCACAATCAATAACAGCTTGGTTATTTATTATTAAACTATCGGATTTTCTAATTTTAGCATCGCAAAACTTCATGTTTACTGTATCCAAAATAGAGAACCCAAGTTTTAAATCTTTAATGTTATAAAAAACACTTAAATTTTCTCTTACATCAGCTATAAGATTATCATCTTGTTTTAATAAATTTCTGGTTAATGAAGATAAAATTTCATCTGGAGTTACATCAAAAAGATTTACTAATACAAACCCTTTAAAAATATAGCTATTAGGAGGAAATTTTTCTTTCCAAACATCTATATTATCATAATTATCTAACAACAACTTATAATCTTCATCGGTAATTTTAGGAGCATTTTCAGTAGGTATTATATCTGAAAAATCACCATTGAGAGCAACTCTAAAGTGTTTTGTAACCCCTAACTCTTTATCTGGAATGTCAAAAAAGAAAGGACGTTTAAGATCTATATTATATCCATAGCAGTAAGATAAAATCATTACACAACCATGAATATAAAGTTCATTTTCGTGAAAATTTCGAATTATAAACTTATAATCTTCACCAGCATTTTGTATTATATTTTTAAACCTATTTGAAAATTTAAATGAGGTAAACGAAAAAGGAATACTCGCTGCTTTAATCTCATTATTGGTAAGTATCTCAGGAAACAATCCTTCCAACAATAAATCTATTTGATCTTTATATTTAAGCAATAAAGCCTCATCAGTAAAACCATTAATTAGCTCAGGGTAGTTATCTAAATATTCAACTAAAAACTTGGCAGACTTATGGTAAGGATGTTTTTTATTTCTAACATATTTTTTATAAAACAAATATACCTTTTCAAAACTTACCTGAAGTTGTAATGGAAACGAATTATATTTTAAATCTTCTGATTGACGTATTACCACAATTTAGTTTTTTAATTAATAAATAACAGATTTGTATAGGTTTAGACGTAACAACTCCCTTTAAATAACATTAACCATAATCAGCTAATAGTTTTTTAGATATTCTCGAACTTGCAATTAATGCTGCCAGATATCCTAAGGAAAGAATTGTAAAAAACACAACTACTACATTAAATAATGTAAATTTTACTGGGTAAGCTAATGAAGCATTAATCATTATTAAACCAAAATAATTTTGCAACAACACAAAAGTTATGGCTAAAACTAACCCCAAAACTAAACCAAACAACGAAAGTAAAAATCCTTGAAAAATAAATATTTTTTTTATTTCTTTTAAGCTTGCTCCTAAGTTAAACAACGTTTTCAAATTTTCACGTTTATCTAAAATCATCATTACTATTGCCCCAATAACATTAAATAAAGCAATAATCAATATTAGTGTAAAAATTAAATATGAAACTAAATTTTCAGTATTTAACATTTTGTGAAAAACAGCATTCAGTTGCTCTCTAGTTTCTATTTTAAACTTATTTCCTAGTTTTTGCTGTAGCACTTCAATAACTTGACTTCTATTTACATTCTCTGCCAATTTTAATTCTATTGCCGAAATTTGATTCGGTTTATAATCTAGCAAACTTTGTACCATAGTTAAGTGAGCAAACACATAATTTCGATCCAACTCTTCGGTTAATCTAAAAACTCCAACAGCCTGAAAATTAAGTGTATTAAATGCTGTTTTAGGATTAGTCACATATCCCTTACCTGGTTTTGGAACTGAAACTTTTAGAGACTCTGAGTAATCATATGTACCAAGTGATAGTATGGCAGAAACCCCATTGCCTATCACTACAGTATTAATGGCTTCTTTATCTAACCAATCACCAACATAAATCGCCGTGTCTATATTATTTACTGACAAATAGTTATCATCAACACCTTTTATACTTGCAATGTGAGATTTTTCATTGTAACTAAAAAAGGCTCTTTCTTCTACTACTTTACTATAATGCTTTATACGATTATCATTTAAAACAGAAGCAATTGAATCATTAAAAAAAAATGATTTCCCTTCAGTGGCACTTACTTTTAAATCAGGATCTGAAACTCTAATAAAATCTAAACTAAAATCTTTTAATCCTGAAAAAACAGACAATACTATAAACAAAGCCATTGTACCCACTACAACACCAGTAGCCGCTATTATAGTAATAATATTTATTGCATTATTACTACTTTTAGATAATAAATATCGTTTAGCTATGTATAAAGGAAATTGCAATTTATCGTTTTTGTCTTTTTGATAAAATATTTGGATTTTTTATTGGATTTTCAACATCTCCTTTTAAAGATTGATCTATACTTTCTATATAGTCTAAAGAATCGTCTAAATAAAAAGTAAGATTGGGCATACGACGTAATTGATTTTTTGTTCGCTGAGCCAATTCGTGCCTAATTAAAGGAGTATTAGATGTTACACCTTCCATTATTTCTGTAGCCTTATCAGTAGGAAAAATACTTAGATATACTTTTGCATCAGATAAATCTGAAGTTACATTAACTTTAGTTACCGAAATAATTACGCCTTTCATTCCATCTCGTGCTGCATGCTGTAATACATCCACTAAATCTTTCTGTAAAACACTGGCTATTTTTTTCTGTCTATTTGTTTCCATAATGCAAAAATAGGTTATAAAACTGAACTTTTGTTTTAAGCTGTTATTTTATATTACAATATTGCTTATTAAATAAATAAGTTATTCAAAAATAGTAAGACTTACTATTTATTTAATAAAAAATTAAGCTAAACTTTGAGTATCAAAACAAAATATTAGGGTATTTACTACAAAAAATTGGAATGGGTTTTTAATCAATTTACACCTACAATTTAAGCAAAAATAAGTATATTGCGACGCAATTTTCTAACACGTACAGAACAAATAGCTACAGTTATTTCTTCTTAATGGTTTTGTAAAAAGTTCATTACAGAAGTGATAAATGGGTAACAGAAAAAGTTATCATCAGAAAATTTAATTTTTTATCAATGAGTACATCTTTTGAAAAATATCAAAAAAGGCGACTAAAATCTTCCTATTTTTCTGTAATACTAAGTATCGCATTTGTATTATTTTTATTGGGATTGTTTGGACTTTTAGTTTTAAATACGAAAAAAGTTTCGGATTACTTTAAAGAGCAATCTTCAATTACAATTTTTCTAAAAGACAATGCTGATCAACAAAAAGTAAAAAACTTACAAACTCTATTAGAGAGCGAGCCGTATACAAAATCTATCACCTATATTTCAAAAGATGAAGCTGCAAAAATAGCAATTGAAGAAAATGGTGAAGACTTTATGGAGTTTTTGGGTTACAATCCTTTAAAAAATGCTTATGATTTATTTATAAAAGCAGATTATGTATCGCCTGAAAAAATGACTGAAATTGAAAAGAATTTAGCAAAAAATGAAGTTGTTTATGAAGTTTCTTATGATAAACCTCTAATTGACTTATTAACTAAAAACATAAAACGCATCAGTCTTTGGGTACTTGTTTTTAGTAGTATATTTGTCTTCATTGCAATGCTTTTAATTAATAACTCTATTCGATTGTCAGTTTACTCGAAAAGATTTACAATAAAAACTATGCAATTGGTTGGTGCCACAAAACGTTTTATTAGAAAACCTTTTGTTTGGAGTAGTATTAAGCTGGGTGCATTAGGTGCACTTGTCGCTTTAGTTGCATTAGCCATTGCTATGTATTATTTAAATATTAACTTTCCTGAATTTGGATTTTTAGAAAATAAAGAATTATTGGCTATTCTATTTATCAGTATTTTTTTAATGGGAATTATAATTTCATGGATAAGTGCTTTTTTTGCAACACAACGGTTTTTAAATTTACGAACAGATCAATTATATTATTAAGATGAATAAAAAAGATATCCAAAATAAACCGAATAGTGAATTTCTTTTTAGCAAGAAGAATTATATGATAATGGTTGTTGGTCTAGTAGTAATTGCTATAGGCTTTATATTGATGGCTGGTGGTGGCAGCGATGACCCAATGGTTTTTAATGAAAAAATTTATAATTTTCAAAGAATTAGATTAGCTCCTACTCTTGTACTTATTGGCTTAGCCATAGAAATTTTTGCTATTTTTGCCAACCCCAACAAATAATTCATGAGTTACATAGAAGCTATTATTTTAGGCCTAATTCAAGGCTTAACAGAATTTTTACCCGTATCTTCAAGTGGACATTTAGAATTAGCTAAAGCTATATTTGGCGACAATTCTTTACCCGAAGAAAGTTTAACCTTTACTGTAATCTTACATTTTGCTACAGCTTTAAGTACTTTAATTGTATTTAGAGCAGAAGTATTTCAAATTTTTAAAGGATTATTTCAATTCAAATGGAACGATGAGATGATTTTTTCATTAAAAATTATTATTTCTATGTTTCCTGCAGTAATTATAGGATTATTATTTGAAGAACAATTAGAATCATTTTTTGGAGGTAAAATTTTACTTGTAGGATGTATGCTTTTGGTTACAGCCATTTTATTATTATTGGCAGATAGAGCAAAAAATACAACCAAAGACGTTTCCAACACTAACGCTTTAATCATAGGAATTTCTCAAGCCATTGCTATGTTACCAGGTATTTCTAGATCTGGTGCAACCATTTCTACATCAGTTTTATTAGGTATTGATCGTACCAAAGCTGCTCGATTTTCATTCTTAATGGTAGTTCCATTAATTTTTGGAAAAGTAGCTAAAGACATCATGAGTGGAGATGTAAATTTTGAAAATGCACAATTTGGACAAATGTCTTTAGGTTTTTTTGCCGCCTTTATTTCAGGTTTATTTGCTTGTACATGGATGATTTCTTTAGTTAAAAAAAGTAAACTTTCATATTTTGCAATCTATTGCACCATCGTTGGATTAGTTGCTATTGGTTATGCTCTATTCTTTTAACAATGACTGTAGAAGATTATAAAAACGGACAAGTTATTCTGATTGATAAGCCCTTAAAGTGGACTTCCTTTCAAGTTGTAAACAAACTACGATGGGCAATAAAACAGCGTTTTAATATAAAAAAAATTAAAGTTGGTCATGCTGGCACTTTAGACCCTTTAGCAACAGGATTATTAATTCTTTGTACCGGAAAGTTCACAAAAAAAATTGACGAATTTCAAGCTCAAGTAAAAGAATATACGGGAACTTTTACTGTGGGTGCTACAACACCTTCTTACGACTTAGAAACTGAAATTAATCAGCATTTTAAAATTGATCACATAACCGATGAATTAATTCTCAATGCAACTCAACAATTTATTGGAGACATTCAACAAAAACCACCACTATTTTCTGCTTTAAAAAAAGATGGAAAACGTTTATATGAGCTTGCTAGAGCGGGAGAAACCACAGAAATTAAATTACGAAATATAAATATCTCTGAATTTGAAATTACAGCTATAAACTTACCAAAAATTGAATTTAGAGTTGTTTGTAGTAAAGGTACTTATATTCGTTCTTTAGCATATGATTTTGGCAAAGCATTAAACTCTGGGGCTCATTTGTCTGAATTAAGACGTACAAAAATTGGAAACTTCAATGTAAATAATGCTATCAGTATAGACTCTTTCTTAACTGAATTGAATAATTAACCTATTTAAAGAGCAAAAAATAAATTTTTAATAATAAAAAACACCAAATTCATTATGAACTTGGTGTTCTCAATAAAGCATGAACCACCACATGCAATTTAATTATGTATAAATATAGTCTCTAATTATATAATTTTACAAAAGCAACATTCTTATAATTTTTAGACCAACTGACCTACATTTAACAACTCTAACAAGTCGCTTTCTATAGATTTACCTTTATCTAAATTATACCAATTTTGCAACTTTTCTTTAAACGCAGCATCTAATACACCATATTTCTCTTTCTGTTCCATTACCATCTGAGTTGCAACTGTTGGTCTTGGACCAAAAGTACCCGACACTTCTAAGCTTTCAGCATTTATCATTATTAATTTAGGAATTGACTTACCTCCATTGGTTAAAAATTGATTCATTAATTCTTCATTTTCATCTCGCAACACAATTTTTAATTCAATATTTTCTGAAGCCTCTGCTACTTTATTGATTATTGGTAATACTTGAGCAGCGTCACCACACCACCCTTCTACTAACACCAACCATACATACTTTTCAGCAACACTTTTTAAAGCTTCAACTGTACTTTCAGCAACGGAAAAAGTTTTATCCAAACGTTTCATTCTACTGTTATTCAATTTGCTATAATGAAGCAACTCTTCTGATTGATTTGGACCTGTAGATTTACCTTCTTTTAAAAGCCCTGCAACCAAATCTCTATATTGTTGATATGTAATTGCGTTTTCTAAACTATTTTTTATAATATTTTTCATCTATCTGTTTATTTTTTTAGCCAGCAAATTTAAGATTTAATTAGTCGGTGCTTTGTTACAAATATTACAATAACTTAATTATTCTTTAAATTCTGCAACATTACTTGAGTCATTTTCTCCAAATCAAATTTAGGTTTCCAACCCCAATCCTTTATAGCCTGACTGTCATCAATACTCTGTGGCCAACTATCAGCAATTTTCTGTCTAAAATCAGGTGTGTAAGTTATTTTAAAATCTGCAATGTGTTTTTTTATAGATTCTGCTATTTCTTTTGGTGTAAAATTTACTGCACTAATGTTATAAGAAACAAAATCTTCAGGAACTTCTGCTTCCATTAAATTTATAGTAGCATCAATTGCATCATCCATATACATCATAGGTAATCTTGTATCCTCTGATAAAAAGCAATCGTAAGCTCCATCTTCTAACGCTTTATGATAAATTTCTACAGCATAATCTGTAGTACCACCTCCAGGAGGTGTTTTCCAGCTAATAATTCCAGGATAACGAACACTTCTCACATCAATACCATACTTTGTTTTATAATATGCACACCAGCGTTCTCCTGCCAATTTACTGATGCCGTAAACTGTAGAAGGTTCAGAAATGGTTACTTGTGGTGTGTTTATTGTCGGAGTACTTTTCCCAAATACGGCTATAGAACTTGGCCAAAATACCTTTTTTAGATGTCCTTCCTGAGCCAACTCAAGCACATACATCAAACTATTCATATTTAAATCCCAAGCTCTATGTGGATATTTTTCGGCAACAACGGATACCATAGCAGCCATTAAATAGACTTCAGAAACATTGTGCTTTTTAATAATATTTAAAATGGAGTTTTTATAGGTTGCATCTAATATTTCAAACACACCTCCTTGCATTAATTCATTATACCCTTCTTTTATGTCAGATGCAATAACTTTATTATTTCCATAAACATTGCGTAACTTAAGTACTAGTTCAGAGCCTATCTGTCCACAAGCTCCAATAACTAGTATAGTAGAATTATTCATATTTTCTAATTTGGTAGTGTCGCAAATTTAATAAAATATTTATGTCATTCTCTTCAGTAGGTTACTAATTTATTTAACTTTGTGCATAGACTTTTCGTAATTATGACACACTATATAAAAACATTAAGCCTTTTATTTTTAGTTACACTTTTATTCTCTTGTAAAAATACCAAAAGAGATATAATGAAACAAAGTGATGTTGTAACAGATTCTATTAACGAAACAGATAAAAAAACGATAAGAGCAATTGGAGAAACACTTACACCAAATGCCAAAAAAAAAGTTGAGAATTGGGTCGCATATAAACAGTTAGATAATTTATTAGATAATTTTTATAGCAGTTCACCTAATGAGGTATTAAATCTTTCAAAAGAACTATCTACTACCACAAAACAATTAAAAGATTCTATTAAAATAGAAAGGTTTAAACAACCAGATGTACTTATTAGAATTAATGTTATTCATAATTATGCGTTGCGTTTAGCTGATATGTCTACAATTCCCAGCATTACAGCTGATGAAGTAAAAGAAGAAACTCAAAATATTTTAGATGCTTTTTCAGCCTTAAACTCAAAAATCAATAATTTAACAAAAACAGAAGAATTAGAAGAAGAATTAAAAGAATATGACGCTCCTATTTTGTTAGAAAGGGAAGACTCTCTATTAACCAAAGATTTAAAATAAAGTATTTGATAATTTCTATTCTAAAAACGAAATACTTGTAATATATTTGCTGAAAAAATATTACGCATGAAAAACATACTCACTATTGGTCTTTTACTAAGTTTTTTATTTACTAATGCACAAGCTTTTACCGGCAAAGAAGATAGCAAGTTTCAAGTAGGTGCTAATTTTCAACATAATGCAACTTCTATAAATGTAACTTATGATTACGGATTAGGTGAGAATTTTTCTGTAGGCGTAGTATCTTCCTATGCTTTAGGCATACCTGAATCAGTAGATGCTTCATTTGACAATCGATTTGACTTAAAAGCTAGATTTAATGCCAACATTGGTTCTGTATTAAATATAGATGAAAATTTTGATTTTTATCCAGGATTAAGTTTTAGTTTAAAGAACTTTGGCGGTCATGCTGGTGCTCGTTATTTTTTCAGTGATGGTTTTGGAGTATTTACTGAAGTTAATTTTCCTATAGCCAAATATAAATCTGGTGATTTGACCCCTGCTCAAGAAATTCACAATCAATTCACTGTTGGTATTGGTACAGTATTTAACCTTTAAAAACTGAAATTAGATTACCTTAAACATCACGAGGTCAATTCTAATACTTTATCATAAACAAGATGGCTTTCCCATCCACGATAACGTAAATAATCTATCAATTTTTTTCTTCTTTTCTGAATATCTGTTTCAGTTAGTTGTGCATTCTTTTTTTCAGCTAGCTCATTAAATGTAGCCAGATACTCATCTTCATCAATTTCTAGTAAAGCTTTTGTTATGTTATAACTTGTAATCTTTCTATGTTTTAATTCCCTAACAATTCTATCTTTGCCCCATTTTTTTATATAAAACTTACCTCTCGCATAACTTTTTGAAAAACGCTCTTCATTTAAAAAATCATGTTCTAACAAATGTAATATAACCTCTTCTTTCTCTTTAGAAGATAAATACATTTCATAAAGTTTACTTTCAATTTCTGCATGACAACGTTCTTGGTAAACACAGTAACTTTCAAACTTTCGTTTGGCTTCTTCTAATGTATAAAATTTTTTATTTTTCATAATAAATGTGTCCCAATTAGCATGAACAAAACAAAGTTACTTTGAAATATGAAATTTAGGCAAAAAAAAACCTGCAAATTAAATTTGCAGGTTTATTATGATATAATAATACTACCTTATTTTATCTCGTTGTCATCTTTATCAAAAAAATGATATTCAAGATATTGGTAAGCATCTCTAGGTATAACTTTAATCCACTTTTTATATTTAAAAAACCATTTTTGTTGAATCGAGGGCACCCCCTTTTTAAGATAAGATTCTACAAAGGAATGAGTATGAAGTGTTATTCCTTTTTTAGACTTATCAATAATCCGTTCTAAATGATTTTCTATTTTATCTACCAAAATTATGGGAGCCTCAACTTCGCCATTTTTATTTGGATTTTCTTCTTTTGTTTTAATGACCATCTCAGGCCTTACACGTTGCCTTGTAATTTGTACTAAGCCAAATTTACTAGGAGGTAAAATTTTATGCTTAGTTCTGTTTGACTTCATTTCTTTCTTTAAATGATCATACAACTTTTGTCTATGACTTGCTGTATGCATATCTATAAAGTCTACTACTATAATACCTCCCATATCACGCAATTGCAACTGTCGAGCTATTTCAGTCGCTGCAATTAAATTTACTTCTAGTGCAGTGTCTGCTTGCGAATTGGCTTTATTTGAACGATTACCACTATTTACATCAATTACATGCAATGCTTCAGTATGTTCAATAACTAAATATGCTCCTTTTGGCATTGATACTGTCCTACCGAATGCTGTTTTTATTTGTTTCTCTATACCATACTTTTCAAATATTGGCAATTTAGCTTTATATAATTTGACTATAGAAACTTTTTTAGGAGCAATACGCTCTAAATAATGTTTTAATTCTTCATACAATTCAGCATCATCAGTGACAATACTAGTAAATGAATCATCAAAAATATCACGTAAAATAGAGGAAGCTCTATTTAATTCAGACAGCACTTTTGCTGGAGCTTGAGCTCTAGGCAAGTGTTTACTTAAGTTGACCCATCTTTGTAAAGAGTTTTGTAAATCTTTATCTAGTTCAGCAACTTTTATACCCTCGGCAACCGTTCTTAAAATAACGCCAAAGCCTTTGGGTTTAATACTTTTTGCAAGTCGTTTTAGCCTTTCTTTTTCTTTTTTGTTCGATATTTTTTGAGATACCGAAACTCTATCTGAGAAAGGTACTAATACCAAATATCTACCAGCAATAGAAAGTTCAGAACTTATTCGAGGCCCTTTGGTTGATATCGGCTCTTTAACAACTTGTACTAATAAATTTTGACCAGCTTTTACAACTTGGTCAATTGATCCATTTTTATTTATGTCTTTTTCTAAATGGAAGTCTTTTAAAGTGTAATCTTTTAGTTTACCCGTGCTTACTAACTTAATGTACTTTGTTAAAGATAACAGTTGCGGTCCTAAATCATGATAATGTAAAAAAGCATCTTTTTCACTACCTACATTTACAAAAGCCGCATTTAAACCTGACAAGGTCTTTTTAATTTTAGCTAAAAAAATATCACCAACATTAAAATTATTGTCATTTGTTTCTTTATGTAACTCATTAAGTCTACCATCTTTTAATAAGGCAAAATCTATATCAGAGGAAGTTGATCTAATTATTAATTCTGTTTTCACTCTGTATAAGTTTTGTATCTATACCTAATAAGGTATAGACTGATTAAAAAAATGTTTACGAGTTTTTTTATTAACCCGATGAAATTTGTGTTTGCAAATTTCTTTTCAAAGAACGATTTGATACTACTAAAAAGAAAAAATAGCTTAAGCTATTTTTTCTTTTTGTGTCTGTTTTGTCTACTTCTTTTTTTACGCTTGTGAGTAGATATTTTACTGCGTTTTCTTTTTTTACCGCTTGGCATAATCTATATCTGTTTTATTGTGAATACTTATTTTACTGGCACATTTTTTTTAACACCTTCTACAAATACTTTAGCAGGCTTAAAAGAAGGAATGTTGTGTGCTGGAATTTTTATAGTTGTATTTTTAGAAATGTTTCTACCTGTTTTTTCTGCTCTAGTCTTAATAATAAAACTACCAAAACCTCTTAAATAAACATTTTCATTGCTTTCTAGTGAATCCTTTACTTCTTTCATAAAATCTTCAACTACTCTTAATACATCAACCTTTTCAATACCAGATTTTTCTGAAATATTGGCTACAATCTCTGCTTTTGTCATTCTAAATTTATTTTATTATTGTTATAAGTGTATTTTTTGGCTGGCAAAGATAAAACAATAAATCAATTTTAACTAGCCTATCTGTTAAAATTTAAAGGTATAAATCCTTAATTTTGCGTGTTTTATTAAAACTATGGTTTTTTCAGAAATATTAATAAATTGGTATGAACAAAATAAACGCGATTTACCATGGCGTAAAACTACCAATCCTTATCACATATGGTTATCAGAAATTATACTACAACAAACTAGAGTAAATCAAGGGTTAACGTATTATAATAAGTTTGTAAACACCTTTCCTGACATAAAAGATTTAGCAACCGCTGACGAAGAAAAAATACTTAAATTATGGCAGGGATTAGGTTATTATTCAAGAGCAAGAAATCTTCATTTTTCTGCTAAATATATAACAAACGAATTAAATGGAAAGTTTCCGAATACCTACAAAGACCTTTTAAAACTCAAAGGCGTAGGAGATTACACAGCCTCAGCCATTGCTTCTATTAGTTACAATAAACCTTGTGCAGTTGTTGATGGTAATGTTTATAGAGTTTTAGCGAGATATTTTGGAATTAAAACAGCTATTAATAGTCCCGAAGGTATCAAATATTTTAAAAAATTAGCAACACAGTTATTAGATATTAATAATCCCGCAACATTCAATCAAGCAATAATGGAATTTGGTGCTATTCAATGTAAACCAAAAAATCCTGATTGTAATACCTGTCCTTTACAAAATTCATGCAAAGCTTTTTCAAACAAAACAATTGACAAACTACCCGTAAAACATAAAAAATTAACTATTAAAAATAGATTTTTCAATTATTTAGTAATTATAAATGCCAATAACAATATTATAATAAATCAACGTACAGGTAAAGGTATATGGGAAAACCTATACGAATTTCCTCTCATTGAAACTCATCAAGAAATTGATATAAATGAACTTATTCTAATGGATGAATTTCAACAAATAATTACTGAAAAGAGTGAGATCTCATTATTTAACCATAAACCAATTACACACAAGCTATCTCACCAACATTTATCAGTTAAATTTTGGATAATAACTACGAAAAAGAAATACAAAAACAGCATTTCATTAGATCGTTTGAAAAAATATCCAGTACCAACTTTAATAAACAACTTTATAGAAGTCTATTTTTAACTTTTGAATTTAATATTTTTAACTATATTAGATTTATATTTTCATTATCTTTGACAACAATTATTAAAACAATGGCTGGTACACTAAATAAAGTAATGTTAATTGGGCATTTAGGTGATGAAGTAAAAATGCACTATTTTGAAGGAGGTAATTCTATTGGAAGATTTCCTATAGCTACAAATGAAACTTACACAAACAGACAAACAGGAGAAAGAGTAACTACCACCGAATGGCATAACATTGTCGTTAGAAATAAGTTAGCAGAAATTTGTGAAAAATATTTAAGTAAAGGCGACAAAGTATATGTTGAAGGAAGAATCAAAACCCGACAATGGGATGATCAAAGCGGCTCTAAACGATATACTACAGAAATTCATGCATTGGAAATGACTTTTTTAACGACTAAAAAAGATATAGATAGCCAATCTAAAAGTACACCCACTGCATCTTCTGCAGAACAAACTATTAAACCTCAAATTAATGAGGCTCCGCAAGAAAATGACGACGATTTACCATTTTAAGTTTAATTTAACAGCATAATCTTGGATCCCGAACCTTCGAGTTTATTTTTACTAATTACTATAGACTGGTCTTTTGCCACTGGAATGATTGCTCTTATTATTTTATTAATAATATCTGCTTTAATTTCTGGATCAGAAGTTGCATTTTTTTCTTTATCAAAAACAGAATTAAACAATGCTGAAGACTCAAAGAAAAACAACTTAGTATCCTCCATATTAGAACAACCAAAAAAATTATTAGCAACTATCTTAATTACTAATAATTTTATCAATATTTTAATTGTTTTGCTTTTTGCTTACTTAGGCAATTACCTCTTTAGCAATATTTCCAATGCTTTACTACGCTTTGGGCTGGAAGTGATTTTAGTCACCTTTTTAATTTTATTATTTGGTGAAGTACTACCTAAAGTATATGCCAACAGAAATGCCCTGAAATTTGCCACCTTTATGGTAAACCCTATAAATGCCTTACGTATTTTACTTACTCCTCTAAGTATTCCACTTTTAAATTTAACAGGAATAATAGAACGAAGGTTAGGTAAAAAAAATTCAGATTTTTCTGTAGAAACACTATCTCAAGCTTTAGAATTAACAACTGAAGAAGGTACCTCAAAGCAAGAACAAAAAATATTACAAGGAATTGTAACTTTTGGCAACACTGAAACTGTTCATGTAATGTGCCCTAGAACAGATTTATTTGCTTTACCTGATAGTGATAACTTCTCTGAAGTAGTTGCTAAAATTATCAAACACGGACACTCTAGAATTCCAGTATATCACGAAAATATTGACGAAATTATAGGAGTGTTATATTCTAAAGATTTATTACCTCATCTTAATAAAAAAACATTTAATTGGAAAAAAGTAATCCGAGAACCATTTTTTGTTCCTGAAAATAAAAAATTAGACGATTTACTTAAGGAATTTCAGGAAATGAAAAATCATTTAGCCATTGTTGTTGATGAATACGGAGGTACCTCTGGAATTGTAACTTTAGAAGATGTTATTGAAGAAATTGTTGGTGATATTAGTGACGAATTTGACGATAATGATTTAAGCTATTCTAAAATTGATGCAAACAATTATGTGTTTGAAGGTAAGATTGCCTTGAAAGACTTCTACAAAATATTAAAAATTGATGAGTCTATATTTGAAGAAAACAAAGGTGAAGCCGAAACGTTAGCTGGTTTTATTTTAGAAATAAATCAAAAGTTTCCACTATTAAATGAACAAATACTATTTAATGACTATATTTTTAAAATAGAAGTGATTGAAAAAAAACGTATAAAACAAATAAAAGTAACAAAACCTGATACACAAAATGTTACCACTACTTAAAAACATTTCACTAGCCATAATTGCTATTATACTATTTACCTCGTGCAATTCTGAAGAAGTATTACCTAAACCTAAGGCCTATTTACGTTTAGAATACAGCCCTCCAACTTATAAAGAAATAATCTCTGACTGCCCTTATAATTTTGAAATATCTGATTTGGCTCAAGCTGAATTTAACCAAAAATGCTGGGTAAATATTAAATATCCAAAACTAAAAGCTTCACTTAATATTACCTACAGACCCGTAGAAAACAATCTTGCCGAGTTATTACGAGAGTCTGAAAAACTGACTTACAACCATACAATAAAAGCAGACAACATTATATCTACTAATTATGAAGATATTTCTTCTAAAAAACATGGTGCTTTAAGAGAAGTTATTGGAAATGCTGCCTCACCACTACAGTTTCATTTGACGGATAATACTAAACATTTTGTAACAGGAGCCTTATATTTTAAAGCAAAACCCAACTATGATTCAATTTTACCTGCAGTTAAATATATTGAAAAAGATCTTCAGCACATTGTAGAAACATTAAAATGGAAATAACTTTTACACACCTTTGTACCCTCTAATTAAAAAAACAACATTTAACAAATACCATTAACAATAGTAACTTAAAGATTTTTAAAATTGACTCTTTCAAATTATAAATACTCAAAAACAATTAGAATTTGGTTAATTATTGGTTTGGTTATGCTAATTGGACAAGTTGTACTTGGTGGCATAACTCGATTAACTGGATCTGGACTTTCGATAACTCGATGGGATATAGTTAGCGGAACAATTCCGCCTTTAAATGTAGAACAATGGCAAGAAGCTTTTGACCTTTACAAAGAAACCCCACAATACCATAAAATTAACTCGCATTTTGACCTTTCTGACTTTAAATTCATTTATTTCTGGGAATATTTTCACAGACTATGGGTGAGAATTCTAGGGTTTATTTTTCTAATCCCCTTCATTATATTTGTTATTAGAAAAAAAATTGACTTTTATTTAATAAAACGACTATTTCTAGTTGTACTATTTGCAGCACTTACTGCTTCCGCAGGATGGATTATGGTAAAAAGTGGCTTAGTTGACCGCCCTTGGGTAAACGCTTACAAACTAACCTTGCATTTTATATTAGCATTAACAAGTATTGTATTTATGGTTAAAACCATTGCCGACGTGTATAATTTCAATAACAATTCAGAAAAAAAACCAGGTATTATTATACCAATTTTTATAGGTGTTACCTATATTCAAATGATTTTTGCAGGACTTATGGCTGGTATGAAAGCAGGATTGTATTATCAATCATGGCCAGATATGAATGGATATTTCATTCCAAAAGTACTTCACCAATTAGAAAATTGGAAATGGATGAACCTTACCAACTACGACACCTTCATATTTGCCCCTGCATTAATACAGTTTATTCACCGCTTATTAGCATATCTTCTAATTTTTTTTACGGTGTATTTGTATTACACCTATAGAAAAATAACTTCTAGATTGTCAAAATTATGGTTAAACATAATTACAATTCTAATATTTGTACAACTAACATTAGGAGTATTGATTGTTTTAAACATAAACCCTGGCATACCATTATTTTATGGCGTTATGCATCAATTGATAGGTTTACTATTTTTCATTAGCCTATTCTTTTTTTACTTTTCATTAAGAAAAGAACCAACAAAATAATTTACAAAAAAAAGGCTTCCAAATTGGAAGCCTTTTTT
Organism: Aureibaculum marinum; assembly: GCF_003813905.1. Lineage (GTDB taxonomy): Bacteria > Bacteroidota > Bacteroidia > Flavobacteriales > Flavobacteriaceae > Aureibaculum > Aureibaculum marinum. The sequence continues at coordinate 158,874 of NZ_RPFJ01000009.1, forward strand.
TATAGAGTTTTAATGTTAAGAATTAGTTAGTAACTGCTTCTTTAACATCATTTGCTTTTTCTTTTACTGCGTCAACAGTTTTTTCAGCACCCTCTTTAACGTCTTCTACAACGTTCTCAGCACCTTCTTTTAAATCTTCAGCTTTAGCTTTAACAGAATCAACTGCTTCATTAGCTGTATCTTTTACGTCCTCAACCGCTTCTTCAGCAGTATCTTTTACGTCTTGTGCTGCTTCTTCTACTTTATCCATAGTGTCGCCAGCTTTGTCTTTAGCTTCTTTACAAGAAACTGCAATTAAACTTACTAAAGCAATTGCTAATAATCCTTTAATTAATTTCATTTGTTTTAAATTTAGTTTTAATACGTTAACGAAACGCAAAATAACTAATTATATTTCATGTAAACAAAGGTTTTTTTACTTTTTTATTCAGTCTTTCGAACTTCAACTACATCATACAGATCACCACCTGCAACTGCCTCAACTATTTCAACTATCTCATTCTCAGTAATCTTACTAGAATCAAACTCTACAATTCCAGATTTTTTTTCAAAACTTATCTCTGCTAATTTAACCCCATCTGCCTTAGAAAGCTTCGACTGAATAGTTCTAGCACAGCCAATTTCACAGGTCATTCCCTCAATTTTTAATGCAACTTTAGTCAATTTTGAAGCAATAGCACCATCCCCATTCTCAATTTGCCCATTAGAATCTTCAAAAGTTTTAGTAGTTACATAAGTTTTAGTCTCATTATTCTTGGAATCAACACCACATGAAATAACTAAACTTGTTAACGTGAGCAATAAAACTGTTTTTAAAACTTTCATCTCTATCAGTTTAAGATACCGCAAAATTAGTAAAAATAAACAGGCAAAATACCTAATATAATCTTAAAATTAAGTTAATGAAGCGTTTAATCTCTTGACTAACAATTTATAAATTTAATACGTACAACAAATTTTACACTTTAGATATTGATTATTTCTAAAATTGAAGTATATTTGCACTCATTTTTTAACAAGCAAACCCAAATTAAATGGGTTTTATAAAAAACATTAATTTATGTACGCAATTGTAGAGATAGCAGGGCAGCAATTTAAAGTTGCTAAAAACCAGAAGGTTTTTGTACATCGTTTACAAGATAAAGAAGGTTCAAAAGTGACTTTTGATAACGTTCTTTTACTAGATGATGGCAAAGTAACCGTAGGTGCCCCAGCTATAGAAGGTGCAGCAGTAACTGCTAAAATCCTTAAACACCTTAAAGGTGACAAAGTAATCGTTTTTAAGAAAAAACGTAGAAAAGGTTATAAAGTAAAAAACGGACACCGCCAATATTTATCTGAAATTCAGATTGAAAGTATTGTTGGAAGTGGAGCGAAAAAAGCTAAAAAAGAAGAACCAAAAAAGGAAACTTCTAAAAAAGCTGAACCAAAAGCAGCTGCAAAAGTAGCAACTGCTGATGACCTAAAAAAAATAGAAGGTATTGGTCCTAAAATTGCAGATATTTTTGTTGAGGCTGGTATTGATACTTTTGCTAAATTAGCTAAAGCTTCTCAAGAAGAATTAAAAGCTATCTTAGAAGGTGCAGGATCTAGATATGCATCTAAAAACCCTGGTTCATGGCCAAAGCAAGCTAAAATGGCTGCTGAGGGTAAATGGGATGAGTTAAAAAAATGGCAAGATGAGACCAAAGGTGGTATTGAATAATAGCACCTCAAAAAATGTTTAACAATTTAAAACTATAAATCATGGCACATAAAAAAGGTGTAGGTAGTTCTAAGAACGGTAGAGAATCAGAATCGAAACGACTTGGCGTTAAAATTTTTGGAGGTCAAGGTGCCGTTGCGGGTAATATAATTGTTCGCCAAAGAGGTACTAAACATCATCCAGGAGAAAATGTATATATGGGTAAAGACCATACTTTACATGCTCAGGTTGATGGTATTGTAAAATTTACAAAGAAAAAAGATAATAGATCTTACGTTTCTATTGATCCAATAGAAGCTTAATTACAATATCTTAAATAGAATATAAAAACCCTTACCTTCTGGTGAGGGTTTTTCTTTTATATTTGTAACTACTATAAAAAATTAAACTTGAGTTCGTTACATCGATTTTTTAAAGACACTGTTATTTATGGAGTGGCTGCGGTTTTACCTAGGGCCATTAATATACTTTTAACAAAACTTCATACCGAAAAACTTGAAACAGATAAGTTCGCTGAGAACACTTGGTATTTTGTTTTTGCAGCTTACTTTATTGCTTTTTTAACCTTTGGTTTAGAAACTGCTTTTTTTAGATTCTTCTCAAAAGAAAAAGAAAAAGGCAAAGTAGTTTCTACTTCATTTTTAACATTAATTACATCAACAATTTTATTTTTAGTTGTTTTACTATCTTTTAATAATCAATTAGCTCAGTTGCTAGGTTTTGAAAATCCGCTACATTTAAAAATATTAACGTTTGTTACCGCATTTGATTTACTTGTTGTAATACCTTATGCTTACTTAAGGGTAACAAACAGACCAATTAAATTTGCGTTTTATAGAATATCTAATATAATTATCTATGCTTTCTTCAATCTATTCTTTTTGTGGTTTATTCCTTACGCTATAAAAAATAATATTTCAATACCTACTACAATTGTAAATTATTACCAATCTACACCTACGGTAGTTTTTATTTTTATAGCCAATTTAATTGCCAGCTTTGTTACTTTCTTAATGTTACTTCCCTCAATGTTTAAATTTGGTATTGACTTTGACAAACAGATATTAAAAAAAATGTTAGGATATGGTATTCCTATAATGGTAGGAAGTTTGGCATATACTACCAATGAAAATTTAGATAAATTACTTTTAGGTGATATGATTGGTAAAGAGCAAATGGGTATTTATGCAGCCTGTTATAAATTAGGCGTTTTTATGACTTTATATATTACGGCCTTCAAATTAGGTGCAGAACCTTACTTTTTTAATCAATCAGATAAAGCAAATGCAAAAGATAACTATGCCAAAATTTTAACATGGTTTACTATAATTGGAGCATTTTTTATGCTATTTGTTGTTGTTTATATTGACTTTTTAGCAAGCTTTATAATAGCCGATGAATATTTTGGTGCCTTAGCTATTGTTCCTATTATTTTACTAGCCAATTTATTATTAGGTGTTTACAACAACCTATCTGTTTGGTATAAACTAACTGACAGAACAAAATATGGTATGTATTTCTCTATTTTTGGTGCGGCTATTACCATTGTTCTAAATTTAATATTCATTCCTATGTACGGGTTTATGGCTTCTGCTTGGGCTACTTTAATTGCCTATGGTGGAATGACTTTAATATCTTATTTTTATGGCAAAAAGTATTATAGCGTTCCCTATAAAATGAATAAAATAGTATTATATATTATACTTTCATTTGGCTTATCAATACTATCATATTACCAATTTAAAGACAATTATTATATATCTACTTTATTTGTTTTAATGTTTATTGCTTTTATATATATTAATGAAAAAAAAGAAATAAAAACCATTTTAAAAAATGACTGTAAGAATTATTAACAAATCAAAACACCCTTTACCTAATTACGAAACTTCTGCTTCTGCAGGAATGGATTTAAGAGCTAATATAGATACACCTATCACATTAAAACCATTAGAAAGGATTATCATTAAAACAGGACTATTTATCGCGTTACCTGTTGGATACGAAGCACAAGTACGTCCTCGTAGTGGCTTAGCAGCTAAAAAAGGAATTACAGTACTTAACGCTCCTGGTACTATTGATGCTGATTATCGTGGTGAAATTGGTGTGATACTAGTCAATCTTTCAAATGAAGATTTTATCGTGAACGACGGAGAACGCATCGCTCAACTTGTCATTGCTCAATATACCCAAGCCAAATGGGAACAAGTCGAAATTTTGGATGAAACCAAACGTGGTGCAGGTGGATTTGGAAGTACTGGCTTATAGAGTTGAGATTGATTGAATGATACAGTTAAAAATACTATTTTAAATTTCCATTTAACCTTTCAATTTTCTCTTTTAACAAAGCAATCATTTCATCTTTTTCCTTAAGCCTTTCGGTAAACTGCCTATTCATTTTATCAACTAACTCTTTATCATCATCTGCATTTTTTTGAATATCTCTTATAGCTTCTATAGTAACGATTTCCAACTCCATAAAAAGTTCTAAAATATCATAATTCATCAGTTGACTAAATTTTGACAATCGTGCTAAGCCGATTTTGCTTTTATTACTTTCTATATTAGACCACGTTTTTTGTGAAATTTCTAAAAAATACGCAACATGTTTTTGTGAGAGATTATTAGCTTCTCTAAGCTTTTTTAACTTATGTCCTATTTCCATAGCTTGGGTTTAGCGACCCCTTATTGTTAGACTCTTTAGACTCTTTAGACTCTTTAGACTCTTTAGACTCTTTAGACTCTTTAGACTCTTTAGACTCT
>NZ_RPFJ01000090.1 GCF_003813905.1 Aureibaculum marinum
GTTGACGAAGTCTCAAGCTTCTGCGTGTATAATAACCTTATTCCTCTCTTTTGTCTTTTCTGATTTATGCTTAAATTTAATGAATTGTAAACTTAAGCCGTGTATAATTAATTGCTTGGTCACTGCCGACTTACGAACATTCCTGCGGAATATTCTATCTGTGATTTATTTGCTAAATTAGGTGCTTAACCACGCAACTAACCATACACAACAACGTTAGCATACATTTTGACCCGTCCTGAATAAAGGCTACATAATTTTAAACATTATGTATAGAAATGACAAAGTAATTAGACGGTATTCAGAACCATTTAAACTGAAAATATTAGCCGAACTTACCA
>NZ_RPFJ01000091.1 GCF_003813905.1 Aureibaculum marinum
TTATTTAGTTTTAATACTGAAATATGGCTCGCATCATAAGGGTTTCCCGATTTTGCAATAGCAAAAGCTTGTTTCAATAGCTTATTAGAAACGGCAATTAATGCTAATTTTTTACTCTTGCCCTTGTTTACAATTCGTTCATAGATTTCTCTACACCCTTTGTTATGCTTACAAGCCGTAAAAGAACATAGAAACAGGAGATTTCGTAGTTTTCTGTTACCTACTTTACTAATTCTGCTCCTACCTCTTACACTGCTGCCAGACTCTCTTATTGTGGGGGTAATCCCAACATAACTACATAATTGTGATCCTGTTTCAAA
>NZ_RPFJ01000092.1 GCF_003813905.1 Aureibaculum marinum
AAGGAAAATATTATTTTGGAATATCAAAAAAAGATTTAGAAAAAAAGAAATTTGATGATATTAAAATGTCTTTTCAAATATAAAATACTGCGTACAACAAAGAACTGAGCTAAAAACCAAGCCTTTTCTTCATTAAATTTTGACAATAGTTTTCTTGTATTGTTGAATTAGAATAAATCTCCTACGGTCGATTTTATTTCCAATGCAACAAGCAATAATTATCACCATATTTTTTAGTTATTTAGTTTTAATACTGAAATATGGCTCGCATCATAAGGGTTTCCCGATTTTGCAATAGCAAAAGCTTGTTTCAATAACTTATTAGAAACAGCTATTAAAGCTAATTTTTTACTCTTGCCCTTGTTTACAATTCGTTCATAGATTTCTCTACACCCTTTGTTATGCTTACAAGCCGTAAAAGAACATAAAAACAAAAGGTTACGTAGTTTTCTGTTACCTACTTTACTAATTCTGCTCCTACCTCTTACACTGCTGCCAGACTCTCTTATTGTGGGGGTAATCCCAACATAACTACATAATTGTGATCCTGTTTCAAA
>NZ_RPFJ01000093.1 GCF_003813905.1 Aureibaculum marinum
CAAACTGTCTCTCTTGGTGAAGATTACGTCGAAACCATCTGTGGTGATATTCATGAAGAATTAATATATACTTATGAGGTCTGTGAAACTATTTCTGATAATCCGTTTGTAGATCCGTATGATGAAAAAGATAATAAAACTGTGCCTGAAGAAGATAAGGGTGATGGTAGTGAGGAAGAGCATATTGACTCTGATGATTTAACTGATAAAGAGAAGTGTATAAATGATTTTTTGACTTCTAAAGGTAATACCTTTGTAAAAGAAATAATGCAAAACTTTAAAGGTAATTCGGAATTTGATATTAAAATTCAGTCTGTAGATAGAATCTTTGGAGAAAATAATGATGATTTAAATGGAGAAACGAGATTTACTTTAGGAAATGAGATAATATTTATTGATATAAGTTCTTATCAGGCAAATCAAAATTCTGCATTAGAAGTTGCGAGAACGATTTTGCATGAATATATTCATGCTGACATGTTAAGAAAATTAAATACGTCAGACCAAACAAATGAAGTTTTGGATTTTATAAAAACTTATGAGAAATACAAACAAACCAAATTTGAACCTACAGCCCAACATGAGACTATGGCTGAGCTATATTTAAAATCAATGGAAGATGCATTAAAAGACTTTTATAAAAATGTTTTAGTGGGCGATTACAATTACAACACTAATAATGGTACTAATCCTTTACCTGACTCTTTTTATGAAGCTTTAGCTTGGCGTGGTTTAAAAGATCATAATGTTCAAGCATATAAAGATTTGTCAAACACCAAAAAGCAAGAATTAGAAAAGGCACTAACAGATCATTTTCATTCAATTACAAAAAGCTGTCCTAATTAAAAAATTATGAAAAGAAGCATATATTTTACAATTTTTATATCTTTTATTACAGTTAATTCTTATTCCCAAATTAGTAAAAATTCACTGATTCTGATGATTTCAGAAAAAGATTCTATCTACATAAGTGATGAAACTTCTGTAAAGATTCGATATAGTTATAATAACAATAACAATGGATGGTGGCTATTATTAAATCATATTTATATTGAAGATAATAATGAAAATAATTATAAAATTCTGTTGCCCAAAGTCACAGTTGATCAGTACACTGAAAATGGAAATATCATCACGACTGATGAGTTTGAAAAGGAAATAGATACACTAAGTTTAAATCAGGCCTCAAAACTCTTACGATTGCGTTATCCACCATATTATTATGAATATTTAGACGATAATGTTTATAAAACGCAAAGAAGATATAATATTTTTATCTTAAAAGAATCCGACCTTAATGAGAAGTATGTACCTCTATATGAAGTTAATTTAGTTATGGGAACAAATGAAGAGCATTAAAGTGAAATTTGTTTTGATAACTTTTGCTATCATGTCTCATCATCTTCCTGAACTATATTTGGAAAAATTAAAGGTACGATTCCTTTGACAGGTTTATACAACACTGATGCATTCAATTGCTCTTCAGTAAGGAAAGGAATAGTTCTATTTAATTTGCTAAAAACAAGCAAAATAAAAAGAAGATAATACTTGTTTTAATTATGAGTATTCTATACATTAGTGCTGTACAGGTATTGGTATTCTGCTAAAATTGATAATCAAACTGTCTCTCTTGGTGAAGATTACGTCGAAACCATCTGTGGTGATATTCATGAAGAATTAATATATACTTATGAGGT
>NZ_RPFJ01000094.1 GCF_003813905.1 Aureibaculum marinum
CCTTTTAATCCAAAAGCCAAACGCCCTTCTTCTGATAATGTTACTGTATAACTTACATCTGCATATACATTGGTCTCTTTTACTGGTCCATGTTCATCTAATATGGCTGAAAAACCTCCTCCTAAATTCTTACCTAATGGGGCATGTATCGCCATAGTCGCTGTTTTGGGTGCTCCTTCTATACCTACCCACTGCAAGCGGCCTAGTAAACCTATACTTAATGTCCCTCGTGAACCTGCATAAGCCGGATTTACAATATTCATATTGTACATGTATTGGGTATATTGAGGATCTTGTTGACTATGCCCTTCAATTGTACATAATCCTAATATTATTAGTAAAATTACTGATATTATTCTCAT
>NZ_RPFJ01000095.1 GCF_003813905.1 Aureibaculum marinum
CGTATGATTATACTACAACAAATTTAGGAAATTATAATGATGGCACCCATGAAGTATTTTTACAATGGGACATAGATTTTTCAAAGAAAAACTTAAAATCACCTAGATTCTTTTAAAAAGATAGACACTTTGTGTTAATTTAACTTTATTTAGAAAAAAAAGTAGTGGTTTTTAATTATAAAAATTACTATTGTTTTTTAATTGTTTAAATAAAATAATAACTTCTTAGTACCTTTTAAAATGGGCTAAACCTTATGTCTATAAGGCTTAGCCTTTTCTTTTGTTCTTAACAATAAATTTTCATTTTGATTTGTTTCCAAAATAAAGAAGCGTAAAATGCTTTTTTAACAATTTTTTATATATTTGTATTCATTGTAGAGATACAAAAGATTAAATAATTATTGGGGAGAAATTTATGTGTTTCTATGAATAACTCTATAGACTACACCACATACATCACTAAGTAAGAGAATATTATGAAAAAAAGTTACTTAACTGCATTAAATTTTAAAGAATTTTTAAAGTGGCGAACAACAGCTATGATTTTGTTGTTGTCAATTGGTATTGGTATTAATAGTCATTCACAAAGTCTTGATAAAAGTATTGCTAGAGGTGTAGACTCATGGAGTACCTCTGTCATTACTAATACACTAGATGTTCGTACTGCTACAGGCGGAGAAACGTTAAACTTTGGGGTCGGGTCTAGTACTGTTGTTAATGATATTACTGTTGATGGGCAACTATATGTTCCAGCACCTACACCTTCTAGTTATATTATAAACCGTGTAGATAATGCTCTTACAACAGGAGATGATTTTGATCCTTGGTACAGAGAATTTGATAGTCCTTTTGACGAATCAGCAAATAATTATTTAGCACCATATTTTGCAACAGTTAGCGATATTATTTCGGCTAATATTATTGATGTTGGCTTGGATAATACTTTTAATAATATTTCAGGGACTCAATATTCTAATATAGAACGTATAGATGTTCTTTTTAATGAACCTAGAACACTTAGGAGTATTGATATGCAGGCTGGTTTTCCAATTTTTGAAAGAGGAGGGTCAGGCTTGGTTAGAGTAGCTGTAATTACTGGAATAGATGGCTCTGGAAACCCGACGTCATATTCTATTGTAGTTAGAAACGGAGGAAACGATCCTTATGGTCCAGCTTTAACGACAAATTATTATTACGATATATTGTCGAAATTAGAAATTGATACACAATATACTTATGCTGAAATTGGAATGAATCAGTCTATAAAAGGTGTGTTTTTTAGATGGGAAGATTTTGAGCTTACTCCAGGTCAAACAGTATATGGTTATTCAATAGCAGATTTTGATGCTCCTTTAGATCCTGCAGATTATGCAGATATTTCTAAATATGATACAAATACTGGGCAGTCTTCTCCTAGTGGAGCTGATTTAATTTTTAACTTTCAATATTTTGCTCCAAATATAGATACCGATGGAGATGGAGTTCCTGATTATGCTGATTTGGATAATGATAATGATGGTATTTTAGATGCTGATGAAGGTGCTTACAATGCTACCCCAACAGATACAGATGGAGATGGTACTCCAGATTATTTAGATAAAGATTCTGATGGTGACGGTTGTCCTGATGCTATTGAGGCTGCAGGAGGTTTTACTTCAGCGGATATAGATGCAAATGGGATGTTAACAGGTGGTGTTGATAGTGATGGTGTGCCATTGGCAGCTGGTTCAACAGGTCAAGCAAATACAGCAGATGTAATAACAGTTGGGCCAGATTTAGATGAAGATGGTATTTCAGATGCTTGTGACGATACTGATGATAGAGTTGATAGTGATGGTGATGGAGTTCCAAATGTTGTTGATTTAGATAATGATAATGATGGTATTCCAGATGCTATTGAGCAAGATTGTGGGTACGGTGTTTATGAAATTGATGATTTCAATGCTCCATTATGGAATTACGGTACTGGAAATGGAGGCGATGCTTCTGGATCAGGTACCTTAAAAGGAGTTTCATTTACAATGTCTTTCAATGTAAATGGAGGTTCAAAATTGTTTGCATCAACAGGTCAATATACCAGTAACTCAACGTTAGGGCATGGTGGTAATCCAGGTTCACTATTAGTAGGTGGTGATGGTGAAAGTATTACTTTTACTTTCGACAATCCTATTACTGTTGTAATCGGTTTTGATCATCTTAACGCCAATGGAGATGGCTGGTTGTTTGGAACACCAGCTGATGAAGTGGTTTCGTTAATTGGCAGTCATGAAGTTGTTGGTGGTGGTTCAATTGACGGAGTGCAATATATTAGTGATTTTATAAACCCAAATATTACAGGAATATCTTATTTTAAATGGGTAAATATTACTACATTAACTATAACTACAACAGGACTTCCAACAACTACCATTGGTTTAAATTCGTTGGCCTCTTTTTGTGATAAAGATAATGATGGTATTTTTGATTATTTAGATTCTGATTCAGATAATGATGGTATACCAGATGTAGTAGAAGCAGGTGGAACAGACGATGATGGCGATGGAATGATTGATGATTTTACAGATACTGATGGTGATGGTTTACATGATACACTACTTCCAGTACCAGATACAGATGGAGATGGTATTCCAGATTATTTAGATTTAGATTCTGATAATGATGGTATTCCAGATAGCGTTGAAGGTAATGTAGATACAGACGGCGATGGTGTTCCAGATTATTTAGACTTAGACTCTGACGGCGATGGTATTCCAGATATTATAGAAGCTGGCGGTACCGATTCTGATGGAGATGGAATGGTTGACGGATTTACAGATACTGATGGTGATGGTTTAGATGATACAATAGCAACTACACCACTTCCTATGCCAGATACAGATGGTGATGGCGTGCCAAATCACTTAGATTTAGATTCAGATAATGATGGTATTCCAGATAGTATTGAAGGTAACGTAGATGCTGATGGTGACGGCGTGCCAAATTATTTAGATTTAGACTCTGATAATGATGGTATTACAGATGTTACAGAGGCTGGAGGTACAGATGCTGATGGCGATGGAATATTTGATGGTTTTACAGATACTGATGGTGATGGCTTAGATGATACGTTAGCAACAACTCCGCTCCCAGTTCCAGATAATGATGGTGATAGTATACCAAATTATTTAGACTTAGATTCTGATAACGATGGTATGCCAGATATTATAGAAGCTGGTGGTATAGATACGGATAATGATGGAATGGTAGACGGATTTACAGATGCTGACGGAAATGGTCTAGATGACAATATATCTCTTCCTCTTCCAATGCCAGATACAGATGGTGATGGTGTGCCAAATCACTTAGATTTAGATTCTGATAATGATGGTATTCCAGATATTACTGAAGCAGGCGGTGTAGATGGTGATAAGGACGGAATGGTTGATGGGTTTACAGATGCTAATAATGATGGATTACATGACCCATTAACAGGTCCTGGTAATGCTTTTCCAATAGACGATTTTGATGGCGATGGTATACCAAATCACTTAGATTTAGATTCTGATGCTGATGGTATTTCAGATGTTATAGAAGCTGGTGGTGTAGATGCTGACGGAGATGCTCAGGTTGATTATGTAACTTCTGGAGACCCTTCTACTTTATTGGATGCAAATAATAATGGATTACACGATACTTTAGAATCTACTCCATTGCCAATACCAAATACAGATGGTACTTATGGACCAGATTATTTAGATATTGATGCTGATGCTGATGGTATCGTAGATAATATTGAAGCACAAACTACCGTAGGTTATATAGCTCCTTCCGGTTTTGATATTGATAATGACGGTCTTGACGATGCATATGATGGTGATAACGGAAATACAATAGGAGTTATAGATCAACTTGCTAACGCAATTGTACCAACAGATACAGATGGAGATGGTACTCCTGATTATACTGATTTAGACTCAGATGACGATGGAGATTCGGATGCTTTAGAAGCTTGGGATACAAATAATGATGGTGTTGCTGAAACCGTAGCTTTTAATGCTGATGCAGATAATGATGGGTTAGATAATGCTTTCGATGTTGATCCTATAAGTCCAGATCCTACAAATGGAGGTACTGTACCAACGGACTTCCCAGACTTAGATATTCCAGGAGGAGAGCCTGATTGGAGAGAACCTCTAGATATTGACTGGGATAATGATGGTGTTGATGATTATCTTGACCTAGATTCAGATAATGATGGTATTCCAGATACAGTAGAGTCAGGTGGTAATGATCCTTATGGAGATGCGGATGGAGATGGTATTTACAATTGGATGGATACAGTAGATGATGGTGGTGCAGGTGATGGAAGTACTACAGACTATACCGATGATGATAATAATGGAATTCCTGATGTTTATGATACTGACGGAGATGGTGTACCAAATCACCTAGATTTAGACTCAGATAATGATGGAATTTATGATATAGTTGAATCTGGTCAAATAAATGCTGCAAATAATATAGTTGATACGAATAATGATGGTATTATTGACGCCGCAAACTCTGGTACAGTAGGTACTAACGGATTATTTGACCCATTAGAAACCGCTCCTGATAGTGGTGTTCTTGTTAACCCAACAGCTGATTCTGATGGAGATGGAATACCTGACTCTAATGAAATCAACGCTGATAACGATGGTTGTAGCGATGTTATTGAAGCAGGCTTTGTTGATGGTGATAATAATGGATATTTAGGCAATGGAACTCCTGGAGCAGGTTTAAATACTAATAGTAATGGTGTAGTTACAAGTGCTGGAGTAATTGGTGTTGATGTTTATACAGAACCGGCAGACGTAGATGGTAATGGAATTTATGATTTCCAAGAAGCAGGTGAATCTGTATCTATTACAACTCAACCAACAGACCAAAATGTAGTATTAAATGCCAATGCAAATTTTGACGTGACCAATTTAGGTTCTTTACCAACCTATCAATGGCAAGAAAGTACAGATGCAGGAGTGACATGGAATAACGTGACTGATGGAGGAATTTATTCTGGAGCTAATACAGCGAGTTTAACAATTAATGCAAACACCACAACTTTAAGTGGAAATATGTATCGAGTTATAATTTCTTCACCAGTATTGGCTTGTGAAGGAGCAGTAACTTCTGATGAAGTATTATTAACTGTATTCGCTGATCAAGACGGAGACGGTATTGCTGATTATCTAGATTTAGATTCTGATAACGATGGTATTCCAGATGTTGTTGAGGCAGGTGGAGTGGATCCATACACAGATGCTGATGGCGATGGAATTCCACTTTATTTAGATGATAATGATAATGATGCTGCCATCGGAAATGTTGATGGTTTAATTGAAGCAGGGTTTGATACAGACGGAGACGGTATTCCTAATCATTTAGATTTAGATTCAGATAATGATGGTATTTATGATATTGTAGAATCTGGTCAATTAAATGGAACAACAATAGTAGATTTAGATAATAATGGAGTCTTAGATGGTAACCCATCTGATTTTGGTGCAAACGGATTATTAAACTTAATAGAAGACGCTCCAGATAGTGGTGTTCTTGCTATCCCAACGGCTGATTCTGACGGAGATGGTGTTCCTGATTCATTAGAATTAGATGCTGATAACGACGGTTGTTTTGATGTTGTTGAAGCTGGAATGGAAGACAATGATGATAATGGAAGACTAGGAAGTGACACGGGCTTATCAGTAGATGCTAATGGTGTCGTAAATACATCTGGTGTTACTGGTTATACAGAACCTAATGATTTAGATAATAATGACATTTATGATTTCCAAGAAGCTGGTGTAGAGGTACAACCTATTGCAGTTCAACCTATGGATCAAGTAATTGTTGTTAATGCAAATACTAACTTTAGTGTTGATTTACAAAATACAATTACCTATCAATGGCAAATGAGTACAGATGCGGGTCTTAATTGGTCAGATATAGCTAATGGAGGTACAGAGCCAACAGTAACAGGTGCAACTTCAGAAGAACTGACCTTAACTATGGTGCCTTTAGAGTATAATGGTTATATGTATAGAGTAGTATTGTCTTCTCCAGCATTTGCTTGTGATACAGATGTTATCTCTGATCCAGCATTGCTTACCGTATATCCTGATTTTGATGGTGATGGTGTGGGAGACCCTATAGATTTAGATTCTGATAATGACGGTATTCCTGATTTAGTTGAATATAATGGAATGGATCCTTATGCTGATAATGATGGCGATGGCGTTTGGGCATTCCTAGACCAAAATGATAATAATATTTCTTTAGGGGCATATCCTGATGATAGAGTTAATCCAGCTTACGATTTTGATGGTGATGGTATACCAAACCACTTCGATTTAGATGCTGACGGCGATGGTATTTTTGATGTTGATGAAGCTGGTCTTGGTGATTTAGATGCTAACAATGATGGTGTAATTGATGGAGACCCTGTAGATTTTGGCTCAAATGGATTGTTCTTTGATATAGAAACAGATGATACCGCTAGTGCGGATATTACTTATGAACCTTTAGATTCTGATAGTGATGGTCATTTAAATTTCTTAGATATTGACGATGATGCAGATGGCATCTTAACTATTGTCGAAGGAACTGGCGATTTTGACGGAGATGGTTATCCTAATTATTTAGATCAAGATGCTGACGGAGATGGTATTCCTGATAATGTTGAAGCTCAAACTACAGCAGGTTATAACAATCCAAGTGGTGTTGATGCTAATAATGATGGATTAGATGATGCTTATGGGCCTTCAGGTATTTCACCTGTTGATACTGACGGTGACGGCGATCCTGATTATTTAGATTTAGATTCTGATAATGATAATGTTCCAGATAGTACTGAAGGTCATGATTTTGATGCTGATGGTGAGCCAGATGTATTACCTAGTGGTAACGATTCTGATAATGACGGATTAGATGATGCATATGATGGTTCAGTTGGAGATTTCGCTGACCCTAATGGCTTAGTAGTAATTGATAATCCAGCAGATGATTTACCAAACAGAGATAAAACACTTGCAGGTATTTCTAACTATGATACATTAGTAACTGGAGATAATGAAGTTGACTTCAGAGATACTGACGATGATGGTGATAGCATACCTACTATTGATGAAGTTGATGAAATAGGTGGTGATCCTAGAGATTTTGATTGTGATGAAGATGGTACACCAAATTATTTAGATGCAACTTCGTGTGATATTATTCCTGAAGGTTTCTCACCAAATGGAGATGGACTTAATGATGAATTGATAATACCAGCCTTGTCTAAGTATAAAAACTTTGAAATGGAGGCATATGACAGATGGGGTAACAAAGTTTATGAATACAGTAGAAATGGTAGTATTCAAGCAGATTGGTGGGATGGTTACTCTACTGGTACAATGACTATCGGTAAAGGTAACAAGGTTCCTGTAGGAACATATTACATAATTATTAAATTTAATGAAGCTGGTAGAGAACCAATTGCAGATTGGGTATATATAAATTATTAATAAATTTAGAAACCTACACCTCTTTCTGAAAGGTGTAGGTTTAATTTAAACTTAATTTTTAAATTAAGTTATTATAGAAAATAATAAAATGTTTTTTCATCTAAAGAAGCGAAAACTAAATTAAAAACACAATGAGAATAATATCAGTAATTTTACTAATAATATTAGGATTATGTACAATTGAAGGGCATAGTCAACAAGATCCTCAATATACCCAATACATGTACAATATGAATATTGTAAATCC
>NZ_RPFJ01000096.1 GCF_003813905.1 Aureibaculum marinum
AGGTCTGTTTTCGGTCTTTTCCAATAATAAATTTCATGGTTAGAAGATACGAAAAAACTGAAAAACAATGAAAATTTTACTCCATTAAAAGCAATAAGTTATTAGACAGTCTGACGATTTTGTGTATGATTAGTGGCGTGTTTAAGCACCTAATTTATTAAATAAAAACCAGATAGGAAATCCGCGAGGATTTTCGTAAGTAAGCTAGAACTAGCAATTAATTATACACGGCTTAAGTTTACAATTCATTAAATTTAAGCATAAATCAGAAAAGACAAAAGAGAGGAATAAGGTTATTATACACGCAGAAGCTTGAGACTTCGTCAAC
>NZ_RPFJ01000097.1 GCF_003813905.1 Aureibaculum marinum
CGGGTGCAGCTGGTACAGACGGAACTAACGGTACAAATGGTATCGATGGTAAAGACGGTGCCAAAGGCGAAAAAGGTGATCAAGGTATTCAAGGATTAACGGGTGCTACCGGTGCTCAAGGTCCTAAAGGTGATACGGGTGTAGCTGGTACAGACGGTATTGATGGTAAAGACGGTGCCAAAGGCGAAAAAGGTGATCAAGGCGAAAAAGGTGAACAAGGAATCCAAGGATTAACAGGTGCTACTGGTGCTCAAGGTCCTAAAGGTGATACGGGTGCAGCTGGTACAGACGGTACAAATGGTATTGATGGTAAAGACGGTGCCAAAGGCGAAAAAGGAGATCAAGGTGAAAAAGGTGAACAAGGAATCCAAGGATTAACAGGTACTACTGGTGCT
>NZ_RPFJ01000098.1 GCF_003813905.1 Aureibaculum marinum
GAGAAAGTGATTTTCCAGGAATAGATTGGAGTAATGTAGGAGATTTAGTAATAATGTCAGGAGACCCTAATTTCTCAGGATGGAGTCATAAAACTGAAAAAGGGCAAATGGATGAATTATATATTTATGACAAAGCATTGACCGCTGAAGAGATTAAAGCTATAATGTAGAAGATAATTATTTTGAGTTAGTAATTGCCATTCCAACTAAAACCTGGATGGGATGGTTTTTTAGCTGCATTCTTAATTGAGTGCAGCTAAAATTTAAAATGTGTTTACTAATTCATTAGAAAACAAATATTGTAGTCAAAATTAATATAGAATCTTTTTATCTGTACTGGGGTTTATTAGGTCTCTTCTGTAAAAATAATAAATTATAATAGTACAGACAATTCAAGAGATGCCCAGTACAATAACACGATTACCAATGAAAACATACAACCATTTTTATATTATAATTTTAGTTAGCGTTTTGATTTTTTCATGTACAGAAAAGAATAAACCAGATGCCAAAACTAAAGAAAAAAAACAAACAGAAGAGTTTAATCTTACAGCTGAAGACGAATCGTTATTAAATCTTATACAAAGGCAAACATTTAATTATTTTTGGGAAGGGGCAGAACCTAATTCAGGGCTAGCTCGTGAGCGTATTCATATGGATAATGTTTATCCTACCTCACCCAAAAATACAGTAACCACAGGAGGTAGTGGTTTTGGGCTTATGGCTATTTTAGTAGGTGTTGAACGAAATTTTATTACAAGAGAAGATGCTTTTAATAGATATGTAAAAATTGTTAATTTTCTTGAAAAAGCAGATCGTTTTCATGGTGCATGGCCTCATTGGATTAACGGAGAAACTGGAAAAGTATTAGCATTTAGTAAAAAAGATAATGGTGGAGATTTGGTAGAAACTGCATTTTTGGTCCAAGGATTATTGACTGTTGCAGAATATTTTAGAGAAGGAAATGAATCAGAAAAACAGTTAGTAGCTAAAATTGAGCAACTTTGTAATGAAGTTGAGTGGGACTGGTATACAAAAGGTGAAAATGTATTGTATTGGCATTGGTCACCGGAATATGATTGGCAAATGAATTTTCCTGTAAAAGGATATAATGAAGCTTTAATCATGTATGTATTGGCTGCAGGTTCACCTAAACATTCCATTACACCAGAAGTATATCATAAAGGTTGGGCAAGAAATGGTAATATAACCAAAGATACAGTTTTTTATGGTTTAGAAACTGAATTAGATCATTATCCAGATGGTAGAACTCCTGTTGGTCCTCTGTTTTGGGCACACTATTCTTATACAGGTTTAAATCCGAAAGGGTTAAAAGATAGTTATGGTGATTACTGGAAATTGAATCGAAACCATGCAATGATTCATTATAAATATGCAGTTGATAATCCTAAAAATTATAAGGGATATGGTGAAAATTTTTGGGGTTTTACCTCTAGTTATTCTCCAGAGGGGTATGCAGGTCATAACCCAAGTAATGATTTAGGAGTTATTTCTCCTACAGCCGCTTTATCATCGTTTCCATATACACCTAAAGAAAGTATGAAAATGTTAAGACATTTGTATAAAGACATGCCTGAATATATAGGTAAATATGGCCCTTATGATGCTGTTGCTTTAGATAGTGATTGGAAAACAGAAAGATATTTAGCAATTGATCAAGGTCCAATTCCTGTAATGATAGAAAATTATAGAACAGGATTATTGTGGAATTTATTTATGAAAAATAAAGAAGTCCAAAACGGATTAAAAAAATTAGGTTTTACGAGTCCATATCTCGAGTAACTATAAAATTTTAATAAAACCTTTGTTCATATGCAATTTGATATAAAATTAAATTTCATCATTTTAACAATTGCGGTCATTATTACTTCTTGTGGAAAGGATAATTTATACACACCTCCTGAGCCAGTAAATTCTGATGTTACAATTACTGATGAAGAATTACTTGAGTTAACCCAAAAAGAAACATTTAAATACTTTTGGAATGTTGCTCATTCTAATTCTGGTGCTGCCAGAGAACGGTATTTTCCAGAAGACCCATACCATGATGCAAATACAGTTACTACAGGAGGTACTGGATTTGGATTGATGGCAATTTTAGTAGGCATAGAACGAGGGTATGTTACAAGGTCAGAAGCTGTTGAGAGGATAGAAAAAATACTTATATTTTTAGATAATGCAGACCGCTTTCATGGGGCTTGGCCTCATTGGTTAGATGGAAATACAGGAAAAGTAAAACCATTTAGTACTAAAGATGATGGTGGAGACCTTGTAGAAACCGCATTTTTGGCACAAGGGTTACTCTGTGTTAAAGAGTATTTTAAAAATGGAAGTGAAACGGAAAAATTACTCGCTTTAAAGGCTGATGAATTATGGAAAGGGGTAGAGTGGAACTGGTATACCAATGATACAAATGCCTTGTTTTGGCATTGGAGTCCTAATTATGGTTTTGATATGAATCTCAAGTTAAACGGACATAATGAAACCCTAATAACCTATATTTTAGCTGCCGCATCGCCTGAATATAGTATTTCAAAAGAGGTTTATGATGCAGGTTGGGCTATGAATGGAGCTATAAAATCAACAGTTACTCAGTATGGATTTCCTTTAGTTTTAAACCATGTAGGAGCTTCTCAATATGGAGGTCCTTTATTTTTTGCACATTATTCTTTTTTGGGATTAAATCCTAAAAATTTATCAGATCAATATGGCAATTATTGGCAATTGAACGTAAGTCATTCTAATATTAATTATCAATACTGTTTAGAAAATCCAAAACAATTTAAAGGGTATGGTGAAAATTGTTGGGGGTTAACGGCTAGCTATACCAGAAATGCAGATGGAAGTATTGGATATAAGGCACATAAACCTGATAATGATAGTGGAGTTATTTCTCCAACAGCAGCAATTAGTTCAATACCTTATACACCTAAAGAGTCATTAAAGGCAATGCATTATTTTTATAAAAATAAGGATAAATTATTTGGGGAAGCAGGTTTTTATGATGCTTTTAGTCCCGAATATGACTGGGTGGCAAAGGCATATTTGGCCATAGATCAAGGTCCTCAGATTATTATGATAGAAAATTATAGAACAGGGTTGTTATGGAGTCTATTTATGCAAAATGATGATATTAAAAAAGGATTAGATAAATTAGGATTTAGTTATTAAACAATAAAGAATTAGAACCTTTGTATCCTTAAAAATTATTAAATTTAATCTAAATTTAAAAAATACAAATTATGAAATATAAAAATTTATTATTGTTACTAATTTCACTTATTTCTACGACAATTTTTTCTCAACAAAAGCAAGATTATGTTAGAGAATATCTTGTAGAAGGTACAGATACATTAAAACTAAGAGTATTATATCCTCAAAATTTTAATAAAGAGGAGAGTTATCCTTTAGTCGTTTTTTTACATGGAGCTGGAGAAAGAGGTAATGATAATGAAAAACAACTCGTTCATGGTAGTAAATTATTTAAAGACTCCATACAAAAGTATCCAGCTATTGTAGTTTTTCCTCAGTGTAAAGAAAATGAATATTGGGCTAGTGTTGAAATAGACCGATCAACTCAACCTTTGTCAATAAATTTTCCCAAAGAAGCTAAACCTTCAAAACCAATGCATTTGGTAATGCGATATTTAGATGAGTTGGTTAAAAATTCATATATAAATAAAAATCAAATTTACTTAGGTGGTCTTTCAATGGGGGGCATGGGTACGTATGAATTGTTAAGTAGAAAACCAGATTTATTTGCAGCTGCATTTGCAATATGTGGTGGAGGAAATCCAGAATTAGCAAAAAGTTATGCAAAAAACACAGCAATGTGGGTATTTCATGGAGCTGAAGATAATGTTGTAAATCCTCAATTATCAGTTAATATGGTTTCATCATTATTAAAATATGGAGGTAAACCAAATTTTAATTTGTATAGTAAAGCCAATCATAATAGTTGGGATGCTGCTTTTGCAGAACCTGAATTACTTTCTTGGTTATTTTCAAATAAAAAACAATAAAATTACTGTCAGTCCTGTAAATTATTAGAACTGTTTCATTAGAAAAACTAAACAAAATGAAATTATTAAACTTAAGAAACACTTTATTTTTTATAATTATTACTTCTCTTTTTACATCTTGTCAAGGTCAAAAGATAGTAAACACTCAAGTTAAATTATCTATAGACGCTCGTGTTGACTCTTTAATGAAGTTAATGACTCTAGATGAGAAAATAGGGCAATTAAACTTACCAAGTGCAGGACAAATAACCACAGGACAAGCAACAAATTCTGATATTGGTAGTAAAATTGAAAAAGGCTTAGTAGGTGGTCTTTTTAATATAAAATCAGCAGAAAGTATTAATGAAATTCAAAAAATTGCTATAGAAAAAAGCCGCTTAAAAATACCCTTACTTTTTGGAATGGATGTAATTCATGGATATCAAACTACATTTCCTATTCCATTAGGGTTATCATCTTCATGGAATATGGATTTGATTGAGAAAACAGCAAGAATAGCTGCTCAAGAAGCTTCTGCAGATGGTATTAACTGGACTTTCTCTCCAATGGTTGATATTTCTAGAGACCCAAGATGGGGTAGGGTTTCTGAAGGTTCAGGTGAAGACGTATATCTTGGAGGAAAAATTGCTGAAGCTATGGTAAAAGGGTATCAAGGCGATGATTTAAGCCTAAATAATACTATTATGGCTTGTGTAAAACATTTTGCTTTATATGGGGCATCAGAAGCAGGTAGAGATTATAACACTGTTGATATGAGTCGAATTAGAATGTATAACGAGTATTTACCGCCTTATAAAGCTGCAGTAGATGCTGGTGTTGGTTCAGTAATGGCTTCTTTTAATGAAATTGATGGAATTCCTGCAACTGGCAATAAATGGTTGCTTACAGATTTGCTTAGAAAAGATTGGGGCTTCGATGGTTTTGTTGTCACAGATTATACGGGGATTAATGAAATGGTTGCTCATGGTATGGGTAATTTGCAAGAAGTTTCCGCGATGGCTTTAAAAGCAGGTAGTAATATGGATATGGTAGGAGAAGGATTTTTAACAACGTTAAAAAAATCTTTAGAAGAAGGTAAAGTGAGTATGGATGATATAGACAATGCGGTTCGTTTAATACTTACAGCAAAATATAAATTAGGACTGTTTGATAACCCATATATGTACAGTGATATAAATCGTGCTAAAAAAGAAGTATTTACTGATAAAAATAGAAATTTTGCTCGAAAAGCCAGTGCAGAATCTATGGTGTTACTTAAAAATGAAAACCAGGTATTGCCTTTAAAAAAATCAGGAACTATAGCCCTTGTTGGCCCATTAGCTAATACAGCCGTAAATATGGCTGGTACTTGGAGTGTGGCTACTATTCAAGAAAAATCTATTCCTTTATTAGAAGGTCTAAAAACTGTGGTAGGGAATAAAGCAACTATTCTTTATGCTAAAGGAAGTAATTTACATCACGATTTAGAAATGGAAAAACGTGTCACTATGTTTGGTAAAGAAATACCAAGAGACGGAAGAAGTGATAAAGAATTATTAGATGAAGCCATTGAAATTTCATCTAAGGCAGATGTTATTGTTGCTGCAGTTGGTGAAGGTGCTGAATCTAGTGGAGAAAGTAGTAGTGTAACAAACCTTCAATTGCCACAAGTTCAAAAAGATTTATTAAAAGCGTTATTAAAAACAGGCAAGCCTGTGGTTATGGTGTTATTTACAGGAAGACCCTTAGCAATAGTAGAAGAGCATAAGACAGTCCCTGCCATTCTTAACGTGTGGTTTCCAGGAAGTGAAGCAGGTTTAGCCATTTCAGATGTTTTATTTGGAGCTGTTAATCCTTCAGGAAAATTAACCGCTACTTTTCCTATGAATGTAGGACAGGTTCCTATATTCTATAATCATAAAAACACAGGAAGACCAATAGGAAATAAAGAAGGAAAATTCGAAAAATTCAGAAGTAATTATTTGGATGTAAAAAATGAACCGCTGTATCCTTTCGGATATGGATTGAGTTATACCACTTTTGAATATGGCGATTTGCAATTATCTACAAAAGAAATATCTTTTTCTGATATACTAAATGCAAGTGTTACGGTTACAAATACAGGAAATTATGATGGAGAAGAAGTGGTTCAGTTATATATAAGAGATAAAGTTGGTAGTGTAACACGTCCAGTTAAAGAATTAAAAGGATTTAAAAAAATTGCTCTTAAAAAGGGAGAAAGTAAAACAGTTAATTTTACTATATCAGTAGAAGATTTGAAATTTTATAATAGTAATTTGGAATTTATTGCTGAACCTGGAGAATTTGAAATTGGTATTGCAAGTTCGTCTGATTTTGAGTTTAAACACAGTTTTATACTTAAAAAATAAAAAGAGCTTACAAATTAAAAATGAATAATTAAAAGAAACCCAATTGAATTCATATTTTATGAGAACTATAGTAGCTTTACTAACTTTTTTATTTTTTTGTACATCGTATGCACAAACTAAAACTACCTATACATATGCTATTAAAGGTACAGATACTTTGATGTTAGATGTCTATTTACCTAAAAAATCTAAAACTACAGATGCATTTCCAGTATTGTTGTGGATGCATGGAGGCGGATTTGGAGGCGGTACTAGAGATAATCCTTCAGAACAGAAATTAGCTGAGTACGTTACTAAACATAAGGTTGTTGGGGTTTCAATTTCATATCGATTGACGCGAAAAGGAACATTGACTGGTTTTGGCTGTGATTGTCCTAAAGAAGAAAAAAATAATACCTTTAAAGCAGCAGTAGAAGACTATATGGATGCAGCCTTGTTTTTAGTTAAGAATAAAGAAAAATTTAAGATAGATTCTAGTAAAATAATTGCAGGAGGATCCAGTGCAGGAGCAGAAGCAATTTTAAATGCTGTTTTTATGAGAGAGCATTTTATTCAAGATTTAGAAAAATATAAAACGGTTCAATTTGCTGGAGTTTTTTCATTAGCAGGAGCAGTTGTAAATGCCAATTATATTACCAAAGATAATTCAATTCCTACTGTATTGTTTCATGGCACAGATGATAATTTAGTCCCATTTGGAACGGCACCACATCACTATTGCGATACTAATAAGCCAGGATACTTTATGTTAGATGGTTCTAATACCATAATAAGAAAATTAAACGAACTAGAAACATCTTATTATTTTTATGTTGTAAAAGGAGGGATGCATGAAATGGCAGGAATTCCATTTTATGATTTAGATAATGTTTTAAACTTTTTTAAGAAGACAATTTTAGATGGTGAAACAATTCAAATAAAAAAAATAAAGAGTAAAATTTAAACTTGAAATTTTTAAAGATAATTATTGTAATAATACAATGTAAATTTTGTTATTAGAATTTAATTATTCATGTGTTTTTTTAAGGATTTCTTGATAAAAATTGCAATATTTGTACTACAATTAACCTAATAATATTAATAGAATTATGACCGCACATTTCGATTTTTGGGATTATTTTATATTCATAGCTTATGCATTTCTTATTTTAGGTGTAGGGTTATGGGTATCAAGAGATAAAAAAGGGCATCAAAAGAATGCAGAAGATTATTTTTTAGCTAGTAAATCTTTGCCTTGGTGGGCAATTGGAGCATCTTTAATTGCTGCTAATATTTCTGCAGAACAATTTATCGGAATGTCAGGTTCAGGATTTGCTTCTGGTTTAGCCATTGCTTCTTATGAATGGATGGCTGCTCTTACTCTACTTATTGTAGGTAAATTTTTCTTACCTATTTTCATAGAAAAAGGGTTGTATACAATTCCAGAATTTGTTGAAAAACGTTATTCTACAAATCTTAAAACCATTTTAGCTGTTTTTTGGATTGCTTTGTATGTATTTGTAAATCTTACCACAGTATTATATTTAGGAGCCTTGGCTTTAGAGACAATCATGGGTATACCTATGGTTTATGGTGTTATAGGTTTAGCGGCTTTTGCTGCAGCTTATTCTCTTTATGGAGGGTTGTCAGCTGTGGCTTGGACAGATGTTATTCAAGTTGTATTTTTAATTTTAGGAGGGTTGGTTACCACTTATTTGGCCTTGGATACAGTTTCTGGTGGAAATGGTTTTGTAGCAGGGTTATCAACAATCTATGAAGAGGTTCCAGAACGTTTTGCTATGATATTAGACAAATCAAACCCTGAATATGAAAACCTACCAGGTATTGCTGTATTAGTTGGAGGTATGTGGGTAGCAAATTTATACTACTGGGGGTTTAACCAATATATTATTCAAAGAACTCTTGCTGCTAAATCATTAAAAGAAGCCCAAAAAGGGATTTTATTAGCGGCATTTTTAAAATTATTAATTCCATTAATTGTAGTAATTCCAGGTATTGCTGCTTATGTTATGGTTAATGACCCTGAAATTATGGCAAATTTAGGTGTAGCTGGTACTAAAAATTTACCTTCTTTAGAACAAGCAGATAAGGCATATCCTTGGTTGTTACAGTTTTTACCTGTAGGCCTTAAAGGAGTAGCATTTGCTGCCTTAGCGGCTGCTATTGTCTCTTCTCTAGCGTCAATGCTAAATTCTACTTCTACTATTTTTACAATGGATATTTATAAACAATATATAAATAAAAGCTCTAATGATAAAAGTACAGTAACTATGGGGAGAATTTCTGCAGGTGTTGCGTTACTGATAGCAGCATTATTAGCTCCTCAACTTGGTAATTTAGATCAAGCATTTCAATTCATTCAAGAATATACTGGTATCGTTAGTCCTGGTATATTAGCTGTATTTATTTTAGGTCTATTTTGGAAAAAAACAACAAATAAAGCTGCAATAATAGGTGCTTTAGCTTCTATACCAATTGCTATGTATTTTAAAGTGGCTCCGAATGGATGGTCAACAAGTTCACTTTTTGTTGACATTCCTTTTATGAATCAAATGGGATATACTTGTATTTTAACAATGATTGTAATTATTCTGGTAAGTTTATTCCAAAATAAAGGTGAAGATGACTCTAAAGGAATTACATTGTTTAAAGGATTGTTTAAAACAGATCCAGTTTTTAATATAGGGGCTTTTGCCGTGATGATAATTTTAGTAGCTCTTTATTCCGTTTTCTGGAATTAGATAGTTAATAGAATAACAAATAAAATTTAACAGATAAACAACATTTTCTATTTCTAATTTAGAAAATGTTGTTTATTTTTATAAGATAAAGATAATTTGTAATGCCAAAAATACTTTCAGTTAAACAATTATACGAGGCAGACGCCGCCACAGTAAAAAATAAGAACATAAGTTTTATCGATTTGATGGAGCACGTAGGTATTTTATGTTTTGAATGGATACATGCTAGATTACAAGGAAGTCAAATTAATATACAAATTTTTTGTGGTACAGGAAATAATGGAGGAGATGGTTTAGTTATTGCTAGACATTTAAAACAGTACGGTTACAATGTAAAAACGAACATAATTAATTGTGGAAATGAACGCTCTGATGTTTTTCTTAAAAACTATGATAGATTAAAAGAAATTGGGGTATGGGCAGATATGATTACTTGTGAAACTGAATTGCCAGAAATATCTGAAAATGACATGGTTGTTGATGCTATTTTTGGTTTAGGTTTAAGTAGAAAGCCTGAGAATTTTATTAAAAAGGTAATACAACATATTAATGCCTCTAATGCTTATGTTTTATCTATAGATTTTCCTTCGGGTTTGTTTGCTGAAAAAGCTGTAACAGATAAAGATTCTGTTATAAAAGCGTATCATACGTTGACTTTTCAGAGTCCTAAATTAGCATTTTTATTACCAGAAAATAGAATTTATACAAAAACATGGGAAGTATTAGAAATAGGATTAGATAAGGAATATATTTACAATGCCAAAACCTCTAATTATTTGCTTGTTAAAGAAGAAATTAAGCCTATCTATCGTTTTAGAGATAAATTTTCTCATAAAGGTGATTTTGGTCATTCATTAATTATTGGCGGTAGTTTTGGTAAAATTGGAGCAGTATCGCTCTCTGCAAAAGCAGCATTAACAATGGGAAGCGGATTGGTAACTGTTCACATACCAAAATGTGGTTATGAAATTTTGCAAACTTCAATTCCAGAGGTAATGGTTGAAGTTGATGGAGATAATGAATTGCAAAATTTTAACTTTGAAGTGCTGCCAAGTGTAATAGGTGTTGGAATGGGAATGGGAACAAAAACTACCACAGCCAATGGATTTAAAAAGTTTTTAAATACGAATAAAATTCCATTAGTGATAGATGCAGATGCTATTAATATCATATCAAAAAATAAGAAGTTAATTGAATTGATTCCTGAAAATTCTGTTTTAACGCCACACCCTAAAGAGTTTGAAAGATTGGTTGGTAAATGGAAAGATGATTATGATAAATTAGAAAAATTACGTCTATTTGCTAAAAAGCATAAAATTATTGTGGTTTTAAAAGGGGCCTTTACAGCTATAGCTCATGAAGGTGAGTTGTATTTTAATTCAACAGGGAATCCTGCATTAGCAACGGCAGGTAGTGGAGATGTTCTTACTGGAATTATTACCGGGCTTATTGCTCAAAAATACCATCCTTTTGAAGCCGCTCTACTGGGAGTTTATCTTCATGGAAAAACCGCCGAAATAGGTATGGAAACTGAAGTTTATGAAACTTTTGTTGCATCTGATATTATTAAAAATTTATCTGGTGCTATAATGGACTTGTTTAAAAAAGAACCACCAATAGCAGAATCAAATCCAGAGCAAACAACCGATACTAAAAAAACTAAAAATAATGATGATGAGGAAATGTATATTTAACAAGAAGTTAAATACATGATAGCTTCTGTTGTTAATAACTGCTTAGTATTTCTATAATTTAGATCGATTTATTTTGATAATTTTGAAAAAAATTAAATGCTAACCTGCGTTAACGCAAATAATAACATTAATAATGTTCCCTCAATTTATTCTTCAAAAAAAAGAAGTGCCCCTTCTTTTTATTTGTACTATTTGTTTTAGTTTTTTATTAAGTGCACAACGCCCAGTAGATTATGTGAATCCGTTCATAGGTACTTCAAATTTTGGAGCAACAAATCCTGGAGCCATCGCTCCTAGAGGAATGGTTAGTATTTCTCCTTTTAATGTTGCAGGTAAAAAAAATAAGTTGGAGAAGGACAGTCAATGGTTGTCAAATCCTTATGTTTATGAAAATGAATTTTTAACTGGATTTTCTCATGTTAATTTAAGTGGCGTTGGATGTCCAGATTTGGGCGTAATAATTACGATGCCAACTGTTGGTAATTTAGAGACTAACCATTTAAAATATGGAACTACTTATAAAGATGAAATTGCCAAAGCAGGATATTATAGTACTGTCTTAGATAAATCTAAAGTTAAAGTAGAAACTACTGCTACAACTAGAGCGGGTATTAGCAGATATCATTTTCCTGCAGGAAAAGCAAATATTCTTGTTAATCTTGGATTGGGATTAACCAATGAGCAAGGAGGAATGATTAAAACAGTTTCTTCTACCGAAATAGAAGGTTTTAGAACAGTAGGTAGTTTTTGTTACTATAAACCAGAAGAAACATATCCAGTATATTTTGTTGTTAAGGTTGATATAGAAAGCGATGAATTTGGGGTATGGAAAAAAACAAGAAAAGAAACTGGTGTAGAAGCCCAATGGATGGGGTATAATGGTAAAGAAAGATTCTATAAAAATTATTATAAAGAAGTTGTTGGAGACAGTATTGGTGGTTACTTTTCTTATAATTTTGATAAACCAACTAAAGTAGAAGTAAAAGTTGGAGTTTCTTATATAAGTATAGAAAATGCAAGAGAAAATTTACAAAAGGAAATAGCTGATTCATCATTTTTAGAAGTATATCATAAAACACAATTGGAGTGGAATAGGTTATTATCAAAAATTTCTGTAGAAGGAGGAACAAAAGATGATAAAACGGTATTTTACACCGCATTATACCACACCTTAATTCATCCAAATACATTGAATGATACCAATGGAGAGTATCCTAAAATGGGTACACGAGAAACATTAAAAACAGAAGGAACAAGATTTACTGTATTTTCATTTTGGGATACCTATAGAAATTTACATTCCTTAATGTCATTGGTATATCCAGATCAGCAACTGAACATGGTAAATAGTATGTTAGCTATTTATGATGAAAGTGGATGGTTGCCAAAATGGGAACTGAATTCAACAGAAACTACAACCATGGTTGGAGATCCGGCAGGTATTGTTTTGGCGGATACTTACCTTAGAGGCATTCGTAATTTTGATGTTAAAAAGGCGTATGAAGCTATGATAAAAAGTGCAGATCAGTTATATGAAAATCCACTGAGACCTGGAATTAAAAATTATATTGAAAAAGGATATTTAACAACTTCTGATGGTGGTTCGGTATCAACTACACAAGAATATAATATTTCTGATTTTGCTATAGCTCAATTGGCAAAAACTCTTGGAAAAAAAGAAGATGAAAAAAGATTTCGAGAGCGTTCAATTTCCTATCGAAAATTATTTGATAAAGACTATAAATTGTTAAGGCCCAAAAATGATGACGGCTCGTGGCACCATCCTTTTAATCCTACTGATGGAGCTAATTTTGCTAAAAATGTTGGTTTTATTGAAGGCAATTCTTGGCAATATTCTTTTATGGTAAGTCATGATACTCAAGGATTAATAAAATTAATGGGAGGAAGAAAATCTTTCACAAATCAGTTGCAAAAAGTGTTTAGTGAAAGACATTTTGATATGGCCAATGAACCAGATATAGCATATCCATATCTTTTTAATTTTGTAAAAGGGGAAGAATGGCGTACGCAAAATATGGTTGAAGCTCTAAGAAAATCATATTTTAAAAATGCTCCTTATGGATTACCTGGTAATGATGATACAGGAACAATGTCTGCTTGGGTAATTTTTAGTATGTTGGGTATTTATCCGGTTGTTCCGGCTGATCCAATTTATACAGTATCAACTCCAGTATTTGATAAAATTACTATTGAATTAGATCCAAAATTCTATAATGGTAGAGTTTTAATTATAGAAAAAGAAGGGGTAGGATCGATCAAAGAGATTTTATTAAATGGAGAAAAGCATAAAAGTTTTTTTATAAATCATTTAGATTTGGTAAATGGTAATAATAAATTAAAATTTATACTCGAGTAATTTTAACTTCTTTTGGTTAATTTTTTCAATTGGTAATGTGCTAAGTTATAATTGTCTGTAAGATGGGTTGAAAATTTTAATGTAAAAAAGTTAAAAATACAACTATATAAAAATGAAACATGTAATTATTTGATATTAAAATGGTTATATGTTTTTAATTTCCTTTTTTTTTTATCCAACTATTTTTTTAACTCTATCAAAATCAAATAATTGTTCTGTTATTCATATAAACTAATTGTTCTGTATTTGTTGTACGACTTCTATAACTAGCCGTTGGTCTAAATTATTATGTGAAAATTTAAGAGAATTTTAACTTTGATTCATAACTTAAAATAAATATAAACATGATTCAAAAATTTTTTAGTTTATTGTTTCTGGTTGGCATATTTGCTACGCATAGTTTGTTTGCTCAAACCAGAACGGTAACAGGAACAATTACTGATGCTGCCGACGGAGCTACGCTACCAGGTGTAAACATCATTGAAAAAGGAACAACTAATGGAGTTACTTCAGATTTTGATGGTAACTACAGCATAGAAGTTTCTGAAGGGGCTACACTACAGTTTTCTTTTATTGGTTATACTACGCAAGAAGTTGTTGTAGGAGGTCAAACTACAATTAATGTTTCATTAGCAGAGAGTGCAGAAGCTCTACAAGAAGTTGTAATAACAGCTTTAGGTATTAAAAGAGAAGCAAAAGCACTTGGTTATGGTATGACAGAGTTAAAAGGTGAAGAACTGACTAAAACCAATACTGTAAATCCGGTTCAGGCTTTGCAAGGACAAGTTTCAGGGGTTAGTATTGGTAGTTCAGATGGTGGTCTTTTTGGTAATTCAAAAATTCAAGTTCGTGGGGTGTCAACTTTAAACTCATCAAATAACCAACCTATATTTGTTGTAGATGGTGTTATTTTAGAGAATAACACATCAAACGAAAGTGCAGATTGGAGTTCAAGTGCTAATGATTATGGTAATATCTTAAAAAACTTGAATCCTGATGATTATAAAAGTGTATCTGTATTAAAAGGTGCAGCAGCTACTGCTTTATATGGTTCTAGAGGTATAAATGGTGTGGTTTTAATTGAAACTAAAGATGGAGCTGGAGCAAAGGGATTAGGAGTTTCTGTAAAACAAACTTTTGGTGTTGATCATGTATATAAACAACCAGCTTTACAAAATGAATATGGTCCTGGTACATTGGCCGGTTATATAAATTATGGTAATAAAGATGCTAATGGAAATTATTACGCTTATGATACCAATCAATTCTATTATAATGATAATGGTGATAGAACGTTAATTAATCACGCTGGAGGAGGTTTAAGTTATGGACCTAAATTTGATGGACAACCAATTGTGGATTATGATGGTAATGTAATACCTTATTCTGCCAATGAAAATAATATGAAAGATGCTTATGAAGATGGTTTTAATTCTAATACTTCAGTATCTTTAAGTGGAGGAAATGATAAAGGGAATTTTTACTTGTCAGATTCTTACAATACTAGAACAGGTAATTTACCAAATAATAGTTTTAATAGAAATGCATTATTGTTTTCAGGTTCTTATAATTTAGCTCCTTGGTTAACAGCTAATGCTAGTATTTCTTATACTACTTCTATTTCTAAAAATCCAAGAAATGATATTTCACAAAGTTTCTTTGATGGTACTTTTGAAAGAATTTATAATACAAGTAAATACAAACAAGAACAATATTGGTTAGGATCTCATGGTGGTGTTAGTAGTTCTGCTTATGGCGATGAATATGCTAATGCACCCAATAGAGGTTTATGGTTTGGTTATGAAAATAACAATCAATCAAGAACTGAACATGTTACCAGACCAATAGTAAGATTAACTGCAAATGTTACAGATTGGCTTACCATTACAGCTGAAGGTAATATGAATATTTACAACACTAAATATGAACAAAAAGATTTAGGTAGTGGATATGCTATGGAAGGTGGTTATTATGAATTGCGTCACGATGATGATGTTAGTAAAACAGGTAAATTAACTTTTAACTTTAGTAAAGATCTTACTGAAGACCTTACAGGTAGCTTATTACTTGGAGGAGAAATTTGGGATCAAGAAAAATCTTATACAAGAGTAAGAACTGATGGCGGATTAATTGTACCTGGTAGATTTTATCTTGGAAATTCAAAAAATACTTTATTGTCAGAAGGTGGTGATTATGGTACAAAACAAATAAACTCTTTATATTTTATGGCTGATTTAGCATATAAAGAGCAATTATATCTAACAATAACAGGTAGAAATGACTGGTCATCAGCACTTGTATATACTGATGGAACTGGAAATAATTCATATTTCTATCCTTCTATTTCTGCTTCTTGGTTATTTAACCAAACTTTAGATATTCCTAATTGGATGAGCTTTGGTAAATTAAGAGCTTCTTGGGCACAAGTAGGTAGTGATACTGACCCTTATGCTATCAATAAAGGATACACAGGAGAAACTTATGAGTTAAGTGATGGTTTTGCATATACAAATTCAGTAAATCCTGTATTGGTTGATAGAAGTATAAAACCAGAACTTAAAAACTCCTTTGAAGTTGGTGTTGATCTTAGATTTTTCAAAAATCGTTTAGGAATAGACTTTTCTTATTATGATGAAACAATTACAGAGCAAATTGGTGAAGTACCTTTACCAACAGTTTCTGGATATAGTGGTTTATTAACTAACGTAGGTACATTAACCAATAGTGGTATTGAATTGTCTTTAACAGGTACTCCTATTAAAACAGAAGATTTTTCTTGGAATTCAACGTTTAACTATTGGAACAATACTACTAAAGTAAAAGATTTACATGAAGACTATGGAGCTTATAAAGTATTAGGAGGTAGCATAGATTATGGTAACTTCCGTATTGGTTCAGTAGCTTATGAAGGTGGTGAATATGGTGTTTTAATGTCTGATTCAGCTATCAAAGAATATCAAGCTACAGACGCTAATGGTAATCCAATTGATAGTCCTAATAATGGAAAGAATCTTTTAACTTGGGTAGACTCAAGACGTGGTGCATATTTCCAAAGATCAGGTGAAGTAAAAGAAGTAGGTAAAATACAACCTGATTTTGAAGGTTCTTGGAATAATGAATTTAGATATAAAAATTTCTCTCTTTCAATATTATTAGATGCTCGTTATGGTGGTCATATAGCATCATATAGTAGCCGTTACGGTACTGCTTATGGATATTTAGAGGAATCTTTAAGAGGTAGAGATGAAGAGCATGGCGGTGTTACTTGGACATCTCAATATTCAGATTTACAAGGGACAACTTTCTCAGATGGTATTATTCCTGATGGTGTTTTTGAAGATGGACAAATGGTGACAGCACCTAATGGAGCTACTGTTAATGTAGGAGGTATGACGTATCAAGAAGCTTTTGAAGCTGGCTATGTAGAGCCTACTCATGCTAGCTATTATAACTATAGAATTAACTCTTGGGGACAAGGTGTAGTTAACCCTGATTGGTTTACAGAATTAAAATATATTGCTTTACGTAATATTTCTATTGGTTATAATTTACCAGAAAGTGTAAGTAAAAGTATAGGTGCTAGTAATATTTATTTAGGTCTTAATGGTAGAAATTTAGGTTATTTATATAACTCAATGCCAAATGACATTAATCCAGAAAGCTTTAGAGGTACTTCTAGTACAGAATCATTTAGAGAACGTTCTTTTTCTCCATATATGGCAAGTTATACGATGACTATACTTTTAGATTTTTAATATAAAAACAGATAAAAATGAAAAAAATATTTCAATACATATTAGCACTGTCAGTTATATTTGTCGTAGGATGCGATAAAGATGACTTTGCAGAGACCAATAGTAACCCTTCGGAACTTTCATCAGCAGATACAAGGTTTCAAGTTACTAAGACTATCGAACAGATGTATAATAACGATTATACTATATGGTTCTATAATAATTTTGACTATATATATCCATGGAGTCAAATTACTACAGCTGCTTATGGTGATGGTAATACTGAACTTATGGTTGAAATGGATAACTATGAAACTCAAGAGACATATCCTACCTTTTTTGCAAATATTAGAGATATTCGTGCACGTATAGATGCATTACCAGAAGAGGAAAAGGTGTCTCACAAAGCTATTAGAGCAATGACATTTCCTATAGCTATACATACATTTATGTCTAATACAGATTTAGAAGGGTCTTTAGTGTATAGCGAAGGGGCTATGGCACCTTATACAACTCCACCTCTTATTACTCCAGTTTATGATAATCAAGAGAAACTTTTTAATACTTGGTTAGATGAATTAGATGCAGCTATTCCTGATTTATTATCTGAAAATCAAATAGACATGGGATCTCAAGATTTAATTTATGGAGGTGACTATACCAAATGGGCAAAATTTGCTAATTTACTTAAACTTAGAATTGCAGCCAGATTGGTAAATAAAGATAGAGCTAGAGCTATTTCAATTGTAGAAGAAGTTGTTAATTCTCCAGCTGGATATATGGAAAATTTAGATGATGATTTTATTTATCAAAGAAGCATCAAATATTATGGAACTGGTAATACACAACAACCAGGTATTGGAGCTAAAAATTTAATTGATTTTATGGTAGCCAATAAAGATCCAAGAACTAGAGTATTGTTTGATAAGAATGATTTTAATGGAGAAGTAGTACAAGCTTTTATTGATGCTGGTAAAGAGTTACCTCCTTATGTAGAGCAATATGTAGTATTAGACGCTGATGGTAATTTTTCAGGATGGTCTGGTCCAGGTGAACCTTGGGTAAGATACTTTGGAGTACCATTAGCACCTGACGCAAAATTTGTTCCTGAAAATGATATTTATTTTAGTCAAGGAATTAGAAATAGAATAAGTGTAAATGGAGTTGAAAAACAGTATACCTCAACTTCAAATTTTTCTGAAAGATTAACCCGTACAGGTTACAGTCATACGTATCCAACAAAACCAGGAGGACGTCTAATTCAATTAAAAGATAATTATCCTCCATTAAATGTGATTTTTGGTAGTTCTGCAGAAACAAATCTATATTTAGCAGAGTTTAAATTATTAGGAGCCAATCTTCCTGAAGATGCACAAGAATACTTTAATAAAGGTGTTGAATTATCAGTAAGAAGAATGGATCTTTTAGCTAAAGATCATAGATATCCTTATTATGAAGAAGATCCAGTTTATCAAGACGGAACACTAGCGGCTGCTGGTGCAACAATGTTAAGAGAGAGTGAGATTACTGAATTATTAAGTCAACCTGCCTACGATTTAAGTACTGATGGTTTAGAAAAAGTATATATTCAACAAATGATTAATCATGCGGCAACACCTGGTGATACTTGGACTACAGTACGTCGTTCAGGTATACCTAAAGCAGGTAGTTCTGTACTGCCAAGAGAGCCTTTCTTAGCTGGAGGTGTTGAATTAACGGTGCCACGTAGATTCAAAATAAATGAACCTTTAGAGTCTAGTAAAAATTATGCTAATGAAAAAGCAGCTCTAGAAGAACAAGGTATTACACCAGGAACCAATGATCCTGAGATATTAAACACACAAAGATATTGGTTTGATATGGAAAACCCTCAATATGGGGCAGGACCTAAAAATTAGTAAATGAGAATTAAAGTTTAATTTTCAGAGTATTTATTATTTGAGTTAGTTATTTGAAAGAGCCCGATTAGTTGGGCTCTTTTTTTTGAATAAGTTATTTGGAGGTAAAAAGATGTAATTGGTCGAAAAATTTAACCAATAGAAATTCTTTTTTTTACATTTAATTAATAATTAATCTTTACATTTTTTATAAAAATTTAATAAATAATAAGTTGAGTAATTTGAATTAGTATTTTAAAAGAGTTGGAGAAGTTCAACTCTTTTTTTAATCACTTATTCTTGAAAAACATTCTTATTCTGTTTTAATCATCTAAAGTATACTATAGAATTAATGAAAATTTTTTAGTAAAAATTTAGTAGACATAGGTTTGTGTCAACTAAAACTAGAGTGTAGTTAAATGTTTTCTTTATATTTGTTTTCTTACAAACCTTAATTTTAAAATATATGAAAAAAACACTTTATGGGTTATTTGTTCTTCTTTTATTAATATCATGTAAAAAGGATAATGCAAATATAGATTATGCAATTATTTCTGGAAAAATTACAAATAAGCCAGATGGAGTAGTAACTTTAAATAGTTATGATCGGTCTTATATAGATACACTATCTGTTTCAGATGATGGTAGTTTTATTGATACACTAAGAAGTAATTTTGGTCATGTTGTTCTATTCGATGGTAAAACACCAGCTTTTTTTTACGTTCAAAAAGGAAATAATATAACAATAGAATACGATAGTGATAATTTTACAGAAACAGTGAAATATTCTGGAAATGGGGTAGAAGTGAGTAATTATTTATTAATTAAATCTAGAAAAACAACAGACCTTAAAGGAGAAGGAAATGCTTTTTTCGAACTTGAAGAAGATGCATATAAAAGTAAAGCCAAAGAAATAAAAACGACATCAATTGCATTATTAGACTCTATTAAAGGAATAAGTGCAGAATATATTGAAAAAGAAAAAAGAAATTTAGAATATGAATATTTAGCATCTTTAAATATGTATGAGTCTTACCATGCACATTATGCAAAAAAGCCTGACTTTAAGGTTTCTGATGATTTCTTAAAAGAAAAGGAAGGTTTAGATTATACCAATGAAGAAGATTTTATATTTTCAAATTATTATGCTTCATTAGTATCTTCTCATTATACTAAAAAAGCCAATGACTTAATGGAATCAGATTCTACTTTGTCTAGAGATTTAGCATTTTTAAATACCTTTTCGTCAATTCCACAAGAAGTTATAAAAAATAAATTGCTTTATAATTATTCACAATTTAATATTACATATACTGATGATTTAGAGACTTTTTATAAAACTTTTATGGAAAGTTCTACTGATCAAAAGCATAAAGAAGAAATAACAAAAACCTATACTAAATTAAAAGCAGTAGCAAAAGGACAGCCTTCCCCAAAATTTTTCGATTATGAGAATTATGAAGGAGGAACTACTTCTTTAGACGACCTAAAAGGCAAATATGTATATATTGATGTTTGGGCAACATGGTGTGGACCCTGTATTGCTGAAGTTCCATTTTTAAAAGAAGTAGAAAAAAAATATCATAATAAAAATATAGAATTTGTTAGTTTGTCAATTGATGCTAAAAAAGATTATGAAAAATGGAAGAATATGGTCAGTGAAAGAGAATTGAAAGGTATTCAGTTGTTTGCAGATAATTCTTGGAATTCTAAGTTTGTAAAAGACTATCAAATTATGGGAATACCTCGATTTATTTTAATAGATCCTGAAGGAAATATTGTAAATTCAAATGCACCAAGACCTTCAGATAAAAAATTAATTACCTTGTTTGACGAATTAAATATTTAATTCACATATACATATAATAGTTTATAAATTAAATCACTTTGGTTTTTTACCAAAGTGATTTTTTGTTTTAATTTAGCAGAATGCCAAAAGTAATTTTTAAGCTAATAATAGTTTTATTTCTATCTTCATTAACCTACGGACAAAAGGATGATGGTGGCAACAGTACCTATACAGTATTTTCCGTAACTTTTGATAGGGCTCCAGACTCCTTGTATCAGCAATTAAATAGAGCTGATAACTTTAAAGATAAAGCCTTTTATATTGAATCTATAGCCAAGATTCATTTAGAGTTAGGAAATACAGATTCCATAAACTATTATGGAAAATACCTAGTAGATGAAGTTCAGAAAAATCAAGATGATGGTGTAATTGACAATCTTCATTTATCAAAAGCCTATAGTATTTTAGCAAAAGGAAAAATGTTACAAGGCTTATATGAAGAAGCCATGAAATTCTATTTACAAGGCTTAGAAATTACTAAAATATCAGAAAGTCCATATTTGTATTTCACACATTCTTTAGGGTTGGCATCTGTATATATTATGGAGGAAGCCTTTGATAAAGCTACTCCATTATTAGATAATGCAATTGAAAATAGTAAAAACACTTACTTTACAGGCTTAGCAAAAAAATATTATGGAGATATTTTTTACCTCAAAAGAGATATCAATAAAAGTAAACCTTATTATAATGAAGCCTTATTAGATTTAGAAAAGTCGCCTGATAAAAAGTTAGCTCTTAAAATTAAATTGAATTTAGGCACCATGGAGGCGGTCAGTAAAAATACCGACAGTGCATTAAAACTTTTCGAAGAGGTAAAAAATAATGCCAATAAAAATAAATATTACGATTTGTATGTAGATGCTGTATTAAGGATTGGTCAGCTTTATAAAGACTTAAAAAATTATCATAATGCACAAATAATTTTATCTATTGCCCATATAAATACAGTGCAATGGGATAGAATGGAATTGGAAAAACAGGTAATTCAAAGTTTAGTTGATTTGTATAGAGAAATGAAAGATTATAAGAATGCCTATGCCTTAATGACTCAATATGTAAGTGTATCTAATAGAATAATTAAAGAGCAAAAAAGTAAAGAAATTAAAGAACTTGAAGTAAAATATCAGACCTTACAAAAAGAAAATGAGATTAATAGTTTACGAGAAGAGCAACTCTTAAAAGAGAGTGAAATAAAAAGACAAAAAACAATAAAATATGCTTTTTTAATCGGATTTTTAATTTTACTAATTCCTATAATTGCCTTATTAATAGTGTACTACCAAAAACTTCAAGCTCAAAGTCAACTTAATACGCAACAGCAAGAACTTAATAAACAAAAAGTAAGTTCATTAATAAGAGAGCAAGAATTAAAACTAGTAAAAGCTTCGGTTGAAGCCCAAGATGAAGAACGAACTAGAATTGCAAGGGAATTACATGATAGCATTGGAGGTAATTTAGCTGCAATAAAAATGCAAATGAACAATTTAGTTGATAAAACGTCACTTAAAGAAACTATTGTTTCTCAATTAGATGAAACTTACCAACAAGTAAGAGAAATTTCACACAATTTAATTCCTAGTAAATTTAGTCAGAATGCTTTTACAACTTTAATTAGCGAGTATATTAATAAATTAGATACATCGGCAGATTTAGATATTGTATTTATGCCTTATCCAGAAGATAAAATTAATGCTCTTGAAGAAAATATTAAAGTAGAAGTTTTTAATATAATTCAAGAGTTACTAACCAATACACTAAAATATGCGAAGGCAAAAAATGTAGAAATTCATTTAAACATTCATAATAATTCCTTACAATTGTTGTTTGAAGATAATGGTGTTGGTTTTGATACAACGAAAACACCAACTGGTATTGGATTACAAAATATAAAAAGTCGTTTAGAGAAATTAAACGCTCAACTAAATATAGATTCATCAATTAATCATGGTACAGCAGTTACCGTAGAAATTCCTTTATAATATGGCATTATCAAGAAAATATAAATTAATAATAGCAGACGATCATAAAATGTTTTTAGATGGTTTGTTAAGTATTATTGCTAATGAATCAGATTTTGAAATAGTAATGACTGCAAATAGTGGTCAAAATGTAATTAAATATTTAGATAATTGTAACGGAAAGGATGTTGATTTGGTAATAACTGATATAAATATGCCAGATGTAACAGGTATAGAACTTAATAAACATATTAAAACAAAATTTCCTACTATCAGAACTTTAGTAGTTAGCATGAGACATGATTCTAAAACGATACATGTGCTAACAGAAGATAATGTAGACGGTTATGTACCTAAAAATGCTGAAAAAGGAGAGCTTATCCAAGCAATTGAAACTATAGTTAAAGGAGAAAAATATTTTTCTGAGAGCATAAAAAAGGCCTATATGGATAGTATGTTCAATAAAGAAAAAGATGTCATTTCTTCACTTACCAAACGAGAAAAAGAAGTATTAAAACTTATAGCAGAAGAATACACTACTCAAGAAATTGCAGATAAACTTTTTTTAAGTAAACATACTATTGAAGGGTATCGTAAAAATTTAATTTCAAAATTAGAAGTTCGAAATCTTGCAGGCTTAACTAAATATGCCATACAATTAGGATTGTTAGATTAATAAATTGTTAGTTTAAAGTATTTAGTTACAGTTTATTGAGTTTTGTTTGTTACTATTTGTGAGTATATAAATCTATTCATTTACTATTTTACCTTTATATTGATTTTTATATTTAAGCTTAAATACTAAATTTTATTGTTTGCTATATGCAATGGTTTTAAAGTAATCTTATGCCCCAATTTTCAGGGGGGTGATTTTAACCTAAATTGGTGTTTTAAACCAGGGTATTCTAATGCACTTTTGTAATCAAATTAATAACCAATAAAGAAATATTATGATTTACGGAATTTCATTAGTACTATTGAGCATCATTGCGGTGCCCTCATTAATCTTATCTAAAAAGCCTAATGCGGCAGAGTTGTTAGCTAAAGTTGAACCTTATCAAGGATGGATAGGTCTTGTGTTTTGCTTCTGGGGTATTTGGGGTATTGTCTTTACTTTTTTAAATATAGGGTGGTTGTCATCTGCACCAATTTGGTGGGCTACGCTATTAGCAGGGAGTTTGGTTGAAGCTGGACTTGGATTTATGTTAGGCTATGGACAAATTAATAAATTATTTTTAGGTAATAATTCTAAGGCTCAAGAAAAGGCAGCTGCGATACGTCAGGCAATTGCACCCAAACAAGGTAAACTTGGCGTATTAGGTCTTATTGTTGGGGCATGGATGATAGCGGCTTCATTTATATTTATGTAAACCTAATGTTATAAATTATTTAATTCAAAAGGTTTTTGTATCTATTTTAAAACTTAAAAAACAAACCTAAATTGAAGTAATTTCAATTCAAAAAATACCGATAGTTAATAGGGAAAATTGCTATGATTACCAATATTTCTTATATAAATAAATGTTTTATTAAATTTTTGAATTATAGGTTAGTTAAAGGTACTCAATCTGTTAAAGACTGTCTTTTTCAGATTGAGTTTTCAATAGAAAATCTAATAAATATTAAAAAAAAATTAAATTTGACCCGATAAATTATATAAACTCAATGCGTTTATATAGTTGTTACCAACAAGCTAAAAAAAACGAATGACAGGAACATTAGATCAAATTATTGCAATAACATCTTTCGGAAATGAATACCTGAAAAAAGGACAACTAACTGATTTTTATCCACAAAACTCAACTTTTCAATATTGTGATTTTGTTGATTTCAGAGAAATAAATAAAAACAACATTTTCAATTCTAAAAAAGAAATTATTGTTTCTAAAAATCCAATTGAATGGTTTGATTATTTAAAATCTGAAAATTGCTTAAAACTTCGACTTTACTATCAAACAGTTAAAGAAGACGATTATAAAATGGCAGGCTTTGTTGGAGGTGGAGGAAATTGGTTTATAGAAACAATGTATACGAATCATTCAGATTTATGGATTAGTCGATGGAATCACGATAAGAATTTGGCTGAAAAACCTTGGCAAGTAACATACGGAAAGGTAATTGAAAAAAACTCAATTATAAATCAACAATTAGACATTAACGAAATACGAGAAAAATTAAAAACTTGTCTTGAAAAAATATCTGAATTTGCTAATCAACATGCAACAGAAAATTGGGGACAAATATTTGATAAAGCACAGGAAACTCTTGATAATAAGAATCCCGAATCTGGCTTTTATCACAATGACTTAATTATTTTGGACAATTATGATTTGCAAAACCGACAATTATTAATGTCAGCGAGTAAAGCATTTGTATTCGGAGGGATGGGGTCTTGGAATGATATGTGGTTTGATAAAAAAGAAGTTGAAGAAGAATATAATAGATTATCAAGTGAGTTGTATGACTTGATAATGAAATCTATAACTTGTGCTATAAACAAAGATAGAACAGAATAGAATCAGTTGCAACAATATATACAAACTCGGTACAAAACATTAAAAGCAAAATATGAGTAAACTTATCAACATTTTAGAAAAGCAATATCAAATATGGCTTTTCTTAATTGGAATTGTACTGATTGTGGGTGGGGTTTACTTTTTTTTAGACATAAAATCTATGGAAGAAGCTGGTAAAGAAGTGCATATGAATAAATTGTTTAAATTGGTTTATAACTTTGGTGGAAAATATACAATTCTTGCATATTTTGAAGTTATAGGGCTTCTATCATTAATTTCAGGAATACAAACAATTAAAAATAAATTATAATTATTATGAGCGAAAATACTTACTACATTATGGGAGGAATTGCAATCGTTTCTGCAATTTACTTAATCTTTGCAATTACTTTTGTAAGAAAAAGAAAGAAAAAACAACTTGAGAAATTTGCTAATATTAAACCCTTAAATAGAAATGAAAAACATGCATTAGTTTTTGGAGCAATCCTTTTTTATCATAGAGGTGAAGATATATTAGAAATTAAACCAAAGGATTCTATAGATACGTACAAAAACGGACTTAGAGATTCTTGGGAAATAACAAATAAAGAAGAAGCATTTGAAACAATAAATAATTTAATTTCTTTAGAAAGAAGTAAAGAATTTGACCCCTATTTAGAACAGCCTTCCTCTGACTTAATTACAATACAAAAGAAAATTGCTAAAGGTTTAAAATTAGAACTAGAAGAAGTTCAGAAAACAAAATCAACTTTTGCTTGGGATACTTGTAGGTCTGTATCATTAACAAAATGGTGTTTTTGGTGTGGGTATTTATCAGAACAAGAATGTTGGGAACTTATAAATAAAGCAGTAAAAGTAGCACAAAGTTTAGGTTCAAATTGGAAAAACTATACAATTTCATTTTTACTAGGAAGAACAATGCAAGGTTTTGATTTAGACGATGTTATAATAGAATCTGAACAACTTTTAAGTGGAAAAACTTTATTTGGAAAAAAAGAATACTTAAGCGTTTATTCAAATTTCCCTTTTAATTAAAATACTAAACTTCCTTTTTGGTAAAAAAGACGAATATACATTCCGTTTTATAAGTTTTAACAAGTGATCGAATAAAAGGAAATAACCAAACAAAAAGATACAGTTTATTAGGTGTTGAAATTGACAATATTATAATAAGTAAAATATAAATATTGTTTTAAAACTCCATGTAAAATTAATTTCTTGGTATAGGTCTACTCGTATTTCCCTTAATAAATTCCTCGGGATTAGTACACTTTTACTAATTCCGGAGGTTAAACAGAGAAACAAGCAGAGGTTGCGATGGCTTTTTTAACTGTTAAATATAATACGATTTTGAGAAAATAAGCAAGCTTCACTATACCTACGCAACTTATTAATAACATAGAACTTATGTTTGACATATTTAACAAAAAAAATAAATCTTCACACCTTACAATTAGCATTGCTAACGATAAACTTTATATTAATGGCAAAAGTATTGAATTGCCGATACATAGTAACATGCTCGCGGAATATCTAGGGAAACCATCTGAATCTAAAGGAAATGAAATTCACTGGAAAGAGTTGGGGATAAGTACGAATCCACACCCAAACGGTCGAGCAAATCATTTGACCTTGTATACAGATTATAATCCAATGGAAACTAAATCCAAGGCAGAACAAAAACCTTTTTTCACTGGAAAAATAATTGTGGATGGTATTGAAATCAATAAAAAATGTTTTGACAATATTACGATGCGGAAATATGAGGTCAAGCACTTTACTTATACAGGTAAAAAGAGTCCTTGCTTGATTAGTATTTCATACAATGAAATTTTTGACAAAGACTCAGTAAAACCTGAATTGACAAAAGATAAATATGCTATTAAAGAACTGGATGAAGAACTCATTGAATTTACGGATTTTGGTTTTAAACTATCCATTATTCAGGAATTGATGTATAGCAAAGAGCTTTTAGAGCCCAAATTTGACTTATATGAGTTTGTAGAATGGTACGACAAAAGAAAGATAGATATTGAAAAAGAAGGGTACGAACCCATCCCAGAGGTAACTCAATATTTTAAGGATTTACCAATTCCCAAAAAATATGCATCCGAAATCACCGAAATATATCAAGATGGAGGCAATGATATTTATATGCAGTTATTAAGGTTTGGTGAAGGCTGGGAAGATTATTGGGATATTGAAAATATTGAAGATGTAAAACAGTTTCCAAACTTAAAAAAAGCAGTATTATGTTATGCAAAGGAAAATGTGGTTGATGAATTAAATCAAATAGGCATTAAATCAGAATGGTTATAAACAAAACAATATATAATAATGGCAGAACCAACAGGAATCTTTATTGAATTTGAAATTGATGAAAAGGGCATAAAAAAAATTCTTAATCATAAGTTTGAAAAAGCTTCTTATAATAAAAAACTTGGGTATTATTTTTGTGAACTGCTATACAACTGCAATAATAATCCTGGTAATGTATTTATATTAAATTATAATTTAAAAACTAAAAAATGTTTTATTGCATATGTGCTGAATTATTTTGACAAAACATTATTAGATCCACTCATAGATACCTTACCTATTATCAGTGCATTAAAAAGTCCTGAAACAATTGAATACGCTATGGTTTCTTCTACATTTCCTGAGGTGTTAGAAGCCTATAAAATTACAGATAGAACAGTAGAGCTAATCAGTCAAAAGTTACCATCAGATATTGTAAAAAATTTAATGGATAAATTTTGGTCTTTTTCAGAAAACAATGCATTTCCCGAACCTAAAAAGGCATTAAGTAAAAGAAATTATTTTTATAAAAACTTTAAAAATTATTATAAAAGATACCTAGCGTATATTGATGAAATAGAGAGGCCCAATAAAATTGCAAAAGCGACAAAGGAAAACCCATTTCATTTATTTGATAATTTTTATACCTATGACAATAGGGTATTTGAGTTTAGAAAGCATACCAATCAAATTATAGAACTCCCTCAATCAGACCCAGTTTCATTTAGGGACGTTGCAGGAATTAAGGCCGATAAAAATTTTGTCTTTAGTGCAATACTTGCACCAAACTCACCACCAAGTACAATCAAAGTCGGTGCTTTTACCAAAAACAATCCGGATGCTATTTGGAAATGGATTGCGATAGAAGGAATTGATGGAGATAGTTTTAATTATGTAAAGGAAAAATGGGACACGGTATATTGGAAAGATAAAAACGCTGTATTCATTTATAAAAATAAAGAACTTATAAAATTAGAACTAGCAGATAGTAGCACATTTACTTATTTAGACTTTTGTTATGGTAAAGACAAAAACAATATATTTTATTTAGATAAAGTAATTCCTATTGATGTAAATAATTATACCTTAAATAAAAATGGATTTATTTTTGATAAAAATAATATCTTTCATTACGAAAAC
Source organism: Aureibaculum marinum (assembly GCF_003813905.1). Classification (GTDB taxonomy): domain Bacteria; phylum Bacteroidota; class Bacteroidia; order Flavobacteriales; family Flavobacteriaceae; genus Aureibaculum; species Aureibaculum marinum. The sequence goes on from NZ_RPFJ01000098.1 coordinate 28,600, forward strand.
AAACTAGAACTAGATGCTGAGACCTTTAAAGTTTTAAAATATGAGTCTGAAGTAAATCCATTTATGGGCGAATTTATTTTGGAGGATAAAAATGGTCAATATAGTTACAACAGAAAAAGGAAAATAGAAGTAATACGATCCATAACAAAGTATTAAAATAATACTAATAAAAGTGACCAAAGCATGTTTTTATTTGGAGAAATATTTAACTGGTACCTTGAATATAATTATTCTACTGAACAGAACAACTTTTGTTGGTATGTAAGAGGATTATGATACAGAGTAGGGAAGTTGGAAAATATAAACATTTTATAAAAAATAACGTTTTAAACTTAAACCGCATAAAAATAATTGCTTTTTTGGTTCACCAAAGGTTTGTGCTTATTTTTAAAGTCCTAAATATTTAATTTGGTTATAGTAAGAGAAAAAATGTTTAATTATAAATAGCTGAATTTATAAATGGAATTACCTAAATATAACAAAACTATTATACTTATTTAGAAAGAGATAAAACAATATAAATCAGATTGTAACAATGTATAAAATTTATTACAAAATTTAGGATTCTACCAATAATCTTTGCAAAGTTTAATTCAATTTTCACTTACAAAATTAATAGTAAAACCACACAACTAATCAAATACAAAAGCGTTAACATGTATACCTTTTATTTATAAATTAATAGAATATGAACAATACAATAGAAGTAGTAGGAAGTGTAAAAATAGAAAGAAAAATTTCTAAATATAGAGTAAAAATAAGTATAGTAGTTGATCAGAACCCTTATGGAGATGAAAAAGGTTCTGATTTAGCAGAAATTAAAAATCAATATTATTTAGCATTAGTTGAAAATGGAATTGATGTAAGTAAATTTGTAGAAGATGCTTTTGAATATCGTGCCAATAGTAATCAAATGGAAGGTACGTTATTAAAGTATGAATGTACATCTCAAAAGGAAATGAGTAAATTATTAGATATTAGAGTTTCTGGTATTTATGTTAATTTAATTGAGTGTAAATATATCATTGAAAAGGATACATATACTAAATTGATAGATGAAGCCTTAGCTGATGCAAAAAAAAGAGCAGAAATAATTGCTTCAAAAATTAATAAAAAAGTTGGTGAAATAGTATCGGTATCAGATAATAGAATTCTTAATAATTATTGGTCTAATTATAATGTGTATGATGAATTTTTTGATTTAAAAGTTGTTTATAAAACTGAATAAAAAGTTACCATATCAATAAAATAGTTTGTTTAAGGATTAAAATTATTTCGTAAATAATTAGAAACGTCAGTAGTAAAAGTTTTTTTTCTATAGTTGGTTACTTGCTGTATGCCAACTATTGCATTGGTTAAAAAAACTTCATCAGCTTTTTGAAGCTCAAAAGGAGACAATTCTCTTTCTTCAATATTAAACTCACCGTCTTTAGAAATAAACTCTATTAGTTTTTTTCTAAAGACGCCTTTAATACATCCTTCTGAAAGGGGAGGAGTACTAATTGTTTTACCTTTAACTAAAAATATATTGGCATTTAAAGCCTCTACCAGTTGTTTTTTTTCATTGAGTAAAATACAGTTATCTAATTCATTTTCATTGGCATAGATACTGCCTACCACATTTAGCGTTTTAGCATTGGTTTTTAGGGTAGATAACACACCAGAATAGACATAATAATCTTTAAATAAATCAACCACATACTTATTTTTTAATTGAACAGTTAACGGACTTGCTTCTACTAAAAAATGAGTATTATTGGTAGTTGGCAAATACAATCCACCATCTTTTCTATTAACCGTAAAACGTACTCGGGCATCTGTTAAGTTATTAGCTTTAGTAGTTTTTAAAATTTCTTGTTCAAAAAATTCTAAAGTAAATTCCATAGCAATATTCATACGAAGCATTCGCATAGATGCCATTAATCTAAAGTAATGATCTTCTAAAAAAACAACATTACTATTTTTTATTTTAATAGTTTCAAATAAACCGTCACCATATTTAAAAGCTCTGTTGTTAACACTTAAATTAGGTGGAGTTTCTAATATATTACCGTTGTAATTTATCATTTCAGTTATAAAAAAAGCCTCGAAAAATCAAGGCTTATAAGTTTTAGCTTAATTAAAATATTAAGCTCCAATTATTTGTTTTAATTCTGCAATCTGGTTTTCCCAAAACATTTTTCCTTCTTCAACCTCATCTTCATCATCTGCGAAATCAGTTATTACTAAAGAAACATCAGAGGTTAAATCGTCAACAACAATTTTAAATTCAAAAAAAGTGTTATCTTCTTCATCGGTAAGCCATTTGTATTTTATTCTTTCGTTCGTTTTATAAGACAATCTTTTAGCTTGTTCTTCTGAACCGTCCCATATAAAAGTGTAAATATCACTTCTTGAATTAACATTATCAGCAAACCATTCACTTAATCCATCTGGAGTTGAAAGATATTGGTATAAAAAACCAGGTGAAGAGTGCATTACAAATTCTATACTATATTTAACTTTATCTGCCATAGGTTAATTTTTATCTTGGCTGAGCAATATATATATTATCTTAAATTAAAAAAAACTTTTTTGATAAAAATAATTAGAAAGAATTCTTGCCACTGAAAAATTTGTTTTTATATTTGCACACTCAAATTTTGATGGTGCTCTAAAGAACATTAGTATTAAAGTTTGAAAATATTATTTGGCGAGGTAGCTCAGTTGGTTAGAGCGTCGGATTCATAACCCGGAGGTCTCGAGTTCAAATCTCGATCTCGCTACATTAAAAAGGCTTTCAGTTTTAACTGAAAGCCTTTTTTTTATGATAATAATTCTTATAACATTGCGGGTTACATTATAAATACTTCACTACTTTTTATACTGACTTAGGTCATTTCTTTTGGATAAACATGTATGTATCTTTAAAGTATAAATGTTCTCTTTAAAAGAGATTAATTTCAAAACAATGTATGATTTTAGAAATAGACCAAAAGACAATTACATTCACCACGCAAATTGGAAACAACTTTTTATTCTAACCGAATATTGGAAATCTGACCTTTTGTTTTATCAAGACGATTTAAAGTTTTTACATCATTTAATTGATAAGTATTTTCTATTAATTTCTAAAAAAGATAATGTAGATAAGGTTTTAGAAATTGAAGTGAATCTACTAAATGTAGATAAACAATGTGCTTCACTTTTAAAGAAAACGAATAAACATTTACAGTATTTAGCAGAATTAATTGATAATCCTTTTGCATATGATGCTCATAAATTTAAAATTGAACATGAAATTCTTGAAGATAGCTTGGCTCAATTTGTAAAAGATTTTAGAAACAATAGAAAAGAAGTTTTTAGAATTACGGAATATATTATGGATCATGAACAGCTAGTACATCAACTAAATACTGTTAACAAATAGTTTTATAAGAATTTAATAATAACCGTAAACAACTTCAATAGTGAAAACGCTACAAAACATACTTAAAGAAATAACAGAACTTACTACAACTTTAGAAACTAATTATCCTGAACTTTATAGGTCCTTAGATGAAAATCCATTAACTATACCAACACTTGAACATCCGCAGATGGATATTAGGGTTATGGATAACTATTTAGAAAGTCTAAAAAACTTATTGGAAAGTTATTTAGAAGAAGAAAAAATTAAAGAATAATTAAAATTTTATAACAAATGAACTATAAAAATATCACCATTGCAGGAAGTGGTGTTTTAGGGTATCAAATAGCTTTTCAAACAGCATTTCACGGATTTAATGTAACCGTTTATGATATTAATGACGATGCTATTTTAAAAGCAAAATCTAAATTTAGTAATCTTAGCGAAGCCTATAAAAGAGATGTAAATGCAACAGAGCAACAAATAGAGTTTACATGTAAACATTTGCATTATACTTCTAATTTGGAAGAAGCAGTTAAAGATACAGATTTACTTATTGAAGCTGTGCCAGAAAATCCATCCATTAAAATAGATTTTTATAAAAAGTTAGCCAAAGTGGCACCTGAAAAAACTGTATTTGCTACAAACTCTTCTACATTACTACCAAGTCAGTTTGCAGAAGCCACGGGCAGACCTTCAAAATTTTTAGCATTGCATTTTGCCAACACCATTTGGATACATAATACGGCAGAAATAATGGGTCATAGTGCAACAGACAAAAAAGTTTTTAATGATGTTGTAGAATTTGCAAAATCTATTGGAATGGTGGCTTTACCTTTACACAAAGAACAGCCTGGGTATATTCTAAATTCGTTATTGGTACCATTATTAAGTGCAGCAACTCAATTATTGGTCACTGAAGTTGCTGACATTCAAACGATAGATAAGACATGGATGAAAGCAACAGGAGCACCAATTGGTCCATTTGGTATTCTTGATATTGTTGGAATTACAACAGCATATAATATTGATAAAATAGCTGCAGAGAAAACTCAAGATGAGTTAAAAATAAAAACGGTAAACTATTTAAAAGAGCATTATATTGATAAAAATAAATTAGGAGTAGCTACAGGAGAAGGTTTTTATAAATATCCAAATCCTGCTTATAAGGATGTTGATTTTTTAAAATAGAAGTGTTGGTTTCTATTGAAATGGGTTAAATATTTTAATTTATAAGTATGAGACACTCATGAAAAGTCATAAAAAACTAAATGTATTAGCATCTACAGCAATATGCGGAAATGATATTAGTTCATCTGTGCTATACGTATCTGCTTTAGCTATAGCTTTTGCAGGGCAATATGCTTGGATAACCTTACTTATTGTCTCTTTTGTACTTTTTTTATTTCGAAAAATTTATGGAGAAGTAGTTGGGGCCTTGCCTTTAAACGGTGGAGCCTATAACGCTTTGTTAAATACAACAAGTAAATTTATGGCATCTTTTGCTGCTACCTTAACCTTGTTGTCTTACATGGCTACTGCCGTAATTTCGGCCAATGAAGCCATTCATTATCTTCATCATTTGGTTCCTGCAATCCCTATAATAATAGCAACCGTAGTATTGTTAGGCTTTTTTGCTGTACTTACTATTGGAGGGGTTTCTGAATCTGCAAAAGTAGCTATTGGTATTTTTCTTTTTCATTTGACTTCTTTTGCAGTGCTCAGTACTTTTATTGTCTATTTTCTTGTCAATAATGGCTTGCAACAGTTTCTAGAAAATTGGAGACTACCAATTATAGGAGGAAGTATAACCAAAGCTATTTTTCTTGGTTTTGCAGCTTCTATGTTAGGTGTTTCTGGTTTCGAAAGTTCTGCAAACTTTGTAGAAGAACAGCAAATGGGAGTTTTTCCTAAAACATTAAAAAACATGTGGATGGTAGTGAGTATTATAAATCCGCTTGCAGCACTTTTTGCACTCTCTTTATTTTCAATACCTATTTTGCAAAGTGAAACCTATCAAAACACACTGTTGATAGAAATGGCATCACATGTTGGTGGCAATTGGTTGGCCATTTTAATTGGTATTGATGCTTTTTTAGTACTTAGTGGGGCTGTATTAACAAGTTTTGTTGGCGTTTCAGGATTGCTTGAGCGGATGGCTTTAGATAGAATTTTACCTCAATATTTTTTAAAGAAAAATAAAAAAGGAAGTTCTTATAGAATTATTCTTATTTTTTTATTCTTAACTATTTCTGTTTTACTTATTACCAAAGGAGATGTACAGCTATTAGCTGGTGTATATACCATTTCCTTTTTATCGGTAATGACACTTTTTGGAATTGGTAATATATTATTAAAAGTAAAAAGAAATAGTTTACCAAGACCTGAAAAAGCAGGTTGGTTGGCAATTTTAATAGCCATATCTGCGGTTGTTTTTGCTTTAATAGGTAATATTTCCATGAAACCTGAAGCTGGAGATCCAAGCAATGTAGCCATCTTTCTTGAATATTTTATTCCCGCAATAATATTTATAACGGTGATGCTTAACAGAACAGTATTGTTGAAATTACTTCTTAAAATTATTCATTCTGTTTTTGACCCAGTGCGTAGTTTTGTAATGAAAGCTGATAATAAAATAATATCAGTAATTGATGATATTAACTCACAAGAATTTGTTTATTTTACTAAAGATGATAATGTAGAAACCTTGAATAAAGTACTCTTATACATTCAAAAAAATGAACATACAAAGAAGTTAAAAGTGGTTACTGCATCTATGAAAGAAAATACAATTTCTAAACAATTTAGAAATGATATTAAAGTAGTAGATAGAGAATATCCTGAAATAAAAATTGAATTTATAGAACTTAAAGAACAATTTGGACCAGAATTAATCAACAAACTATCAAAAGAATGGGATATTCCAATTAATTTTATGTTTATAGGTTCTCCAGGAGATCATTTTCCTTATAAAATAGAAGAATTAGGCGGGGTACGTTTAATTATTTAATCGCTGATTTTATAAGAGTATTTTTAATAATCATAAAAGTTAATGGTGATTTATTAATTAGATATTACAATTAAAAAATATATTGTGTAATATTGTTTTATAAGAAAAAAGTTATTAAACTATGGTCTTTATAAAATATAGAACTTAAACAAACTTTCACACATTAATAAATAGCTTAATTAAAACAAATTACATAATGAAAATTGTCTCTTGGAATATTAATGGAGTTAGATCTATTGTAAAAAAAGATTTTTTCGAATCAATTAAAAAGTTAGGTCCAGATATAGTATGTCTGCAAGAAACCAAAGCACAAGACAAACAAGTTGAAGAAGCATTATTGCCAATGGGCAATTACTATAAATATTACAATTCTGCAGAAAAAAAAGGATATTCTGGTACTACCATATTGAGTAAAACAGAGCCACTATCGGTAAGTAATGATATGGGAATTTTAGAGCATGATGCTGAAGGAAGAATACAATGTGTAACGTATAGAGATTTTTATTTGGTAAATGTTTATGTGCCTAATTCTGGACAAAAATTAGATCGTTTGGAGTATCGAAAAAAATGGGATGAAGATTTTTTAACCTATTTAAAAGATTTAGAAAAAATAAAACCTGTAATTGTTTGTGGCGATTTTAATGTTGCTCATCAACCTATTGATTTAAAAAATGACAAATCCAATTACAATAAAACAGCAGGCTATACTCAAATTGAAATTGATGGGATGGATAATTTTATAAAAAAAGGATTTATTGATACTTTTCGATATTTTAATCCTACTCAAATTGCTTATTCGTATTGGAGCTATCGTTTTAAATCTAGAGAACGTAATACAGGATGGCGAATTGACTATTTTTTAGTCAGTGAATCGATAATAAAAAACGTAAAAAATGCAACTATTTACTCTGATGTAATGGGATCCGATCATTGTCCAATTGGATTAGAAATTGAGTAATTACAAGAAAAAATAATTATATTTTAAATGGAAAGTCTATTTACATTTGCTCTAACAGTATTTACAGGTTTCTTTGCTATTATGAATCCTATTGCAGGTATTCCAGTATTTATTTCCATGACTGGTGATGCTGATTCACAAACTAAAGAACGGATTAGTAGAAAAGCTACGGTTACAGCATTTATAATAGTTGCTTTATTTGTTGTTTTAGGAAAATTTATATTTGATTTTTTTGGTATTACTATTCCTGCTTTTAAAATTACTGGTGGTATTTTAGTGTTTTTTATTGGTTTTGAAATGCTTCAATCTGTAAAACCAACGGCAAAACACCTTAAAAAAGTTGCTATAAATGAAGAAATAGCCATTTCACCACTTGCCATTCCTATACTTGCAGGACCAGGATCTATTGTAACTGCAATGAATTTTGTTACGGATGCCGAGCTAGTGCACATTATTTTAGTAATTCTTATTTTTGGATTAATGTGTTTACTTACCTACGTATGTTTTCGACTTAGTGATTTTATAGTTGAAAAAATAGGAAAAAATATAATTGGGGTTCTTGATAAAATTATGGGGTTAATTATTGCTATTATAGGTACAAATATGGTAATTGAAGGCATTAAAATAGCATTTGATTTGAATTGAAAAACACCTTAAAAAAGAATAAAATAATATGTGTAATGGGAGAATATATTGTAAAATAAAATCTATTGTTATGAGATTCTACGGTGCAATCTTTTTAAAAAGCTATCTAAAATTACTTTGTACAACGGGAGAAAAAATAAGGCATTAATTATAATTTTAAATAAATAATCTACAGCAGCAATTTCTACTAGATTTTCAGAGAGGTAAACATCTGAAGTTTTATAAAAAGCTATTGTAAAAAAGGTAACGGTATCCATTAAATTACCAATAATACCCGAAGCTAAAGGGGCATGCCACCATTGTTGATGTTGCCTAAGTTTATTAAAAATTAAAATATCTAAAATCTGACCAACTACATACGCAGAGAAACTGGCTATAGCTATACGAGCCACAAAAAGATCAAAGCTAAATAACGAATTATACCCTAACCAATTTCCATTTCTAAAACCAACAGTTATAAAATATGAAACCAATAGGGCAGGCAACATAGCATTAAAAATAATGCGTCGTCCAAGTTTTGCTCCAAAAAGACGTACTGTTAAATCTGTAGCTAAAAATATAAATGGAAAAGTAAGTGCTCCCCAAGTAGATTTAAATCCTAAAATGGTCAAGGGAAACTGAACTAAATAATTGCTAGAAGCAATAATAAGAATATGAAAACAGACTAATAAAAATACAATCTGTTGATTTTTTTTTGAGGACATATAATATTTCTTAGTTTTTTATCGTGGGAGAATTTCGAACCACGTGTCCCATATTTTATGGAAAAATAAAAAGCAAAGTAACTACTTTTTTATTGTTTTACAGTAGTAAAATACAATCTTTTTAATTTTAAATAGTGAGTTTAAACAATGTCAAAAAGTACAAGGTTTGTATAATTTTTTTACAAATAATTTATCAGATAAGAACTAATAATCTTTGTTTTAAACTTTACCTTTGCCTGTCAGATTAGTATAAAACATAGTTTTATGAATAACCATAAACAAAGCCCAAAAAGAAAGAGTTTAATATTGGCGGCTTTAATGACAACTATGGCATTGGCAGCAATGGATAGCACAATTGTTGCTACTGCTATTCCTCAAATTGTTGGCGATTTAGGTGGTTTTTCTTTATTCAGTTGGTTGTTCTCAATTTATTTATTAATTCAAACAATTACAATTCCTATTTATGGAAAATTAGCCGATATCTATGGCCGTAAACCCATTTTAATTTATGGAGTAATAGTGTTTTTATTGGGTTCTGCAGCATGTGCTGGAGCTTGGAATATGGTTAGTTTAATTATTTTTAGAGGAGTTCAAGCCGTGGGGGCAGGAGCCATGGTAGCTACTATTAATACTATTGCAGCAGATATTTATACCATTGAAGAGCGTGCTAAAATTCAAGGATGGTTATCTAGTGTTTGGGGTGTTTCGGCTCTTATAGGACCTGCTATTGGAGGTGCTTTAGCAGATTATGTTTCTTGGCGGTGGATTTTTTTAATCAATCTTCCAGTGGGTATTGGTTCAATTACAATGATTAGCTTATTTCTTAAAGAAAAAAAATCAGTAAAATATACAGAGATAGATTGGTTAGGTGCATCTGCATTATTAATTACTGGAGCATTTATTATGTTTGGAATGATGGAAGGAGGTAAATTATGGGATTGGATGTCTTACCAAACATTAATATTTATAAGTATTGCTTTACTATTAATTGTAGTAACTCGTAAAATAGAAGGTGCAGCAAAAAATCCAATCATACCCAAATGGGTATGGAAAAAAAGAGTGCTTGTTGGTGCAAATTTAGCAACTATTGGAATGGGTTGTATGACCATGGGCCCAAGTATGTTTTTACCCGTTTTTGCACAATCAATATTGGGTGTAGGAGCAATTGTTGCAGGTTTTATATTAGCAAGTATGAGTGTAACATGGCCTTTATCTTCTTCTTTATCAGGAAAATTATATTTACGTATAGGATTTAGAAATACAGCATTATGTGGCATTTCTATAGTTATAACGGCTGTTTTAATATTTCTGTTTGTTCCTTTTCCTAGTTCAATATGGACTTTAGTTGGTATTCAATTACTTATGGGAGCAGGATTTGGATTAATCTCAACACCGTTAATGGTAGGCGTTCAATCAACAGTAAAATGGGGGCAAAGAGGTGTTGTTACTGGTGCAAGTATGTTTTCAAGGTATTTTGGTCAAAGTTTAGGTGCTGCTATTTTTGCAACCATTTTTAATTCAAAGTTATTTGAAAAATTAACTAACGCTCCTGAAAATTTAAAAAATGATTTACCAAGAGTAAATGAAGTAGTTGAAGTATTACAGTCTGCAGATGCAGATGCTTCAATTCAAAACTATTTACAACACTCATTCTTTGATGCAACACATTTAGTATATATAGGATTACTTTTATTAGGATTGTTTACACTAACAGTGTTATTGATAACCCCAAAAGATTTTCCAAGTATAGATGAATTTTAAATTGATATAGTAATCTTTAAAAGTTAAAAAATATGGTCGCACTGTAAATATGCTCAATTTTTCATGTATTTTCCTTTTTTGCTACCTTCATACATTTCATATTTTACTAGCCTACACTCTAATTTACCATTAAAGACTTTTATGCGTTTTGAAGTACGTAATCCTACATTTTTAAGTCCATTTTCAAAATCAGAAGTGATAAGCCATGCATTGGTACCAGGATAACCACGTTTTAACGTATTGCCAATTTCTTTATAAAAAACAGGAACATCAATTTCTAAACGTTCACCATAAGGTGGATTAAATAGTATAATTGTTTTCCCTTCAATTTCTTTTTCTGTTCTAAAGAAATTTTCTTGTTTAACGGTAATAAACTCTGTTAAATTGGCATTTTCAATATTATCTTGAGCTTTATAAATTGCAGAAGGGGCTTTATCGTATCCAATTATTTTTGCTGAGGATTCCCTAACTTTTTTTAAGAGAGAATTTCTAATGGTATCAAATAAGTTTGGATCAAAATCAGACCATTTTTCAAAACCAAATTCTCTTCTATTAATATTGGCAGGAATATTATTCGCAATCATCGCCGCTTCAATCAATATAGTTCCACTACCACACATAGGGTCAATAAAATGTTGTGTACCATCATACCCTGTCATCAAAACCAATCCTGCCGCTAATACTTCATTTATAGGAGCAATATTAGTTGCACTTCTATATCCTCTTTTATGTAAAGAATCACCAGAACTATCAATAGAAACGGTACAATCTCTATGTTGAATATGAATATTTATCTGTAAATCCGGATGGTTTAAATCTATATTTGGTCTTTTACCTACTTTAGCTCTAAAATAATCTACAATTGCATCTTTAGTTTTTAAAGATACATAGTGTGAATTGGTGAAATTTTCTGCATTAGCTACAGCATCTACTGCAAAAGTTTGATTGACATCAATATAATTATCCCACTTTATAGTTTGTATTAGATTGTATAAGTCGTCTTCGTTACTAACTTTAAATTGTCTAATTGGTTTTAAGATTCTAACTGCAGTTCTTAAAGCTAAGTTTGCTTTATACATAAAACCTGTATCACCAACAAAAGTTACATTTCTAACTCCAACTTTTACATTCATGGCACCTAAGTTACGTAACTCTTTTGCTAATATTTCTTCAAAACCAAATAAGGTTTTGGCTAACATTTTAAAATTCTCATTCATGCTATTAGGTGTTTTTTAATCTAAATAAAAGTCAATAAGAGTTCAAAAATACATTTATTAAAGAAGTTTTCCATATATCTTGTAATATTCTATAAAAAAATCTTTGAAGATTGATAGTATCATAATTCTTAAAAATTATTGAGTCCATGATTTGGAATAGTCAACTATTTTTATAGGTTATACTCTTAAATAATAACTTTAAAGTAAAACAAATGAAAGTATTAGTAATTGGAGCTGGAAATATGGGGTTAACTTATGCTGAAGGGATGTCTAAATCAAAAATGTTAAAAAAGAATCAAATTATGATTTTAGATACAAGTGATGAAAAGTTAGAGAAATTACATCAAATATCACATTTTGATGCCTATAAAAATTTGGAAGACTGTTTGCCAGAGGCAGATTTGATTTTTATAGCAGTAAAACCATATCATGCAGAAGAACTTTTTAGTAAAATGGTTACATTTTTAAATCCAGAACAAATAATTATATCTATTATGGCTGGTGTAACCATTGAAACAATAATTAAGTTAACCGGATTAGAAAAAATTGTGAGAGCAATGCCTAATTTACCAGCTCAGGTAGGTAAAGGTTTAACTTCTTATGTAACTACAGATAAAGTTTCTAGAATTGAACGTTTAATGGTAGAAAGTTTATTAGATTCTACAGGAAAATCTATAAAAGTTAGTTCTGAAAATTTTATTGATGCTTCTACAGGTATTTCAGGTAGTGGTCCGGCTTATGTATTCTATTTTATGCAAAGTATGATGGAAGCTGCTTTACAAATGGGGTTTTCAGAAAATGTTTCTAGAGTGTTGGTTAGCCAGACTTTTACCGGTGCTGTAGAGTTATTTAACCAGTTTTCTCTTTCCCCAAATTCTTGGATGGAAAAAGTGGCATCTAAAGGAGGAACCACAAGAGCTGCTTTAGATTCTATGGAAGAAAATAATGTAAATGAATTGATAAAAGAAGCTGCATTCGCTGCTTTTAATCGTGCTGTAGAAATGGGTAAAGAAAACGAGACAAAAAATGTATAATCAGAAAATAGTAATTAAAGTTGGTACGAATGTGATGACCAACAAAGACAATAAAATTGTAAGACCAGTATTACGTAATTTAGTACGTCAAATTGCAGAATTATATGAGCGTAATATTATTTGTGTATTAGTATCTTCTGGTTCTGCAATTGCAGGAAAAGAAATTTTAGGAAAATCTAAAATTAAAAATAAACCACAGCGAAGGCAAGTGTATTCGGCTATTGGTCAGCCAAGAATGATGCGATTGTACCAAAATATTTTTCATGATTACGGAATGAAATGTGCACAAGTTTTGCCTACCAAACGCGATTTTAATCCTGGCATTCATCGCGAAAATATGATTAGTTGTTATGAAGGATTATTGTCTGAAGGTGTTATACCTATTGCTAATGAAGATGATGCTGTTTCTGTGACCATGTCTATGTTTTCTGATAATGATGAATTGGCTAGTTTAGTGGCTCAATTATTAAATGTAGATAAGCTTATAATTTTGTCGGATATTGATGGTCTTTATGATGGACATCCACACTCGAACAATAGTAAATTGATAACAAATGTAGGTGTCCAAGAAGATGTAGAACAATACATTCAAGAGAGCAATAAAGGAGAGGCAGAAGGGCGAGGAGGAATGGGATCAAAATTGAATTATGCTCAAAAAACTGCAGCTAAAAATATACCTACATATATTGCAAATGGAAAAAAAGAAAATACAATTATTGATATTATTGATGGTAAAAATGTAGGAACCAAAGTCGCAAAAGGAATTAAATCATCATAACTTTAATTAAATTAACTAATTTTGAATTTATGAAACTTATTACTACAGACATAAAAAATAAGGTATTGCAGTCTTTGATACAAATCTTAGATACAAACCGTGAAACCTTGTTAGAAGCTAATAAAAAGGATTTAGAAGCTTTTACTAAAAACGATCAAGCGATGTATGATAGATTGATTGTAAATTCCAAAAAAATTGACGGAATAATTCAATCTATAAGAGAAGTTAAAGCTCAAGAAGATCCGGTAAATCAAATAATTTCTGAAAATACCTTAGCTAACGGATTAAAAATTGTAAATAAAACAGCTCCATTTGGTACTATTATGATTATTTATGAATCAAGACCAGATGTTACTATTGAGGCTAGTATACTTGCATTTAAGGCAAATAATAAAATTGTTTTAAAAGGAGGTAAAGAGGCAATACATAGCAATGCTATGTTAGTCAATTTTTGGCATCAAGCGTTAACAGAAAATGGATTATCTACTAATGCTGTTCAATTATTAAATATGGATAGGAAAGAGACACAAGCGTATTTAAAAAATCCAACCGAAAAATTAGATTTAATTGTGCCTCGTGGTGGTGAAAAATTAATTGCATTTGTAAAAGAACACGCAAAATGTCCTGTACTTGTAAGTGGAAGAGGAAATAACTTTTTATATGTAGATGAACATGCAGATTGGCAAATGAGTCTTAAAGTTATACTGAATGCTAAAACGGATAAAATTTCAGCTTGTAATGCATTAGATAATATTTTAATCAATAAAAATATTAAAAATTATAATGATAAACTAAAAGAGTTACAGCGGGTTTTAACAGATAATAATGTTTCTATTTTGGTTGATGATTCCGTTAAAAAAGTTTTGACAAATGAAGTATTAATTACAGATGATCAAACTTGGTATGAAGAGTTTTTGGCTATGAAATGTTGTATTGGTGCAGTAGACTCAATGTCTGAAGCGATTGAGTTAATAAATAAGTATTCTGGAGGACATTCTAATACTATAATGACAACTGATAATCAAAAAGCTGAAGATTTTATGCAACAAGTAGATAGTGCAGCGGTATATCAAAATGCATCAACTAGATTTACTGATGGTGGGCAAATGGGAGTAGGAGCAGAACTAGCCATTAGTACAGATAAACTCCATCATCGTGGACCATTAGGATTAAAGCAATTAGTCACAAATAAATACTTTATGTTTGGGAATGGTCAAATTAGAGAATAATAATTCTTAAAATTAGATTACTTAATTAAGGTACTTTAAATAGTAAGATGTTTACTAAAACTATATAAAATAAAAAAATAATGAAAATCTTGTTTGTAAGAAGGAGAACTAGGATAGAAAAACGATATACAAAAAAAATGGGACAACTTAAAGCTAGAGTAACTTATATAAAAAAGTACTTACTTGGCATTCCAATAAAAACACTGCATAAATATAGAGAAACCTATTATGGTGAAGTTAAAGATTGTGAAGAAATTGTGTTGGCAAAATAGAAGTTTAGCTGATTTTACAATTTTTTTTAATCAGAACAAGCTTCACATTTTCCCAGTAGAAGAATATTTGTAGAATCTATTTTATGATTTTTTATAGTCGGTATTTTAACCTCTACAGGTAAACACTCAACTTTATCACATTTTGTACATTGAAAATGTGGGTGTTCGTCTAGATGTTGGTCAGCAGAACATCCGATACTTTTAGCATACCATTTTAAGCCATCTTTCCCATTAAAAGAATGAATAATTCCATCATGTTCTAATCTATCTAAAATACGATAGACCGTTGTTTTATTCATTTTATCTTTTAATAAATCTATTAAATGTACAACAGATGTTGCTTCACCTTTTTGGTTAAAAAATTTTAGTATTGTTGTTACTCCTTTTGTTTTTCTTACAATTCCCATGATACAAAATTAATGCACTCTAGTTGCAATTACAAATTCAATTTTATATTTTCGCAACTTTGTTGCATTAACAGTGTGGTTTTATGATAAAATTACAAGACGTTAGTAAATCTTTTAAAGCTAACCTAGCAGTTACAAATTTTAACTATATTCTTACGGAATCTAGAGGAGAATTAATAGAATCTAGAGTACTATTCTATAAATTTTTAAATTACTTAAATATAATATTATAATAATGAAATTATTACATCTGTTTTGTTTTCTACTTTTAGTAACATCATGTAAAAAAACGAATCCAAATATTACAAAAATTACGGCAAAAAACATTGCCATTGACAGTACCATTCAATCTTCTGTAAAAATAGACAGTATTGTAGCTCCTTATAAAGAAAAATTAATCAGAGAAATGGAAACTACATTAACCTATACGCCAAAAGATTTAACTAAAGAAAGCATTGCTATGCAAACTACTTTAGGTAATTTAATGGCTGATTTATGTTTTGAAATGGCTAGCCCTATTTATAAAAAGGAAACAAATACTTCTATTGATTTTTCTATGTTTAATTATGGAGGAATTCGTACTACAATTGCTTCAGGAAAGGTAACTAAAGGAGATGCTTTTAAGTTAATGCCCTTTGAAAATGAACTTGTAGTTGTTACCATTACGGGAGATAAAATAGAAGCATTAATCAATTACTTTATTGAAAGTAAAACAGCACACCCCTTGTCAAAAAATATTGAATTCACATTAAAAGAAAACAAGTATTCTTTAAAAATTAATGGAAAGAATTTTGATAACAATGCGACATACAATGTATTAACATCAGACTTTTTACAAAGTGGTGGAGATAAAATGAAATTCTTTCAAAGTCCAGAAAAACTAGTGAAATTTAATTATAAAGTAAGAGATGCTATCATCGATTATTTTATAAAAGTGGATACATTAACAGCTGTGATAGATAATCGTGTAACAATTGAAGACTAATGGAAAGAAGAAATTTTATAAAACAAGTAGGTGGTTTTTCAACACTTGCAATGGTGGGAGGTTTAACATTACCTTCATTTATTGGAAATCAAAAACGCCATATAACTATATTGCATACTAACGATACTCACAGTCATATAGAACCTTTTAAACCTAATCATAATAGATATGCTAATAGAGGAGGAGTGGCAAGAAGAGCTACTTTAATTGAACAAATACGGAAGGAAAATAGTAACACATTGTTATTGGATGCAGGAGATATTTTCCAAGGGACACCATATTTTAATTATTATGAAGGTGAGCTTGAGTTTAAACTTATGAGTATGCTAAAATATGATGTAGCAACTATTGGCAATCATGATTTTGATAATTCTATAGATGGCTTATTTAAACAATTGCCCAATGCAAATTTTGATTTTGTTTCTGCTAATTACGATTTTAGAAATACGGTTTTGGATACACATGTAAAACCCTACAAAATTATTTTTAAAGATGGAATTAAAATTGGAATTTTTGGATTGGGTATTGAGTTGGATGGTTTAGTGGATAAAAGAATGTACAAAGAAACCAAGTATTTAGATCCCATTGAAATAACAAAAGATATAACCAATAGGCTTAAAAATGAAGAACGGTGTGATTTGATTATCTGTTTGTCACATTTAGGCTATTATTATAAAAATAATCCTAATAAAATTTCTGATTTAAATTTAGCTAAGATTACAAATAATATTGATTTAATTATTGGAGGTCATACGCATACTTTTTTACCTAAACCTACCATTGTAAAAAATTTAGATGGAAAAAATATGCTTGTAAATCAAGTTGGTGCTTATGGTTTAAACTTAGGTAGAATTGATTTTTATTTTGATGAACAGAATAATAAAACATCAGAAGGAACAACTATTTTAGTGTAATTACCTAATAATTAATGTGTAATGTGAACTGTGATAAAATATAAAGCTGAATAGGTATTATTAATTTATAATGTGAACATACACCTAAATTCAATTCATTACTTTTGCATTTTTAACTAGTAAAATGAAAAAAACAGAGTGGTTTAAAGATTGGTTTGACACAAAATATTATCATATTTTGTATCAAGATAGAAATTATGATGAGGCTCAAATGTTTATGCAGCATCTCATTTCATTTCTTAAGCTTGAAAAAAATAGTAAAATTCTTGATTTACCTTGTGGTAGAGGAAGACATTCTGTGTTTTTAAGCCAATTAGGGTATCAAGTTGTAGGGGCTGATCTTTCAGAAAATAATATAACCTTTGCCAAACAATTTGAAAGTGAAAACTTACAATTTAAGGTGCATGATATGAGAAATCCTTTTCAAACAAAATTTGATGCTATATTCAATTTGTTTACGAGCTTCGGTTATTTTAATGATGATGAAACTAATATTCAAGTACTGCAAAATTTAAAAGATGGGCTGAAAGAAAATGGAGTATTGGTTATAGATTTTATGAATGTTAATTTTGTTAAAAAATCAATTGTTAGTGAAGAGATTATAACAAAAAACGATATTGATTTTCATATAAGTAGAGAAGTAGATGGAAATGCTATTGTGAAAAATATTCGTTTTTTTGCTGATGGGAGAGAACATTTTTATACTGAGAATATAAAGTTTTTACCTTTAGAAACACTTAAAAAATATTTTAGAGCGGTAGGGTTAAAATTAAAGCATACTTTTGGCTCTTATTTACTAGATGATTTTAATATTGATAATTCTAGTCGTCTAATCTTAATTTTAGAATGAATTTTGTTGCTTTAATATTGTCTGTTTTTGTTGGTGTACTTATTGTAGTTGTGGTTAAACCTAATGCTAAGATTATTCAACTTTTTCTTTCTTTTAGTGGTGCGTATTTGTTGTCTATTACGGTATTACATTTATTGCCAGAAGTATTTACATCTCATAAAAAAAATGTAGGTGTTTATATTTTAATTGGTATTTTAGTTCAAACGATACTAGAATATTTTTCTAAAGGAGCAGAACACGGTCATATACATTCTAATAATCATTCACATATTAAAGAAGTACCATGGCTATTGTTTTTGAGCTTATCAATACATGCTTTTTTAGAAGGAATACCATTACACATTGCAAAAGATAATTTATTACTTTGGGCTATAGTAATTCATAAAATACCAGTATCAGTAGTGCTTTTTGTGTTTTTAATACAATCAAATTTATCAAAATCATTAATTTATATATTCATAATTGTTTTTGCTTTAATGAGTCCTTTAGGACTTTTATTTAGTGATAATATTTCGTTTTTTGAAAATTATCATACAGAAATTACAGGAATAATTATTGGAGTTTTTCTACATATAGCAACTGCAATATTGTTTGAAAGTTCTCAAAATCACAAATTTAATATCAGAAAATTTATTGCTGTTTTACTAGGTTTTGCTATAGCTTTTTTAGGAACTCAACTAGGAGGACATGTTCATTAAATTTAGTACTTGTTATTAGGTTAATGTAAATTCAGAAGTTTATTTACTATTACGTTGAAGTGATAAATTGGTTTAACAACAAAAAATAAACAACTTACAAAATTCCATTTTTTAAGTTTACAGCAAACTGACTCTAAACCAATTATGGAGTATTTTTTTTGTAAGTTGTTTACAGAAAGTTAATTAGTTAGTTGAGTTATTACATTTTTAGAATGTATATTATTTTATTAATTTGCTACTTCACTAATAAATTTAATTCGCATTAAGCGTAATTCTTCTTCGTCATAATCACCATCAAATTCATCAAGAGCATCTTGAATTTTATCAGTTTCAGCTTCCATAAAATAATCGTGTATTTCTTCTTGTTGTTCTTCATCTAACAAGTCGTCAATACTATAATTAATATTAATTTTAGTACCTGAATACACAATGCGTTCCATTTCTTTGGTAAGCTCTAGCATGGTTAATCCTTTTGATTTTGCTATATCAATTAAAGGTAATTTTCTATCTGTATTCTGAATGATAAACAGTTTTAAGGCTGAGTTAACCCCTGTTGTTTTTACAATAAGATCGTCAGGTCTAGTGATATCATTATCTTCTACATATTGTTTTATTAGTTCTACAAACTCTTTGCCATATTTTTTTGCTTTTCCATCTCCAACGCCATGTACATTTGACAACTCTTCAATTGTTATTGGATACTTTATGGTCATATCTTCTAAAGAAGGATCTTGAAAAACGGCAAAAGGAGGTACATTTTTTCTTTTACCTACTTTTTTTCTCAACTCTTTTAACATGGTCATCAGTTGTTGATCAACACCGCCACCAGAAGCTTTTCCATTTGTAATAATTGAAGTGTCATTATCATCATTATAAACATGGTCTTCAGACATCATAAAAGAGGTTGGGTTTTCAATAAAATCCAAACCTTTCTTTGGTAATTTTAATACACCATATTGTTCAATTTCTTTGGTAATATATCCAGCTACTAAAACTTGACGAATTAATGCCATCCAAAATGCTGCATCTTTATTTTTACCAATTCCAAAATAGGCTTGTTCATCAGTTCTTCGAGATTTTAATAACGCATTAGATTTTCCAATTAAGGTGTTAACTATCTCTTTAGATTTATATTCTTCTTTGGTGTCTCTGATTATTTCAAGTAATATTTTAACTTCATTTTTAGCTTCTACTTTCTTTTTCGGATTTCTAACATTGTCATCCATATCCGCTCCTTCACCATTTACTTCGTCAAATTCTTCACCAAAATAGTGCAATAGAAACTTTCTTCTAGACATCGAAGTTTCGGCATAAGAAACAACCTCTTGGAGTAGTGCATGTCCTATTTCTTGCTCTGCAACAGGTTTCCCAGACAAGAATTTTTCTAATTTTTCTATGTCTTTATAGGAGTAAAAAGCTAAACAATGTCCTTCACCGCCATCTCTACCACCTCTACCAGTTTCTTGATAATAACTTTCTAAACTTTTAGGTATGTCATGGTGTATCACAAAACGAACATCAGGCTTGTCTATTCCCATTCCAAATGCAATAGTAGCAACAACAACATCAACATCTTCCATTAAAAACATATCTTGATGTTTAGCTCTAGTTTTACCATCTAATCCAGCATGATATGGTAAAGCTTTGATTCCATTTACTTGTAAAACTTGTGCAATTTCCTCAACTTTTTTTCTACTTAAGCAATAAATAATACCAGATTTGTCTTTAAAACGTCTAACAAACCTAATAATGTCTTTTTCAACATCTTTTGTTTTAGGTCTTACTTCATAAAATAAATTAGGTCTATTAAAAGAAGCTTTATAAGTTGTAGCGTTGGTAATGCCCAAATTCTTTAAAATATCTTCTTGTACTTTAGGAGTTGCAGTAGCAGTTAATCCTATAATAGGTACATTATCAATCCGCTTTATAATATTTTTTAAATTTCTATATTCTGGTCTAAAGTCATGTCCCCATTCAGAAATACAATGTGCTTCGTCAATAGCAACAAAAGAGATTTTTTGAGTTTTAAGGAAGTCAATATATTCTTCTTTTGTTAAAGATTCTGGGGCTACATATAGTAGCTTTGTAACACCTCTTTTAATATCGTTCATTACTCTAGCAACATCTCCTTTGTTTAAAGAAGAATTAAGTACATGAGCAATTCCTTCATCTTCAGAAATACCTCTAATAGCATCAACTTGATTTTTCATCAAAGCTATTAATGGCGAAACAACAATGGCTGTACCTTCTTGAATTAAAGCAGGGAGCTGATAACATAAAGATTTTCCTCCTCCTGTAGGCATAATAACAAAGACATCTTCTTTATTAATTATACTTTTTATAACATCTTCTTGTAATCCTTTAAATTTTGAAAAACCAAAATATTGTTTTAATGCGTCGTGTAAGTTTAAATTTGTCACTCTTATTATTATTTATCTATAATTTTAGATACATTTGCAACTAAAGATACTACTTTATTTTTTAATATAAATAATTCTTAATTTGAACACTAAAAAAGACATTTTAGCGATTGCCAAAGATAGCATAACTATCGAAAGTAAGGCGATAGCGAATTTAATAAAATTTTTGAATAAAGATTTCGAAAATGCAGTTAAATTTATACTAAAATCAAAAGGACGTGTAATTGTAACAGGAATTGGCAAAAGTGCCAATATTGCATCAAAGGTTGTAGCAACTTTAAACTCGACGGGTACACCAGCAATATTTATGCATGCTGCTGATGCTATTCATGGTGATTTAGGTATAGTACAAAAGGATGATGTTGTAATCTGTATTTCTAAAAGTGGAAATACTCCAGAAATTAAAGTATTACTTCCTTTAATTAAAGACTCAAAAAATAAAATTATTGCTATAACTGGTAACAAAGATTCCTATTTAGCTAATAAAGCAGATTTTGTAATTAATTCGTATGTAGAGCAAGAGGCTTGTCCTAATAATTTGGCTCCAACAACTAGTACCACAGCACAACTAGTGTTGGGTGATGCTTTAGCGATTTGTTTGTTAGAAATGAAAGATTTTACTAGCAAAGATTTTGCAAAATACCATCCAGGAGGTACTTTAGGGAAAAGACTATATCTTAGAGTGGCAGATTTAATTGAGAAAAATACAAAACCCGCAGTTGCCCCAGAAGATTCTATTACTAATGTAATAATAGAAATATCTGAAAAGAGATTAGGAGCTACAGCGGTTATCAAAAATCATGAAGTTGTTGGTATTATTACAGATGGAGATATAAGACGTATGCTCAAAAACAATGACAATTTTACTCAATTGTCAGCTAAAGATATTATGGGTAAAAATCCTAAAGTTATAACTTCTGAAGCTATGGCAATTGAAGCGTTAGATATTATGGAAAGTAATAATATTACACAATTATTAGTTGTAGATGATAATAGTTATATGGGAGTAGTACATTTACATGATTTAATAAAAGAAGGCATAATTTAATATGGCAAAAAAGAAGTCTAAAGAAGAAAAAGAAATGTCCTTTTTAGATCATCTTGAAGTATTAAGGTGGACTTTAGTACGTTCTACTTTGGCTATACTTATAATGAGTTCAGTAGCTTTTTTAATGAAGTCATTTATATTCGAAAAAATAATTTTACTCCCAAAAGATCCACAATTTTATACTTATAAATTTTTGTGTAATCTATCTCAAAAGTTTGGTACAGAAGGATTGTGTATTGATGAAATTCCATTTTTGGTTCAAAGTAGAACCATGGCAGGTCAATTTTCGGCTCATATTTGGACTTCTATTACTGTTGGCTTTATTGCAGCTTTTCCTTTTATTTTATGGGAGATTTGGAAATTTATTAAACCTGCACTTTATGCTAGTGAAAGAAAATACGCAAGAAGTTTTATTATTATTTCTTCTCTTTTATTTTTCTTCGGTGTTTTGTTTGGTTATTTTTTACTTACTCCATTATCTGTAAATTTTTTAGGTTCTTATCGAGTGGCAGATGAAGTAAATAACAATATTGATTTAAATTCATATATTGGATTGTTAAGAGCATCTGTATTGGCATCAGGTTTAATTTTTGAAATGCCAATCATTATCTTTTTTTTAGCTAAAATGGGCTTAGTAACACCAGAATTTTTGAAAAAATATAGAAAATATGCTATTGTTGTATTACTACTTTTAGCTGCAATTATTACACCGCCAGATGTAATTAGTCAATTTATAGTAGCTATACCTATGGCAATTTTATATGAATTAAGTATTATTATTGCTACCGTAATTGCTAGAAAAGAGAAAAAACGTGCTGCAAAGGCATAATAAAATTAGTTACTTTTACAGGTACATAAGTTTTATAGTTCAAAAATATTTCTTAAAAATGTTATTTTTAATTTCATTTTAGAGAACAATAAATTGAAAATAAAAGTGTAAGTACCATCCTTTATTTTAAAGGAAGTTATACACGTTAAATATAAAAATTGTTAATCGAAGCTAATGATTTTAAGAGCAGATAATATTGTAAAAATATATGGTAGTAGAAAAGTAGTAAAAGGAATTTCACTACAAGTAGAACAAGGTGAAATTATTGGGCTTTTAGGGCCTAATGGAGCAGGAAAAACTACTTCTTTCTATATGATTGTTGGTATGATAAAGCCTAACGACGGTAAAATATTTTTAGACAATCAAGATATTACAGATGATTCAATGTACAAGAGAGCTCAAAAAGGAGTAGGCTATTTGGCTCAAGAAGCTTCTGTATTTAGAAAACTATCTGTAGAAGATAACATACTTTCAGTATTACAATTTACAAACCTTTCAAAAAAACAACAAAAAGAAAAGTTAGAATCATTAATAGATGAATTTAGTTTAGGTCATGTAAGAAAAAATAGAGGAGATTTATTGTCAGGAGGTGAGCGTAGAAGGACTGAAATTGCACGAGCATTGGCTTCTGATCCTAATTTTATTTTATTAGATGAGCCATTTGCGGGAGTTGATCCAATTGCGGTTGAAGATATTCAAAGTATTGTTTCTCATCTAAAAGATAGAAATATAGGAATTTTAATTACAGACCATAATGTACAAGAAACTCTGGCCATTACAGATAAAACATATTTAATGTTCGAAGGTGGTATTTTAAAAGAAGGTACACCACAAGAATTAGCTGAAGATGAGATGGTAAGAAAAGTTTATTTAGGAGAGAGCTTTCAACTAAAAAAAGCCAGACAAAACTTAAAAAAAACTTAAGTAATGTTACGGAAAATAGTCCTTATTTGTAATGTTGTTTATTTTGTCTCACAACTTACTTTAGCTCAAAATAGTACAAAAAGCTATAATTTGAATAACAGTTGTAATGACTGTTATGGGAAAAGTATTACTTCTCAATTTTCTTATATTCCACTTTCAGAAGGCAAAGTGTTTTTAATCACAAAAGACACAACAATTAATGGTGTAATTGATAAGTTTATTTTAAACGCATCAAATACAGACCGTTGGTTTAAAAACAAGTTGATTAGAAAATTTGAACGAGATTATTTTGATGTTCAGTTTAGTATTTTGGGTCAGTCAATGACTCAAAATACTTCAAGTGCTTTAACTGGATTAGAGGTTGAGTTTATTAAAAAAAGAGGGAAGTTTAAGATTCATAATATTGAAAAATATAATGAAGAAATTAAAGAACTCTTAAAAAATGAAATTCCCAGTATCACTAATAAACCTAAAAAATATTTAAAAAAAGTACGATTAAATGAAGTAAAACATCTGAATAAAAATCAATTAAATGAATTGTTACAGTTTGGAACTTTTGATGAGGGTTCAGGGAGTTTGGAATTAATAAAAGTGGAAACGAGAGGGGATGATACTATTGCTATAGTTGCTTTTACTTTTAAAATTAAAATAATTGATAATGAAGAAGATAATAATTCATTTTCTTTAACCTTTGACTTTAAAGGAACCTATTAACATTCATTAAATCTTAGTCTTGATTTGAAATCTGATTTTGTTGGTTATTTAACTATGGAAGGTCTTATTGACTTAGATAAAGAAAATAAAGCAACTCTTAAAATGGTTTCTTACGGCCAGTTAAATACAAAACAAGTAATAAATGATTAAAAAATTAAAGAAACGAGATAAAAAAGTATCTTTAAAAATGAGTTTTAATAAAAGCTCTTAATTTAACTGTGGTATCCAATAAGTTTTCACCTTCCCAACCGTGACCTTCACCGTCATAAATTGTAAATTCATTAGTAACACCCAATTCATTTAACTTTTCGTGCATATCTATTCCTTGTGAAGATGGAATTAATGGGTCTTGATTTCCATAAAATAAAATAGTCGGCGGAGCAGAAGAGGTTACAACATGATACGGGCTTATGTCTTTATAATACTGCATGTCATTAGCAAATAATACCCCTGTTATACTTTGAACTTGAAGAGCTAATACTAAATAAGTCAATTCGGTAGGGTTAACATACGCATCATCCGTAAAATTTGTAGGCCCTACAATACTACAAACCATATCAACCTCTTTATTTTCATTGTAAGCATAGCTATAAAGCATTGCTAAGTGTGCACCTGCACTAGTTCCTATAAAGGCATATTTATTCGTTATTTGGTATTCGTCTTGTTTTGATTTTAAGTGAGCTATTACTGCTTTAATATCATTTATTTGCATAGGAAAAGGACTATTACCTTCAGAAGCTAATCTATAATTTAAATTAACAATAGCATAATTTGGTGATTGACTTTGTAATTCACTAACAAAAGCATTCATATCGCTTTTGTCTCCCTCAACCCAAGCTCCACCATGCACTAAAATAAAAACTTTTGTAGATTCAGAAGTCCTTCCTTTTGGTAAATAAATATCGTATTTTTGCTCTTCATGAGCTCCATAAGAAACATTTAGAGATTCTGATTTTTCTAAAATGGGTTCAGGTGTAGAATTCTCATCAGAACAAGAGATTATTAAAAGTAATAGTAGCAAAAAAGTAACTAATGTTAAAATATTTTTTCTTAATTTTAATATAGTTTTCATATGGTATCAATCATTAATTATATTTAAACAATGGCTCAGTTTATAAAAATTTATAATGAAAACCCAAATCCTAAAGAAATCACAAAAGTTGTTGAAGTTCTTAAAAAAGGAGGTTTAATTATATATCCTACAGATACTGTTTACGGTTTAGGATGTGATATAACTAACGCTAAGGCACTTGAAAAAATTGCTCGTATTAAAGGAATTAAATTGGCTAAAGCTAATTTATCTTTTATTTGTAATGATTTGAGTCATTTATCTGATTATGTTAAACAAATAAATACACCAACCTATAAAATTTTAAAAAGAGCTCTCCCCGGACCTTATACTTTTGTGTTACCTGGTAATAATAATTTACCTAAAGCTTTTAAAAATAAGAAGACGGTTGGTATTAGAGTGCCAGAGAATAATATAGTTAAGGCAATTGTAGAAGAATTAGGCAATCCAATAGTTTCAACATCTATTCGTGATGATGATGATGTAATTGAATACACTACCGACCCAGAATTGATTTTTGAAAAATGGCAAAAACTTGTAGATATTGTAATTGATGGTGGTTATGGAGGAAATGAGCCTTCTACAGTAATTGATTTATCTCAAGATGAGATTGAAATTATTAGAGAAGGCAAAGGAAACTTAGATATTTTGTAAATTGATTTCGTTATTGATAAGTTCGTTATAATTTTTAGTTAATCTTTTTAATAAAATACCATAAATTAATTGGTAAAATAACCAAAAAACACCTACAACAATTGCCATTATTATTAGTGATAATACCCAAATTGTTAGGATAGATAAGTTATCTAAATTTTTTGCAATTATTTCTGGAGAATGTAGTGTTTGGTATACTAAAACCACAGTTATTATTGGTATTAAGGCGAGATTGAACCAAATATAATATTTTACTGTTTTACGAGTTTTTATAATTTTTTGAATCAAAATTTTAGTGCTAGAATTTGCAGAAATAGCTTTGTAGTTTTTGTAAAACTTAACTATAAAAAACAGAACAACTAAAAAAACCATTCCGTAAAAAATATTCATAAAATTGGTTAATCCTAATTTTTCAATTTCATCTGTAGCTCTTAATTTTCTACTACAAAGAGACAATGTAATTGGTATTAATAATTCTAAAATACTAATAATAAATATCCATTTAACAATGGATGAAGATTTTCTATGAATAATTTTAGATAATTCTTCCTTAGATAATTTAGGAATTATTTTATCTTGATTTTTCCAATCTTTCTTTAACAATTCTAATTGATCCATACAGTTACGGATTTAAAATATTTTTCAATTTTGTTTTAACTCTATTCATCTTTACACGAGCATTTACTTCAGTAATACCCATCATTTCAGATATATCTTTGTAACTTTTATCTTCCAAATAAAGCAATACTAATGCTTTGTCAATATCTGATAATTGATGAATTGCTTTATATAATAATTTAAGTTGTTTCTCTTCAGAATCATCATAATCAATAGATTCAATCCGATATAAAACTGATTCAAAATCTTGAGTTTTGATAGTTCTTTTTGATTTTCTATATAAAGTAATAGCTGTATTAAGAGCTACTCTATACATCCAAGTACTAAATTTAGAGTCACCTCTAAATTTAGGGTAAGCTTTCCATAGTTGAATACTGATTTCTTGAAATAAATCGTTATGAGCCTCTTTATTATTCGTGTATATACGACATACCTTATGTACTATATTTTGATTTTCTTCTAAATCTGAAATAAATTTATGCTCTAAAGTTTTATTCACTATGTTGCTAATTACTTTTTATAAGTAGTGTAAAATTAAGTTTTGTTACAAAATTTACAAGATATTAAAAAAATAATGTAACTTTGTTTTACATTTAATAAATTATGTTAAACAATATAAAGACTAAATTCTCCATTAAAGATTTAGAGAATTTTACAGGAATAAAACCACATACTATTAGAATTTGGGAAAAAAGATATCATCTTTTAAAACCTTCACGAACCGATACTAACATTAGATATTATGATGGTGATAACTTTATTAAGTTATTAAATATTAATTTACTTTATAATAATGGATATAAAATTTCTAAAATTGCTGAATTTTCAGAAGATCTTTTATTAAGAAAAGTAAAGGAGTTAACTTCAGATAAGGCGTTAGAGCAAGGTGTACAAAATGAATTTAAAGTTGCTATGCTTAATTTTGATGTTGCAGCATTTAATAACGCCTATAATAAACTGTTGTCATATAAATCTTTTAGTGAGATATTTTTAGATGTTTTAATTCCTTTGTTAGATCATATTGGTCTTCTTTGGCAAAGTAAAACTATAAAACCAATGCATGAGCATTTTGTTTCTAACCTAGTTATGCAAAAGCTACACGCTAATATTGAACGTAGTCAAATTTCTAATTTTTCTAAAAAAGACAAAACTTTTGTGCTTTTTTTACCAATAGGTGAAATTCATGAATTAGGACTTTTGTTTTTGCACTATGAATTGATTTTACGAGGGTATCATTCTATTTATTTAGGAGCTAATATTAATATTGAAGCTGTCGAAGATATTAAACAACTTTTTGGAGATATTCAATTTATATCTTATTTTACAGTTGAGCCAAATGAAAATAATATAGATGAATATTTGGAGAAAATTTATAATCATCTTATTAAAAGTACATCTAATAAATTTTGGTTTTTAGGATTAAAAGCCTCTCAGTTTAACAAAGAAATACCTTATTCAAATGTTTATGCTGTTACCTCATTAAAAGAAATATTGAAAATATTTTAGTATAAAAGGTTATTTTGTTTAATATTTTTAATATATTTGTTAAACAAAATGAAAAACACTATACTTATTATTGGTTCTGGCTTTTCTTCGTTAGCCGCTTCATGTTATCTCGCCAAGGCCGGATATTCAGTTACCATATTGGAAAAGAATGATACCGTAGGAGGTAGGGCTAGGGTATTTAAAAAAGATAATTTTACTTTTGATATGGGGCCATCATGGTATTGGATGCCTGATGTTTTTGAAAACTTTTTTAATGATTTTGATAAGAAAGTTTCTGATTACTACACCTTAACAAAATTAAATCCTGCTTATCAAGTCTATTTTGGAGAAAATGATAGTGTAAAAATATCAGATAATCTTTCTGATATAAAAAATACATTCGAAACTATTGAATCAGGTAGTTCTAAGTATCTTCAAGATTTTATTGACGTTGCAAAATATAATTATAATGTGGCTATTAAAGACTTGGTGTATAAACCAGGTAACTCAATTGTTGAATTGATAACTCCTACTACCATTAGTAGGGTTAATCAATTTTTTTCTAGTATTAGAAAGCAGGTTAGAAAGCATATCAAAAGTGAAAAACTATTACAAATTCTTGAATTTCCTGTTCTTTTTTTAGGAGCAAAACCTAACAATACTCCTTCTTTTTATAGTTTTATGAATTATGCTGATTTTGGTTTAGGAACTTGGCATCCTAAAGGTGGTATGTATGAAATAGTGAAAGCTATGTCTACCTTAGCTACCAGTTTGGGGGTGCAAATAAAAACCAATAATGATGTGTCAAAAATTGTAGTCGAAAATAACAAAGCTGTAGGCGTTCAAGTGGAGGATACATTAATAAAAGCTGATATAGTTTTAAGTGGAGCAGATTATCACCATACAGAAACCTTATTAGATAAAAATTATAGACAATATTCAGAAAAATATTGGAATAAAAAAGTGTTTGCACCTTCCTCATTATTGTTTTTTGTAGGTTTTGATAAAAAAATAAAAAATGTATCACATCATACTTTATTCTTTGATGCAGATTTTGATAAACATGCTATTAAAATTTACGATCAGCCTGGATGGCCAGAAAAACCATTGTTTTATGCAAATTTTCCTAGTATTACAGACAATTCATTTGCTCCAAAAAATAAAGAGACTGGTTTTTTCTTAATACCTATTGCTCCAGGAATTGAAGATACTCCAGAAGTTCGTGAAAGTTATTTTAAACATATCATAGAAAGGTTTGAAAAATTGACAAATCAACAGGTTCAAAACCATGTGTTGTTTAAAGAATCGTATTGTATTAAAGATTTTATTGAAGATTATAATTCTTATAAAGGAAACGCTTATGGGTTGGCAAATATATTAACTCAAACAGCATTTTTACGTCCAAAAATTAAAAGTAAAAAGATAAATAATTTATTCTTTACAGGACAATTAACTGTCCCAGGTCCTGGTGTACCTCCATCTTTAATTTCAGGTAAGATTGCAGCCAGTTCAATACAGAAAAAATATCCAATAGCAACTGACATAAAAAATATCACCTATGAGTAATTTATTTAACAAAGTTTCTATTGGGTGTAGTAAGTTGGTTACAAAATCTTATAGTACGTCGTTTAGTTTGGCGGTAAAAATGTTAGCTCCATCTATTAGAAATGCTATTTATAGTATATATGGTTTTGTTCGATTTGCAGATGAAATAGTTGATACCTTTCATAATTATGACAAGGAATATTTATTAGATGATTTTGAAAAAGAATATTATAAAGCATATCAGCAAAAAATTAGTTTAAATCCTATTCTAAATGCATTTCAATTAACAGTAAAACAGTATAATATTGATAATGATTTAATACAATCTTTCTTAAAAAGTATGCGGTTAGATTTGACAAAACTTAATTATGATAAGGAAGATTATGAGGAATATATTTATGGCTCTGCAGATGTGGTTGGCCTCATGTGTTTAAAAGTATTTGTCAAAGGAGATTTAGATAGTTATAATACGCTTAAAGAACCAGCGATGCGTTTAGGTTCTGCTTTTCAAAAAGTTAATTTTTTGAGAGACTTGAAAGAAGATATTGAAGTACTTAATAGATCTTATTTTCCTAATATTGATATACAGAATTTAAATAATATTTCTAAATCTAAAATTATTAAAGAAATTGAACTAGATTTTAAATTGGCTTATATAGGAATTAAAGGTTTACCTAAAGAAGCAAAATTTGGAGTATATACTGCTTTTATATATTACAAATGTTTATTAAATAAACTTAAAAGAACTCCAAGTACAAAAATTATGAGTACTAGAATTCGTGTTTCAAATTCAAGAAAGATTAGTTTACTAGCACAATCCTTCGTAACTTACAAATTGAATTTAATGTAAATGGTACTACTAATTTTAAAATATCTATTAGTCACCCTTATTACATTTGTATGTATGGAAGGCATAACTTGGTTAACCCATAAATATTTAATGCATGGATTTATGTGGTATTTTCATCAAGATCATCATCAGCCAAAGTATCCTCATAAGTTTGAGAAAAATGATGTTTTTTTTCTAATTTTCGCTACTCCTAGCATGTTATTATTTTTTTTTGGACTTGCTTATAGTGGACTAAACTCATTGTTTTTTATAGGTTTAGGTTTTTTTATCTATGGAGTTTGTTATTTTTTAATACATGATGTACTTATTCATCAACGTTTCAAATGGTTTAAAAATACTAAAAATAAGTACCTAATTGGATTGAGAAAAGCTCATAAAGTACACCACAAACATTTAGGTAAAGATAAAGGGGAGTGTTTTGGTATGTTATTCGTTCCTTTTAAATATTTTAAAATATAATGTCTTTATATCTACTTTTAAATTTGACGTCTTTTAGTATTCCCTTTATATATAGCTTTGAAAAGCGTATGCATTATATACAATGGTGGAAAGAAGTCTTGTTTTCTATAAGTATAGTAGCTCTATTTTTTTTAGTTTGGGATATTATATTTACATATCTTGGTTATTGGGGGTTTAATGCTACTTATTTAGTAGGAATTGATCTTTTGGGGCTACCTATCGAAGAATGGTTGTTTTTTGTTTGTATACCTTATGCCAGTATTTTCATTCATTATGCGTTTCAATATTTTTTTCCAAAGGTTTCATTATCTTTAAAAGTTACTAATTTTATAACTATAAGTTTAATACTAGTAATAATAATTTTAGCTTTAACAAATTATAATAAAGCCTATACCTTTTATAATTATATATTTTTAACTGCATTATTGTGTTATAGCTATCTTACAAAAAATAAACAATTACCAATTTTTTATATTACGTTTTTAATAATTCTTATTCCATTTTTTGTTGTAAACGGAATTTTAACTGGAAGTTTTATTGAAGAGCAAGTAGTGTGGTATAATGATAGTGAAAATTTAGGAATTAGATTAGGAACAATACCAGTTGAAGATGTTGGTTATGCCTTTACGTTGATTTTTAGTAGTGTAGTTTTAATTGAAAAATTTAAGAAATCGAACTTATTTTTTAATGTTAAGAAAAACATGCTATGAAAATATTGATAACAGGTACCACAGGGTATATAGGCAAACGTTTAATTCCAATTTTATTAGAATTAAATCATCAGTTGGTATGTTGTGTACGAGATAAAGATAGGATTCCGGAAGTAGTTAAAAACAATGAAAATATAAGTTTAATTGAGGTAGATTTTTTAAAAGAGAATACTTTAACTAATATCCCAAATGATATAAATGTTGCTTATTATTTAATTCATTCAATGTCATCATCGGCTACTGATTTTGAAAAACTTGAAGAAAAGTGTGCATTTAATTTTCGAAAATATTTAGAAAAAACCAACATAAAACAGGTTGTATATCTAAGTGGAATTGTTAATGATAGTAATTTATCGAAACATTTAGCTTCTAGAAAAAGGGTTGAAACTATGCTTCAATCGAATAAGTATGCATTAACTACTTTTAGAGCAGGTATTATTGTGGGAAGCGGAAGTGCCTCTTTTGAAATTATTCGTGATTTGGTAGAAAAATTACCTGTAATGATTGTACCTAAATGGGTTAGAACTAAATCTCAATATATAGCTATTAGAGATGTATTGAGTTTTCTCTCTAGAGCTATTGGAAAAAAGGAGTTGTACAATAATTCTTATGATATTTTTGGACCAGAAATACTTTCTTACAAACAAATGATGTTGCAATTTTCTGAGGTACGTAAGTTTAAAAGGTATATTTATTCAGTTCCAGTGATGACACCAAAATTATCTTCTTATTGGTTATATTTTATAACAGCCACATCATATAAATTAGCTATCAGTTTGGTAGATAGTATGAAAGTAGAAGTTATAGGTAAACCGAGTAATATCAATAAAATACTTGATGTGAATCCTATTTCTTATAAAGAAGCAGTAGCAAAGGCTTTCATAAAAATAGAACAAAATAGTAGTGTTTCAAGTTGGAAAGATTCTTTTGTAAGTGGTCGATTCAATAAAAAGCTATCACAATATATTGAAGTTCCACATTACGGCTGTTTTAAGGATATTAAAGAGAGGAGAGTTACAAATGAAGCGAAAACAATCGAAAAAATCTGGTCTATTGGAGGTAAAAATGGATGGTATTATGGTAATACATTATGGAAAATTAGAGGGTATTTAGACAAATTATTTGGAGGTATTGGTATACGTCGTGGTAGAACTCATCCTACAAAATTAAGCACAGGAGATGCCTTAGATTTTTGGAGAGTGTTGTATGCCAATAAAAAAGAAAAGCGACTCTTACTTTATGCTGAAATGAAATTACCAGGAGAAGCTTGGTTAGAGTTTGTTATTATAGAAAACATATTGTATCAACGTGCTGTTTTTAGGCCACATGGTTTATTCGGTAGGCTTTACTGGTATAGCATTTGGCCATTTCATGGATTTATTTTTAACGGCATGATAAACAAATTAGTTCGTATATAATTTAACAAAATTAGGATAGTGAAAAAGATAATAATCATTGGTGGAAGTAAAGGAATTGGTAATGCTATAGTTCAAAGTTTAGTAGAAGAACATGAAATTATAAACATAAGTAGAACGCCTTCTAAAATTAATCATAACAATTTTAGTCAGTATAAATGTGATGTTTTAAAAGATCAATTGCCTAAAATCGAAGTAGCAGATAATTTAATATATTGTCCTGGAAGTATCAATTTAAAACCAATTTTAAGATTAACTTTAGAAGATTTTAAAACTGACTTTAATATAAATGTTTTAGGAGCCATTAAAGCAATACAGAACTATCTTCCAATCTTAAAAAAAGGAAATAATCCGTCCATCGTTTTGTTTAGCACAGTGGCAGTTAAAATGGGTATGCCTTTTCATTCTAGTATTGCCGTGGCTAAGGGTGGAGTGGAAGGCCTAGTAAAATCATTAGCTGCAGAATTGGCTCCTAAAATAAGGATTAATGCAATTGCACCTACAGTAACAGATACTGATTTAGCAGATAAATTATTACGTGACGATATTAGGAAGAAAAAAATTGTAGAAAGACATCCATTGAAAAAATATTTAAATCCTAAAGAGGTAGCAACTATGGCAGATTTTTTAATATCTGAAAAAACGGCTTCTATTTCTGGACAAATTTTTGAAATGGACTGCGGCATTGTAACATTACAAATATAAAAAGATGAAATATAGTTTATTGGTTATAGTTTTCTTAGTAATAAATTTTACAGCATTAGGTGTTGGCAGTTGGTTAATGAATAATGGGCCACAAACAGAGTGGTATATCAACCTAAATAAAGCTCCATGGACTCCACCGGGATGGGTTTTTGGGGCTGCCTGGACTATTATAATGATTTGTTTTTCAATCTATATGGCTCAGCTTTACTCAGTAGATAAATCGGCGTTGTGTTTTGGGTTGTTTGTTATTCAAGTTGTATTAAATGTAAGTTGGAACTATGTGTTTTTTAATCAACATCATGTAGGGTTAGCTCTTGTTATTATTACTTTACTTACATTATTAATTATCTATTTTTTTATTACTTATTACAGTCAGTTAAAATTAGTAAGTCTATTACTGGGGCCATATATTATATGGTTGTTAATTGCTACTTCTCTCAATTATTACATATATTCTAACAATTAATAATATTAAATATGTTTAACTTATTTAAGAAAAAATCAGAAATAGAAAAGCTAAATGATAAATACAAAAAGCTTTTAGAGGAATCGCATAAACTTTCTACAACAAATCGAAAAGAAAGTGATTCAAAATATGCTGAAGCTGATGAAATACTTAGAAAAATAGAAACATTAAATAAAAACTAAATGGCATTTTATCAATTAGTAAAATCACAAAAAATTAATTGTACCATTGATGAATTATGGCATTTTATATCTTCGCCAGCGAATCTAAAAGAGATTACACCTGATTATATGGGGTTTGACATTATTACTCAAGATTTACCAGAAAAAATGTATGAAGGTATGATTATAACTTATATCGTGACACCGCTTTTTGGTATAAAAACAACTTGGGTAACTGAAATTACACATATAAAAGAAAACAGCTATTTTGTTGACGAACAACGCGTGGGGCCATATGCACTTTGGCATCATCAACATATTATAGAACCCATTGAAAATGGTGTTTTAATGAAAGATATTGTTAGTTACCAACCTCCTTTTGGTTTTTTAGGAGCCGTTGCCAATACTTTACTAATTAAACAGAAACTAAAAGAAATATTTGACTACCGAACTAAAGCTGTAGAAAATCAATTTGGAAGATATGAATAAAATAAAAGTTAATATTTTTTGGTTTAGACGAGATCTAAGACTTCAAGATAATATAGGGTTACAAGAAGCCTTGGCAAGTTCGCTACCTGTGTTGCCAATTTTTATTTTTGATGATGATATTTTAGAAGATTTGCCTAATAATGATGCTAGAATTAGTTTTATTTATTATTCGCTTAAAAATATTCATTTAAAACTGAATAAAAATGAGAGCTCTTTACTACTTAAAAAAGGAAATGTAGAAAAAATTTGGAGAGAGCTTACTTTAGAATATAATGTGAATAAAGTTTTTTATAACAGAGATTACGAACCTTATGCGATAAAAAGAGATGCTAAAATTTGTAAATATTTAAAATCACAAAATATTGATGTTTTACATTTTAAAGATCAAGTAATATTTGAGAAAAATGAAATTTTAAAAGAAGATAAAACGCCATATACCATATATACACCTTATAAAAATAAGTGGTTAGAAAAATTGAAAAATGATGGGTTAAAAATAACTGAAGAGCAACTAAAACTAAAAAAGTTTTTTAAGTTCAACGTCGCTTTTCCTGAAATAGAAACATTAGGTTTTGTAAAAAGTAAACAGAAGGTTTATCCTGTAAATTTGAATTGTATTTCTGATTATGATAAAAATAGAGATTTTCCTTCGAATAAAGGTACTTCTTATTTATCGCCTCATTTGAGATTTGGCACAGTGAGTATTAGAAAATATGTGGCCATAGCACTTAATAAAAATGCTGTATTTTTAAGTGAATTGATTTGGCGAGAATTTTTTATGCAGATATTATTTCATTTCCCGAATGTGGTCACTTCAAATTTTAAACCAAAATATAATGGAATTAAGTGGAGAGATAATCATACCGATTTTAAACGATGGTGTGAAGGTAAAACAGGATACCCATTAGTTGATGCTGGAATGAGAGAATTAAATGAAACTGGTTATATGCATAACCGAGTTAGGATGGTTACTGCAAGTTTTTTGTGTAAACATTTATTAATTGACTGGAGGTGGGGAGAGGCTTATTTTGCTGAAAAATTGTTAGATTATGAATTGTCATCAAATAACGGAAATTGGCAATGGGCTGCAGGTACGGGTTGTGATGCAGCTCCTTATTTTAGAATTTTTAATCCGACTACACAACTAAAAAAGTTTGATGAAGATTTAAAATATACTAAAAAATGGATTCCTGAATTTGATTTGGGTTACTCAGAAGAAATGGTAGATCATAAGTTTGCAAGAGAGCGTGCATTAAAAGCTTATAAAATAGGGTTACAACGGTAGCTTATACAGCTTCATCATTATTAACTACTGTTATTTTTCCGTTTTCATCTACTTTACACTGTGTTTGAATGGTGCGTTTTAAAATTTGTTTTTCATTTTCAGGATTAAAACAAGACTCTTTGTCAGTCAGGTAAATATTATAATCTTTATCAATTTTAAATTGTCTATCCCAACTACAATCATAATTAATACCTCCTGCCAATATTAACTTATCAATAACATTTGTATTTTCATCAAAAGTTTGAAGTTCAAAGTAGGGGAGTGTCTCTGGTTCTTCAGAGTTTTGATAAGTAAAAATTAACACCTTAATATTGTTAATGTCAGGCAAACGCAAATAGAAATATCCTTTTCCTTTGTAAGGATAGTTTTTACTGTCTGTTATTAACAAATTTTCATCAATTAAAAATGTTGTTGAATCAGAAAAGTAGGTGTTTAATTTTTCGTTCTTGTCAATTTTATTATTTTTTTCAAAAGCTTCTAAGGTATAATGGTAGTCCATAATAGAATCTTTATTAAAAGCAAATGAAAAAGGGAGTTCTTGAATTGCAATGCTGTCAAAATCATTTATGGATATTAAATCTTTTGGGTTGTTATCCGATTGCACTTGTTTTTTACATGCTTTAAAAGTTAAGATAACGATTAAGCTTAATACGATACTTTTTCTTAGCATTATAATTTTTTTAATTTATAAATTCGGATTTAAACACTACTGCAATCCTGGTATATTTACCATTTCATTGGTTTCTTTATCATAGTCGATATTTTCAAAATTAAATCCAAAAAGATGGAAAAAATCATCTTTATACCCTTGTAAATCACCAATACTCGAAAGGTTTTCTGTTGTTGCTTTTTTCCAAAGTTCAACTACTTTTTCTTGTACATCATCACGCATTTCTAAATCGTCTATTCGTATTCTTCCTTCATTATCTGTTGGTATTTTATCAAGAAATAATCGTTCTTTAAACAATCTATAAATCTGCTCTATACATCCTTCATGAATGTCTTTTTCTTTCATTACTTTATATAATAAAGAAATGTACAATGGAATTACAGGAATTGCAGAACTAGATTGAGTAACTAATGCTTTATTAACAGAAATATAGGCTTTACCGTTAATGTCTTTTAGTATATCGGTAATTTTAAAAGCGGTAGCTTCTAAATGGTCTTTTGCCATGCCAATAGTTCCTTTTCTGTAAACAGGTTCTGTTAATTTTGGGCCTATATAAGAATAGGCTACAGTTTTAAAATTATCAGCAAGTAACTCTTCATTTTTAAGTTTGTCAATCCAAAGTTGCCAATCTTCACCACCCATTACAGCAATTGTATTTTCAATATCTTTTTCAGTGCCAGGTTCAATTGAAATGTCTTTTATTTCACCTGTATGAAAATCAACAGTCTTATTAGTATATGTATTTTCAATTGGTTTTAAGGTTGATTTGTAGCGTATTCCGGTTTCAGGATGTGTTCTAACAGGAGACGCCAAACTGTAAATTACTAAATCAACTTTACCAAAATCCTTTTTTATTAATTGAGCTGTTTGTTCTTTAATTTCATTAGAAAAGGCATCTCCATTAATACTTTTGGCATAAAGCCCTTCTTTATGAGCTTGTTTTTCAAAAGCGGC
Source organism: Aureibaculum marinum (assembly GCF_003813905.1). Classification (GTDB taxonomy): domain Bacteria; phylum Bacteroidota; class Bacteroidia; order Flavobacteriales; family Flavobacteriaceae; genus Aureibaculum; species Aureibaculum marinum. Next base: position 66,920 of record NZ_RPFJ01000098.1, read on the forward strand.
TGTATTATACCAACCAGAAGATGCTGTTCGTCCTTCTAAGGGTGGTTTCTCAAAAAAAACACCAATAGTTGCGGCATTAGAACCAAAAGCACTAGTTATACGAGAAGCCAATCCAAAACCTGTAGAAGCACCAATAACTAAAACTTTTTTAGCACCATCAATATTACTTTTAGATTTTATATAATTAATTTGTTTTTGAACGTTTTCTGCACAACCTTCAGGATGTGAAGTAACGCATATAAATCCTCGAGTTTTTGGGTGTATAATCATTTTCTATTTTGTTTTATTTAAAATAGCGACAAACTATTTCTGCTGTTTTTCACTTTTGAAATCAGAACGTTTAAAAAAATATGTTATTTAGGTTAATTACCTAAAAATGGTTTGTTTTCTATCAGGTCCAACTGAAACAATTTTAATAGGAACTTGCACTTCTTTTTCAATAAATTCGATATAATCAATAAGGTTTTTTGGAAGTTGATCTGCAGATTCCATTTTTGTAAGATCGTCTTGCCAACCTTTAAATTCAGTATAGTTAACTGTTACATTTTCAGGTTCAATGTTATAAGGTAAATGAGTTATCTTTTTACCTTTATAGTTATATGAAGTACATACTTTTAGAGTGGAAAATCCAGAAAGTACATCTCCTTTCATCATGTGTAATTCTGTAACACCATTGATTTGTACTGCATATTTTAAAGCAACTAAATCTAACCATCCACAACGACGAGCTCTTCCGGTAGTAGCTCCAAACTCATGACCAACTTTAGCCATTGTTTTACCATCTTCATCAAACAATTCAGTAGGAAATGGACCTGAACCAACACGTGTGGTATAAGCTTTAAAAATACCATAAACTTCGCCAATTTTATTTGGAGCAACACCTAAACCAGTACAAGCTCCTGCTGCTGTAGTATTGGAGGATGTAACAAACGGATATGTTCCAAAGTCTATGTCTAATAGAGATCCTTGAGCTCCTTCTGCTAAAATGGTTTTATTATTTTGCATAGCATTGAATAAGTATTCTTCGCTATCAATAAATGTTAATTGTTTTAAAACTTTAACTGCTTCACAGAATTGTTTTTCTAATTCTTCGAGGTTAAATTCAATATCTACATCAAAATAATTCAGCATGTTTAAATGCTTATCTGTCAGTGCTTTGTATTTATCTTTCCAATCTTCCAATTCTAAATCACCTACACGCATTCCATTTCTACCTGTTTTGTCCATGTATGTAGGGCCTATTCCTTTTAGGGTAGAACCAATTTTTGCTTTTCCCTTAGAAGTTTCAGAAGCGGCATCTAATAATCTGTGTGTAGGTAATATTAGATGAGCTTTTCGAGAAATTAATAATTTTGATTTAAAATCAATATTATAAGGAGCGAGGTTTTCTAACTCTTTTTGGAAAATAACAGGATCAATAACCACCCCATTACCAACAATATTTACTGCTTTATCATGGAAAATTCCTGAAGGAATAGTGTGTAATACATGTTTGTTACCATCAAAAAGTAACGTGTGTCCTGCATTAGGCCCTCCTTGAAAACGAGCTATGATGTCGTAATTTTTTGTGAGTACATCTACTATTTTACCTTTTCCTTCATCGCCCCATTGTAAGCCAAGTAATAAATCAACCATTTTAATATTATTTAATTTCTTTGGGAGGTGTTATAGATATTTTATAAACACCTCATTATTAATTATTTTGTATTTTGTTTTTGTTCTTTTTTGTTATTTCTTTCACCATAGAAATATAAAGAGTGATTGTTAACTTTTATATCAAATACCTCTTCTATAGTTTTTTTTATAGTTTGAATTCTAGGATCACAAAATTCAATTACTTCACCTGTATCTGTCAAAATTATATGATCGTGTTGCTTATCAAAATATGATTTTTCGTAATGGGCCTGATTTTGACCAAATTGATGACGTCTAACTAAACCACATTCTAACAGTAATTCTATCGTATTGTAAAGTGTAGCTCTACTTACACGATAATTTTGATTTTTCATATAGATATAAAGTGATTCTATATCAAAATGATCATCGTGATCATAGATTTCTTGAAGAATAGCATAGCGTTCAGGTGTTTTTCTATGGTTGTTTTGTTCTAAAAAATTTGTGAAGACACTTTTTACAATTTCCTGATTTTTAGAATTATCCATTTCTATCTTTATTAAACGAGCAAATTTACGGTTTAAAAACAAGTATTTCTCATTGGTTTATTAAAAAAGTTTAAGAACTTTTAAACACTAGTTATTTAGACGTTGAATTTTGTCAATTCCATCTATTTTCTTTAATTTTTCCATTAGTTTTTTTAATTGTTCATTATTTTTTATACCAACGGTTATATAGCCTGAAAAAACGCTTTGTCCTCCAGAAATATTAATGTTGTATATGTTTACATTCATATTGCTAGAGATTATTTGAGTAACTTCGTTTACCAAGCCAAGATGGTCAATACCTGTTAATTTAAGTTGTACTTTGTACTCTTGTTGTGTTGAATCTATCCATTTTGCCGTAATTACACGATACGCAAATTGAGATTGCATACTTATTGCATTAGGACAATTTTGTTTGTGTACTTTAATACCGTCTGAAACAGTTACAAACCCAAAAACTTTGTCTCCTGGTATGGGGTTGCAACACTGGGCTAATTTATATTCTAATTTCTCTTCATCCTTACCAAAAACAAGTAAGTCAAATTTATCGGTGAGTTCTTCAGACTTGGTATCAACTGTTTTTTTCTCACTTCTTTTAATGGTGTTTTTAAAAAATTTGTAAATGGCATTACTTCTTTGACTTACAAAATTTTTAAGTTGTTGATTGTCTATAGCTCCATTACCAAATCTATAAAATAAATCGTGACTTGTTTTTAGTTTAAAGTAACTCACAAGTTCATTTATTGTTTTTTCGTTGAATGGTACTTTTAAATGCCTTAATTTGCGTTTTAGAATCTCTTTTCCATCATCTGCTACCAATTTTTGGTCTTCTTTTAAGGCTGCTTTAATTTTAGATTTAGCTCTAGCCGTTTGAGCAAAATCTAACCAACTTAATTTAGGTTTTTGATTTATTGAAGTAATAATCTGAACCTGATCACCACTATTTAAAGTATGACTAAGCGGAACCAATTTGTTATTAACTTTAGCACCTCTACAGGTCATACCTACATCAGTATGTATGGCAAAAGCAAAATCTAATGGAGTAGCACCTTTTGGTAAAGATTTTATATCTCCTTGAGGAGTAAATACGTATATTTCTTTTGAATATAAATTTAATTTAAATTGTTCAACAAAATCAACGGCATTTACATCTGGGTTTTCTAATGTTTCTTTGAGTTTATTTAACCAGTTTTCTAACCCACTTTCTTTTTCATTACCATGTTTGTATTTAAAATGAGCCGCATATCCTTTTTCGGCTATTTCATCCATTCGTGTTGATCGAATTTGAACTTCTATCCACCTCCCTTTAGGCCCCATGACCGTAATATGAAGCGATTCGTATCCAGTTGATTTAGGTTGTGAAATCCAATCACGTAAACGATTGGGATTAGGGTTAAAACTATCAGTTATAATAGAATATATTTTCCAAGCATTAAATTTTTCATCTTCTAAATTAGAGCTATAAATAATTCGTATTGCAAATTTGTCGTAAATTTCATCAAAGGAAACCCCTTGATTCAACATTTTTTTTCTGATTGAATAAATCGATTTTGGCCTTCCTTTTATTACATAGTCAAAATTTTCTTTATCTAATGCTTTTTCTACACTTTCTGTAAATGTTCTTATATATTCTTCTTGTTGCTCTTTACTTTCTGTTATTTTTGTTAAAATATCGTTATAAACTTCAGGTTCAGTATATTTAAGCCCTAAGTCTTCAAGTTCTGTTTTAATATTATACAACCCTAATCTGTGGGCTAATGGAGCATAGATATATAAGGTTTCTGAAGATATTTTTATTTGTTTATGATGCGGCATAGAGTCCATAGTTTGCATATTATGCAATCTGTCCGCAATTTTTATTAAAATTACTCTAACATCATCATTTAGTGTTAAGAGCATTTTTCTGAAATTTTCAGCTTGAATTGAAACTTCTTGATCTTTATTTAATCTAGAAATTTTGGTTAAACCATTTACTATTTTAGCCACAGTTTCTCCAAAAAGACCTTCAATATCTTCAAAAGTATAATCGTCAGAATCTTCAACAACATCATGAAGTAAAGCACACATAATAGAAGTAGCACCTAAGCCAATTTCATTAGCTACTATTGAAGCTACCGCAATAGGGTGATAAATATAGGGTTCACCAGATTTTCTACGTTGGTCTTTATGGGCATCAACAGCTACATCAAAAGCCTTACGTATCCGTTCCTTATCTTCTTTTGATAAGTGTTGGTAAGTAGACTTCAACATATCTTTATAGCGTCTTGCTATTTCTTTATTTTCGTCTTCTAAAGTTGCAGTATAAGCCATAGTTTAAAATTAGTGTAAAGAAATTTATTGGGCAAGTTTTTATTGGTTTTAGTGGCTGAAAACTGAGGTAAATCTATTGAGAACTACTACATATTAGTCTTAAAATTAATTAGGATGTTTTTTTTAATGTTCATAATACTAGTTAAAAAAAATTAGAAATTTTGACATCTATAAATTTAAAGTTATTGCATTGCTTTAATTCTTTGCAATAATGTAGGATGTGAATAATGCATAAAAACATAAGCTTTATGAGGTGTAAGGTTACTTAAACTATTTTTAGATAATTTTTTTAAAGACGAAATTAAGGGTTTTGCTCCAAAATGTGTTTTTGCGTATGCATCTGCTTGATATTCAAATTTTCTTGAAAAAATATTCATTATAAGCCCTGTTATTTCAGAAATAGGACTGTATAATACACCAAAAGCAATTAATCCAATATGGAAACTAGATTCTGATACAGACAGAGCATTAGCTAATAATTTATTATCAATAAAAAAAGATAAAATATATAGAGTAACACCTGTTAGTAATATAGAACTAATCATATTAAATATCACATGTTTCTTTTTATAATGTCCAACTTCATGGGCTAAAACAGCTACTATTTCGTTAATTTCTAAATCATTTATTAAGGTATCGTATAAAACAATACGTTTTTTCTTACCAAATCCAGTAAAATAAGCATTTGCCTTTGTAGAACGTTTAGATCCATCGATAACAAAAATTTTATCTAAATTAAATCCTACCTTCTGAGCAAAATTTTCTAATGCAGTTTTTAATTCACCTTCTTCTAATGGAGTTTGTTTATTAAATAAAGGGACAATTAGTGATGAGTAAAAAAGAGTCATAAATATGGAAAAAACAGCCATAAAAATCCAAGTATAAATCCAGAAATTTTGACCTGTTTGTTGGTAAAACCAAAAAATTAAAGCTAAAATTCCACCCCCTATAATTATCATTAATAACCACCCTTTAATTTTATCGATAAAGAATAATTTTTTTGTTGTTTTGTTAAATCCATATTTTTCTTCTATGACAAAGGTTTGATAATAGGATAGAGGTGTGGTAATGATATCACTTGCAAACATTATAATTCCAAAAAACAATAATGTAATTACCATTTCATTATCACTTAAGCCTCTTGCTAATTGGTCTACATAAGCAAAACCATCAAAGTAAAAAAAAGCAAGCGTCAATAAAAACGAAAATGCCCCGGTAATGCTTGAAAACTTAAAGTTTTCTTTTTTATAAGCCTGAGATTTCAAATATTCTTCTTGGTCATAAACATCATTCAATAATGGAGGGATAGCATCATCAAAATGTTTGGCATTAAGATAGTCTAGGTATTTGTCAACAATAAAATTTATAATTAAAATACCTATTATAATATTAAATACGATTTGTGCTGTCATTAATTAATAGGTTAAGATGCGTTTAGCGTATCGATATTTTTTTTTCCAATACGAGTTATTTAAACTAGACTTTATAATTCCTTTAGAAGTAGAACTATGTATAAAAATATCATCACGTAAATAAATACCTACATGTCTGTATTTTCTAGAAGGTCTAAAAAATACCAAATCACCAGGTTTTAATTTATTTTTAGACACTTTTCTTCCCATAGTTGCCATATCTTTGGTCATTCGTGGCAATTGAGTTTTTAATCCATCTTTATAAACTTTAGCAACAAAACCAGAGCAATCAAAACCTCTTCGGTCCGTACCACCATATTTATAGGGCACTCCTTTGTACAATTCATATTGTTTTTCTAATTCATTTTCAACTTTAGCTACTGCTGCAGCTTTTTTGGAGGCACCACAACTGGTTAAAAATAGAATGATGGCAATTGCTGAAAAATATTTAATTTTTGTCATAGTGTATTAATAACATGAATTTTACTTAAAATACGTCAAAAGTAAGTTTAGATAAAATTTCGTTGCCTTTTGGCTTCAAAAATAAGAATTGCTGCGGAAACGGAAACATTTAATGAATCTATTTGTCCTTGCATAGGAATAATTATATTTTGTGTGGAATTTGTAAGCCATTCATCGCTTAATCCTGTGGCTTCTGTACCAACTACAATTGCAGTACTCTTGGTGTAATCTATAGTTTGATATGGTTTTGAGGCGGTTAAAGCAGCACAGTAAATTGCACAGTTTTGTTCTTTAAGAAATTCAATAATTTCAGAAGTTGTTCCTGTTGCAATTTGTTTGGTAAATACACATCCCACACTAGATCTTATTATATTCGGATTGTATACATCTGTTTTGGGGTTTGCTATAAGTACAGCATCAACATTTGCAGCATCGGCAGTTCGCAGTAAGGCTCCAATATTACCTGGCTTTTCAGGAGCTTCTGCAACTAGAAGCAATGGGCTTTTAGATTTTAGTTTTAAATTGGATAAACTATTGTTTTTACTTTCTGCTATTGCAATAATTCCTTCGGTAGAATCGCGTTGTGCCAGTTTTTGGTAAATTTCTCTACTGATTTTAATAATTTCAGTATCAAAGAATTCTAAATTGTTATCTTTATAAATTGTTTCACAATATAACACTTGTGTTAAAGTATAGTTTCCTTTAAGTGCTAATGAAATTTCACGTTTTCCTTCAATAACAAAATGTCCCGTGTTTTTTCTAACCCGGGACTTATTTTGTAATTGTAGAATTTTTTTAATTAAGCTATTCTGTAAGCTTGTTATCTCTTTAAAATTCAATTTATACTATTTTAAAATGATTTTATACACGTATAAAAACAGAATTATTTTCCATATTTATTACTGTATCTTTTCCATAATTTTGTTTGATGTGTTTCTAGACTTATCATTCTTCCATCAATAAAAGCATGTGATAATTGATTACTACGCATGTCTAAGGCATCACCATCACAAATAATGAGTGTAGCACTTTTACCAACTTCTAGCGATCCATAATTTTTATCAATACCTAAAATTTTAGCTGTATTACTAGTAATTAATTGAAGTGCTTTTTCTTTGTTTAATCCTTGTCCAACTACTTGACCAGCATAAAAAGGTAAATTTCTACTATTCATTCGTTCCATTTGCCCACTATTTTCTAAGCCTACCAAAATACCAGCATCTGTTAGTAATTTAGGTAACTTGTAAGGCATATCATAGTCATCATCGTTGTTATCTGGTAATTTATGGGTTCTTTGTACCAATACAGGAACATTATGTTTTTTTAACAAATCAATGGTTTTGTAAGCTTGTGAGCCACCAATTAAAACCACATCTTTTACTTCCATTTCTTTAGCTAAAGTTATTGCATCAGTAATTTCTCGAGCATCATCTGCATGTATATATAATTTTTTTGTGCCATCAAATAATCCTAAGGTAGCTTCAAAAGGTAAATTTTGTGTAGCCTTATTTCCTAAATTATAAGTTTTTGCATCAATAAAAAATTGCTTAATATTGGCTACTTGAGTGCTGTAATTTTTATTCGGATTTACACCAGGAGCTTCACCAAATCGTCTTCTACCATTAGTAAAACTACTTGGCCAATTGAGGTGAATACCATCATCAACTTTAAGGGCGGCATCTTCCCAGTTCCATGCATCTAATTGAACAATAGAAGATGTTCCAGAAATTCTCCCTCCTCGGGGTGTAATTTGAGCAATTAACACCCCATTTGGACGCATAGTTTCTACTACTTTAGATTCAGCATTATAGGCTACTAAACTTCTAACATGAGGAATCATTCCTCCTATGTCAGATTGATCAATAGAGGCTTTTACAGCGTCAATTTCACCCAATCCTAACGTAGAATTGGGCATAATAAATCCAGGATAAACATGTTTTCCTTTGGCATTAATAATTTTACCCGTTGGGGTGTTGGAGTTTGCTTTTTCTATGGTAGTAATTTTGCCATTTTCAAAAGTGATTATGCTATTTTCAATAACCTCTCCATTTCCAATATGTGCTGTAGCTCCAATAATGGTTATTGGTTCAGATTGGGCATCAGCGGGTGTTTGTTGGGCTGTTAGTTCAACTGTACATGCTACTAACAGACTTAAAAAAATATGGTTGAAAATTTTCATTGTTTTATGTTTTAGTAGTTAATAGTATCGCAATGTAACTCTTCTTTTACTTTTCTTTTTGGAGCTTGTGTTGGAGCTCCTCCATTTTTTTCATTCAACATCATATTAATAAGTTTATTGCGTTCTTTTTTAATAGCTTCACGTTGTTGCTTATCTTTCTCTAAATCAAAATAAATAACACCTTCTATTATTGTTTTTTCGGCTTTAGCATAAACAGACAATGGATGGTCAGACCATAATACAACGTCAGCGTCTTTACCTACTTTTATACTACCAACACGGTCGTCAATATGTAATAATTTTGCAGGATTTAAGGTAACAAATTTCCAAGCTTCTTCTTCAGAAACTCCACCGTATTTTACAGTTTTTGCAGCTTCTTGATTTAAGCGTCTAGACATTTCTCTATCATCAGAGTTAATTGCGGTTACAATACCGACATTGTGCATAATTGAAGCATTATAGGGTATGGCATCTAATACTTCATACTTATAAGCCCACCAATCTGCAAATGTTGATCCGCCAACACCATGTTTTTTCATTTTGTCTGCTACTTTATAACCTTCTAAAATATGTGTAAACGTATTTACGTTAAAATTAAACTTTTCAGCTACTTTCATTAACATATTTATTTCACTTTGTACATAGGAATGAGCAGTTATAAATCGTTCTTTATTAAGTATTTCTACTAATACTTCCATTTCAATATCCTTGCGATAGGGTTTTCCACTTTTTTTTAGAGTCTCATATTCTTTGGCTCTTTGAAAATAATCGATAAGCATTTGTTCTACACCCATTCTAGATTGAGGAAATCTGTTGGTTGTTGTGGGATATCTAGATTGTTTTACATTTTCACCTAGTGCAAATTTTATAAATTTTGGACTGTTTGAATAAATCATATTATCTCCAATTTCTCCCCATTTAAGTTTTACAATAGCCGATCTACCTCCGATAGGGTTGGCTGATCCATGTAAAATTTGCATTGAAGTTACGCCACCTCCTAAATTTCTATAAATATTAATATCTTCACTATCAATATTGTCTTCAATGGTTACTTCTGCACTAGAGTTATGTCCTGCTTCGTTAACAGAATGGGCAGCAACATGTGAATGCTCATCAATAATACCAGCTGTTAAATGTTTACCAGTTGCATCTATAACTTTAGCAGAACCAGCAGATAAATTGGTACCTATTTTAGCAATTTTTCCATTTTTTAGTAATACATCTGTATTTTTGAGTATACCTTCTTCTTCATTGGTCCAAACAGTTGCATTTTTAAATAAAATGGTTTCTGACGTTGGTTTTTCTGCATAGCCATACCCTATATTAGGGTAGGTAATAGGCATAATTTCATGTAAATTATTTTTCCGTTTATCTGATTTTTCCGTTTTGAGAGAATTTGTTTTCTTAATGGCAGACCAGTTCGTTGTAGCTCCATTTGAAAGTTGAGCATTTCCTGTTATGGTATTGGAGTCTGATAGAATTCTAGCACTAAGGCGATGAATATCTCCTTTATCCATTATAATTAGACCTAACCAATTATCGGTATAGGTAGCATTTCCTTTTAGTTTTATAGAATCCGTTTTTATAGATACTTTTGGCTTTTCAGCACTTCCAGAAAAAGTAATTGTATATGTTTTTCCAGATAAATTTAAAGTATACTCTCCAGTTAAGTCTATAACAGACATGTCATTAATAATATTTCTAGTGCCTTGAACCCAATTTTCATATAATTTGGTTTTGGAATCAAAAATATCACCATCGGTAATTAAGAAATTGGCTTGCATTCCTTTATTTAAAGTGCCAATTTCATTACTCTTCCCTAAAATTTGTGCAGGTATTGTGGTTAATGCTTCTAATGCTTTTGTTTTATCTAAGCCATAATCTATAGCTTTTTGTAAGTTTTTAGTAAAATCTTTTAACGATTTTAATTCAGAAGTAGTTATAGAAAAAGGTACATTATTTTTGGCCAACACTCCTAAATTTATTGGAGCTTGATTCCAATATCGCATATCTGCTAAACTTATAAAGTCAGCTTGATAAGGATTTGTTACATCGTAAGCTTTAGGAAAATTTATAGGAATAATAAATGTTGCATTTGTATTTTTTATTTCATCAATTAATTGATATTCATTTCCTTTTCCAACAATGGTATATTGCACTCCAAATTGATCTCCAATTTTATCAGCCCGCAACGCATTGTGTTTATCACCGGCATAAAAAATCTGTTTTAAATTTTTGTTATTGTTAAAGGCTTCTAAAGTTAAATCTTTAGTGTTTACATTTCCCTTTGCATACCAATCAGCATCTAAGTAAACTTGACGTAGTAAAGCCATTGCCCCCATTAAAGAAGTTGGGTAAGATTGTCTGGAAGTACGACTTTTATTAAAAGATAAATATTGAGCAGATTTTACATCTAGTAATCTTTTAGCGTCAGAATCTTTTGAATTTAAAGCAACTAAGATTCCGTTTCCTCGTACAATACCATCAGGCATGTGTGTATTTACTACACCAAAACCTGCATTACGCAATTCCTCTGCTTTTTTTGAATCAAATTTAAATGAATCTAAAGCATCTGTTTCTGCTCTAATGTGTTCGTTCCAATAGTAGCCTTTACGGTTAGAATCATATTGCGGAGATTGTCCGAAACTTCTTCGTTCTGATTTTGGTGGGGTAATACCAAAATCAGAATAGGCATCAATAAAGGAAGGATAAATACGTTTGCCTTCAAGATTAATTTTGACGGTGTTTTTTGGTAAAGTAATACTGGTGCCTACAGCACTAACTTTTCCGTCTTTAATTAATAATGTACCTTTTTTGATGGTTTTTGTAGGACTAACAATAATAGTGGCATTAGTAAATGCCGTATAATTATCATTTTTTGATTTGACACCATCATTTTTAGGAAAATACTCTTGAGCTACTAGTGTAGTACAACTAACAAAAGCAATACACAAAAGTGCCAAAAAATGAGATGAGAAGTTGGTAGTTTTCATACAATTATATGGGTTAGTTAATAATAGGTTTTTAAAAATATAGATTATTAGCTAGCTGATTGAAAGAATAGTTAAAATTAACATTTTTTTAAGATATGAGTTCTATTTTAAAAAATTCTAATACTATTCATTTTCAAATATTAATTTCATTAAATGTTATTCAAAATCAATAACCGTTTAAATTTTTAATATTAGTTTTTATATATTCCATATTCTAAATCATATGCAATCAATAAATCTACCATTTTACTATAGGTTAGCATTCCTTCTTTTTGTTGATTTGCTTTTAAATAGCTATCGTAAAATAGTTTAAAAAAAGGTTCTAATTTGTTTTTATAAGACAACCAAAATGTTTCAGATTCTTTACTATTTTTTAATATTCCTTTTGGAATTTGTTCTATAAATTCATTTGCTTTAGTTTGATCAAAAAAATAGAGACCAGAAATACAGTATCGTAAGGCTTTTAAGTTTGCTGAATATTGAAAATACAAGTCTTCACTACTTGTAGCTGCCAAAAAACCAATAAAATTGGCTTCATTTTCAAATCCTATACCTAATTGATGAGCAACTTCATGGCAACTGATTGAAGGTAAATCTATTTTTGGTACATTATTATTTACCTGAGCTTCACCAGATAATGGATTTAAATAACCAGAAAAGCCCATGTAGCTTAAAGGAACACTAAATATTGAATTTTTTAAAGAAACTGTATTGTATTTAAATTGAGGATAATCTTTGGCTAAGGCATCATAAGCCAATTGAGTTTTATCTAAGATTTCATTTTTAGAATAAGGTACTATTACAGCTAAAGAATCATTAGCTACAAGTTTAACATGTATTTGTTTTAATTGAGTTAATATTTTTTGTGTTAAATTACTCAACTGCTCAACCGTATATGATTTTTTTTCTAATTTTAGGTTTATATATAGCGAATTTCGGTAATAGTTTAAACCCCAAAAGAAATGAAAGAAAAAGTAAAAAACAGAGAGATAAGCTCCAAGTTTAAAAATTTTTGATATTGTATTTTTAAATTTATCTTTGATCCAACGTATTATACTAATTAGAAGAGTTAATCCAATAAAAAAATATAAAATATCACCAATAGAAAAAGGAATCCACCCAAAAACCATTCTAAAAAATCTTGAAATAATAGGGTATAGTCCTGTAGAATAAAACCGTTCAACTACTTCAGGAAAAAACGAAATTAGTTTTATTAGAAGTATTTGTACAAGTAGAAATAGGCTAAGTATTTGATATTGGGTTAGTTTCTTCATTGGTCAAAAATACTTAAAAAAAATTGGTATAAAACTTATTAACAAATATACCAGTTGTTAACAGTTTCTGTTCAAATATAATTGTATTTTAGTGTAAAATTGAAAAAGAAAAAATTACATTTGCCACAATGGAAAATTTACAACCTGTTAGTACAAAAAAAGCCAATAAAGGTACATTAATTAACCTAGAAAAAGGCAAGTTGCCACCACAAGCTGTTGACTTGGAGGAAGCAGTTTTGGGTGCTATGATGATTGATAAAAAAGGTGTTGACGATGTAATTGATATATTACATGCAGAGGCCTTTTATAAAAAAGCACATCAAATAATTTTTGATGCCATGTTCAGGTTGTTTAATGAATCAGAACCTATTGATTTATTAACGGTTTCTACACAGTTAAAAAAAGATGGTCAACTAGAAAATGTAGGTGGAGATTTTTACCTTGTTGGGTTGACGCAAAAAGTAGCATCTTCTGCTCATATTGAGTTTCATGCTCGTATAATTATTCAAAAATATATACAAAGACGTTTAATAAGTATTTCTAGTGAAATTATTGACGAAGCTTATGATGAAACTTCAGATGTTTTTGATTTGTTAGATTCTGCAGAAGCAAAATTGTTTGAGGTTACACAAGGAAACTTAAAGAAAAGTTCTGAAGCAGCAGAAGGATTAGTTTCTCAAGCCCTAAAAAAAATTGAAGAAATTTCTAATAAAGAGGGGATGAGTGGTATACCATCTGGTTTTACTAAGTTAGACGCCCTTACTTCTGGATGGCAACCTTCTGACTTGGTAATTTTAGCAGCTAGACCAGGTATGGGTAAAACCGCATTTGTAATGTCAATGGCAAAAAATATGGCAATTGATTTTGATACACCAGTAGCTATATTTTCTTTAGAGATGAGTTCTGTTCAATTAATTACAAGGATGATTTCTAGTGAAACTGGAATTTCTTCTGGTAAATTAAGAAAAGGTGATTTACAACCTCATGAATGGGAACAACTTAATGTTAAAGTAAAAAATTTGTCTAAAGCTCCTATTTTTATTGATGATACACCGTCATTATCTATTTTTGATTTACGAGCAAAAGCAAGACGTTTAGCATCACAACATGGTGTTAAAATAATTATCATTGACTATTTGCAATTGATGACTGCAGGTAACATGAATAAAGGCGGTGGTAATAGAGAGCAAGAAATTTCAACAATTTCTAGAAACTTAAAAGCCTTGGCAAAAGAATTAAGTATTCCTGTAATTGCCTTATCTCAATTGTCTCGTGCAGTAGAAACTCGTGGAGGAAGTAAACGTCCGTTACTGTCTGATTTACGTGAATCTGGTGCTATTGAGCAAGATGCCGATATTGTATCTTTTATTTTTAGACCAGAATATTATGGATTAACAGAATGGGATGATGATGATCATAGTCCTTGTGAAGGTCAAGCAGAGTTTATTGTTGCAAAGCACAGAAATGGTGGATTGGAGAATATTCGTTTAAAGTTTGTTGGAGAATTGGCACAGTTTTCAGATTTGGAAGAATCTTTTACAAGTGAATTTCAGTCTAAAATGAACGATTTTATAACACCTCAAAATCCACAAGATGCTTTTGATGATATAGATAATAATGATGATGGAGTTGTTCCATTTTAAGCATTAACTATAGCTATTTTAGACATAACTAAAACTTTATTATTTTCTAAACTTTTAAAGTGCTTATTTATACTACTTTAAATTGATTTATTTTTACTTAGTAAACTGTAACTTATGTTTAATTTTATTAATTGTAAATTGAGTTCATCTTGAATTTTAAAATAAAATATATATTCGTTATAGTCATTTTTCTTATTAGTAAAATGACTTTTGCTTCATTCATTTTAATACCTATGGATGAAGTAGGTCAAAAAAATCATTTAAAAGCTTATGGAATTACCTATTTCTCGTTAACTAAAGGGAAGGATGTAAAATGGTTGCTTAATTATAAAGGTGGTTCATTTTTATTGGAAGACCATGAAGAATTTAGGAATGAATGTAAAATTAGAGGAGTTTCTTATGAAGTTATTTCAGATACAGAAGCACTTCAAATTTTAGAATTTATTGCGAGTCCTTCTCAAAATATGGAAGCTGTTACCTTAGAAAAGGCACCTAAAATAGCGGTATACTCTCCAGAAGGAAAGAAGCCATGGGATGATGCTGTTACTATGGTATTAAACTATGCAGAAATACCTTATGATGTTATTTATGATGAAGAAGTATTACAAGATAAATTAGTGTTATATGAATGGTTACACCTTCATCATGAAGATTTTACAGGGCAATATGGTAAATTTTATGGTGCCTATAGGGCTGCTCCTTGGTATATTCAAGAAAAAGCGAATGCGGAAAAATTAGCCAAAAAGTTAGGCTATACTAAAGTATCAGAAGAAAAATTAGCTGTTGCATTGCGAATTAGAGATTATGTAATTGGAGGTGGATTTATGTTTGCCATGTGTTCTGCTACAGATAGTTTTGATATTGCACTGTCTGCTGAAGGAGTTGATATTTGTGAAGCTATGTTTGATGGAGATCCTTCTGAGCCAAATTACCAAGACAAGATTGATTTTAATAAAACCTTTGCTTTTACAGATTTTAGACTGGTAAAAAGTCCGATGGAATACGAATTTTCATCTATTGATATGACTCAGAAAAGAAACATTCAAAGAACTGAAGATTATTTTTCGTTACAAGAATATTCTGCAAAATGGGATCCAATACCTACAATGTTAACTCAAAATCATACTTCTTTAGTTAAAGGATTTATGGGGCAAACTACAAGTTATGATAGGGCAAATGTAAAGTCTACCGTGTTGGTAATGGGTGAAAACAAAGTGAATGATGAAGCGAAATATATTCATGGAGTAAAAGGAAAAGGAATGTGGACCTTTTACGGAGGTCATGATCCTGAAGATTATCAACATAGAGTAGGAGATCCTAAAACTGAATTGGATTTACATCCAAACTCACCAGGATATCGATTGATTTTAAATAATGTTTTGTTTCCTGCAGCAAAAAAGAAAAAACAAAAAACATGATAATTATTAAACAAGGTTAATAATTATCATGTTAAATATATAGTAGTTAGCCTTTATAAAAAGGTAATTTTACTACAGTAGCGGGAATAGATTTTTTTCTAATGGCAATGTTAATAGTACTACCTGTTTTAGCATATTCAACAGGAACATATCCTAAACCTATACCTTTTCTTAAAGAAGGACTCATCGTGCCAGATGTAACAGTACCAATTTTTTCACCATCATTATCTACAATATCATAATCATGACGTGGAATACCTTTTTCAGTCAACTCAAAACCAATTAATTTTCGTTTTACACCTTCTTCTTTTTGTTTTTTAAGATTTTCTGAATTTATAAAGTCTTTAGTAAATTTAGTAATCCAACCTAAGCCAGCTTCTAAAGGAGAGGTGTCATCATTAATATCATTGCCGTATAAGCAATACCCCATTTCTAAGCGTAATGTATCTCTAGCAGCTAAGCCTATTGGTTTAATACCATAATTTTTGCCAGCTTCTAAAACTTTATTCCATACTTGCTCTACTTCTGAGTTTTTACAATAAACTTCAAATCCACCAGAACCTGTATATCCTGTAGCTGAAATAATTACATGTTCAATACCTGCGAAGTCAGCAACTTCAAACGTGTAAAATTTTATAGTTGATAAATTAACAGAAGTTAAAGATTGCATTGCTTCAGCAGCTTTCGGACCCTGAATTGCTAATAAAGAATAATCATCAGATAAATTTCTCATTTCAGCATTCATTGAATTGTGTTTGCTAATCCAATCCCAATCTTTATCTATATTTGATGCATTTACTACTAAGAGATATTTTTCTTCATTAAATCTATAAATAATTAAGTCATCAACAATACCTCCATTTTCATTAGGCAAACAGCTATATTGAGCTTGACCGTCCACCATTTTAGAAGCATCATTTGAACTAACTTTTTGAATTAATTCCAAAGCATTAGGTCCAGTTATTAAAAATTCACCCATGTGAGAAACATCAAAAACGCCAACATTATTTCTAACCGTTTCGTGTTCAATATTAATGCCTTCATATTGTACAGGCATGGTATATCCTGCAAAAGGGATAAGTTTTGCTCCAAGAGCTTCGTGTATATGAGTTAGTGCGGTTTTTTTCAAAATAATAAGTTTTAAGGTTTGAAAATAGTTACAATTCTTTGTTGACTAGGGCTGTTACCTAAATAAAACAACATGTATTTTTACTTTTTAACTCTTAAAAATACAAGAATATTTATGTTTAAGTATGCTTCCTGTCTAAAACAAAATTAGGAATTATTTAGTCAATAAAAAAGATTTTAATTCATTGTAATTACTAATAAATGTTGCATTTTTTGTTTTACCTATTACTGCTTCTATTTGGGCAGGATAGGGTATAGTTTTTTCAACAACAGGTTCAACAACGTCTAAGAACTTTACAGGATGTGCAGTTTCTAAAAAGATACCGTACGTATCATCTAGGTTATGTTTTTTTAGTCCAAGATAACCAACAGCTCCATGCGGATCAGCGATATAATTGCAATTGTTATATATGTCTTTCATGGCTTGTTTAGTTTCATCATCCGTAAAAGAGTAGGAGTATAGGTCCTTTTTTAACATTTCTATATCGTTATTATATATTTTTTGAATTCTAATAAAATTACTAGGGTCTCCAACATCCATAGCATTAGATATGGTTTGATGAGAAGGTTTAGGAGTGTATATTCCAGTTTTTAAATACTTAGGAACTACATCATTAATATTAGTAGCTGCAATAAATTGAAAAATAGGTAACCCTAATTTTTTTGCCATCATTCCAGCACAAATATTTCCAAAATTGCCACTAGGCACAGAAAATACAAGTTTTTTATTCTTTTCTTTTAATTGTTTGTAAGCAAAAAAGAAATAAAACATTTGAGGCAACCAGCGAGCTACATTTATAGAGTTGGCTGAAGTTAATTGTATTGTATTGGTTATAGAACGGTCTAAAAAGGCTTTTTTCACCATGGCTTGACAATCATCAAAAGTACCATCAACCTCTAAAGCAGAAATGTTTTGCCCTAATGTTGTTAATTGTTTTTCTTGGACTTCACTAACCTTTTTACTAGGATATAAAATAACAACCTTTACATTTTTAACACCTAAAAAACCACTTGCCACGGCACCACCAGTGTCTCCTGAAGTTGCTACTAAAACTGTTACTTCTTTAGTGCTATTTCTATTAAAATAACCTAAACATCGAGCCATAAATCTGGCTCCAACATCTTTAAATGCCATTGTTGGTCCATGAAATAACTCTAAGGTTTTAATAGTATTCTCTATATCAACTAAAGGAAAGTTAAAGCGTAAAGTTTCTGAAATAATTTCTTTTAAAATATCTTCTGGAATTTCATCTCCTACAAATTGTTGAATTGCTTTAAAAGCAATTTCTTCATTAGAATAGGAGTCAATATTTTTAATAATTTCTGAAGAAATTGATGTTATACTTTTAGGAAAATACAGGCCTTTATCTTCTGCCAATCCTTTTATAACGGCATCTTTAAAAGATACTTCTTTTGCTTGGTTATTTAAACTGTAGTATTTCAAAGTATTATATTATTAATTATTCAAGGTCAAAAAAACTAAATACACTACCTCCATATTTTTTAGAATACCTAAAATTAGGCAAGTCTGTAATGTCAGTATGCTTTGAATGTTCTATAATAAGTAGTCCGTCACTATTTAATAGACTGTTATCAAAAACCAATAAAACAATTTTTTCTAATTGATCTTTGGTAAAATCGTAAGGCGGATCAGCAAAAATAATATCAAATGTTAATTTAGTATTACTTAAAAAGCTAAAGGCTTCACTTTTAATTGCGGTAATGTTAAGTTTAAGTTCGTCAGCAGTTTTTTGAATAAACTGAATTGAATTATAATGGTTATCTACACAAAGTATTTCTTTAGCTCCTCTTGAACCAAATTCTAAACTAATGCTGCCAATACCTGCAAAAAGGTCTAATACAGACAAATCATCAAAATAATAATTATTATTTAGGATGTTAAACAGAGCTTCTTTTGCAAAATCGGTAGTTGGCCTAGCCGGAAATTTTTTTGGAGCTGTAATTCTTTTACCTTTATACTTACCAGAGATAATTCGCATATGTATTGTTTAATATTGGTTAAGTATGGAATAGTAAGTTCGTTTGTCGGTTTCTGTAAATACATTATCAAAACTATATTTAGATCTATTTTCAAGAAGGCTAACATTTCTAATATATTTATAAGCCATGGAATACAAAGCATCGTTTTTTTCAACTGAACCTAACAGTACAAATTCAAATTTTTCAGGATTTAATTTTAATTGTTCTGCGGTAAATAAAACGTAATAAATAAAATCTTCTTTTGTTGAAAACTTAAAGGTATTATACAATTGTAATTTTTTATTAGCAATTACAATCAACTCAAAGTGTCCATGACCAATATGAGCAAATACCTTTGGTACCAAGCTATATTTATAAATGGACAGTAAGTTTTCTATTAAAACAGTTGAATTGTGTTTGTATTCAAAATGATGGAACTGATCTATTAAAAAGTTATTTATATTTACGAAAGGAATAAAAATACTTATAATATCTAAATTTTTAATTTCGTCAAAAACTATGTAGTCTTGAGGAAAAACTTTCGTGTTAAAACTTACATAATCTTGAAGTCTGTCTTCATTAAATAATGTTTTAGGAACTAAAGTAAATAACTCATTAATATGAGTTACGCTTACAGAACTATATTTACGTTTTAACAATTCTTCATTACTAAAAATTGAAGAAATGTTAGCAATTAATCGTTGTGGTGAGTTATTCGCTTCGTTAAAAACAAATTCACTAAGAGCAACAAAATTATTATTTACTTTGTCTAAAACACAAAAAGAAAATCCACCCAAACTGAATTGGATGGATAAATGACTATCCTCTAGATTATTAATGTCTAGACTATTCGTTATTAGATTTTTCTTCTGCTGTATCATATTTAGGTGGCCAGTTACCTCCAGTTTTAACATCTTCTAAAGAACCTACTGATATATATTCTCCTCTTACCTCAACACCACCAAGAGCTTCTTTTTCTTGCCTTATTAAATCTTTATCTAAACCTTCTAGAACAATTGCTTTATCTACTTTGGCTTCAAATACCGAGGCTTTAACTCCTTGAACTTTTTCAACAGAACCTATTTGTAAATCAAACTTAGCATTAGTGCCAGGAACATTAAACATGTTTTTATAGTCTCTTCCAGCAAAATCTGCTCTTACATCTCTAAATCCTAAGGTATCCACAACTCTTTTTTCAACATCAATAGTAAGTGCTCCTCTTTGTTCTTGAACAACAATATTTTTTGTTTCAGTTATAGCAAATTTAGCAGTATCTATAAATTTAATCAACGCATCTTGATTGTCAGTAAATTTACCCGTTACTTCTCTGTGAGCTAATTCGGCATCACGTATGGTCTTTAAGTTATCAATGACCTTTGTATACCTCTTTACTTTTTCTCTGTTAAACTCTATTGGAGCCATTATAGCTTGATAAATACTATAGCCTAAAAATGCAATAACTACCCAAAGTAAAATAGAAATTACAGGCCTTACACCTTTTGGGATTTTATTTACAATTAAATAAGCTAATAGTGCAACTACTAGAACTGCAGCAATGATGGTTAGAATCGTGTACATCTTTTAATAAATTTGATTTTTAATGGTTATACAGCAAATCTACAAAAAAAAATTAAAGTTAAAACCTTTATGGTAAATCAATTTGTACCTTTGAAAAATTAGTATTTAGACCTAATGATAACAAGCCCTTTAGACTTTTATAAAAGACTTAAAAAGAAATTTTCTTTTACCCCAACTGCAATACAAGATAGTTTGTTGCATAAATTGTCTTTTTATGTATTAAGTAAGGATAAAAATGTTATTTTTTTGCTGAAAGGTTTTGCTGGTACAGGTAAAACTACTGTAATGAGTGCGTTAGTAAATAACCTTTGGCAAATAGGTATGAAATCTGTTTTATTGGCTCCAACAGGAAGAGCTGCAAAAGTAATATCTAATTACTCACAAAAAAAGGCATTTACTATTCATAAAAAGATTTATCATCCACGTAAATCTAGTAATGGAGGAGTGGCATTTACGTTGCAAAAAAATAACCATACCAATACATTATTTATTGTTGATGAGGCTTCAATGATTCCTGATAACGCCGGAAATGTAAAATTTTCTGACCAAGCTTCATTATTAGACGACCTTTTGTCTTATGTATATTCAGGCAAAAATTGTAAAGTTATTTTTGTTGGAGATACCGCCCAATTGCCTCCTGTAAAACTAGAGTTAAGTCCTGCTTTAAAAGCAGAAACCTTAGAAGTTAATTATAATAAGTCTGTAATTGAAATTGAACTGGACGAAGTTATGCGTCAACATCAGAATTCAGGCATTTTGGCTAATGCAACTAAAATTAGAGAAGTATTAAAAAGTGGAGTTTATCAAAACTTTACTTTTAATTTAAATTTTCCTGATATTATAAGATTAACAGACGGTTATGAAATACAAGATGCAATTGTAGAAGCTTATGATAGTAATGGGGTAGAAGACACAGCTTTTATTGTACGTTCTAATAAAAGAGCAAATCAATATAACCAGCAAATTAGAAGTTCTATTCGTGGACAAGAAAATGAAATTTCGGCTGGAGATTATGTGATGGTTGTAAAAAATAACTATTTTTGGCTAGATGATAATTCGGATGCAGGGTTTATAGCAAATGGTGATGTCTGTGAAATTTTACGTATTTATAATTATATAGATTTATATGGATTTAGGTTTGCAGAAGTAAATTTAAGAATGATAGATTACCCTGATCAACAACCTTTTGAAACAATAGTAATGCTAGATACGCTTTCTAGCGAAAGTCCTGCTTTAACTTATGAAGAATATAATTCTTTATATCAGGAAGTTGCAAAAGATTATGAAGATGAAAAGTCAGCATACAAAAGGTTGCTAGCTATTAAAAAGAATAGCTATTTTAATGCGTTGCAAATTAAGTTTTCTTATGCAATGACTTGCCATAAGTCGCAAGGAGGACAATGGAAAACAGTTTTTATAGAACAGCCCTATTTGCCAGAAGGAACTAGCATTGCTTATTTCAGGTGGTTGTATACGGCAGTTACTAGAGCTCAAGAAAAATTATATTTAATAGGATTTAAAGATGAATATTTTGAAGAATAAACTTTATGTAAATGTATTTAAATTATTGTTAGTTAGTGTGTTAATGTCTTCATGCGGCACAACGTATCAATTAAAAAACGATTTAAAAAAGCACAATGACTCTTCTAGTTTTTTTAAAGGTTTTGTACTTTTTGATCCTGTAGCAAATAAGCAAATTGTAAACCATAATGGAGCAAAATATTTTACACCTGCATCAAATACGAAATTGTATACATTTTATGCAGCTTACAGAACTTTTAAAGATTCTGTAAAAAGTTTAGCATATTATAAATCGCAAGATTCATTGATTATAAAAGGAACCGCTGACCCTTCTCTTTTATACGGATTTGAAAGTTCTAAAGTGTTAGATTTTTTGAAAAACGAAAAGGATAGTATTTATTTAATAGATACGAAGATTGACAATCCGCCTTTAGGTGACGGTTGGTCTTGGGATGATTATCCATATTACTATCAGCCAGAAAAAAGTATATTTCCTATATATGGTAATATTTTACAATATAAATGGGAGTCTGGGGCTGTTAAAAGTTATCCAACTTTATTAAAAAGTTATATAAAAGCTTTAGATTCAATACCGTTACGCAGAGAGGTGTCTTCCAATCAATTTTATATAGAAAATAACAGCAAACGGAATTATACCGTTCCTTTTATAGTGTCTAACAAATTAGTAGCTGAATTATTAAGTGATACTATTCAAAAAAATGTGACTCTTATTCCTCCAAAACCTAATCATCAGTTTAATTATATTTATGGGCAACGATACGATAGTCTCTACAAACAAATGCTTCATGTCAGTGATAATTTTATTGCAGAGCAATTAATGTTACAAGTTGCTAAAGAGGTTTCTGGTAAGTTTGATACGAAGGTAGGTATTAAATATGCAATGGAGAATTATATGCAAGATTTGCCCCATAAATTTAAATGGAGAGATGGTTCAGGTTTGTCGGTGTATAATAAGTTTACTCCTGAAAATACGGTAAAACTTTTAGAAAAAATGTATAGAGAAATACCAACAGATCAGTTGTTAAGCTATTTTGCTGTTGGAGGAAAATCAGGAACAATAAAAAATTGGTATGCCAACAATGGGACTCCCTTTGTTTACGCTAAAACTGGTACGTTAAATAGTGTACATTGTTTAAGTGGTTATATAATCACTAAAAAAGGTAAATTGTTGATATTTAGCTATATGAACAATCATTATCCTGGGTCTTCTAGTGAGGTAAAAAAAGAGATGGAAGAAGCTCTTTTGAAAATATATAATGCATATTAGATGAAAAAACTAGTAGGTAGGTTTGTCCTATTTCTCTTTGGATGGAAATATACGTATCCTGAAGAGTTTAAAGTGGATAAATGTGTGATGTTGGCAGCACCACACACTTCTAATTGGGATTTAATTTATGCTTTAGCTGTGTATTGGAGGGCTGGTGTAAAGCCTCAATTTTTAATAAAAAGTTTTTATACCAAAGGATTGCACGGTTTTATTTTTAGATGGCTTGGAGGTATTGGTGTAGATCGAAGTAAACATAATAATATGGTAGATTATGCAGTAAGTTTATTTGAAGCTAATGATAAATTGGCTTTAGGTGTGCCTGCTGAAGGTACAAGAAAACGAGTTGAAAAATGGAAAACAGGATTTTATCATATTGCTTGTAAAGCTAATGTGCCTGTTTGTTTGTGTTTTTTAGATTATAAATATAAAATAGCAGGAGTGGGTAAAATGATTATGTTGACAGGTAATTTTGAGGAAGATATGATTGTTATTCAAGATTTTTATAAAGATAAAAATGCCAAGTTCCCAGAATTGTATAACAAACGTATTTTTTAAGAATTAGTAGGTGGCTTACTTGAGTATCTGATTTAATTTTTTAATTACTTTATTTGGACTGTCATTGTAATTAAACCATAAAATTTCATTGTCTTTTCTGTACCAAGTTAGTTGTCTTTTTGCAAAACGTCGTGTGTTTTTTTTAATTTCTTCGATGGCAAAATCTAGAGATATTTCATTGGTAAAGTATAAAAATAATTCTTTGTAACCAACAGTTTGTAAAGCGTTTAAGTGTTTGTATTTAAATAAATTTTTAGCTTCTTCTAACAAGCCGTTCTCCATCATAATATCTACACGTTTATTTATTCTATCGTATATGATCTCTCTATCTGCAGTTAGTCCAATTTTGATAGGAGTAAAATTTCTCTTCGCTTTATTGTTAGTTTGAAAAGAAGAAAATGGTTTACCTGTTCCAATACATATTTCTAAAGCTCTAATGAGGCGTTGATGATTGTTTAAATCGATATTATTATAGGTGACAAGGTCTAATGTTTTTAGCTGTTCTTGCAGACTTTCAATTCCTGTATTTTCAAACTGTTCTTTTAGGTTTTTCCGTATTTCAGGATTTATTTTAGGGAAGTTATCTAATCCGTAAAGTACCGCATCTGTATACAAACCACTGCCTCCAACCATAACTACATGCTCGTGTTTTTTATAAAGTTTGTCTAGTTTGGTTATTGCATCATTTTCAAAATGACCTACGCTATAGTTTTCGTGTATGGAAAGGTGTTGAATAAAATGGTGTTTAACCGCCTCTAATTCCTCTTGATTTGGAACAGCAGTGCCAATATTCATTTCTTTATAAAATTGACGGGAATCAGAAGAAATTATTTCTGTATTAAAATAAGATGCTAGGGCAATACTTAAGTTTGTTTTGCCAATTGCGGTAGGACCAACTATAGTTATTAAATGTTTAGGCATCAGGTAGTTTGTTTCCACATTTTCTACAATAATCTGCATCACTTCTGTGAATTTCTGCCCCACATGACTCACAGGTTCTTCCTGTGTCAATTTCATCTAATTTTCCTTTAGCCATTGTATATTCAGCTGTTACAATTCCTGTGGGTACAGCAATAATTCCGTAACCAATAATCATAATTATAGCAGAGATAAATTGACCAAAAGATGTTTGCGGTGTAATGTCTCCATAGCCTACGGTAGTTAAGGTTACTATGGTCCAATAGATGCTATGTGGAATACTATCAAAACCATGTTCAGGACCTTCCACCAGATACATTACAGTACCTAAAATAACCGATATAACTAAAACGGAAAATACAAAAACAAAAATTTTAGCTCTACTTGCATTTATAGCTTGAATAAGATTATTAGATTCGCCTAAAAAACGAACGAGTTTAAAAATTCTAAATACTCGGAGTAATCTTAGTGCTCTAAATGCTGCAAAATATTGTGAACCTACTATAAAGAAAGAAAGGTATTTCGGTATTGTAGAAAGGAAGTCAATAATACCATAAAAACTAAGTATGTATCCTTTAGGTCTTTTAACACATATAATTCTTACAATATATTCAATGGTAAATAGTATGGTAACTATCCATTCAGAAATGTTAAAAAAGGTGTGATACTTAGTATCATATTCTTCAACACTTTCTAGCATTATTATAATAATGCTGTAAAGTATAACAATTAACAATATTACATCGAAAGCACGGCCAGCTGGTGTGCGGGTCCCATATATTATTTCATGTAAAGTGGCACGCCAATGCCTGCTATGTTTTTCGTTACGTAAATTCAAAATACCGAAAATTTAATAAAAAATGTAAAGTTAGTAAATAGTTATGGGTTAAGCATGGTTAACTTTAGAATAGGTTTATTATTTGAAAACTTATGAGTTTGGTATCTCAATTATTTTTTTTACCCTATTTCTTCGTAAATAACTTTTTATGATGTGTTGTACATCTCTATTGTTTTCCATGGTAGTGATTAACGATTTTAAAACATCAATATTATTAATTTGGTAGTTCAAATTATAGAATCCAATCCCTTTAAAAATACCATTTTCAATTAGAATAGCACTGTGCTCGTCATATTCACGACCTTTATCTAAAATAATTATATTTTTATTTTCAAAACTATGTTTGGTAATCACTTGTTTAACACGCTTGTTATATTCTTCTGGAGTTTCTTTTAGCATACAAGCTCCATTACAAGATTTTATAGTGTAATTAAAACAGTTTGTTTTGGTGTTATACAAACCTGTTAATTTTTGACAAAGGTGATATTCTTCTGTGATTCTGAAGAGATGGCTTTTTGCACTTTGTCTATTTGCAAACGTAGTAATAGGATTTTCTTTACCATTTGCTTTGTCAATTTTTAAATTGATGTACCCGTCTTTATCAATAAAGCTATATAATGCATGTGTAAAAATTGTTCTTCTTAAAGCTCTGTTAAATAATGGTTTATTACGTTTTATTTCTTCACTTTCTTTAAGTAGAGCAACAAGTTCACTTCCTGTTATTTCGTAAGTAACAGTAGCTACTTGTGATTGCATTTTTTTTGATTTATGACTTGAATTGGTAAAGTGTTGATTGACCCTTTTTTTTATGTTTTTACTTTTTCCGATATAAATAATTTCTCCGTCGGCTCTGTGCATATAGTAAACACCAGTTTTTGTTGGTAATGCATCTACAATATCATTCAACTTTGGATCTAGCTGTAATTTTGGCTCGTTTTTTATAGCACTTTTAATAATTTCTTTTTTAACATCTTTATCCAATAGATATTGAAAAAGCTTTGTAGTAGCAATTGCATCTCCATTTGCTCTGTGTCTATCTGTAACTGGAATACCTAAAGCTCTGCATAATTTTCCTAATTTGTAAGAGTCTAACTCGGGAATTAATTTTTTACTAAGCTCTACCGTACACAAAGTTTCTCTTTTATAATCGTATCCCAAACGTTTAAATTCAGTTCGCAATATTCTATAATCAAATTGTGAATTGTGTGCTACAATAACACAATCATTAGTAATTTCAATGATGCGTTTTGCAACTTCATAAAATTTAGGAGCATTGCGTAACATTTGATTGTTAATACCTGTTAAATTAACTACAAAAGGCTGAATGCTGCGTTCAGGATTTATCAAACTTATAAAACTATCTACTATTTGATGTCCATCAAATTTATGTATGGCAATTTCGGTAATACCTTCTTCATTGTATTTACCACCTGTGGTCTCTATGTCAACTACTGCGTACACTTATTATTTATCTACTACTAATTTTTTATCTCTATTTGCAATTTCCCAAGCGGTGTAAAACACCAATTGTGTCCGTTTTTGAAGCAAATCAAATCTTATTTTATCTGCAGTATCAGAAGGCTTATGATAATCTTCATGAACACCATTAAAATAAAAGATAACGGGAATGTTATTTTTTGCAAAATTATAATGGTCTGATCTGTAATAAAATCTATTCGGATCGTTTTCAGCATTATAGGTGTAATCTAATTCCAATTGGGTGTATTTTTTATTCGTAGCTTCCGACAATTCATGTAATTCACTACTTAATTTATCAGATCCAATTAAATAAACAAACTCTGGATTTTCTGCGTGCTTTTCATCAAAGCGTCCTATCATATCAATATTTAGATTGGCAACTGTTTTTTCTAAAGGAAAAATTGGATTTTCCGTATAATATTTAGAACCATATAGTCCAAGTTCTTCACCAGTTACATGTAAAAATACGATAGAACGTTTAGGGCCATTACCAGTTTTTACTGCACTTTGAAAAGCCTTAGCAATTTCTATTACCGCAGATGTTCCGGAAGCATCATCATCAGCACCATTATAAATTTTATCACCTTTTATTCCTAAATGATCATAATGGGCAGAAAGTATTATGTATTCGTCAGGTTTTTCAGAACCTTTGATATAAGCAACTATATTTTCAGAATTGTTTTGTGTACTTCCTTTAAAATAGGTTTTTGGAATGGTTTGTAAATAATTGCCGTTTAAATCGGCTGCTGCAACACCTAAGTTTTTATAATAATTACTAATAAATTCAGCAGCTTTTTTTTGTCCAATTTCTCCTGTACGCCTTCCGAAATACTCGTCTGATGCTAATACATGCAGGATTTTTTTTAAATTTTCTTGAGAAATTTTCTGACCATATTCGTTAGCCAGATTGTTTGTAGAATCGAGTATGAAATTGGTATTAATTTTAATAGAATCTGTACTTGTATTTTTCTCAGTAGTTGATATCGTTTCAGTATCCGAACTTTTTGGAGAGCTACCACAGGAAAGTGCTAGAGAGAAAATAAAAGCAATAAGGGTAAACTTCATGTAATTAATATTATTTAGTTATCTAACAAAAAATAATTTATGCAATCATTCTAATAAAAATGTAAATGTAATTTTTAGCGACTATTTCATGAAAGCATAGCGAACAATCTATGGAAATATCTTCGAATAATTTTTTTGATTAGATACTTCAAAAGTAACCAATTTAATTAGTATTTATAACGAATTGTTTAGAATTTGCATCAAATGTTACTAAGTTTGATGCAAATAAATTAGACACGCTGCCATCTTCAATTAAACTTTTGGTATTACCTGTAATGATTCCTTTTTCATTCATTAACCATAATTGATCTGCGAGTTGAAGAGCTAAATGAATTTCATGTGACGAGATTAATATGGTTTTTTGATAATTTTCACACAGCGTTTTTAATAATTTATAGATTTCTACTTTGTTTTGAATGTCTAAGTGAGCAGTAGGTTCGTCTAAAATAATTAGAGTTGTGTTTTGTGCTAAGGCTCTGGAAATCATTACTTTTTGTAATTGACCATCGCTTAGTTCTGTATACTTTTTATTCGCAATACCTTCAATGTGTGTTTGTTGAATAGCTAAATCTACATATTTTTTATCTTCATCTGATAACGTGCCTATCCAATTGGTATAAGGTTGTCTACCTAAGGCGATAAGCTCGTAAACAGTTAAGTTGTTTTCTGGAATTTTTTCAGTTAACACTAAACTCATTTTTTTTGCCAATTCAATAGTGCTTAGTGTTTCCAATTCTTTATTGTCAATTTGTATTTGACCTCCTAATTTAGGCTGAACTTTAGTTAATGTTCTTAATAATGTTGATTTTCCTATACCATTTTTGCCTAACAAACACACAAATTTACCTCTTGCTAAACTAGCATTAAGATGAGATGCCACACAAAACACTTGTTTTTTATGTTGATATCCAATGTTTAGGTCATTTGTTTTTAAGATGATATTTGTAGCGTTTTCTTTCAATAGGTTTTTCTTTTTCTAATGAGTAACCAAATTACCATAGGAGCTCCAAATAGTGATGTTACCGCATTAATTGGTAATGTATATTCGCTAGTGGGTAACTGGGCAATGGTGTCACTAAATAGCATCACTATAGCACCAATAATAGCTACAGCAGGTACTATTATTCTATGGTCAGAGGTGTTAATTAATAATTTCGCTAAATGTGGTACTGCCAACCCAATAAAAGCTATTGGACCAGAAAAAGCAGTAATAACGCCCGTAAGCAACCCTGTAATTATCATGGTTAAATTTCTTGTCTTCTTTAAGTTTACGCCAAGGCTAACGGCATAATTTTCGCCTAATAACAGACTATTTAAAGGTTTTATAATGCTCAGTAATAGTAGTAAACTTAAAAAAGTAAGTGTAAAAAGAATTGTTATTTCATTCCAGGCCAAATTACCCAAACTTCCAAAAGTCCAAAATACATATTGCTGTAAGCTTTCTGCACTACTAAAATAAGCTAAAACACTAATAATAGCGGCTGTAAAACTTCCAAACATCAATCCAATGATAAGTATAGACATTGTATTTTTTATATTTTTAGCAATAAGCATAACTATTGCTAACACCAAAAAAGCACCTAAACTGGCAGCTAAGGCAATACTCAAGTTTGATATCGATAGGGTAGCAGAAGCTCCTAAAAATGCTGAAGTTCCTAATATTAATAAGGCAACTCCTAAGCTAGCACCTGAACTTATACCTAATACAAAAGGGCCAGCTAAAGGATTTCTAAAAAGAGTTTGCATCAATAAACCGCTAATAGAAAGTCCGGAACCTACTAAAATGGCAGTAATGGCTTTGGGTAATCGAAAGTCTAGAATAATATTTTGCCACGAGTCTTTAATTGATGTGTCGCCAAAAAGGGTTTTTACTATATCTAGTAAGGGAATATCAACAGAGCCTAGACTTAAATTTATTAAAAAAGCCAAGAATAATAGGCTAATAATAAAGGTAAATTTTAGTGAATATGTAGGTTTTGATTTCAATGTAAAGCTTGCAAATAAAACGGTTCATAATCCTTGAGTAATGATGGATGGGTTACTTTAATAATATCTTTCAAGACCACATCCGGTTGTACTGGAGCCATTTCGTAATACAAAGCTCCTCCATTAACTCCTGTTTTGGTAGTGAATGAAAAAATATTTTTTGAGGCAAAAGCATCGAATTTACTATAGTGACTATTTGCTTTTTGTAGTTGTTCTAAGCTGTTGTAATGTCCCGGAGCAATCCAAAATTCAGCATGCTGCCCTTTATCGTATACCGATTCAAAACTGAGAGATAAACTACCTCTTCCTTTGGTGTTTGCCCAAAGATAATCGGTATTGGCATCTTTTAAAAAATTAGCCATAAAGCTTTCTCCAGCTGGTAAATTCCATACATCGTTAAATATTACACCAGAAAGTACTGTAGGTTTTGAAGTGGCTTTTTTAGCGATTTCAACAGCTTCATTGTATGACGATTCTATCTTATTAAAAATAAGCTCTGCCTTTTTTTCTTTATTAAAAAATAAAGCAAAAAATTTGACCCATTCTGCTCTTCCTAATGGAGTTTCTTCAAGCCAGTCACCATTTAAAATAACAGGAATGCCTGCTTTTTCAATGGTGTTAAACATTTTATTGTTTGAACTCATTGAAAATCCAATCAGTAATTCGGGAGAAATATCTAATAAAATTTCTGTATTAATATTTTCTTCATTTCCCAATTCAATCAATTGATTTTTTTCAATTCTAGCTCTTGTTTTAGGAGAGGAAATATATTTTAAATTAGGAAAACCAACCAGGGTATTTTCAGAATCTAATAACTCTAGCATAGGTATGTGAGTTGTAGAGGTAACCACTAATTTTTCAATTGGTGTTTCTATTATTTTAAACTTTTTTAAGCTGTCAGGAATGGTACTGTTTTTTGGAACAATTAAATATTCTAATGCTTGCTCTGCGTTTGGGTAGGGAGTTTTTATAGTTAATTTCTTAAATTTTCCAATTTCTTGTATATCAAAGCCTTTAGCGTATTTAATTAAAGTGTTTGTTTTATTTTGAGTGATGTTTTTTTGTTCTTGTTTACAGGAAATTTGAGCTAGTACTAGTACTAAAAATGTAAACAATTTAAGGAATTTCATGTGCTTATAGGTGTTGATTTTTAAAGAACACATGCTGTACGCTAGTACTTATTCTCGTTAGAGATAAAATTTTTAGCATGCCTAGTTTTTATTATGATTTTTCTTTCTACAAATGTATTAATTTTTTAAGTAAAATTGGCTCTTATGTTTAAGGATATGTGGTGTAAAATTAGGGTAAGTGTTAATTATTATTGTAAACAAGGATTATGTGAATTTGTTGTTCTATGAGGTTGTGTTAAGGGGTTAGATTTTTTTTTACCACAAAGGACACTAAGTTTTTCACAACGAGCACAGAGAAATATTATTACCATATTCTTAGTGAGCTTCGTGTTAGCTATTGTGTGCTTCGTGGTTAAGTTTTTTTTACCACAAAGTGCACTAAGGCAATTCACAAAGAGCAAAAAGAAATATTATTACCATATTCTTAGTGAGCTTCGTGGTTGACGTTGTATTCTTCGTAGTTAAGCTTTTTTACCACAAGGTGCACTAAGGTTGTTCACAACGAGCATAGAGAAATATTTTTACCATATTCTTAGTGAGCTTCGTGGTTGACGTTGTATTCTTCGTAGTTAAGCTTTTTTACCACAAAGGACAAAGCTTTTCACAACGGACACAAAGAATAATTACTATCATTTTCCTAGTGAGCTTTGTGGTTGACGTTGTGTACTTCATGGTTAGGCTTTTTTTTACCACAAAGTGCACTAAGGCAGTTCACAAAGAGCACAAATCATAAATGGTATATCATTTTCCTAGTGAACTTCGTGTTAACCGTTGTGTTCTTAGTGGTTAGACCTTTTTTACCACAAGGTGCACTAAGCTGTTTCACAAAGGGCACAGAGAATAATTACTATTCATACTCCTAGTGAGCTTAGTGTTAGTCGTTGTGTTCTCCGTGGTTAAGCTTTTTTACCACAAAGTGCACTAAGGTTGTTCACAAAGAGCACAAATCATAAATGGTATATCATTTTCCTAGTGAACTTCGTGTTAGCCATTGTGAGCTTCGTGGTTAGGCTTTTCACCGCAAGGTGCACTAAGGTTGTTCACAACGAGCACAGAGAAATGCTAACTTTTATATTCCTAGTGAGC
>NZ_RPFJ01000010.1 GCF_003813905.1 Aureibaculum marinum
GCAATAAGATTCTACTATAATGGTTTTTGTATATAGTAGTTACTAATTTAGAGAAAAAAAATTATAATTTTTTATTAAAAACCTCAAAATATTCTATAAATAACCGCAATTTTTTACGGTTGAAACCGTAAAAAATAATTGTATGTTTTATTAAACTATCTCCATTTTTTTTAATAAAAACGAAGCATTCATATTTTTACAAACTCCTGTTTTTAGTCGGTAGTCAAAATGAAGTTCGTCATTGATGATTTCGGCATCAAAATAATAGTTTTTAATGGCCGTAAGTTCCTTTTCAATTTCGCAAAGGCTAAGGTCGTGTGTAGCAATAATTCCTGTAGAATTTGAAGCTACCAGTTTCTGTACAAACTTTTTAGATCCAATCGCTTTATCTGTACTGTTTGTTCCTTTTAAAATCTCATCAAGAATGATAAAGTAATTGTCATTCTTTATTTCTTCTACAATAAATTTTAAGCGTTTTAATTCTGAAAAGAAATACGATTCATCATCCGCTAAAGAATCTGTAGTACGCATGCTTGTAATCAATTTTATTGGAGAGTATTCATAAGATTTAGCACAAACAGGTAAGCCCATATTCGCCATGACTATTGATAGGGAAACCGTTCTTAAAAAAGTACTTTTACCAGCCATATTAGCTCCAGTAATAATAAAAAACTGCTGGTTTTCTATGGTATAATCATTGTCAATTCTGTTGGTGGTTTTCAACAATGGATGCCCTAACTTTTTAGCGTTAATCACGTTTTTATCCGAATTTATTTTAGGATATACATAATTTGGATTATTAAATGCAAAATTTGCTAAGCTATTTTGTGCATCAAAAAAAGCAATTACTTTAAACCAATTTTCAACTTTATTTTTATACGTATTTATCCAATTTTCAATTTTAAAAGCTTGGTGTGCATCCCACAACAATAAGCCATTACCAACAAAAGCCATTATCATGTTATTACGTTGATCTAAAGCATCTAAAATTTTAGAGAATTTTTTAAAAATAACTGAGGCTTTTTCCTTTTCTGTTTTAATGGCATTTTGCTGAGCAATAAGAATTTCAGAAGAAAAAGTTGAACCTTCTATCTTATCTAACAATTTATGATATTGCTTAAATGTATCTTTTGCTTTTCCTGCATCATCATAAATAGCATTCACCTTTTTCAAATATGCACCTGCAATACCTAAGCCAATAAAAAACCAAACCAATAAAAAGTGATAGGTAACTACGTCAAAACTGATTAACACAGCTAAAATCACAGAAATTAAAGCAAAAACTCTTGGCAAAAATGCCATGAATTTTGGTAAACCAGCTTTGTAATTATGAATCCATTTTATAATATGCTTTGCCGGATGTTTTACATTAACCAAACTGCCAATTGCCGAAAATTCTTGTCGCCACTGTGCAATTTTAGCTAATTCTTTTATTCCATTTTGTTTTTGTTCAATGGCATCAATATTATTTAAAGTCAATTGGTTGGCAAATTCATCAGCACCTTCTTTAGTTACTGTTCTGTTTGCAAATTGATAGAAAGAACCCTTACCAAATAGGTCAATATCATAGCTGTAAAAATGTTTAGGATTTTCATAAGCCAATCCCTCATCTAAATGAAGGTAGTTTCCGTTTAACACTTCAATTTCTGTAGTGTTAATAGCTATTAATTGATTAAGAAAATCGCGTTTGTATTGTAGGTCTCCATGTCTGAGAACTAAGTATAAAAATAGAGCAATACCTACAATTGTAATACCTATAACTATTTTAAAATTTCCGAAAAAAAAGTAAATACCAAAGGCAATTGCTAAAAAAAGAAGTAATCTAATAGTACTAGATAATGCTAATTTCTTTTTTAATGAAATTAATTCCAGTTCGTATTTTGCTTTTTCAGCCTTGTAAAATTCTATTGGTTTTTGCATTGAAGTGTTATGAATTTTTTATGCTTAAGCAAAAATTAATTAAATTAAAAATTGCTTATTCCTTCTTTGAGGCTCAATACCTTAATATCAGGATATTTTTCTTTAATTTTTTGAGTTGCGGTATAACTACTAATTCCTTTTTGGCATACAAATATAAATGTTGAGTTAATTACATTATTATTTTGTTCTATATAACCTACAATCTCGTTGAATGACGACAACGGTATTTTAGCATCGACTTGAAAGGGCAAAGATGTTGAAATATCTTCTATTACAGAAATAATATGTACTTCCTTTTTGTAGCTCTGATTAATTATTTTTTTTAATTCTGTTGAGGTGATTAATAGAGCTGTATTTTGAGGGCTACAACTAATATCTAAATAACTTTCTTGTTTAAAAAGTAATGAAATATGTTCGCTATCAAATGAGTTTTTTAAGTTCATTTTGTATTGGGTATTCTCGAGACTATTATAAATAAGTAGCTCATTAATTAGAGGTTTTCCAATGTTACAAACTAGTTTTAAAACTTCGTTTGATTGAAACATGCCTATAATACCCACAATGCTATTAAGCGTACCAATTTCTGAACAACTAGGAATATTATTTTTTGTCATTTCAGGAAAAGCATCACGTAAATTGGCACTAAATTCACCAGTTTTTTGGAGAATATTAAAACTAGCTACATAGCCGTCAAACTTATAAATTGAACCATAAATAAAAGGCTTATTTTCTAACACACAAGTATCATTCAATAAGTATTTTGTTGGTAAACTATCCGTACAATCGAGTACATAATCAACGTCAGCTATTAATTTTTGTACTGTTTGTTTATTTACGACTAAATTATGCTCAAATACCTGCGTAAATGGAGCTATTTTTCTTAAATATTGTCCTAAGATATTTACTTTCGGTTTTCCTATATCTTCTGTGGTAAAAAATAGTTGACGGTGTAAATTGGTGACATCAATTTTATCAAAATCTACTAGATGAATAGTTCCTATTCCACTTGCCGCCAATGAAGTTGCTACCGAATTTCCTAATCCACCACATCCTACAATTAAAACACGTGTTTGTTGGAGTTTTAGTTGTCCTTTTTCACCTACTTCAGACAATGTAGTTTGACGGATAAATAGTTGTTTCGACGAAATATTCATTTGTTTTTATTCGTATCTTTAAAAAAAGAAGTTGCTAAGTTTGTATAATATTTTTACCTTTTTCGTTTAGTTGGTAACTTTCATCATTCAAACAATAATATTCATTCAATTTGTCTATATAATAAGAATATTGTATATCGCCAAAGCCATAAATAGTTTCCTTCTGTTGCCAAAACAACATTTCTTTTATAATTTTATCTTTTTTTAAATGTTGATTATCAATAACTTCTAATATTTTTTGCTGAATTTGATTCAGTCCATTTGATTTTGGAAATCGTTTTAAATGTTGGTTTATAGCCTTTTGGAAATAGGCAAATGTTGGTTGTTTTTTAAAATCGAATTCTTTTAGTTGTTCAGGATTATTCTCAACATATAACTCCCAACATTGTTTGGCAAATAACAATTTATTTCGGCTTAGTTTTAATTTGCTTTCAAGTAACTTTGGATATGCTTCTGCATTATAATCTGCTAATGTTTGTAATTGTCCCTTATCTTTTTCTCTACCAACACAAACCAAATAATAAGAGACTGATTTACTATAATTTTTTAGTAGATAGGTGCATAAAGCCATTAAGTTGATTTGGCAAAATAAATCATATTCAAACCATAGTATTACTTCATTGTAATTGGAAACATTTTTTATTTTTATAATTTCTTGTATGGTTTTATCATAATATTCTAATTTACTGATGCCTAATTCCTTTTCAAAAAAAGCATATCTATCCATCCAAAATTTATCGCTCCCAACTTGATTACAAACGGGACCATCACAGAGCATTTCTCGCCAAACGATAATGTCACCATCAATGGAAGATTTTTTTAAAGTAGAAGCAGTACTATCTCCATTTAAAATATGTAATGTTTTAGCCATCAATTTCTTTTTTTGCTTGTTGATATTCTTCTGGTGTATTGATGTTTCTAATTAAATGATCATCAACCTCAATAATTTCAATTTCTGAGTTTAGTAATACTTTTCGTGGACAAGTATAACCTTGAGCTAAATAACTTAAAAGTATTGGGTAGGCTTTTGGCTCATAAATAGTGATTAAAGGTTCAACAAAAGGTTTTGATTTTCCTTTGAGTGTGGTTGCTATTTTAGAAGGATTTCTATGCTTTAAAAGCAGTTGAATTACTTCTGTATTTACAAAAGGTAAGTCACTTGCAAAAACTAACCACGCCTTATTTGGATTATACTGAAAAGCTGAACAAATAGCTCCAAAAGCACCTAAACCTATAAACTTGTCATCAATTGTTTGGTCTATTTCAGAAGCCATTCCGTTGGCAACAGAAATATAGGTATTTAATAAATTTCTTTCAAGCAATTGAACTGCATGATGTAATTGGGGTTTTCCATGGTAGTTTAATTGAGTTTTATCCTTTCCCATTCGTGTACTTTTACCTCCTGCCAATACCAGACCATTTATGGGAGCAATTTTTTCTTGAATTAAATTATTGATATGTTTTGCAATAGCGTCTTCTTCTGCAATAGAATAGATTTTAATATTTCTAATATGAGGAAATTTTTCTAGTAAAAAGTCAAAATAATCTGACTCATCATTTAGCTTAATAATAAACTGAATTCGTGTTAATTGGTCTAATCGTTTTTTTAGAGAGTCTTTTTTCTTGTTGTCTAAAATTAAGATCTGTTTTTCGCCTTGATAGTGGTTCCCATTGATAAAAAGTAAATCGTGTTGAGAAAATCGAATACGTTCATTATACAAATTTATTTCTGTTTTTTGTGAGGTGTCTAAATTTCCTGATTGATGAAACACAAAACTATCATAATTTGGTCTATCAACTGTTTCAGAATGTGAAGCATCTAAGTAGCCTATTTTTGCTTGATTTTGCAGTTTTTTACTCATTTTTTGAACAAAATCAGCAATAATTGAGCATTTTGTGCCTAAAATAGCTATTTCATTAGGAGCGAAATTTTCATTTTCACGCCTTTTTAGTTTTGTATGTTTTTGGTGTTTATTTACATCCATTTCACTAAGATTTATAATCTGATTTGCCTCCCTTTTTTTCCAACAATTTAACCTCTTTGATAATTATTTTTTGTGAAATACTCTTGCACATATCATATATCGTAAGAGCTGTAACTGTAGCTCCTGTTAAGGCTTCCATTTCAACACCTGTTTTTCCTTCAATATCTACTGTACATAAAATTTCTAAATGTTCTTGGTCAACAATATCAATGTTTATACTAATGCCATTAATCGATAAAGGATGACACATGGGTATTAAATCAGAAGTTTTTTTTACAGCTTGAATACCAGCCACAATTGCCGTTTGAAAAACAGGTCCTTTTTTTGTAATAATATCATTGTCTGTAAAATTGGCGACAATTTCTTTACCTAAAAATAAGGTTGCTTTGGCTATAGCTTTACGTTTGGTAACTGCTTTATTACCCACATTTACCATGTTAGGCTGATTTTTTTTATTGATATGTGAGAATTTTTTTTTCATTTATCTATATGTAATGAGCGGATAAACTTCTCCTTTTTTAAATTCTGTTTTATAAGCTGGTAATTCTAAAAAGGCATCTGCATCTGCTAAATTAGCTAAATCTCCAGAACCTTTTCCTTTTATTGGTGTAGCTATTAGTTTTCCGTTTTCATTTTGAAGACGTACTTGTAAAAAATAAGTCAGTTCTGGTTTAAAGGAAAAATTTTCATTAAGGCTGGCTTTCTCTTTATTTAGAGGTTCTATTCCCATTGATTTTTGCAACCAGGGATAAAAGTATTTTAAGCAACTTACAAAGGTCGAAACCGGATTGCCAGGAAAGGCAAAAATTGTTGTTACGTTGTTTTGTAAGTCTTCTTTTCTATCAATATCAATTGGGGCAATTGTCCCAAACCAGAAGGGTTTACCTGGGCGTTGTTTTACTTTATGAAAGTGCTTTTTAATACCTAGCTCTTTTAGAATTTCTGGTAAAAAATCAAATTTTCCTTGACTAACTGCTCCACTAAATAATAATACATCAAACTCCTTTAAAAAATGACTGATTTTTTCTTTTAAAATGGTCTTATTATCATTAATATGGGTTGTTTGGGGTTTTATATTTAATTTGTGTAAAAGAGCTAATAGCGTATAAGCATTACTTCTTCTTATTTGGTGTTTTAAAGGATTTTGATTGACTTCTACCAGTTCGTCACCTGTTGAAATTATCATTATTTTAGGAAACTTTGCAACCTTAACAGTAGATTTTCCAACAGTTGCTAAGACGCCTATTTCAGCTGAAGAAATAATAGTATTTTTAGGTATTAGAGCGTCATTTTTTTTTCTGTCTAGGCCTTGTTTATGTATATTTTGATCTTTTCTGATACTTTTATGAATAATAGTAGCTCGGTCATTGGTTATTTCAATGAATTCATAAGGTACAACGGTATTGGTGTTTTTAGGAGTAATTGCTCCTGTCATTACTTCAATACAGTTGTGCATGTTATTTAATGGTAATTGAGGAGCTCCTGCAGCTTGGACATTTTCGATGTCAAATGTTAGTTGTCCTTTGTCAAAAACTTCAAAATTTATAGCAATACCGTCCATACTTACACGGTCAAATGGAGGAAAATCTCTATCTGCAATAATGTCTTCTTTTAAAACACGTCCTAAGGATTGCATAAAAGGAATTTCTACAATGCCAAAATCTTGCGATTGCGATAAAATAATTTCTAATGCTTTTTCAACAGTTATCATATTTTATATTTTATTGAATTTATCCTCCAATTGTTGACATGCTCTCAGAAATATTATGTTTTCTATTAGCTTCGGCAATAAAACCATTTTTAGGTTTTTGTTTTACAATTCTTACAAAAAGTTGTTTTAACTCTGTATCACTAGCTCCTTGTCGAATAAAGTCTCTAATATTAAAAACTCCATTATCAAATAAACAATTTTTAAGCATTCCTATTGAGGTAATTCTAATGCGATTACAATCATTACAGATGGTTCTTGTAAAAGCAGGGATAATGCCAAATGATCCTATATAATTAGGTACTTTAAAGTTATGTGAAGTTGAAGATTTACTCGATTTCACAGAGATAATATTTGTGTAATTAGATTTTATATGGTTTAAAATTTTATTGTAATTCCACATTTCTTTCGTTAATCTTTGGCCAACACCGTTAAAAGGCATTTCTTCAATAAATCGAACTTGAATTTTTTTATGTTTGGTCAATTCAATAAACTCAATAATTTCATGAGTGTTAATACCAGATTGTACTACACAATTTAGTTTTAGATTTAAAGAGCTCATTTCGAGAGCTTCTAAGGTTTCAAAAACATTTTCAAAAGTATCACGTCTCGTAATTTTTGCAAAATTGTCTTTGTCTAAGCTGTCAATACTTAAGTTTATATTTTTAACTTTTAAAGTTTCAAGTTTTTTTATATGATTTAAAATTAAAACTCCATTTGTAGTAATATTTATTTCTTCTAATAACTTATTAGATGAAATCATTTCTACTAATTTGATAAAGTCTTTTCGTACAAAAGGTTCTCCTCCGGTTAGGCGTACTTTGTGAACTCCCAATTCACTTAAAACCTTTGTAACTCTGTACATTTCTTTAAAAGTGAGCAGCTCTTCTTTATCAACAATGTTAATACCATGAGCGGGCATACAATATTGGCATCTCAAATTACAACGATCAGTTACTGCTAATCGTAAATAGGAAATTTGTCTACCAAAATTGTCTGATAACATATCTTTTAGTTTTTGAAAAACTATAGGTAAAGATACGAAGAAAAAGTTGCTTAATTTGGAAGCTTATTTTTAATATTATGATAGACAAACGCACCTAATACAGCACCTATAATTACAATAGCAATTGCTAAAACTCCTCTACCTAATAAAATAAACATAGGTCCTGGGCATGCACCAACAAGTGCCCAGCCTAGCCCAAATATAATACCACCAAATAAGTTGGCTTTAAAAGCATTTTTTTTTGGTGGAATTTTGATTTGTATTCCCTTATTGTCTTTTATAATTCCTTTTTTAAATAATTGAACCATTAAAATGCCAATGAGTACTGCGGAGCCAATAATACCATACATATGGAAGGATTGAAATTTAAACATTTCGTAAATTCTGTACCATGAAATTACTTCGGCTTTACTAAGAATAATTCCGAAAAATACACCTATAACTAAAAATTTAAAATACTTCATCATTTAAAAAATTAAAGGTATTAAGACCCATGTCATTATTAAACCACCAATAAAAAAACCAATTACAGCTATTAATGATGGTTTT
Source organism: Aureibaculum marinum (assembly GCF_003813905.1). Lineage (GTDB taxonomy): Bacteria > Bacteroidota > Bacteroidia > Flavobacteriales > Flavobacteriaceae > Aureibaculum > Aureibaculum marinum. Next base: position 8,323 of record NZ_RPFJ01000010.1, read on the forward strand.
TCTAAATTACTTAATCCAACAATGGCGTGTCCAGAAGTACAGCCGCCTGCATAACGAGCTCCGAATCCAACTAAAAATCCACCAAGTAGTAGAATTAATATTCCTTTAAAGGATAGAATTGAGTTAATTGAAAATATTTCTTTTGGAAGGTATGTTTGTCCTGCATTTTGTATGCCTATATCAGATAGATCTTGTACAGTCTGTGTGTTTAAAGCAATTACTTCATTAGTAGAAAGCCATTGATAAGAAATAAATCCGCCAATTATTGTTCCTGCTATAAAAGTTAAGTTCCATGCGTTTGATTTCCAATCAGAATTAAAATAACTATTGAATCTACCTGCTCCACCAATGGTACATAAAGTTTCTAAGTTAGATGAAACCCCAAAAGTTTTGCCAAAATAGAAGAGTAATAGCATAACAAATGCAATAGCTGGGCCAGAAACATACCAAGGCCAAGGTTGTAAAATAAAATCAATCATGTTTATTGTAGTTTTTTTGTTTTGAGAGCTTCTTTTTCTTTGGCAGACAATTTATTGAAATAATATTTTTTGACATAAATTAATTCACCTGTATCCTCTCTAAATACAAATTTATAATCTTCAGAAAATTTTAATTTATAAGCAAAATGATCTGGTCTTATATCTTTAAAAACCGTCATCTTATAATCGTATCCATCAAATCTTCCCAATTTGTTTGTTTTTAGCTCTGTTAAGATATATTCGATTCCGCCCCATCCATTTGTTTCTTTTATAGTTAATTTGATATCGTTTTTAAGATTATGGTATGTTCCTGTTATACCTTTTTCTTGACCTGATTTACAGCTCAGAAAACCTACCATAGTTATTAATAGTACTATAATTTTACATTTCATTTATAATAAAGTTTAATATTCTAAAACTTCTATTTTATTTCTGAAAAGCTTAATTTTTTGTTCATTTTCAAGTTGTTTTAGTAATCTTGAAATTACAACTCTTGATGTATTTAAGTCTTGTGCTATTTGTTGATGTGTAGTTGTTAAAATTGGATTTCGCATAATTTTTACCTTATCAGATAAATATTTAAAAAGTCGCTCATCCATTTTCATAAATGCTAGCGTATCAATAGCTTCAATCATTTCAGATAATCGTGTATTGTAACTATCTATTACAAAGGTTCTCCATGATTTATATTTTGCTAACCATTCGTCCATTTTACTAACTGGAATAAAAATAATTTCAGAGTCCATTTCTGCAACACCTCTTATTTCACTTTTAGAACCATGAAGTCCACTACCAAAAGTAATAGTACATGTATCTCCGTGTTCTAAATAATAGAGTACAATTTCATCGCCATTGTGGTCTTCGTGACTAATTTTTATAGCTCCAGAGAGTATTAAAGGGATTTTGTCAAATTTATCACCTAAGTCTAATAATAAATCATTTTCCTTAACCCTTTTGTAAATACCTACTTTTATAATTTCATTTACAAGCTCCTCTTCAAAAACTATGTTAAAATAGGAAGTTAATTTTTCTTTAATCATTTTATGTTAGAATTGGTTGTTGATATAATTTATTATTTTTTTTGTAGAGCCAATATTTTCGATAATGTAGTTTTTGGCAATGTTTCCCTTATTTTTTCGTAATTCATCATTGTCAAACAATAAGGTAAGAGTCTCGTTTAATTTATATTTTTCGTTTATTGATATGCATGCTTTTAAGTTAATTAAATCTTTGGCTTCTTTAAATTTATGATAGTTAGGACCAATAAGTATTGGGATGCCAAAAGTGGCTGGTTCTAAAATATTATGGATACCACTTCCAAAACCACCTCCCACATAGCTAATATCTCCATAATAATATATCTGAGTTAAAATACCTACAGTGTCTATAATTAATACTTGAAATTGGCTTAAATCTTTATTTTCAATTTCAGAATATAACACTACCTTTTTGGAAATACGATCCTTTAACTTTTCAATATTTTGAGAATTAATATTATGAGGTGCTATAATATACTTTTGATTAAGTTTTGCATTATTATTAATATAATCTATAAGTATAGTTTCATCTTTAGGCCATGTACTTCCAGCAACTAAGGTTATTTTATTATCTTTGAATTGTTCAGCAAAATCTAAATTAATTTTTTGTTTTGTAATTTCATAAACCCTATCAAACCGGGTGTCTCCAGAAAGCGTAATATTATTAAAACCTATTGTATTTAACAACCTTACTGAGGTTTCATTTTGGACAAAAAAATGATCAAATGTATTGAGTGATTTTCGCATCCATTTACCATATTTTTTAAAAAAGGATTGATTTTCTCTAAAAATACCTGAAACCAATATTGTTTTTATTTGCTTATTTTTTAATGCTTTCAATAAATTTGGCCAAAACTCATATTTAACAAAAATAGCCATTTTTGGATTTACAATTTCTATAAATTTTCTGGCGTTTTTTTTAGTGTCTAAAGGTAAGTATACAACTAAATCTGCCGTGTTGTAGTTTTTTCTAACTTCATAACCAGATGGAGAAAAAAAGGTTACTAATATTTTAAAATTATAAAAATTAGAATTTATTAGTTGTTTTTTTAGCTTTTCAATAATAGGTCTTCCTTGTTCAAATTCACCCAAAGAGGCACAATGGAACCAAATAATCTGATCTTCAGTACTGAAAGTGTTTTTTAATTTTGTGAAAACACCTTCTCTTCCCTTAATAAAAAGTGCTATTTTTTTATTAAAAAGAGCAATTATTTTAAGAAAAAAAATTGTAATATAAACTGCTATGTTATAGATAAAGTACATAAGAGTTTGCTAAAATAGGAATTTCCAATATCAACCGTTAAATAAATTGTATTTTTGTACGTTTATTGTAAAAATCGATAGCGAATGAAACCAATTGAAATGGTTGACTTAAAGAGTCAATATAAAAAAATAAAAAGCGAAATAGATACTTCTATTCAAAATGTAATTGATAATACTGCTTTTATCAATGGCCCCCAAGTTAAAGAATTCCAAAAAGAATTGGAAGATTATTTAAATGTTAAACATGTAATTCCCTGTGGCAATGGTACTGATGCTTTACAAATTGCTATGATGGGTTTAGGTCTGCAACCCGGAGACGAAGTTATAACAGCTGATTTTACTTTTGCAGCAACAGTTGAGGTAATTGCTTTATTAAAATTAACACCTGTGTTAGTTGATGTTGAGGCAGATACTTTTAATATAGATATTGAGGCACTTAAAAAGGCCATTACGCCAAAAACAAAAGCTATAGTTCCGGTACATTTGTTCGGGCAATGTGCTAATATGGAAGCAGTTTTAGAAGTTGCTAAAGATCATAACTTATATGTTATTGAAGATACTGCTCAAGCTATTGGTGCTGATTATACGTTTTCTGATGGAACAACTAAAAAAGCGGGTACAATTGGTAATGTAGGTACAACGTCGTTTTTTCCATCAAAAAACTTGGGATGTTATGGTGATGGAGGTGCTATTTTTACTAATGATGATGAGTTAGCCCACAAATTGAGAGGTATTGTAAATCATGGAATGTACAGACGTTACTATCATGATGAAGTTGGAGTAAACTCACGTTTAGATAGCATTCAGGCAGTTGTGTTAAGTGCTAAATTGCCACATTTAGATTCTTATTGTAATGCTAGAAGAAAGGCAGCTGAATATTATAATAAAGCTTTTTCTAATACGGATAAAATTATTACACCAAGCACTAGTGCTTTTTCTACCCATGTTTTTCACCAGTATACATTAAGGCTAATTGATGTAGATAGAGATGCATTACACAAACATTTAATTGATAATAATATACCTTGTGCCATTTATTATCCAGTACCACTACATAGTCAAAAAGCTTATGCTGATGAGCGATATAATGAGGCTGATTTTATAGTAACTAATCAACTTGTAGAATCGGTTATTTCTTTACCAATGCATACAGAATTGGAAGAAGAACAACAAGATTTTATTACCAAAACAGTGTTGGATTTTATAAATAAATAAGTATGAATTTAACAGTAATTGGAACGGGATATGTTGGTTTGGTTACAGGAACATGTCTTGCAGACATGGGAAACATTGTTACTTGTGTTGACATTGATAAAGACAAAGTCAAAGCAATGCAGAATGGAAAAGTACCAATATTTGAACCTAATTTAGAAGAGCTTTTTCACAAAAATATATCAGGTGACCGGTTGTATTTTACAACCAATTTAGAAGAAGCAATTAAAGATTCTACAGTCATATTTTTAGCTTTACCAACACCTCAAGATGAGGATGGTTCGGCAGATTTATCTTATGTTAAAAATGTTGCTCATGATTTGGGTAAACTAATTAAAGATTATAAAATAATCATAAATAAAAGTACAGTACCAGTGGGTACTTCTGATATTGTTAAAGATATTGTATCAAGTCATACAGACGTAGAATTTGACGTTGTTTCTAATCCAGAGTTTTTACGAGAGGGGTATGCTGTGAAAGACTTTATGGAACCTGAACGCATTATTATTGGTTCAAAAAGTAGAAAAGCGAAATCTATTTTATCAAAATTGTATAAGCCTTTTATTAGTACCAAAAGGCCAATTATTTTTATGGACGAACGCTCTTCAGAGCTTACTAAATATGCTTCAAATTGCTTTTTAGCGACCAAAATCACCTTTATGAACGAGATAGCCAATCTGTGTGAAATTATAGGTTCAGATGTAGATATGGTTAGAATTGGTATGGGTACAGACTCTAGAATAGGGAACCGATTTTTATACCCGGGTATTGGTTATGGGGGTTCTTGTTTTCCTAAAGATGTAAACGCTTTGGTAAAATCTAGTGATGAAGTCAATTATAATTTTAAAATATTAAAATCAGTTATTGATGTAAATGTTAACCAAAAGAAATCGTTGGTTCCAAAACTGTCTCGTTATTTTAAAGATGACTTAAAAGATAAAAAAGTTGCTATATGGGGATTGGCATTTAAACCCAACACAGATGACATCAGAGAAGCACCAGCTATTGATGTAATTAATGAATTATTATTAAGAGATGTTGAAATTGCTGCTTACGATCCTGAAGCTATGACAAACATAGAGCGAATATATGGTAATAAAATTCAGTACGGAAAAAATGCTTATGATATTTTAGAGGATGCTGATTGTTTATTAATTTGTACAGAATGGAGCGAGTTTACACAACCAAGTTTCAATAGGATGAAATCTCTTTTGAAAAATCCTATAATTTTTGATGGTAGAAATATGTTTGATTTAGAAGTCATGGAAAATAATGGATTTTATTACGAGTCTGTGGGTAGAAAAACAGTTACAATTTAATACTTTTTAATATGAGTAAGATTTTAGTTACAGGTGGTTTGGGTTTTATTGGATCTCATACCGTGGTTGAACTCCAAAATGAAGGTTTTGAAGTTGTAATTATTGATAACCTTTCAAACACAACTATTGATGTTTTAGATAAGATAACTTCAATTACAGGAAAAGAACCATTATTTGAAAAGTTAGATTTAAAGAACCAACCTTCAATACAAGAGTTTTTTAAGAAACATCAGGATGTTGAAGGTGTAATTCACTTTGCGGCTTCAAAGGCTGTTGGTGAAAGTGTTGAAAAACCATTGATGTATTATCATAACAATATTTCAACATTAATCTATCTATTAGAAGAGATGAGAACTAATAAGGTAAATAATTTTATCTTTAGTTCTTCATGTACCGTTTATGGTCAAGCCGATCAAATGCCAATAACTGAAAGTGCTCCTTTTAAAACGGCAGAATCTCCGTATGGTAATACGAAGCAAATAGGTGAAGAAATTATAGCTGATACCTCAAAGGTTTCTGATTTAAAGGCAATAGCTTTGAGATATTTTAATCCAATAGGTGCTCATGAAACAGCTAAAATTGGTGAGCTTCCCATTGGGGTTCCTCAAAATTTGATTCCATACGTAACTCAAACGGCAGCAGGAATTAGAGAGCAACTTTCTGTTTTTGGTGGAGATTATCCAACTCCAGATGGCACTGCAATACGTGATTATATTCATGTGGTTGATTTAGCAAAAGCACATACAGTTGCCATGAAAAGACTGTTGAATGGAGAAAATAATTCTGATTTTGAAGTATTTAATATTGGAACAGGTAAAGGAAGTTCTGTTTTAGATGTTATAAAGGCTTTTGAAAATGCTACAGACCAAAAATTAAATTATAAAATTGTTGATCGTCGGGAAGGCGATATTACAGAAGCCTATGCTGACACAACCTATGCACAGAATGAATTAAAATGGAAAGCTGAATTAAGTTTAGATGATGCATTGGCATCTGCTTGGAAATGGCAAAAGACGTTAAAGTAAACGATATAAATTGAATAAAAAAATCCTGTTTAAAGTAAAAGAATAAGATGAAAAATATATTAATTACTGGTGGTGCTGGTTTTATTGGATCTCATGTAGTGAGATTATTTGTAAATAATTATCCAGACTATCATATCTATAATTTAGACGCATTAACATATGCAGGTAATTTAGAAAATATAGCTGATATTGCAGAGGCATCAAATTATACTTTCGTAAAAGGAGATATTAAGGATATTGACTTTATTAATAACTTATTTCAAAAGTATAAGTTTGATGGAGTGATTCATTTGGCTGCAGAAAGTCATGTAGATAGGTCAATAACCAACCCTAATGATTTTATTGAAACCAATGTGTTAGGAACTGCTAATTTATTAAATGCGTTTCGCCATTTATGGGCTGGTAATTTTGAAGGAAAATTATTCTATCACGTTTCTACAGATGAGGTATATGGCTCTTTAGGCAAAACAGGATTGTTTACCGAAACCACACCTTATGATCCACAATCGCCCTATGCAGCGTCAAAAGCTGCATCTGATCATGTAGTGCGGTCATTTGGCAACACCTATAAATTACCATATAAGATTAGTAATTGTTCTAATAATTATGGAGCTAATCAATTTCCTGAAAAACTAATTCCTTTATTTATTCATAATATTAAAACAGGTAAAAATTTACCTGTTTATGGTGATGGAAACTATACAAGAGATTGGCTTTATGTTGAAGATCATGCCAAAGCGATTGATGTAATTTTTCATAAAGGAAAAATTGCAGAAACTTATAATATTGGAGGGTTTAATGAGTGGACAAACCTTAACCTGATAAAGGTATTGTGCGAGCAAATGGATGAAAAATTAAATCAACCTTCAGGAACAGCAGCTAAATTAATAACTTTTGTAAAAGATAGAGCAGGTCACGATAAACGTTATGCCATTGATGCTACTAAAATCAATAAAGAATTAGGCTGGAAACCAACGGTAACTTTTGAAGAAGGTTTATCTAAAACTATCGACTGGTATTTAGATAATGAACAATGGTTAAATAACGTTACTTCTGGTGCTTATAAAGATTATTATAAAGAAATGTATGGTTAATAAATAGAGAGGATATTTACAATTGTTAACTCACCTATTGTTGTGGGTTATTAAAAGCCTTATCAATATTTGGTGTTCTTTTTGGTTTTCTACTTTTGAGAGGAATTACAATACTAGCACCAATACCACCGCCTAGTGAGGTGTATAAAAAATCTTTTTTACTTCTATTTCCATTAAACCACTTCGGATCGACTCTTTCTTTTAAATATCCAAGAGTTACTGCTGTAGCTGTGCCTACAAGCCATGCTGTTAGTTTGTTATTTGTTTTTCTATAAACTAAATAAGAAGTACCACCTCCTATAATTGTTCCAACAATTAGATGTTCTGGATATCCATTATCGGAATTAATTGATTGACCATTTATTTTACTAACGGTTAAAAAAAATAGAACTAACAAATAATACCTCATAGGCAAGTAAATTTATTATATTTTATTTGAAAGCATTCAATCCAGTTACATCTAATCCTGTGATTAGTAGGTGAATATCGTGTGTGCCTTCATAAGTCACAACTGATTCCAAGTTCATCATGTGTCTCATTATAGAATATTCTCCAGTAATACCCATACCGCCTAACATTTGTCTAGCGTCTCTAGCAATTGTTAATGCCATATCAACATTATTGCGTTTTGCCATAGATATTTGTGCAGAAGTAGCTTTATCTTCATTACGGAGTACACCTAATCGCCAAGCTAATAATTGGGCTTTGGTAATTTCGGTAATCATTTCTGCTAATTTTTTTTGTTGCAACTGAAATGCTCCAATTGGTTTGCCAAACTGTAGCCTTTCTTTTGAATATCTTAAAGCAGTATCGTAGCAATCCATAGCAGCTCCTATTGCACCCCAAGCTATTCCATATCTGGCAGAATCTAAACATCCTAGAGGAGCTCCGAGACCTGATTTTTTTGGCAATAAATTCTCTTTTGGAACTTTTACATTATCAAAAATTAATTCGCCAGTTGCAGAAGCTCTTAAAGACCATTTATTGTGTGTTTCGGGAGTTGTAAACCCTTCCATTCCACGTTCAACAATAAGACCATGAATTCTTCCAGATTCATCTTTAGCCCAAACAATAGCAATATCAGCAAAGGGAGCATTAGAAATCCACATTTTGGCTCCATTCAAAAGATAATAATCACCTTTGTCTTTAAAATTAGTAACCATACCAGAAGGGTTAGAACCATAATCGGGCTCAGTCAATCCAAAACATCCCATAAGTTCTCCGGAAGCCAATTTAGGTAAATATTTTTGACGTTGGTCTTCATTACCATATTTCCAAATAGGATACATTACCAAAGATGATTGTACAGATGCTGTTGAGCGTATTCCAGAATCACCTCTTTCAATTTCTTGCATTATCAATCCATAAGAGATCTGATCTAATCCAGCTCCACCATACTCTTCAGGAATATAAGGGCCAAAGGCACCTATTTCAGCTAATCCTTTAATAATTTGATTAGGAAATTCAGCTTTTTGAGCATAATCTTCTATAATTGGAGAAATTTCGCGTTTTACCCATTCTCTAGCAGCATCTCTAACCAATTTGTGTTCATCGGTTAACAAATCATCTAATTGATAATAATCAGGGGCTTGGAATAAATCTTGTGACATTGTTTTTTAATTTTAAATTCAAAAATAATGAATTCCTTTTTACTTTATGTTTCTTTTTTAGATATTTAATAATTGATTCTAAAAGAACTTTATGTTTTTATAAAAATAATTAAATATCCTTACTTGTTACAAAATAACTATTTTTGTTAAGTGAGATTTACATTAAAAAAAGAAGAAAAGCTTAAAAGCAAAAGACTTATCGGAGCATTGTTTGATAAGGGAAAATCCTTGTCAAAATATCCATTGCGTTTGGTTTATTTAAAAGTAGAGCATACTTCAGATTATCCTATTCAAGTGGCATTTTCTGCTCCAAAGCGACGGTTTAAAAAAGCGGTAGATAGAAATAGAATAAAACGCTTACTGAGAGAGTCCTATCGAAAAAACAAACATTTATTATACGAAGCTGTTGATGAAAAGTATGTGATTATGTTTACATATATAGACGAAAACGAGTTAAAATACGTTGAAATAGAAGAAAAAATGATAATTTTATTAAAAAAGTTATTGGAAAAAATCAACTCTTAACCGCATGAAAACGTTTAAAAAGCTAGGAATTATTACTGTATTAATTACTGTTATAACAGTATCAGTTGGTTATAAATCTGACTTTTTCGAAGTCGCTAAACAAATTGAAATATATACTACATTATTTAGAGAATTAAATATGTATTATATCGATGAAACCAATCCTGCTGAATTAACGGAAACAGCGATTGATAACATGCTAAAGAAGTTAGACCCTTATACACAATTTTATGACGAACAAGGGGTGGAAAAAGCAAGGATAAATGCAGCTTCCCATAATGCGGGAATAGGGGCTAGAACTAAAATAATTGATGATAAACTTTTTATTGCTGAACTTTATGAAGGTGCAATGGCTGATAAAGCAGGTTTAAAAGCTGGTGATGAAATTCAAAAAATCAATGAAATTGATTTAAATACTATTCCTGTATCAGATGCTGTTTTAATGTTAAATGGAAATCCAGATTCTGAAGTTATTTTACAACTAAAAAGACAAGACGAGATTTTTAAAGTTACTTTAAAAAGAGAGGCTTATGAATTTGATCCAGTTCCATATTATAGAATGTTAGACGATAAAGTGGGATATATTTCCTTTATTAAATTTAACACAAAAGCATCATCAAGTGTAAAAGCAGCTTTTGAAGATTTGAAAGCTCAGGGAATGACTAAACTTGTTCTAGATATTAGAGGTAATGGAGGTGGTTTATTAAATGAAGCCGTTGAAATTACCAACTTTTTTGTACCAAAAAATGAAATTGTTGTAACTACAAAAGGAAAGGTAAAAAAGTGGAGTGATACTTATAAAACTAAAAGAGAGCCTATTGATTTAGATATTCCTATTGCGGTATTAATTGACCGTTATTCGGCATCTGCATCTGAAATTGTGGCAGGTTCTTTACAAGATTTAGATCGTGCTGTTATAATTGGTGAGCGTTCTTTTGGTAAGGGATTGGTTCAACGTTATCGAAAATTAACATACGGAACACAATTAAAATTGACAATTTCTAAATATTATACGCCAAGTGGTAGGTGTATTCAAGAGTTAGATTATACCCATAAAAATGAAAAAGGTGAAGTATCTAAATTTTCTGATGTAAAACGAAATGCATTTAAAACAAGAAATGGAAGAACAGTTTATGACGGAGGTGGTATTGAACCAGACATTAAGTTAAATAAAATTGATAGAACTAATGCTACAAAAGCTTTATTAGAATCAGATGCTATTTTTATATATGCAACCAATTATACTAATAAGCATAAAACTATTGAAAGCTTAGAGGATTTTACTTTAAGTGATGCTGAATATCAGGAGTTTTTAACGTATTTGACAGAAAATAATAACGTTTTTAAAACCGAAACAGACAAACATCTAGATAGTACTTTAAAAATAGCTCAAAAAGAGGGGTATAGTGAAAGTATAATTCAAGAGTATCAAAATCTAGTTTCAAAAATTAATAGTCAAAAGCTAAAGGATTTATCTCAGAATAAATCAGAAATTATAGACGCTTTAACTAATGAAATTGTTAGAAGGTATTATTACAAAAAAGGAGAATATATTCACAAAGCACGTCATGATAACGCAATATTAAAGGCTGTAGAAGTGTTAAATGACGAAAGTAAATATCAAAATATATTAAACTAATTTTTTAGTAAGTATTTTGGTATATTTGTTCAAATATATTTGAATGAATACTTTAAAACCAACCAAATCACAAGAGTCTTCGAACGCTATTGAACGTATGTATACTGCAATGCGGCATTTGTTCAATCGGGGCTTTTATAAACCTATGGGAGTTTCTGGAGAAACGTTAAGAGAATCTTTATTGCTTTTACGTCCCGAAATTTATGGCTCTATTGCTGATCAAAACATTGAACTTGATGGCTTATTATACGTAATTGAAAGATTGCCTGAAGGTATTGAAGAATGTCAGTTTATTAACCTTACTTCTGATGAAGGGTATAAAGATTCACATTTTAAACCCATTATTCCTGAAAAAAGACGAAGAAATTGTTATCGGATTGACAAGAACCAAATGAATATTGAGATTACAAGAGGAAGATCAGATATTTATGACGTACTTACTCATTTAACATTTCTTTTTATTGAATCGCATAAAATAAAAAACAATATTCTTATTGACGAAGAAGGGGTTACTATTAGAGAGTGGATGCATTTAGAGGATGTTGTTATCAATAATAAAAAATTGTCAGATAATGAAAGAGAAGTTCTAATAACACATTTGGCAAATATTTTAGGAAGAACTTTTATAGAAGTGAAAAACATAACTAATAGTTTTTCAACAAAAGAAAATCCTAATAAATTTTTTAGTTGCATTTTTTGGATGGGTAAATTGGCGTTAAATGAAACGTTACATAACAAAAAGAGAACAATTGTGTTTAGCTCTTCTTTACGTGAACGTATTGGACATCACATTTATGGTGAAAAGTGGGCTCATAGAATTAAAGAGGTTTTAGATAAAAATAATTTATTAAAAAGACCAATCCATATCATAAGTGCTAATATGCATAGTGTTATGAATTCTATTTATGCTCCAATCTTTTTAACAAAAGAAGCTGAACAAAATAAAGGAATTGCCCTATTTGAATTACTAAGTAATAAAGAAAATATAGCTTTACAAAAAAGGGTAAAAGAGCAAGCTTCCAAAAAAGGATTAATTTATGTAAAAGATACTTCAGGAACTAATATAAATGTTCAGATTATAGATACTGCTAAAATTGATTTTGAAGCTTCAGAATATTCGTTATCAAGTAAACTTACAGATGATAAAAAACCTATTATCATAGTAATGGATTATGCTTTTGGTGAGCAAGCATTTGAAACGTTAGATGAACTTTTAAAACCGTATGTTTCTAATCAAGCAGTGTCGCATCATTTGAATGTTGAATCTGTTTCCATAATGGGTAAAGCAGGTATTTTACAAGGAGGAAAAGGAGATATTATGATTCCGTCAGCTCATATTTTTGAAGGAACTGCAGATAATTATCCATTTACAAATGAGCTTAAGAAGGAAGACTTAGAGGGTTTTGGCCTTAATGTTTATGAAGGTTCAATGGTCACTGTTTTAGGTACTTCGTTACAAAATAAAGATTTATTAGAGTTTTTTCATAAATCTACCTGGAGAGCTATTGGGTTAGAAATGGAAGGTGCTCACTACCAAAAAGCAATACAGTCGGCATCAAAAATTAGAGGAAATATATCAGAAAATGTAAAAGTAAGATATGCTTATTATGCATCAGATAATCCTTTAGAAACTGGGAGTACCTTAGCCTCAGGAGGTTTAGGTACAACAGGAGTAAAGCCAACGTATGCTATTACTCAAAAAATTCTAGAGCAAATTTTTAAGTCAGAATAACTAATTAAAAGTAATTGTTAGGTTAGAAGGTCTCTTTATACATTTTGTAAAGGCACATTCAATACTAATTATAACTATTAATTTTGACTTTAAAAATGAAAAATTAATTACAAATGACTAAACAAATAAGATATGAGTCAACAAAATATTAACAAAGATGAAGAAGTAGACTTGGGTAGTTTATTTAAAGCTATTGGCAAAGTCTTTCGTGATCTTTTTAATGCCATTGGTAGATTTATAATGGCAATATTTAATGTACTTATTTTGGCGTTGGTATTTCTTAGAAATAATGCCATAAAGTTGGGAATTTCTATTTTATTAGGAGCAATAATTGGTTTGGTTATAGATTTGATTAAACCAAAACAATATTCATCAACTATGATTATTGAGCATAATTTTAAAAGTGCACAACAGTTGTATAAAAATGTAGAATTTTACCATGAATTAGTAAAACAGAAAGATTCATTTTTATTGGCTGAAGCTTTAAATATTTCTGTAAGTGAAGCAGCTAAAATAAGAGGTTTTTATATAGACCCGATAAGAAATGAAAATGAAAAATATGAGCTTTTTGATAAATTTGTTAATGAGATTGACACCGTAACAGTAAGAAAGATTGATTTTAAAGAATTTAAAAAAGGATTTACAGATTACGATTATAAGTATCATCAAATTAAGGTAAAATCTTTGAATAATTCCATTTTTGAAAAATTAAGTGCTCCTATCGTTAATTCAGTTGAAAGTAATCCTTACTTTAAAAATCAAAAAAAAATAAATGATCAAAATTTACTTCAAAATGAAAATGTTTTATTAAAATCTTTGAGAGAAATTGATACTCTTAGAAATATTTATAACGAGGTTTTAATTACAGAGGCAAAAAAATCAGAAATGGGTACTGTAATTACTTTGGCACAAGGGGAAAAGAAAACAAATGAGATTGAATTATTTAACAAAAGTATTGCTTTAAACAAAGACTTAATAAGCAATAATAAAGCAAAAGCCGAAACTACGGATATTATAAATGTAGTTTCTACATTTAGTAAAGTAGGTGAAGAAGAAAGAGGTATTTTAAAAAGATATACGTTTTTGTTAGGTGTGGGATTTGGGTTACTAATGTTATTGTTTATTTTATTTAGACAGTTGAATAAATATCTAAAGTATTATAAAGTTGAGTGATTAGAATTTTATTTAGGTTCTAATTTAACCGAGAACTAATTCTTACTTGATATTTAAAACTATATTGAAGCTTAAGCTTTGTGATAAAAAGATTTAAAACTATATCGCCAGACAATTCTATTATCTTAAAAAACCTTTCTTATTTAACGTTTTTAAGAGTATTTAATATTGGTATAAAATTTTTATTAGTTGCTTATTTAGTTCGTGTTTTGGGCGAAATAAGTTATGGAATTTTAACTTGGTCAGATTCTATAATCCAATATTTTATAATGTTTGTAAATTTTGGATTTAACATTTATGCTGCAAAATATATTGTAGAAAATAGAAGTCGAAGTGATAAGTTGAATGAAATTACTTCATCTGTTTTTACAATAAAGTTAATAGTGTTAGTTCTTAGCTTTTTAACTCTTTTAATACTTTCATTTTTTAATCCATTTGCTCCTCATAAAACTATTTTATTTATGATGATGCTAATGGGCATTGGAGAAGTTTTTTTTCCAATATGGTATTTTCAAGGAATTGAAAAATTAAAACTAGCCACATATATCGTTGTGTTTTCAAGGATATTATTAATCTCAGGTACTGTATTGTTTGTTAAATCAAGTGATGACCTCATGATTCATGTTGTTTTAATTGTTATTTCAAATGTTGTCATGGGTGTTTTAGGGTATATTACCTTGCTAAGAAATTATAATTTCAAATTTATATGGGTTAAAATTGAAGTGTTAAAACAGTTTGTTAAAGAGGCCTATATGTTTTTTTTGGGGCGGTTTTTATCGTTAACTTTTAATTTCGCAACTATTTTTATAATAGGTATTTATTTTACAATGGATTATGTTACTGGTTTTGATGTGGCTTTAAAAATAGTTTTAGTTTCTATCATTCCTTTTGATATGCTTCAACAGGCAGTTTTTCCAACAATATCTAGAAATAAAGATAAAAGTATGTTAAAAAAGCTAATACTTGGTAGTTTTATATTGGGGCTTGTATTTATGGGTCTTCTATTTTTATTTTCTGAACAGTTATTAGGGTTATTCGGCGGACAAGAAATGATAAAATATGCAAATGTTTTAAAAGCTTTAGCCTTAATTACTCCTTTGGTTGCGGTTACGTTTATGTTAGGTACTTGTACATTAGTAGCCTTTAATTACCACAAAGAATTTAATTATTCTTTAATTCTATCATCCGTTTTGTATATTGCTATTGTGGCAGTTTTAATGGTGTTTGATAAAGTTACTTTTTGGAATTTAGTTTACCTTAGAATTGTTTCTGATTTAGTCTTAGTAAGTATTAGATTATATTATACTTTTAAGAGAAAAATATTTACAATTTAAAGGACTATTCAAATTATATTGATGTGATTGTTTTAATTCTTTTATTGATTTTTGAATTATATTTTTTAAATAGGATATTAAAATATTTCATTTTAAGTCCTATTTATTTATATGTAACATTTGCTATTATATCAATAGTTTCTAGTGTTCTTTATTTTTATTTTTTTGATAATAAGTTTTCGTTATATAGTTTAGATGAGGTGTCTGAAGCCTCATTTTTAAATGTAATTAAAGGTTATTTAATTGCTATAATGGCCTTTATTTTAGGAGTAATTGTGTATTATGATTTATCGGTGCGTAGCATAAAAAAACTATTTAACAAACCATATACTCATAGTCTTTTTATAAAATATAAATTGCCAAATCAAACCCTATGGATTATTAGGGGCATGTTTCTGTTTATAATTATTCTTTATTTTATAACATACGGGAAAGATATATTTATTAGAGAGAATTATTTGCCTGAAAAAAGTAGGGCATTAATAGTGATTATTAAAATATTAAGTTTTGTTGAGGTTATTTTATTAGCGTTGGTTTATCATAGACATAAACTATTTAGTGTCTTTTACTTTTTTATTATAGTTCTTTTTGCGTCAGGGACAGGCTCTAGAGTAGTTTTTTTATTTCTTTTGGTTTATGTTAGTATACTTTTTATAAGTCAAGGTAATACATTGTTAAATAAGATTAAATTTGCTTTTCAATTATTTTTATCGTTTCTGTTTTTAGCCTATTTGATGCCTTTGAGAAAATTGCCTTCTCATGGAATAATACCTTATGTTCAAAGTATTTTTTCACCAAATGATCATTTTTTAAATGACTTTTATTTTAACATTTATTATTCAATAATATTTGGAGTTTATGTTACAATTGGAACATTAAAAGAAGCTCAACCTGATTGGAACATCATTTTTATGAGCTTAAATCCTTTACCTGGATCGATGGTAGGGTGGTACAATTATGCCAATGATATGCGGTTAAATATTTTTGCACCATATTCTTTACACGGAAGAATATTTACTATGGGTACATGGTTTACAATAGGTTATTTTTTTGTTACAGGATTATTATTTTCTTTTTTTGAAAAAAAAGTGAGGATGTATCTCAATCAACGCAGTAGAGCTTTAGCATTTATTATAACATTATTACTAGTTTTACATATTGTATATGGTTTTGAATACAATTTACGCTCAGCATTTCGTTACATATATTATGCTTTTTTTATAGTATTAATGGTTTATTTGTTCAACATTATCAAACCCTATTTACCTAAAAAGAAATCTAGTCTTGATTAAAAAAATTCTAATTATAGGTCCGTTTTCTCCACCAATTACCGGTGTAAGTATTTGTAATGATAAAATTTTAGATAAAATACCAAAAGACTATGATTTTAAGGTGGATTATATAAATACAACTGTAAATTCTTTTAGTGAAAAAGTAGGTGCATTTTCTGTAGTAAAATTTATAAAGCAATTTGTAAACTACATTTACCTATATAAAATAGTAAAAGTTGAGGTTGTTTATTTAACCATTGGTCAAACGTTTTTTGGTGTATTAAAGTACGCTCCTTTTATTTATGTTGCAAAACTGTTAAATAAAAGGGTAATTATTCACATACATGGAAATTATTTAAAAACACAATATGAATTACTATCAGGTTTTAAGAAAAAGATATTTTACCGTATTTTAAAAAAGGTAGATAAAGGCATTGTTTTGTCTGAAAAATTGAAGCAAAACCTTACTCCTTTTTTATCGACTCAGAAAATTTATGTATTACCAAATTACGTCGAAAATTATTTATTAGAAAATACTAAAGAAATCATTACAAGTAAATATAAAGATCAATTACGAATAGTTTACCTTAGTAATTTGATGACAGAAAAAGGCATTTTCGATTTACTAAAAGCTTTAGAAATATTACAAGAGCAAAAAGTTAAATTTAGTGCTAAAATAGCAGGAAATGTTGATGACAAAATTAAAGGGGAAATTTTGTCTCGAATCTCAAATATTAAGAACTGCTCTTATGAAGGCGTTGTCAGGGGAGAAAAGAAAAAGAACCTATTATGTGAAGCTAATGTATTTGTTTTTCCTACATTTTATAAAATGGAAGGTCAACCCATATCGTTGTTAGAAGCCATGGCTACAGGTAATATTATTTTAACTACTAATCATGCTGGAATTTCAGATGTCTTTTCTGAACAAAACGGACTTTTTATAAGGAAAAATTCACCGGAAGATATTGTTTCTAAATTAAAAATTGTGTCTGATAATTTGGTTAAATTTGAACCAGTAATGTCTAATAATTTTAATTATATTAAGACAAATTTTACAGAAAAAATATTCTTACAATCATTAATAAAAATAGTTGACGCTTAAGTATAATGCAACATCTTAATCTGTTTAAAATGCCATCCAATTTTAGGGGTAAAAATATTTTTATTGTACAGTTATGGAGGTTTGTTCATGCTGTATTTTTTAAACTCTCGCCGCAGTTTTTTTACAGTTGGCGTAGATTTATCTTAAGATTATTTGGAGCTAAAATTGGTAAAAAAGTTATCATACGACCTTCTGTTACAATTCCTTTTCCGTGGAAAATAAGAATTGGTGATTATAGTTGGATTGGTGATGAAGTTGTTTTATATAGTCTAGACGAAATAAGTATTGGTTCAAATACAGTAATATCTCAAAGATCATATTTATGTGCAGCTTCGCACGATTATACTAAAACTGATTTTCCTATTTATGGGAAAAAAATTGAAATCTCTGACGAATGTTGGCTGGCTACAGATGTATTTATTGCTCCAGGAGTAACAGTTGGTAAACAGTGTGTGATAGGAGCAAGAAGCAGTGTGTTTAAAAATATGCCCAAAGGATGGGTGTGCTATGGAAATCCTGCAAAACCTATAAAAAAACGTCTTGAATAAAAATATTACAATTATTGGCATCAATTACTATCCTGAAGATTCTGCTATTGGTTTATATACCTCTCAATTGGCAACATATCTTTCAGAAAATGGATTTAATGTTACTGTTATTACAGGTTTTCCTTATTATCCAGCATGGAAAATTGATAAGAGTTATTGTAATAAAAAAACTTTTTTAAAAGAAAGGAGTAATAATATAACCGTTTATCGCTACAAACAATATGTACCAAAAAAGCCTACTTTTTTGAAAAGAATCTTACATTTAGTAGACTTTACTTTTGGTAGTTTGGTTCATGTTTTCAAAATCAAACAAACAGATTTAGTATTATGTATTGTGCCTTTTACCAGTACAATTATTCCTGCTAAGCTTTTAGCAAAAATGAAGAAAGCTAATTTATGGATTCATATCCAAGATTTTGAATTAGATGCTGCAGTTGAGTCAAACTTAGTAGAAAAAAACAATTTCTTATTTAAGGTAGTATTAAAAATAGAGAAGCTACTATTACATCGGGCAGATGCAATTAGTACTATTAGTATTGCTATGCTTGATAAAGTTAAAAGAAAAACAAAAAATATTCCTAATTATTTATTGCCAAACTGGGTAGATGTAGATAAAATTAATCCTGAAAAGGCAAAAAAGCATCCTTATTTAAAATCTGATAAATTTAAAATCCTTTATTCAGGTAATATTGGTGAAAAACAAGATTGGGATTTCTTTATAAAATTTGCCAAACAATTAAAAGCCTTTAAAAACATAGAACTAATTTTAGTTGGTGATGGTGCTAAAAAAGATAAAATAATACCTCAGTTAAAAGAGTTGTCTTATTTTAAATACTATAAACCTGTTGCGTATCAAGAACTTTCTGATTTGTTATGTAGTGCTGATGTTCATATTTTATTTCAAAAAGAAAATAGTATTGACACCGTAATGCCCTCAAAAATATTAGCCATGATGGCAAGCCAAAAACCATCTATAATTACGGGTAACTTAAAGTCTGAAGTGATGGATGTTATACAAAAATCTAAAGGAGGTTTTTATTTAAAGTCTGATGATTTAAATGGAGTGTTATCTGCACTTGAAAATTTAATTACGAATCAAAAACTTGCAAATACAATAGGTGTAAATGCAAGAAAATATGTTTCTAATCAATTTTTTAGCGGAAAGATACTAAGTGAATTTAAAAGGAATTTTGATAAAATTATTGAAAATTCTAATTAAATGGAAAAATTGAAAAAACTCTTTTTATACGGATTGTGGCTTTTTGCATTTTTCCCGTTAATTCCGAATAAGATTAAAGGGCTGCCCGTAATTTTACTTTTTACAATAGCACTCATACTTTTCTTAACAGTTAAAAAATATAAATTCAATGTTAAAAAAGTTGCTTTTTATGCATCGTTATATTTGCTTTATCTTTTAAGCTTATTTTTTACTACAAATTTTATAAACATAGATAAACCTCTAGCTACTAGGTTGTCTATTATCGTTTTTCCATTGATATTTGGTCTAGTAGGCTCTTCAATAACCGAAATTTCTAAACATCAATTTCAAATATTTTTAAGTACATATTTTATAGTTTCTGTGGTCTATTGTGGGCTTATTGTAATTTATTTTTATCAGTTAGGCTTTTTATCCGAAAACGTAAATATCAACTTGTACTATTCTTATCTAACTAATGAAATGTGGTACATTAATCAACACCCAATATATGCATCTATGTTTATTGCAATTGCTGTGTTGTTTGGTTTACAATTGCTTTTTTTAGTTAAAAAATGGATTTATAAAAGTGGTATTTTTATGGGTTTTATTGTTCTTTTTGCAATGTTACTTTTTTTATCTAGAAAGAGTGTATTGTTGGCTTTAATTTTGGCTGTGACTGTATATATGGTTTATCAAATAAAAAGCAGAAAACATAAAAAATATATACTTTTTGGAATTATAGCAATTGGATTATTGATTTTGGCTGCTCCAATCACTCAAAACAGATTTAAAGAAGTATTTAATCCTAAAAGTTATAATAAAATTGAAAATACAAATTCTACCAGTATAAGATTTGGTATATATAAATGTGCTATTGAAAATATTATGCTAAAACCCATTTTTGGGCATGGAGTAGGTGATGTAAAAAATAAATTACAGTCGTGTTATGCAAAAACTTCAGAGGTATTGTTAGAAGATGACCATAATTCGCACAATCAGTATCTTAGTATTTGGTTGTGTTGCGGAATAGTTGGATTAATACTATATGTTGGTTTTCTTTTATTTAATTTTAAAAAGGCTTTACAAGAAAAAAACATCCTATTTTTTAGCTTGCTTTTGTTCTTTTGTATTCTTATGCTTTTCGAAAATATTTTAGAACGTCAGTCGGGTGTAATTTTATTTTCTTTAATTGTCAACTTTTTCGCCTTTATCACTATACAAAATCATAAAAATAGCTTTAATTTTGACAAGCTAAACTGAACTAATGTCACTGCAAAAAAAACGATATTCTAAATTTATAAGACCCATTTCGGTGTTAGTCCATTTAGTGATTTTAAATGGGGTTTTGTACTATTTTTTCAGAGATAAGTTTGAGCTCTATCATGTTGCATATATAAATGTTGGTTGGTTACTAATTAGTTATTATACCAAATTTTACAGTTTACATCGTCTTTTAAAAGCTCCTAAGGTAATTACTAGATTTTTAAGTCAGATTATAATATTTACTCTAGCTTATTTTGCTTATATCAATATTTTTAGAATTAATATTTCTATACTTTTTCATGTTAAAGTGTTGTCAATTATATATTTAGCTATTGCGTTGTTTAGAGTTTCTTTTTTATACGCATTAAAAAAATATAGAATTGGAGGAGGTAACTATAGAAAGGTTGTTGTAATTGGAGAAAATGAAAACGTAAAAAGTATTATCAAGTTTTTAAACGATCGTTCTGAATATGGATATCGATTTATAGGTTATTTCTCAAACACCTGTTCTAATCAAGATAATTTTTTGGGTAAAATAGATGAGGCATTTGAATTTATTTCTAATGAGGGTATAC
The DNA here is from genome assembly GCF_003813905.1 of Aureibaculum marinum. Lineage (GTDB taxonomy): Bacteria > Bacteroidota > Bacteroidia > Flavobacteriales > Flavobacteriaceae > Aureibaculum > Aureibaculum marinum. The sequence continues at coordinate 29,722 of NZ_RPFJ01000010.1, forward strand.
ATGAATTGTATTGTTCTACAACAGAGCTTAGTCAGCAACAAATCAAAGAATTTATTGATTTTGCAGATAACAATTTAATTATTTTTAAACTTATACCTGATGTAAAAGATGTTTTTAGTAAAGAAATGGTTTTAGAATATTTTGATTATACACCAGTTTTATCCTTAAGAAAGTTACCTTTTGATAAACCGATAGTTAAATATTTTAAACGAGGTTTCGATATTGTTTTTGCATTGTTTATTATCATTTTTCTTTTATCATGGCTTATTCCCGTTATGTTTGTAATTATAAAATTAGAATCTAAAGGGCCATTGTTTTTTAAACAAGAGAGAGATGGATTAGGAGGGCATGTTTTTTATTGTTACAAATTTCGTTCTATGAGAATTAATCAAGAAGCTAACACTATGCAGGTTTGTAAAGATGATAAACGTATTACTAAGGTAGGTAAGTTTATTAGAAGAACAAGTATAGATGAGCTTCCTCAATTTTTTAATGTTCTTTTAGACGATATGAGTGTGGTTGGTCCTAGGCCACATATGTTAGTTCATACTAAAAAATATGCGAAAGAGATAGATAAATATATGGTAAGACACTTTGTAAAACCAGGTATTACAGGGCTTGCTCAAGTAAGAGGTTACCGAGGTGAAATTAAAAACAAAATTGATATGGAAAATAGAATACGTCTTGATATTTATTATATTGAAAATTGGTCTTTTTTTCTAGATTTAAAAATTATTTTTCAAACTATATTAAACCTTTTTAGAACAGAGGAAAAAGCCTATTAAGGTCCAATTAATGATTAAAAGCGATAAAAACATAACGATTACCGCTACCATTGTTCTCTATAAAGAGAATATCACTGAGCTTTCAAAAACAATAGAAAGCTTTTTGAGCATTACGCAATCTAAAAAATTATTTTTAGTAGATAATTCTCCAACCGATATAATGAAAGATAAATTTCAACATTCTGATATTGAATATATATTTGTTGGTAAAAATATTGGATTCGGAAAAGGGCATAATAAAGTTATTGAAAAGATCAGAAATTATTCAAAATATCATCTTGTTTTAAATCCTGATGTTATTTTTAAAGCAGATATTATCACAAAACTGTTAGACGAAATAAATAAAAATGAGAAGGTAGTATTAATATCACCTAATGTTTTGTTTCCAGATGGTAAACAACAATATACCAGTAGAAGATATCCAACTTTATTGGAATTAATAATAAGAAGATTACCATTTTTAAGTACCTTTTTTCCTTTGGTAACAGAAAAAGGGGAATATAGAGATAGAGATTTATCTCAACCTTTTAATCCTGATTTTATACATGGCTGTTTTTTATTATTTAAAACAAAAGCTTTTATAAATGTGAAAGGATTTGACGAAAGATACTTTTTATACATGGAAGATGTTGATATTTGTAGAAAATTGGATAAACAAGGTCTAAAAAAATTATATTACCCTAGTGTAGAAATTATACATGTGTTAAAAAAGAGATCATTAAAAAATATTAAACTGTTTACTTACCATACTATTTCGGTATTTCAGTATTTTTATAAATGGCATATTAAAAAATAAACAAAATGAATATTTTAATTTTAGGTTCTGGCGGAAGAGAACATGCTTTTGCTTTAAAACTTTCTGAAAGTAAAAAAATAAATCAACTATTTGTAGCTCCTGGTAATTCTGGTACAGAGGCTATCGCTAAAAATGTAGCAATAAGTCCTACAGATTTTAAAGCAATAAAACAATTAGTGTTGGATGAGAATATAAAGATGGTAATTGTTGGGCCAGAAGCTCCACTTGTTGAGGGTGTGCACGATTTTTTCTTGGCAGATAACGAATTACAGAATATACCTGTTATTGGACCCAAAAAGGATGGAGCTATGTTAGAAGGAAGTAAAGATTTTTCAAAAATATTTATGGAAAAACATGGAATTCCAACAGCGAAATACCAATCTTTTGTTAAGAATACTTTAGACGAAGGGAAAAAGTTTTTAGAAACTTTAAATCCACCTTATGTTTTAAAAGCTGATGGTTTAGCTGGAGGAAAAGGTGTACTTATCTTAAATTCTTTAGAAGAAGCCAAAGAAGAATTAACAGATATGCTTACCAATCAAAAATTTGGTGCTGCCTCTAATACTGTTGTTATTGAAGAGTTTTTAGATGGTATTGAACTTTCTGTATTTGTGTTAACAGACGGAAAGAACTACAAAGTTTTACCTTCGGCTAAAGATTATAAACGAATAGGAGAAGGTGATACCGGACTGAATACTGGTGGTATGGGAGCTATTTCTCCAGTTCCTTTTGCAGATGATGATTTTCTAAATAAAGTAGAGGAACGTATCATAAAACCTACTATAAATGGATTACGCCAAGACGGAATAGATTATCGTGGTTTTATATTTATAGGTTTAATGAATATTAAAGGAAATCCTTTTGTGGTAGAATATAATGTTAGAATGGGAGATCCAGAAACGGAAGTAGTTTTACCAAGAATTGAATCAGATTTATTAGAATTATTTGAAGGGGTTGTGAATCAAAATTTACATAAAAAATCGTTCTCTGTCACCTCTCAAACGGCAACAACAGTTATGTTAGTGGCGGGTGGTTATCCAGAAAGTTATGACAAAGGAAAGGAAATAACTGGATTAGAAAAAGTAACTGATTCAATTGTTTTTCATGCAGGAACAATATCCAAAAAAGGTAAAACTTTAACTAATGGAGGTAGGGTAATGGCTATTACCTCATTTGGAAATAACATTGATGAAGCTCTAAAAAAGTCCTATCGAAGTATTGACAAGATTCATTGGGAACAAATGAATTTTAGGAAAGATATTGGATTTGATTTAGTGTAATTTATTATTTAAAAGCTAAATAACTTGCTAGGACGAGCTATATAAGAGTGTTCTAAAATATAGAAACGTTATTTTAAACATATTTTGCCTTAGTTATTTTAGAAATTAATCTAAAATTCTTTCTGTTATGCCTTGTGTTAATAAGAAAAAAATCTTAGTGGCTCCATTAAATTGGGGGTTAGGGCATGCCAGTCGTTGTATACCAATTATTGAAGCATTAATTGCTAATAATTTAACACCAGTTTTAGCAAGTGATGGAGATGCATTAAACCTGCTAAGAAAGGAATTTCCAACTTTAAAAAGTTATCAATTACCAAGTTACAATATAAAATATAGTGCAGGTAATAGTCAAAAAACACAATTGCTATTAGTCAGTGCAACAGTAATAAAAGCAAGTATAAAAGAACGAAAAGTAGTTGAGAAAATACATAAGGAAGAAGGTCTGTCAGGAATTATTTCTGATAATCGATTTGGAGTAAGACTAAAAGAAATACCGTCTGTTTATATAACACATCAAATCAATGTGTTTTCTGGAAAAACAACTGTAATTACATCAAAAGTTCATCAGAATATTATAGCAAAATTTGATGAATGTTGGGTTCCAGACAATATAAATTCACAATTTTCTGGAGATTTATCATTAATAAAAAATTCTAAATTAAAAGTTAGATACATAGGAGCTATTAGTCGATTTAAAAAAAAGAATATTCCAAAAAAATATGATCTGTTAATAGTCTTATCTGGTGCTGAGCCGCAACGTAGTTTATTAGAAGAAATATTAATTGAAAAAATTAAAAAGTATCAAAAAAAAATAATGTTTGTAAGAGGTGTTTTTAGTGATAAAAAACCTCCAATTATTGCAAACCATGTTGCCACCGCTAATTATATGTTAAGTAAAGACTTAGAGGAGGTTATTAATGAAAGTGAAGTAATTTTAGCAAGGTCGGGGTATTCAACTATTTTAGACTTGGCAAAATTAAATAAAAAAGCATTTTTTATACCTACTCCAGGGCAGTACGAACAAGAATACTTAGCTGAAAGAATGTCAAAGTTAAATTTAGCTCCTTATGCAAGTCAAGATAATTTTAATATTGAAAAGTTAGCATTGGCCTATACATTTAAAGGTTTAAAAAGTACTACAGAAGTAGATAAAATTAATTCAGACTTATTTAAACTTTTCTAATGTAAAAGAAAATGTAGATCCTTTGCCAATCTCACTTTTTGCAAATATTTTCTGATTGTGAGCTTCAATAATATGTTTTACAATAGACAACCCTAATCCTGATCCTCCTTGTTCTCGAGATCTGCTAGGTTCAATTCTGTAAAAACGTTCAAATATTCTAGTTAATTTTTGCTCAGGAATACCTTCACCTTCATCTTTAAACTTAATTAAGAATTGGGTATCTGAATAATTTGTAATACTTGCCTCAGTTTTACTAGAAGTTTTGCCATATTTAATTGAGTTTTCAACTAAATTTATAACTACTTGTTCAATTCGTTTTTTATCACCTTTGACTAAAATAGGAGTATCATACACTTTATCTAATTGTAAGAGAATGCCTCTTTTTTTTGCTTTAAATTCTAGTAATTCAAATACATTTTTAATTAGTTTTACTATATCAAATTGCTTAATGGATAAATTTAAGATTCCTGACTCTAGTTGATTTATCATGTCTAAGTCTTCGACAATGCTAACTAATCTTTCTAAACCAATGTTTGCCCTTTGTAAATACTTATCTCTAATTAGCTTATCATTAATAGCTCCATCAGATAAGGTTAATAAATAACCTTGTACTGTAAATAAAGGAGTTTTTAATTCATGTGAAACGTTACCCAAAAATTCTCTTCTATACTCTTCTCTTAACTGTAACATTTCTATTTGTAGGTGTTTGTCTTCTGCAAACTTTTTAACCTTTTGTGATAAGGTTTCCATGTCAGTAGTAACACTTATTTTATCTAGGTTTTCTGCTTTAGCAAAGGAAGATACATCTTCATATATTTTTTTTACTCTTTTGTAAATAAAATGTTCTACCCTAAACTGAATTACAGCAAATGAAAATATAAAAATAGCAAGTGCTGTAAGTATGGCAAGTGTAAAGTTAAAAGTTTGGGTCAAAAAATAGCCTAAAAATAAAGCAACAATAAATGAAAATAGAGTTATGTACAGAGACGATTTAAACGCAAATTTATATGTTTTTTTTAACTTCACTTGGTTGTAAATTTATAACCTACCCCTTTAACTGTTTTAAAATAATTTTCACCTATTTTTTCTCTTAACTTTCTAATGTGTACATCAATTGTTCTGCCTCCAACAACAACATCATTACCCCAAACATTTTGTAATATTACATCTCGTTCAAATACTTTATTAGGTTTTGAGGCTAGTAAAGCCATTAATTCAAATTCCTTACGTGGCAATACTATTTTTGTTTTGTTTTTTTGTACATAATATTCTTCACGATTTATCGTAATGTCGCCAATAGTTATAATAGAATTAAGTTCTTTTTGATCTTTTCTGATACGACGTAGCAATGAATTTACTTTACTAATTAATACCTTAGGTTTTACAGGTTTGGTGATATAATCATCGGCACCTGCATCAAGGCCAGCTAATTGTGAATAATCTTCGCCACGGGCTGTAAAAAAAGCAATTATTACATCATGAAGGTTGTCTATTTTTCTAATTTTTTGACACGCTTCAACGCCATCCATTTTAGGCATCATCACATCTAATAAAATAAGTTGAGGCATAATTTCTTTTGCTTTATCTATAGCCTCCATTCCGTCAGACGCTGTAAATATTTGATAGCCTTCGTTTTTTAAATTGTATCCAACTATTTCCAGTATATCTGGTTCATCATCTACCAGCAATATTTTTATATCTTTTTTCTTCATTTTATAGTTTAATTCCTTAAAAGTTGGGGTTCATATAATAATTTTATAAACTTAACAATCTTTTAATATGGTTATATTAAGTTAACATTAAGATTTGTTAGTTTTGTTAAATGACAGTTTAACAAGCAGTTATCGTTGTTAATGCTTGTGATTGTCAATACGTCAAACATCAACAATTTTAAAAGTTATTCACAATTATAATATTTAACATAAATGTACACAATATTTATCTAAATTTGTTTTTGACTATCCGTTGTAGTTCAATCAACCACCTTTTGCTAGAAGTAAAGATAATATAAGTATGAAGAAAAACTACTTGTTTATAATATTATTGTTAGTAACTGTGTGTTTCTACGGGCAAAGTGTTGATGATGTTGAAACTATACCAAGTAATTCGATTGAAAGATCTGAAGAAATTAAAGGGTTTAAAATTTATCCAAATCCTGTGGTTAACGGTAAATTGTATATTCAGACTTTTTATAATACAGATAAAAAAGTGCAACTTTTCAATATCTTAGGAAAAGAAGTACTTAATGTTACCTTAAGGGGTAAAGAATTAAATATAGCTAAGTTTGATTCTGGCGTTTATATTATTAAGGTTTATGAAAAAGGAAATACTTCCATTAGAAAATTGGTTGTAAAATAGTACAGCCCATTAACCTGATTGAGAGTGAGCTAGACCTAGCTCACTTTTTTTATAATAAATTAATTGACTATATTTAACAGTTGGGTAGTTTTATTCAACTAATTTGTATATTACTTTTAATATAGTATACAGTTCATTTAATAAATAACTTAAGATAATAATTATGCTCAACAAAATTAAGCTAGAGAATATCTTATTTTTAGATATAGAAACCGTACCTGAAGTAGCTACTTTTGATGAACTTTCTGAGCAAAAAAAGGAGTTATTTGCCAAAAAAACAGAATATCAACGTAAGGAAGAAATTTCTGCTAAAGATTTTTATGAAAGGGCAGGTATTTGGGCCGAGTTTGGTAAAATAATTTGTATTTCGGTTGGTTATTTTGTAAATACTACGGAAAATAGAAGTTTTAGAATAACTTCTTTTGCTGGAGACGAAAAGCAACTTTTAATTGATTTTAAGCAATTATTGGATAAGCATTTTAATAAAGAAAATCATTTGCTATGTGGTCATAATGGTAAAGAATTTGATTTTCCATATATAGCTCGTCGTATGATAATTAATAGTATTTCATTACCTTCAAAATTAAATTTATTTGGTAAAAAACCTTGGGAGGTTGCTCATTTAGACACATTAGAATTATGGAAATTTGGAGATTATAAACATTATACATCTTTAAATTTATTGACTAATATATTAGGAATTCCTTCGCCTAAACAAGATATTGATGGTAGTCAAGTTGCTAAAGTGTTTTATGAGGATAATGATTTAGAACGAATTGTTAAGTATTGTGAAAGAGATACGTTAGCTGTAGCCCAGTTAATATTACGCTTTAATAATTTAGAATTACTAAGTGATAATGAAATTATAGTAGTTTAAGTAAATTGATATATTAAAATAAGAGTGTTATTTTAGGTTATTCCATTTTCATTGAAAGCTCTAGCCAACGCTCTTCTTTTTCAGATATAGTGTTAATTATCTGTTGTAATTCTTGTGAAACTTCATCAATTTTTTCGCTTTCAATATTATTGTCGATAAATTGCTGTTCAATTTTGGATTTCTGTTTTTCTAACTTGGCAATATCCTTTTCTAATTGACGAAATTCTTGTTTTTCATTATACGATAGTTTTTCTTTTTGAGGTGTTGAAGTCTTCTGATTGTTAGAAGTGGTTTTAAGAGCTGGTGTTTCTGTTTTGGATGGTTGAGAATCTTCATAAACCCTATAATCTGAGTAGTTTCCAGGGAAATCGGTAATTAGACCATCTTGTTCAAATACGAATAAGTGGTCAACAATTTTGTCCATAAAATATCTGTCGTGAGAAACTACTAATAAATTACCTGGATAATCTAATAAAAAGCTTTCTAGAACATTTAAGGTTAATACATCTAAATCATTTGTTGGTTCATCTAAAATTAAAAAGTTAGGATTTTGAATTAAAACCGTACATAAATAAAGTCGTTTTAATTCTCCACCAGATAGTTTTTCTACATAATCATATTGTTTTTTACGGTCAAATAAAAACCGTTCTAATAGACCTCCAGCAGATATTTTTTGCCCTTTTGCGAGTGGAATATACTCTCCAAATTCTTTAATAACCTCTATTACTTTTTGTCCTTCCTTAACGCGAATTCCTGATTGAGTATAATATCCAAATTTTATGGTTTCACCAACGACAACTTTACCAGTATCAACAGGAATCTTTCCAGTAATCATATTTAAAAAAGTTGATTTACCTGTTCCGTTTTTTCCAATTATACCAATACGTTCACCGCGTTTAAAAACGTATTCAAATTTGTCTAATACTACTTTTTTATCAAAAGATTTAGAGATGTTATGAAGTTCTAAAACCTTACTACCCAAGCGTTCCATATTTATTTCTAATTGCACTTGGTGGTCTTTTCTACGTTGACTGGCTTGTTCTTTTATTTTATAGAAGTCGTCAATTCTAGATTTAGATTTAGTTGTACGAGCCTTTGGTTGACGACGCATCCAATCCAATTCTTTTTTAAAAAGGTTTTTGGCTTTACCAATCGTTGTTTGGGCAATGGCAATGCGTTCTTCTTTTTTCTCTAAATAATAAGAGTAATTGCCTTTGTAATTGTAAAGCTTTCCATCGTCTAACTCTATAATTTCATTACATACCCGTTCTAGAAAATACCTATCATGAGTTACCATAAATAGAGTTATTTTCTCTTTTTTAAAGTAGTTTTCTAACCATTCAATCATTTCTAGATCTAAATGGTTGGTTGGTTCGTCTAAAATCAGTAAATCAGGCTTGCTAATTAGTATTATCGCTAAAGAGAGACGTTTTCTTTGTCCTCCAGATAAATCACTAACTTTTAGGCTTAAGTCTTCTAATTTTAATTTAAATAATATTTGATTGTATTGAGTTTCAAAATCCCATGCTTGATGTTGATCCATTAAGTCAAAAGCCTTTTGGTATGCTTCCGAATCATCTGGATTTTTTAAGGCTTGTTCATATTGATGAATTATTTTTAAAATGGGATTGTCAGAACTAAAAATAGCTTCTTCAATTGTCTGTGATGCATCTAATTTATCTGTTTGCGATAAATAAGCAATACGTAAATCTTTTCTAGAAACTACTTGCCCTGTATCTGGGCTGTCGTTGCCAGTAATTATATTTAAAATAGAAGTTTTACCTGTACCATTTTTAGCAATAAAGGCAATTTTTTGGTCTTTATTTATACCAAAAGAAATGTCTTCAAAGAGTACTCGCTCGCCGTAAGATTTAGAAATATTTTCAACAGATAGGTAATTCACAACAGATAATTAAGGTGTTGCAAAGTAAGGCAATTTTTCGAGATTAATAAGATTAGTATAGTGTACAATAAAAAGAAGTGCTATATGTAAGTAGCACTTTCTAGTTTTAATGTTTAAAAGCTTCTATTATTCTGTTTTAAATTCAGCTTTAAAATCTTTTTGATATGCTTCCCATTGCTCTTTTGTAGTTACCTCTTTGTATTTGTCAGTTGCAAATAATTTTAGAAAAATTTCTAATTGATTTGGTGCATGATACCCAGGTATTGGAGCAATTAATTCAGCTTTCTCATCCAGAAATATAATAGTTGGATATGCTTGCACACCTAAATATTGAGCAAATTGATGTTGAGAATTTCTTCCCTTTCTAGAGGCATCAAAATTTGGATTTCCATATTCCTTATCTTTAAAAGTAACTTTTGTGTTTCCTTCAGCATTAAATTTAACCGCATAATAATTTTTATTTACATAATCCGCAACATCTTTATTTTGAAATGTATTTTTATCAAGCAATTTGCAGGGGCCACACCAAGTAGCATACATATCCATCATAATTTTACGAGGTTCTTTATCTTGTGCGGCGATTGCTTCTTCAATACTAATCCAATTAATTTGACCCTTTTCTTGTGCTATTCCGTTAAAAGAATAGATTAATAACATTGCAAATAAGATCAGTTTTTTCATGTGATTTTTTCTTTTTTATTTAAAATAGGTCGCAAATAATATGCCTAAATTACAGAACGGTCGTTTTTTTCGTTTATTTTATCTTACACCGTGCATTAATTTTTTTAATAGAGGATTTAATCCTAGTATAATTACTCCTGCGGTAATTGGTACTATTGTAAAAATTAAAAAGAATGTAGATAGACTATATTCTTTAGTAATATTTTCAATTTGACCACCTAAAACAGCTGCAAGTTTGTTTCCAATAGCAATTGCTAAATACCACATACCAAACATTAAAGCAATCATTCTAGCAGGTACAAGCTTACTAACATAAGATAAACCAACTGGAGATAAACATAATTCTCCAAGTGTATGGAATAAATAGGCAAAAACAAGCCAAAGCATACTAACTTTTACTCCATCTTGAAGTCCATAAGAGCCATATGCTAACAACCCGAAACCACAGGCCATTACTATCAGCCCAAGTGCATATTTTGCAGCTGCTGAAGGGTTATATTTACTATCCCACCATTTTGAGAAAAAAGAAGCAAAGGCAATGATAAAAAAGGAATTTAGAATACTAAACCAAGAAACTGTTATTTCAACTTCGTTACTTTTTACTCTATTTACTGTGGCTTTTATAATACCATCATCAGTATTTCGAATTTTAGCATTATTTATTGCTTTATCTAAGCGTTCTTGAGACAAATACCCAAAAGCAGTTTTATCTTTGTCTTTGTGTATTATATTAATTACTTCACCTTCATTTAAAGAAACAGGCTCTGCTATGGTTATGGTTTGTTTAACAACAATATCTGTATCAGCTAAACTCATATTTTGAGTAATAGGAGTGTAATTAAATACCTTATTTCCTTTATCGTCAATAACTTGTTTGTTGTCTTTATCAAGTTTAGGTGATTTTATTGCATCGTAATTTACTTCATAGGCTATAGAATTGAAATCTCTGTTTAACATATAGCCAACTAAACCCCACATTAAAACAAAACAAATAACTAAAGTTATGTTTGAATAGGGTACTTTTTTGATTGTTTTTTTCCATAGTAGAAATAAAACATAAGAAATAATGGCAAGAGGTACAACCGTTAATAGAGCATTAACTACGTTAAAAGCGATGGCTGCAGTACCACTTAATACACGATTTACGCTATCTCTTGCAAAAAGTATTAAGGATGTTGCTCCTTGTTCAAAACTCATCCAGAAAAATACTGTAAAAAATGCAAAAATGATAAATGCTAGCATGCGGTCTCTAATTACTTTTGCATATCGCATAATTCTGCCAATAACTAGGAATAAAAATAACCCAAGAGCAATTAGTATAGCAACGTATTGCCCTTCAAAATCGTTGATTTGAATTGCTGAAAACATATCTATTCCAGCAATTTTTGATAAAGGATCATTAATAGCATATCCTAATCCTAGAATAGAACAAATAACAATTAATATTTTATCAAGTAACGTGAATGGATTTCTTTTTTCTACCTCTACTTCTTCGTTAGTTTCAACATTTTTTTCATTTATATTTTGAGGAATTTCTACTTCGTGAATTTTTGATGGCACTTCTCCAATTTGGCCAAACAAAGGTTTTGCCATCCAAAATTGTAGTGTTCCTAAAAGCATAAAAATACCTGCTAAACCAAATCCGTAAGACCATCCTAACTTTTCTGCCAAGTATCCACAAAGCATCATTCCGAAAAAGGCTCCGGCATTAACTCCCATATAAAAAATGGTGTAAGCACCATCTTTTTTTTCAGAATTATGTTTGTACATTTCTGAAATAATTGAAGTAATATTAGGTTTAAAAAAACCAGTACCAATTACTAATAAGCCTAAACCAATATAAAGAGAAGCCTCGGTTTCAAAAGCCATTGATATATGCCCTAAAGTCATGATAAATGCACCAATTACAACAGCCCAACGATAACCAGTCAATTTATCAGCAATAATACCTCCAATAATTGGAGTTATATATAATAGCATGGCATAGGTACCGAATAATGCACCTGCATTTTCGGCTGTCCATTCCCATCCAGGATTGTATCCTATTACGGTCATTGTTAAAAAATTAACTAGCAACACTCGCATTCCATAGAACGAAAAACGTTCCCACATTTCAGTAAAAAATAATACAAATAATCCTGCTGGATGTCCTAAAACTTTGTCTTTAAATAAATTTTCAATATCGGTATTCATGCTATTTTGGTTGATTGTTTTACTTTTTAGAATCTTGTTCTCCTAACTCAAAAGTTTCGGCTTCTTCCTTATCATCAATTTCTAAAGATTCTGCACCATGGGTAAGTTTCTTTAGTTTTTTAAGAAATATTAATAATAAAATTCCAAAGACTAGAGTAAGTATAAAGATATATACATAGGTTTTAAATTCAAGTTTGTTTTGCATATCAAAGACTTCAATAGTTCCACTATAATCATCACTATTGACTGTTATTTTACCCTCTTCTACAGCCATTTTTTTATCCTTGTCGTAACTAAATCTAGCAATAACTGTTTTAGGGTTGTTTTCAGTTGCCTCTTCACCTTTTAAGTACTCTACAAATAAGTCGTTATTTTTTACCGTAAGTAAGTCGTTGAAAGAATTATCTATATAAAATATGTCATTACCTTTTAAGTAGGCTTTAGATATAAGTTCAAAATCATGAGCCTTAGAAAAATCTTCATTTTTTACCAATCCATCTTGTACCACAGATTTTGATGCTAACTGAATTTTTACAGGTTTAGCTTGAGAGGCTTCACCAATAGAGCCAGCTACTTTGTTTCCTAAGCCAGTAGCAGCAAAATAAACACCCATCATAATAGAAACGTATTTTACTGGGGCTACTTTAGTAATAAAAGAAAGTGCTACTGGAGAAGTACAAAGCTCTCCAATGGTATGAAATAAATAGGCTAAAATAAGTAAAATAAGAGCTGCCTTATCACCATAATGTGTTACATCTGAACTGGCTTTAGCCATAAATAGGAAACCAGCCCCCATAATAATGGTACCAATGGCCATTTTAAATAAAGAAGAGTGTTCTTTACCTTTATGAGCCCACCAAAGCCAAACACCACTTACAATAGTTCCAAAAATAATAATAAATAATGCATTAACAGATTGGAATACGGATGTTGGAATTTCATAAGGGTTACTGTGGAACAGTTGATCTTTAAAGAAAAAGTAAATTCCAAGAATAAGTAAAGCAATAGTGATAAAAATATAACTTATATCACTTTTTTTAATTTTTTTGATAATGCCTAAAACTAATAATATTATACCACTACCATAAAAAAGTATATCCAATACATTTAAGCTTACAAACCTGTCTATTTTTGAATCAGTGTAAATGTTTAACAAACCTCCTGCTTGTTCAAAAGCTCCCCAAAAAACGATAATTATTAGAAACGAAACAAGCAATACTATAAAACGATCTTTTTCAATGGAATTTATATCTTTATAAATCATCATCATTAATCCAGCTACTAATGCTAAGAAAGTAAAAAGACCTGCATAAAGGTATCTATCTAATTCTTCAAAAATATTGAATGCTAAAATTGTTAATCCAACAATAGCAATTAATGTAATGGCTAATTGCACCGGGCTTTTAAGTAAATTGGCAAATAACTGACCAAAAGAAGTGTTTTCATCTTCATTTTCAGCATCTATTAGTGAAGGTTGTCCTTTTTTTCCTTTAGATGGAGGATTTCCAACTGGTGTTAAGAATTTTTGTCCAGCCATATATACTATTTGACCTAATAACATGCCTATACCAGCCAATCCAAAACCGTAATGCCAACCTATTTCTTCACCAACATAACCTACAATAATTGCAGCAAGAAAAGCACCTACATTTATACCTATATAGAAAATGGTAAAACCAGAATCTCTTCTTTCATCTTTTGGAGGATACAGCCCACCAACCATAGTAGAAATATTAGGTTTTAGCCCACCAACACCTATTACAATTAAAGCCAATCCAGTAAAGAAAGCCCAAGGTGCCGTAATTGCTAAAATGGAGTGTCCAGCTACCAAAACTAAACCTCCATATAAAACAGCTTTCTTTTGTCCTACATACTTATCTGCTAAAATACCACCTGGAATAGACATTAAATATACTAACATTGTATACCAACCGTATAAGGCTAATGCATCTGAATTTGACCAACCTAAACCAGGATTTGATCCCGTTGCAGAAGAAATCATGTATAGCACTAAAATAGCACGCATACCGTAGTAAGAGAATCGTTCCCACATTTCTGTAAAAAACAGGACATAAAGTCCTACTGGATGTCCAAATAATTCTTTCTGATAGGGTTGTTTTAGTGCAGTATTTGACATAAGGTTGAGATTTATTATAATTTTTGATAAAAATAGTCATTTTTTCAAAAGAGTTTCAATTTTAGGCAAAAATTGGGTAAAAATTATCTTAAAATCATGATATTTTAAGTTTGAATAGTATATTTACAATTGAATTAAATTTATACTAAATGTCTACACTTATTTCTGGATTTTCTAAACTTAATAAGGAGGAAAAAATAGCATGGCTTATGGATAATTTTCTTTTAGATTATCCAGAGTCTAAAACAGTTTTAAGTCAATATTTAAATTCAGATTCTAAATTACAACAACTTCATGATGAGTTTATTGAAAATACAATTTCAAATTTTTATTTGCCATTTGCTGTAGCACCTAACTTTAAGATTAATAATATACCATATGTTATTCCAATGGCAATTGAGGAAAGTTCTGTTGTCGCAGCAGCTTCTTTGGTTGCAAAATTTTGGAGTAAAAGAGGTGGGTTTAAAGCAGAAGTGCTATCTACAACAAAAATTGGGCAAGTCCATTTTATGTATTCTGGTGATTTTGCAGATTTGGAAACTTATTTCAATTCAGTAAAATCTAACTTGTTAAGTGCAACAGAATTCATCACTAAAAATATGCGTAAGCGTGGTGGAGGTATTTTAGATATTGAACTAAAAGATAAAACTAAAAGTTTAGAAAATTACTATCAACTTCATGTTACTTTTGAAACTAAAGATAGTATGGGTGCTAATTTTATTAACTCATGTTTAGAAAATATCGCTTCTACATTTCAAAAAGAGGATATAGAAATAGTAATGAGCATTTTATCTAATTATATTCCAGATTGTTTAGTAAAGGCTGAAGTAAGTTGTAAGATTGAAGAATTAGGAGACAATGGATTAGAATTTGCACAAAAATTTTATCAGGCAGTTCAAATTGCACAAGTTGAGCCTTACAGAGCTGTTACTCATAATAAAGGAATAATGAATGGGATAGATGCGGTTGTAATTGCTACTGGAAACGATTTTAGAGCTGTTGAAGCTGGCATACATGCTTATGCTTCAAAAGATGGTGTCTATAAAAGTCTTAGTAATTGTTCTATAGATAATGGTGTTTTTAAGTTTTGGATAGAGGTTCCCTTAGCCTTGGGTACAGTTGGAGGATTGACAGCTTTGCATCCATTGGCTAAATTTTCTTTGAATTTATTACAAAATCCAACAGCTAAAGAATTAATGCAAATTGTTGCTGTTGCTGGTTTGGCTCAAAATTTTGCAGCTCTAAAAGCATTAACAACCACCGGAATTCAGCACGGTCATATGAAAATGCACCTAAACAATATTTTAAATCAATTAGGAGCATCTAAAGATGAGAAAAACATACTTATAAAAAAATTAAATGGTTCTCAGATTACCTATAATTTAGTAAGTAAAGCAATGGATGAGTTAAGAACCGAAAAGATTAAAGTTAAATAATAATATTAATCTATGGTCTAATAGGAACATTCTATTTGCCTAGAACTGCTTTTAAACTAATAATTTTTATCTTTGAGCAGTTGAAGTATAAATACTTTGTTACATTTATAGTTCTTAAATGAAGTTTAACAATAAAAAAATATAAAATTATGGCTTTTGAATTACCAAAATTACCTTACGCTTATGATGCGTTAGAACCACATATTGATGCACGTACTATGGAAATACACCATACAAAACATCATGCAGGATATACTAATAATCTAAACAATGCTATTAAAGGCACTGACCTTGAAGGAAAATCTATTGAAGATATATTAACTGGTTTAGACATGAGTAATGCTGCAGTTAGAAATAATGGAGGTGGTTTTTATAATCACAATTTATTTTGGGAAATATTAAATCCTGAAGAAAAAGGCCGTTTATCTGGTCCATTAAAAGAGGCTATTGAAGCTGAATATATGTCTGTAGATGCATTTAAAGAATCTTTCTCTAAAGCAGCAGCAACACGTTTCGGATCTGGTTGGGCATGGCTTTGTGTTCATAAAGGAGGTAAAGTTGAAATTTGTTCTACGCCAAATCAAGACAATCCTTTAATGCCAGGAGTAGGGTGTGGTGGTACACCTATTTTAGCATTAGATGTTTGGGAACATGCATATTATTTAAATTATCAAAATAGAAGACCAGATTATATTGAGGCATTTTTTAAAGTAGTCAACTGGAACGAGGTTGAAAGACGTTATGAAGCTGCTAAATAGTTTATAAAAGAATTTATAAAAGTTAACTTTTAAAAGTAATGGTTTGATATATCAAATCATTACTTTTTTTTATGATTAGCTTTGAGCCCCAAAATTAAATATTTAAAACAAGTGCGTATCTGAGTATTATTGAAAAGAGAAAGCTAAACCTAATCTTTAAATACAAATCAAACTATAAACTTTTATGAATTCTAGAAACTTTGCATTGCTCCTTGCATTTTTAGCTGCATTAATTTATGGAGTTAGCTTTACGGTTGCAAAAGATGTAATGCCTATATATGTAAAACCCTATGCATTTATTATATTGAGGGTGTTAGGTGCGGCTATTCTTTTTTGGGTTATTAGTTTTTTTGCTAAAAAGGAGAAGATAGATAAAAACGATTATATCAGAATTATTTTGGTAGCATGTTTTGGAGCAGCTTTTAATATGCTTACTTTTTTTAAAGGGCTAAGCTTAACTTCTCCAATAAGTGCATCGGTTATTATGTTAACTGTACCTATAGTAGTGTTGTTGCTTTCAACACTAATATTAAAAGAAAAAATTAATCTTATAAAAGTATTTGGTATAGCTATTGGTTTGTTAGGTGCATTTATATTGATTGTTTATGGACAAAGTATAAATAAAGGCGAAAATCCACTTTTAGGTAATTTTTTAGTATTTGTAAATGCTACATTATATAGTTTTTATTTAATCATGGTAAAGCGGTTAACAGACAAATATCATCCTTTTACATTTGTAAAGTGGATTTATACCATCGGATTAATTGTAGTTATACCATTTGGATTTTCTGAGTTGCAAGAAGTACAATGGCAACTAATGCCTACAGATGTTCTATTAAAAGCAGGTTTTATAGTAGTGTTTACTACTTTTTTTACCTACCTTTTTAATTTGTTTGCTCTAACAAAGTTAAAACCTACAACATTAAGTATTTTTGTCTACTTGCAACCCGTAATCGCTACTGTTTATGCCTTAATTACTGAAAGTGATAGCTTAAGTATTGTTAAAATATTGGCAACAATTTTAATTTTTATAGGGGTTTATATGGTAACAAATGTCAACCGCCCTAAACAAATAACTTAATTTGTTTAAATTTGCGTAAACTTACCCTTACTATATGATACAATCAATGACTGGATACGGAAAAGCCGTAGCTGAATTACCTCAAAAAAAAGTAACTGTAGAAATTAAAACATTAAACAGTAAAAATTTAGATTTGAATGTCAGAGTGCCTTCAATGTACAGAGAAAAGGAATTGGAAATTAGAAGTAAATTATCTAAAAAATTATTTAGAGGTAAGGTAGATTTTACAATCCATGTTGAAAGTACTGGGGGAGAAACTACATCAATTATTAATCAAGAAGTAGTTAATAATTATATAGATCAATTAAGAAGTGTTACAGAAGTTTCTTCTGAAAGTTTACTTGAAATAGCAATGCGTTTGCCTGATGTTTTAAAATGTCAACGAGAAGAATTTGACGAAACGGAATGGGTTAAAGTTGAACAGACTATTGATGAAGCTATAGATGAGGTATTAGGTTTTAGAGCTGATGAAGGAGCAGTGTTGGCACATGATTTTACAATTCGTATTCAAAACATTCAAAAATTATCAGAAGAAGTTGCGGTATTAGACAAAGAAAGATTGGCTCAGATACGTGAACGGTTAGAAAAAGCTGTTGCTGATTTAAAACAAAATGTAGATGAAAATAGGTTTGAACAAGAATTGATGTATTATTTAGAAAAGTTAGATATTACTGAAGAAAAAGTACGTTTAAATAATCATTTAGATTATTTTTTACAAGCCTTAATTAGTGAAGAGTCTAATGGTAAAAAACTTGGATTTATCTGTCAAGAAATAGGTAGAGAAATAAACACAACTGGATCTAAATCTAATTTTGCTGCAATGCAAAAAGTAGTAGTTCAAATGAAAGATGAATTGGAAAAAATTAAAGAACAATTGCTAAATGTATTGTAAATTAAGTAGTAAAAAACATACTAATCAGTATAAGTTTTCTTATAATCAATTGAAATTCAAAAGTTAATATCGTGTTTACAGGTAAATAAATACTAAAGCGTATTTAATCATATTTGTGAAACAGAAATATAAAAATATGTTACCAACTAAAAGTTCAAACCAAAAAGAAGGTAAATTAATTGTTTTTTCAGCTCCTTCTGGGTCTGGTAAAACTACTATTGTAAGACATTTGTTAGGCATAGAAAAGTTGAATTTAGAGTTTTCTATTTCAGCAACTTCTCGTGAGCCTCGCGGTGACGAAATTAATGGAAAAGATTATTATTTTATAAGTACAAAAGAATTTAAAAATCATATAAAAAATGATGATTTTTTAGAATGGGAAGAGGTTTATAGAGATAATTTTTATGGAACTTTAAAAAGTGAAGTAGAACGTATTTGGGCTTTAGGTAAACATGTAATTTTTGATATTGATGTTGCTGGTGGGTTAAGAATAAAAAAGAAATTTCCGAAAGAAACATTAGCCGTTTTTGTGAAACCTCCTAGTGTTGATGAATTAAAAATACGACTAAAAAAACGCAAAACCGAAAGCGAAGATCGAATAAATATGCGAATTGCAAAGGCCTCTGTTGAATTGGCAACAGCTCCACAATTTGATAAAATTATAAAAAATTATGATTTGGAAGTGGCGTTAAAAGAAGCAGAAAATTTAGTTGCAGATTTTATTGATGTAAAGCATAAAAACAAATGAAAATAGGCTTGTACTTTGGGACCTTTAATCCCATACATATTGGGCATTTAATTATTGCCAACCACATGGTTGAATTTTCTGATTTAGAAGAGGTTTGGTTTGTTATTACACCACATTCTCCTTTTAAAAAAAAATCATCTTTACTGGGGGATAATCATAGATATCAGTTGGTGCAAATTGCAACAGAAGATTATAGAAGGTTAAAACCATCTACTATTGAGTTTCGTTTGCCTCAACCTAATTACACTATAAATACATTAGTACATTTAGAAGAAAAATATCCGCAACATCAATTTAATTTGATAATGGGAGAAGATAATTTAGCTTCTTTTCATAAGTGGAAAAATTATGAAGTTATTTTAGAAGAATATGATATTTACGTTTATCCCCGTATTTATAATGGCGAAAAACCGAAATCACAGTTTGATAATCATCCAAAAGTACATCAAGTTGATGCTCCGATAATGGAGATTTCTTCTACTTTTATTCGTAAAGCTATTGCAGATAAAAAAAACATAGAACCTTTATTGCCTAATAAAGTTTGGGAATATATTGAGCATATGAATTTTTATAAGTAATGTAATGTTTTTAAGTTAAGTTGTAAAATAAATTAAGCCTTTTTAAAGCGATTATTGCTTTGTCAAAGTAACAACCTTAGTCGGTAAAACCTGTTTAGCTGCTCCAGTTGTGCAATCAAAGTACATTTCACCTGCTACTTGTAAAAATAATTTCATTTTCGTATTGTTTGTACCATAAACGGAAATAAAAACATTTCCGTTTTGACCACAGTTAGTATTTTTACCAATATAATTTAACATATAAGTGTATATACTTTCTTTAATTATATATCCACCAAATAATACATATGGGCTGTCATCAGGTAAATCTAGGGTGTTTTCAATAACTCTCCCGTTACTATCAGTAATCTTATAACGAGCTAATAACAAATCTTCTTTTAATTCACCATCATCAGTAGTTGTTTTTACGATTTTGAATTCAAAGTTTTTACTGTTATATGTTCCTTTCCAAGTACCCGTAAACTTAGTCAATAAGTTGTTAATGTCTTTTACGTACACATAGTCCTTACCGTCCATTAAACCATCTTCTTTGTCAAGATAATCTACAGCTTTTTCTACCGGTATAATATGTTGTGCTTTGCAACTAAATATTGAAAGACTTAATACTAAAATTAATGTTATTACTTTTTTCATTTTTTGAATTAATTATTAACAATCACCTGTTTCAACCTTACCGCTTTCATCTAGTGTTTTTGGCCTAATGCGTCCAGAATTTTTGATTTTATACAATTCAATTCCTTCTACTTTAATATGATCTCTTAAAAAACGCAGAAACCCTTTTTCATTTCCTTTTTTCATTAGTTTTATATAATCGCTTTCATACTCTTCCGCAGTTTTTAGATCTTTTATATCAGCAGTATTTCCAGTAAACTTTAGGGTATATGTGCCAGAACTTGAAACCATAGTGCCATAAACAGATGACAAAGGGATATTATTGTATTCGGTGTATTTTGCAATTTGCAAAAATTTTATAACATCTGCAGGAGAGAACATTCTTTTTATTTTATTAATAAACGGCCTTCCTGTTTTAGGATCTGTCTTACCAGTTGGAAAGTCATTTAAATGTGTATAAATATAACCTGTTGTATTGTCTCTGTCAATTTTAATATCTAAAGAATGCCCTCCGTTAGTATCATTTAATTGTGTAAATACTCCATTTTTATCTTGTACATACCCTGTTTCTTTTTTCAACCCTGTTTTGGTTTTTAAAAGGTCGAGTTTTGCTTTAAAGGCGGTATTGGCAATTTGGTTGGCTATTTTGGTACAAGGGTCGTCCTCCTCATCTTGATCTTCAAATCCACCACCACTTTCACCTCCAGCAATCCAAGAGATAGTTTCCTCTGCATCATTAAAATCTCCGCCACCTGAAGGACCGTTAAAATAAATATTTGTTACTTAAAATCCAGCATCAGTAGAACCGCCTGCTATTAAAACAACTTCCTCTAGATTTTGATTGCACATAATACATTTAGAGCCATCATAACAAGGTCCGTGATATTGACATGTGCCTGAATTTTGAAAAAAAGCCGAAATACTACTGCTAAAAAACAGTGAAGCTTTGTTTTTTTTCACTTTACTTTTAAACTGTGCTA